>CAVQOV010000006.1:0-122571 GCA_963714615.1 uncultured Alphaproteobacteria bacterium | reverse complement strand
TGGACGGACCGGCACTGCCGTTACTTGCACCGGCAGATGACGAGGCGGGCATTGCTTTATACCGAGATGGTGACCGCACCGGCGCTGGTTCGCGGGCGCGCGCGGCATCTGTTGCGCTTCGATCCCGCCGAGCATCCCGTGGCGGTGCAGCTTGGCGGCTCGGACCCTGTCGAACTGGCCGAAGCCACGGCGATGGCGGCGGCGGAAGGCTATGACGAGGTCAACCTCAACATCGGCTGCCCGTCCGACCGCGTGCAATCGGGCTGTTTCGGCGCGGTTCTGATGGAGAACCCCGCGCTGGTTGCCGACTGCGCCACTGCGATGATCGCGGCCAGTCCGGTTGAGGTGACGGTCAAATGCCGCATCGGTGTGGATGATCAGGATCCCGAAACCGTGCTACCTGATTTCATCGAACGCGTCAGCGCCGCCGGGGTCATCCGCTTTGCCATCCATGCCCGCAAGGCCTGGTTGCAGGGGCTTTCGCCGAAACAGAACCGCGATGTGCCGCCGCTCGATTACGAACTGGTCTACCGGATGAAAGACCGCTTCCCCGATCTGCACCTTTCGATCAATGGCGGCATCGCCAGCCTGGCCGAAGCGAAAGCGCATCTCGCCCGCGGTATGGACGGCGTGATGATTGGCCGCGCTGCCTATCACGATCCGGCCGCCATTCTGCTGGGCGTCGATGAAGAGATATTCGGGGTGCCCGGCCGCAAATCGGCCGAAGAGATCGTGCACTCCATGATCCCCTACATCGCGCGGCATCTGGCCGAGGGCGGTCGACTGCACGAGATCACGCGCCACATGATGGGTCTTTTCAACGGCCGCCCCGGCGCGCGCCAGTGGCGCCGCACGCTTTCGGAAGGCGTGCACGGCACCGGGGCAGGGCCCGAACTGGTGCTGCAAGCGCTTGCCGAGATCACCCAGGCCGCAGACGTTGCTGCCGCCTGACGCAGCAAGGTGGCCTTTTGGCAGCCTCGGGATTCAGCTCTGCCGACACCACCGAAATCCGGGCGCTGATATTGGCCAGAGTTGGGCCTAAGCCATGACCTTTGCGTTTGCGGCAAGCTTGGCATCGACAATCTGAACGGTCTCACGGATCACAGGGTGAGACATGCCCTGCAACTCTGCGATCAAAGCGACAAGCTTGTCGACGCGTTCGATGTTGGTAGCACCGGAATATACCGCTCTCGCTGCCGAAGAGGGATTCAGAAGGTTCTGTGCCGCAGCCGCGTATTTCGCAAACGGAACCATGTCGGCGGGATCCGCGCCCAGCCGCTCGACCAAACCGTTCACGAAATCATAGATCTCTTTCGATTTTGCAAGATCGCTGTGAACGGCGTCCTTGATCGATCGCGGCCCGTCCGGGCGTGATGCAGCGATAATTGCCGGTGGCCAGCATGGCCCATTTGGCGAACGGGCACGAAGAGCGAGTCGAAAACCCGCAGCTTGACCGGCACATCCTTGCCGTCGACGCGGTAGGCGTCGATGTCGGCCTCCAGCTGCTCCAGCATCGCGTCCAGTTTGGCATCGTGGAATTTCGAGACCTTGAAATTCGTCGGCAGGCCGACATGCAGCACGTTGGGCTCTTCTTCGGGCGGCCGGAAGGCCTGCGGATCGGGCGAGCACAGCGTCATCAGTGTCGGGATCGAACTGGTCCCAGATCGACGCATTCAGGAACGCGCCTCGCAGTCCCGAACAATCGAGCGCCGGGATGCGCTTCAAGATAGGGCAGCGGCGGCATGTTCATGATCGACATGCAGGCGCACCTTCGCCTTGCGCGATTCGGGACAGCAGGTCGACCAGCGTCGGGTGCGAATACTGCGGTTCCTGCATGGCGAGGCAGACGAGATCGTAATCTTCGGGGCGCGCATCCTCGGGCGTGACGGCATCGATCTTGCCCTTCAGATCGACCGCGAAAGGAAGCTGCGATGCGCATCTTCATCGCGCAGTTTGATGCGCACTTCGGTGCCTTTGGAATTGATCAGGGCAGCCGTTTCGGTGCGCGACAGACCAGAGTCACATCATGCCCCGCCGCAGCCAGTTTGGTTCCAAGAAGCGAGCCGTAAGAGGCGCCGAGAATCAGAATTTTGTAGGACATCGCTGTATTCCTTCCATGCAGTCACCGGGTCTTAGCACCCGCATTACCACGTGCTAACTGCCAATCCGACGCATCGCTTGCCAGATACACCAGTCAGCCCTGAAACGGCAGCTTGCCATCAAAAAGGCCGTCTGCGCATCAGGGCTTTTCGTCACACCTGCGAATGCTTGAATTCGTTTCCAGGTCTACCCCAGCAAATCCACCAGCGTTTCACCGAGCTTTGCCGGCGAGGGCGAGACGCGGATGCCGGCGGTTTGCATGGCCTCGATCTTGTCCTCGGCGCCGCCTTTGCCGCCGGAGATTACCGCGCCGGCATGGCCCATCGTGCGGCCCGGAGGTGCGGTGCGACCGGCGATGAAGCCGACCGTCGGCTTCTTGCGGCCCGTTTGGCCTCGTCGATCAGGAACTGCGCCGCATCTTCTTCGGCCGAACCGCCGATCTCGCCGATCATGATGATCGATTTGGTTTCGGGATCGGCCAGGAACAGCTCCAGCACGTCGATGAACTCGGTGCCCTTGACCGGATCGCCGCCGATGCCGACCGCCGTGGTCTGGCCAAGGCCCGCCTTCGTGGTCTGAAAGACCGCCTCATAGGTCAGCGTGCCGGAACGCGACAGCACGCCGACCGACCCTTTCCGGAAGATCGAGCCCGGCATGATGCCGATCTTGCATTCATCGGGCGTCAGCAGGCCGGGGCAGTTGGGGCCGATCAGACGGCTGTTCGAGCGCGTCGAGCTTTTCCTTCACGCGCACCATGTCGAGAACCGGCACGCCTTCGGTGATGCAGATGATCAGGTCGATCCCGGCGTCGATGGCTTCGTCGATCGCGGCGGCAGCACCTGCGGGCGGCACGTAGATCACGCTGGCGGTGGCGCCGGTGGCGGCCTTGGCCTCGGCGACGCTGGCGAAGATCGGCAGGCTCTCGCCGTTCGCGCCGGTCCAGTTGGTGCCGCCCTTCTTGGGGTGGGTGCCGGCGACCATCTTGGTGCCGTGATAGGCCAGCGCCTGTTCGGTGTGGAAGGTGCCGGTCTTGCCGGTCAGGCCCTGGACGATGATCTTGGTGTCTTTGTTGATCAGAATGGACATGGGCTTATCCTTTCACGGCTTTGACGATTTTCTGGGCGGCATCGTCCAGATCGTCGGCGGCGATGACGTTCAGGCCGCTGTCGTTGATGATCTTCTTGCCTTCGTCGACCTTGGTGCCTTCGAGGCGCACCACCAGCGGCACCTTCAGGCCGACTTCCTTGACCGCCTGCACGACGCCTTCGGCGATCACGTCGCAGCGCATGATGCCGCCGAAGATGTTGACCAGAATGCCTTTGACGTTGGGATCGGAGGTGATGATCTTGAAGGCCGCCGTCACCTTTTCGGTGGTCGCACCGCCGCCGACGTCCAGAAAGTTCGCAGGCTCTGCGCCGTAGAGCTTGATGATGTCCATCGTCGCCATGGCCAGACCTGCGCCGTTGACCATGCAGCCGATCTCGCCGTCCAGAGCGATATAGGCGAGGTCGTATTTCGACGCTTCGATTTCCTTGGCGTCCTCTTCGGTTTCGTCGCGCAGTTCCATGATGTCGGGATGGCGGAACAGCGCGTTGCCGTCGAAGGACACCTTGGCGTCCAGCACCTGAATGTCGTTCGATTTGGTGACGATCAGCGGGTTGATCTCCAGCAGGCTCATGTCCTTGCTGGTGAACGCCTTGTAGAGCGCCTTGAACAGCGTCTTGCCCTGTTCGCGCGCGGCGCCGGTCAGTTCGATAGGCATCCGCAAGCTTTTCCGCATCGGCATCGGTGACGCCCTTGGAGGCGGTAATGGCGATGGTGTGGATCTTCTCGGGCGTGTCTTCGGCCACGGCCTCGATATCCATGCCGCCTTCGGTCGAGGCGACGAAGGACACCTTGCCGGTCTCGCGGTCGACCAGGATCGACAGGTAGAGTTCGCGGTCGATATCGGCGCCGTCTTCGATATACAGGCGGTTGACCTGCTTGCCGGCCGGGCCGGTCTGCTTGGTCACCAGGGTCTTGCCGAACATCTCCTTGGCATTGGCCAGCGCATCCTCGGCCGAGAAGGAGACCCGCACGCCGCCCTTGGCATCGGCGGCCAGTTCCTTGAACTTGCCCTTGCCGCGTCCGCCGGCGTGGATCTGGCTTTTCACCACCCAGACCGGACCGGGCAGCGCGCCGACAGCGGCCTCTGCCTGATCGAGGCTGGTGATCGCGACGCCCTTCGCAACCGGTGCGCCAAAGCCCTTCAGGACCTCTTTGGCCTGATGTTCGTGGATGTTCATCACACTCTCCCTTAAGTTGTGGCCTACTTGATAAGCGGCAACATTTCCTTGAACGCGTTCGTACCGGCCTGGCCCAGCCACTCGAATACCACCATCTCGGTGGTGACGATGCTGACGCCGGCAGCACTTAGCCGCGCAAGACAGGCGGTTTCGCTTTCGGCCGTCCGTGACGCGGTGGCGTCAGACACGACGAACACCTCATAGCCGTCTTCGACAAGGCTTGCCGCGGTCTGCACGACACAGATATGCGCCTCCATTCCCGCCAGGATGGCCTGCCGGCGGTCGAGGGATTTGAAGGCGCGCGCGAAATCCTGCATCCTCCATGCATGAAAAATGCATCTTGGGTAGAATTCGGCTGTCGCCCGCGGCTTTCCTTATCTCGGGAACCGTATGCCCAAGCCCCTGTGGATATTGTTCGGTCAAAAGCGCCGGAACACCGGTTTTTTCCGCCGCCTGCAAGCAACAGGCGCGTGTTCTTGATCGTGCGGGCAGGGGCCTGCATCGCAGGAACCAGACGTTCCTGCATGTCGATGACGATGAGTGCCGAATCTTGCGCCCTGATCAGCAAATTCGCTGCCCCCTGAAAGCAGAAACTTTCATTCGGTATGTGGTATACCACAGCGATCGCATGTCAACATTTTTCTCAATGAAAACAACAGAAAAATATTGTTTGACGGATGCCGAGTGTCGGGTGTATGGTATACCACATACGGCACTGACAGACCGAGTCGATGATCAAGGCGCGAAGGCGCTGCCGGGGGGGATGATCTAGTGTCGATTGGCGACAAGCTTAGCCCGATAGCTGACAGCTTCACCCTGAAGGATCACACCTTCACGGTGCTGCGCGCCGCCATTCTGGACATGGACATCTACGGCCCCGATGCCGACCTGCGGCTGGACGAGCGCAAGATGGCCGAGAGCCTTGGGCATTTCGCGCACGCCGATCCGCGAAGCGCTGGCCCGGCTGGCGCAGGAGGATCTGGTCCAGATCGTGCCGCGCAAGGGCGTCTTCGTGCGCCGCAAGTCACGCGAAGAAATTCTTGAAATGGTCGTGACCTGGGCGGCGCTGGAAAGCATGGCCGCCCGGCTGGCAACCGAAAATGCAACCGACGCCCAGACTCAAGGCGCTGCGCAAATTCGCGATGAAGCACAGCAGCGATGCCGCGCGCGCCGATATCGAAGAATACTCCGACGCGAACATCAAGTTTCACCAGACGATTCTGGAGCTGTCGGGCTGTTCGCTGCTGCGCACAACCGCAGATGGTTTGTTCACCCACATGCAGGCCGTCCGCCGCCGGGCCATGGGCGAAAGCGACCGCGCGCGCCGCTCGGTGGTCGATCACATGGAAATCATCGACGCGCTGACGGCGCGCGACGCCGATCTGGCGGCGCGGCGGGTGCGCGAACACACGATGCGGCTTGCACGATCACATCAGCAAGACCTGGACCAGACTGGAAACTCTCGGCTCGCACAAGACGTGCAGCCGGCCAGAATCAACTAAAAGATCACGAGGACGCACATGACCCAAGCGCAACGCCGCGCAAGCGCAGATGCAGACGAGGCCCAGGTCGCGGGCGCGCTGACAGATGGGTTTCATCTGATCATTGACGCGCTCAAGCTGAACGACGTCGAACACGATCTACGGCGTGCCCGGCATTCCGATCACCGATTTTGGCCGCATGGCGCAGGCCGAGGGCATCCGCGTGATCTCGTTCCGGCACGAACAGAACGCCGGCAACGCCGCCGCGATTGCCGGTTACCTGACCAAGAAGCCCGGCATCTGCCTGACCGTGTCGGCGCCCGGCTTTCTGAACGGTCTGACCGCACTGGCCCATGCCACAACGAACTGCTGGCCGATGATCCTGATCTCGGGCTCGTCCGAGCGCGAGATCGTCGATCTTCAGCAGGGCGACTACGAAGAGATGGACCAGCTTGCCATCGCCAAGCCGCTCTGCAAGGCCGCCTACCGTATCCTGCACGCCGAGGATATCGGCATCGGTGTCGCCCGCGCCATCCGCGCGGCGGTCTCGGGGCGTCCGGGCGGCGTCTATCTCGATCTGCCCGCCAAGCTTGTTCGGCCAGGTGATGGATGCGGCCGAGGGTGCGAAGTCGCTGGTCAAGGTCATCGATCCGGCACCGGCGCAGACTGCCCGCGCCCGATGCCGTCGCGCGCGCGCTGGATGTGATCAAGGGCGCCAAGAAGCCGCTGATCATTCTCGGCAAGGGCGCATCCTATGCGCAGGCCGACGACGAGATTCGCGCACTTCGTCGAAAACAGCGGCATTCCCTACCTGCCGATGAGCATGGCCAAGGGCCTGCTGCCCGACACTCATCCGCAGTCGGCGGGTGCGGCGCGCTCGCTGGTGCTGAAAGAAGCCGATGTCGTCGTGATGATCGGCGCGCGCCTGAACTGGCTGCTGTCAGCCACGGCAAGGGCAAGCAGTGGGGCAGCCGAGCCCAAGAAATTCGTCCAGATCGACATCGAGCCCAAAGAAATGGACAGCAACGTCGAAATCGCAGCCCCGCTGGTCGGCGATATCGGGTCGTGCGTGTCGGCCCTGCTCGACGGCATGGGCGAGGACTGGCAGAAGCCGCCCGCCGAATGGACCGGCGACGATCAAAGACAAGGTCGATGCCAATGTCGCCAAGATGGCGCCGCGGCTGCAGAACAACAATGTGCCGATGGATTATCACGGCGCGCTGGGCGCGCTGAAGCACGATCATCAAGGAACGCCCCGATGCGATCCTGGTCAACGAAGGCGCCAATACGCTCGATTTCGCCCGCTCGATCATCGACATGTCCAAGCCGCGCAAGCGGCTGGATGTCGGCACCTGGGGCGTCATGGGCATCGGCATGGGCACGCGCCATCGCCGCGGCCGTCGAAACCGGCCAACCCGGTGCTGGCGATCGAGGGCGACAGCGCCTTCGGCTTCTCCGGCATGGAGGTGGAAACCATCTGCCGCTACAACCTGCCGGTCTGCATCGTCGTCTTCAACAACAACGGCATCTATCGCGGCACCGACGTGAATCCGATCCGGCGGCGCCGATGTGGCGACGACCGTCTTCGTCAAGAATGCGCGCTACGACATGATGATGCAGGCCTTCGGCGGTGTCGGCGTGCAACGTCACCACGCCCGACGAACTGGCCCGCGCCGTGAATGAGGCGATGGACTGCGGCAAGCCGACGCTGATCAACGCCGTGATCGACCCGCAGGCCGGCAACCGAAAGCGGCCGCATCGGCAATCTCAACCCGTCAAAGCGTGGTCGGCAAGAAGTAAACGGCGCCAACCAATGCAACAGACTTAATCGACAGGAAGTACGCAATGAAAGCTCTCGAAGGCGTCAAGATACTCGATTTCACCCATGTTCAGTCGGGCCCGACCTGCACGCAGTTGCTGGCCTGGTTCGGCGCGGATGTGATCAAGGTCGAACGTCCCGGTGTCGGCGACGCGACGCGCAAGCAGCTGGTCGATGTGCCGGGTGCGGACAGCCTGTATTTCACCATGCTGAACCACAACAAGCGCTCGATCGAGCTGAACCCCAAGAACGACGACCGGCAAGGAGGTGCTGACCCGGCTGGTCGAGGAATGCGACGTGCTGGTCGAAAACTTCGCACCCGGCGCGCTGGACCGGATGGGCTTTTCCTGGGAGCGTATCCAGAAGATCAACCCGCGCATCATCATGGCCTCGATCAAGGGCTTCGGGCCGGGCAAATACGCAGGACTGCAAGGTCTACGAGAACGTCGCGCAATGCGCCGGCGGCTCTGCTTCGACCACCGGTTTCCGCGACGGCCCGCCGCTGGTGACCGGTGCGCAGATTGGCGATTCCGGCACCGGTCTTCACCTTGCCTCGGCATCGTGACGGCGCTTTTCCAGCGCGAGAAATCGGGCCGCGGTCAGAAGGTTTCGGCGGCGATGCAGGATCGGTGTGCTCAACCTTGCCCGGGTCAAGCTGCGCGACCAGCAGCGGCTGGCCGCACGGCCCGCTGAAGGAATATTCGCAATACGGCGAGGGCATTCCGTTTGGCGATGCAACCCCGCGTGCGGGCAACGATTCCGGCGGCGGTCAGCCGGGCCGCATCCTGAAGTGCAAGGGCTGGGAAACCGATCCCAACGCCTACACCTATTTCATCATTCAGGCCGCCGTCTGGGAAAAGGTCTGCGACGTGATCGGCGAGCCGGAATGGAAGACCGAGCCGAAGGCTACGCCAAGCCGCCGGACCGGCTTGACAAGCTGAACGCAGATTTTCGAGCGGATCGAGGAGTGGACCATGACCAAGACCAAGTTCGAGGTCATGGACATCTGCAACCCGCATGACATTCCGGTCGGTCCGATCCTGTCGATGAAGGAAATCGCCGAAGACGAAGGGCTTTATGCCACCGGCACGATGGTCCGCGTGCCGATCATCCCGAGCGCGGCGAATACCTGAGCGTCGGCTGCCCGATCAAGCTGTCCGACAGCGACGTCGAAGGTCGACACGCTCGCCGCTGCTGGGTGAGCACACCGAGGAAATCCTGTCGCGATGTTCTGGGCTATTCGGGCGCTGAACTGGATGCGATCATCGCCTCGGGCGCGGTCGGGGAGGTCGAAGTGAATGCGCCTGATCGTCATGGGCCAGCAGGCCTTCGGCAAGGATGTCCTTGCCAAGCTGCTGGACGCCGGGACCGACGAGGTCGTCGCCGTCTATTGCGAGCCCGACAGGAGGGCAAGCCGGTCGATCCGATCAAGGAATTCGCGCTGGAAAAGGGCCTGCCGGTTCTGCAGCCCGCGCATTTCGAGGATCAGGCCACGCTTGACGAACTGGCCGGCTTCAACGCCGATCTGATGGTCATGGCCTTCGTCAACGTCTTCGTGCCCGAAGCCGCGCGCGACACGCCGAAGCATGGCTCGATCTGTTTCCACCCGTCGCTCTTGCCGCTGCATCGCGGGCCCTCGGCGGTCAACTGGCCGATCATCATGGGCAGCACCAAGTCGGGCTATTCGCTGGTTCTACCCGTCCGACGGGCTGGACGAGGGCGACATCCTGCTGCAGTGGGAATGCCAGATCGGGCCGGACGACACGGTGATCGACCTCTATTTCAAGAAGATCTACCCCTCGGCGGTCGACTCGGTTCTGAAGGTCGTGCGACCTCTTCCGTTCCGGCAACCCGCCGCATATCGAGCAGGACGAATCCAAGGCGACCTATGAGCGGCGCTGCACCACGAAGCACACGCCAGATCGACTGGAACAAGCCGGTCGGGCAGGTCTACGACCTGATCCGCGGCGCCAATCCGGCGCCCGGGGCCTGGACCACGCTGAACGGCGAGAAGGTCAGCATTTACGACAGCGCGCGTGCCGCAGGCGACGGAATTTCGAGGCGCGTCATGGACGTGTCGGACGACGGGCGTCACGGTGCAGTGCATCGGCGGGCGTATCCTGGTGAAACGGGTCAAGCCGGACGGCGGCGACAAGCAGGCAGCCTCGGCCTGGGCCGCATCGGCCGGGCTGAGTGTTGGCGATAACTAGGAAATTAAGGAAACATCATGGCCCATAAGACAGACATCGAAATTGCGCGCGAAGCCAAGAAGAAGCCGATTCAGGAAATCGGCGCAAAGCTGGGTATCCCGACCGAACATCTGCTGCCCTTCGGCCATGACAAGGCCAAGGTGTCCGAAGAGTTCATCAAGTCGCTGGCCAGGCAACAAGAACGGCCACCTGATCCTTGTCACCGCGATCAACCCGACGCCGGCGGGCGAAGGCAAGACCACGACGACCGTGGGTCTTGGCGACGGTCTGAACGCGATCGGCAAGAAGGCCGCGATCTGCATCCGCGAAGCCTCGCTTGGGCCGAACTTCGGCATGAAGGGCGGCGCGGCCGGCGGCGGCATGTCGCAGGTCGTGCCGATGGAGGATATGAACCTTCACTTCACCGGCGATTTCCATGCCATCACCAGCGCGCACAACCTGCTGGCCGCGATGCTGGACAACCACATCTACTGGGGCAACGAGCTGGAGATCGACATCCGCCGCATTCCCTACCGCCGCGTGATGGACATGAACGACCGCGCGCTGCGCGAGATCGTGTGCAACCTCGGCGGCGTCGCCAACGGCTTCCCGCGCGAAACCGGCTTCGACATCACCGTGGCCTCCGAAGTCATGGCGATCCTGTGCCTGTGCCACCGATCTGCACGATCTGGAAAAGCGCCTTGGCGACATCATCGTGGCCTACCGCCGCGACAAGTCGCCGGTCTACTGCCCGCGACATCAAGGCCGACGGCGCGATGACGGTGCTGCTGCAGCAGGCGATGCAGCCGAACCTGGTGCAGACGCTGGAAAACAACCCGGCCTTCGTGCATGGCGGCCCGTTCGCCAACATCGCGCATGGCTGCAACTCGGTCATCGCCACCACGACCGCGCTGAAGCTCGCCGACTACGTGGTGACAGAGGCCGGCTTCGGCGCCGATCTGGGGGCCGAGAAGTTCTTTGACATCAAGTGCCGCAAGGCCGGGCTGAAGCCCGAGGCGGTCGTGATCGTCGCCACCGTGCGCGCGATGAAGATGAACGGCGGCGTCGCCAAGGACGATCTGGGCGCCGAGAATGTCGATGCGGTCAAGAAGGGCTGCGCCAACCTTGGCCAGCACATCGAGAACATCAAGCAGTTCGGCGTGCCGGTGGTCGTCGGCGATCAACCATTTCGTCACCGACACCGATGCCGAAGTGCAGGCGATCAAGGACTATGTCGCCACCCAGGGCTCCGAGGCGATTCTGTGCAAGCATTGGGCGCAGGGTCGGCAAGGGCATCGAGGAACTGGCGCACAAGGTCGTGGCGATGGTCGAAAGCAAGGCCGGCGCAATTCGCGCCGCTCTATCCCGACGACATGAGCCTGTTCGAGAAGATCGAAACCATCGCCAAGCGCATCTACCGCGCCGACGAGGTGCTGGCCGACAAGTCGATCCGCGACCAGCTGAAGCAATGGGAAGAGCAGGGCTACGGCAATCTGCCGGTCTGCATGGCCAAGACCCAGTACTCCTTCACCACCGATCCGAACCGTCGCGGCGCGCCGCGCGGCCACAGCCTGCCGGTGCGCGAAGTGCGGCTGTCGGCGGGGGCCGGGTTCGTCGTGGTGATCTGCGGCGAGATCATGACGATGCCGGGCCTGCCGCGGGTGCCGTCGGCCGAAAACATCCGCATCAACGAAGACGGCCTGATCGACGGCCTGTTCTAGGGAGGGACCGACGTGATACGCAAGATACTGGTTCCGGTTCGAGGCGACGGCAAGGGCGACAACGTCCTTGCCCATGCCGCAGCGGTCGCGCATCGCTACAAGGCCCATATCGAGGTCGTGCATTGCCGGCCGCGCCCCGAAGATCTGATGCCCTACGGCGTCCACATCCCCGAGTTTCTGCGCAAGCAGATCATCGAGCAATCGCTACGAGGTTGCCGATCAGGAAGAGGCCGGGCTTGCGCGAGGAACTCGAAGTGCTTGGCGAAGCAAGCTGAAGCTTGACGCCACGGGCAAGAACATCGGCAAGGTCGGCCACCGTGTCCTTCGTCGAAGAGGCCGGTCGTCAGGTCGATGTCATCAAGCGGCATGGCCGGCTGGCCGACATGATCGCGGTCGCCAAGCCCGACCGCGACCGCAACCTGGGCCACAACACGCTGAAGGCGGCGCTGTTTCATTCCGGTCGGCCGGTGCTGATGTGCCCGCCGGCCGAAACCGCGCCGCACGACGCTGGGCGCGAAGGTCACGATTGCCTGGAACGGCAGCGCCGAAGCCGCGCGCGCGCTGTCGCAGTGCAAAAGCGTTCTGCGCGGCGCCGACACGGTCTGGATTCTGTCGAACGGGTCGGATGCGCGGCCCGGGCACCTCGGCCGAGGATCTGGTCGCCTATCTCGCGCTGCACGGCATCAGCGCCGACGATCGAGAAGCTTCGAGGCCAAGCGCAAGATCGGCGGCGAACTGCTGCGCGCCAGCGCGCGAGCTGGGCGCGGACATGATGATCATGGGCGCCTACGGCGACAGCCACGAACGCGAAACCATCTTCGGCGGCAATACCCAGACGATTGTCGATACGGCAACGATGCCGGTGCTTCTGAACCACTGAGTCAGCAGAGCACGTCAGGACACGAGGGACAACACGAATTACAAAGGCCGCAGCAAGAACGGTCTCACGACCAGCGAGAATTCGTCTCGCGATTTTAGACGAAAGCCAAAGGGAGGACCACATGGCTACTACATCAAAGATCTCTGACAAAGCTGGTCGGCGCAGCCGCGCTTGGCCTCATGACGCTGACCGGAGCCGCCCAGGCCTGGGAACCGAACAAGCCGGTCGACTTCGTGATCATGGCGGGTGCCGGTGGTGGTGCCGACCAGATCGCGCGCTTCCTGCAGTCGGTGGCCGAGAAGAACAGACCTGACCAACCGTCCGCTGGTGCCCAACAACAAGGGTGGCGGTTCCGGTGCCGAGGCGCTGATCGCGCTGAACACGGCATCCGATCCGGATCACACGATCCTGGTGACGCTGAACTCGTTCTTCACCACGCCGCTGCGTCAGCCAGATCTGGGTATCGACGTCTCGACCTTCACGCCGGTCGCGATGATGGGCGTCGATCCGTTCGTTCTGTGGGTTCACAAGGACAGCGGCATCACGACGTTCGAACAGTGGCTCGAAACGGTCGAAGTCGTCGGATGACTACATCATGGGCGGCACCGGCAAGGGTCAGGAAGACTCGATCGTGATCGCCTATCATGGAAAAGGCCTTCGACCTCAAGATCAAGTACATCCCCTACAAGGGCGGCGGCGCCGTGGCCAAGGATCTTGCCGGTCAGCAGATCATGGCGACCGTGAACAACCCGTCCGAAACCAAGGGCTTCTACGCCAATCGGTGACGTGGTTCCGCTGCTGTCCTTCTCGGACGAGCGTATGCCGGCATTCCCGGACGTGCCGACCGTGAAGGAAAAGGGCCAGGACTTCAGCTACTACAACCAGCGTGCCGTTGTTGGCGCACCGGGCATGTCGGCTGAAGCTGCCGAGTACTACCAGAACCTGTTCAAGACGATCTACGACACCGAAGAGTGGCAGGGCTACATGGAATCCGAAAGCCTTTCGCCGCTGTGGATGACCCCGGAAGAGCAGAAGGCCTACTGGCAGCGTTCAGATCGAGAACCACAAGGAACTGCTCGCCGGTATGGGAGAGTAAGACCGACAGCCAGCTTCAACTCGGACTTATGGGAGGTCAGAATGCGACGTGGAGAGTTTATTACGGCAGGTGTTCTGGCCGTCCTGTCCATCTACATGATGTGGAAAAGTACCGAGTTGAATATCGGCTATATCAAGGGCGAAGGACCGGGAGGCGGAGCGTGGCCGTTCTGGCTCTCGGCGATCATGCTGATCTGCACGGTCCTGATCGCATATCAATGCGGCAAGGCGGACATCTCCGCCTTCCCAATCCGACGAACCGGTCCTCGACGCCGAAGGCCGCAAGATGCTGTTGCAGGTCTTCGGCGGGATCTTCGTCTTCGTCGCCCTTGTCGGCATCATCTCGATGTACGGCGCGATGATGGTCTTTCTGTTCTACTACCTGTGGTTTCTGGGGCGGCACTCGCTTGCGGCTGTCGCTGATCATCTCGATCGCCACGCCAGTTGTCTTCTTCTTCTTCTTCGAGGCGCTGATGCGCATCACGTTGCCCAAGGGCATGAGGTTCACCGAGCCGTTCTTCAACTGGCTCAACACGATCATCTACTGATGCACGCGCACAGATGTCCGACTGGACCAGGGAGTGAGACTAGAACCATGGAAATTCTCGAACTTCTTTCGGCGGCCTGCTGGAGGCGCTGCAACCGATCAACCTGCTGCTGATCATCATCGGCGTCACGCTGGGTCTGTTCATCGGCGCGATGCCGGGCCTGGGTTCGGTGAACGGCGTGGCGATCCTGCTGCCGATCACCTTCCTGGTGCCGCCGGCTTCGGCGATCATCTTTCTGGCCGCGATCTATTACGGCGCGATGTATGGCGGCGCGATCAGTTCGATCACGCTTGGGATACCGGGCGCCTCGACGGCGGTCGCCACCACCTTCGACGGGCGACCGCTGGCGCTGAAGGGCAGCGCCAGCCTGGCGCTGGTGACCGCGGCCATTGCCTCCTTCGTCGGCGGCACCGTCTCGATCATTCTGTTCACCGCTGTTTGCGCCGCTGCTGGCCTCGGTCGCGCTCAGCTTCGGCTCGCCAGAGATCTTCGCGCTGATGCTGCTGGCCTTTGCGACCTTCGTGGGCCTGGGCGGCGACGACATCCCGAAGACGATCCTGTCGATCTGCCTCGGCCTGGTCTTTGCCGCCGTCGGGTTCGACGAGATTTCCGGCGCGCCGCGTCTGGTCTTCTTCGACATCTCCGGCTTCCTGCACGGCATCAACTTCCTGGTGCTCGCCATCGGCGTCTACGGCATCGGCGAGATGCTCTGGACCATCGACACCACGCGCGGCAAGATCACCTCGACCGAAGCCAAGATGACCGTCAAGGGCGTCGTCGACGACACCAAGGAAGCCGTTGCGCGAGGGCTGGAAGGGCATGTCGATCGGCTCGTTCCTCGGCTTCTTCGTCGGCATCCTGCCGGCGGCGGGCGCGACGCCGGGCTCGCTGATGGCCTACGGTGTCGCCAAGCTGACCTCGCAGGATCCCGACAGCTACGGCAAGGGCAACCCGGATGGTGTTGCCGCACCGGAAGCGGCCAACAACTCGGCCTCGACCGGCTCGATGCTGCCGATGCTGACGCTGGGTATTCCCGGCTCGCCGACCACGGCCATCCTGCTGGGCGGCATGGTGATCTGGGGCCTGACACCCGGCCCGCGCCTGTTCACCGACCAGCCGGAATTCGTCTGGGGCCTGATCGGGTCGTTCTACGTGTCGAACTTCTTTGCGCTCGTGATCAACCTGTCCTTCATCCCGCTGTTCATCTGGATGCTGCGGATGCCGTTCACGATCCTCGCGCCGATGATCTTCGTGCTGTCGATCGTCGGCGGCTATGCGGCGACCAACGACATGCACGATGTCTGGCTGATGATCGGCTTCGGTCTTGGCGCGTTCTTCCTGCGCAAGTTCGACTATCCGCTGGCGCCGGCAGTTCTGGCCATCGTGCTGGGCCCGATTGCGGAACCGACGCTGCGCCAGTCGCTGCTGCTGTCGTCGGGTGATCCGATCGATCTTCTTCACCCGTCCGATCGCCGGGCCGATCACGATCATCGCGATCATCCTGATCCTGCTGCCGCTGTTCAAGGTGATCCGGACAAGCTGCGCGGCCACAAGCCAGCAAGCGCATAGCCTGTCACGCCAGGACCGACCCCGGGCGGTGATGAACGTGATCCAGGGGCGGCCGGCAGATCCCGGCCGCCCCGTCAGGCCGATCTGGCCCTGACCGGACCCGGGGCCTGCGAAAGATGGTGACAGATGTCCAAGACCAAAGCCGCTTCGACGCCTGGAACCCCGGCCTGAGCTCGGAAATACCCGGCCAGCTATTGCCGCTGGTCACGCTCTACAGCCCGGAAAATTCCGATGTCGGCTATCCAGAGGCGAAAGAAGCCGCCGATTTTTGCGGCCTCAAGCCGCAAGACATGATTGCCTTCAAGGTCAGCCGGCTGGTCGTGCACGAAGTCCTGATCCGTGTCACCGTCGGATCTTTTCGTGCCCGACGGCCCCAGCTACGAAGAGCTGGGCCTCAACCTGCGCAGCATGGCGCAGCGGATTCTGGATGGCTACGTGCGTCCCAGACTGGACGAGTTGGAAACCGCATTCTCCGCGATCCGCTCGGACGCGCAGAAAACCCTCAGCGCGCGCCTTGGAGCGGATATTTTCGGGCCAACCAGCCCGCCACAGCCCGCCGCCAAGCCGAAGCTTTCTGGCCCGGCTCATCGGTAACAAAGCCCCCGCCAAGCCACCCGGAAGATCGCCCGAACTGCGCGCGCTTGCGCAGTGGCAGGAACAGATTGCCACAACCGAAGATCCGCGTTCGAACTTGCCTGTCTGAAGGCGCTGCACACCATCGTCGGCGGCATTGTCGGGCAGCGCGGCCGCCTGATGGCCGACAAGGAGCTGATCGTCCGGCTGGCCTCAAATCTGGTCTGCAATTCGTACGGCAGCCAGCGCATCGGCGAATTGATCGAGCCGATGATCCTGAAGGCCGCCGAAGCCGAAGGATACCGCCTGCTGCCCTACCAGAAGGCGCCCTTCGTGATGAACGTCAAAGGTGCCTCCGCCGCCGGCAAAAGCACCATTCGCCCGCTGCAGCGCGAACTTGCGGAACGGCTGGGCATTCCGTGGCAGGATTTCGCGCTGGTCAGCCCGGACTACTGGCGGAAATTCCTGCTCGATTACGACGAGCCTTGGCGATGACTACAAATACGCCGCAATGCTGACCGGGCAGGAGCTGGAGATCATCGACAAGAAGCTCGACCGCTACATGGAGGGAAAGGCCGCGCGCGGTCGAGATGCCGCATCTTCTGATCGACCGCTTCCGCTTCGACAGTTTCGTCTCCTCGCCGAAACAGCAGGCCGACGGCCACCTGCTCAGCCGGTTCGGCGAGACGGTGTTCATGTTCTTCATGATCACGCCGCCCGCCCGAAACCGTTGAACGCGCATGGAAACGTGGAATCAAAACCGGCCGCTACAAGGCCGTCGACGATCTGCTGTATCACAACATCGAGGCCTATACCGGCATGCCGCAACTGTTCTTCACCTGGGTCAACAAAGAGCGGCAGAAAATCCATTTCGAGTTTCTCGACAACAGCGTGCCTTACGGGCAGCGCCCTCGCACCGTCGCCTTCGGCTGGAACGGCCAGCTGAACGTGCTCGACATCGATTGCATGCGACAGCCTGAACCGCTACCAACGCATCAACATCGACGCGCGCCGCCCCGAGGATGTGTTCGAAAAGTCTGCCGGCCCCGAACAGGATTTCCTTGCCGAATGCATCCAGAAAATCCCCGACGTAAGTTTCGTCGATCCGGGATCGCTCAAGGTTCTCGGCCGCACCCATAACGGCGTTAGGGTTGCGGAAAACGATGCGTTCTTCCAGAAAGCCGGGCTTGCACAGGCGGTCCGGTCCGACAGTTCGGACAAGCTCGGCGATCCCAAGGATCACCGCCCCTCGATGTCGCCCATGAAAAGAAATTCACCGTCGGGGACTGGGGCGACTGAAGAACTCGCGCGCCCCCGGTAACGATCAGCCGCCCGGCGACAGCAGTATCTTGCCGCGATGCGCCGCCGTTTCCATCATCGTATGTGCCGCGCCAGCTTGCTCAAAACCGAAACACCTTGTGGGTCTGTGCCTTCAGCCGCCCGTCGGCGAACATCGGCCAGACCTTGGCGCGCAAATCCGCAGCCACCGCCGATTTGAACGCCTCGGGGCGCGAGCGCAACGTCGATCCGGTATAAACCAGCCGTTTGAGCATGATCGGCATCAGGTTGATCTCGACCTTCGAACCGGCGTTGAACGCCAGTTGCACGATCCGCGCATCCGCGCTGGCCGCCTTGATGTTGCGCGCAACATAGTCGCCGCCGATGATATCGAGGATCAGATTCGCGCCGCCCGCCTCGCGCACGATCTCGACGAAATCCTCTTTCGTGAAGTTGATCGCCCGCTCCGCCCCCAGGCCCTCGGCATAGGCGCAATCCTCGGCATTGGCGCAGGTGGTGAACACCCGCATCCCCAGCTGCGCGGCCCAGCTGGATCGCCGTCGATCCGATGCCGCCGGCGCCGCCATGCACCAACAGGATTTGCCCCGCCGCGACCTTGTGTTCGAAGAACAGATTGCTCCAGACGGTGAAATAGGTCTCGCACAGCCCCGCCGCATCGACCTCGGACACGGCCTCCGGGATCGGCAGGCAATGGCGTCGCGTCAACGGCCACATATTCGGCATAGCCGCCGCCATTGGTCAGCGCGCACAGCTTGTCACCGACCGACCAGCCCGAAACATCCGCGCCAACCGCCACAACCTCGCCCGACACCTCCAGCCCCAACAGGTCCGATGCACCCTTGGGCGGCGGATAATGCCCGCGCCGCTGCACCAGATCGGGGCCGTTGACGCCTGCCGCGATCACCCGCACCAGCACCTCGGTGTCGCGGATTTCGGGCAGCGGTCGCTCGCCGAACTCCAGAACATCGGGCCCGCCGGGCTCGCGCATCTCGATGGTCTTCATACTGGCTGGCAACATCGTGATCTCCGGGCGAATTGACTGGAAGATTTTTCAGCGCAAAACCTATCCTTTTCCCGACGTTATTTGTCTGCCCTGCCGAATGGCAAACCGAAAGCCGGGTGACCGATGGCTGATATCCGCGACCTGCAACTGCTTGTATCGCTTTCGCGCCACAAGCACTTTTCGCGCGCCGCCGACGATTGCGGCATTTCGCAGCCCGCCTTTTCCGCCCGCATCCGCAAGATGGAGGAAGGCTTCGCGCTGCCGCTGGTCCGGCGCGGCAACACGTTTCTGGGGTTCACCCGCGAAGGCGAGGTGGTGCTGAAATGGGCGCGCAAGCTGCTGGCCGATGTGGAGGGCATGCGGCAGGAGATCGACGCGCTCAACAGCAACCTGAACGGCAAGCTGGCGGTCGGGGTGATTCCCACCGCCTTGCCCTTCGCGGCCACGGTATCGTCGCAACTGCGCCGGCTGCATCCGAATCTGCTCGATCGAAATCCACTCGCTTTCGACCCGCCTGATCGAAATCCGGCTGAACGATTTTTCGCTCGATGCCGGCATCATGTATTACGACGACGCCGACCCCGAGACGACCGACAAGCTCTATGAAGAGACCTATGTGCTGATCATGCCCAAGGCGCTGGCGCCGCGCAGCACCGGGCAGGCGACATGGTCGGAAGCCGCGCGACTGCCGCTGTGCCTGCTGACCCGCGACATGCGGAACCGGCAGTTGCTGGACGATGTTTTCAAGGGACTTCAAGAGGTTCCGACCATCGTCATGGAGGCCAGCGACTTTACCGCCGTGCTGGCGCAGGTCGCCAGCGGCACCGCCGCCACGATTGCGCCGCTGGATGTCGCCGAGACCTTTCTGGCCCCCGGCACCACGGTCCAGTTGCCGCTTGTCGAACCGGTCGTCAGCCACATGATCGGCCTGTCGATCAAGGATCAAAGCCCGCCGCTTGCCGATGGTGCAGGCGCTGCGTCTGGCGGTGCGGGCCTCATTATAACGAAAAACAATGACGCATTCCAATAGCTCTATTGGAAACTATAATCGTTTCCTGCAATAAATGCGTCGGCCATTTGGGAGAGGTCGCGATGAACGTTCAGAACAACGAAGCCAGGCGTCTGGAAATCGGGCAAGGGCAAGGGGCGTCACACGCCAAAGGGCCGTCAGTTTGACGATGCCGCCCTGGCCGAGGTCCGCGCGCTGCTGGGCGACCGCCCGCGCCGCCGCGATCTGCTGATCGAGCACCTGCACCTCATTCAGGACGAATACGGCTGCCTCTCCGCCGCCCACCTGCGTCGCGCTTGGCCGAAGAAATGCGCCTGTCGCAGGCCGAGGTGTACGAGGTCGCGACCTTCTACGCCCATTTCGACGTGGTCAAGGAAGGCGAGACCCCGCCCCCCGACCTGACCATCCGCGTCTGCGACAGCCTGTCGTGCGAACTGGCCGGGGCGCAGCGCTTGATGGCCGCGCTTGAAAAGGGCATGGACCCGGCAAAGGTGCGTGTCCTGCGCGCGCCTTGCATGGGCCGCTGCGACACCGCGCCGGTTCTGGAAATCGGCCACCACCACATCGACCACGCGACGCCCGAAAAGGTGCTGGCCGCGATCAAGGCCGATGACACCCACGCCCATATTCCCGACTATGAAACCTTCGCCGCCTATCAGGCAAGCGGCGGCTACAAGGCACTGGCCGACTTGCGCGGCGGCGCCGCGACGCCGATGAGGTGCAGGACAAGGTCCTGGCCTCCGGCCTGCGCGGTCTTGGCGGGGCAGGCTTTCCGTCGGGCAAGAAATGGTCCTTCGTGCGCGCCGAAACGGGCCCGCGCTATCTGGCCGTCAACGGCGACGAGGGCGAACCGGGCACCTTCAAGGACCGCTACTACCTTGAACGGACGCCGCATCTGTTCCTTGAAGGCATGCTGATCGCCGCCTGGGCGGTCGAGGCGGAAAACTGCTTCATCTACATGCGCGACGAATATCCCGCCGTGCTGCACATCCTCGCCACCGAAATCGCGGCACTCGAAGAGGCCGGCATCGTCACGCCCGGCTATATCGACCTGCGCCGCGGTGCCGGCGCCTATATCTGCGGCGAAGAAAGCGCGATGATCGAATCCATCGAAGGCAAGCGCGGCATGCCCCGCCACCGCCCGCCGTTCGTGGCGCAGGTCGGCATCTTCGACCGCCCGACCCTGGTGCATAACGTCGAAACGCTCCACTGGGTCGCGCGGGTCTGCCGCGAAGGGCCGGAGATTCTGAGCAGCACTGAAAAGAACGGTCGCAAGGGGCTGCGGTCCTATTCGGTCTCGGGCCGCGTGAAGAAACCCGGCGTGCATCTGCTGCCCGCCGGCTCGACCATCACCGATATCATCGAGGCCTGCGGCGGCATGCTGGATGGCCACACCTTCAAGGCCTACCAGCCGGGCGGCCCGTCGGCGGGTCTGTTGCCTGCCAGCATGAACGACATCCCGATGGATTTCGACACGCTGCAACCGCATGGCACCTTCATCGGCTCCGCCGCCATCGTGGTTCTGTCCGACAAGGACCGCGCCCGCGACGCCGCGCTGAACATGCTGCGGTTCTTCGAGGATGAAAGCTGCGGCCAATGCACCCCCTGCCGGGTCGGCTGCGAAAAGGCCGTCAAGCTGATGCAGGCAGACAAATGGGACCAGCCGCTGCTGGAGGAGCTGTGCACGGTCGATGGTCGATGCCTCGATCTGCGGCCTGGGGCAGGCCGCGCCCAACCCGATCCGCTTGACGATGAAACATTTCGCGGATGAGGTCTGAGCCATGAGCAAGACAATCAAATTCACGCTCGACGGCAAAGAAGTCACCGCCGAGCCCGGCGAAACCATCTGGGAAGTCGCCAAGCGTCGAGGCACCATCATCCCGCATCTGTGCCACAAGGATGCGCCCGGCTATCGCTCCGATGGCAACTGCCGCGCCTGCATGGTCGAGATCGACGGCGAACGCGTGCTGGCCGCCTCCTGCATCCGCACCCCGACCGAAGGCATGGTGGTCAACTCGCAATCCGCCCGCGCCAAGACCGCCCGCAAGATGGTGGTCGAAATGCTGGTCGCCGATCAGCCGCCCAAGGAAGACGCGCATGACCACTCCTCGCATTTCTGGGACATGGCCGATGATGCAGGGCGTCACCGACAGCCGCTTGCCGAAGATCGAGAAACAGCGCATTCCGCTGCTGGATGCCTCGCATCTGGCGATGACGGTCAACCTCGATGCCTGCATCCATTGCAACCTGTGCGTCCGCGCCTGCCGCGAAGTGCAGGTCAATGACGTGATCGGCATGTCGGGCCGTGGCCATGACGCCAAGATCACCTTCGATTTCGACGACCCGATGGGCGCCTCCACCTGCGTTGCCTGCGGCGAATGTGTGCAGGCCTGCCCGACCGGCGCGCTGATGCCTGCCACCGTGCTGGACGATGCCGGACACGGGGCCAGCAAGGATTTCGACCGCGAAGTCGAAAGCGTCTGCCCGTTCTGCGGCGTCGGCTGCCAGTTGTCGTTCAAGATCAAGGACGACAAGATCGCCTGGGTCGACGGTATCGATGGCCCGGCCAACGAAAACCGCCTGTGCGTCAAGGGCCGCTTCGGCTTCGACTACATCCACCACCCGCACCGCCTGACCAAACCGCTGATCCGCCGCGACGATGCGCCCGCCAAGGGCCTGAACGTCGATCCCGCCAACCTGATGACGCATTTCCGCGAAGCGACCTGGGACGAGGCGCTGGATGTCGCGGCCAACGGCATGAAGGGACGCGGCAAGGAAATTGCCGGCTTCGGTTCGGCCAAATGCTCCAACGAAGAGGCCTATCTGTTCCAGAAGCTGATCCGTCAGGCCTTCGGGCACAACAACGTCGACCACTGCACCCGGCTGTGCCATGCCTCATCCGTTGCGGCGCTGCTGGAAAATGTCGGCTCGGGCGCTGTGACGGCCACCTTCAACGAGATCGAGAATGCCGATGTCGCCATCGTCATCGGCGCCAACCCGATCGAAAACCACCCCGTTGCCGCGACCTATTTCAAGCAGTTCGCCAAACGCGGCGGCAAGCTGATCGTCATGGATCCGCGCGGCACCGGCCTGAAGCGGCACGCGTCGCACATGCTGCAATTCCGTCCCGGCACCGACGTGGCGATGCTCAACGCGATCATGAATGTGATCGTCGAGGAAAAGCTGTACGACGAACAATACATCGCCGGCTTCACCGAGAACTGGGAGGCGATGAAAGAGCATCTCAAAGGCTTCTCGCCCGAAAAGATGGCGCCGCTCTGCGGCATCGAGGCCGAAACGCTGCGCGATGTCGCCCGCACCTTTGCCGGCGCGCGGCCGGTATGATCTTCTGGGGCATGGGCATATCCCAGCATATCCACGGCACCGACAACTCGCGCTGCCTGATCTCCCTTGCCCTGATGACCGGCCAGGTCGGTCGCCCCGGTTCCGGCCTGCACCCGCTGCGCGGCCAGAACAACGTGCAGGGCGCGTCCGACGCGGGCCTGATCCCGATGTTCCTGCCCGATTACCAGACCGTCACCGACGAAGGCGTGCGCAAGGCGTTCACCGATGTCTGGGGCACCGGCGATTTCTCGGGCGAAAAGGGCCTGACCGTGGTCGAGATCATGGATGCCGTTCATGACGGCAAGATCAAGGGCATGTATATCCTTGGCGAAAACCCGGCCATGTCCGACCCCGATGTGGAACATGCCCGCGATGCGCTGGCCAAGCTCGATCACCTGGTGGTGCAGGACATCTTCCTGACCGAAACCGCCAACTACGCCGATGTGATCCTGCCGTCCTCGGCCTGGCCCGAAAAGACCGGCACCGTGACCAATACCAACCGTCAGGTCCAGATGGGTCGTCCCGCCGTGCCGCCTCCGGGCGAGGCGCAGGAAGACTGGTGGATCACCACCGAACTGGCCAAGCGGCTGGGTCTGAACTGGGACTATACCCATCCCAAACAGGTCTTCGCCGAGATGAAGATCAACATGAAAAGCTTCGACAACATCACCTGGGAACGGCTGGAAAAGGCCGCCGTGACCTACCCGAGCCTGTCACCGGACGATCCCGGCCAGCCGATCGTGTTTGCCGATGGCTTCCCGCGTCCCAACGGCCGCGCGCGCTTCACCCCGGCGCAGGTCACCGCCCCGGCAGAGACGCCCGATGCCGACTATCCGATGATCCTGACCACCGGCCGGCAGCTGGAACACTGGCACACCGGCTCGATGACCCGCCGCGCCTCGGTGCTGGACTGGGCAGAGCCCGAGGCCAACGCCTCACTGCACCCCAAGACCCTGCGCAAGCTGGGCGTCGAACCGGGCGGCATGATCACGGTTCAAACCCGGCGCGGCACGATCCAGATCATGGCCCGCGCCGACCGGGCGGTTGCCGAGGACATGGTGTTCCTGCCCTTCGCCTATGTCGAAGCGGCAGCCAACATCCTGACCAACCCCAGCCTCGACCCCTACGGCAAGATCCCCGAGTTCAAGTTCTCGGCCTGCCGGGCATTCGCCGCAACGCCGCAGAAATCCGCAGCGCCACTCCCTGCCGCCGAGTAGCGGCAGGCCGCCCTCTGGTGCTTGCGGGCGGTGCTGATATGTTCGGCCTGCCGGATCAGAAGGGGCGGGCAGGGCGTGTCTGGGTTTGAACAGACGGGGTGGCGGACGTTCGAATACGATCCGCAGATGGCTGACTGGGTCGCAGGCGCGTTGCCGCATGCCCGCGCCGCCATCAACGACCCCGCCAATGCCCACTGGCTGCGCTGCGGCGGCACGTGGTTCGCCGGTGTCAACGTCTTGCCCAACGCGACCGACGGCAGCATCGGCGGCGCTGGCCCGCTGCGCGGCGCGGCCGTGGAATATGCAGCGACCCTGATCGGCGCGATGCCGGATTGGGATGCGGGCCAGGTTTCAGTGATCCACCCCGGCTATCCGCGCCAGGGCAGCGAAAGCGCCGCCGCCTTTGGCTATCGTTTGCGCCGCGACGCCGCGCATGTCGATGGGCTGTTGCGGGTTGGCCCCGACAACCGCCGGATGATCCGCGAACCCCACGCCTTCGTGCTTGGCATCCCGCTAAGCGACACCAGCGCAGGCGCAAGCCCGCTGGTGGTGTGGCAGGGCAGCCACCGGATCATCGCCGCCGCATTGCGCCGCGCGCTTGCCGGCACCCCGCCCGCCACATGGGCGGATATCGACGTGACCGATGCCTACCACGCCGCCCGTCGCACCTGTTTTGATACCTGTGCCCGCGTGCCCGTGCACGCCCGGCCGGGTGAGGCCTACCTGATCCACCGCCACGCCCTGCACGGCGTCAGCCCGTGGCAGGACGGCGCAAGTGCTTGCCCCGAGGGCCGGATCATCGCCTATTTCCGCCCGCCGCTGACCAGCGTCAAGGCGTGGCTGGCGGACTGACGCTGGCCAAATGATGCTGCCGTTGCGCCGATCGCCACCCGGTCATCGCGAATGACCGGATGCCGCGCTTCGTTTGTCAGCCGGACCTGCAAACAACGAAATGGGCCGGTGCCGGAAACGCCACTTTGCCATCCGGCCCGGCGAACTCTGCAAGATCGCGTTCGGCGGCCGCAACCAGAGTTTCGAATTGCACATCGTCGATCATGTCGGCCAGCGTCCAGCCACGGATATCCATCCGGACCCATTCGCGGATCGACGCGAACCGCGTCGTGCCGGTCCTGGTCACAACCTCGGCACCGTCCCAACCTGCGTCGCGCAGCAGGGCGCGCAGGGCGGTCTTGTCGCCCAGAACGAACGGCGCGCGCAGGGCATTCGCGGCGGTTTTGCCAAACAGCCGGTCAAGCAGCGCGATCATTGCGGCATATCCCGGCGAGGTATCGACGATGTCCCAGACGGACACCGCCGCTGTCCCACCGGGCCGAAGCACACGCATCATTTCGCGCAAGGCTGCCGCCCGGTCGTCAAAGAACATCAGGCCGAACTGGCACAGGACCGTATCGAATGCGTCATCGGAAAGGGGCAGGGCTTCGGCGCGCGCCTCGATCCATCGGATGTCGGGCGCGCGCGACCGCGCAACACGCAGCATACCCTCGTTGCGGTCCAGCCCGGTGACGGTGCCCGCAGTTCCGACAATCTCGCGTGCGCGCCGCGTCGTGGCCCCGGTTCCGCAGGCAATGTCCAGCACGTCATCCCCCGGTTTCAGATCGGCGGCCCGGCAGAGTGGCTCGGCCCATTCTGCGAACAACGCTGGCACAAAGAACACGTCGTAGACTTCTGCGGCACTTGCCGAAACCTGTCCGGCAGCGGCGGCGTCTTCTGTCATATTCATAACACTCTCCTGTCCGTTGCATCTCCTGCCACAGGATGAACCGCCGGCGAGTTCGTGGTATAGTTCTAAAACTGTAGCAATCTTGCCGGGGGGCACGCATGAAGTCCTACGGTCAGTTCTGTCCTGTCGCAAAAGCGGCGGAACTGTTCTGCGAGCGCTGGAATGCGCTTATCATCAGGGATCTCGCCGCCGGGCCGCGCAGATTTTCGGACCTTCAGCGCGGTGTGCCGCTGATGTCGCCTTCGCTGCTCTCGGCCCGGCTGAAATGGCTTGTTGCGGAAGGTGTGCTGGAGCGGCGCAAAGCGGGTGGCGCGGGTCAGGTCTACGCCTTGACGGAGGCCGGGCAGGAATTCATTCCACTCGTATGGGCGTTGGGGGCATGGGGCCAAAGATGGACACGGCGAGAGTTGCAGAACCACGAAATTGATCTTGGATTGCTGGTCTGGTCGATCGAAAGCTCCGCGAATGCGGCAGCCTTCAGCGACAGGCCATGCCTGATCCGATTGGAACTTACCGATCAGATCGCAGCAAAGCGGTTTTGGTGGTTTCTCAATCGAAAGGGCCAGTGCCAGCTTTGTGTCCAGGATCCGGGCGGAGAGGTGGACCTCTATCTTGCCTGCACGCTTCCCGATGCGATCCGGATTGTGCGCGGCGATATCTCACCGGTTACGGCGATGCGGTCCATGCGGCTCGAGGTGATCGGTGAAAAGTGGGCAAGAGACGGTCTGATCGACTGGCTGAACCTCAGCGATCTCACGCGTATCAAGTCGCGCCGTCAGGCCGGATAAGGCAGGCGCCAGAAAATTCGCAGATATAGGCCATCGCCCTATACGGCGGTGCGCGCCGAGCGTCCGCCCTTGCGCCGGCGCAGCCGCGGGGCGCGGTCGGGCAGGTCGGTCATGACTTGCGGCGCTCATCCGGGGTCATCCGGGACCAGCGCGCGATCTCGTCGATCGAGCGCAGGCAGCCGACGCAAAGCCGCTCGGTGGGGTGCACCACGCAGACCTTGACGCAGGGGCTTTCGACCTCGTCGCGCATCCAGATCTCGTCTTTCACATCTCGGCCCTTATATGTCCCAGTCGGTCCAGCACTCCTTGCAGGATATACCCGGCAGCGACGTGATCTATGACCTGACTGCGACGTTTTCGGGACGTATCCGCCTCGATCAGGACGCGCTCGGCGGCGACCGTGGACAAGCGCTCGTCCCAGAAGCCGATCGGCAGGTCGGTCAGCCGCTCCAGATTGCGCGCAAAGGCGCGGGTCGACTGGCAGCGCGGCCCCTCGCTGCCATCCATGTTGAAGCGGCAGGCCCAGCACCAGCCCGCCCAGATCGCGGGCCTTGGCGATATCCAGGATGCGCGCTGCATCCGCGGTGAACTTGGTGCGGCGGATGGTCTCCAGCGGCGTGGCAACCGACAGAAACGCATCCGACACCGCGACGCCGATGGTCTTGTCGCCCAGATCGAGCCCCGCAATCGCGCGGGCGCGCGGCAGGGTCTGCGGCGAAGCTCGATCATATCCTCGTGGATCATTTGGCTACCCCGGCCTGTTCGGCGGCGGCGCTGACGGCGGCCAATGCCTCGGGTGCTTCCGGCGAACACCTGCTGCGCCTCGGTCCAGATCGCCGTCGCGCGGTCGGTCTCACCCAGAACCCCCAACGCCGTGATCAGCCGCGCCCAATCCTCGGGCGGGCCGCCTTCGCTGGCCAGCCGGTCGGACAGGCCCTCGACCATGCCGCGGATCATCCCGGTGCGGTCGTCGGCGGTCATCTCGCCGCTGCCGCGATATCGTCCGCGGACGGGCCGCGCGGCGCGTCGGGCAGGGTATAGCGCACCCCGGCTGCGGCGGCGACCTGTTCGATCTGGTGACGGATCGCATGCGGCAAACGGATCGCCGGGCGGCGCGTTCTGCAGCAGCGGCTCCATAGCGCGAAGGTCATGTCGGGCCGACCCACTTGCGCGAACATCATGCCGGAATAGTAACCGCGCCAGCCGGTTGTCCGGCTCGCGCCGCAACGCTTCGGACAGCGCCGCCTCGGCCTCGGGCGAGACATATCCGCCCGCCGCCGCGATTTGCAGATAGGCGTGGTTGGCGTAATCCGCGCCGGTCGTCGGCATCCGCGCCCTTCAGCTCGAGCACCCGCGCCTGCGCCTTGCGGGCCGCGACGAAATTGCCCAGACCGGCCTCGTTGCGCGCCAGCAACTCATAGCCCGGCCAGATCGTCGGGCCGGTCCTTCAGCGCCTCGCGCAGCTTGGCCATCAGTTCGAGATGCTCGGGATCGGCATTCGGGTCGATCTGCACCGCGCCGATCCTGCGCTTCGGCGGCCTCTTGCCCGATCCGGCTCGGCGCGAAGCGCCTCGGCGGCGTCGATCCGGCGCCTGCAGCGGCAGATCGCGGTAAAGCGGCGCGCCCAGCTGGGCTGTAAATCCGCGAACGCCCTGCAAAGGACTGCGATCCCCAGCCCCCAGGCGACGAACGGATTGGCCCGTCCGCCGCATCGGCCGTCCGGCAGCCTGCGCCGCGCGGTCCGCCTCCAGCAGCCGGCGCGAAACCTCGACCCGCGACCGCTCGGCCTCGTCGGCGCTGATCGACGCCGCGCGCCAGATCGCGCTCGACCTCGGCCAGCTGGTCCTTGTAGACCTGCACATCCTGCGCCGGCCCGGTCGCGCCGCCGCCACGCCCGCGCAGCAGGCCAGCGCCAGCGACGCCGCGACCAGTGCCGCGATCGTCAGGCTGACGATCCAGAATGACATCGCGTTCTCCTCTTCGCCCCCCATGTAGCCGCTGCGGCGCGCCATGCAAAAGCCCCCGCCGCGCGCTCCGCGACACTTCGCACCGCCGCCATGTCGGAAATCCCCGCACAAATGCCGCTCAACGCCTTGGCATCGCGCCGCCTTCGCTTCCATGTATCAGACGCGGCAGCTTCGCGCCGCAAACAGGGGATTCGACGCCATGAAACGCTATTCCGCCTTTGCCATCGCCCGCGAAGCCGCCCGCTACCATCAGGGCTGGGAACGCGCGTGGCGCTCGCCAGAGCCGAAGAACTCAATATGACGTGATCATCATCGGGGCAGGCGGCCACGGCCTTGCGACCGCCTATTACCTTGGCAAGAACCACGGCATCAAGAACGTCGCGATCATCGAGAAGGGCTGGCTGGGCGGCGGCAACACCGGGCGCAACACCACGATCATCCGCTCGAACTACCTGCAAGACCCGTCCGCCGCGATCTACGAAAAGGCCCGCAGCCTCTACGAGACGCTCAGCCAGGACCTGAACTACAACATCATGTTCAGCCCGCGCGGCCTGATCATGCTGGCCCAGACCCATCACGAGGTCCGCGGCTATCAGCGCACCGCCTATGCCAACGCCCTGCAAGGTGTGAAGACCGAGTTCATCGGCCCGCGAACGCGTCAAGCAACTGGTGCCGATCATCGACATCAACGGCCCGCGCTACCCGGTGCTGGGCGGGCTCTATCAGGCCCGCGGCGGCACCGCGCGGCATGATGCGGTGGCCTGGGGCTATGCCCGCGCCTGTTCCGACATGGGCATGGACATCCTGCAGCAAACGCGAAGTGACCGGCGTCCGGTCGCGAGAACGGGCAGGTCACCGGCGTCGAAACCACCAAGGGCGCACATCGGCTGCAAGAAGCTTTCCATCGTCGTCGCCGGCCATTCCGGCCATGTCGCGGAAATGGCGGGCTTCCGGCTGCCGATCGAATGCGTCGCCCTGCAGGCGCTGGTGTCAGAGCCGATCAAGCCCTGCATGGACGTCGTCGTGATGGCCAACACCGTGCATGGCTACATGAGCCAGTCCGACAAGGGCGAGATGGTGATCGGCGGCGGCACCGACGGCTACAACAACTACACCCAGCGCGGGTCAGCTTCCACCATATCGAGGAAACCGTCCGCGCCCTGATCGAAACCTTCCCGATGATCTGTCGCGCCTGAAAATGCTGCGCCAGTGGGGCGGCATCGTGGATATCACCGGCGACCGCTCGCCGATCCTGTCGAAAACGCCGCTTGGGCAACTGCTTCGTCAACTGCGGCTGGGGCACCGGCGGCTTCAAGTCGATCCCCGGATCAGGCTGGGCGATGGCCGAACTGATCGCCAAAGGCGAGCCCGGCCCGCTGGCCGCCGCCTTCGGGCTGGACCGCTTCCGCGAGGGCCGGTTTATCGACGAATCCGTTGCGGCAGGGGTGGCGCACTGATGCTTCTTCCGTTTTCAAATACTCATCTTTCCCGGTCCATCGGACCGGGCAGCGCCCGACCCGCCCCCCAGGGCGGGCGCTTCGCACCCACCCTCGGGCCGGGCGCTGCCCTTGCATCGGCTGATTGTTCAAGGCAATCCGTTACCAGCCGGGCGGCCGCATGACCTCCCGCGCGCCCATCCTGCTGCCCGCCGCAGCGCTCGCCATCGCCGTGGCGGGCTACCTGCTTGACCGGCGCTTCGGCCATGACGCTTTCGCGCGGTCCGGCGCGCTGATCGTGGCGTTCGGTGCGGCAGCGGCGGGGCGAGAGGTCTATCTCGGCGAACGCGCCATCGCGCGCAACGAGGCGCGGATGGAAAAGCTCGAAGCCGCCTATCTCGACGCGGCCGAGCAACGGCGGCGAGGCAACGCCCGAAGCCTTCACCCGTCTGGCCGAGATCCTTGCCAATTTCCGCGAGGCCCGGCTGCAGCAGGTCGGTCGGATGATCTATACCGAGATCGCGATGGTCTGCCTGGGCACCGTGATATGGGGGTTCGGCGATCTTGCTGTCTGATCCGCACATCCCGCCGACCGCGCCCGGGCGCATCGGCCATTTTCAGCCGCCCGGCACCGGCCCCATTGAAAGCCGTCGATACGCTCTACAAATTGCGGATACGTTACCTCTACGTCAATTTGGAGTACCTATCATGTCCGGAACAAACTGGATCGTCATTATCGGAGTTGTCCTGCTTATTGTCATCGGGGTCTGGTACTACACCGGTTCCACCGGCGGCGACGGCGACGACGCGGCCACCCCTGTCATCGAGGCTCCGGCGGCAGACACCACAACCGCCGAACTAGGCCCGGCCTGCCCGGCAGGCTGAACCACCCAAACCTGTCGGGTGCGGCGTGACCCCGCGCCGCACCCTCGATATCCTGCCCGACCGGCTGTCGCGTGCGATGGCGGTTGTGGGGTTGGCCGCGTATATCCTTGGCACGCTTTCCAGCATCCTGCTCGGCGAACATCACCTGTTTCAGCGCTTCGGCTCGATCGGGGTCGCGGCGGCGATCCTGTTCTTCACCGACCGGCTGTTGCAGATCGAACTGCGGCGCCAGAAAACCGTCGAGCGGATCCTGCATGAATACGGGCTGGAACTGGAAGTGATGCGCGAAGGCATAAATCCCCGCGATCTGCCCGCCACCGGCTTTCTGACCGACTACCTCGAAGAGGAAGTCCAGTTCGAGGCGCTGCGCGACCGCGCGGCGCGGATCAATTCGCGCAACATCTTCCTGTTGACCATCGCCACCCTGCAATGGGGCTTTGGCGATGCCTTCCTGAACTGGGTGACATCATGAGCCTGACAGGCCGCGAATGTTGTACAACATCGCGTACAACTCTGTGCCGTCTTTTAAAACATTACGTACAACATCATGTACAACACGGGGAAAACACCGATGCTGCTGCTTGACTGTCCCTATTGCGGCGTGGCCGCCGACGAGACCGAGCTTGCCCCGGGCGGCGAAGCGCATCTGAAACGCGAATCCGTTGGCTCTCAAGACATTGATTTTGAAGCCTATTTATTCATGCGCGACAACCCGCGCGGGGTTCATTTTGAGCGTTGGCGCCATGCCTACGGTTGCGGCAAGTGGTTTCTGGCTGCCCGCGATACGATGACGCTGGAGGTCTTTGGCACCTATCCGGCGCAGACGAAGAAGCCGCCGAAAGCCATTGAAAACGCTATCAAAAAGAAACGACCCGATTGGAAGGGCTGGGCATGAGCACACGTCTCGCAACCGGCGGCCGCCTGCTGAACCGCACCCGCGCCATCGATTTCACCTTCAACGGCAAACACCTGCGCGGCTTCGAAGGCGACACTCTGGCCTCCGCACTTCTTGCAAATGGCCAGACCCTTGTCGGCCGTTCGTTCAAGTATCACCGCCCCAGAGGCATCGTGGCAAGTGGCGCGGAAGAGCCGAACGCACTCGTCAATCTTGGCGAAGGTGGCCGGTTCGAACCCAATCAGAGGGCGACAACAACAGAGTTGTTTCAAGGGCTTAAGGCGACGTCGCAAAACCACTGGCCGAGCCTGGAATTCGATGTCGGCGTGCTGAACAACTACGCCGCGCGCCTGCTTCCGGCCGGGTTCTACTACAAAACCTTCATGGCCCCGCGCGCCGCCTGGAAGCATGTCTTCGAGCCGATCATCCGCCGCTCCGCCGGCTTGGGTCGCGCCCCCAAGGACCGCGACGCCGACCGCTATGAACATTTCCACACCCATGTCGATGTTCTGATCGTCGGCGGCGGCATCGCCGGCCTGCAAGCCGCCCGCGCGGCCGGTGCATCCGGCGCCCGCGTTTTGGTGGTTGAGCAGACCGCGCACTGGGGTGGCCGGGCTGCGGTGGACGGTGCCATGATCGACGGCATGTCCGCCGATGAGTGGATCCAAAAGGCCGTGCAAGAGCTTGATAAAATGGAAAATGTTCACCTTCGCCTGCGCTGCATGGGGGCAGGGGTCTATGACCATGGCTATGCGCTTGCCTATGAACGTGTCGCCGATCACACCCCGGCAAACGGTCAGCCCCGCCACCGCCTCTGGCGCATCCGCGCGCGTCAGATCGTAACCGCCACCGGTGCGATCGAGCGCTCGCTTTCGTTCGCCGGAAACGACATTCCGGGCGTGATGCTGGCCTCCGCAATTCGAGATTACATCGCAAATTTCGGCGTCTCACCCGGTGACCGCACAGTTGTCGTCACCAACAACGACGACGCCTACCGCACCGCCATCGCCATCAAAGAGGCAGGGCTTGAGGTTCCGCTGATCCTCGACGCCCGTCCAGAGGCGACCGGCGCTTTGCCCAACCGGGCCCGTGAACTCGGCATCCGGATCGAGCCGGGCAAGGGCATCGCCAAGGTGAAGGGTGGGAAAAAGGTAATATCTATAAGCATTTGCGCCCAGGCTGGCGAAGGTGCGCCGCTGGAAGAGATTGCGTGCGACGCGGTTGCAATGTCGGGCGGCTGGTCGCCTGTCGTGCACCTCTGGTCGCATTGCGGCGGCAAGCTGACCTGGGATGACGCGAACGCCCATTTCCGCCCAGATCCCGACCGCGCCCCGACCAACCAGTCGGGCGAGGGATTTGTAAAGACCGCCGGAACCGCCTCGGGTGCGCTGTTGACCGAGGCATGCCTTGCGGATGCCGACACCGCCGGCCGCGCCGCCGCCAAGGCCGCCGGGTTCAACCCCAAACGTTCAGTCGCACCGAAAGCCGCAACCGAAGGCGAGCAGCCGATGACGCCGGTCTGGATCATGCCGCAGGGTGCGGGCATCGCCAAGCGCATGAAGATGTGGCTCGACTATCAGAATGACGTGAAAGTTTCCGACGTGCAGCTTGCCGCCCGCGAGGGGTTCGAAAGCGTCGAGCATGCCAAACGCTACACCACGTTGGGTATGGCCACAGATCAAGGCAAGTTAAGTAACATCAATGGTTTGGCGGTCCTTGCTAATTCCCTGAATGCCGAGATACCGCAAGTCGGCACTACCACGTTCCGCCCGCCCTATACCCCGATATCGATGGGGTCGATCGGCGGCGAGGCACGCGGCGAGTTGTTCCAGCCGGTCCGTCAGACACCGATCCATGACTGGCACAGCGCCAACGGTGCATACTTCGAACCAGTCGGCCAGTGGCGGCGGTCCTATTGCTATCAGCGCGCCGGCGAAAGCGTAGAACAGGCGGTACACAGAGAGGTGAGGAACACCCGGCAGGCCATTGGTTTATTGGATGCTTCTACGCTTGGAAAGATCATCGTCAAGGGTCCCGATGCGGGCAAGTTCCTAGACATGCTCTACACCAACATGATGAGCAATCTGGCTGTCGGAAAGTGCCGGTATGGTCTGATGTGCACCGAGAACGGCTTTCTGACCGATGACGGCGTGGTTGCCCGACTGGATGACGACACCTGGCTTTGCCACACAACAACCGGCGGGGCCGACCGGATCCATGCGCATATGGAGGACTGGCTGCAATGCGAGTGGTGGGATTGGAAAGTCTACACCGCCAATGTAACAGAGCAATTTGCACAGGTCGCCGTGGTTGGACCCAACGCGCGTAAGCTATTGGAAAAGCTGGGCGGAATGGATGTCTCGAAAGAAGCGCTTCCGTTCATGCAATGGGCCGATGGCCGGATTGGCGGGTTTGATACGCGAGTGTTCCGGATATCTTTCTCGGGCGAACTGTCCTACGAGATCGCCGTGCCGGCCGGACATGGCCGCGCATTCTGGGACGTTTTGGTCGAGGCCGGAGAGGAGTTCGGCCTGATGCCCTACGGCACCGAATGCCTGCACATTTTGCGCGCCGAGAAGGGCTTCATCATGATCGGGGATGAAACCGACGGCACCGTCATCCCGCAAGATCTAGGGCTGGACTGGGCTATCTCGAAGAAGAAGGCAGACTACCTCGGTAAGCGCGCGCAGGAACGCAGCCACATGGCCGATCCGAGCCGCTGGAAACTGGTTGGGCTGGAAACGCTGGACGGTTCGGTGATCCCGGATGGCGCTTACGCGGTCGGTGACGGCACCAATGCCAATGGCCAAAGAAACACCGTGGGCCGCGTTACGTCGACCTATTACTCGCCGACGCTGGATCGCGGTATCGCGATGGGTCTGGTGGAGCTTGGGCCGGACCGGATGGGTGAGGTTATCGACTTCCCGACCATCAATGGCACCGGAACGGTGATCAAGGCGCGAATTGTCGATCCGGTGTTCTTTGATAAGGCGGGGGAGAAGCAGAATGTCTGAAGCGATCAGCGCGCTGATGGGCGCGTCCTCACAAGGTTATGTCACTGTTCAGGAGGCTGGACTGCGCGGCATGATTACATTGCGCGGCGATCTGGCGTCGCCCAAACTGACGGGCGCGGTCACGAAGTTGACGGGTGTCGCGTGCCCCGCCGTCGGCCACATCAACTTGGCAGGAGAAAGCGGGTTGGCATGGATGTCGCCGGATGAACTTTTGGTCCTAACCCCTTATGCATCCTCTGCAACTGATGCAGCGGCGCTTGCGAACAAGCTTAAGGATAGTCACCATCTTGTCGCGAATGTCTCTGATGCGCGCGCGATGTTCCGCCTGCAAGGTGCTGCGGTGCGCGAGGTTCTGGCCAAGATCAGCCCGGCGGATATCTCGGCCGTCGGGTTCGGCCCCGGCAAGATCCGCCGGAGCCGCCTGGCGCAGGTAGCGGGGGCGTTCTGGCTGGTTGATGACCAGACCGCCGAAATCGTTTGTTTCCGGTCGGTGGCAAGCTACGTCTTTAGTTTGCTGGAGCATGCGTCACGGCATGGCGCTGAAGTCGGATATCGCTGAGCGGCCGGAACCATGTCTAGGGTACGGGCGTTGTCGAACAGAGGGGTTGACGGCGCACCGCTTGCGGCACAGGTATGACCCGGTTGATTTCAACACGAACAGGGGGGCTTCACATGGCTTTCACACTTCCCGATCTTCCTTATTCCCATGACGCATTGGCAGGCGCCGGCATGTCGAAAGAGACGCTGGAATACCATCACGACCTGCACCACAAGGCCTATGTCGACAATGGCAACAAGCTGATCGACGGCACCGAATGGGCCGGCAAGTCGGTTGAGGATATTGTCAAGGGCACCTACCAAAAGGGTGCGGTCGCGCAAAACGGCATTTTCAACAACGCCTCGCAGCATTGGAACCATACCCAGTTCTGGGAGATGATGAGCCCGAAAAGCGGCGCGATGCCGGGTGAATTGGAAAGCCGGATCAAGGATGCGTTTGGCTCGGTCGATGAGTTCAAATCGCAGTTCTCGGCGGCAGGTGCCGGGCAGTTCGGATCTGGATGGGCATGGTTGGTGGTGGACACTGACGGCTCATTGAAGGTCACCAAGACCGAGAATGGGGTGAACCCGCTTTGCTTCGGTCAGACGGCTCTGCTGGGCTGCGATGTGTGGGAACACTCTTACTACATCGACTTCCGCAACAAGCGCCCGGCTTATCTGGAGAACTTCCTGAACAAGCTGGTGAATTGGGAAAACGTGGCCAAGCGGCTTTCGAACGCCTGAACTTTCCGATCAGACAAGAAAAAGGGCGCCCGGTTTGGGCGCCCTTTGGCTTTGCTATTTCTCGAGGCAGAAGCCCTCGATATCCACGTCCTCCCAACCTATGAAGCCGCTGTTCACGATGGTCCGGTCTTCGCCATGGATGCGGATGTTGTAGCCACATGGGTCCATTCCGGTCGTGTCCAGCTCCCACTGGCCAGCAGCGCCATTGGTCGTCAGCGTCAGGGCTGCAAAGCTCAGGCCGTTGGACGCTGTGGGGCCCGGTAACGGCGCAGGTAGCGGAGCGGCCGGGATCACCGAGGTGATGGCAAGATGCCCGCCCGAGGCCTCTGCCGCAGGAGTAACCGACAGGGTAAGGCTACGGGAATGCTCTTCAATCATCGAGTAGGTACCGACAAGCACCTCGCCGATCTTGAACTTCGAGCAGTTTCCGCCGCCGCTGGTGATCTCAACGTCCACCTGTGGCCTTGTATCGTCGACATAGAATGCCTCGATCGAACTGGATGCCAAAATGATACCGCTGCCAGCTTCGCGTATTTGCACAAAGACCTGATGCAATCCGTTTTCAGAGGCCCGGAACGGCGCAAGAAGGTTGCCCGCGACGCTTTTGAACACGGGTCCGGCTTGGGGTATGTACTCATACCACCCACCCAACGGCGTCTGGGTTACGTCAGCAATAGTCATGAAGCCGCCAAAGATGGTCGTGACGGTAACATCGAATACCTTGGCAAACGACTGGAAGCTCGGGTCTGACGGACCCTTGATCCTGACACGGTATTCAAGGTTGTTCGACGTCGGGAACGCGACTTGTCCGGCAATGTTGATCTTGCCGCCGAACGGGCTGCCAAGCGCATCGGTTATCGTGCCGCCGATGTTTTCGCCAGTGGCAAACCCGGCCCCGTCGATCTTGTTCACCGGCATCGAACCGATCAACTCGATAAACGGTGTTACCTGACCCTCGGGGATATTCTCGGGCAGCGGTCGGATTTCGATGTTGCAGTCTTCCCGGTCGCCCCAGTGCGGCACAAAATCCGGCTGGTTCGGTGCCGGCGGAACCGCCCATGACAGAATGCCGCGGATGCGGGCCTTGCCTGCCTTGCACCATTCTTTCTTGTGCTTCTCAAGATTGACCGGCAGCGAAGCCTGATACCAAAGCCCCCCGTTCGGGATATTGTCGATATCATGCACGTCCACCCAGGTCGTGCCCTGGTATTGCCACCCGGACCCGAAATCGAGGTAGAACGCGATGTATTCACGACTGCCAGCGTCACACAAGTCGCCCGAATATCCGGATTTGCGCTTGATCTGAACAACACCGTGCAGCGTTTCAAGATCGCGGTCGAGGCCAACGCAATGCAGTTCTTCATACGTCGTGTTGAACTTCGGCTTGAGAATGAAATCGTCAAACTTGGCGATGTCGATATCGAGCGGTTTCAGCGCCTCGAGAGCTTGGAAGGCAGCCACGTCCGTCTTGTCGGTGGCAAGCTGGGCCACCATCGGGAACACCGCGCGCATCACCGCCAGATCGTCCTTGCGGTCGATCTTTTCAAGCAACTTGTTGAGAGGGGCCACAGGTTGCGGGACCGAATCCATCGTCGTCAGCGCTTGCTTGACCTTCTTCAGCAGGACCGGGTCAATTTTCGTGATGCCGGGCACTTCGAACTGATCGAGGAACCAGCAGAAGATCGGATTGCGGGGTGCTACCTGAACGTGACGCTGGAGTACATTGCCCCAGATCGGGGGATAATTTGGTGTATTGGCCGGCGGCTCGATGTTCCATGACAGGATCGCGCGAACCCTCGGCAGCACAGGGTCGCGGTCGCAGCAGCTGCGCTTCTTGGGGTCAAGCTTGATCGACACTGCGTAGCATAGATCGTTCTTGAAACCCAGGTCGTGGGCTTCAAAGCTGCCGACGCCGTGATCGATCCAGGTCCCGTCGCCGTAGTCGAGGTAAAAGCGCACGTATTCGCGCGATCCGTCGGTGCAGCTGTCACCAAGATAGCCTGATTCCTTCTTGATCTCGACGATCGCTGTCAGGATGTCCGTCGCGGGATTGAGTCCGACGCAGGTCAATTCTTCGAACGTTGTATCGCCGATTTTCTTCAGAACCGCTTTAGGCAGACCTTTGATCTTGAGGTCAGCGAGATTGCCGAAGTAGTTGGGGTTCTGAATGAGTTGCCATTTCTGTATGCGACGCAACTCCAGATCGCGGTCTTTTTCCGCCATGGTGCAGTTCCTTCAAAAATTGTGTTTTCTAAAATGCGCAGCAGCACTACCGCCGCGTGTATCAGACTACACCCGAATCGTCTTCGGGGGGGTGCGGGGAAGTGCTGGGCTGACAAATCGGCCAATACTGGCCGATCCATTTCTTGCCGATTGCCATATCGAGTGGTCATCCCCTGCCGACAAGACGTTTGCACTTTCCGCCATCGGTCGGCACGGCTCATCTGCAAATGTGGTGGCGGTCGCGGATGTGGGCAGCGCACGGTAGCGGTAAAGGAGCGATGTTAGCGACCTGGACGATCTGGGGACCGTCCCCGTGGTGCGACAAGCTGATCGCGCACGTCCCGACGTTGGAGGTTCGAAGTCACCGCACACTCTGGTCGCCGGCTTTTTCCGGGAGTTTGAGCGCGATCAAATGGCTTTAGGTGGGACTTGCTGTCTCGGCGGTGCCGATCCTGACGATCGGGTAAGGCTCGACGCCCGGGATATCCGTGGCCCTCGCCAGGACTTTCGGACTTTACAGGCTGGTAAAAAAGTGGACGCGGGCAGGGCCGGTCGTATCCGCGACCGCCGAGGTATTGGCGCTGGTGCCGTTTGCCGTGATCTGGCTGGCCGGGGTCCACAGGCGGGGTGGTCGGGCTCGCTGACGGCCGGGCCGCTGATCCTGTTGTTCTACGCCTCGCGCCGGATCACGATGGCAACGTCGGGGCTGGTTCAATATCTGAATCCAACCCCGCAATTTCTTTGCGCTGTCGTCGTGTTTCAGGAACCGTTCACAGGTTGGCACGGTCTTGCCTTCGGCCTGATCTGGCTGGCGCCTGCACTCTACTCGGCCGAGGTTTGCCTCAGGACAAGGCGCTGCGCAAGGCGTCTGCCAAGGTATCTACATCAGTGACCGGCGTGATATAGGGCTTGAGGCTGGCATCGGCGAAGCCTTCGGCGATCACGTGATCGACCAGTGCTATCAGCGGATCCCAGTAGCCCGCGGTGTTCAACAGGAAGATCGGTTTTTGGTGCAGGCCCAGTTGGCGCCAGGTCAGCACCTCGAAGAATTCATCCAGCGATCCGGCGCCGCCCGGCAGCACGATGATTGCGTCCGAGTTCATGAACATCACTTTCTTCCGTTCGTGCATGTTCTCGGTCACGATGAACCGGCCAAGGTCGCGCTTGCCAACCTCGCGATCCAAAAGATGCGTCGGGATCACGCCAAATGTATCGGCTCCGGCTTCCTGTGCCGAGCGCGCGACCGCGCCCATCAGGCCGATATCACCGGCCCCATAGACCAGCCGCCAACCTTCGGCGGCGATCAGCTTGCCAAGCCGGGTCGCTTCGTGCGCATAAGCGGGGCGTGCACCATCGCGCGATCCACAATAGACACAGACTGATCGGGAAGTTTCTGACATTTCCGCCCCTTCGATGTTCTCTTTTGACCCCTGATAGCGGGATTGCTATGGTCTCTCAAGCGCGGGCCCGGCATGGTCCGCGCAATGGGGATTGCGGATGTTGATCTGGTCCAATTTGGGGACACGCGGCCGGACGCTGGCAGGCTTTGCGGCGGCAGCTTTGTTGGTTGTTGGCGCATATCTGGTCTACGATCAACGTGAGCAGGCCGCAGAGGGCGCGGCGACGACGCCAGAGCCCGCTGCCTCTGAACCGGTTGCAGCCAATGGCGCGACCGAAACCCAGACTGCTGAGTCGCAGAACCCGTCAGTTGCCGATGTCATCGTCCCCAGTTTCGACGTGGTGCGGGTAGATGCCGAGGGCAATACGCTGATCGCAGGGCGTGCCGAGCCAGGCTCGACGATTGCGATACTTCTCGACGACAAGGTGATCGACGAGATCAAGGTGGATGCCGCGGGCATGTTCACGTCGCTGCTGACGCTCGGCCCTTCCGAGGTGCCGCGCGTCGTCAGACTGGTTGGGCGGGATCAGGACGCAGGCGCGCTGGCCTCTGCCGAAAGCGTGATCATCGCTCCGTTTGCGCTTGCCGAAGCTACAGGTGAAGGTGCCGAATTTGTTGACGGGTCAGAGTCGGTTTCCACAGTGGATGTCGAGAGCGGCGGCGAGTTGCAGGTGGCAAGCGGCGATGTTCCTGAGACGTCCAAGACCGACGCGACTTACGCGACCGACGCGATAGACCGAACTGCGGATGCCGGCACTGTCGAGCCAGATCCAGCCCAAAACCCCGAACCGTCTGCCGGCGCCGTCAGCGAAGAAATGGCGCCGACCGTCTTGTTGGCGACAGAAGAGGGCATTGATGTGATGCAACCGGGCGGTGGCGCGCCGGATCTGTTGTCTGAGATCGCGCTCGATTCAATAAGCTATGATCCCGGCGGAGAAGTCACCCTGTCCGGGCGCGGCACCGGCGAGGGCTTTGTTCGGGTCTATCTGGATAATAAGCCGATCCAGACCCAAAGGATCGAGGAGTCGGGGCGCTGGCGGACACCGTTGCCAGAGGTCGAGACGGGTGTCTACACGCTAAGGATCGACGAGGTGAATTCCCAGGGCGAGGTAGTGTCGCGTGTCGAAACCCCGTTCAAGCGCGAGGAACCGGCCGCCTTGGCTGCACTGAACAGCGGATCGGCACCCCAAACCGGCATCAAGCTGTCGTTGGTGACGGTGCAGCCCGGCAATACCTTGTGGGGCATTGCCAGCCGGAACTACGGTGAAGGTATCCTTTATGTCCGCGTCTACGAGGCCAACAAGGATCGTATCCGCGATCCCGACCTGATCTACCCGGGGCAGGTCTTCGAGGTGCCACAATGACCGGGCTGGCAATTGCCGCGCTCTGACCCTAGGTATGCAGTTCTGCATTTCGGAGGGGCCCGGTGAGGAAAGCAACGGTCAGTGACTCGCGTCTGTCGCGGGCCAAGCAGTCCAGCAACATGCGGACCGTGCGCAAGGTGATCCCCTATCTCTGGCCTGCCGATCAGCCTTGGGTCAAACGCCGCGTCGTCATTTCACTCGTGCTGTTGCTGGTCGCCAAGCTGATCGCGGTTGGCACGCCGTTTTTCTACAAGGCCGCAGTCGATGCACTGGCCGGCGAATCGACCCCCGCCGATCTGATGCTGGGGCTCGGTGCCGTCGGGTCTGACCGTTGCCTACGGTCATGGCGCGGCTGATGAATGTCGGTTTCCAGCAATTGCGCGACGTGGTCTTTGCGCAGGTCGGTCAGCGGGCGCTGCGGATGCTGGCGCTTGAGACGTTCCAGCACATTCACCGGCTGTCGATGCGCTACCACATCACCCGCAAGACCGGCGGCCTGAGCCGGATCATCGAGCGCGGCGTGAAGGGCGTCGACTTCCTGCTGCGATTCCTGCTGTTCAGCATCGGGCCGCTAGTGCTTGAACTTCTGATGATCTCGGTCGTGCTCTTTTTCCTGTTCGACGTCTGGTATCTGGCCGTCGTCGTCGTCACCATCGCGGCCTATGTCTGGTTCACCTTCGCGGTCACCGAATGGCGGGTGAAAATCCGCAAGGTGATGAACGATCAGGATACCGACGCCAACCAGAAGGCCATCGACAGCCTGCTGAACTTCGAGACCGTCAAGTATTTCGGTGCCGAAAAGCGCGAGGCCGATCGCTATGACGGTGCGATGGAGCAGTATGTCGACGCGGCGCTGAAGACCAACTACTCGCTGGCCTTCCTGAACTTCGGCCAGTCGCTGTTCATCACGACGGGCCTTGTGATCGTTATGGTGCTGGCTGCGATCGGCGTAAGTCGGGGCGACCTGACCGTGGGCGATTTCGTGATGGTCAACGCCTACATGATCCAGATCACCATGCCGCTGAACTTTCTGGGCACGGTCTACCGTGAAATCCGGCAGGCGCTGATCGACATGGCCGACATGTTCGACCTGTTGGAACAACCCGCCGAGGTCGAGGACAAGCCGGATGCCGCGAAGCTCACGGTCGAAGGCGGAGAGATCGTGCTGGACGATGTATACTTCGGCTATGACAAGGAACGGCCGATCCTGAAGGGCGTCAGCCTGACAGTGCCGCCCGGGAAGACCGTCGCCATCGTCGGACCGTCCGGATCCGGCAAGTCCACCATTGGTCGGCTGCTGTTCCGCTTCTACGATGTGACGGGCGGCGCCTTGCGGATCGACGGCCAGGACGTGCGCGACGTCACCCAAGACAGCCTGCACGACAATATCGGCGTCGTGCCGCAGGACACGGTACTGTTCAACGATACCATCCTCTACAACATCGCCTATGGTCGTCCAGAAGCGACCCAGGCCGAGATCGAGGCCGCCGCGCGCGCCGCCAAGATCCACGACTTCATCACCAGCCTGCCGGAGGGCTATCAGACCAAGGTCGGCGAACGCGGGTTGAAGCTGTCGGGCGGCGAAAAACAGCGCGTCGGCATCGCGCGCACGCTGCTGAAGAACCCACCGATCCTGCTGCTGGACGAGGCGACATCGGCGCTCGACAGCCAGACCGAGCGCGACATTCAGGACAGCCTGCGCGAGATGTCACAAGGCCGCACCGTCATCACTATCGCGCATCGGCTCTCGACTATCGCGGATGCCGACCAAATTGTGGTCCTTGAAAACGGCGTGATCGCCGAGCGTGGGCGGCATGAACAGTTGTTGTCGCGTGGCGGGCGCTATGCTGCGATGTGGTTGCGTCAGGCGAGTGAAGAGGAAGAGGCAGCTTAGTTTGCATCTCTACTCGGCCGCCCGCAGCGACGGCGGTTTCTTCGCGCGCGTCTTTCGTTTGGTCTTTGGCTTGTCGGTAGGCTTCGCCCGCTTGGTCAGTGCGGCGTCGGGGTCTGTCAGGTCGGGCAGATCGGCCGGCTCTGGGGCCGCACCCAGTTCTTCGGTATTGGCAGGGTCGAGATCGGCGCGATCCGTCAAGGCAAGCGGTGCGTGAACAACCTCGGTTTCAGTGTCCCAGATTATCTCTGACGACTTAACCCGGTTCGCGGCGCGGTCGAGCGCCAGATCACGCGCCGTGCGGCTGTCGCGCCCCCGCGACAGGGCCGACAGAACTGCGACCGATCGGTATGCTCCGGCGCCTATCCAGACCCGCAACGCCAGCATGGCGGGCGTCACGATCAGCGTCAGAACGGTCGCCGTTCCAAGGCCGAAGACCACGGCGGTGGCAAGCTGTTTCCAGAAGGTCGCGGTTGGGCTGTTGATCGAGTATCCGCCACCGATGAAATCAAGCGACAGTCCGAACATCATCGGGGCCAGTCCGGCCATCGTGGTGATGGTGGTCAGCAGAACCGGCCGAAGCCGTTCCTCGGCGGTGCGGACAATCGCTTGCAGGCGCGGCATGTATTGTGAATATTCCTGATAGGTGTCGATCAGGACAATGTTGTTGTTCACCACGATACCGGCCAAGGCGACGACCCCAGTGCCGGTCATGATGATGCCAAAACTCTGACCCATGACAAGCATGCCGACAAGTACGCCGGTGGTCGACAACACCACCGCCAAAAGAACCAGGACGGCATTGTAGAAACTGTTGAATTGAGCCAACAGGATCACGAACATCAGCCCAAGCGCGCCCAGAAAGGCCGAGGTCAGAAACGCCTGCGATTCCTGTTCATCCTCTTGATCACCGGTCCATTCCCAGGTGATGCCCTCGGGCAGGTCGGCTTCGGCTTCCAGCCAAGTTGTCAGTCGCGCGATGCGCTCGTTGGCATTGATGATCTCGCCATCCTCGTTGGTCTGATCGGCGGCGACACCGGCTTTTACGTCGAAATAGCGGGACTGGTCGACACGGTCGATCTGACCCAATTTGCGGACCGGCTTGTAAGTCACGAAGTTTGACAGCGGCACCAGTCCACCCCCAGTGCGCACCTTTAGCGTATCGAGCGTTGAAAGAACCCGGTCCTTTTCAGGAAGTCTTACGCGGATCTCGATTTCCTCATCCGAACTGTCAACGCGCATCGTATCCAGCAGAAGGCCACGCGTTACCAATTGCACCATACCGCCGACGGTAGCTACATCTGCGCCGAACCGTCCGGCCTTTTCGACGTCCACGTCGATCTGCCAGTCGATGCCGGGCAGGGGGGTCGTGTCTTCGACATCGGTCAGGGCCGGGGTGCTTTCGAACTTGGCGCGGGCGATGGCGGCGGCCGTCAGCAGGTTCTGCCAGTTGTCCCCCTTCAGCCGCAAATGAACGGGCTTGGCCGAGGCGGGTCCGAAGGCCAGCGGCAGGGCTTCGGACTTGATGCCGGGGATTTGGTCAAGGCGCGCCTGAATCCGGTCCAGGATAGCATCTCCGTCCAGTTCGGGGTTGTCCTTGCGGTCTTCCCAGGGCGTCATCTCGATCTGCATTTGCCCAATGGTATCGCGTGGGCCAGAGGCACCGCCGGTGTTCTGGTTCAACCCGCCCGCACCTGCAAAGGCAAATGCGCTTTCCACGCCTTCCATGCCGATGACGAGGTCTTCCACCTGGCGCACCATTGCATCCTTTTCGGCCAGCGAAAGGTTGCCGCGCGCGCGCACGTAGATGATTGCCTGCTCAGGTTCAGAGGGCGAAAAGAACTCTGTGCCGTTGTTGTTTGCGCCGTAATAACCAAAGACCGACACGACCAGAAATCCCACGGCGCCGATGGTAACAAGGGGCATGATCGGATTGCCGACGATGATGTGGGTGAACCAGCCGAACGGTTTGCGGCGATAGCCCGCACGTATACGTTTCGTCGGGCGCTCGATCCGAACCGACCCAAGCGTGACCGAAGACGCAATCGCGCCCGCGACCATCATCAGTGCTCCTGGAAGTACGGCAAGGCCGCCTTGCAGCGGCGGTGTTCCGCCAAAGAGGTAGCCTGGATTGAGCGATTGCATCGCGCCAAGGAACACAAGGTAGAGGGACGGCGGCACCAGGACAACACGCACCAGCCAAGGCAGCGCCCCGCGCAGCGCGTTCGACGAGCGGTCGAAGATGCGTGACATCCGCCCCGCAACACCACCCATGACCGGCAAATAGATCAACGCCACGATCAGCGAGGCAGAAAGCACGAAGATCAGCGTAACCGGCAGCATCCCCATGAACTCGCCCGCAACGCCGGGCCAGAAGAGCATCGGCAGAAATGCGCAGAGCGTGGTCGCGGTGGAAGATACGATCGGCCAGAACATGCGCTTGGCGGATTCGATGAACGCATGCATTGGCCCGGACCCTTCGGCAATGCGGCGGTCGGCGCTTTCCACTACGACGATGGCACCATCGACCAGCATGCCGACCGCCAGGATCAGGCCGAACATGACGATGTTCGAGATCGTGATCCCCATGACTCCCAGAAGGATGAAGCACAAAAGGAACGAGGTTGGGATCGCGAAACCGACAAGCAGCGCCGAGCGAATGCCAAGTGACGCCAGCACCACGATCATCACCAGCGAAATCGCTGTCAGTACCGAGCCTTCAAGCTGCTGCACCATGCTTTCCACCTGCGTGGACTGGTCATTCGATATCCCGATGGTGACGGCGTCTTGCAGGTCCCGAGGCCAGGTCGCCTGTTCCCTGGCAACCTCCTCACGGATCAGTGCGGCAGTATCGATGATATTGAAGCCCTTGCGCTTGACCACCTGCAAGGCAACCGTCGTGTCGCCGTTATAGCGGGCGGTGCCGGTGCGATCCTCGAATGTCAGACGGATATCCGCCAGATCGCCAAGCGTCACCACCCGGTCGCCATTCACCTTGACCGGCAGGTTGTAGATATCGCGCTGGTCGTCGAAAGAGGACGGGATCTTCACCGATATCGCGCCCTGCGCAGTTTCGACCTCGCCTGCTGCGATCAGCTGGTTGTTGTTGCGGACGACGTTGATCAACTCGCCGGCGGTCACGTTGTAGCTTTCCAGCTTCAACGGGTCGATCACCACTTCAAGCATCTCATCGCGCTGCCCGGCAAGCGAGGCTTGCAGCACTGGTTCCAGCCCTTCCAGGCGGTCCTGCAGCTCTTTGGCAACGCGGATCAAAGTGCGCTCCGGCACCGCGCCCGTCAGGTTCACGATGATGATCGGGAATTCCGAGAAGTTGATTTCGTTGATCAGATATTTGTCGGCGCCTGCGGGGAAGTTCGCTTCGACCGTGTTCATCCGGTCACGGACATCGGCGATGATCTTGGTCTTGTCCCAGCCAAACTCGAACTGCAGTGCTACGCCAGCATAACCCTCTGCCGCGGTGGCGTTCATAACATCCAACCCGTCCAGGTCGGACAGTTCGGTTTCCATAGGCCTGACGAGCATCTCCTCGGCATCCTCTGCGGAAATGCCGGGAAATGGGACCGAGACGAAGAGCGCGGGTATTTCGATATCCGGCTCGCCTTCCTTGGGCAGCCCGACATAGGCCATTGCGCCGGCGACGAGTGTCAGCATGATGAAAGCGATCACCATGCGGGCATGATTGCCGGCCCAGTCGACGATGCCGGTCATTGCAGAAGCTCGCGGTAGGTGACGGCAACGTGGACGCCCTCGGTCACGTATTCCTGCCCGACCACGATCACATCCACGGTTTCGGGCAAGCCGGTCACCCAGATGCCGTCAACAGTATCGCGCAGAACGTTCACGGGCATGAATTCCACGATCCGGTCAGCATTGACCGCGCGAACACCGATGGCGCCATCATCGTCCAGCGTCAGGGCCGACAGCGGCAATAGATGCGCGGCCTGTCCATCCGACGCGATTGCGATTTCGGCGGTCTGGCCGTCGCGGATGCGCTGATCTTCATTCGGCACCTCCACTTCGACCCGGAATGTGCGGGTCGCCTGATCGGCAGAGCGCGACAGAAAGGTGACCCGACCTGTCACTTCGTCGCCAGTGGCCAGCCGCGCACGCGAAATTGCGCCGACCTCGACCTTGGCGACAGCGGTTTCGGGGATGAAGCCGACGAGCTTGATCGGATCAAGCTGGATGATCGTCGCGCAGAGCGCGCCGGGTTGCAGCAAGGCGCCAAGTTCGGCGGTATCGGTTTCAAGCAATCCGCCAAACGGCGCGGTCAGAGAGAGGCGCTCGATTTCCTTGCGGGCAGCAGCAATACCGGCCTCGGCAGCCTGAACCCCGGATGCCGCAGCCTTCAAGCCCGTTTGCGCCGATGCAACGCCAGCGGTTGCGGTTTGCACGGCCGCCAGCGCGGCCTCGACCGCTGCATTCGCGGCAGCGACACGGGTTTCCGACGCAAAGCCGCCTTCCGACAATTGCCTTGGCGGCCCGTTGATTGATCTCGGCCTCGATCAGGCGTGACCTGGCTTCGGACAGGCGCGCCTGTGCCTCTGGTAGCCGCGCCTCGGCCTCGGGAATGCGCGACTGCGCCTCTGGCAGACGGGCCTCTGCTTCGATCAGGGCGCTGTCACGTGTTCCCGGGTCTAGCCGGCACAGCAGTTGCCCCTTTTCCACGCGCGTGCCCTTGCGCAAGGGCTCCGAGATGACCTGACCGCTGGTTTCGGCCTTCACCTCGATCTGGCGGGCGGCTTCGGTTCGCCCGCGCACCAACACACCGCTGTCGATGGTTCTGGCGCTCGATTTCTGAACCACGACCGAGACAATCGGGGACTTCGTCGGTGGCCATTGGCCGTCGGCGTGGCCGGAGCATCGGCCAATTCTGTCGATTGGACGGGGGCATCGCCGGTGCGGGCGAAGTTCAAAATCCGCTCACGCTCGAATACGAAGAGGTACAGGGCGGCCATGACCACAAGGGCCGTGACAATCGGAAATAGTCGCATAAATACCTCGTGTTGGTTGCCCGAAGGCGTCGGGCGCGTAGCTTGTAACGGACATACGCACGTCGGCCCAGCATTTTAAGCGCCACTTTGCGTGATACGCTTAACAGAGGCATTCAGATTAGTCTTTTTGTCATGACATCGGCAAGTGCGGGCGGTTTCGGCGGGGTGGCCGCAACAGCGCGCTCTTGGCAATCGGGAAATTGTTGGGGTAAGAGGAGCCGACACAAAGCCGGAGGCAGGCGTGAGCGACAGCGACAGTTTCATCGACGAAGTGACCGAAGAACTTAGGCGTGACCAGCTTTTCCGTTTGATCCGGAGATATGGCTGGATAGCGATCCTGTTGGTGCTGATCCTTGTTGGCGGTGCCGCCTTCAACGAGGTCCGCAAGTCGCGCGCCGCGTCCGCAGCTCAGACGATGGGCGATCGCATCCTGGCGGCGTTAATGACAGAGGATCCGACAGGGCGCGCCGCGGCGCTGCGCAAGATCGAGGCCGAGGGCGATCAGGCTACCGTGCTGGCGCTGCTGCAATCCGGCGAGGAAATCGGAGCCGACGATGCCGACGCTGCGGCGGAGCCGTTGCGGCAGATAGCGATGGATCCGAACCAGCCCGCTGATCTACCGGCATCTTGCAGAGTTCAAGTTGATCCTGATCCAGGGCGACAGCCTGCCGCCGGCCGAACGACTGGCGCGGCTGGAATCTCTGGCCACGCCCGGCGCTCCGTTCCGGCTGCTGGCGGAAGAGCAGATGGCCCTGACCGAGATCAGTGCCGGAAACGATGACGCCGCCATGAAACGGTTGCAGTCGATCCTTGCGGATGGCGAGGTGACTGCGGGCTTGCGTCGCCGGGTATCTCAGTTGATTGTGGCGCTGGGTGGCGAGCTGGAACCGGCTTGACGATACAGGCAGGCACGATGCAAGCAGATCGACAGAGGCAGGCCGGGGGCAAGATCGTGAAACCAATCCAGAGCGCATTGATCGCCATTTGCCTTGTTGTGGCCGGATGTGCCGAACGCGAGGTGCTGTTGCCGGGCGAACGCACCGATCTGCGTGCAGCAGTCGGTCTGGCAGAGGCGGGCGAGGTTTCGAACCAAGCTCGGCCAATCGGTCTGGCGCCCCAGACGAATCACAGCGAATGGACCCACCGCGCGGGATCGGCCAGCCACACCATCCAGCATCCGTCTCTGTCGGCGGCCCCCGCGCCGTTCTGGCAAGCGTCGATCGGGAGCGGCAATGACCGCAAACACCGCATCACCGCCGATCCGGTTTCGGCTGGCGGGTTGATCTTTACATTGGACAGCCGGGCCACGGTGACGGCCACGTCTGCCGGTGGCGGCACGGTCTGGTCGCGCGATCTGACGCCGCTCACCGACCGCGCGGACGATGCTTCCGGCGGCGGTCTAGCAGTTGTAGCCGGCCAGTTGTTTGTGACCACGGGCTTTGGTGAACTCTTTTCGCTGAATGCGATTGATGGCAGCGAACAGTGGCGGCAACGCCTGGAAGCCCCCGCGACGGGCGCGCCGACGGTAGCGAGCGGGACAGTTTACGTTGTGACGCGTGACAGCCGCGGATGGGCCATCGATGCCAGTAACGGCCGTGTAAGATGGCAGGTGCAGGGCACACCGTCGGTCACTGGCGTTGTCGGCGGCGCAAGTCCCGCCGTGGGGGGAAGGGTCGTGGTGTTCCCGTTGGCGTCGGCCGAGGTACTAGCTGTGCTTCCCAAGGGTGGATTGCAGGTCTGGAACAGTGTCGTGGCGGGGTCAAGGCTGGGCCGGGCCTATGCCAACGTCAATGACATCACCGGCGATCCGGTGATTGTGGGAAATACCATCTACACCGGCACGCCATCGGGCCGCACCGCGGCCCTGGATGCTGCCGACGGCACCGCTATCTGGACAGTCGGTGAGGGTGCCGTCAGCCCCTTGCTGATGGACGGCGGGTCGGTATTTCTGGTAACTGACAAGTCCAGGCTGATGCGCCTGGACGCTGCAACGGGCGAAACCATTTGGTCTGTCGGGCTGCCCTATTTTGTGCCTGCGCGCAACGAGCGTCGGATTCGCGACGTGTTCGCGCATTACGGTCCGGTTCTGGCTGGCGGGCGGCTCTGGGTGGCGTCCGGCGATGGCCAGTTGCGCGGATTCGACCCCGTCAGTGGCGGGCTCGTTGCCACTGTTGCTATGGGCGCGCCCGCCGCGACGCGGCCGATCGTGGTTAACGGGACGCTTTATCTCGTTGGGCAGAACGGCCAGCTTCTGGCTTTCCGCTGACGCCCGAAGCGTGTATGCGGGCGGCTTAAGTTTCGCCAAAGAGGCCCTATGACCTTTACTCTCGCCATTGTCGGCCGCCCCAATGTGGGCAAGTCGACCCTGTTCAACCGCCTTGTGGGCAAGCGTCTGGCGCTGGTCGACGACCAGCCCGGCGTGACCCGAGACCTGCGCGAAGGCGAGGCGCGGCTGGCCGATTTACGGTTTACGGTGATCGATACGGCGGGGCTGGAGGAAGCCACCGATGAATTGTTGCAGGGCCGGATGCGAAAGCTGACGGAACGCGCGGTGGAAATGGCCGATGTCTGCCTGTTCCTGATCGACGCTCGCACCGGAATTCTGCCTGCAGATCAGATATTTGCCGAGATTTTGCGCAAGAAGAACGCGCATGTCCTGCTGGCGGCTAACAAGGCCGAAGGTGCGGCGGCGGATGCGGGCGTGATCGAGGCATACAGCCTGGGATTGGGGGAACCGATCCGGATGTCGGCGGAGCATGGCGAGGGGATGAACGATCTCTACACTGTGCTGATGCCGATTGAGGCGGAATTCGCAAAGCGGGCAGAAGCAGACGCGCCCGAGGTGGATGTGGACATCGATGACGCGGATGGGCCGCGGGTGCCGACCAAGGCCAAGCCTTTGCAGGTTGCGGTCGTTGGTCGGCCGAATGCAGGAAAGTCCACTCTTATCAACAAGATACTGGGTGAGGAGCGGTTACTGACCGGGCCCGAGGCAGGGATCACGCGGGATGCGATCTCGGTCATGACGGACTGGGACGGGGTGCCGGTGCGGATCTTTGATACCGCCGGCATGCGCAAGAAGGCCAAGGTTCAGGACAAGCTGGAAAAACTGAGCGTTTCCGATGGCTTACGCGCGGTGAAGTTTGCCGAGGTGGTGGTGATCTTGCTGGACGTCGATATCCCGTTCGAGCAGCAGGACTTGCGCCTTGCCGACCTTGCGGAACGCGAGGGGCGGGCCGTGGTTATCGCCGTCAACAAGTGGGATCTTGAAGAGGATAAAAATAGCAAGATCAAGGAGTTGCGAGAGGAATTTGAACGCCTTCTGCCGCAGCTTCGGGGCGCGCCCTTGGTCACGGTTTCGGCCAAGACCGGCAAGGGGCTGGACCGGTTGCAGGCCGCGATCATGCGGGCGCATGAGGTCTGGAACCGTCGGGTCACAACAGCGAAGCTAAATCAATGGCTTAGCGGTATGCTGGAGGCGCATCCGCCACCGGCGCCTGGCGGCAAACGGATCAAGCTGCGTTACATGACTCAGGTCAAGACGCGGCCACCGGGTTTCGTTGTCATGACGTCGTACCCAGACAAGATGCCGGAAAGCTATTCGCGCTATCTTGTCAATGGCTTGCGGGCGGACTTTGATATGCCGGGCACGCCGATTCGGCTGACCTTTCGCAGCCAGTCGGAGCAAAATCCGTTCAAGGGGCGCAAGAAGTCGATACCGTCGCGGTTGCGCAAGCATCTGGGCAAGAAGCCGCATAGTGAGTGATCGGAGGGCAATCGGCGATGTTGTACGCTTTGTTGTATGCTTTTCTTTAAAACATCACAGGATCTCCGACCCCGTCTTTTAAAACATTACAACATTTTCCGGCCCGGGTTTTGACCGTTCAGGCCGGTGGCGTCAGCGGCTGGCGCAGAGCGCGGGCGGCGAGGGCGAGCATCAAGATGGTTCCGGCGGCGGCCGCCAGCGCCACGGGCAGGTTGCTGCCCCGGTTTGCGGCTGCGATGGCGAGGAGTGCCCAGGCGACGGTAACCCCGTATTCCGGCGCATGGGGTCGCATGACCTGAACGGGGACACCGAGGGCCAATGCGATGCCGAGGCTGATGTAGGCCCAGCCGGTTTCATCCGTGATCAGGCCGTAGCCCGCACCCAGAAGCCCAAGCGCGGCGCAACTGGCGGCGGTCAGCCAGCCGGCATAAATCGCGATGGGGGCTTGCAGCAGCCAGCGGTCAGGCCGGGCTGGAGTGAGAAAAAGCGCGGCGAGGGCGCTGGCCAGCATCACCCAGATCAGGATCGTGGCGAGGACCGGGCTTTGCTGGGCCACTGCAAGCCACGAAGCGCCGATCGCGAGTGACACAAAGAGCGGCCAGCGCGGCGCATCCCATGCCGGATCAACGTCACGCTGCAAGAGCCCGAAGCCCGCGTGCACAATCAGCCAGACATAGATCAGCCCCCAGATCGCGAAAGCGTATCCGGCGGGCTGCACCGGCGGGTCCACTTGCGGGATCGGGTAGAGATTGGGATCGAAGCCGCTGAACCCGGGCACGACGAACGGCGAGGCCGCAAAGGCCAGCGCCGCGACAAGTGTCAGGATGGCTTTCATGCGCTCCATTCGATGTATACGCGCGAGTCGTGGTTTTGGTTCAATTTGTGCTGTCAATTTCTACCGGTCCGTTGATGCGGCTGACGGGCCGGTTCGCGCCGAACTATCGCCGCAGTTCCGGCCGATTTTCTGAATAGGTCTTACGGGCAATCAGTTGGGACAGGACCATGTTTCAGGACAGTCAGACAATATTCACCTTTCGCGGCCCGCTTGGAGTTCCGGTCGAGATCGGCTCTTCGTTCTTTTTGCTGGCTTTCGTGTTTGTCGGGTTCAGTTTCACCGATGTGCAGGATCTGATCTGGTCGCTGTCGGTCTTCGGATTGCTGGTCGGGTCGATCTATCTGCATGAGCTGGGGCATGCCTGGGGTTGCCTGGTGCAGGGCATTCCGGTGCGCCGGATCGTGCTGCATGGAGGCGGCGGATTTTGCGAACGCAAGGTTTCCGCAAGCGCCTATCAGGACGAGCTGATCGTGGCGATGGGGCCGATCGTGAACCTGACAATCTGGGCTGTGGCCTCGCTGTTGGCGGACCCGTTGAGGACGGCAATGCCGGAGTGGTACTGGACGATTGCGCTGCTGGACAGGTTGGCGTGGTTCAATCTGTTTCTGGCGCTGTTCAATCTGTTGCCGGTTCAGCCGCTGGATGGCGGCAAGCTGTTTCATCTGCTGCTGCTGCGGATGTTCGATCAGCGTCTGGCGATGCGATTGACCGGCTTTGTCGGGCTGGTCTTGTCGGTGATCTGGATCCCGGCAATGATCCTGATGTATCTGAGCATCGGCTGGGTGCTGTTTTTCGTCCCATCAATCGCGCTGCATTGGAGTTATCTCCGGCTGCAACAGTTCACGCATCTGAAGCGGCGGCACTAGCAGGGTTTGCGCCGCCTGTCGGCGGCACTAGCAGAGTTTGCGCCGCCTCTCGGCAGCGCGGTGCCTCCGGCGGGGATATTCCAAGGATAAAGAAGCGCGGGCCGGGGTGTTCAGAGCAGCACGCCCTCGGCTGTGATGCGTGTCTTGCCGTTCAGGTAGCGATGCAGCGCTTGGGGCAGGATGACGGAGCCGTCTTCCTCCTGGCCGTTTTCCAGCACCGCGATCAGGCAACGCCCGACGGCAAGGCCGGAGCCGTTCAGCGTGTGCACGAAATCGGGCTTGCCGCCGGCTTCGGGGCGGAAGCGGGCGTTCATCCGGCGCGCCTGGAAATCGCCGCAGGTCGAGACCGAGGAGATCTCGCGGTAGGTGTTCTGCCCCGGAAGCCAGACCTCGATATCGTGGGTGCGTTTGGCGCCAAAGCCGATGTCGCCGGTGCACAGGTTGACGGTGCGGTAGGGCAGGGCGAGGCGCTCAAGCACGTTCTGGGCGCAGTCGGTCATGCGTTCGTGTTCAGCGTCGGACGCATCGGGGTGGGTGATCGAGACCATTTCCACCTTTTCGAACTGGTGCTGGCGCAGCATTCCGGCGGTGTCTTTGCCCGCTGACCCCGCCTCGGAGCGGAAGCAGTTGGTGTGGGCGGTCATGCGGATCGGCAGTTGCGCCTCATCGAGGATGTCACCGGCGACGGTGTTGGTCAGCGTGACCTCGGAGGTCGGGATCAGCCACCAGCCATTTGTGGTCTGATAGCTGTCCTCGGCGAATTTCGGCAGCTGGTTGGTGCCGTACATCGCCTCATCGCGGACCAGCACGGGGGTGATCATTTCGGTCAGGCCGTGTTCCTCGGTGTGCAGATCGAGCATGAACTGGGCCAGCGCGCGGTGCAGGCGCGCCATCGCGCCGCGCAGCACGACGAAGCGCGCGCCGGAGAGTTTCGCGGCGGTATCGAAGTCGAGGCCTGAGGCCGCGGGGATCTGGTAGTGTTCCAGCGGGCGTGAAGGCGAAGTTGCGCGGATTGCCCCAGCGATGGATCTCGACGTTGTCGGTATTCGTCCTTGCCGTCGGGCACGTCGTCGTAAAGCGTGTTTGGCAGCGCCATCAGGATGTCGCGCAGGCGCGTATCCTCGGCGTCGGCTTGCTTCGTTCAGTTCAGCGATCTCGGCCTTTTTCTCGGCGACCAATGCGCGCAGGCGTTCGAATTCGGCGTCATCGCCGCGGCCTTGGCGGCACCGACTTCTTTCGACGGCGACGTTCTGTGCGGCTTGCGCGGTTTCGGCGGCGAGGATTGCTAGCGCGGCGGGCCTCGTCAACGGCAAGGATCGCGGGCGATTGCGGCGGCAGGCCGCGGCGGTCCATGGCGGCGTCGAAGGCGGCGGGATTGTCGCGGATCGCTCGGATGTCATGCATTTGTCCGGTCCTTGCGTTGGTCGTGGAAGTGCCGCCCCCATATGCCGCAAGGTGAGCGAACTGTGAACCACGAAATGCGGCCCCGTTCGCTTGCCAACCAAATGGGCCACATATAGGGTGCGCGCGAATTGCCGGGGACCGAGTGGTTCCGGGGCCAAGACCAAAAGGACGATCTTATGTTTGCAACTCCTGCCTATGCGCAGGCAGCCGGGGGTGGCGCTGCGGCGTTCGACAGCTTTGTTCCGCTGATCCTGATCTTCGCGATCATGTATTTCCTGCTGATCCGACCGCAGCAAAAGAAGCTGAAGGATCACCAGAAGATGGTGTCGAACGTGCGGCGCGGCGATCAGGTGGTCACGCAAGGCGGCGTCATCGGCAAGATCGCCAAGGTCAAGGACGACAACGAGGTCGAGATCGAGATCGCGACCGGCGTGAAGGTGCGGGTGGTCAAGTCGACAATCGCGCAGGTTCTGTCGAAAACCGAACCGGCCAACGACTAGGCACGGATCAGAGTAGGCAGGCAACATGCTGCAAATTGCACTCTGGAAGAAGATCCTGATCTGGGGCCTTGTTGCCGTAGGCGTGATCAATGCTATTCCGAACCTGTTCTACACCCGTGTAGAGCTGCATAACGACGCGGTGGGGGCATGACCAGCCGGGGTTGATCCAGACGCAAGGCGAGACGCCAGAGCTGATCGCGGCGCGCGATGGCTGGCCGTCGATGGCTGCCGTCTTCGCTGGTCAATCTGGGGCTTGATCTGCGCGGCGGCGCGCATCTGCTGGCCGAGGTGAAGGTCGAGGATGTTTACGAAGACCCGGATGGACGGGTTCTGGCCCGAAGTCCGCGATGCCTTGCGCGACGAGCGTGGCGTGGTCGGCACGGTGCGCCGGCTGCCGTCGCCGCCCGATGAGTTGCGGATGCGGATTTCGGAACCGGCGCGGCATGGCGCGGGCGCTGGAAGTGGTGCGCGGACTGGCCAGTCCGGTGATCTCGCTGACCGGTGTCGGCGCCTCGGACTACGAGGCGCGGGCTGAGGGCGACACGATCATCGATCACGCTGTCTGACGCCGAGAAGCTGGCCACCGACGACCGCACGATCCAGCAATCGCTGGAGATCATTCGCCGCCGGGTCGACGAGGTCGGCACCCGCGAACCGACGATCCAGCGGCAGGGCGACCGGCGCATCCTGATCCAGGTGCCGGGGATCGGCAGTGCGGCCGAACTGAAGGCGCTGATCGGCACGACAGCGCAACTGACGTTTCAACCCGGTTGTCAGCCGGACCACCGACGGCACCGCGCGATCCGGGGCCGCGCAACGTGATTTACCCTTCGCTGGACGAGCAGGGCACGTATCTACGTTCTGGAAGAGACGCCGGTTGTGACAGGCGAGGAACTGGTCGATGCGCAGCCGACGTTCGACCAGAACGGACGGCCCGCGGTCAATTTCCGCTTCAACCCGACGGGCGCGCGCAAGTTCGGCGACTACACGGCCGAGAATATCGGCAGCCCGTTCGCCATCGTGCTGGACAAGGAAGTGATCTCCGCGCCGACGATCCAAAGCCATATTCCGGGCGGCTCGGGCATCATCACCGGCAATTTCACGGTCGAGGAATTCGACCAAGCTGGCGGTCCTGCTGCGCGCCGGCGCGCTGCCGGCCGAGATGACGTTTCTTGAAGAACGCACCATCGGGCCGGAACTGGGGCAGGACAGCATTGATGCGGGCAAGATCGCCAGTATGGTCGCGGGCCTTGCGGTGCTGGTGTTCATGACGCTGAGCTATGGCTGGTTCGGGATCATCGCCAACGTCGCGCTGATCCTGAATGTGGGGATGATCTTTGGCGTATTGTCGATGATCGGGGCCACGCTGACCTTGCCCGGTATCGCCGGGCATCGTGCTGACCATCGGCATGGCGGTGGATGCCAACGTGCTGGTCTTCGAGCGGATCCGCGAAGAGATGAAAACCGCGCGCGGCCCGGCGCGGGCGATCGAGCTGGGCTATGAAAAGGCGCTGAGTGCCATTCTGGACGCCAACATCACGACGCTGATCACCGCCACGATCCTGTTCATCATGGGATCGGGCCCGGTGCGCGGCTTTGCGGTGACGCTGGGGATCGGGATCGTGACCTCGGTCTTCACTGCGATCTTCGTGACGCGACTGATCATTGTGACGTGGTTCGAGTACCGCCGTCCCAAGACGATAGAGGTCTGATGCCATGCGCCTGAAACTTGTTCCCGACAATACCAAGATCGACTTTTTCACGCAGGCGAAGCTGACCTTCGGGGCTTCGGTTGTGGCGGTGATGGTGTCGATCATCTTGTTCTTCGTCATGGGTCTGAACTATGGCATCGATTTCCGGGTGGCACGACGATCCGCACGGAATCGTGCACAGCCCGTCGATGTTGGCGCTTACCGCGAGGCGATTGCGCCGCTGGGGCTGGGCGATGTGTCGATCACCGAAGTGTTCGATCCGACCTTCACCGCCGACCAGAACGTCGCGATGGTGCGCATCGAGGCGCAGGACGACGAGGAGGCGATCACCGCCGAGACCGTTTCAAGGGTCGAGGCGGCGTTGCAGGGGGTTGATCCGTCGATCACCTTTCCGTCGGTCGAAAGCGTCGGGCCGAAGGTGTCGGGCGAGCTGATCCAGACGGCGGTGATCTCGGTCTTGCTGGCGATGTTTGCGATCCTGGTCTACATCTGGCTGCGGTTCGAGTGGCAGTTCGCGATCGGCGCAGTGGCCGCGCTGGTGCATGACGTATCGCGTTGACCATCGGGATTTTCGCCCTGTTCCAATTGCCGTTCGATCTGTCGATCATCGCGGCGCTGCTGACGATTCTGGGCTATTCGATCAACGACACCGTGGTGGTCTTTGACCGGCTGCGCGAGAACCTGATCAAGTACAAGAAGATGCCGCTGCGCGACGTGATGAACCTGTCGGTGAACGAAACGCTGAGCCGGACGGTGCTGACCTCGGGCACCACGCTGATCGCGCTGATCGCCCTTCTGGTGCTGGGCGGTGACGTGATCCGGGGGTTCGTGTTCGCGATGACCTGGGGCGTGGTGGTCGGCACCTATTCCTCGGTCTTCGTGGCCAAGAACATCGTGCTGTTCCTGGGGCTGGACCGCGACAAGTCGAAGCCCAATGCGGGCAATCAATACGCCAATATAGATGCCTGACCGGCGCACCCTCGGGCGTTCGCCCGGGGTCAAGGAGGTGTTCGATGCGTCTGAATGAAATCCGCTTTACCGACGGCGTTGCCGGTTGACGGCTATGGGCCGGGTTTCTTCCGGATCGGCGGCGAGGTCTTTGAAGGCGCGGTGCTGGTGCTGCCGTCGGGCGTGGCGGCTTGGGGCGGGTTCGATGATCACGCACCGCTGGTTGCGGCGGCGGATGCAGTTGACGTGATTTTCGTTGGCACCGGGGCCGAGATGGCGCATCTGCCGGTCGACCTTGCGCGAGGCGCTGGAGGCGGCCGGGATCGGCGCCGAGCCGATGGCCAGCCCCGCCGCCTGCCGGACCTACAACATCTTGCTGTCGGAGGGGCGGCGCGTTGGCCTCGCGCTGTTGCCGGTTTGAGGCGGCGATGCCTCCGGCGGGGATATTTGCGGGATAAAGAAACGCGAGGGCGGGTTTGACCGGTTTGCTTGAGATCGAGGATCTGACGGTTCAGCGCGGTGGTGCTTGCGGTGCTTTCAGGCGTCAGCTTTGCCCTGGCCGCCGGTGAGGCGCTGATTTTGCGCGGGCCGAACGGATCTGGCAAGACGACGTTGTTGCGCACGGTTGCGGGGTTGCAGCCAGCGCTGGCGGGCACGGTCCGGGTGGCGCCGAGATGCGATTGCCTATGCCGCCCATGCCGACGGCGCTGAAAGCGGTGCTGACGGTGGCCGAGAACCTTGCGGTTCTGGGCCGGGATCTACGGCACCGGCGCGATTGACGCGGCATTGGCGGCGTTCGAGCTCGGCGCGCTGCGCGACCGGCCGGCACAGGCTTTGTCGGCGGGGCAGAAGCGGCGGCTGGGGCTGGCGCGACTGCTGGTCACCGGGCGGCCGGTCTGGGCGCTGGACGAGCCGACGGTATCGCTGGACCGGGACGCGGTGGCGATGTTCGCCGCAGCCGTGCGGCGGCATCTGGCGGCGGGCGGTGCGGCGCTGATCGCGACGCATATCGACCTTGGGCTGGAGGCGACCGAGTTTGACGTGACGCCGTACCGGGCCAGGCGGCGATGCGGGGCGCGGTGCGTTTGACGAGGCGCTTTCGTGATCCGGCTTTTGCTGCGCGATCTGGCGCTGGCGGTGCGCGCGGGCGGCGGGTTCGGCCTTGGGCTGGCGTTCTTCCTGATCGTGGTGGTGCTGGTGCCCTTCGGCGTCGGGCCGGAGGCGGCCTTGCTGGCGCGGATCGCGCCGGGGATCCTGTGGATCGGGGCGTTGCTGGCGTGCCTGTTGTCGCTCGACCGGATCTTTCAGCTGGATTTCGAGGATGGATCGCTGGACCTTCTGGCCACCGCGCCGATCCCGATGGAGGGCGTCGTGGCGGTCAAGGCGCTGGCGCATTGGCTGACGACAGGGTTGCCGCTGGTGCTGGCCGCGCCGGTGTTCGGGGTTTTGCTGAACCTGCCGGGGCCGGGATATGTCTGGCTGGTGGTGTCTTTGGCGCTAGGCACGCCGGCCCTGTCGATCATCGGCGCGTTTGGCGCGGCGTTGACGGTAGGGCTGAAGCGGGGCGGGTTGCTTTTGTCGCTGCTGGTGCTGCCGCTTTACGTGCCGACGCTGATCTATGGCACCGAGGTCGCACGGCGCGGCGCAGAGGGGCTGGCCGTCACCACGCCGCTGGCGCTGCTGGCGGGGATCACGCTGGCGGCAGTTGCGCTGTTGCCGTTCGCGGCGGCGGCGGCGCTCCGCGTCAATCTGCGCTAGGGAGCTGACGGCGATGTGTGTGGCGGGCAGGCAAAAGAGAGGCTAGAAGCGGTTCATGTCGTTCTGGGAATATGCAAATCCGCGCAAGTTCATGGGCTGGACCGGGCCCTTGGTGCCGGTTCTGTCGGGGCTCGCGGGCGTTGCGCTCACGGTGGGGTTGATCTGGGGTTATTTCTTCACGCCCGATGATTACCGCATGGGGGCGACGGTCAAGATCATCTATATCCACGTGCCCTCGGCGATGATGGCGATCAATGCCTGGGTCATGATGCTGGTCGCCTCGCTGATCTGGATCGTCCGGCGGCACCATGTTTCGGCTCTGGCGGCCAAGGCGGCGGCGCCGGTGGGGATGGTGATGACGCTGATCGCCCTGGTGACTGGCGCGATCTGGGGCCAGCCGATGTGGGGCACATGGTGGGCCTGGGATCCGCGGCTGACCAGTTTTCTGATCCTGTTTCTGTTCTACCTTGGCTACATCGCGATGTGGGCGGCGATCGAGAACCCCGATACCGCCGCCGATCTGACCAGCGTCTTATGTCTGGTGGGATCGGTCTTTGCGGTTCTGTCGCGCTATGCGGTGAACTTCTGGAACCAGGGGCTGCATCAGGGCGCGTCTTTGTCGATGGATGCCGAAGAGAATGTGGCGGATGTGTTCTGGGTGCCGCTTCTGGTGGTGCTTGCGGGGTTCGTGCTGCTGTTCGTTGCCCTTGTGCTGGTGCGGACCCGGACGGAAATCCGCGCGCGGCGGCTGCACGCGATTGCCTTGCGCGAGAGGATGGGATGATACCGGACCTGGGGAAATATGCGGCCGAGGTACTGTCGGCCTATGGGCTGACGTTGCTGTTGATTGCCGGGCTGGTTCTGGCGACCTGGGCGCGGTCGCGCCGGGTCAAGCGGGCGCTGGATCTGGCGGAGGCACGGCGGGCGCATGGCTAGAGTTTCACCCCTGATGATCGCGCCGCCGCTGATCTTCGCGGCACTTGCAGCATGTTCTATATTGGCATGAACCGCGAGGATCCCACCGCGCTGCCCTCTGCGATCGCGGGCAATCCCGCGCCGCCGGTCGTGCTGACCGAGCTGGGCGATCTGCCGGGCTTCGATGATGCCACGCTTCGCGCACCGGGGGTCAAGCTGGTGAATTACTGGGCAAGCTGGTGTGCGCCTTGCCGGGCCGAGCATCCGAACCTGTCCAAGCTGGCGGGCGAAGGTGTGACGATCTACGGGATCAACTACAAGGACGACCCGGCGAAGGCGCTGGGCTTCCTGGAGGAGCTGGGCAATCCCTATGTCGGCAGTCGGCGCCGATGCCAGTGGACGGACGGCGCTGGATTGGGGGCTGTACGGCGTGCCGGAAACCTACGTGATCGACAGCGACGGCATCATCGTGCTGCGCTTTGCCGGACCGATCACCGAGCGGGTGCTGCGAGAGACCATTCGCCCGGCGATCGTTGAAGCACAGGAAGCACGAGTGAGCCTAGCCGAAGTGCGCGGCCGCAATGGCCAGAGCCAGAAGGCCCAGAGCCTCGAGGACGGCATCGGGACGACAAGCGCGCGGCGGTGTTTTGGTTTTCTGTTCATGCGTTTCTTCTAGCGAAAAAGGGTTAACGCACGGATTTAGGATTAGGTTCCGCAGGGAAACAGTGCGTTTCGCGCGATCAGGGTTTGCGCCGCGGGCTGCGCCCGCGTCGCGGTGCGCTCCGCGCGGGGGTATTTTTGAACAAAAGAAGCCAGCTTCATTGTCTTGAAAATATCCCCGCCGGAGGCAGGCCCGAGCTGCCCCGGAGTAATCCGGGGAGGCGAGAGATGTCTTGACGCCGAAGGCGTCGCAATTGTCGCGGTCACGACTTGGCGAGGTTGCGCAGCACGTAATGCAGCACGCCGCCATTCTCGACATATTCGATCTCGACCGCGGTATCGATCCGGCACTTGATCTGGATCTCTTTCGTCGTGCCATCGGCGTAAGTGATCGTGCAGGGCAGGGTCGACAGCGGTTTCAGATCGCCCTCCAGCCCGGTGATCGAGACGGTCTCATCGCCCTTCAGTTTCAGCGATTTGCGGGTCACGCCGTCGGTGAATTCGAACGGGATCACGCCCATGCCGACGAGGTTCGAGCGGTGGATGCGCTCGAAATTCTCGGCGATCACGGCCTTGACGCCCAGAAGAGCTGTGCCCTTGGCGGCCCAGTCTCGGCTGGAACCGGCGCCGTATTGTTCGCCTGCGAAGATCACCAGCGGGGTGCCAGCCTCTCTGATGGGCCATGGCAGCGTCGAAGATCGAGGTCTGCTTGCCGTCCGGTCCCGAGCGTGTAGCCGCCCTCGACGCCGTCCAGCATCTCGTTCTTGATGCGGATGTTGGCGAAGGTGCCGCGCATCATGACCTGATGGTTGCCGCGGCGTGATCCGTAGCTGTTGAATTCGCGCGGACCGACCTGACGTTCGATCAGGTATTTGCCGGCGGGCGACGGATGCCTTGAAAGATCCGGCGGGGCTGATGTGGTCGGTCGTGACCATATCGCCGAGGATCGCCAGGACCTTGGCATCCTTGATGTCGTGGATCGTGCCGGCCTCCTTGGACATTCCCTGAAAGTAGGGCGGGTTCTGGATGTAGGTCGAGGTCGGCGGCCAGTCATAGGTCAGGCTGTCGGTAGTCTTGACGCCCTGCCATTTGTCGTCGCCCTTGAAGACATCGGCGTATTTCGACTGGAAGGCCTTGCGCGTCACGGTCTTTTCCACAAGATCGGCGATTTCCTTGGTCGAGGGCCAGATATCCTTGAGGTAGACATCCTTGCCATTCTGGTCCTGCCCCAGCGGGTCGCGGGTGATGTCGACGTTCATGTCGCCGACCAGTGCGTAGGCCACGACAAGCGGCGGCGAGGCGAGATAGTTTGCGCGCACGTCGGGGCTGATCCGGCCCTCGAAGTTGCGGTTGCCCGACAGCACCGAGGTGGCGATCAGGTCATAGTCGTTGATCGCCTTCGAGATCGCCGGATCGAGCGGTCCGGAATTGCCGATGCAGGTGGTGCAGCCGTAGCCGACGAGGTTGAAGCCGATGGCGTCGAGATCCTCCTGCAGTCCGGCGGCCTCCAGATATTCGCTGACGACCTGCGATCCGGGGGCGAGCGAGGTTTTCACCCATGGCTTGCGGTTCAGGCCCAGTTCGCGCGCCTTGCGCGCCACCAGACCGGCGCCGATCATCACGTAAGGGTTCGAGGTGTTGGTGCATGAGGTGATCGAGGCGATCACGATCGAGCCGTCGTGCAGCTGGTAGTGACCATCGTCGGTCTTCACATAGCCGCGCTGGTGGTGGCCGTTGTCGCCGGGGATGTTCCGCGGTTCGGGCTGGCCGCCTTCGCCTTCCCAGCGGACCTCGGCGGCTTTCGTGGGCTTGCCGTTGCGCGCGCCCATGACATAGTCGCCAAAGGCTTTGCCGGCGACATCCAGCGCGATGTAATCCTGCGGGCGCTTCGGGCCGGAGATCGCGGGCACGATGGTGCCCATATCGAGTTCCAGCGTGTCGGTGTAGATCGGGTCGTAGTCGGCACCGCGCCACATGCCGTTTTCTTTGGCATAGGCCTCGACCAGCGCGATGCGATCCTCGTCGCGACCGGTCAGGCGCAGATATCGCAGCGTCTCGTTGTCGATCGGGAAGAAGCCGCAGGTGGCGCCGTATTCCGGGGCCATGTTGCCGATCGTTGCGCGGTCGGCCAGCGGCAGGTGATCAAGGCCCTCGCCGTAGAACTCGACGAACTTGCTGACGACGCCCTTCTTGCGCAGCATCTCGACGACCTTGAGCACCAGGTCGGTGGCGGTCGTGCCTTCGACCATGCGCCCCGTCAGCTTGAAGCCGACGACTTCCGGGATCAGCATCGAGATCGGCTGGCCCAGCATCGCGGCCTCGGCCTCGATCCCGCCGACGCCCCAGCCCAGCACGGCAAGGCCGTTGACCATCGTGGTGTGGCTGTCGGTGCCGACGAGCGTGTCGGGGTAGGCGATTTCAGTGCCGTTCTGATCCTTGTCGGTCCAGACGGTCTGCGACAGGTATTCAAGGTTCACCTGGTGGCAGATGCCGGTGCCGGGGGGCACGACGCGGAAGTTGTCGAATGCCGACTGGCCCCATTTCAGGAAGGTGTAGCGCTCCATGTTGCGCTCGTACTCGCGGTCCACGTTCATCTGGAAGGCGCGCGGATTGCCGAACTCGTCGATCATCACCGAGTGGTCGATGACCAGATCGACCGGGTTCAGCGGGTTGATCTTTTCGGGATCGCCGCCGAGGCCGATGATGCCGTCGCGCATCGCGGCGAGATCGACCACGGCGGGAACGCCGGTGAAGTCCTGCATCAGCACGCGGGCCGGACGGTAGGCGATTTCGCGCGGGTTCTGGCCGCCGTTGGTGGCCCATTCGGCGAACGCCTTGATGTCGTCGATCGCTGACGGTCTTGCCGTCCTCGAACCGCAGCATGTTTTCCAGCACGACCTTCAGCGCGGCCGGAAGGCGCGAAAAATCGCCCAGGCCCGCGGCCTCGGCGGCGCGGATCGAGTAGTAATCGACGGAACTGGCTGCCGACCTTGAGGGTCTTGCGGGTTCTTGGAGGTGTCTTTACCGACGGTGACGGTCATGCGGGGGCTCCCTTCAATTTCGGATCAGGGTTCATCTTGGCTTGCGGTTTGCCGCAACCGGCGGCAGCAATCAAGGGGGGTGCTTGAATTATTGTATACCATTGTGCACAAAACGGCAATTGCTTGCTGACAAGCCCGTGATGTTACGGGCAACTCGCAATTGGTTGATTGGCAGTTGACGGCTCTGCTGGGCTAGGACAGGTCTGGGGACGGAAATCAAGGACGGGTAGATGAAAGCAATTCTGGCAGCCATTTCGATGGCAATCGCGATTGGCCGCGCCGATGGTCGCCTCGGCGCAGTCGCAGCCGGTGGTGGTAGAGCTTTACACCTCTCAGGGATGTTCTTCCTGCCCGCCGGCGGATGCGCTGCTGGCCGATCTGGCGACACCGGCCGGATATCATCGCGCTGGCGCTGCATGTCGATTACTGGGACTATATCGGCTGGAAGGACGAATTCGCCGATCCGGCGTTCACCCAGCGCCAGAAAGCCTATGCCAAGGCGGCGGGGCATCGGACGATCTATACGCCGCAGATGATCGTTGGCGGGCGCGACATCTGATCGGCGCCAAGCCGATGCAAGCTGGCTGAGCTGATCAGCGCCCATGCCAAGGTCGGCGCTCTGCGGTCACGTTGCAGATCGCGCGCGAGGGCGACAAGCTTGTCGTGCTGGCAGAGCGCAACGGCGACTGCACGGCTGCCCGAAAAGATGATGCTGCAACTGGTGCGGTTCGAGCCGATGCGCAAGGTCGAAATCCGGCGCGGCGAGAATGCCGGCAAAACCATCAGCTATGCCAATATCGTGACATCCTGGACCCCGGTCGCGAAATGGGACGGCGATGCGCCGCTGCAGCATATCTGTCGATCTGGAGGATGATGCCGCGCCGGTTGCGGTAATCGTTCAGGCCGCCGGGTCATGGGCCGATTCGTGGCGGCGGCGCAGCTGCGCTAGCGCCGGACCAGCATCGGCGTGACCGTTTCGAAATTGCGCGCCTGCGGCGCAAGAGATATTCAGTTTGCCTTCGGCGAGGATATTTTTCGAGAAGAAGCCGGGCGCGGGTGTTTGCGCGAAAGAGGCGCCTTGCCTTGGCGCGTGCGGCGTTACCCGAGGTTTTTCAGCATTTCCTTCATGCGCCCGACTTTCCAGCGTCGGTGAATCCAGAACCACTGGCCGGGATTGGCGAGGATGCGGGCCTCGAGGCTGGCATTCATCGCGTTGGTCATGGTGACGGGATCGCTGTGCGGGATCGGGCGCTTCCAGCTCGATCGCGAAGGTCAGGCCGTCTGGCTGCCGTGTGCCGTAGAACGGGATCAGTTCCGCGCCGTAGCGCAGCGCCAGTTCGCTGGCCGATAGCGCGGTGCGGGCCGGGCGGCCGAGGAAGTTCATGCGCTTGCCGGTTTTCACATGCTGGTCGAACAGAAGCACCAGGATGCCGCCTGCCTTGAGGTGCCGCACGAAGCCCGCCGTTCCGCGGTGGCCTTGCGCGAAGATCGGACCGCCATAGGCGGTGAAGGTGCCGGCGTAGTGATCGTTGAAGAACTTGTTGGTGGCCGGGCGGTAAAGCCCGCCGACATTGTAGCCACGCCCGACAAGGGCGGCGCGCGGCGCCTCGTAATTGCCGAAATGGCCGGTGACGAGGATCACCGGTTTGCCCTTGGCCTGGGCCTCTTTGAGCGCCGCCAGACCGGTGCCCGAGATGCTGGCACCTGCGTTGCGGGCAAGGAATTCATCGGGGGAATAGTTCTCGATGAACGTCCGTCCGGCATTATCGGCGACCTGCCGCGACGATGGCGGCACGTTCGGCGCGGTCCATGTCGGGGAAGATGTAGGACAGGTTCAGCGCCGAGCGCCGGTTGTAGCCGGCCAGTGGCGCGATGAACCGGCGCGTGAACCAGCCCATCGCCGGGACGCGTTTTTCATATGGCAAGAGCCGCATGACGCCAATCACCGCGCGCAACATGCGATCGGTGGCCCAGTCGGTAAGGGTCCGACCTTGGGTGGTTTCGACGCTGGAGGTCATTCAGGCGGGTTGTTCGCTTTGCTGCTGCCGTTCACGATGCCAGACATAAAGACCGGACCCCACGATCACAAGCGCGCCCACGAATGTCATCGCGTCAGGCAGTTCGCCGAAGAACAGGTACCCGAAGAGCACGGCGAACAATCAGGCCGACATAGGTGAACGGGGCGACGATGCCCGCCTCTGCCAGAGTGAAGGCGCGGATCAGGAAGTACTGGCCGGTGCCGCCGATCACGCCCATGCCAAGCATCATCGCCGCGTCGATCGGCGTTGGAGTCTGCCAGACCGTCGGGCACCAGAACGCTGGCGACGACGGTGCCGATCAGCGTGGTGTACAGCAGGCTGGTCAGGCTGTTTTCGTCGCGGCCCAAGAGCCGTGTCGAGATCACATAGGCTGGCGTAGCTGCACGCGCCCAGCAGCGGCAGGGCGGCGTAAGGCGAGAACAGATCTGGTCCCCGGCCGGATGATGATGAGGGCGCCGATCATCCCGACGGTGCAACCGATCAGGCGGCGCGGCCCGGCGCGTTCCTTGAGCACGAAAAAGGCCATCAGCGTGACGATCAGCGGATTGACGTCGAAAACGGCGACAGCCTGCGCAAGCCCGATATGCGCGATCGAGGTGAAAAAGCTGAAAGTCGCGCCAAACAGGAAGGCCGAGCGGATCAGTTGCATCCAGATGTGGTTGGTCGCAAGCAGCGTCTTGAGGCGCGGCGCGAACCACAGGAAGACCACCAGGGTGTGGCAGCTGTAGCGCGCCCAGACGACCTGCATGGGATCGTAACGCTGGGTCAGCGATCTTGGCGATGGTATCCATCATCGAGAAGGTCGTTACCGCAAGGATCATCATGACAATGCCTTGCGACGTTGGGCTGAGCCCGCGAAACCACTTCATTCAGGGGCTTTCGGCAGTCCGGTTCCGATCATCGCATCGCGGGTTACAAGGGCGGCGAGTTGATCTTCGGTGATACGCGTCGGTGCCTACGGGGCGGGCAGGCAGCACGATGTAGCGCATGTCGGCGGTCGAATCGTGGACCCGGACGCGGGTGCTGTCGGGCAGGTCGAGGCCGAATTCCGCCAGCACCTTGCGCGGTTCGCGCACGACGCGGCTGCGGTAGGCGCGGGTCTTGTACCAGTCGGGCGGCAGGCCGAGCAGGTTGCGCGGGTAGCACGAGCAAAGCGTGCAGACGATGACGTTGTGGGTGTCGGCGGTGTTTTCCACCGCGATCAGGCGCAGCGTGCCGATGTCGAAGCCCATCTCGCGGCTGGCCGCAGAGGCATCGGCCAGCAGCCGCGCCTTGAAATCGGGATCGGTCCAGGCGCGGGCGACGACGCTTGGCGCCATCGGCCGGCGAACGCGCGTCCATCGCATCGATCTGGCCGGCGATTTCGGCGGCGGTGGTGATGCCCTTTTCGATCAGGATCTCGCGGATCGCAATTTCCATCACCTGCCAATAGGTCAGCGGCGTATCGTTGTCGGCGCGGAACGGGTGGCCGGACGGCGACAGGTGGTCATGGTCGTGATGATCGTGCGGCATGTCAGTCCTCCAGCGGGGTCAGCCAATGCGCGAAAATCTCGGCATCGAGCGTGTCGTCGGGGTTTTCGGCGGCCGTCGCCCCAGATCTCGGCCATCGTGAAACGGACGCGGTAGAGCGGGCGGGGATCGGCCTTTTGGCGGTAGGCGAGTTGTTCGGGGTTGGGGAAGGGGCCGAGCGCTGCGCTCGATCTCGCCTTGTCTTGCCGCGCAGATAGGCCGGGGTGCGGACATGGCCCGGGCGGCATCATGGTGCGGACGCGGACACGCTCAGGCATCCGCGGCCTCGCCGTAGGTGGCGCCGCGCGCGCGGATCTGCTGCATCCGGGTGCCAAGCTCTTCGATCGAATAGGCGCCTGATTCCAGCAAGTTCTGGTTGATCGCGGCGATCCAGCGTTCGTAGTAGGTCATGGTCTCGAAGGCGTCTTCGCCCATATCCTCAAGCGCGCGGCGCAGGCCGTCGACGGTGAAATAGCCCTTCGCCGAGGTCAGAACCATCAGCGCATCGACGCGCTTTTCCCACAGGGCAAAGTCGTGTTCGGCGGGATCGAGCGGGCCTGCATCAAGGCCGCCCATATCGTGCCAGCGGCGTCCGGTTTCTTCGGTCATGGCGCGGGACGGTAGGCGGATCGCGGGGGGCTGTCCAGAGGGTCGGGTAGGTTGGTGAATTGAGACGCCTTGCGGCGTCACGTCTTCTGGCACTTCGTGCGATTGCGCTCCGCGCGGGGATATTTCCGAGGTAAAGATGCAAGGTTTTTCGGCCCGCGTTGTCGTTGCCGAAGGCAAATGAAGGCATTGTTTGGGCCCCAGGCGCGCTATTGGCGGAAAGCTGCCTTGCCGAAAGGTGGTGCGCATTTCAAGTTGATGTCGCGGATTGGTCGAGAGCTTGCAGGACGGCATGATCTGCGGCCCTGCGGATGGGGATTATTAATCCCGCGCGGGGGGGGGGTGGTCTTACTCGTCTTCCGCCACCAGGAAGATCTCACCGGCGGCTTCGAGTTCGCGGATCACCGCGACAACGGCATTCTGGGCGTCTTCGCCGTCCGTTCCTTGACCGTACCAAGCGCCTCCATCTCTTCCTTCATCTGGCCTGCCATGCGCTGCGACATGTTCGACAGGATGAATTCGGTTGCCTTGGCGCGCCTCGCCGCTGGCCGAGGCGAGGGCGGTGATGAGTTGTGCCGGATCGACGTCGCGGGTGATCTTCGGGACATCGCGCGGGTCGATCCGGTCGGGGATGTTGGCGAAGGTGAAGATGGCGCGGCGCACTTCAGTGGCGAAATCCTCATCTTCTTCATGCAAGCCTTCCAGCACATCGTCGCGGGTGGCGGCGGGTGAGAAGTTCAGGATCGCGCCGACGCGTTCGACCGGACCTTCGGCGAAGGCCCTGATGGGTTGCGTGTCCAGCTGGCTGGCCAGCGACAGGCCGATCCGCCGCACGACATCGGGGGCGATATTGCCGGTCAGCGAAATCGCATAGGCGATGCGGCGGGCGCGTTCGCCGGGCAGGCCACCCGAGCAGTTCGGCGGCCTTCGAGACCTTGAGTTTCGACAACAGCACCGCGCAAACCTCGACGCTTTCCTCTTCCATCACCGGCAACAGGACCTCGGCGCCGAGCGCGCCGATGCCGTTCCCACGGGTCGCCCGCTTCCGAGACGCCGGCCTGCTTGCGCAGGCGCGTGGCGGTGTCGGCGTCGATGGCGCTTTCGAGGATCGAGAGCGCATCCTCGACCCCGCCGGGGAACGAGAGGCCGATGGCGTCGATCTCGGCCAGAAACTCTTCGATCACATGTTCGAGGGTGGCGCGGTCGATATAGCGCAGCGTGGTCATCTGGAGGGTGAGATCAGCAAGCGTGGTTTCGGACATGCCCGCAAGCGACAGGTCGGCGCCTTCGGCCATCAGAAGCCGCACCACGATCGCGGCCTTTTGCCGTTTGGTGAGTTTGCGCACGGGGCCGGGCGCAGCCGATGCCGCGCCGTCGGAACGGTTGATCTGTGTGGGCAGCGCGGAAGACACGAGACACTCCTTTCTGAAGCCGTCAGAGAGGTGTCTCACATCAGCGGTTAACAGGCCGTGACCTGCGGGCCGGATTTTCGCCTAGCTGGTGGTTTTTTCAACGCAAGCCTGGGCCGTCGAATCCCAGACGTAGCCTTCCATGCACGAACTGGCCGACTGCTTATCATGGCCGCCACACGTGGCGAGCGCGAGCGTCGGTGCGCTGGCGAGCACCAGAGTTGTCAAAATCACGAGGGTCTTCATGGTCACCTCCGTTCAAGGATGCGCCATCCTAGCACGAAAATCGACGATTCCCTAGGATCAGCTTGCGCCGAACACCCGCGCAAAGATCGTGTCGACATGTTTGGTGTGATAGCCGAGGTCGAATTTCTCTTCGATCTCGGCGGGCGTCAGGGCGGCGGTCACCTCGGCGTCGGCCAGAAGTTCGGTCTTGAAATCCTTGCCTTGTTCCCAGACCTTCATCGCGTTGCGCTGCACCAGCCGGTAGGCATCCTCGCGGCTGACGCCCGCCTGCGTCAGCGCCAGCAGCACCCGCTGGCGACATCACCAGACCGCGGAATTTGTTCATGTTGGCCAGCATGTTATCGGGATAGATCACCAGCTTGTCGATCACGCCGGTCAGCCGGTTCAGCGCGAAATCGAGCGTGATGGTGGTGTCGGGCCGATGCTGCGTTCGACCGAGGAATGGCTGATGTCGCGTTCGTGCCAGAGCGCCACGTTTTCCATCGCCGGGATCACCGCCATGCGCACCAGACGCGCCAGGCCGGTCAGGTTCTCGGTCAGCACCGGGTTGCGCTTGTGCGGCATCGCCGACGAGCCTTTTTGGCCGGGGGAGAAGAACTCCTCGGCCTCCAGCACTTCGGTGCGCTGCATGTGGCGGATCTCGATCGCGATGTTTTCGATGCTGACGGCGATCACGCCGAGGGTGGCGAAGAACATCGCGTGGCGGTCGCGCGGGATGACCTGGGTGCGGATCGGTTCGGGGGTCAGGCCGAGTTTTTCGCAGACATGCTCCTCGACCGCCGGGTCGATGTTGGCGAAGGTGCCGACAGCGCCCGAAATGGCGCCGGTCGCGATTTCGGCGCGGGCGTTTTGCAGGCGGGCGCGTTGCCGCGGTCCATCTCGGCGTAAAAGCGCGCGAAGGTCAGGCCCATCGTGGTGGGTTCGGCATGGATGCCGTGGCTGCGGCCGATGCGGACGGTGTCTTTGTGTTCATAGGCGCGGCGTTTTCAGGGCGGCGAGCACGCGGTCCATATCGGCCAGCAGGATATCGGCGGCGCGGACCAGCTGCACGTTCAGCGTTGTGTCGAGCACGTCCGACGAGGTCATGCCCTGATGCACGAAGCGCGCGTCGTCGGAGCCGATGATCTCGGCCAGATGGGTCAGGAAGGCGATGACGTCATGTTTGGTGACGGCCTCGATCTCATCAATGCGGGCGACGTCGAATTCGATATCCTTGGCTTTCCAGACGGCTTCGGCGTTTTCGCGCGGGATCACGCCCAGATCGGCCATGTGCGTCGCAGGCGTGGGCCTCGATCTCGTACCAGATGCGGAATTTGGTTTCGGGCGACCAGATGGCGACCATTTCGGGGCGGGAATAGCGGGGGATCATGGCGGCGCCTTCGTGTTTGCAAGCGGTTCGGCGCGGTCATAGACTGGCGGACGGCTGGTCACAAGAGAAGGGTGGTCGCATGCGTTGTCTGACGGGTCTTTTGGCGCGGCTGTGCTGGCGGGCGGCTGGATGAACGCCACCTTGTCGTTGCCGCATTCGCTGGCACAGTTCGAGGGGCGCTGGCGGTTGGAGCGGCGGATCGAGGATGCCGAGCGGGGCGAAATGTGGCTGGAAGGCGAGGCGGTTCTGGCGCGCTCGGGCCACCGGCTGGTGTATACCGAGACCGGAATTCTCACGATCTCCGGCCAGCGCCCCCTGACCGCGACGCAGCGCTATATCTGGCAGGACCGCGCCGGATGGGTGGCGATCCGGTTTGCCGACGGGCGGCCGTTTCACGGCTTTCCGTTGCGCGTGGCGCGCGCCGAGGCGGTGCACTTGTGCGATCCCGACCGCTATGAGGTCAGCTATGACTTTTCGGCATGGCCGGAGTGGTCGTCGGAGTGGCATGTGAGCGGGCCGCGCAAGGATTACGTGATGCGCTCGCGGTATCTGCGCTAACATCGACGGGCCTTGCGTCATGCCCTGTGCTGGTGCAGAAAAGCCGCAACGAAGAATTCACAAGGAGATGGGACATGAGCGTTTCGATGACGGATCGCGTGCTGGCAGAGGCGATTGGCCCGGATGAGGGCACGGCGCTGCGGATCAAGCAGGCGGTGCTGGTTGTTGCGGGCATCGCGCTGCTGACGCTGGCGGCGCAGATCAAGGTGGCGGTGCCACCATCGCCGGTTCCGGTTAACCTTGGCACCTTCGCGGTGCTGACCATCGGGGCCGCCTATGGCCCGCGGCTGGGTCTGGCGACGATCCTGGGCTACATGATCATCGGCGCGCTTGGGTTTGACGTATTCGCAAGCTCGACGGCCGAACTGAACGGCGTGTCCTACATGATGGGATCGACCGGCGGCTACCTGTTCGGCTACGTGCTGGCGACACTGGCGCTGGGGCTTCTGGCGCGGCGCGGCTGGGACCGGTCGGTGCTGCTGATGGCGGTTGCGATGCTGATCGGCAACGTGATCCTGTACGTGCCGGGTCTTGTGTGGCTTGGGCAACTTTACGGCTGGGACAAGCCGATTCTGGAATGGGGCCTGACGCCGTTCGTGATTGGCGACGCGATGAAGCTGGCGCTTGCCGCGCTACTGCTGCCGGCGGTCTGGAAGCTGGTGGGCAAGGCACGCGGGTGAACCGCAATCGTTGACTGAATGTAGGGGGCGGCACCGGTGGTGCCGCTTTCTTTTGGGGAGAATGCCAGCAGCAGGTGCTGGTCTGCTTTGCGGACAAACCTGCCGTTTGCTGCATGAGCAACAAAGGCCTGCTGGCGGGCAAAGTAGAAATTCGACGTGCGCCAATGTCTAGCCGCCAATCTCGGGGATATTTCTGATTAGAGTCTCGGCGCAGGAGGGCGCATGTTGAGCGCCCGATGGGTCTTCGTCCTGCGCTGGCAGTCCATTAGACGAAGTCTTCCGGAACCGAGAAGACAAAGTCGTTGGCATCGATGTGATCGGTGTCGATATCGCGAAGCACCAGTCTGTCGCCGGTTGCCAGACGGACCTCTGCGTCCTTGTCATTGTATGCAAGTATCGTGAGAGTTTCGAAATCTTCCGCGTCGACAAGTATCCGGTCCTGTCCGTCTTCGAAATCGTAGACGACGTTCAGATCCGATCCTTCACGAAAAACGAAAACGTCGCTGCCGCCACCGCCATACAGCCGGTCTGTGCCACCCAGCCCGGTAATAAGCTCGTCGAGCGTTGTGCCGCGAAGGATATCGTTGCCCTCCGTCCCAGTGAGAAACCCGATTTTCGGGAGCGCGTCGGCAATGGTCAACAGGCCGCTGTCCGACAAAGCGATATCACGCAGGATCAGCCGGTCGCCCTCTGCCGTTCGCAGCTCTAGATCGGTGCCCCTGTATTGTTTGAACGTCAGCGATGATGCCTGAATGTCGGTCAGTTCGATGCTGTCCTTTGCAATATCGAAATCATAGACGACGTTCGTGCCATAGCCCGTGCCGAATGCCACGACATCCGCGCCGTCGCCCGTTGTGATCCGGTCATAGCCCGCGCCGGTGTCGATCCTGTCATCGCCACCATATGCGAAGATCCGATCATCGCCATCATGCCCGACAAGGGTATTCGCCCCATCGGTGCCCAGCACGTGAAAGACAATGCTGTCGGCATCCTCGAGACGCAAGATTCTTGAGCAGAATGCGCTGTCCGTCGGACGTCACAACCTCCAGATCACTCTCGCCGTGGGCCTGAAAGCTGACACCGGCTTTTGAAACGCCCGAGAGACCGATGGCGTCGGTGGCAAGATCGAAATCGTGGACGGTATCGAGGCTGCCATCTTGGCCGAGGACAAAGACGTCCGATCCGTCGCCACCGTAGAGCTGGTCGCTGCCCCAACCCCCGATCAGCGTGTCATGCCCGCCATTCCCATGGATGACATCATCACCCGAAAGCCCGATGACACGTTCGCTGAGCCCGCTGCCTGCGATGCCAAGCCCGCCGGAGATTTCCTGAACCTCGTGGCTTGGCGGTGACAGCTTGAGCTCGAAGGGCAGGATCGGGACCGGGCCATTGGGACCGGATACGTAAATGAAGTCGTCCAACTGCATGGTCACGCTGTCCTGCGCTGACCCATAGGAAAGGGTCGGGTTCGAAAGCGTGGACTGGGTTTCGATCCGCAAGAGCCCGGCGGTGGTCATGCTGGCCGAAACAATCGCGATCTCAACACCGCTTTCGCAGAGCGTGAAGCCGCCGAGGTCAAACGTCGAAGAAAAGCTTTGGCTTGGTGCAAGGCTGAGCTGAACGAGAATGGTGTTTTCGTCAACGAGAATGGCCTCACCAGCGGCCGGCGATACCTCGTCGGTGGAAATGGCAAGGGCCATGCGCCGGGCCGCGACCAGATACTCGTCATCGGTCAGGTGGACACTGTCCCGCAAAGCAAGATCGAAGATCGTGGTCGCAACCGTGATCAGGTCACTGCTATCCGCAATCTCTTGCTGAACGGCGCGTATTTCATCCGTACCGCCGTGCAGGTCTTCGGAATAGAAGGCCCGGTCCCCCAGCGCCTGAATGTAGGTCCGTTCGGCCCCGCTTGCCGCCATGAGCTGATCCAGCACATAGGCCAGGCCTTCGGTGTATTCTTCTGCTCCGTTTGCCCCGACATAGGTGGTATCGGCCTCGCCCTGTGCCCAGATGACCCCCAGAAACTCGGTTCCGGATGCGACCTCGGCCTCCAGTCGCCCGGTAAACAGCGTGACGTTTGGACCCGCTGTGCCGGTGGCTTCATCGTACCAGTAGTTCTGGCTGACCCGCTCGTGGAGCTCGGAATCGTCAGGCGCCCTGACGTCGGCGTATTGCGACGCGGAGCCGCTGAGCATGGCCGACCCGCCACGTGCCGCGTCGAAGAACTGGACATCCGTGTATTGCGGATTGAGGGCGAGAAAGGTTTCCTTGAAGGCGTCAAGCGCGGCCCCGTCGCCGGCATGAAACCACTGATCCAGATTGGATTGGCCAGCAAGAACAAAGTTAGCAATCATATTCAGACAATTCCCAAAAACTGCCCCCGCGTTTCTTCTACCGGCACTTGGGTGAAAAGCTATCATGATGTGTGCAAACGGCATCGCAATAGGAACAATCGGCCGCGATTGAACTCGATTGGTGCCAATAGTAAGCCGTTGGCATCCGAGCGATACCTGGCCGGGCTACGCGATAGATGAGTTCAGGAGAGGTTTCGTGCTGGAGTTGCGGTTCGGTCCCGTCACATTTGCTTTCGAAATCGCCGGTAGGTTATCAGGCACGTCCGGTCGCCCCATTCAATCGAAACAAACGACCGCTATGATCCCTTCGGGCTGCGTGCTGCATAAGAAAGCAAGGTCCGCTTCCGCCGATTCTGTGGAAAAACAGCGTGTTGCTGGCGCAGAAAATGGGCCCTCTTTTAGGGCGCGGGCGCCGTTCTGGTCAGACGCTTTGCGGTTTCTGCGGTGCGGGAAAGATCTTGGCCAGTTTGCGGAGGTTCTGGGCGGTTGCGGCGAGAAGGAATTCGTCGTTTGCGCCGCAGGGGCCGCGTAATCGGAGGCGGCCGAGACCGAGAATACGCTTGAGGTGGGCAAAGAGCATCTCGACCTTCTTGCGCAGTTTCATCGAGACTTCATATTGCCTGGTCTTGGCGATATCGCGGGCGACCTGGCGGGCGTCTTCATGTTCCTCGCGGGTGATCTTGCGCGCATCGGCATTCGGGCAGCACTTGGCTTTGGATGGGCAGGCCTGGCAGACCTCTTTCAGGGCACGATAGCGAGCCGTGCCCTTGCCGGTCGGTCCACGCTTCGGGTCCGAGTAGTTGCGCCGGAACTGTTTGAGCGCGTGACCTTCAGGGCAGATATATTGGTCGTTTTCGGCGTCCCACTCGAAGTCCGCCCGTGTCCAAGTTCCGTCATTGCGCCCAGACTTGTCGAAGACAGGAATGTGCGGCGCGATCTTGCGATCGACCAGCCAGCCCAGAAGCGGCCCGGTGCCATAGGCCGTGTCCGCGATCAGACGTTCCGGGTGCAGATCGAACTTGTCCCTCACACGCTGGAGCATGGTTTTGGTCGATCCAACCTCGGCCTGCCGGATCGATCTTGTCGCCTCGACGTCAACGATGACACCGTGATCCGTATCGATCAGGTAATTGTCGGAATAGCTGAAGAATGCAGGGCCCTTGCGGGCCGCGGTCCATTGGCTGGCCGGATCGGAATGCGAGGTGAACTTGGGCTGGACCTCGCTCGCGGCACCGAAGGCAGCCTCATCCAGCGTGTCGAGGTACTCGCGAACCGCGCGGGGCGCATCTACTGGATTGATCTGCGAGGCGTCCCATTCGATCCTTCGGCGTCGAGTTCTGCTTGTTCGCGTCCGCCTCGATCAGGCTGGCATCGACGGCGAGCCGCTGCCCGCTCACTAGCCCTTCCTCGATGCATCGTGCCACGGTTGTCTCAAAGAGGTGGCGCAGCAGTTCGCTCTCGCGGAAACGGCCATGGCGGTTCTTGGAAAACGTCGAGTGGTCTGGCACCCGGTCGGTCAGATCGAGACGGCAGAACCAGCGATAGGCAAGGTTCAGATGCACCTCCTCACACAAGCGGCGCTCCGACCGGATGCCGAAGCAATAGCCTACCAGCAGCATCCGGATCAGCAGTTCGGGGTCGACGGAAGGACGTCCCGTGTGGCTGTAGAAATCCGCGAGATGTGCGCGGATACCTCCCAGATAGACAAACCGATCAATCGACCGCAGCAGGTGGTCCTGCGGCACATGATCTTCCAGCGAAAACTCGTAGAACAGCGCCGCCTGAGCTTCCTGCTTTGGCCCCATCATCGCAAATCCTCCTCTCAATAAGAGAATTGAATCAGCTGTTCATGCGCCAATCAAGAAAGAGTTTTTCAACAAAATCGGCCCAAAACAGACCTACCCCACTTCACTCCACCAGTTCGGTCTTGATCGCCGCACTTTGTTCGAGTGTGCGGTGCACGGGGCATTTGTCGGCAATATCAAGCAACCGGGCGCGCTGGTCGGCGTCAAGCTCGCCTTCCAGCTTGATCTTGCGACAGAAGTGATCGGCCTTGGCGTCGGTTCCGGCATCGGCATCCTGGGCATGGACCTTGTCATGCGTGACGTCGACGCTGACATGAGTCAGCGGCCATTTCTTGCGCCGGGCGTACATCCGGATCGTCATCGAGGTGCAGGCCCCAAGACCGGCAGCGAGGAAGCCGTAGGGGCTCATCCCGCGATTGGTGCCGCCGTAGGCTTGCGGTTCGTCGGCCAGCGCATGGTGCCGGGGACCGGCGTTGATGTCTTGCAGGAAGCCATCCGGATCGGCCTCGGACACCCGCACCACGCCTTCGGGCGCGCCCTTGGGCGGGGCGGGCGGCGCGGATATCCAGATAGCGGCCAACCCACGCGGCGATGACCTCGGCGGCGTATTCGGCATCCTCGGGGCGCGAGATCATGTGGTCGGCATCATCGAGGGTGACGAAGCTCTTGGGGTGTTTCGCGGCGATGAATATCCGGGCGGCATTGTCGATCGAGACAATCTCGTCGCGCGGCGCGTGCAGCACCAAAAGCGCGCGTTTCAGCCCGGCGATGGCGGGTTTGAGGTTTTCCTCGGAAATGCTCTCGATGAAGCCCTGGCCGATCCGGATGCAGCGGCCGGCCAGTTCGACCTCGGCGACGCCTTCGGATTTGATCCGGGGAAGGGCTTTCGCGAAGTTCTGCATGACGTGGCTGGGATCATAGGGCGCGCCGATCGTCGCGACGGCCTTGACGCTTGGCAGGCTGGCTGCCGCTTTGAGCACGGCGGCACCGCCAAGCGAGTGGCCGATCAACAGGCCCGGCGCCATTTTGCGCGACGACAGGTAGCCGCAGGCCGCGATCAGGTCGTCGACATTGGTTGTGAACGAGGTGTTCTCGAACTCGCCTTCGGAATGGCCGAGCCCGGTGAAATCGAAGCGCAGCACCGCAATGCCCATCGCGGCAAGGCGCGCGGCGATCCGGCGGGCGGCGGGGATGTCCTTGGAACAGGTGAAGCAGTGCGCGAACAGCGCCGTGCCCAGATGCGGGCCGTCGGGAAGGTCGAGCCGGGCGGCAAGCTCTGTCCCGTCATGGCCGGGAAAAGTGATGCGTTCGGTGGGCATGGGCGTCTCCTGTCGGGTATCGGGCCGAGAGTGAGTGTTGCGCGTGCGTCGTGCAACCCTTGGCGTCGGGGCGTAACGGCTTGGTGAAGGGGGAATGCGATGCCCGATCATCCCTTGGACGCGGCAATGCGATCATGCTAGGCGACTTCAGGCGATTGGAAGGGACGGATCATGGCGCAGGGCACAGGCAGGCCGCGGGCTGGAGGGCGGCGTTGAACGGTTTGCGCGTGGTTCTGATCACGCTGACGGGACAAGCAGCGGCGCTGCTGGTGGTCAGCTACCTTGGGGACGCTCTGCCGATCGGCGATTCCGTTGCGGTGTTTCGGCTGCAACTGGCGCTGCTGGTGGCGTTTGGCGGCATTCTGATCTGGCTGGTCCGGGGCCGTTTGCCGGCGCTCTTGGCGCTGGGGGCCGGAAGCTTCGCAGCGGCTCCGATCCTGGCGGGGTTTGCCGGCTGGGGTGTTGGCGCGCCGGGCGACTACACCCTCTATCAGAAGAACCTCTACAAGAAAGAGCTGTCGCGCACCCTGCTGACCCGCGAAATTCTGACGCTGGACCCCGATTTCGTGACCCTGCAAGAAATCACCGCACACGATCTGCGCTATATGAGGCGATTGTTCGACGCCTATGAAAACCGGTTGATGTGCACCGAGGCCACCGTGGTGAAGGTTGGATTGCTGAGCCGGTTCCCGCTGGTGCCGGGATCCGAAACCTGTCGGGAAGAAGAACGGCTGGCGGCAGCGCAGGTTCGAATGCCCGACGGGACGACGCCTTGGTTGGTCTCGGTGCATCTTGGCTGGCCCTATCCGGCAGGGCAGCATACGGAGGCCGAGGCGATCGCGGCCTGGCTGCGAACGTTGGACGGGCCGGTGATGGTTGGCGGCGATTTCAACATGGTGCCGTGGGGCAGCAGTGTGCGGATGATCGCCAGTGCGGCTCGGGCCGAACGCGCCGGGCCGTACTTTGGGACGTTCCCGAATTCGGGTCCGCTCTTGCCGCTGCCGATTGACCATATCCTGCTGCCGCGCGATGCCAGTGCTCGCGCCGAGGCGCGTCCGAAGGTCGGGTCGGATCACCTTGGCATCGTGGCGCGGTTCAGCTTTTAGGCGGTGCCCATCAGCTGTGCGTCGAAGGGGTACTTCGTCAGGTTCTCGTATCCCGTTTCGGTGATCAGCACCTGATCTTCAAGCTTGATCGAGAAATCGCCGCCTTCGGGGCTGACCAGCGCCTCGACGCAAAGGGTCATGCCCGCCTCGAGGTGGTGATCGAATGCGCCCGGTTTGTATTGGTCGGGATAGCCGACATGGGGCCATTCATCGCAGAGGCCGACGCCGTGCATCAGGCAGCCGTATTTCTGCTTTTGGTACTTCGGCGGCAGGACATGGGTGTTGAAGGTCAGATCCTTGATCGCGACGCCCGCTTTCAGCATTTCCATGTTGGTCATGATGTGGTCATGCGCGATCTGCATCGCCTCGATCATGTCGGGGCGCGGTGCGCGATTGCCGACCCACCAAGTGCGCGAGATGTCGATACAGATGCCGTAGCTGCCGATCAGGTCGGTGTCGAAAGCGACGATTTCATTGTCCTGCACGATGCGGGGTCCGCATTCCTGAAACCACGGATTGGTGCGGGGGCCGGACGCCAGCAGGCGCGTTTCGATCCATTCGCCGCCGCGCTTGATGTTCTCGGCATGCAGCACCGCCCAGATGTCATCCTCTGACTGGCCGGGCAGGCAGGCGATTTCCATCTCGGCGATGGCGGTTTCGCAGGCGTGGCTGGCGCAGCGCATGGCGAGGATCTCATCGGGGCCTTTGATGGACCGGCAGCGTTCGGTCAGTTCTTCGCCATCCTTCACGTCGAACCCGACCTCTACGAGGGCGCGATAGCCGTGGATCTGGATCTTGTCGACGCCAAGCCGCATGTTGCCGCCGCCATGGTTTTGGATCAGGTCCTTGACCTCGGCCACGAAGGCCTCGGCAGCTTCGGCCCCGCGATCGCCGGTCGAAAAGTAATACATCGACGCGCCCGAGCGTTGTTCGCGCACCAAGGGGTTGAAGGTCGACAGGAACGGCGAGTTCTTGTAGTCCCAGATCACCATGTAGCCATCGGCGCAGACCAGCACGGCGCGGAACGGGTTGTGGGTGTTCCAGAGCTGCATGTTGGTGCTGTCGGTGGCGTAGCGGATGTTGAGCGGGTCGAACATCAGAACGCCGCCATAGTCGCGGTCAACGACGTGTTGGGTCATCCGCTTCCAGCGGAATTCGCGCATCCGTTCGAGGTTCGGCAAGGTTAGCCCGGCGGCCTCCCATTCGCGGAACGCCAGTTGCGTCGGCCCGATCTCGATCCGGTCGGCATCGTTGGGGGTGCCGTCGCCAAGCGTGGCGCCGCGTGTCGGGTCGATCTTGCGGGTATCTCTGTAGTGAGTGTCCATGGGTGAGCCTCCGGTTGCCCAAGGATCAATCCAAACCCGGCCCCGAGTCGTGCTTGTTTCCGACAGGAATTAGCGTCGTTTTCGACTTCGATTGCCTTGAGGATCGCGATAGGGTCAGGGCATGGCTGATGTTTTGCAATCCAGTTTGCCGATCTCGCCCTGGTCCGATCCGCGCCTGTCGCGGTTGCCGGGGATTTTGCCGTTGGACCCGGCAGAGTGGATCTTAGTCGATGATGCCTATGCCGGGCAGATGGCCTTGCGGGATGCATTGATCGTGGAGCGCCGCGAAGAGGTGCTGCGGCTTGATTCGGGTGCGGTGGCGGCGGCCGAGGAGGTGCTGGATCTGGTGTTGGCGGCGGTGGCGGCGCTGCCGGGCTTTGAGGTCGGGCCCGAAAGTGTGCGGCGGCCGGATGGCGTGAAGGTTGTGCTGGACCGCGCCGATCCGCTGGCAACGGCGGGGCGGTTGGTGCAGGAGGATCTGTGCCTGATGCAGCAGGTCGGCGCCGAACATGTGTTGACCGGCGCGGTGCTGTGCTTTCCCGCAAGCTGGATGCTGGCCGAGAAGTTCATGCGCCCGCTGATCGGCATTCACGATCCGATCCCCTCTTATGACCCGGATGTCGCGCGCCGCGTGCAGCGGCTGTTCGATGCGATCCGGCCAGAGCGGCCGCTGTGGCGGGCGAATGCGCATACATGGGATGAACCGACCCTGTTCGCGCCCCGCGCCGAGGCCGATCCGCGCCCCAAAGCGGCGCGCCCGGCGCCGTTCCTTCGATCAGAACAGCAATGCCTGTTGCGGTTGCCGGGTACTGGCGCTGTGGTGTTCTCGATCCACACATTCATGGTGCGGGCCACCGATTTGACGCCGGAGCAGCGCGCCAGCCTCGATCTGCGGGAAAGCGCCTAATCTGTCAGCGAACGCACGTCGATCGCAGCGGGGCGGTGCAGGGCGGCGGTATCCTCTGCGCCGATGTTCAGGAAGGTATAGGCGCCTACCACCATTATGATCGCCAGCGCTGTCATGGCGACAAAGCCGGTGCGCCCGGAGCTTGGCCGCAGCAGCGCATTCGAGAACAGCAGCACCAAGCCGACCGGAGGCAGCAGCACCAGCATCAGATAGCTGATCGCGAGGCTGCGGGTGCGTTCCCGGGTCTGGTCCAGGACAAGCGCGTCGCCCAAGGGCAGCGGCGCGGGAAGTTCGCGGGCCGATGTGTCGATATCGCTCAGCCGGTTGCCCGCCCGGACAGAGCGCAGCACGAAGCTGCCCTGCGGTTGTGCCCCGGTCGCGGTTGCGTGCGTGACTTTCACGACATAGCCGTCTTCGGGGCCGAAGTTGTGGCCGTCGGGGATCGGTGCGCCGGTTTCGACCGCGTGGCGCAGGAAGGCGAGTGCCGCGGCATAAGCCAGATCAAGCGACAGGTCGGTTTCGGGGAACAGGATCGGACGGCCGATGAAATCGGCGGCATTGTCGATGCGCAGGCTGGTGCGGTTGGGGCCAGCGGTTTTCACTTCGCAGGCGTTGGCGAACAGCGGCCATGGGGTTGGATCGGCGGTCATCTGCGCATACTGGCCGCCGGTCAGCAACTGATGCGAGGGGCGCCAGAAGACGGCGGCAGGCTGCTGGGCCTCGGTCACCACACAAGTCACGGCATGGGCGACGCGCTGCCCTGCAAGCCACGTGGCGGGGGTTGTTGGCTGCGAGACCGGCAGCACGGTGATCTGCAAATGCGCCTGGTGCTGGCTCAGAATCTCGCCTAGTTCGCCGATCACGGTCTGCGACAGAATCGAATCCATTGCACCGAGAAAGGTGTCCGCAGGCAGCGGCTTGGCCCTTGCGCTCAGAACGACCTGCCAGTCCGGGCTGGAAAACACCGCACTCTGCGGATCTTGCGCGGCACCGCTTTGCAGAATGATATCAAGGCCGCGTAGCCGGGCGTTCAACGCCTCGCGCAGCATGTCGGGATGAGGGGTGGTTTGATCGGAGTAGATCAGCGTTGTAATGATCGACTGCATGGGCCCGTGTCACTTGTTCAGAAGGCCGTCAGGTTTAGCGGGAATTCTGGCTATTGTGGGCCGAAACGGCGCAATAATCGTGATCTGGCAGTTTGCGGCGCATGCGGGATGGCCCACCCCGAGAGGGAGTGGGCCTAGTTGGGGCTTGGTCAGGGGCTAGTCAGCGCCGGCACTCGGGATGTTCGATGATGTCGCGGGGATCATCGCAGCCCGAGCCGCCCGGTACGCGGGGCTTGGACCGGCCGCCGCGGCCACGCCTGTCAAACGTGTCGTGAGCGGTGTCGATGCCGATGGTCAGATCGCCATATGCGGGGGCTGCCATTGCCGGGGCGAGGCTGGTCAGCGACATCAGGGCGACGGTTGCGGTAAGAAGAATGGTCTTCATTTTGGATACCTTCTGTTTTGAAGTACCCCTCTTTTGCCACAGGAACCGCGGGTGCCGTTACCACCCAAGGTCGCACCAAATTTGGAAACAATTGGGGGATATGGTCGGGTATTGCGTCCGACCTAGGTCGGATAACCGGGCGCCCGAATACGATGGGGCGCCCGAAGGCGCCCCATCGAGGTATCGAACAGGCTGAGGATCAGCAGCTGTAGTACATCTTGTATTCGATCGGGTGCGGCGTGTGTTCGTAGGCGTAGACCTCTTCCCACTTCAGCGCCATGTAGCCCTCCAGCTGGCCCTTCGAGAACACGTCGCCGTGCAGCAGGAAGTCGTGATCTTTTTCCAACTCTTCCAGCGCCTCGCGCAAGCTGCCGCACACCGTCGGGATTGAGGCCAGTTCTTCGGGCGGCAGATCGTAAAGGTCCTTGTCCGAGGACGGGCCCGGGTCAATCTTGTTCTTGATGCCGTCCAGGCCGGCCATCAGGAGTGCCGCGAACGCCAGATACGGGTTTGCCGCCGGATCAGGGAAGCGGGCCTCGACGCGCTTGGCCTTCGGGCTTTCGGCCCACGGAATGCGAACGCAACCCGACCGGTTGCGGGCGGAATAGGCGCGCAACACCGGGGCCTCGAAGCCGGGGATCAGGCGCTTGTAGCTGTTCGTGGTCGGATTGGTGATCGCATTCAAAGCCTTGGCGTGCTTGAGGATGCCGCCGATGAACCACAGCGCTTCCTGCGACAGGTCGGCGTATTTGTCACCCGCGAACAGTGGTTTGCCGTCCTTGAAGATCGACATGTTCACATGCATCCCGGTGCCGTTGTCGCCCGAGATCGGCTTGGGCATGAAAGTTGCTGACTTTCCATACGCTTGCGCGACGTTGTGGATAACGTATTTGTACTTCTGGATCTCGTCGGCCTGATGCGTCAGCGTGCCGAAGATCAGCCCCAACTCGTGCTGGCAGGACGCGACCTCGTGGTGGTGCTTGTCCACCTTCATGCCCATCCGCTTCATGGTCGACAGCATCTCGCCCCGCACATCCTGCGCGTCGTCGATCGGGTTGACCGGGAAATAGCCGCCCTTGACGCCGGGGCGGTGGCCGGTATTGCCCATCTCGTATTCGGTGTCGGTGTTCCACGATGCATCAAGCGCGTCGACCTGGAACGAAACCTTGTTCATGGTGACCGAATAGCGAACATCGTCGAACAGGAAAAACTCCGCCTCGGGGCCGAAGTACGAGGTGTCACCGATACCGGTGGACTTAAGGTAAGCCTCGGCGCGTTCGGCGGTGCCGCGCGGGTCACGGTCATAGCTTTCGCCGGTGTCGGGCTCTACCACAGTGCAATGGATGCACAGGGTCTTTTCGGCATAAAACGGGTCCATGTAGGCGCTTTTCGCATCGGGCATCAGTTTCATGTCGGACTGGTCGATGGATTTCCAGCCGGCGATGGACGAACCGTCGAACATGAAGCCTTCCTCGAGGAAATCCTCATCCACCAGATCGGCCACCACGGTGACGTGCTGCAACTTGCCGCGCGGATCGGTGAAGCGGATATCGACATATTCGACATCCTCGTCCTTGATGGTTTTGAGTACGTCTTTGTTGCTCATGGTGACCTTGTCCCTTTGTTTGAGATTTCGTGTGGCGCGAGGGTTATGGCCCGCGCCGATGTGTCAGATGGCGTCATCGCCGGTTTCGCCGGTACGGATGCGGATCGCCTGTTCGATGGTCGAGACGAAGATCTTGCCGTCGCCGATCTTGTCGGTCTTGGCCGCGCCGACGATTGCCTCGATGGCCGCATCGACCTGATCGTCGGCCAGCACGACCTCGATCTTAACCTTCGGCAGGAAATCCACGACGTATTCGGCACCGCGATAAAGTTCGGTATGGCCCTTCTGACGGCCAAAGCCCTTGACCTCGATCACGCTCAGACCCTGCACGCCGACGTCCTGAAGTGCCTCCTTGACCTCGTCGAGCTTGAACGGCTTGATGATGGCTTCGATCTTTTTCATGGCGCGCTCTCCGGGAATTGCGGTTCCCGCGTGTCTGACCACTTCTCTTGGCGGGTCACAATTCGCTAGGGTGGCATGGGGCAGGGGCCGAAGGCGATTCCGGCGCGTGTGCCTAATTTTTGTGCAGATGGCGCGTTTCGCGGGCGGTTTGTGAACTTTGAGGGCTGCTGTCATGACCGAACTTCTGACTGCCGCGCAGATGCGGGCCATCGAACAGGCTGCGATCGACAGCGGAGAGGTCACCGGGCTGGAGCTGATGGAACGCGCCGGGCGCGGCGTGGTCGAGGCGATCTTCGAGGAATGGCCGGAGCTGCGCGCAACCTCGCACCGTGCGGTCGTGCTCTGCGGGCCGGGCAACAACGGCGGCGACGGGTTCGTCGTGGCGCGGCTGTTGAAGGAATGGGGCTGGGAGGTGGAGGTGTTCCTGTACGGCGACCCTGACAAGCTGCCGCCGGATGCGCGGGTGAATTATGAGCGGTGGGGGGCGTTGGGGGAGGTTTGGGATTTCCTTGGCGACCACCAACCAAATGCGATGCAAATGAGCTCTGACGAGGATGGCGTTTTGGTCGACGCTCTTTTCGGTACAGGTTTGTCGCGGGCACTTGATGACAGCGTGGCGCTTCGTCTCGGGGTCTTTCAGTCTCAAGTGCCAGTTTGTTTCCTGCGCTCGGTGGCTGTGGACATGATCAGCGGTGTCTGTTCCGACAGCGGTCGCGCGCTCATTGGAGAGCGCGGGTTCGGTGTCAATTCCGGCGTGGCGCTGACCGTTACTTTTCATCAGCCGCGCTTAGGGCATTTGCAAAGTGAGTATCCAAAACTCTCTCGAAAGATGGTCGTGAGGGACATCGGTTTGGCCGGTCGTCCGCCACAGCTGGATCTGACCGGTGCGGCCAAGATGTTTGATTCAATGGCCGAAGCAATGAAGCGAGGGGACGATCCCCGTTCCGTTATCGATTGGGACGCGGAAATCAACTTTTCTCGTGACTATTACGATGCTCAGACGGCGGTCGTGAGCTTGAACGATGGTTATGATGCGATGGTCGACAAGGCCGAGGAACTTGCCGACCACAAATATCTGTATGGCCATGCCCTGATCCTCTCTGGCGGTCCCGGTAAGGGCGGCGCGGCGCGGCTTGCGGCGCGCGGGGCGCTTCGGATCGGGGCGGGGCTGGTGACTTTGGGCTGTCCGGCAGAGGCGCTGGCCGAGAACGCAGCGCGGCTCGATGCGATCATGTTGCGGGCGGTCTCGGGCGGCGGTGTGGTCGACGGGCTGAAGGTCGCGCTGGAAGATGAGCGGATCAATGCGCTGTGCGTCGGGCCGGGGCTGGGGCTGGATGCGGCGGGTGAGGTCGTGACGGTCGCGCTGAATTCGGGGCGGTCCTGTGTGCTGGATGCAGACGCGCTGACCTGGTTGGCAGAGGATAAACCAAACCGTTTCAAACTCTTGCATGACAAAGTTGTCATGACGCCGCATGCCGGCGAATTCGCCCGGCTCTTTCCCGATATTGCCGAGAAGCTGAATGCTCCGGCCACCAAGGGTCCGGCCTATTCCAAGGTCGATGCGACCCGCGAGGCGGCGAAGCGAGCGGGATGCGTGGTGCTGTTCAAGGGGCCGGATACGGTGATCGCCGACCCATCGGGGCGGTGCAGCATCAACTCGGCGCATTACGACCGCAGCCGCACCGTGGCTGGCGACGGCAGGCTCTGGCGACGTGCTGGCGGGGTTCATCACCGGGCTGCTGGCGCGCGGGTTCGATCCGATGGCTGCCGCCGAAACCGCCGCCTGGCTGCATGTCGAATGCGCGCGCACGTTTGGGCCGGGGCTGATCGCCGAAGATCTGCCAGAGCAATTGCCCTTGGTTTTCAAGCACCTGGGGCTTTAAGCTGCGGCAATGCCTTGCACGACGCGGAACGGGGACGCGGTGCTCATGACCTCAAGCCCCTCGGCGTAAAAGACCTGCTGGGTCAGGAATTCAAGCTCGTAGACCAGCAACTCTCCGGGGTGTTCGGCCCATTGGATGAAGTCGTGGTCGACCAGTCGCGCCAGCGGGACGGAGCGTTGGTCCGAGCCATAAAGCACCTTGCTGCGCCAGTCGGGCAGATGCACCGCTTGATCGGGCGCAAGATACATGTCGCGCGCCGGGCGGCCCGGCCCAAGGGCGCTGCGCAGAACCAGAATTGGACAATCTTTCAATGGCTTGGCAGTGATCCGCCTAAGCGCCCGCGTGCCGGATCTAGTGACGATCATGTCGCCTTTGCAAAGGTATTCGACCGGAAGATTGCCATCCCGCGTCATCACTTGCGTGCCTTCGCACAGGCCGGTCTTGTACGAAAATTGACGTCGCACGGAGGTGCTCCCCGTGTTCCGCCCTTCAGTCATTGCTGACATTGGGCTGCCCCTTTTCTGCCTCGCCTTTTTTTTGACACAATACGGCAGAAAATCCCCGTTCGGATAGAGTTTTCTGGGCACGGCGATTTGTGCTCGCATCCCTGTTGCAGCTTTGCTAGAAGGCGCGCGGACATGCGGGTGTGGCGAAATTGGTAGACGCACCAGATTTAGGTTCTGGCGCCGCAAGGCGTGGGGGTTCAAGTCCCTCCACCCGCACCAATCCCCGGAGTTTGCCACGGTTTTCCGTAAGGCCTTGCAACCTTTCCTGGGACTTTCCAAAAGTCATCAAGGTGGCGCCCAGGCTGGGTTCCGGTCAGTGAGGGGCTGACGGGTCGGATGCGCTCCGCGCGGGGATATTTTCCGGGGTAAAGGCAGTGGATGGTGGTCGTCGGACCGGCAAGTCGCGGGATCGGGCGTTTGCGGCGTGCCTGATCGAGTTCAGCTGACCGACTTCCGTTACAGCTGTTGAGCGGACGGTCGGCGGGTTCGGATCTGTCGGTTACTCCTTCGACGGATCTTCTTGCCGGTTTATCGGATATCCGCTGGCTGGCCCGCGCAGCGGTTGAATGAGCATCCGGTCCAGCCAGAGATCGCGCCGGGTTCGGAACTGCTCGATCCCGATGGTCATCTTGTCATGGCCCGCCCTTGGTTGTGCGAGATAGGTTCCTAACATCCGATCCCACCAAGGTATGTTGAAACCGAAGTTGCTGTTGGTTTCGGAGGGGTGAATGGAATGGTGAACGCGGTGCATGTCTGGGGTGACGATGAACAGTCGCAGCACGGTATCGATGCGACCGGGCAGGCGAATGTTCGAATGGTTGAACATCGAGCTTGCGTTCAGCAGCACCTCGAAGGCCAACACCGCGATTGCGGGCGGGCCAAGGGCCATCACGACGCCAAGTTTGATCGCCATCGAAAGCAGGATTTCCAGGGGATGAAACCGAAGACCTGTCGTGACGTCGAATTCAAGGTCGGCATGGTGCATCCGGTGCAGGCGCCAAAGCGCGGGCACGGCATGGAACAGGACGTGTTGCAGGTAGATGGCAAGATCGAGCGCCAGAATGGTAATGACAACAGCGATCCAGCCCGGGATGCTTGCCTGGTTCAGCAGGCCCCAGCCATTTTCCCGCGCAATCACCGCTAGTCCGACAGCGACCACCGGAAACGCGAGCCTGACCAAGAGCGTGTCCAGAACGACCAGACCGAGGTTGTTTGACCATCGCAAGAGGCGCGGAATTTCCACTCTGCGGCGCGGTGCGGCAACTTCCCAGAGAGCCATGGCGACAAGAACGGCCAGGAAAACCGTCAGTCGGATCGTTGGTTCCTGTTGCAAGAGAAGGTGCGACATTTGAAGCTCCTGCGTATTCCTACTCTTATCTGAAATGACCGCAAGGGGGCCGAGCGGGTCAATTGCCGATGTTTGCTCGAATTGCGGATAGGTCCACGTCAGGGATGCCTGCGCCAGAGCGCCTGACATCGGGCGATTGCGCGGCGGTGGCCTTTCCCTATGCATGTCTTCGTTCACGAAGGCCGGTCCGGGGCAGGCAAATGGCATCTTCGTGATCTTCTTCCCCGGCCTCGGGTTGCGCATCCGGTTCCGGCTGCGCTAAGCCCTGCAATCGGCGGTTTTCGCCTTGCGCCCAAGCCCTCTCGCCCCTAGAAGGGCGGCTGAATTATTTGGGGGCTGCGCGAGCGGTCCTGTTGACGTTGAAAAGGACAAGACATGCAGGTCACCGAGACCCAGAAGGACGGACTGAAGCGCGGCTACCAGATCACGGTGACGGCCGCCGAGCTGGACGCCAAGGTCAACGAAAAGCTGGTCGAGGCGCAGCCCGATGTCGAGATGAAGGGCTTTCGCAAGGGCAAGGTGCCGATGGCGCTGCTGAAGAAGCAGTTCGGCCCGCGGGTTCTGGGCGATGCGATGCAGGAAAGCATCGACGGCGCGATGACCAAGCATTTTGAGGAAAGCGGCGACCGCCCGGCGATGCAGCCCGAGGTCAAGATGACCAACGAGGACTGGAAAGAGGGCGACGATGTTCTGGTCGAGATGAGCTACGAGGCGCTGCCCGAGATCCCCGAGGTGGACCTTGCCAAGGTCAAGCTGGAGCGGCTGGTCGTGAAGGCCGAGGACAAGGATGTCGACGAGGCGCTGGAGAACCTGGCCAAGAACGCGCAGAATTTCGAGGACCGCAAGAAGGGGTCCAAGTCGAAGGACGGCGATCAGGTCGTGATCGATTTCCTGGGCAAGGTCGATGGCGAGGCCTTCGAGGGCGGCTCGGCCGAGGATTATCCGCTGGTTCTGGGCTCGAATTCCTTCATTCCGGGGTTTGAAGAGCAGCTGGTCGGTGTCAAGGCCGGCGACGAGATCGAGGTCAAGGTGACCTTCCCGGCGGAATACGGTGCGGCCAATCTGGCCGGCAAGGATGCGGTGTTTTCGCTGCACCGTAAAGGCCGTCAAGGAACCCAAGCCCGCCGAGATAGATGACGAGTTGGCCAAGCAGTACGGCGCCGACGATCTGGCAGCGCTGAAGGCCCAGATCGCCGAGCGGCTGGAGGCCGAGTATTCCGGTGCCGTCGCGGCAGGTGATGAAGCGCGCGCTGCTGGATGCGCTGGACAAGAAGGTGAAGTTCGATCTGCCCGAGAGCCTGGTCGAGGCCGAGGCCGGACAGATCGCGCATCAGCTGTGGCACGAGGAAAACCCCGATCATCAAGGGCCATGACCACCCCGAGATCACGCCGACCAAAGAGCACAAGAAGCTGGCCGAGCGCCGGGTGCGGTCTGGGTCTGTTGCTGGCCGAACTGGGCCGCAAGCAGGAGGTCGAGGTGTCCGACGCCGAGATGACCCAGGCGGTCATGACGCAGGCCCGGCAATATCCGGGGCAGGAGCGGCAGTTCTTCGAATTTGTGCAGAAGAACCCGCAGATGCGCCAGCAGATCCAGGCGCCGATCTTCGAGGACAAGGTCGTCGACTATGTGTTCGAACAGGCGAGCGTCAAGGAAAAGACCGTCACGAAAGATGCGCTGCAAAAGGCGATCGACGCGCTGGAAGACGAGTAGACCCAAGGGATTAGCTGGTCTGGGGTTGCTTTCGGGCGGCCCATGGACGGGGTGCAAGACCGCCTGCAGCCGCGAGACGCGTGGCCGCGAGGATATGCGCGCTGGCGTCCGGTCTGGTGAACAATCTTGACCAAGACGGGGCGGCGATGGCTGGCTTTGCGAGCGGTGCCGGGCGAAAATGTGACGCAAGATCACGAAGTGTTAACACTTGTGCATTTGCATGGGTGCTATATTTAGCGTGGCACAAGAAGAAACCGACAGGCGGGTAATGATCGATACTTCACGGCAGCGGGGCGAGGCCCCGGCAACGGGTGATGCGCGGGATTGGGTAAACATTCTGGCGCGCTACCGCAGCCCGAACGAATGGCGCAGCATCTTTGAGCTGGGCGTGACAGTCGCGGCGTTTCTGGGTCTTTGGGCGGCGGCGTGGTTTGCCTTGTCGGTGAGTTACTGGCTGGCGGCCGCGATTGCGGTTATCAACGGCGGTTTCCTGTTGCGGCTTTTCATCATCCAGCATGATTGCGGCCACAGTGCCTTTTTCAACAACCGGCATGTTGGCGACTGGACCGGCCGGGTGCTGGGCGTACTTACGCTGACGCCCTACGATGTCTGGCGGCGCACCCATTCGATTCACCATTCGGCGTCAGGCAACCTCGACAAGCGCGGCATGGGCGATGTCCATACGCTGACAGTCGAGGAGTATCGGCAAAAGTCATTCTGGGGGCGGCTGGGATACCGGCTTTACCGGCATCCCGTAGTACTGTTCGGGCTCGGCCCGAGTTACCTGTTCATGCTGCAAAACCGGCTGCCGATCGGGCTTATGCGATCGGGCGTGAAATACTGGGTCAGCGCGATGGGCACCAATGCGGGCATCGCGCTGGGGCTGGCACTGGTGATCTGGTTCGGCGGGCTGATGCCGTTCCTTCTGGTGTTCCTGCCGACAAGTCTGATTGCCGCCTCGATCGGAGTGTGGCTGTTTTATGTGCAGCACCAGTTCGAAGAGACACACTGGGATCATTCCACCGACTGGCAGCTGCATGACGCGGCGCTGCATGGCAGTTCGCATTACGTGCTGCCGGGGGTTCTGCGCTGGCTGACCGGCAATATCGGGGTGCATCATGTGCACCATCTTTATGCGCGAATTCCGTTCTACCGCTTGACCGAGGTCTTGCGCGACTACCCCGTGCTGGCCCAGGCGCAACGGCTGGGGCTGATCGAAAGCTTTGCCTGCGTCAAGTTGCAGCTTTGGGATGAGCACCAGCGTCGTTTGCTGAGCCATGCAGAGGCGCGGCGGTTGTACGGTTAAGTGATCCCGAAGCCTTTGGCCGGGCCGATGCACCGGCCGGGCGTTCGTTGACTTTCTGATCGTATAGAATTGGCGCTTGGGCCGAGCGAGGGTCCGGGCGACGGGACACCCACGAGCGATAGCCGATCCCTTGGGCTACCGCTTGCGGTCACGGAATGCGTTCTTCCAGAAGCTCGATCTGGATTTGCTGCATCTCTGCCAACCGTTCCCATTGTTTTGCCAGCTGATGGTCAATTTTTTCGTGCAGTTGGCGGATTTCGAGTTCGGCCTTCAAGTTGATCTTATAGTCATTCTCGGCGCGCAACCGGTCTTTCATCTCTTGCCGCCGCTGGCTCATCATGATGACCGGCGCCTGCAAGGCCGCGATACACGACAGCAGAAGGTTGAGCAGGATGTAGGGATATGGGTCGAAAATTCTGAACAGCAATGCCGTGGTGTTCAGAAACATCCAGACCACTAGAACAGCGCAGAAACCAAGGATGAAGGTCCATGAGCCGCCAAAGGCGGCGACCCGGTCTGCCATTCGATCACCAAACGTCAGATGGTCAAAAACAACGTCGTCCGGTGCCTCGGAGATCGTCTGACCTGTCGCAAGGCTTGTGATCACCTCGCGTTCCAGCGCACCGATTTCGCCGCGCTCGTCTTCCAGCAGCCGCTCGACAGAAGACCGCCGGTAGCGAGCAAGATCGTCGAGACACACAAAGTGCCCCTCGCTCCATTCCGGTACTTCGCTGGCGATCAGGGCCGAGATATTGGGCCTGACAGAGATCCAGGGCCGCACCTTGTTGCGCGGAAAATTGCGATGACATACGGCACAGGGCAGACTGGCTGACTTTGATCCCTGCGTGGATACCTGCTTGATCATCAGCCAATACTTTCATTGAACGGGCAACCGATCCAGTGCGGCAATGCTCGGGTTGCCACACCACTTTTTGCATTTTGAGATCTTATCGTCACCGCTGGCAACTGCCGATTGGGCAAGCGGACCCCGGACCGGACATTGAGTGCTTTTGTCGTCTGCTCCCCACTGATCCCGAAAGCAGGCACGCCCGATCGCGGATTTGGGGTGCTGCCGGGTGTCGTGCACTTTGACTTCGCAAAGAGAAAGCCGCGTCCCGGAGGGCGCGGCTTTGGGTCTTTGTATGGCCGTGGGGACTATTCGTCCTTGTCGGCCTCCTCGGCTTCGGCTTCTGCGGCAGAAGCGCGGGCCGGTGCGTTATCCTCGTCGCCGAAATCCTCGATCCCGGCAGCGCCGATATCGTCGAAGAGTTCCGCGATTTCGAATTCGGCGGCGGCTTCTTCTTCGGCGGCCAGTTCCTGGATCGACTTGCCTGCCGCCTGCAGTTCGGCCTCTTCAGCCGAACGTGCGACGTTCAGCACGATCTCGCATCGACTTCGGGATGCAGCACGACGGTCAGGTCGTGCAGGCCCAGATCCTTGATCGGGCGTTGCAGCACGATCTGCTTGCGGTCGATGGTGAAGCCGTTTTCGGTTGCGGCATCGGCGGCGTCACGGGTGGTGACGGAGCCGTAGAGTGCGCCGGCGTCCGAGGCGGAGCGAATCACGACGAAGGTCTGACCATCGAGTTTCGCGGCCATTGCGTCGGCCTCTTTCTTGGTTTCGAGGTTCTGCGCCTCAAGCTGTGCCTTTTGCGATTCGAACGACTTGATGTTGTCGTCCGAGGCGCGCATCGCCTTGCCCTGCGGCAGAAGGAAATTGCGGGCGTAGCCCTGTTTGACGTCGACGACATCGCCCATCTGGCCGAGCTTGGATACGCGTTCGAGCAGGATGACTTGCATGTGCTTTCTCCTTACTTCACGGCATAGGGAAGCAGGGCGAGGAACCGGGCGCGCTTGATGGCACGGGCGAGTTCACGCTGCTTCTTCTGCGAGACGGCGGTGATACGGGCAGGGCACGATCTTGCCACGCTCAGATATGTAGCGTTGCAGCAGGCGCGTGTCCTTGTAATCGATTGCAGGAGCATTGTCGCCCGAGAACGGGCAGACCTTGCGGCGGCGGAAAAATGGTTTTGTTGCCATGATGTTAGCTCCTAGTCTTCACGCCGGGGACGACGATCGCCGCGGTCGCCACGATCACCGCGGTCGCCACGTTCGTCACGTTTCTGCATCTGGGCCGAGGGGCCTTCCTTGTGCTCGTCGACCTTGATGGTCAGCACGCGCATCACGTCGTCATGCAGCCGCATCAGGCGTTCCATTTCCTGCACGGCAGGGGCCGGTGCATCGGAACGGACATAGGCATAGTGGCCCTTGCGGTTCTTGTTGATCTTGTAGGCCATCGTCTTGACGCCCCAGTATTCGTGATCGACGACGCGTGCCGCCGTTATCCGAAAGGACGGTGCCGAAATGTTCGATGAGGCCTTCGGCTTGCGTGTTGGACAAGTCCTGACGCGCAATAAAGACATGCTCGTAAAGGGGCATGTTCACTCCACTTGTAAAGCGCACTTCAAAGGGCGTCGGGTCTGACACCTTCCGCGACCCGCCCACGAGAGGCTGCGCTGGTTCCGATAGATGCGGAAGGACGGGGCCTTATACAGGGCTGGGGCAGGGTTTCAAGGGCCTGTTGCCGCGGCTTGCGCGAAGATCGGCGCCGGGGTCGTCAAATGGATGCAGCTTGGCCCAATTCCTGCCAAGTTTTGCCCGCATTGAATGGGGCAACCGTTAACCAGGATAGGACGGGAAGGACAGTGAAGAACAGGCATTCCGGCACTTTCGGCGAAGGCGTGACTGGTGTGCAGCGCAACAGCGTTGTGGATGTGAGTGAAACCGATTGGGGATATATCATCCGCCCTGGCGATCAGCGCGCTGATGCGCGCCGCTTATGGCGAAATGGCGGCGAGTTTCGCGGCGTCCTTCTGGCCGGATGGCGGCGTATGGCCTGTGGCTGATCCCGGGCATCGAACGGCTCGGCCGATCTGGTGCCGTTCAAGATGGGCGCGCACGGTGATCTTCTTTCGTCGGCGCGGCATGCTTTATCTGATCGCGCGGCGCGGGCTTTGCCAGGAAGTGCATATCGACCTTGTGCGGCGGGTGCTGCGCACGGCGCGGCGCAACCGGCATGGCCATGCGACGCCGGTCTGGCGCGGTTCCTATCGCAGAGGTCGAGAGCGTTTTCATGCAGCGCGCCAAATCGAGCTTTCTACGCAACCGGCTGTGTGTACGGTTCGCCGGTCAACCGTACCGCGACCGAGATCGCGGTGGCGCCCGAGCACGAACTGGCGCCGATCCTGCAACGGCTGAGCGCTCGATTTGCGCGAGGACACCGGAGGCCCGCCTGCAAAGCGCAAGCCGACCGTTGCCGCGACGCAGGCGCCTTCGGCTTTTGCCGCGCGCTAGGCGGTGCTGACACCCCGTAAGTGCCCTGGCCTACAGCTTGCCGGGTTGCGGCCAAGCCGCTACACCGGTGGCAAGCAACGACAAACCGGGGCATTTCTCATGAGCCGAGCATTCGTATTTCCCGGGCAGGGTGCCCAGACCATCGGCATGGGGCGGGCGCTGGCCGAGGCCTATCCGGCCGCGCGGGCGGTCTTTGACGAGGTCGACGAGGCGCTTGGGCGAAAAGCTGTCGGCGCTGATCTGGGAGGGCGAGCAGAACGCGCTGACCCTGACCGCAGAACGCGCAACCAGCGTTGATGGCGACCTCACTGGCGGCACTGCGCGCGCTGGAAGCCGAAGGCATCGGGCTGGACGGCGTGGCCTATGTGGCCGGCCATTCGCTGGGGGAATATTCGGCGCTGGCCGCCGCAGGCTCGATCACGATTGCCGATACCGCGCGGTTGCTTCGTATCCGCGGCCGCGCAATGCAGCAGGCGGTGCCGGTGGGTGTCGGGTGCGATGGCGGCATTGTTGGGTCTGAGCTTTGATCAAGCGGTCGAGGCCGCAAACGAGGCCAGCAAGGGACAGGTCTGTCAGGCGGCGAATGACAACGATCCAGGGCAGGTCGTGGTGTCGGGCCACCGCGAAGCGGTGGAGCGGGCTTGCGAGATTGCCAAGGGCATGGGGGCCAAACGGGCGCTACTGTTGCCGGTATCCGCGCCGTTCCATTGCGCGCTGATGGAGCCCGCCGCACAGGTGATGGCCGAGGCGCTGGCTGGCGTGGAAATCAGGGCCCCGCAGGTGCCGCTGGTGGCCAATGTGATGGCCCACGATGTGAGTGACCCGGAGGTGATCCGCCGGCGTTCTGGTGCAGCAAGTGACCGGGCTCAGTGCGCTGGCGCGAGAGCGTGGCGTTCATGGCGGCGCGACGGCGTGACGGAGTTCTGGGAGATCGGCGCGGGCAAGGCGCTGTCGGGGATGATCAAGCGGAGCGCGGACGGGGTGACGACGCAGGCCGTCGGTACACCCGAGGATGTTGCGGCGGCGTTGGCGCTGACGCAGGCGGGGGTTTTCCACCCCCGCACCCCCGGAGGATATTTTCGAGACAATGAAGCAGCGAGGGGTCGTGCGACGGCAGTCGCGGGTGGCGCGGGCGGGGCGGGCTGCTATTTCCGGGCCAGGCGGACTGACAAGGGACAGAGATGTTTGATCTGACGGGAAAGACCGCGCTGGTGACTGGCGCGTCAGGCGGGATCGGCGGCGGCTATTGCCCGGGCGCTTGCATGCGCACGGGGCGCGGGTGGCTTGTCGGGCACACGGGTGGAGCCGTTGCAGGCGCTGGCCGCAGAGTTGGGCGACCGCGCGCATGTGCTGCCCTGCAACCTGTCGGACAAGGACGCCGTCGAGGCTTTGCCGAAGCAGGCGATCGAGGCGATGGGCTCGCTCGATATTCTGGTCAACAATGCCGGGATCACGCGCGACAACCTGTTCATGCGGATGTCGGATGAGGAATGGGACGCGGTGCTGAACGTCAACCTGACCTCGGTCATGCGGCTGTGCCGGGGCGTGGTGCGCGGCATGATGAAGGCGCGCTGGGGGCGGATCGTGAATATCTCGTCCGTCGTGGGTGCGACCGGCAACCCTGGGCAGGCCAATTATGCGGCCAGCGAAGGCCGGGATGGTCGGCATGTCGAAATCGCTGGCCTATGAGGTGGCGAGCCGGGGCATCACCGTGAATTGTGTCGCGCCGGGGTTCATCACCACCGCGATGACCGACAAGCTGACCGACGATCAGAAGGCCTCGATCCTGACGCAGGTGCCGCGGGGCGCATGGGTGAGGCCGATGAGATCGCCGCCGCCGTTGTCTATCTGGCCAGCGCCGAAGCCGCCTATGTCACCGGCGCGACGCTGCATGTGAACGGCGGCATGGCCATGTTATAGTGACCTGATCGCGGGCTCTGCGAAAGCGTTTGCCTTGGCCAGACGATATGCTATAGGCGGCGCAGATGGCATCGGATACAGTGATCCGGACCGATACTGCCCGCGATCATCGGGCGAGAGAGTGGCCCCCGGGGGGCTGAAGCGATACCTGGGGAATGGCCCCGAAGAACGGAAAGAGGACAAGACATGAGCGACATCGCAGATCGCGTGAAGAAGATCGTCGTCGAGCATCTGGGCGTGGAAGAGGACAAGGTTATCGAATCCGCGTCGTTCATCGACGATCTGGGCGCAGACAGCCTTGACACTGTCGAACTGGTCATGGCGTTCGAGGAAGAATTCGGCATCGAGATTCCCGGATGACGCTGCCGAGACGATCCAGACCTTCGGCGACGCGGTTGGTTTCATCACCAAAGCCTCCTGAGTCTTCGGCCAGAGAATTGAATGCGGCGTCCCCTGGGGCGCCGTTTTTCGTTGAGAGGATGGATGATACCGGTATTGCCGCCTGAATGGCGTGTTCTGCGGGAGTTTTCTGATCTCTGGGCCACTGCAAGGATTGCGTGTTTTCTGCCGATGGCCCCGCTGGATCGGGAAGCCAGCCGACAAGAACTGCGGCAGAGCGCCGCAATTTTTCTTACAATACGACATGAGAAGCGGGGCTGAGACGGCGGGGGCTGCCTGTTTGGGCAAACGCTGCGCGGCTGACTTCGGGATGCCATCCGGCGGAAATATTTTTGAACATAAGATGATGCGGTGTGCGTGCTCTGGGTGACAGTTGCGTGAGGCGCGCGGGCTTTCGTTGACAGCGGTGGCGGTGGCCGGATCACTGGGGACGGAGGTGCAGCATGCGGCGGATCGGGCGAAAAGAGGTCGCTGGCGATTCTGGGCGCGGCGTTGCTGCTTGCGGTTGGGGGGTATCTGGGCCTGACAGTCGCCTTGGGCGCGCATCCCTACTGGGGAATGCAGGTTGTCTGGGTTGGCATCGGCATTGGCGCGGTGATTTTTGGGTTAAGTCGATTGTGGCGCGGGCGCAGGCTGATGAAGCTGGGCTTGGCGCTGGTGTTTCTGGCCCTCTCGGCCGGGGTTGTGGGCATCGGCAAGGCGCGGTTCGTTGTGTCTTATGGCGATGATTTTCTGGCCGGGCGGATGTGGTATTTCGGCTGGATGGCGGTGGTGGCGTTTGCCTTTGTGCTGCTGGCCCAGTTGATGGCCCAGATGATGGCGAGGCGCGGCTGAGGGCTGGAGCCTCCGGCGGGGATATTTCCGGGGACAAAGAAGGCGAGTGCCGACGTTTCATGCGAAAGGCGGAAAGGTGCCGGGCGGTCTTGCCCCGTGGCGCACTCGCGGGGTAATGGTTTTCGGAATGTCACGAGAGCCGAAGGGGGCCGCTGATGCGTCGGGTAGTCGTCACGGGATTGGGAATGGTCACTCCGCTGGCGTGCGGAGTCGAGGAGACCTGGGCGCGGCTTCTGGCCGGGCAGTCCGGGGCCGGGCCGATCACGAGGTTCGATACCGAGGGGTTTGCGACCACCTATGCCTGCGAGATCCCGATGGGCGACGGTTCGGATGGCACCTTCAATGCGGATGACTGGATGGAGCCGAAAGAACAGCGCAAGGTCGACGATTTCATCCTTTACGGGATTGCGGCGGCGCAGAGGCGGTCGACGATGCCGGCTGGACGCCCGAGGCCGAGGAGGACCGGTTGCGCACGGGCGTGATGATCGGGTCGGGGATCGGCGGGCTGACCTCGATTGCCGAGACGGCGGTGCTGCTGAAGGAACGAGGCCCACGGCGGATTTCGCCGTTCTTTCATCCCGGGCGCGCTGATCAATCTGGTGTCGGGGCAGGTGTCGATCCGGTTTGGGTTCAAAGGGCCGAACCATTCGGTGGTGACCGCCTGTTCGACGGGCGCGCATGCCATTGGCGACGCGGCGCGGCTGATCCAGTGGGGCGATGCCGATGTGATGGTGGCGGGCGGCGCGGAAAGCCCGATCTCGGGGATCGGGATCGGCGGGTTCAATGCCTGCAAGGCGCTGTCCACCAAGCGCGCACATGAGCCGGAGAAGGCCAGCCGGCCGTATGATGCGGATCGCGACGGGTTCGTGATGGGCGAGGGCGCGGGCGTTGTCGTGCTGGAGGAATACGAACATGCCAAGGCGCGCGGCGCGAAGATCTACTGCGAGGTCGTGGGCTATGGTCTGTCGGGTGACGCCTATCACATCACCGCACCGTCCGAGGATGGCGATGGTGGCTATCGCAGCATGAAGGCGGCGATTGAGCGGGCCGGGCTGGTGCCGGCGGATGTGGATTATATCAATGCGCATGGCACCTCGACGATGGCCGACACGATCGAACTGGGCGCGGTCGAACGGCTGATGGGCGATGCGGCGGCGAAGGCGACGATGAGTTCCGACCAAGTCGAGCATCGGGCATCTGCTGGGTGCCGCGGGGGCGGTCGAGGCGATCTTCTGCATGCTGGCGATCCGCGATCAGGTGGCGCCGCCGACGATCAACCTGGACAATCCGGCGGTGGAGCCGAAGCTGGATCTGGCGCCCAATGCGAAGCGCGAGCGCAAGATCGACGTGGCCTTGTCGAACTCTTTCGGCTTTGGCGGCACCAACGCCTCGGTCGTGTTTCGCAAGGTGGTCGACTGATGTGGCGTAACATCGCGTCGAATGCGCTGACGCTGTTCGTGGTTGCGCTGATTGCCGTGGGCGGGGTGATTGCCTGGGGCAAGACGCAATATTCGGCCAAGGGACCGCTGGAGCAGGCGATCTGTCTGCGGGTCGAAAGCGGGTCGAACATGCGCCGGGTGGCGGATGATCTGGCCGGTCAGGGCGCGGTCAGCAATCCGTCGATCATGCGGATCGGGGCCGATTATGCCGATAAGTCGGCGCTGTTGAAGGCCGGGTCGTTTCTGGTGCCCGAGGGGGCCAGTATGGCCGAGATCGTCGATATCGTGACGCGCGGCGGGGCCAGCACCTGCGGCACCGAAGTGGTTTACCGGATCGGGGTGCGGCAGGCCGAGATGCGGGTGCGCGAGCTTGATCCCGCGACCAACCGCTTCGCCGATGTGGCGGAGTTCGTGCCGGGCGAGGGCGAGATGCCTGCGGAATATACCGAGGTGCGCGAGGACCGCGACACGCGCTACCGTATAGCGCTGGCCGAGGGTGTGACCAGCTGGCAGGTCGTCGAGGCGTTGAAGGCAGCGGATTTCCTGGACGGCGAGGTGGCGGACGTGCCGGCTGAGGGCAGCCTGGCGCCGGACAGCTATGAGGTTGTTGCCGGGGAAGACCGGGCCGAGCTGCTGGCCGAGATGACCTCGGCGCAGGCGGCGCGGCTGGCGGAGGCCTGGGCGAACCGGGCCGAAGATTTGCCGGTCGACACGCCGGAAGAGGCGCTGATCCTGGCCTCGATCATCGAGAAGGAAACCGGGGTTCCGGAGGAGCGCGGGCAGGTCGCCAGCGTATTCGTGAACCGGCTGAAGCAGGGGATGCGGCTGCAGACCGATCCGACCGTGATCTATGGTGTGACCAACGGGCAGGGTGTGCTGGATCGCGGGTTGCGGCAGAGCGAGTTGCGCAAGCAAACGCCCTACAACACCTATGTCATCGACGGGCTGCCGCCGACGCCGATCGCCAATCCGGGGCTGGCCAGCATCGAGGCGGCGCTGAACCCGGAGGATACCAGGTTTCTGTTCTTCGTGGCCGATGGCAGCGGCGGGCACGCCTTTGCCGAAACACTGGCCGAGCATAACGCCAACGTCGCGAAATGGCGCGAGGTCGAGGCGCAGGCCGCAGACAAGGCGGATGCTGCGGCGGACGGGAACTGACCTCTGCCTGAATGAAATTCTGCCCCGGAAGGTCAGGCGGACTCGCAGGATCGTTCACTCATGCCGGGGTTGCCCGAGCGGATTGTGCGGTTATTTGCCCGACGGCCCGGCTTAGACCTTTCGGATCTTGCTGCGGATCAGCCACAGACCCGCGAGGCCCGCACCCAGAAGCGGCAGGGACGCAGGCAAGGGCATGACGGCGAGGCTGGGAGCGCCCGGCCGGGCGGGAGAGGCTGGCCTGTCCGGCTGGTCCGGCAGGCCTGAGGCCGTGATGTTGGACAGTGCGAAAAAGGCTGAGAGTTGGTAAGCGTCGAAGAAGTCGAGCGTTCCATCATATGTCAAGCTGCCAGTGCTGCCGTCGATCTTGAAAGTGTACGCATCGTCGAAGAACTCGTCGGCCACTAGAAACTTTGCGTTGCTTGCAGAGGTGAAATCGTAGAACTCGAAATATTCGCCCGCTATCCTGGAGCCGTCGAGGGCGACATTGCCTGATCCGAAGTAGAATCCGCTCAGATCACTGGGATCGTCTTAGTCGATGCTGACCGATCCCTTCACCACTGCGCCAAGGCTGAGATAGGAATACTTTCCCGAGATCGGATCGCCACTTAGGGCGGTTGCATTCGGGTCGGCATATTCGCCGGTATATTCCGCATCAAATGTGTAGTTGAGCGTCGCGGTCTGGGCGGCGGTAGCCAGCAGCAGGGCGGGCAATGTGGCGGCGAGGAGCTTTGGGATCGCGGTGCAGGCGGACATGTGAACTCTCCAGTAACAAATTAATAGGTGGCACAAGGCTTTGCGTATTGTTGGCACTTGACGTGGGGGCAGTCCAGATTGGCGAGCAGCATGGGCCGGAATTTGCCGGAAGGTGAGCGGGACTTTGCCGCATGCCAGGCCCTGCATGGCGCCGGTTCGGACCGGGGCAGCGCGGCTTGCGGCTGCGAAAATCCCTGCATTTGCTGAAGAAGCGTTGAATATCAATACTTTGTTAACCTAACCGCGCGCAACCCAAGGCAGAGTTGGCTTGACAGAGCGCACGGTCCGGTGTAGACCTTGTGGCATGCTAGAAGAAGTGGGCAGGCGACCTCGGGGTGACCCGGTGGTCGCTTTTTCGTTTCGCTCGTGCGGAGTGGCATGAGAGGCGTATAACTTAATGACATTGATCAGACCCGAAGGTGAGGACGGGGACGCGGAGAAGGTTCTTCTTTGCGTCGAGGAGCATTTTAACGACGCCGCTGAGGTTTTCAGGGTGGCGGCGCGGAAACTGGCTGCGGGAGAGACCGTGGAGCCGTCTAAGGCGCGCGACATGGTCGGCGAATACCGCAAACTTGCGACATTGTTATATCGGGAGCGGAAGTCACTTGAAGATGAACGAAAAAAGCAGGCCGGTGTTCACCGCGACTACGCCATCGACTTTGGCGCGGCGCGCGACGAGATCCGACGCCGAATGGCTTGCCTCCGGGCCGCCGGAGAGGGTCGAGACCTTTCTGAATGACCTGGGTGAGGGAGCGCTTATGGCGCTCCCTTTCTTATTCGAGTTCTGGGCGATGGAACATCAGTTGCCGCCCGAAGGCGATTGGCGCAACTGGGTGATCATGGGCGGGCGCGGCGCCGGCAAGACCCGGGCCGGGGCCGAATGGGTGCGCGCACAGGTCGAGGGCGATAAGCCGCTCGATGCGGGTCGTGCCCAGCGAGTGGCCTTGGTTGGCGAGACCATCGAGCAGGTCCGCGAAGTGATGATATTTGGCGAGAGTGGGATACTGGCGTGTTCGCCGCCCGACCGCCGGCCCGAATGGAGAGCAACGCGCAAGCTGCTGGAGTGGCCGAATGGTGCGACGGCGCAGATCTTTTCGGCGCATCAGCCCGAGGCTCTGCGCGGTCCGCAATTCGATGCGGCATGGGCTGATGAACTTGCCAAGTGGAAGAAGGGCCAAGACGTCTGGGACATGTTGCAGATGTGTCTTCGTTTGGGCGAGGACCCGCGGGCCGTGGTGACCACGACACCGCGCAACGTCGGGGTCTTGAAGAATATCCTGGGGCAGGCGAGCACGGTTCTGACGCATGCGCCAACCGAAGCTAACCGGGCGTTTCTGGCGGCCTCGTTTCTTGACGAGGTGCGGACCCGCTTTGGCGGGACGCGGCAGGGGCGGCAGGAGCTGGACGGGGTTCTTCTGGAGGATGCCGAGGGCGCCTTGTGGACCTCTGCGGCGCTGGAAGCACGGCAGGTAGCCGAGTGCCCCGCGTTTTCGCGCGTGGTCGTGGCGATTGATCCGCCGGTCACGGGGCACGCTGGGTCTGATGAATGCGGCATCGTTGTTGTGGGTGCAGTGACCAAGGGGCCGCCGCAGGACTGGCGCGCGGTGGTGCTGGAAGATGCATCGGTGTCAGCGGCCAGCCCGTCGGTCTGGGCGCAGGCGGCGATTGACGCGCTGCATCGGCATGGCGGTGACCGGCTGGTGGCCGAGGTCAACCAGGGCGGCGATATGGTGGAGGAGGTCGTGCGGCAGGTTGAACCGCTGGTTCCGTTCCGGGCTGTGCGGGCGACGCGTAACAAGGTCGCGCGAGCCGAGCCGGTGGCGGCACTCTATGAGCAGGGGCGCGTTGCCCATGTGCGCGGGTTGGCGGTTCTGGAAGAGCAGATGTGCCGGATGACTGCGCATGGGTTCGAGGGATCAGGCTCGCCGGACCGGGTGGATGCTTTGGTCTGGGCCTTGCACGAGTTGATGATCGAGCCAGCCTCGAAATGGCAGAGGCCGCAGATCAGGACGCTGGGGTAGTGATTCGGTTTTCTTGCGAAAACCGGAAGCCTCCGGCGGGGATATTTTTCGAGAAATAATGGATTGCGCGGTGCGGGAAACCCGGACCGGGTGCTTGATATGAGGAGGGCGGTTGATGTTCGAGTTTTTGCGGCGAGGGGCGGCGGACGATGCCGGAGGTGAAAGCCTCGGCGACGGGGCCGGTGATTGCCTATGGCACGTCCGGGCGGGTGGCCTGGACGCCGCGTGATACGGTGTCTTTGACCAAGGTCGGATTTGCCGGGAACCCAGTTGGGTTTCGGTCCGTAAAGCTGATTGCCGAGGCGGCGGCGGCGCTGCCCCTGGTATTGCAGGATCACGAGCGGCGCTATGATCAGCATCCGATCCTCGCGTTGGTCGGTCGGCCCAATCCCTTGCAGGGTCGGGCAGAACTGTTCGAGGCGCTTTACGGGCAATTGTTATTGTCCGGGAATGGCTATCTGGAGGCAGTCGGTGGCGAAGACGGGGTTCCGGAAGAACTGCATGTGCTGCGCTCTGACCGGATGTCTTTGGTGCCGGGCGCCGATGGTTGGCCGGTGGCTTATGAATACGCGGTGGGCGGGCGCAAGCACCGCTTTGCCGCCGGCGGGGGGGTCTCGCCCATTTGTCATGTCAAGAGTTTTCATCCGCAGGATGACCACTACGGGTTTTCGCCGATGCAGGCGGCGGCGTCGGCCGTCGATGTGCATAACGCGGCGTCGCGTTGGTCGAAGGCGCTGTTGGACAATGCAGCACGGCCGTCGGGCGCGATCGTCTACAAGGGCGCCGACGGGCAGGGCGCGATGGCGCGCCGACCAGTATGACCGGCTGGTCAACGAGATGGAGGCTCATCATCAGGGTGCGCGAAACGCGGGCCGTCCGATGCTGCTTGAGGGCGGTCTGGATTGGAAGCCGATGGGGTTCAGCCCCTCGCGATATGGAGTTCCAAAAGACCAAGGAATCGGCGGCGCGCGAGATTGCTTTGGCCTTTGGAGTGCCGCCGATGCTGCTGGGGATTCCGGGCGATCTGACTTACGCGAATTACCAGGAGGCGAGCCGCGCATTTTACCGGTTGACGGTGTTGCCGATGGTGGCGCGGGTGTCTTCGGCTGTGTCGCACTGGTTGTCGGAATATCTGGGTGAGGCGGTCGAGTTGCGGCCCGATCTGGATCAGGTGCCGGCGCTGTCGGCGGAGCGCGACAATCAGTGGCGGCGGGTCAGCGAGGCCGCGTTTCTGACGCGATGCCGAGAAGCGGGCGCTGCTGGGGCTGCCGAAACTGGCCGATGAAGGAGACAGCGATGAATGAAGAATTTGGTGCGCCCGAGCGCAAGTTTTGCCGGTTGGGCGAGGATATCACCGTTACAGATGGGACAGTGATTGAGGGCTATGCCTCTTACTTCGGGCTCAAGGACAAGGGCGGTGATGTGGTTCAGGCGGGAGCTTATGGCGCCAGTCTGACGGCGTTGGCGGCCAAGGGTGGCAGCGTCAAGATGCTGTGGCAGCATGATCCGGCGCAGCCAATCGGGGTCTGGGACATCGTACGCGAGGATGCGCGCGGTCTTTACGTCAAGGGGCGACTGTTGACCGACGTGGCCAAGGGCCGCGAGGCGGTGGCGCTGATCGGCGCGGGGGCGATTGACGGGCTGTCGATCGGGTACCGCACCGTGAAGGCGCACAAAGACGGCAAGGGCCAACGGCTTTTGTCGGAACTGGAGCTTTGGGAGGTGTCATTGGTAACCTTCCCGATGCTTCCGGATGCACGGGTCGGTGCCAAGGGGTCAAGCCCCGAGGCAGAGGCCTGGCGCGAACTGGCGGGGGTTTTCCAAGACGCCCGCCTCGAGCTGGCCCGGGACTGAGCCAGAACTTCAACCCTTAGCAAACAGGATTGTTTGATGAGCAAGACCGAGACGAAGGCTCGGGCCGGGACAGATCTGTCCGACGGCCTGTCGCCGGCTGCGGAAGTGAAAACCGCGATGGCGGGGTTCGTGAGTGATCTCAAGGACTTTCAGACTGACATTAAATCGAAACTGCAACAACAAGAAGAGCGATTGACCATGCTGGATCGGAAATCTGTGACTTTGGGCCGCCCGGCCCTTGCCTCCTCTGCCGAGGGCGAAGCGCCGCATCAGAAGGCGTTTGAGGCCTATGTGCGGTCGGGCGACGACGACGCGCTGCGCGGTCTTGTGCTCGACGGCAAGGCGATGAACACCTCGGTCGCGGCAGACGGCGGCTACCTTGTCGATCCGCAGACTGCGGAGACCGTGAAATCGGTTCTGAAGTCGAATTCGTCGATCCGTCAGATCGCCAACGTGGTGAATGTCGAGGCGACCTCGTTCGATGTGCTGGTCGACCGTTCCGACGTCGGGTCCGGCTGGGCCAGCGAGACCAGCAGCGCTGGCCGAGACCGGCACGCCGCAGTTCGACCGCATCTCGATCCCGCTGCACGAACTGTCGGCGCTGCCCAAGGCCAGCCAGCGATTGCTGGACGATGCCGCCTTTGACATCGAGGGCTGGCTTGCTGGCCGGATCGCGGACAAGTTCGCGCGCTGCCGAAGCGGCGGCGTTCATCAACGGTGACGGTGTCGACAAGCCGACCGGGTTCCTGAGCCACACGCTGGTCGATGACGTTACCTGGAGCTGGGGCAATATCGGCTACATCCCGACCGGCGTCGATGGCGATATCGGCGGTGCGGATCAGATTGTCGATCTGGTCTATGCGCTGGGTGCCCAGTACCGTGCCAATGCGACCTTCGTGATGAACTCGAAGACCGCTGGCAAGGTGCGCAAGCTGAAGGACGCCGATGGCCGGTTCCTGTGGTCCGACGGTCTGGCCGCGGCAGAGCCTGCGCGTCTGCTGGGCTATCCGGTGCTGATCGCCGAGGACATGCCGGATGTGGAAAGCAACGGCGCCGCGATTGCCTTTGGCGATTTCGCGGCCGGCTACACCGTCGCCGAGCGCCCGGATCTGCGCATCCTGCGCGATCCGTTCAGCGCCAAGCCGAACGTGCTGTTCTACGCCACCAAGCGCGTCGGCGGCGATGTCAGCGACTTTGCAGCGATCAAGCTGCTGAAATTCTCGATCGCATAAGAGCGGTTGGGATAAGCCCTGTCGGCGTTTTTCGTGTCGGCGGGGATTTGGGCGCGCGTCACCTTTACCCCGGGTTGTCTAGCTGCTCCCCCTCCGTCCGAGCAATGCGGGGGGCGTGCGCCCATTTTTCGTGACCAAGCGTCACAGGCGGGAATTTTCGGAGATATTGCATGATGTTAGTCGAGCAGACCACAGTGCCGGGCGCGGCCCTGCCGGTGGCGGAATTCAAGGATCATTTGCGGCTGGGCACCGGGTTCGCCGATGACGGCCTGCAAGACGCTGTTCTGGAGAACATGCTGCGGGTGGCGATGGCCTCGATCGAGGCACGAACTGGCAAGGTGCTGGTCGAGAAGGACTATAACTGGACGCTGACCGGATGGCGCGATGTCTGCCGGCAAGCGCTGCCATTGGCTCCAGTGTCGGCTGTCACCGCAGTGAAAATCATCGACCGGCTGGGCATGGAGGCCGTGGTTGATCCGTCGCGGTATCAGCTGGAGCGTGATGGCCACCGGCCGTCGTTATGGGCGGTCGGGGGCAATCTGCCGTCGGTGCCGCGTGCTGGGTCGATCGAGATCGGGTTCACGGCCGGGTTCGGACCGGCGTGGGGCGATCTACCTGCCGATCTGGCCCATGCGGCGATGCTGCTGGGCGCGCATTACTACGACAACCGCAGCGCCACGGGGGCGGATGGCGGGGCGATGCCGTTTGGGGTTGCAACGCTGATCGAGCGATATCGCAACGTGCGGATACTTGGTGGGGGTGTGCGGTGAGTGCGCCGGTGCATTTGAACCGCAAAATCGTACTGGAAGCGCCCGTGCGGGTGCTGGATGGCGCGGGCGGGCACAGCGAGAGCTGGCAGGCATTGGGCACGATCTGGGCAAGCATCAAAGCTGGCACGGGCCGCGAGGCGGCGGGCGAATTCGTGACCGTCTCGACCGTGCCTTACCGGATTGTTGTGCGCGCCTCGCCGGAGGGCTCACCTTCGCGGCCGAAGCCTGACCAGCGGTTCAAGGATGGCAACCGAGTGTTCCGCATCCTGGCGGTTTCGGAATACGACCCAGCCGCGCGCTACCTGACCTGCCACGCGCGTGAGGAGGTTCTGACATGAGTTACGGAGTTTCCTCGGCCCTGCAAGCGGCAGTGTTTCAGCGGCTGCAGGGTGACGCGGTGCTGGCCGGTCTGGTCGGGAGCGATATTTTTGACGCTGCGCCGTCCGGGACGGTGCCCACGACATATGTCAGCCTCGGTCCCGAGGATGTCCGCGATGCGTCGGACAATACCGGGGCCGGGGCTGTGCATGAGTTCACGGTTTCCGTGGTGACCGAGGCGGCCGGGTTCCGCGGCGCCAAGAATGTCGCGGCTGCGGTGTCGGACGCGTTGGTCGACGCGCCCCTAGTGCTCACGCGGGGCACGCTGGTCTCGCTGGGGTTTCTGAAAGCGCGCGCCAAGCGGGTTCAGGACGGTGACGTACGCCGGATCGATCTGCGGTTTCGCGCGCGGGTCGAAGACAACTGAATATATCTGATTGGAGTTATGAAAATGGCGGCACAGAACGGCAAGGACCTTTTGATCAAGCTCGACATGACGGGGGCGGGCAGTTTCGACACTATCGCGGGGCTGCGGGCCACGCGGATTTCGTTCAACGCGGAAAGCGTCGATGTGACGAGCCTGGAGAGCCAGGGCGGCTGGCGCGAGTTGCTGGCCGGTGCGGGCGTACGCTCGGCCTCGATTTCCGGCTCAGGAGTTTTCAAGGACGAGGCGACGGACGAGCGCGCGCGGCAGATCTTCTTTGACGGTGACATTCCGGCGTTTCAGGTGATCATTCCGGATTTCGGCATTGTCGAAGGGCCGTTCCAGCTGACTTCGATCGAGTATTCAGGGTCGCACAACGGTGAGGCGACCTATGAGATGGCCATGGCCTCGGCGGGCGCGCTGACCTTCACGGCGTTCTAGGCGATGACAAACCCCTGGACGGGCGAGGTTGCGCTGGTGATCGACGATGAGCGGCGGGTGCTCAAGCTGACATTGGGCGCTTTGGCGGAGCTGGAGGCGGGGTTGGGTGAGGACACGCTGTTGGCCTTGGTTGAGCGGTTCGAAGCGGGGCGGTTTTCGACCCGCGACGTGTTGGCACTCATCGTTGCGGGTTTGCGCGGTGGCGGCTGGCAGGGGCAGGCGGGCGATTTGCTGGCGGCCGAGATCGAAGGCGGGCCCTTGGGGGCTGCCAAGATCGCCGGCCAGTTGCTGGCACGGGCGTTTTCGGTGGCCGCGTGAACGCGTTCGACTGGCCTGCGCTGATGCGGGCCGGGATGCAGGGTTTGGGCTTGAAGCCGAAGGAGTTCTGGGCCCTGACGCCCGCCGAATTGCTGCTGATGTTGGGCGAGGGGGCGGGATCGCCGCCCCTGACACGGGCGCGGCTTGACGAGCTATCGCGGGCCTATCCCGATAGTCGAGGAGATCAGGATGATTGACAGATTTGGGCGCGACGATCTGGATGGCCAGATCGAGGCGCTGGAGAACTCGATGGGTGGGGCGGCGGCGATGGCCGCCGCTTTTGACCAGGAAATGCGACAAATGCAGGCGACGATGGCCGACACCAGCCGCGAGGTAGGCACCTTGCAAAGCGGCATTGGCCGGGGGCTGCGAAGTGCGATCGACGGTTTGGTTTTCGATGGCGACAAGCTGTCGGATGCCTTGCGCACGGTGGGCCGGTCGATGGTGGATGCAGCCTATAATGCCGCGATGAAGCCGGTGGTCAGCCATGGTGCGGGCGTGATGGCGGGCGGTTTGGAAAGTCTGATCCAGGGGTTATTGCCGTTCGAAAAGGGCGGGTCGTTCAGCCAAGGCCGGGTGATGCCGTTTGCCAAGGGCGGTGTGGTGTCTGGGCCGACAAGCTTCGGGATGCGCGGCGGCATGGGGCTGATGGGCGAGGCCGGGCCGGAGGCGATCATGCCACTGTCGCGCGGTGCCGATGGTCGGCTAGGCGTGCGCACCGACGGGGGCGGAGGCACTGTCAACGTGGTGATGAACATCCAGACACCCGATGCCGAGGGCTTCCGCAAGTCACAATCGCAGATCGCGGCACAACTAACACGCGCTATAGGGCGCGGACAGCGCAATCGCTAGGAGGCATCAATGGCGTTTCACGAGGTAAGATTTCCGACAAACCAGAGCTTCGGTTCAGTCGGCGGGCCGGAGCGGCGCACGGAGATCGTGACGCTTGCCAACGGGTTCGAGGAGCGTAACACGCCGTGGGGACATTCGCGCAGGCGCTATGATGCTGGAATCGGACTGCGGTCGTTGGACGATGTAGAATTGCTGATCGCGTTTTTCGAGGCACGGCAGGGGCAGCTTTACGGATTCCGGTGGAAAGATTGGTCGGATTTCAAATCCTGCCTGCCGTCGAAAACAGTCGATTTCGAGGATCAGGTGATCGCCCATGGCGACGGGGTAACGACTGCGTTTCCGTTGATCAAGCATTATCGCTCTGGCGTAGGCGAGTATGCGCGGATCATCACCAAACCGGTCTCGGGCACTTTGCGGGTCGGTGTGGCGCGGGATGAATTGTCCGAGGGCGTGCATTGGGAGATCGATATGTCAACTGGCATTGTGACGTTCAATGCGGCCCCTGATGAGGGTGTCGAAGTGACGGCAGGGTTCGAATTCGATGTGCCGGTGCGTTTTGACACCGACCGGATCCAGACGTCAGTCGCCAGTTTTCAGGCAGGCGACGTGCCGAACGTGCCGGTTGTCGAGGTGCGGATCTGATGACGATATCGCAGGAATTTCAGGCGCATCTGGAGACAGGTGTCACGCATCTTTGCCGGTGTTGGGCTGTGACGCGGAAAGACGGGGTGGTGCTTGGGTTCACCGACCACGATTTAGAACTGGCCTTTGATGGCGTGGTTTTCAGCCCGAGTTCTGGTCTGACGGCGAAAGCGCTGGAACAAACGACTGGTCTATCAGTCGACAACACGGAAGCGATGGGTGTCTTGAGCGCCGATGCTGTGACCGAGGCTGATATCGAGGCGGGGCGTTACGATGGTGCCGACGTTCGCAGCTGGTTGGTCAACTGGTCGGACGTCAGTCAACGGCTGATGCAGTTCCGCGGTACAATTGGTGAAATCCACCGCGCGGGCGGCGCATTTCAGGCCGAATTGCGCGGGCTGTCGGAGGCATTGAATCAAGTGCAAGGGCGGGTATTTCAGAAACCCTGCTCGGCCGTTCTTGGTGATGCGACCTGTCGGTTCGACCTAGAGGCGCCTGGGTTTTTCGCCGAAGTCGCAGTCGAGGGGATCAAGGGGGGCAAATTCCTGGAATTCACCTCGCTCGACGGGTTCGAGGATCGTTGGTTCGAACGCGGGCGCTACGTGGTCCAGAGCGGAGACGCCACGGGTATGATAGGATTGGTCAAGAACGACCGACTTCAGGATGGCGCGCGGATAATCGAGTTGTGGGAGGCGCTTCGTGCGCCCGTGGTCGCAGGGGATATGATTCGGTTCGAGGCGGGATGCGACCGGCGGCCCAAGACATGTCGCTTGAAATTCGACAACTTTTTGAATTTCCAAGGCTTTCCAACGATCCCTGGCGAGGATTGGCTGATGAGTGCACCGCGCCGCGATGGCCTTAACGATGGCGGGAGCCTAAATCGATGAGTGGCGGCGAAGTGGTTGCGCTTGCGCGGGGCTGGATTGGCACGCCGTACGTGCACCAAGCCTCGGCCAAGGGGGCCGGAACGGATTGTCTGGGGTTATTGCGCGGCATCTGGCGCGAGTTTTTTGGCGCCGAACCCGTCGCAGTGCCGCCTTATTCGCCGGACTGGTCGGAACCGCAACAAGACGAGGCCTTGTGGCGGGCGGCACGACAACATCTATTGGAAAAGCCACTAGCGGATCTGGCGCCCGGCGATGTCTTATTGTTCCGGATGCGGGACGGATCGGTCGCGAAACACCTCGGGATTGCGGCCCAGACCGGCGCCACGCCCACTTTCATCCATGCATATTCCGGGCACAGCGTTGTCGAGAGTCCTTTGTCGGACCCTTGGCGACGGCGGATCGTGTCCTGTTTTGAATTTCCAGTCAGGAGAAGCTGATGGCAACCATCGTTTTGTCGGCAGTCGGTGCGGCCGCCGGGGCCTCTGTAGGCGGAGGCGTTCTGGGGCTGTCATCGGTCGTGATCGGCCGCGCGATCGGGGCCACGCTTGGCCAAGTGATCGACCAGCGGCTGTTGGGGTCCGGGTCGGAACGTGTCGAGACCGGCAAGGTTGAACGCTTCCGTCTGACCGGTGCCAGCGAGGGCGCGGCGATCCCGCAGATCTATGGCCGGATGCGCGTGTCGGGGCAAGTGATTTGGGCATCGCGCTTCAAGGAGCGGGTGAACACCAGTGGTGGCGGCAAAGGCGCGCCAGAGCAGCCCAAGGTGCGAGAGTATTCGTACTCAGTCAGTCTAGCGATAGCGCTATGCGAAGGAGAGATCACCCGGGTCGGGCGAATATGGGCGGACGGACAGGAGATCGCGCGTCGCGATCTGAACCTTCGGGTTTATGACGGCTCGCGCAATCAGATGCCAGACCCCAAGATTGAGGCCGTGGAGGGCACGGGCAAAGTTCCAGCCTATCGTGGGATCGCCTATTTGGTGATCGAGGATCTGGATCTGGGACAATTTGGCAACCGTCTGCCTCAGTTCAGTTTTGAGGTCTTGCGGCCCAAACAGAAGGGCAGCCTTTCGGTGGCATCCGATCCCGCACATGGCATTCGCGGTGTTGCACTGATCCCTGGCACGGGCGAATACGCGCTGGCCACGGAGCCGGTCTATATCGACAAGGGTCCGGGCAAAGCGTCTGCGGCGAACGTGAACTCGCCCAGTGCCCAGACAGATTTTGTTACATCGTTCGAAGCGCTGCGCGAGGAGTTGCCGAATTGCGGGTCGGTTTCGATCGTTGTCTCGTGGTTCGGAGATGACTTGCGCGTTGATCGCGCAACGATCCGACCCAAGGTGGAGCAGAACGCGTTCGACGCCAAGAAAATGCCTTGGTCGGTCTCTGGCTTAACGCGGCAAACGGCGCAGGTGGTGCCACTTATAGAGGACCGGCCAGTCTACGGTGGAACGCCGACAGATCAGTCGGTGATCCAAGCGATTCAAAAGATACGCTCGGCGGGCAAGGAGGTTGTCTTTTATCCGTTTGTTTTGATGGACCAAGTCGAAGGAAACGACTTTGGCCGACCCATGGACCGGGTCCGGAACCCAACCCTCACTGCCTTGGCGCGGGCGCATGACGCTTTCGGTAGCTCCTGGGCAATCAGGCAGCCCGGACCAGACTGCTGTGGCAGAGGCCGAGGTCGCGCAGTTTTTCGGCACAGCCACCGTCGGAGATTTTCAGATTGGTCCCGATGGGGTGGATTATTCCGGCCCTTCGGAATGGTCGTATCGACGATTCATTCTGCATCAGGCATATCTTTGCGTCGCAGCGGGTGGCGTCGAGGCATTCTGCATCGGGTCGGAGATGCGTGGACTTACGCAAATCCGCGGCGCCGGCAACAGTTTCCCGGCGGTTTCCGCGTTGCGCGCGCTTGCCGCGGATGTGCGGGCGGTGCTGGGGACCGGAACCAAGATTGGCTATGCCGCAGACTGGACCGAGTATTTTGGTTTTCATCCACAGGACGGTTCTGGCGATGTGTTCTTCAACCTCGATCCGCTTTGGGCGGATGAAAATATCGATTTCATTGGTATCGACAACTACATGCCTCTTTCGGACTGGCGAGACGGAGAGGATCACGCCGATGCGACTTGGGGGGCGATCCACAATATCGATTATCTGAAGGCAAATATTGCCGGAGGCGAGGGGTACGACTGGTACTATCGCTCGAAGCAGGCCGCCTTGGCGCAGACGCGCGACCCGATTGCGGACGGCGCTTATGACGAGCCGTGGATCTTTCGATACAAGGACATCAGGGGCTGGTGGTCGAACGAGCATTATGACCGGCTTGGCGGCGTCAGAACCGGCAACAAGAGCGACTGGGTGCCCGCATCCAAGCCGATCTGGTTCACCGAATACGGATGCGCCGCTGTCGACAAGGGAACCAATCAACCTAACAAGTTTCTGGACCCAAAATCTTCGGAATTGAGCCTGCCAAACTACTCGGACGGTCGCCGGGATGAGCTGATCCAGATGCAGTATCTGCGGGCGATGATCGAGTATTGGGACGAGCCGCATAACAACCCCGTTTCGGAAACGTACGGCGGCTCGATGGTAGATATGATGCGCGCCCACGTTTGGGCCTGGGATGCGCGGCCGTTTCCATTCTTTCCGCAAAGCACGAAAGTCTGGTCCGATGGCGGGAACTATTATCGCGGACATTGGATTAACGGACGCACGGCGTCACGATCACTGGCCGACGTAACTGAGGAGATCTGCTCTCGATCCGACCTAACGTCAGTGGATACATCGCGTCTTTTTGGCTACCTTCGAGGTTATTCGGTCGCTGAAATTCGGGATGCACGTTCGGCGTTGCAGCCCCTGATGTTGGCCTATGGGTTCGAGGCGATCGAACGCGACGGCGCATTGCTCTTCCAGACCCGAACCGGGCGATTGGCCGGTTCAATCGATCGCCGAGCGGGTGACGCTGTCATCCGAACTTTCAGGAAGCATCGAAAGCATCCGTGCGCCGGAGGCTGAGATTGTGGGACGGGTACAGTTGAGCTTCGTGGATGCGGATGGAGACTACGATGTTCGGGCCGAGGAGGCGCTGTTTCCGGATGAGACTGCACAGGTCGTTTCCCGGTCCGAGATGCCGCTCTTGTTGACACGAACCGAAGGTCGGGCCGTCGTGGAAAGATGGCTGGCTGAAGCACGGGTAGCGCGCGATGCGCTGCGGTTTTCAACGCCGCTTTCAGCATTACTGTTAGGTGCGGGGGACGTGATCAACTTGAAAGGAAGCCCCGGAAAAACGCGGTATCGAATAGATCGGGTATCGCATGCAGGGTCGCAGTTGCTGGAGGCCGTACGGATCGAACCGGGGGTCTACCGGCACAGCGATGAAGTTGAGACGCCGAGCCCGGTGCGCCCGTTCATAGCCCCGGCGCCTGTCTTTTCGACATTTCTGGACCTACCGCTGTTGACGGGCGAGGAATCGGAAGTGGCACCATACGTTGCGGTTTCCGCTACGCCCTGGCCTGGCTCGGTTGCGCTTTACAGTGCGCTTTCCGATAACGGCTACACTCTAAACCGCCTGATTTCCAGGCAGTCAATAATTGGCGTGACGCAGTCGCCGCTGCTGAAAGCTGCAGCTGGCATTCTTGATCGTGGTGCCCCGCTTCGGGTCAGCCTGTTTGGCGGAGCACTGTCTTCGGCCTTTCTGGACGATGTGTTGAATGGAACGAACGTCGCGGCGATCGGCGATGGCACGGCGGCGAATTGGGAGGTGATCCAGTTTACCGATGCCGTCCTTGTAGGTGATAGCACCTACGAGATATCTGGGCGTGTCCGGGGCCAAGCGGGAACCGACGCGCTATCGTCGCTGGATTGGCCGGCGGGCAGCCTTTTTGTGCTGTTGGACGGGGGCGTTCAGAACATCGAGATGAAAGCGTCGGAAAGGGGTCTGGAACGGCACTATCGAATTGGTCCGGCGCGTCAGGCGTTTGACGATCCCTCTTTTTCGCACAGTGTGCGCGCCTTTGAGGGCATCGGACTGCGGCCTTATGCCCCCGCGCACCTAAAAGCGATCCGCGACCCTTCGGGCAATATCGAACTGTCCGGATTCGCCGCACCAGAATTGATGGGGACAGTTGGCAATCTATCGAAGTTCCGTTGGGGGAGGATCGCGAGGAATATCTGGTCCGGATTCTTAGCAACGGGACGGATTTGCGCGAGGTTACGCGTTTCTCGCCCAATTGGACTTACACCCAAGCCATGCAGATAGCAGACGGCACAGTCGCCGGCTTTTCAGCTCATGTTGCCCAAATTTCCAATCGCTTCGGTGCCGGGCTTTTTAGAAGGATAGACATAGATGATTGAAACTCCACGACTTTCCTTGCCTTTGTTGCAGGCAGCGCAAGCGCAGAAACATATCACTTTGAATGAAGTCGCTGTCCGCTTGGACGGATTAACTCAATTGGTTTTGAATTCAGTAGGTTCCATTGTCCCGCCAGGTTTAGCAACTGATGGTGATTGCTTTGCGGTTCCAGTTGGTGCGACCAACGCCTGGGCCGGAAAAGATGGCCATGTTGCCGTATATTCGAATGGTGGCTGGATTTTCATCATGCCGAAAGCTGGATGGCGGGCCTGGATATCAGATACCTCATCATCCGCTTTGTTCGACGGGACAAATTGGATTGTCGGTGCGGTTGCCATATCACCGAATGGTGCCGCGATGGTGCATGAGGTGATCGAGACAGATCACGTCGTTTCCAGCGGCGCAACATCGATCGCCATCGGAGCAATTCCTGGGAATTCCATCGTATTTGGCGTAACGGGCCGCGTGACACAAACCATGGGAGGTACGCTGACGGGGTGGCAATTGGGCGTCGCCGGCTCTATCAATCGATATGGCAGCAATCTTGGCGTTCAAGCCGGAAACTGGGTGCGCGGCCTGACGGGAACGCCGGTCACCTATTTTGATCCTGAGGATTTGATCCTGACGGCTGAAGGCGCGGACTTTGTCGACGGTTCGGTTAGATTGGCCGTCAATCTTATGCGATTGAGTTTGCCAAATACCTAGCCATGCGCAGTTGATACAGGTCGGAACCGCCGGGTCGTCTTTCGGCCTTTTGCCCACTAATTGGGTGCCGCAGCCGAGCAAGAGCCGAATCCGCCTTTGCTAAGGCGCACTAGCGCTGCGGTAATCCAACGCCAGATGTGTTCTCGACCGCGCAGGTTTGCTATCGCCATCGTCTGCTATCGTATTCTACTTATTTGAGCCATCACGTTCTTGCGTTTGCAGAAAACTGCCTATCTTGTTGTGGTAAGCATGCGAATAGGAGGAGCGTGAGATGGCGGAGACTCACAAAAAACTTGCCGAGATCGATCCGGTCTGGCAGCGGATCACGTCGGAAGCTCGTGAGGCGGTCAAGAACGAGCCGCTTTTGGGTGGTCTGGTGCACGCGTGCATTCTGCACCATGACGGTCTGGAAAGCGCATTAGCCTACCGGATGGCGCAAAAGCTGGCATCTGGGGAAATGTCCGAGCAATTGATCCGCGAAATTGCGGATGGAGCCTATCGTGGAGATTTAACTTTGGGACAGAAGGCCCGGGCTGATATCGTTGCCGTCTACGAGCGTGACCCAGCTTGCCATCGTTTCTTGCAACCCCTGTTGTTTTTCAAGGGTTTTCAGGCGATTCAGTCCTATAGGGTAGCACATTGGCTTTGGAACAGTGGTCGAAAGGATCTAGCATATTTTGTTCAAATGCGGGTCTCGGAACAGTTTGGCGTCGATATTCATCCCGCTGCCCGAGTCGGCAAAGGGATCATGATAGACCACGCCCATTCCATCGTGATTGGAGAAACCGCAGTGGTCGGAGACAATGTCTCAATGCTGCATTCTGTGACTTTGGGTGGAACGGGAAAACAGGACGACGACCGGCACCCGAAGATCGGTGACGGCGTCATGATAGGCGCGGGTGCCAAGGTGCTTGGCAACATAAAGGTTGGTCATTGCAGTCGAATTGCGGCGGGCTCTGTTGTTCTGCGAGAGGTTCCGCCGTGCAAGACAGTGGCAGGTGTGCCTGCAAAGATCGTAGGCGAGGCGGGCTGCGATCAACCCTCCGTTACGATGGACCAATTGCTGAACGACAGTGCTAGGTGAGGCACCTCGCGTTTATATGATCAGGATTCGGTATGTGAGATGCCCGTCAGGCCAGCATGCCGATCGGGTTCTCTAGATTGTCCTTGATCGCTTGAAGCAAACGAGCGCCCAAGGCGCCGTCGATGACGCGATGATCGACTGACAAAGTAACGACCATGACGGTGGCCACCGTCAGGTCTCCATTCTCTCCGACGATGGGTTTCTTCACGCCCGCGCCAACTGCCAGAATTGCACCGTGCGGGGGATTGATCACAGCGTCGAAACTGTCGATGCCGTACATGCCCAAGTTTGAAACCGCAAAGCTGCCGCCCTGATATTCATGTGGCGCGAGTTTCCTATCCCGCGCGCGCGCGGCAAGATCTTTCATCTCGGTGCTCAAGGTCGAAAGCGATTTAATTTCCGCATCTTTCAACACCGGCGTGAAAAGACCACCCTCGATTGCCACCGCTACTGCCACATCGGATGGTTTCAACTTGAGAATACGGTCTCCGGCCCACACGGCATTTGCGTCCGGAACTTGCTGCAACGCGACGGCACAGGCTTTGATGATGAAGTCGTTCACCGATAGCTTCACATCGCGCGCTTCCAGCTGTTTGTTCAGTGTGGCGCGAAACTCCAGCAATGCATCCAACCGCACTTCTCGGCGGAGATAAAAATGCGGGATCGTCTGCTTGGCCTCCGTCAGGCGTGAAGCAATGATTTTCCGCATTCCGTCAAGCTTGACCTCCTCGAACTCCCGGCCCTCATAAATCCTGATTACGGCATCTGCAGACGGAACCGCCGCAGCGATCGGCGGTGCTTCGCTCCGCGTCACGGTCTTTGTTGCGGGCTCTGCGCTCTCGACGTCGGATTTCACGATTCGACCATACGGGCCCGACCCAACTACTTCGGCCAGATCGAGCCCTTTGTCCTTGGCAATACGCCGGGCAAGGGGGGAGGCGAATACTCTTCCGCTGTCGGCCAACATTGGCAATGCGGGAGTGGTTTGCGGGCCGCTTTCGGGTTTCAGAGCGGGCGTCTCTGCTGTGTTCGAATCCGAGGGCGCGGGCGTTGCCGCTGGCCCATTGCCCTTCGCATTGGAACCTCCGATGTCCTCGATGGTTTCACCCTCGGCCAATAGTATGGCGATTGGCGAGTTGACCTTTACGCCTTCGGTCCCTTCGGCGACCAAGAGCTTTCCAATTACACCTTCATCGACGGCTTCAAACTCCATCGTCGCCTTGTCGGTCTCGATCTCGGCCAGAAGATCACCTGACGAAACAGTGTCACCTTCCTTGACCAGCCATTTTGCCAATGTTCCTTCTTCCATCGTAGGAGAAAGCGCGGGCATCAATACTTCAGTCGGCATTGTTTCTTTCCCCTATCGATACGTGACGGACTTCACGGCGTCGATGACTTCCGTGGTGGTCAGCAACGCGAGTTTTTCAAGATTGGCTGCGTAAGGCATAGGCACATCCTTGCCCGTACAGTTCAGGACCGGTGCATCAAGGTAGTCGAAGGCTTCGGTCATGATCTTCGCCGACAGATGGTTTCCGATCGAACAGACGGGGAAGCCTTCCTCGACTGTCACGCAGCGATTGGTCTTCTGGACCGAACGGATGACGGTTTCGTAGTCGATCGGACGCAGCGTGCGAAGATCGACCACCTCCGCGTCGATGCCTTCTTTTGCCAAGAGCCTCAGCTGCTTCAAGTGCGTAGGTCATTCCAATCCCAAAACTTACGATGGTGACATCGGAGCCTTCGCGCCAAATCTTCGCCTTGCCGAACGGCACCGTGAAGTCATCCAGAACCGGAACGTCGAAGGACCGTCCGTAAAGGATTTCATTCTCCAGAAAGATCACTGGGTTCGGGTCGCGGATTGCAGTCTTCAAGCAGGCCCTTGGCATCGGCGGCAGAGAACGGCTGCACAACCTTCAGTCCCGGGACGTGCGAATACCACGCGGCATAGTCCTGGCTGTGCTGCGCGCCGACGCGGGCTGCGGCGCCATTGGGACCTCGAAACACCATCGGCAGCGCCCATCTGACCGCCGGACATGTAGCGCGTCTTGGCGGCCGAGTTGACGATCTGATCCATCGCTTGCATCGCAAAGTTGAAGGTCATGAACTCGACGATCGGGCGCAAGCCACCAAAGGCCGCGCCGACGGCGATGCCTGCAAAGCCATGTTCGGTGATCGGCGTGTCGATTACGCGCTTCGGGCCGAACTCGTCAAGCAGGCCCTGGCTGATTTTGTAGGCGCCCTGATACTCGGCAACCTCCTCTCCCATCAGAAAAACCGTCTCGTCCCGCCGCATTTCTTCGGCCATCGCGTCGCGCAGCGCTTCGCGCACCGTCGTCGACTTCATCTCGGTGCCTTCGGGCACGTCGACTTCGGGCGGCGCGTCGGCGGTCTTGGGCTGGGCCGGCGTCATTGCGGCGGCACTGGCGGCGACGGGTCATCCTTGCGACGGCATTGTCGATCTGGGTGGATCTTTCCTTGCCTGGACTGCAGGCTTGCGCATCATCGACGCTTTCGCCGTCCTCGACCAGCACCGCGATTGGCGTGTTGACCTTCACGCCCTCGGTCCCTTCGGCGACCAGCAGTTTGCCGACTTTACCTTCATCAACGGCCTCGAATTCCATCGTCGCCTTGTCGGTTTCGATTTCGGCCGATGATGTCGCCGGACGATACCGTGTCGCCCTCCTTCACCAACCATTTCGCAAGCGTGCCTTCTTCCATCGTTGGAGAAAGCGCGGGCATCAGCACCTCGGTTGCCATCGTCAATCCTCCCTCAGGCTTCTGCGTAGATGTCGGTCCAAAGCTCGTCGAGTGACGGCTCGGGGCTTGTCTTGGCGAATTCGGCAGCGTCGTTGACGATCGCCTTGATCTCCTTGTCGATCGCTTTGAGGTCATCCTCACTCGCGTATTTGCCAGAAGAAGCATCGTCCGCACATGTTCGATAGCGTCCCGCTCCTCGCGAACCTTCTGCACTTCCTCGCGGGTCCGGTACTTGGCCGGGTCCGACATCGAATGGCCGCGGTAACGGTAAGTCTTGACCTCCAGGATGTAGGGGCCCTTGCCGGCGCGACAGTGGGTGACGGCCTTTTGCCCGGCGGCCTTCACCGCAAGCACATCCATACCGTCAACCTCTTCACCGGGGATGCCGTAGGCCGCGCCACGCTCCCAAAGGCTCGGGGATTTGGTGGACCGTTTGACGCTGGTGCCCATAGCGTATTGGTTGTTCTCGATCACGAAGACCACCGGCAGATCCCAAAGCTCCGCCATATTGTAGGTCTCGTAGACTTGTCCCTGATTTGCAGCACCATCACCGAAATAAGTGAAAGTCACGCGGCTCGTTTTCCAGATACTTGTCAGCGAAGGCCAGACCGGCGCCGATCGGCACCTGAGCCGCAACAATGCCGTGCCCGCCGTAGAAATGCTTTCTCTTTCGAGAACATGTGCATCGAGCCGCCCTTGCCCTTGGAATAGCCGCCCTCGCGCCCGGTCAACTCGGCCATCACGCCCTTGGGGTCCATACCGCTGGCCAGCATATGGCCGTGGTCGCGGTAGGAGGTGATCGCGTTTGTCGCCTTCTTCGGCCGCGGCCTCCAGCCCCACGACAACGGCTTCCTGTCCGATATAGAGGTGGCAGAACCCACCGATCAGCCCCATGCCGTACAACTGGCCGGCCTTTTCCTCGAATCGGCGGATCAACAGCATCTCACGGTAGTATTCAAGCAGTTCTTCTTTGGAAACATTCGGTTTGGTGGCGCGTTTTGCGGCGGCCATGTGGCATCCTCCTCCGCTTCGCAATGATAGTTTAATGTTAAACTATCGTTGACGAAAGCGACATAAGACTTGCGACTTACCGTTAGCCTGCGGCAGGATGAAAGAATATGCAACCGTGGAATGGGAGTGACCGGAAATTCGGCCAATCGCTTGCCGACGGCGTCATGAACTGACCCTAGCGAATGACGACTTCATCCATGCGGACAAGGCCCAGGACATCCCGGGCCTGTTCATCCAGGAGATCCAGATCAAGGAACTCATCCGACAAGCGATGGGTCTTGTTTCGCATCGTCGCCACTTCGGTCTTCAGCCGGTTTTGCTCGGCGATCAACGCCTCCGCTTCCGCCTCAATCGCAATTCGGCGGAACAGCCCATAATCCCCCTGGACGCTGGCGAAGGTGAAATAAGTCCCCAGCGCGAAGATGATCGCAAAATAGATCACCGCGCCGTAAGTCGGGGTATTTGGAACACTCATGTCTTCGCCTCGATCGCCGCCTCTTCGTGCGACTTTGAAGGACAATGGCACAAGACCGTTCGGTTGTGAATCCTCAATTTTGGTAAATGTCCGATATTTCAGCGGTCTTCGCGAAAAATTGCTGCATTGTCGGGTTTTGCGGGCTAATCGGATTTGGGTTAGTCTTGTGCAGGAGGTTGGCACATGGCCGAAACGCTTTCTAGCCGAGATTCTGACACGCACTTGGTGACCAATCAGCCCGACTTCTCTGGCGATCGCAATCTTTGGGCGTTGGATTCGCCGTTGCGAGAGGCGATTGCACGGAGCGGCGGGCAGACGGATGTGCTTGCCAGCTACGGCTTCGCCCTTGGACGCACTGAAACACGCGATGCCGGTCGCATGGCAAACCGGCACGCGCCTGAACTTGCCCAGTTTGATCGCGCCGGCCGACGGTTGGATGAGGTCCGGTTCCATCCCGCTTACCACGAGTTGATGAGCCTCGGGCTTGGCGCCGGTTACGCGGCCATTGCGTGGGAGGGACGAAAAGGCGGCCACGCCACCCACGCGGCGATGGTCTATCTTGCAAGTCAGATCGAGCCTGGCACCTGCTGCCCGATGACGATGACCTATGCGGCCGTCCCTGCATTGTCGGCCAATCCCGGACTTG
>CAVQOV010000005.1:0-226623 GCA_963714615.1 uncultured Alphaproteobacteria bacterium | reverse complement strand
TGCCGATCACCGCCAGAACATCTCTCGCGCGCGGGTCGCCTCGGGCGTCGTCAGGCTCTCTTCGATATCGACGCCGGCACCGCGCAGCATCTCTGCCACGCGGTCAAAGGCTTCGGCCTGATCGTCGGAAAATTGAAACAGCGAAACGCCCATGGCGGCGACCCTACAGGGGCACCGCCAGCGGGACCAGCACCTTTGAACAGGTTATGCAAACGCCGGTTCGGCCAGCCCGACTTCTGCCATTGACGGCAAACGATTGCCGGAACCATCCCAGTGACGTCTCGCGCGAAACTCCGACCCGTTCCAAGGTGCGCGGCCAAGCAGAATCCTGCATTTCCCACAGTCCGACGCCGATCCGGTCGCGGCCCTCGCCCAGCCGTACCGATGACATCGGGTTCCAGCCCCATCAGCCGGTAGATCCGCTCCATCCGCGGTCGAAGACCCCCACGAAATGCTTGAGGTGGAAGTTTGCCATCACCTCGCCAGCGCCCAGCACCAGCCCGGCCGAGACCCGGCGTTCGGCGCCCGGCGCCAGACAGAAGCGGGTGCATTCCCAGATCAGCGGGCTTTCGATATGCACGCCGTCCGTCAGATGGCTGAAATGATCGTTGACCATCGTCTGCCCCACCGTCGGCAGAAATCGCATCGACCCGCCGTGGGTGCCATCCTCGTTCTGCCAGATCACGTAAAGCGGATTCATCGCATCGTATTCGTCGCGCTCTTCGCCGGCCTCGTTGACGCGAACCTCCCACCCAAGACGGGTCTTGAACTGGTCGGCGCGATCACGAAACATCGTGTCGCGCAGAAGGGGAAACTGGTGCAGATCGTGGCCGTAGACGTAGCGAAGCATTGCGGTTCCTTTCCGTCTGATCACGGAAAGGTTACGCAGACATGGTTAACGACACGCTCAGCCAGCGCGCGGTTATCTTTCTAGAATTTTAGCGATCCGCCCGCACCGGTCGCCGAATCACGCAACATTCAGACCACGATGATCCCGCTGCTCAGCGCCCGCGCCACCGCATGGGTCGTGTTGAGCGCGCCCAGTTTGTGGCGTGCGGCTTCGATATAGACCCGCAACGTATGTTCCGAGATTTTCAGCTCATCCGCCGCCTGCGCGCGGCTGAACCCCTTGGCCAGATAAGTCATCGCCGTCAAGCTCGCGCGGCGACAGGGTCGGCAACGGCATCGCGTCTGTCCCCGTCTCGAAGTCCAGCGCCTTCTTGTTGAACTCATGCGCGACGATCATGAGGTCGCGGGCATTTGCCTGTATGAAACCTTCCCATTCCGATCCGTCGCGTGGTGGCTTACCGTGAACAAGGCGAACTGACCGTTCGGTCCACGAATCGGAATGGTGTAGCCCTGATTGCCGACCCCGAATTCAATCGCTTCCTTCAGGAAAGCCCGCGCCGCCTTCGTGCTCCAGTCCAGCTGTTTCCAGTTAACCGGGTGAAACCTTTGGAAACAGCCGAAAATGACCGGATCCATGCGCAGGTAGTCTTTCTCCAGATAGCGGTCGACCCAGTCTGTGCTGTAGGTGCCGGCGCCGAACCTTTCTCCTATGCTGTTGACCCAGTGATAGACGATGTGAGTGACCGCGTAGTGGTCGCGCAAGCTGTTCCGTGATCGCTCTGCAGATCTTCAAGCGTTTTCGCGTGCTGTAATCGCTCTGTAATATCTTCCAGTGTCACCGAGTTCCCAATTCGCCGTCTCCAGCGCCCTTTCTTCTGACGACGAAATCTCGGTCGCAGCGATCAGCGTGGTTTCTTCCAGCTGTTTCGCCAGCACGGACAACCCATTCTTCTTGGCGTAGGTCTTAAGGTCCGCGAGAACGTCGATAATCCAGTCATTTGCCATGAGAAACTCTCTTTATCATAAGTTAATGGGACGTTAACACAACCTTAGCATGCACATGTTTCGTTGAAAATTCGCTAATTCCTACTCCCCATTTATGGGGAGGGTACTGGCCCGCTAATCCCGACGTCGTATCCTCATGAGAAACAATAACAAAAAGACCGCCCGATTGATTCCAAACAGGCGGTCTTCCGGATTCTCTGATGACGCGAGTCGCGTTAACGCTGTTGCGCGGCGTCCAGCACGTCTTCCAGCGTCCGCAGCCCGGTTTTCGGGGCCTGAACCAGCACCGCCATGTTGCCGGGCTTGTGCTCGTTGCGCCGCATCTTCATGATGCGCGGCCGGGATCTCGGCCCACGGAAAGACCTCTGACATGCAGGGATCGAGCCGGCGCTCCACCATCAGCTTGTTGGCCGCAGCGGCCTGTTTGAGATGCGCGAAATGCGATGCCCTGAACCCGCTTCTGGTGCATCCAGAGATACCGTGCATCCATCGTCAGGTTATAACCGGTGGTGCCGGCACAGATCACGACCATGCCGCCCTTCTTGCACCACGAAGACCGAGACCGGGAACGTCGCTTCGCCCGGATGCTCGAACACCATGTCGACATTGATGCCCTTTCCGGTGATCTCCCAGATCGCCTTGCCGAACTTGCGCACTTCGGTGAACCAGTCCTTGTACTCCGGCGTGTTGACCGTGGGCATCTGGCCCCAGCAGTTGAAATCCTTGCGGTTGATCACGCCTTTCGCGCCCAGCGACATCACGAACTCGCGCTTGTCTTCGTCACTTATGACCCCGATCGCATTGGCCCCTGCCGTGTTGATCAGCTGGATCGCGAACGAGCCCAGACCGCCCGAGGCGCCCCAGACCAACACGTTCTGACCCGGCTTCAGCTCGTGCGGGTGGTGCCCGAACAGCATCCGGTAAGCGGTTGCCAGCGTCAGCGTGTAGCAGGCGCGACTCTTCCCAGGTCAGGTGTTTGGGTCGCGGCATAAGCTGCTGCGCCTGCACCCGCGTGAACTGCGCGAAAGACCCGTCCGGCGTCTCGTAGCCCCAGATCCGCTGGCTGGGAGAGAACATCGGATCGCCGCCGTTGCATTCCTCATCGTCGCCGTCATCCTGGTTGCAATGCACCACGACCTCGTCGCCGACTTTCCAGCGTTTCACCTTGTCACCCACTGCCCAGACGATACCCGCAGCATCCGACCCGGCGATGTGATACTCGGCCTTGTGCACATCAAAGGGGCTGATCGGCACGCCAAGACCCGCCCAGACGCCGTTGTAGTTGACACCGGCCGCCATCACCAACACCAGCACCTCATGGCTGTCGATGGTTGGGGTGTCCACCACCTCGACCAGCATGGACTTGTCCGGCTCGCCATGCCGTTCGCGCCGTATCGCCCAGCCGAACATCTGTTTCGGCACATGGCCAAGCGGCGGCAACTCGCCCACCTCGTAGAGGTCTTTGATCGGCGCGTCATAGGGCGCGGGCGCGGAATTCGTGTCGAGTGCCATCATTGCCTCCGAAGCTCCAATACTGGTGCCGCAGCGCAGAATCGCGGCGGCGTCGGCATTTGGATATCGGCGATAACGCAATTATGCAACCATGACGCCACGTTTTTTGTAATTTAATAACCGAGCGAACGCAGCAAATTCGCAGCGCTACGCCGCAGGTGCATCCAGAAGATGCGCGATTGAGTTTGCGTAGTATTGCAGCAACCCATGCTCACCGGCCACTTGCACGCCATCCGCAACCTCGTCCACCAACTGCCGCATCAGCAAGTGGTTGACGGCGTTCTCGACCTCGGTCGCAATATCGCCGTTGAACAATTCGACATGCGCGCCCGCCGCGGCCATTTTCGCGATCTTGCGCCGTAACCCGTTCCACCAGTTCTGCGCGGCTAACCGGCCTGGCAGCCTCAAGCAAACAGGCCGCGACCAGAGGGATCGGCAAGACCGGCACGATCGCGCGAATTCGTGCCATCAGCTCGCGTCCGATATCTGCGGTCAGATCGCCTTTTTTGTCTTCGGTGAACGACGCCAGCGAAAGCGGCGCGCCAAAGCTGACTGCCGCATAGCCATAGCGCAGGAACCGCCCCGTCAGTCGCTGATAGATATGCTTGAAGAAATACCGCACCGCGTCGCGCCAGCGGAACCGGAACTTGCGCTCTGTCGCATTCGCGGCCGCCAGCAGCACCCGATCCTCAAGAACCCGGTCATAATTCAGCGCGACCGGCACGAACACAACATCGCGGCTTTTGCCCGGCTCGAAATCCGTGACGATGTAGTTCAGAAGTCCCAGCTTCGGCGGCCCGACCCGGCCATCGAGGCTTAACCCGCCCTCTGGAAATACCGCTTGCGCCACGCCATTCCGCGTTGCCATCTGCACATAGCGCGCCAGAACCCGGCGATACAGATCGTTGCGCGATTTGCGCCGAATGAAATACGCTCCCATCGACCGGATCAGCCAGGACAAAGGCCACACCCGCGCCCATTCACCCACCGCATAGGATAGCGCAGAGCGTTCCGCCGCCAGCCATGTGACCAGCACATAATCCATGTTCGAGCGATGGTTGATCACGAAAATCACCGTCGCATCCGACCCGATCGCGCGGATCGCGTCTTCGTCGAAATGGCCAAGCCGGACCCGGTAAAAGGCACGGCTGAACAGCTTGGCGAACCGGGTTGCAAATCCGAAATAGGCGGTGGCGCTGAAAGACGGCACGATCTCGCGCGCATAGTGCCGCGCTTGCTCGAACACCACGTCCTCGCGCACGCCGGTTTGCGCCGCATGTTCGGCGACCGCCTCGATCACCGCAGGGTCGTAGATCAGCCGCAGGATCATGTCGTGCCGGCGCAACAGCTTGAACGGTTCGATCGGGCGCTCCAGCCGTTCGTTCAGCCTGGCAACCACACGCTCCATCCGACGCCGGAAGAACCAGCGCACCGAGGGGAACAGGAAATGCGACGCAAAGGTCACCGCCGCAAACAGCAGGACCAGAACCAACAACCAAATCGGAATTTCCACCAGTTGCGTCATGCCGCGACCCTTGCAGCAAATATGCCGTGCGTAAATCGCCAATGCGTCTGCAATTTACGTGAATGGCGCGGGTCAGACCGGCATCCTAAGATGAAGTCCCTGCCGCCCGACAGCAGGGTTGTATGACCAATAATGGAGGTAACCGACATGAATACCCGCATTCTTATTGCCGCCGCGATCGCATTGGCCGGTTCGGCCGCAACCGCGCAGGACGGCGCTATGAGTTTCTTCGTGACCAGCGAAAATCCCGGAACTGGAGGTAACTTTGGTGGTCTCGAAGGCGCCGACGCCCATTGCGCCGCGCTGGCCGAGGCCGCAGGTGTCACTGGCGTGACGTGGCGCGCCTACCTCTCAACCAGCACCCAGAATGCACGTGATCGTATCGGCACCGGCCCATGGGTGAACGCCGCTGGCCAGACGATAGCCGAGGATGTCGACAGCCTGCATGGCGAAAACAACCTGACCAAGGAAACCGCGCTCAACGAAATGGGTGAGCAGGTGAACGGCCGGGGCGACACCCCGAACCGGCATGATATCCTGACCGGCTCTACCCCCGAGGGCACCGTGGCCCAGGGCATGACCTGCGAAGACTGGACCAGCAACGCCGAGGATACCGCCGGTATGGTCGGCCACCACGACAGGATGGGTCTCGACGACACTCCGCCATCAAAATCGTGGAATTCGTCGCATTCCTCGCGCGGCGGCTGCGGACTTGAAGCTTTGCGCGGCACCGGCGGCGACGGCCTGCTTTATTGTTTCGCCGCAAACTAGGTCCGCTGTGGTTGCAGCAATGCTGCGCTGCACTGATTTTTTTTGCAGCGCAGCATCTGGACGCGCAAGATTATTCCCATTAAGTATTCCGCTGGATAATTTCGTTACCAACGGACCCGCCGCATGACCGACCTGCCCCATCGCGACAAACCCTGGCTGTTCCGCACCTACGCGGGCCATTCCACGGCCAAAGCGTCCAACGAGCTTTATCGCGGCAACCTTGCGAAGGGCCAGACTGGCCTTTCGGTCGCCTTCGACCTGCCGACGCAGACCGGCTATGACAGCGACCATGAACTGGCGAAGGGTGAGGTCGGCAAGGTCGGCGTTCCGATCAACCACCTCGGCGACATGCGCGCGCTTTTCGCCGATATCCCGCTTGACCAGATGAACACCTCGATGACGATCAACGCCACCGCACCGTGGCTTCTGGCGCTCTATATCGCGGCGGCCGAGGAACAGGGCGCCGACATCGCCGCGCTGCAAGGCACCGTGCAGAACGACATCATCAAGGAATACCTGTCGCGCGGCACCTATATCTGCCCGCCCGCGCCCAGCTTGCGGATGATCACCGATGTCGCCGCCTATACCCGCCAGCACCTGCCGAAATGGAACCCGATGAACGTCTGTTCCTATCATCTGCAAGAGGCGGGCGCGACACCGGAACAGGAACTCGCCTTCGCGCTGGCCACCGCCACCGCCGTGCTCGACGATCTGAAAACCAAGGTCGCACCGGATGATTTCCCCGAAATGGTCGGCCGCATCTCGTTCTTCGTCAACGCCGGCATCCGCTTCGTGACCGAGATGTGCAAGATGCGCGCCTTCGTCGAGCTTTGGGACGAAATCACGGCAGAGCGCTACGGCGTCGAAGACCCGAAATTCCGCCGCTTCCGCTACGGCGTGCAGGTCAACTCCCTTGGCCTGACCGAGCAGCAGCCGGAAAACAACGTCTACCGCATCCTGCTGGAAATGCTCGCCGTGACGCTGTCGAAAAACGCCCGCGCCCGCGCCGTGCAACTTCCCGCCTGGAACGAAGCGCTCGGCCTGCCCCGCCCATGGGATCAGCAATGGTCGCTGCGGATGCAGCAGATCCTGGCCTATGAAACCGACCTGCTGGAATATGGCGACCTGTTCGACGGCAACCCCGCCGTGACCGCAAAGGTCGAAACCCTCAAGGAAGGTGCGCGCGCCGAGCTTGCCCAGATCGACAGCATGGGCGGCGCTGTCGAGGCCATCGGCTACATGAAATCCCGCCTGGTCGAGTCCAATGCCGACCGCATCGCCCGCATCGAAGGCGGTCGAGACCACCGTCGTCGGCGTCAACCGCTGGCAGCAGGGCGAAGCCTCGCCGCTGACATCCGGCCCCGAGGCGATCATGACCGCCGACAAGGACGCCGAGGCCGACCAGATCGCCCGCCTCACCGACTGGCGCGCCAACCGCGATGCGTCCGCGGTCAAAGCCGCCCTCGACACCCTCCGCCAGGCCGCCAAAACCGGCGACAACATCATGCCCCCCTCGATCGCCGCCGCGAAAGCCGGGGCCACGACTGGCGAATGGGGCGATGTCGTGCGCGCCGCCTTCGGCCAGTACCGCGCACCCACCGGCGTCTCCGCCAACCCCTCGAACCGCACCGAAGGGCTGGACGAGATCCGCGCCGCCGTAAACTCCGTGTCCGACCGTCTCGGTCGCCGCCTCAAGTTCCTCGTCGGCAAACCCGGTCTCGACGGCCATTCCAACGGCGCCGAACAGATCGCCGCCCGCGCCCGCGATTGCGGCATGGACATCATCTATGATGGCATCCGCCTGACCCCCGCCGAAATCGTCGCGGCGGCGGAAGAGCAGAACGCCCATGTCGTCGGCCTCTCGATCCTGTCGGGCAGCCACGTGCCGCTGGTCGAAGAACTGATGGACCTGCTCAAGACCGCCAACCTTGCCCATATCCCGGTCATCGTTGGCGGCATCATCCCCGAAGCGGACGCCGCGCACTTGCACAAAATCGGTGTTGCGCGGGTTTATACCCCCAAGGATTTTGAGCTGAACCGCATCATGTTCGACATCGTGGCGCTGGTCGATCCCAAGGCTGTGGCAGCGGAATAACCTGACGCATTCACACGTGTAGGACATGGGTTCTGCGAACCTGCCGGCAAAAATATCGGCAGGTTCTCGTTTTTGCGTCATCTTTTCTTATGAATCTTCCCGCAAGAATGCGGCGAAAATGCACAGTCGGAATTACGCAAGCTTGCGCTGCTGCGGCCCCATCATCACAACATCGCCGATTTTTGTTCTCACAAAGACGCGCCGCAACAAAAGACGACGCTAATGATTCGTTTCGCAGCCACGGCAATCGCCGTTTTTCTCATGATAGGATAAGTGACTTCGGCGTCTCCCCGGGAAGACGCGGCCAACATCGCCGCCGAGCAGTTAACCCAAGACGGTCTGGGCGCGATACGAGCATCATCGGCGAAACACCTCGTCAAGAGATTCGAGAAACCCTTGGCTGCACTCGGCGCGAAAGTCGCCGATCCCGATCGTTTTGCCACGATGTTGCCGGACACTGTTACCGACGGTTCGGTTCTTCATGCCCAGGAGGCATTCACGAACGTCTACCTCGATTTCTTCACGCCGGAGGAACTCTCTGAAGTCGCCGCATTTCTGCGGACGGATGCGTCCAGAAGACTCCGCGCCGTCCAGCAGGGTCAACCGCCCCTGAACCCTCGTATGGACTTCAACATTGACCTTCCCAGCCTCCTGCCGGATGCGTATCGCGACATCCCGGGTCTGCTTACTCCGGAAGAAATCGCAGTCTGCGAATCTTTCCTGGACGGTGCAGCTGGAAACGCGCTGAAGAGGAATACGCTCGGTTTCAAGTTTCTTCTTGCCGTAGCCGAGAGTGTGGTAAAAACCGACGAAGTCGACACTCGATTGAACACGCCTTACGTGATCCGGATTCTCGAAGCCGATGGGATCGTTACCTTCCCCAATCGCATCATTCGGGAAAACGTCATCGAGCAGCTGCGCAACCATGTTCAGGAATGACGGCCACGAGGGCTTGCCCGCCGGATTAGCGCTCGACACTTGCACTGTCTTTTCCGCCTTGCGCGTCGCGGCAACTCTCTATTCGAGGCTGGACAATTGGCAACCGCACTCACTCAATAATCGCCGAACTGGAGTCAGTCCGCAGAATTTCAAAGGCCTGATCCCAATTATTCAGGCGTGGACAGTCGTGTCCTACAGCGGAGAATGCGTCGGGAATAACCCCGCCCCTTGGTTATTTGTCACAAATATCCCCGCCCAAGGCGAATCCGCACATCACCTGTTCACCGACGGCCCTTTCGGCCCGCCCGCTCCTGCCCCATATTGTTGGCAACCAAAGGAGCATTCCCGATGAGCTTCAGACCCGTCAAATCGACATCCGCCGCGCAACCCACGCTGGAAGGCGCCGGCGTCCACCTTTACCGCGCCTTCGGCTTTCACAAGCCGCGCGAATTCGATCCGTTCCTGCTGTTTGACGATTTCCGCAACGACGATCCCAGCCAATACGCCAAGGGCTTTCCCTGGCACCCGCATCGCGGCATCGAGACCATCACCTATGTGCTGGAAGGCGAGGTCGAGCATGGCGACTCGCTGGGAAATCGCGGCACGCTTGGCGCGGGCTCGGTGCAATGGATGACTGCGGGATCAGGGATCATGCATCAGGAAATGCCGCGCGGCAACAAGGCCGGGCAGATGCACGGCTTCCAGCTTTGGGCAAACCTGCCCTCGTCGCTCAAGATGACCGCACCGCGCTATCAGGACATTCAGGGCAGCGACATTCCCGAGATCACCGACGATGACGGCACCCGCGTCAAGGTCATCACCGGCACATTCTGGGGCAAGTCCGGCCCGGTCGACGGCATCGCTGCCGAACCGATGTATCTTGACATCTCGGTGCCGCCCAACGCTCGCAAGACCTTACCGGTTGACACCTATGCCAATGCTTTCGCCTATGTCTTCGCCGGCTCCGGCAGTTTCCGCGATGCCTCAAACCCCGAAGGCGTCCGGGTGGAAAAGGAATTCGACGGTAAGGAACTCACCATCCGCGACCTGTCGGGCAACCGCACGCTGGTGCGTTTCGACACCGGCGACGAAGTCACCGTGCAGTCTGGCCCCGACGGCATCCGGTTCCTTCTGATCTCGGGCCGCCCGATCGAGGAGCCGGTGGCCTGGCACGGCCCCATTGTGATGAACACGCAAGCCGAATTGAGGCAGGCGATGCAGGACTTGCAGAACGGAACCTTCATCCGCGCGTCGCATTGATCAACCTGGCAATGCCCGGCATTTGCGGGGCGCACCATTGGCACTGCCTTCTGCGAGCCCAATCCCGGCGGAAGGCCATCCGCGATGAGCGATTTCAACGATGCTGCCTCTTCTTGAGCGACGACGCGATGCAATCATCACGGCCAGTTCCTTGGCCCCAGATCGGGCGCGCACTGATGTCCGGTATCGACGCGCGGCATTCGCGATGCCACGGACCAACTATGCCGCGCGGTCGGATCGGATCACTTTCCGCTCAACGCCCGGATCAGCATCGACGGCCCTCGGCGCGGCTGACCGGGGCTGCTTTCCTTCCGGCAGCCCGCCGCTATAGTTGCCCGACCTTGCAAGGAGCCCTGCGATGACCGTCCATATCGGCGCGAAACCCGGCCAGATTGCCGAAACCGTCCTTCTGCCTGGCGACCCCTATCGCGCACGGTGGGCGGCTGAAACCTTCCTGACGGATGCCGAACTGGTTAACGAAGTACGCGGGATGTTGGGGTTCACCGGCAGCTACAAGGGCAACCGAGTGACAATCCAGGGCTCGGGCATGGGGATGCCGTCGCTGTCGATCTACGTCAACGAACTGATCCGGGACTACGGCGCAGAAACACTGATCCGCATCGGTTCGTGCGGCGGGATGCAAGATCAGGTGAAACTGCGCGACGTGATCCTCGCAGTGACGGCGTCGAGCATGTCCACGCCCTCAAGCGGCATCTTGCGCGAACTGAACTTCGCGCCCTCGGCCGATTGGTCGCTGCTGCAAGCCGCGGCAGCCGCTGCCGAAGCCAAGGGGGTCGCAACCCATGTCGGCGGCATTTATTCCTCGGACGTGTTTTATGACGAACGCCCCGATCTCAATGAACAGCTGGTGCGCCACGGCATTCTGGGCGTCGAGATGGAGGCCGCCGAACTTTACACGCTGGCCGCCCGCTACGGCAAACGCGCGCTGGCTGTGCTGACGGTCTCGGACCACCTGATCACCGGCGAAGCGCTGCCTGCTGCCGATCGCGAGAAGCAGCTTTGGTGATATGGTGGAAATCGCCCTGGAAGCCGCTTTTTCCTGAGCCCGCCGGGGGTTTTCCACCCCCGGGCCCCCGGAGGATACTTCCGGACAAATGATGCTCAGGTGCCGTGGCGGCGGTCGTATCCGTTCGGCTTGGGCGCTGACCACCCGGCGGGCGGCCCTGCTGGCGCGAAGACCTCGACCAGCAACGGATAGCAGGCCGCCATGTCGCTGGAATGTTCGGCTGAACAGTCGCCGCCCGGACAGGCGCTGAGAGCGCCGAGAAGGTCGATCTCGGCGAAAAACTCGATGTAGTCGCCGGGACGGACGGGGCTGGCCTTCATGAAATACTGGCCGGTGTCGCGGGTGAAGCCGGTGCACATGAAGACGTTGAGCACGTCATGGACATGCGCTTCGGCCTGATTCAGCGGCAGGCCGGTTTCTTCGGCCAACGCACGGGTCAGGTTGGAATGGCAGCAATGATGATAGTCGCCACCCGCCAGCAGCCGGTGAGTGTAGGGATCGCAGCGGGTGCCGATCACGTCGTGGACCGAGCCGCCATGTTCATCGAACCCGTACCAGTCGAGCGTATCCGTTGTGATCGTTGCCATCGGGCGGAGTGCCGGGAACGAAGACCACATCCTGTCGCCGGTCGACAGATGCGTGCCATGCAGCGCGCGGGTCTTACCGGAATAGAACCGCTCTGAGAGGTCGTTTGCGTTCCACAGGTTCAGATCGCCGACCTGCGGCCCCTCGATGCTGGTGATGCGAAAGAACTGGCCAGACGCCACGCGGAAACAGCGGGCGTCACGGGGTGAAATCAGCGTTTCGCTGATCTTCGCGGCGTGCTGCCGGGCCTGCCGGTAAGCCTCTCGGTCTGGCACCGGCAGAGCCTCGGCCGGGTAGCAGATCACCGGCGGCACCGCGCGGCGCGTATCGGCATCAGCGGGGGCGGAATGGTTGGGATTGCTCTGTTTCATGATCGGAAGTCCCCCCATGGCGGATTACACCCCAGAAAGTCCGAAAGCGCCGCAAAAGAAAAGGCCCCATCCAAGGACGGGGCCGATTTCCGAGCGATTGATTGGCTTCAGGCTGCCTTGCTGTAGCGCTTGCCCTGCGGCTTGCCGCCACCGCGGCGGCGGTTCTGCCCTTGCGGCTGAGAAGGTGGTCCGCCACGACGACGGCCCTTGCCCTTGCCCTTGGATCCGCCAGCGGGCTCTTCATGCGCCCATGGCGAACCACCGGCCACCGGAATAGCCACACCCATCTGTCTTTTCGATGGCGCGCAATTCGCCCATTTCAGCGGGTGCGCAGAACGCAACGGCAGAGCCTTCGGCCCCGGCCCGCGCGGTCCGGCCGATCCGGTGGACGTAGTTCTCGGGCACGTTCGGCAGGTCGTAATTGTAGACGTGCCGCACCTGAGGAATGTCGATCCCGCGCGCCGCCACATCGGTGGCCACCAACACCCGCAGACGGCCTTCGCGGAACGCCTTCAGCGCGCGTTCACGCTGGCCCTGGCTTTTGTTGCCATGGATCGACCCGGCGGCGAAACCGACGGCCTCCAGCGATTTCATCAGCTTTTCCGCGCCATGCTTGGTGCGCGAGAATACCAGCGCCAGCTCGTCGCGGTGCGCATCCAGCTTGTCCTTCAGCATCTCGGCCTTCTGCGCCTGCGGCACGAAGATCACCGACTGCGCGATCTTGTCGGCGGCCTTGCCCGCAGGGCTGACCTCGACCCGAAGCGGCTTGTTCAGATAAGCGGCGGCAATCTCTGCCATCTGCTTGGCCATCGTGGCCGAAAACAGCATCGTCTGGCGCTCGGCCGGCAACATCGTCGCGATCTTGCGCAACGCGTGTACGAAACCGAGGTCCAGCATCTGGTCGGCCTCGTCGAGCACCAGGAATTCGGTCTCGGCCAGCGTCACCGCGCGGCGGTCGATCAGGTCGAGCAGACGGCCCGGCGTGGCGACAAGAATGTCGAGGCCGCGCTCCAGCCGCTTGATCTGCACGTTGATCGACTGGCCACCGACGACGACACCGATCTTCAGGTGGGTCTTGTCGATATAGGGCCTGATCGCCTCGGCGATCTGGCCGGCCAGTTCGCGGGTCGGCGCCAGGATCAGACCGCGCGCGGTCTTGGGGTTCGGCTTGCGGCCGGCAGCGGCCATCAGATGTACCATCGGCAGGCCGAAAGCGGCGGTCTTGCCGGTGCCGGTCTGGGCAAGGCCCATCACGTCGCGGCCCTGCAGGACCAGCGGGATCGCCTTTTCCTGAATCGGAGTGGGCTCGGTCATGCCCTGTTCGGTCAGTCGTTCGACCAGACGGTCGGAAAGACCGAGTTCTTTGAAAGTAAGCAAATTCTAACCTTTTCTGCGGCCGCATCAGGCGGTCCGCGCATATTGGGTATGCCCCGTCGTCGCCGTCAGGGTTCAAACCTGTCCAGCGCGTCCAACGCATGAGTGTACGGTCCGACTGTGGCAAAGGGCCGAATTGCCCGCTGGCGTCAGATCGCCGGACCCCTGCGTGATATGGGAACCTTCGGTGGATCACTCTGTCGGTGATCGTCTTCCAAGCCGGTAACCCGTTTCTTTCTTCTTTTCGGATCTTCACTGCTCACGCGGCAGGAGGCTTGGTCAATGCCTGTCACATCGGGTGTTTCGGATCCAAAGTCAAGGCCTTGCTGCAACGCGGCGCAAGAAAGAACCGCGCAACCCTGTTCAGGACGACAGCGGGATCAGCAGCGAAAGCTTGGTACCCGACCCTGACGCGGCGATTTCAAACCGCCCGCCGATCTGCAGCGCGGAGGCCTCGAGGATCTTCAGGCCAAAGCCCTTTGCCGTTGCGCGGGCCTCGTCGCTCAACCCAACACCGTCGTCGCTGCAACTCAACCGTGCCAAATCGCGGCCAATAGTTTCAAGAACGATCAGTACGACCCCATCGCGCCCATCCGGAAACGCATGTTTGAAGGCATTTGTCGCGAATTCATTGACCACGACGCCGATGGCCGCCGCGCGACTGGAATCGACGACAAGATCCGCAATATCGGTCTTGAGCGTCACGTTGCGCGGGCGGGTTCCATCCATGAAATGCACGACATTGGCGATGAAATGGCCGAGGTCGATGCGATCCCCGGCATTGGTCTTGTAAAGCTGCTCATGCAGTGCGGCCACGGTTTCGATCCGCTGCTGCACGGTCGCCAACGCGTCACGGGCCTCGTTGGACGAAAGCCCGCGGGACTGGATGGCAGTGAGCGATGAGACGGATTGCAGCGAATTCTTGACCCGATGATGAACCTCGTTACGCAGCACCTCGGCGGTTTTCAGCGCCCGGCGCAAGTCAAGCTGGTTCATCACCTGATCGGCCAGCACCCGGACCGCGTCGCGTTGCAATGGCGTCAACACCTTTGGTTCGTAATCCAGAACACAGAGCGTTCCGATCGGTAAACCGTCATCTGACCGCAGCAATGCGCCGGCGTAGAATCGCAGACCGGGATCGCCGCAGCACATCGGATTGTCCACCATGCGCGGGTCCAGCAGGGTGTCGGGGATTTCGACGAAATCACTTTCCAGAATGACATGCGAACATAGCGAAGTCTCAAGCGGCGTTTCGCGGGCGTTCAAGCCGACCTCTGCCTTGAACCACTGCCGTTCCGCATCAATCAGGTTGATCACCGATACGGCCGTTCCGCAAAGGCCAGCGGCCAGAGCGACAACGTCATCAAACTCCTTTTCGCGCTCGGTATCGAGAATCTCGTAAGAATAAAGCGCCCTCAGCCGCTCTGACTGACGGGGATGGATGTCGGCCTTCATTGTATCTCTCGTTCGCACCGGATCGTGACGGTACTATCATGGCAATGCGCGACCAAGACAAGCGCACCCGCCCGAGCATCCAATCGGACCGCTATACTACCCGCTCGACCATCATCTTCTTGATCTCGGCAATCGCCTTCGCGGGGTTCAGCCCCTTGGGGCAGGTCTTGGTGCAGTTCATGATCGTATGGCAGCGATAGAGCTTGAACGGATCCTCCAGATCGTCCAGCCGCTCACCCGTCGCCTCGTCGCGTGAATCGATGATCCAGCGATAGGCATGCAGCAGCGCGGCCGGGCCCGAGGTAGCGGTCGCCGTTCCACCAGTAGCTGGGGCAGGAGGTCGAGCAGCAGGCGCACATCACGCATTCATAAAGACCGTCCAGCTTCTCGCGGTCCTCGATCGACTGCTTCCATTCCTTCGCCGGGCGATGTTGGTCTTGGTTTCCAGCCAGGGCATGATGCTGGCGTGCTGGGCATAGAAATGCGTCAGATCCGGCACCAGATCCTTGACCACCGGCATATGCGGCAGCGGGTAGATCTTGACGTCGCCCTTGATCTCGTCCATGCCGTAGATGCAGGCCAGCGTATTGATCCCGTCGATGTTCATCGCGCAGGAGCCGCAGATGCCTTCGCGGCAGGACCGGCGAAAGGTCAGCGTCGGGTCGATCTCGGTCTTGATCTTGATCAGCGCGTCCAGAACCATCGGACCGCAGCTGTCCATATCGACGAAATAGGTGTCGACTTGCGGGTTTTTTCCGTCATCGGGGTTCCAGCGGTAGATGCTGACCTTTCGGACATTCTTCGCACCTTCCGGCCCCGGCCAGGTCTTGCCGGTCTGAATGCGGCTGTTCTTCGGAAGTGTCAGTTGAACCATGTCTTTACCCCAGAAAAGTCCCAAGTGCCGCCGGCCCGATGCACTGCACCGTTGCGGGTCGGCTGGCGATATTCACTATGATCTGCACAGTCGCCTCGTCCGGGCCGGTCAGCGCTCCGGTGGCGATGTTCAGGATCTCCTGATCGGTGGCATTGTCGATGATGCAATCTGTGAAGGGCGCGGCATTCACGCCCGGAAAACGTTGCGCGATCACGTTCGTCACCACGCTTTTCGCGGCATTTCGGGCGGTCTGCTGCACCATCGGCTCGCTGCCGGAGCAGGCGCTCAGCAGTGCCAGGCCCAGAACCATCGCCAACAAACGTATCATGCCTGCCCTCCGTAACGGCTGCGGTATTGCTTGCGGATCACGATCTTCAGCCCCGACCAGACCTCATCCACCGCGCAGACCTTCACATCGACCATGTCATTGTGCAAGGCGCAGTCGCGGATTGTATCCTCGGTCACATCCGTCGGCACTTTCGAGGCTTTCTTGGGCCAGCTCATCCAGATCATCCCCGCCGGGTCGATCCGGTCCCGCAAGATCGGGGTCGCAGCCTCGACGGTGGCCGCGCTGTCGGTAAAAAGATGCACGTAATCCAGCCCAGGCCGGAAATATCGCGCCAGTCGTCGACCCGCTCGACAAAGGCAAAGGCCCGTTCGGCCAACAACGACTCAAGCGTCGCGGGCAAGCCGGCGAAAGCCACGGCCTGGCCGTCCCTCAGCCCAAGCTTCTTGGCCAGCGGAGTGCCGGAATATCCCGCCGCTGCCGCCATCACAGCCTCGGCGGTCGGATCGGCGCCTGCCCGGTCTTCGACCAGACGCAGTCATTATAGACGTTCATCGGGTCGCGGCCTCGCACGGTATCACTGGAGAGGACGACACCAAGATCAAGCCCCGTCTTGACGCCACCGCTTCCCGCGCCAATGCGCACCTGTCCGGTCACACCCGATGCCATCCGCGCCCGATCCTCGCATTCCCGCGCCGCGCGTTCCGGCGAGATCGGTCCGCAGGCCGCCAGAAAAGCGAGAAGGCCAAGCATAGAGGCAGCGGCGCGGATCATTCTGCCTGAACCTTCGGCAGAGCGGCAAGGCATTCTGCGGTTTTCGGCCGTTGCACCACCTCGGCCACCAGATCGCGCGATTTCACGGTTACCTTGGTGGTATCGCTGGTCCCGAGTTTCACAATCTCGCCATAGGTCATCCCCGCAACCACGCATTCCGCCGCCGCGCTACTGTCAACGTCCGGATGGGTCTGTGCCAGGATCCGTTCGGCCACCGAAACCGAACCCTTGCGCGACGCGTCATAGACGATCGCGACGGGCGCACAGCCCGACAGAACGAACGGCGGCGGCACTCATCGTGAAAAGCAAACGCATCAGTAAACCCTCGCCTTCGGTGCAATCTTCTTGAGATCAATTCCGCCGTCTTCGTGTTTTGACAGCGGATCGAGATGCACATCGCGGTAGGTCAGCTTGACCTTGGTCCCATCGACCGTCGCCAGCGTGTGCTTGCGCCAGTTCTTGTCGTCGCGATCCGGATAATCCTCATGCGCATGGGCACCGCGGCTTTCCTTGCGGGCCTCGGCGCCGACGATGGTGGCCAGAGCGTTCGGCATCAGGTTGGTCAGTTCCAGCGTCTCCATCAGATCGCTGTTCCAGATCAGGCTGCGGTCGGTGACATGCAGATCGTCCAGCTTGGCGGCGACGGCGGTCATCTTCTTCATGCCTTCGGCCAGCGTCTTGTCGGTGCGGAACACGGCGGCGTCGGCCTGCATCGTCTTTTGCATCTCCAACCGCAACTCGGCCGTCGGCGTGCCGCCATTGGCGTTGCGCAAGCCGTCGAAGCGGTCCAGTGCCTTGTCGACCGACGCGGTATTGACCGTCGGATTGGCGGCATCCGGATCGACGACCTCACCGGCGCGGATCGCAGCAGCGCGGCCAAAGACCACCAGGTCGATCAGCGAATTGGACCCCAGCCGGTTCGCGCCGTGCACCGAGGCGCAGCCCGCCTCGCCCACGGCCATCAGGCCCGGCGCGATGCGGTCGTGGTTCTTCGCGGTCGGGTTCAGCACCTCGCCCCAATAGTTCGTGGGAATGCCGCCCATGTTGTAATGCACGGTCGGGATGACCGGGATCGGTTCGCGGGTCAGATCGACGCCCGCAAATATCCGCGCACTTTCGGAAATGCCCGGCAGCCGCAGATGCAGGGTTTCGGGCGGCAGGTGGTTCAGGTGCAGGTGGATATGGTCCTTCTCCGGCCCGACCCCGCGCCCCTCGCGGATCTCCATCGTCATGCAGCGCGACACCACATCGCGCGACGCCAGATCCTTGTAGGTCGGCGCGTAGCGTTCCATGAACCGCTCGCCTTCCGAATTGGTCAGATAGCCGCCCTCGCCGCGCGCGCCTTCGGTGATCAGGCACGCCCGCGCCGTAAATGCCGGTCGGGTGGAACTGCACGAATTCCATATCCTGCAACGGCAGACCCTGCCGCGCCACCATGCCGCCGCCGTCGCCGGTGCAGGTATGGGCGGAGGTCGCGCTGAAATAGGCGCGGCCATAGCCGCCCGTCGCCAGCACCGTCATCTTGGCGTTGAAGACATGCATCGTGCCGTCGTCCAGCTTCCATGCCAGCACACCCTGGCAGGCGCCGTCCTCGGACATGATCAGGTCGATGGCGAAATATTCGATGTAGAACTCGGCATTGTGCTTCAGCGACTGGCCGTAAAGCGTGTGCAGGATCGCATGGCCGGTGCGGTCGGCGGCAGCACAGGTGCGCTGCACCGGCGGGCCTTCACCGAACTCGGTCGTGTGGCCGCCAAACGGGCGCTGATAGATGCGGCCGTCCTCGGTGCGCGAAAACGGCACGCCGTAATGTTCCAGCTCATAAACCGCCTTCGGGGCCTCGCGCGCCAGATATTCCATCGCATCGGTATCGCCCAGCCAGTCGCGACCCCTTGACGGTGTCATACATATGCCACTGCCAGTGATCCGGCCCCATATTGCCCAGAGACTGGCGGCGATGCCACCCTGAGCCGCCACCGTATGTGACCGTGTCGGGAAAACCTTGGTCACGCAAGCGGTGCGCAGCCCCTGCTCGGCCATGCCCAGCGTCGCGCGCAGATCCCGCGCCGCCAGCGCCGACCACCACCACGTCATAATCGTGGGTCTCGTATTCGTAAGCTGCCATGTCTCGATTACCTCAAAGTGCCAGTCTGGCGATGGCGAACAGGCCCGTCGCCGCGGCGCGCGTAGCTCAGGCAGATCATCGCGATGATCAGAACCTCGCGCGCCAACCCGTGAACATAGTCCTCGATCAGCACCCGCACGCCGTTCTTGAAATGCATGAAGCCGACCACAAGGGTCAGCGCCGCGACGATCGCCGGGAACGGCCGCGCGTAATAGACCAGAACGTCTTCGTAGGACGATCCCAGAACCCGACCGAAGGTGAAAATGAACAGCGGCACCAGCACCAGCAGCCCGACCGAGCTGACCGTCATCGACCAGTGATGCGCGGTGCCGGACTTTGCCGATCCCATGCCGATGGCGCGTTTGCGATCTGTCAGATAATGCCATTGCGTCGCCCCTTATACAGAATGAACGCGGTCAGGATGGTCAGAACCACCGACCCGATGATCACGCCCCAGCCAAGCTTTTCGGCCGTCTCAATCTCCAGCCCGCGGCCCGTATCCCAGTACAGGTGCCGCAGCCCGGCCAGCAGGTGATACCAGATCGCCCAAAGCGACAGGAACAGCACCAGATCGCCGAACCAGCTTGTCAGCATCCCGTTCACGAAGTCGAAATAACCTGAAGATGTCGCCGCCGCCAGAAACCACCAGACGATCAGCAGCGCCGCCACCAGCAGCGCATTGCCCGTGATCCGCGTCAGGATTGAGGTCATCGAGGTCAGTTGCGGCCGGTAGATGCTTAAGTGCGGGGAAAGCGGCCTGTTGCCGCGGTTCACATCAGCCATGTGAAATCCTTACCTGTTGTCGCCATGCGGGCGTTGCTGTCTTGTGATAGCGTCTTTTGCTGCAATGTCACTAGTCTGGCGGCGCTAACAGGCGATGAAGCCGCGACAAAATCGACGGATTCTCCTTTTGTGATCACGAATCTTCGAGCCTGTGATCACGAATCTGCATCCGCTTACTGCCGCATCCAGATCCAGCCAAGCCACCTGCTTGGTGGTTTCGCGGATCAGCTTGCGCCGGATTGCCGCCGGATATTCCTCGAACCCATTGGCGGTGACGATGAAGGCGCCTTCGCCGATAATCACGTTCTCCCAGAAATAGACGTCCAGATCCGGCTCGCTGCCTTCGATCACCAGCGCGTTCACGGTGATCCCCGCCGCCGCGCAACGCGGCATGCCGCTCGCGCGGCTCCTGCCCCTCGTTCGACGATCCGTCGCCGGACACGTCGATCACCTGGCGTTTGCAGTCCGGCACGTCGGCGAACTGCGCCTCGGCCACCATCAGCGCCTCGCCGATCGCTGTCGAGTAGTCGCGCCAAAGGCGCTTGTCGGCCTCGATCCGCTCGGCCAGCGCCTCAAGATCGGCATCGGTTTCGATCGCAACCCAGGGGATCGTGACCTCCTGGCGCGAGGTGCCCGACCACTGCACCAGTGCCACCTTGGCGCGGGCCTTGATCAGCGCCTCGGCGACCAGACCATCGCGCAGGGCAGCGGCCAGCCCGTCGCTCTGGATACGGTACTCGTCGCGGCTGACCGAACCAGAGACATCGACCGCCAACAGCAATGCCAGATCGCAGGCACCGGCAGGCGGGGCCAGCAAGCAAGCAGCGGCGAGGGCGCGCAACAGGAACATGCACGCACTCTAGCCCACCCGGACTGCGAAGGAAGTCAAGAAAAGGTCAACGCAAGCGACGCGACCCGCCTAAAGCGGCATCAACGCCCAGTAATCGAGATCAAGCAGCACCTCCGGCAGATACTTGCCATCCTCGCCCCGCAGCGCGAAGGCCTCGCCCTTGGTCGCAACCAGCCGCAGCCGCACCGCGCCGACACCGGGTGCCGGCGTCTCGGCCTTGTCCAGAACCTCGGACCACGCCCGCACCGTATCGCCCGCAAAGCACGGATTGGCATGGGCACCGGCATTCAGCGCCACGATCATCTGCGCATTGGCCAAGCCCGTTGAACGACAGCGCACGCGCCAGCGAAATGACGTGCCCGCCATAGATCAGCCGCTTGCCATCTTCGCGCGCGGTCGCGTCGAAATGCACCTTGGCGGTATTCTGCCACAGCCGCGTGGCCAGCATGTGCTCGGCCTCTTCCACCGTCACGCCATCGACATGGTCGATCTGCTCGCCCACCGCATAGTCGCCCCAGCGGTGCGGCTCGCCGGCCTGGCCGAAATCGTATTGCAGGAAATCAATCCCCTCGGGCAGCACCAGATCGCCCGGCGCGACCGCGTCCGCCAGCTCGGGCACCACCATCTCGGGCGCCGGCGCGTCCAGATCGCGCTTTCGCACCATCACCCAGCGCACGTAGTCCAGCACCGGCTCGTCCCACTGGTTCAGCCCGGTCGTGCGCACCCAGACAACCCCGGTCTTGCCGTTCGAGTTCTGCTTCAGCCCGATCACCTCGCTGACCGAACGCAGCGTGTCGCCCGGCCAGACCGGCCGCAGCCAGCGCCCCTCGGCATAGCCAAGGTTCGCCACCGCATTCAGCGAGATGTCGGGCACCGTCTTGCCGAAGACCAGATGAAACGCCGCCAGATCGTCGATCGGCGACTTCATCAGCCCGCAGACTTTCCGCGAAAATATCCGACGAATAGATCGCGTGCCGCGCGGGATAAAGCGCATGATACAGCGCCCGCTCGCCGCCCGACACGGTGCGCGGCACGGCGTGGGCGATCTGCTCGCCCAGACGGTAATCCTCGAAGAAACGGCCCGGATTTGTCTTCACAGCTGCCCCAGTTTCATATCGGGTGAATAGCTCGCCTCGACCTCTTTGGTCACCGCCTGACCGCAGCGCATCTTGCCGCGTCGCGGCATCAAAGGCATAGACCGGATCGCCGTAAAGCTCCCAGCCCTTGGCCAGCGCCTCGGTCACCTTGTGGCAGAAGGCCGACGTATCGTCCTCGGTCAGCAAGCGGTAGGCTTTCATGCGGTTATCCAAACGGGTTGTAGCCAAGCCACAGTGGATCAGCCCCACCACCAGCGAAGACGACGACCGCGCCGACCACGGCCATCACCTCCTTGCGCGCGGGCCGCGGGCGGCGGCGGGGCCCAGTCAGGTTCCGCGCGGTTGATCACCACCATCTCGACCAGCGCCCAGACCAGCAAGCCCGCCAAACAGCACGAACGACGGCACGTCGCCATTGACCAGCAGATGCGCCACCGCCCAAAGCGATGACGCCGATCAGCTGCGGATGCCGCGGTCATGCCGCGTTGCCCGCGTCTTCATGCCCGACGCCGCGAACAGGTAGAAGGCCAGCAGCATCAGCAGGTTGTTGATGCCCGGTCATCGCGGGGCTGCGGCCCCAGTAGACCGCACCATCGGCCATCCGGTAGCCGATCACCATCAGCACGATGCTGACCAGCAGCGCCAGCGCCACCAGCCCCTTGCCCTTTTCGCCCATCCGCGCGCGCACGTCCGGGCGCGACCCGTTTGAACAGATGCGCGCCGCACCACAAGAGCAGACTCCAAGTATCAGCCAGATCATCTAAGCCTCCATTGCCGCTATGGCGTCCGCTTTTGCCAGCGTCGCCTTCGCGGTCACGATATGCAGATTTTCGACGATCCTGCCATCGACAACCGCAACGCCCTTGCCAGCCGCCTGCGGCCTCGCCAAACGCCGCAATCTGACGGCGCGCCAGATCAACCTCATCCTCTGACGGTGCGAAGGCTGCATTTGCGATCGCCACCTGCGCCGGATGGATCAGCGTCTTGCCGTCGAACCCCATGTCGCGCCCCTCGGCGCATTCGGCGCGCAAACCGTCCTCGTCCTTGAACGCATTGTAAACGCCATCGAGGCAAACAATCCCCTCGGCCCGCGCCGCCAGCAGGCACATCTGCAAGGCTTGTCGTCATCGCTGCCCGCGCCCCGGCCGCCCAATTCCTTGGCCAGATCGTTGGTGCCCATGACGAACCCCGCCAGCCGCGGATGCGCGGCGATCTCGGCAGCGTTCAGCACGCCACGGCAGGTTTCGATCATCGCCCAAAGTGGCACATCCGGGATCACATCGCCCACCGCATCCAGATCGGCGGCACTATCGACCTTGGGGATCAGAACTCCGTCGATATCCGCCCCGACGAACGCCGCCAGATCATCACGCGCCCATTCGGTATCCATCCCGTTCACCCTGACCAGCCGCGCCCGCGCACCGTAACCACCCTTGGCCAACTCTTCGGCCAGAACCAGGCGCGCCGCAGCCTTTTCGTCGGGTGCCACCGCATCCTCCAGATCGAAGATGATCGCATCGACCGGCAAACTCCGCGCCTTGTCCAGCGCCCGTCCGTTCGAGCCCGGTATGTAGAGAACAGACCGCCAGGGCCGCACCGTCAGATCCATGATTCTTCCCTCGCAATTTTGTTGCGCAAACTTTCCCCGAAACGCAGCAATCCGCAACCAGCTTTTGCCGCGACGCAGCGAGGCCCTGAAATCAACCACTTAGCTCGCATGCAACATGCCGCGAACGCTTCATTAACCAATCTTTGGTCCAGTGAGAGCGATGTTTTACCCGTCGTCGATCAACGGGTTCGGCGCTTTGCATCAACGGGGCCGCCTGCCCCAGCACTTGGGGATACCAGATGAAACGCCAGTTTCTTGCACTTTCCTTCGGCATCGGCGCGATGCTTCTTGCAACCGAACATGCCTTCGCCGAAACCAACGCCAACTGCGCCCCGCGCGACCGCGTACTGGAACGCCTCGCCACCACTTACGGCGAAACCCGCCAGTCGATCGGCCTGGCCGCGAACAACGCGGTGCTCGAGGTGTTCGCCTCTAACGAAACCGGCAGTTGGACCGTGACCGTCACCCTGCCCACCGGCCAGACCTGCCTTGTCGCCAGCGGCATCGCGTTTGAATCGCTGGCAGAATCCCTGCCGCCCGGCGGCGAACCGGCCTAGCCAGCCGCCGCGCTCCGGAACAGCCCAGACCCCGAGGATACCCGTCAACCGCGTGAACGCCCCGGCCAGCTGACATTCTCGGGCCTGGCGCACCTGCCGGCCCCTGCAGGCGCCAGTGTGACACGGTGCTGCACTGCGGCACCCTTGCGCCGCGCGCCGCAAGGGTCTAGGCATCCCGCGTCATTCACTGGATCGGAGACCACTCAAATGGCCAGACCCAAGATCGCCCTGATCGGCGCAGGTCAGATCGGCGGCACGCTCGCCCATCTCGCAGCCCTCAAGGAACTCGGCGATGTCGTCCTCTTTGACATTGCCGAAGGCGTCCCGCAGGGCAAAGCCCTCGATATCGCCGAATCCGGCCCCGCCGAAGGCTTCGACGCCGCAGTATCGGGCACCAACGATTACGCCGATATCGCCGGCGCCGACGTCTGCATCGTCACCGCCGGCGTTCCCCGCAAACCGGGGATGAGCCGCGATGACCTGCTTGGCATCAACCTCAAGGTCATGAAATCGGTCGGCGAGGGCATCAAGAAGAACGCCCCGAACGCTTTTGTCATCTGCATCACCAACCCGCTCGATGCGATGGTCTGGGCTCTGCGCGAGTTTTCCGGCCTGCCGCACGAGAAAGTCGTCGGCATGGCCGGCGTGCTCGACAGCGCCCGCTTCCGTCACTTCCTGAGCCTCGAGTTCGGCGTCTCGATGCGCGACGTCACCGCCTTCGTTCTGGGCGGTCACGGCGACACCATGGTGCCGCTGGCCCGCTATTCCACCGTCGGCGGCGTTCCCCTGCCCGATCTGGTCGAAATGGGCTGGACCACGCAGGAAAAGCTTGACGCAATCATCCAGCGCACCCGCGACGGCGGCGCTGAAATCGTCGGCCTCTTGAAGACCGGCTCCGCCTTCTACGCCCCCGCGACATCCGCAATCGAAATGGCCGAAGCCTACCTCAAGGACCAAAAACGCGTCCTGCCCTGCGCCGCTTGGGTTGACGGTCCGCTTGGCCTGAAGGGCATGTATGTCGGCGTTCCGACCGTGATCGGTGCCGGCGGCATCGAGCGTGTCATCGACATCAAGATGAACAAGGACGAACAGGCGATGTTCGACAAGTCAGTCGAAGCCGTGAAAGGCCTGGTCAAGGCCTGCAAGAGCATCGACAGTTCTCTGTCCTGAACGAATCAACATCGCGAAACGCAAAAGGGCGGCAGGATCAACCTGCCGCCCTTTTCTATTTTCGCTGACGAACCGTCAGGCCGCGTTCTTGCGACGACGCAGCGCCGCAAAACCGCCCAGACCCGCCAGCAGCATCGGCGCCGCAGCCGGTAGCGGCACCGCAGAAACCGTCGCCGCACTCAGATAATACTGATCGGCCGATTGTCCGTTGTCGTCGTAGGCAAACGTCGCGCTCATGACGTTGTTGAACGACAATCCGCTCAGCGCCGCGAACGTATACTGCATCAGCGCGCCGCCATTGATCCCGAACAGCAGCGTCGCACCATCTGCGCGGATGCCATGCCCCTCGGCGCGGAACACCAGATTGCTAAGCGTTCTGGCCGCGCTGAAGCTGATGGTGACGTCTTCGCCAGCGGTGACATTATCGTCATTCGACGGATTGCACTGAGCCGACCCGGTCAGCACCTTGCAGACACCCAAACCAGCGCCACTGTCGAAATAGGCGAAGTAGTTCGAGTTGAACTCTACATTCTCGCCGTCCATCGCGATGACGGTGCCATCCGCGACGCCGCGCTCATTTCCAAGCGCCTCCGCGTAGAAATCCAGCACCGCAGCTTCTGCGCCCGCCCCGACAAAAGAAAGGCCCAGCACGCCTCCCAACAAAAGTTTCTTCACAATCCGTTCCCTTCTAAGTTGAACTCATACAACCCGATTCCGTGCCTTGGGTAGAAGTCATGCACGTTCTCGACACAATCTTGCCTCATTCGGAAAAATGTAGCAAAAATTGCACATTAAACTTAGCATTTTCAATGACTTAGGGCAACGAATTGTTAGCTCGATCCAGCTGGTCGCAAACGCTCAGCTGGTCTGCAAATTCGCGATCAACGCATAATCCTGCGCGTAGAACTGTGCGATCCGTTCGCGCGTGGCATCGCTGATCGCGATCGGCGTCTTCTCGGTCCGTTTCTGGTGCGGGGCGGGTCCCGCGCCACCGGCTATCCCCGCGACCTCGTCGATCCAGCGCACAACCGGGTCCAGCCCGTTGCCAAAGTCGAACAGCCGGTGCCCCGGCGACACGAAATCCGCCTGCGGCCGAATGTGATTGTCGCAGATGAACGGGTTTGCCTTGCAAGCCGACAGAATCGCCGCAACCCAGCCGTCGAAATCGTTGCGCCAGACAAAGCCCTCGGCCTTGGCGGCCACCGCCGTGCGCCGGGCCGAACCGGGCAGCCGCAGGTGATGCATGACTTTGTGATGCGGCTTGCTCATCGTGGCCTGGTGGCGAAACTCGCTCAGCAACCGCTCCACGGGATCGCGCAGGATCGCGAATCCATGGTCGTAGAAAGCTGCGGGGATATAGCTCTCATAGGTCTCCCGCTCCATGTGCTGCGGCGTGACCGTGGAAAACCCGGTGGCCCGACGCGTCACAAGGCAGACCTGGCCAACCTCGGCCAGATACTGCTCGATACTGCTGCCACCGGTCTTGGGGATGTGAACGAAGAACAACACCACCGGTCCGATACGTGCCAAGGGCATCCTGCCTACCGCCTGTTCTGCCTTCCTTTCGTCGTTTATAGGCAGGCCCCGCGCGGTTTTCAACGCATTGGGCAGCCGTGCAATCTCCGCGCCCAATCGGCGAACCGGCACGTTTGTGATCACACTTTTTCATCGTGTGATCACAAAATTCGCTTTTCCATCCGGTTTCGCCGCCAACATGAAGAAAACCGTTTATTCATCCTTTTGGTATGTGCAATGACGGCACGAAACGCACCAGCATGAAGGCAACCGCATGAACATTCATGAGTATCAGGCCAAGGCCCTTCTTCGCAGCTACGGTGCCCCGGTCTCTGATGGCCGTGTCGTGATGCGCGCCGAAGAAGCCAAGACCGCCGCGGGCGAACTTGATGGCCCGCTCTGGGTCGTCAAGGCGCAGATCCATGCTGGTGGTCGCGGGAAAGGCAAATTCAAAGAGGCCGCGTCAGGCGAAAAGGGCGGTGTAAGGATCGCAAAATCGGTCGAGGAGGCGTCCGAAGAGGCGAAAAAGATGCTCGGCCGCACGCTGGTCACCAAACAGACCGGACCCGCCGGCAAACAGGTCAACCGGATCTATATCGAGGATGGCGCGGGCATCGCGCGCGAACTGTACCTCGCCCTGCTCGTCGATCGCCAGACCGCGCGCATTTCCTTCGTCTGCTCCACCGAAGGCGGCATGGATATCGAGGAAGTGGCCCATTCCACCCCCGACAAGATCCTGTCGTTCTCGGTCGATCCCGCCACCGGCTACCAGCCGTTCCACGGCCGCCGCATCGCCTTCAACCTTGGGCTTGAGGGCAAGCAGATCAAGCAATGCGTCGGCCTGATGGGCACGCTCTACAAGCTTTTCACCGAAAAAGACTGCGAGATGCTGGAAATCAATCCGCTGATCACCACCAACGACGGCGACCTGCGCTGCCTCGACGCCAAGATGAGCTTTGACGGCAACGCGATCTACCGCCACGCCGACATCGCGGCGTTCCGCGACGAGTCAGAGGAAGACCCCAAGGAACTCGCCGCCTCGAAATACGACCTCAACTACATCTCATTGGACGGAGAGATCGGCTGCATGGTCAACGGCGCGGGCCTTGCGATGGCGACGATGGACATCATCAAGCTCTACGGCTCCTCGCCCGCCAACTTCCTTGACGTGGGCGGCGGGGCGACCAAGGAAAAGGTCACCGAAGCCTTCAAGATCATCACCTCCGACCCCAACGTCAAAGGCATCCTCGTGAACATCTTCGGCGGCATCATGCGCTGCGACGTCATCGCCGAGGGCGTCGTCGAAGCGGTGAAAGAGGTCGGCCTGAAAGTGCCGCTGGTGGTGCGGTTGGAGGGAACGAATGTCGAGAAGGGCAAGGAGATCATCCGCAAGTCCGGGCTGAACGTGATCGCGGCGGATGATTTGAAGGACGGGGCCGAGAAGATTGTGAAAGCGGTGCGGGGGTAACGTCTTGTTTGAAAATTGGTTGTTTACTGGCTCTCGCAGGTCTCGCCGGATTTCCTCTCGGGATATTTCTTAGCGGCGCTGTGATGGAGAAAGCATCGGACACTGCCTCGGAGGGACTTTGGAATGGAACGTTGGTTTGGGCTCATGATTACTGCCGCATTCGGCGGAAATCGCGCTGTCAATTATGTCAGCAATCTTGCTGCTGGGGATTGCTTCGACTCCGCTCCTTGCCTCTCCAACGCAATTGTAGGTCAATAGAATGTCCATCCTCATAAACAAATCCACCCGCGTCATCTGCCAGGGCTTCACCGGTTCCCAAGGCACGTTCCATTCCGAACAGGCCATCACCGCGAATTACCTGAAAGACGCGGCCGAGAAGATCGTCGCGGCGGTGACGGGATGACAAGGACACTGGCTGCTTTGGCCGCGATCCTGAGTCTATCGGCATGCGTAGAACCCAACACTGTTACCGTTGACGGCGCCAGTTATCCGGCCGCCCCCGTCGCTGTCATAGCCGCGCCGCGGGGGTCACAAGATCCGGCCTCCGTCATACCAACCACTGCTCAGGCCGCACAAATCTTCAACGCAGCTTGTATTGATGCGCTGCCCGATTTTCGCACGACAGACGCCACCCTCACAAAGCTGGGATTGCGCCGGAATCCCGCGACCGGTGTCTATCTGCACAAGACATTGGACCTTTCGGTCGCGTTGGTTCAGGCGGGCGACGTGATCAATTGCTCCATCGTCTTTGCGACCGACAAAGACCCGAAGGCAACTGCGGATGCGGTGGCGGCATATGGTGTCAGCAAGAAAAAGCGCTTTTTCATCGGCGTTATGGGCACGCCTCAGACCAGAACCTATCTCAACGCCCAAGTGGCGGCTCAATGAGCCAAAGGTGCCCATGACATGCAAGGAGCCAACCAGTGTCCACCCTCGTAAACAAATCCACCGGCGTCATCTGCCGGGGGCTTCACCGGCAGCCAGGGCACGTGCCATTCTGCGGTGACGGCACGCAGGGGCGTCGTCGCGGCGATGGCCCTCTTGATCGTTGCGGGCTGCGCAGAGACCGGAACCAGCGGCGCGCAAGTCTCGCGAAATGCCGTTCGCGCCGAGGTCGAGAGGGTCTTCAATGCCGGCTGCATGCAGCAGATGAAAAATCTCTCGCAATCGGGCCGCGCCCTTGCCGGGCTGGGGCTGAAACAGGAAGATCGGCAGGGCGGAACGACGATCTTTTCCAACCTCGAGAAAGGCATCGTCGCCTCGTCCGGCGATTTTTCGGTGACCCGGAAAACCGGTGGCGTGACGGTCGCAACCATCAGCGGCGATACCTGCTTCGTCGGATCGCCGATGCTGGGCCGGGCCGCCGCCAACGACATCGTCGACCGGGTTCGCACATCCTACCTGACGGGCCGGGTCGGTTACGGCCACGGCAAGACCGAGGGATACACCCATCTCGTCGTGTCCAAGGACTTGATCGGAAAGCCCTTCGAGGTTGCTTCGGTCGTCACTTTCGTGGCGTTCGACGAGCCGCAGATCGTCAAGGCCGAGGGGTCGCGAACGGTCACGCTGACCGGAACGCCCCTGTTCGGCGTGGCCATCACGGTGTTCGATCAATGAGCACCAACCGTTTGCGCCCAAGCAGGGCGGGGTTCACCCCGCCAAACCGAACGAGAGTGACGAGGTTGAATCCCGACCTGCGGGAAGGCGCCCGACATATGGCCGTACTCGTAAGCAACTCCACCTGCGTCATCTCCCGCTGCCTCAACGGCCCCCAACGCACCCACCACGTGCTGAACGCGGCGGCGCTCAAGTGAAGCAACCCGCGTCCATACCCGCGGCGAACCCCGCTGCCAGCACGGCCCCGGCGGTCTATACCGCTGTCGTCAACCTTGCCCGTGCCACCGACCGGCGCGCGATCATGCAGGCGCAGTTCGACCGCCTTCGCATGACGGCCGAGTTCATCCCCGCCGTCGATGCCTCGGACCCCGAACAGGCACCGCTTCTCGATACCATGCCGCCCGCTGGCCCCTGGGGCCGCCTTGGCCCTCATGACAAGGCCTGCACCCTCAGCCATATCGCCACGCTGCGCCATTTCCTGACCCGCAAGGAACCCTTCTGCCTGATGCTGGAAGACGATGTGTTCCTGTCGGCCGAACTGCCGCAATGGATCGCCGACATGTCGTGGTGGCCCGCCGACGCCGAGCTTGTGAAGATCGAGCGCTGGCGCGATGACCGTCTGGTGCTGGTGCTGGGCAAGGCCGAACGGCACCATGCCGGCCGCCGCCTGACGCGGCTCTATTCGCGCCACTCGGGCAGCGCCGGCTACTTCGTGACCCGCGCCGCCGCACGGCGCATCGTCAATCATCAGCCCGTCAACGTCCCCGCCGACCACCTGCTGTTCAACGTCAACATCTCGCCTCTGGCCCGGTCGCTGATCCGCTATCAGCTTGCCCCCGCGCTGGTCGTGCAGGGCAACGAGCCCAAGGGCAAGAAAGGCACCCGCGTCAGGGTGCCCGAGAACAAGGCGCTGCGCGAACTCATCCGGGCATGGCACGAGATCAAGGTGATCCCGGCGCATCTGTGGCAGCTTGCCATCGGCCGCACCCGGCTGGCCAAGGTCACGTGGCAGGACCACAGCCCGACAGAGGCCCACACATGACCGACAAAGCCAACGCCCGCCACAACGCAACACCGATCCGAACCGCCTGAGGAAACCAAATGTCTGTACTCGTCGACAAGACCACACGCGTCATCTGCCAGGGCTTCACCGGCAGCCAGGGCACGTTCCACTCGGAACAGGCCATCGCCTATGGCACCAGGATGGTCGGCGGCGTGACCCCCGGCAAGGGCGGCCAAAGCCATCTCGACCTGCCGGTGTTCAACTCGGTGCACGAGGCGGTGGCGAAAACCGGCGCCAACGCATCCGTCATCTACGTCCCGCCCCCGTTCGCGGCGGACTCGATCCTCGAGGCCATCGACGCGGAAATCCCGCTGGTCGTGACGATCACCGAAGGCATCCCGGTGCTCGACATGATGCGCGTCAAGCGGGCGCTGGAAGGCACGCGGACGATCCTGATCGGCCCGAACTGCCCCGGTGTCATCACGCCCGGCGAATGCAAGATCGGCATCATGCCCGGCCACATTCACAAACGCGGCAGCGTGGGTGTTGTGTCACGCTCGGGCACGCTAACGTATGAAGCTGTGAAACAGACAACGGATGTCGGTCTTGGCCAAAGCACCTGTGTCGGCATCGGCGGCGACCCGATCAAGGGAACCGAGCATATCGACGTGCTGGAATGGTTCCTCGCCGACCCCGAAACCCACTCGATCATCATGATCGGCGAGATCGGCGGTCAGGCCGAGGAAGACGCAGCACAATTCCTCAAAGACGAGGCCAAAAAGGGCCGCCGCAAACCCACCGCCGGCTTCATCGCCGGCCGCACCGCCCCGCCGGGCCGCCGCATGGGCCACGCGGGCGCGATTGTGGCCGGCGGCAAGGGCGACGCGGAGAGCAAGATCGAAGCAATGAAATCCGCCGGGATCGTGGTGGCCGACAGTCCGGCGGGACTCGGCGAGGCCGTGTTGAAGGCGATCAAGGGCTGAAGGACGGAACAGAATGACCTTCGGCGCAGCGATCCGCACTTGTCTGGCAAAGTACGTCACCTTTTCGGGGCGTGCCTCTCGGTCCGAGTACTGGTGGTTCTTCCTGTTCACTATTCTCGGCCGTCTTGTCGCAGGTGTGCTTGACTCCCTCCTTTTCGGAGACTCTCGAATGACCACCGAAGCGCAGCCGGATGTCTTGGGTGTCATTGCACCGGGCGTTGGTCCTGTCGCCCTATTCTATTCGCTTATCCTGTTGCCAGCTGCGCTCGCTGCCGGGTGGCGGCGCATGCACGATTCCGGGCGCTCCGGGCTGTACCTTCTCTATCCACTGGTCGCGATCGTCGGATTCTCCGGCCTCTACGCCACTATCGAAGGGATCGGCCTGGGCGGTGAGAATCTCGGCAACTGGGGCGTCATCGCCATCCTTATTGACGGCGCCGCCGTCGCCATGGTCCTTGCCCCGCTTCTGGTATTTTGGTGGCTCACACGCCCCTCCCAACCCGGCCCCAACCGCTATGGTCCTAACCCTTACGAGGTAACCCCATGACCGACCAATCCCCCAACGACCTGTTCCATGCCTCAAGCTTCCTGCAAGGCCACAACGCGGAATACATCGAGCAGCTTCAGGCCCGATACGCGGGCGACCCGAACGCGGTCGACGAGGCTTGGCAAAGCTTCTTCCGCCAGCTTGGCACCAGCGAGACGGACGCCAAGCGCGAAGCCGAGGGCCCAAGCTGGGCCCGCGCCGACTGGCCGCCGGTCCCGAACGACGAGATGACGGCGGCGCTGGACGGCCAATGGGCGGAGCCCGCGAAACAGGCCGACAAGATCCGCGCAAAGGCCACCGAACACGGCGTCGCTGTCAGCGACGATCAGGTCAAGCAGTCGGTGCTCGACAGCATCCGCGCGCTGATGATCATCCGCGCCTACCGGATCCGTGGCCACCTGATCGCCGATCTCGACCCGTTGGGAATGCGAGAGCAGACCCCGCACCCGGAACTCGACCCGCGCAGCTACGGCTTTACCGAGGCCGACATGGACCGGCCGATCTTCATCGACTACGTGCTGGGCCTCGAAATGGCCTCGATGCGCGAGATCCTCGACATCGTGACCCGCACCTATTGCGGCACGTTCGCGCTGCAATACATGCATATCTCGAACCCCGAACAGGCCGGCTGGCTGAAGGAGCGGATCGAGGGCTACGGCAAGGAAATCTCGTTCACCCGCGAAGGCCGCAAGGCGATCCTGAACAAGCTGGTCGAGGCCGAGGGCTTCGAGAAATTCCTGCATGTCAAATACATGGGCACCAAACGTTTCGGTCTTGATGGCGGCGAAAGCCTGATCCCGGCGATGGAACAGATCATCAAGCGTGGCGGCGCGCTGGGGGTCAAGGATATCGTCATCGGCATGCCGCACCGGGGCCGCCTGTCGGTGCTGGCCAACGTGATGTCGAAGCCCTACCGCGCGATCTTCAACGAGTTTCAGGGCGGCAGTTTCAAGCCAGAAGATGTCGACGGTTCCGGCGATGTGAAATACCACCTCGGCGCCTCGTCCGACCGCACCTTCGACGACAACACCGTGCACCTGTCGCTGACCGCCAACCCGTCGCATCTGGAGGCCGTCGATCCGGTCGTTCTGGGCAAGGTCCGCGCCAAGCAGGACCAGTTGAACGATACCGAACGCATGGCCAGCCTGCCGATCCTGCTGCACGGCGATGCGGCCTTTGCGGGGCAAGGCGTGGTCGCGGAATGCTTCCAGCTATCGGGCGTGCGCGGCCACCGCACCGGCGGCACCATCCACATCGTCGTCAACAACCAGATCGGCTTTACCACCGCGCCGCATTTCAGCCGCTCCAGCCCCTACCCCACCGATCTCGCGCTGATGGTCGAGGCGCCGATCTTCCACGTCAACGGCGACGACCCCGAGGCGGTCGTGCACGCCGCCCGCGTCGCGATCGAGTTCCGCCAGAAGTTCCACAAGGACGTGGTGCTCGATATCTTCTGCTACCGCCGCTTCGGTCACAACGAAGGCGACGAGCCGATGTTCACCAACCCGGTGATGTATCAGAAGATCAAGAAGCAGAAGACCACGCTGTCGCTTTACACCGAACGCCTCGTCCGCGACGGGCTGATCCCCGAGGGCGAGATCGAGGACATGAAGGCCGCGTTCCAGGCCCATCTGAACGAGGAATTCGAGGCCGGCAAGGACTACAAGCCGAACAAGGCCGACTGGCTCGATGGCCGCTGGTCGCATCTGGACCGTGCCGAAGAAGATTACCAGCGCGGCCAGACCGCGATCCCGAAGAAACTGCTCAAAGAGGTGGGCACCGCGCTGACCACCCTGCCCAAGGGCTTTCCGGCGCACAAGACGGTGGCCCGGATCCTCGATGCCAAGGCCGAGATGTTCAAATCGGGGCAGGGCTTCGACTGGGCCACAGCCGAGGCGATCGCTTTCGGCTCGCTTTTGACCGAAGGCTACCCGGTGCGGCTCTCGGGTCAGGATTCGGCGCGCGGCACTTTCAGCCAGCGCCATTCCGCGATCATCAACCAGCTGGATGAGGACCGCTACTACCCGCTGAACCACATCAAGCCGGGTCAGGCGCGCTACGAGGTCATCGACTCGATGCTCTCGGAATACGCGGTGCTGGGGTTCGAGTACGGCTACTCCCTCGCCGAACCCAACGCGCTGACCCTCTGGGAAGCGCAGTTCGGCGATTTCGCCAACGGCGCGCAGATCATGTTCGACCAGTTCATCAGCTCGGGCGAATCGAAATGGCTGCGGATGTCCGGCCTCGTCTGCCTGCTGCCCCACGGCTACGAAGGCCAAGGCCCGGAACATTCCAGCGCCCGGCTCGAACGGTTCCTGACCATGTGCGGCGGCGACAACTGGATCGTGGCCAACTGCACCACGCCCGCCAACTACTTCCACATCCTGCGCCGCCAGTTGCACCGCAGCTACCGCAAGCCGCTGATCCTGATGACGCCGAAATCACTGCTGCGCCACAAGCTCGCGATATCGGATGCCGATGATTTCACCACCGGCAGCAGCTTTCACCGCGTCCTCTGGGACGACGCCGAAAAGGGCCATTCCGACACCAAGCTCGTCGCCGACAAGAAGATCAAACGCGTCGTGATGTGTTCCGGCAAGGTCTACTACGACCTGCTCGAGGAACGCGACGCGCGCGGCATCGACGATATCTACCTGATGCGGTTCGAACAATTCTACCCGTTCCCCGCGCAATCGGCGGTCAAGGAACTGGAACGCTTCAAATCAGCCGAAATGATCTGGTGTCAGGAAGAGCCGAAGAACCAGGGCGGCTGGACGTTCATGGAACCAAACCTCGAATGGGTGCTTTCACGGATCAAGGCCAAACACACCCGCCCCGTTTACGCGGGCCGCAACGCCGCCGCCTCTCCCGCCACCGGTCTGGCAAGCCAGCACAAGGCACAACAAACCGCGCTCGTGAACGATGCGCTGACGATCAAAGGGTAATCACATGTCTGTAGAAGTTCGCGTCCCGACGCTTGGTGAAAGCGTCACCGAGGCCACCATCGCCACATGGTTCAAGAAACCCGGCGAAGCCGTGGCGGTCGATGAAATGCTGTGCGAGTTGGAAACCGACAAGGTGACGGTCGAAGTGCCCTCGCCCGCCGCCGGTACACTGGGAGAGATCGTTGCCGCCGAAGGCGACACCGTCGGCGTCAACGCCCTTCTGGCCACGATCAACGAAGGTGCGGGCGCCGCCCCCGCCAAGGCCGAATCCAAGGCCGAAGCCAAGGCAGAGGCGCCTGCCGAAAAGCCCGCCGAACCGGCCCCCGCCGCCAAGACCCCGGCGAAAGATATCGAAGACGCCCCCGCCGCGAAAAAGGCGATGGCAGAGGCGAACCTCACCGCCGATCAGGTCACCGGCACCGGGCGCGACGGGCGGATCATGAAGGAAGACGTGGCCAAGGCCGCTCGCCGCCGTGCCGCAGCAGGCCGAAGCCCCCGCCGCCCCGCGTGCGCCCGTCGCCGCCGAGGACGCGTCCCGCGAGGAACGCGTCAAGATGACCCGGCTGCGCCAGACCATCGCGCGCCGCCTGAAAGACGCCCAGAACACCGCCGCGATGCTGACCACCTATAACGAGGTCGACATGAGCGCGGTGATGGGCCTGCGCACCGAATACAAAGACCTGTTCGAAAAGAAGCACGGCGTCAAACTCGGCTTCATGTCGTTCTTCGTCAAAGCCTGCTGCCACGCGCTGGCCGAAGTGCCCGAGGTCAACGCAGAAATCGACGGCACCGATGTCGTCTACAAGAACTTCGTCCACATGGGCGTCGCCGTCGGCACTCCCTACGGGCCTCGTCGTGCCCGTCGTGCGCGACGCCGACGCCATGTCCTTCGCGCAGATCGAGAAAAAGATCTCCGAGCTTGGCCTGCGCGCCCGCGACGGCAAGCTGTCCATGGCCGAGATGCAGGGCGGCACCTTCACCATCTCGAACGGCGGCGTCTATGGCAGTTTGATGTCCTCGCCGATCCTGAACCCGCCCGCAGAGTGGTATTTTGGGTATGCACAAAATCCAGGACCGCCCGGTCGCCGAAAAAGGCCAGGTCGTGATCCGCCCGATGATGTATCTGGCGCTGTCCTACGACCACCGCGTCGTGGACGGCAAGGGGGCGGTGACGTTCCTTGTCCGGGTGAAAGAAGCGCTGGAGGATCCGCGGCGGATGTTGATGGATTTGTGAGCGGTGTAGTATGGTCTGAGAATGATCGTGCTGACTTGGACAGCAGCGGACTGCGACGATCTCGGGGATTCTTCGGGCGATCCTGACTGCGAGCAGGACATAGGGCGAACCCTGTGCGACCCTGGTTCAAATCGCGCGGTGCGTGGGCACGCATTCGTCTCCGCGGATTAGCGATGCTGCCGACTTCGTACAAGTGCGTTCGCGCCAACCCAGATAGTCTAGGCTAACCCCGTCGAGGTCGTTGATTCTGAAGGAGATCACGAGCTAGGCGGCTTCAGCGTACGGTGGGTGGTTCCGCGCCTCAGCGCGGGTTCACGCCAGAGTTCCACCGCCAATCCAAAGCGACCCGAGCCATCCCCGTAGGGCGGGCTTCAGCCCGCCCCTTCCGCCATCCGCCCCGCACCAATCGAGAGGGCAGCACCCGACCGCGGGTGGGCGCTCCCGCCGTCCCGACGGTCCGCACTTTATCGTCCCGCCAGCTCCCCGGCCGATCCCCGCGCCAACGGCGCAGAAGCGCCCGCCCGTCCGGGCGGTCGGGCGCTGCCCGGCGGCGCTGCGCGCCTTGATTCCGGGCATCCGAAGCGAAGCCCACCTGCATCCGCTGCCGCTTGCACCTCGCCGCTTGCCCACCCCCAATGCCCTACCCTGCCGCCATGACCGACCAACCCCTCTCAGGTAGGACATGTCGCCGTGACCGGCGGCACCGGCGCGCTCGGGCAGGCCGTCGTTGCGCGGCTGATCGAGGCCGGGGCGACCTGCCACGTGCCCAGCCATCGCGCCGACGCCGACACGGAGACCGGACAGGACCGGCTGCTGATCACCCCTGGCGTGGACCTGACGGAGGAGGCCGCCGTCGCGCGGTTCTACGCCACGATTCCCGATCTCTGGGCCTCGGTCCACCTTGCCGGGGGCTTCGCGATGGCGCCGCTGGCCGAGACCGGGCGGGTGGAGTTCCTGCACATGATCGAGATGAACGCGCTCACCACCCTCTTGTGCTGCCGCGCCGCCGCCAACGCGATGACCGCCACCGGCAAGGGCGGGCGGATCGTCAATGTCGCGGCGCGGCCTGCGCTCGAACCGCGCAAGGGCGCGAAGATGGTGGCCTATGCCACCAGCAAGGCCGCCGTCGCCGCCCTCACCCAGGCGCTGGCCGAGGAACTGAAGGCAGAGCGGATTCTCGTCAACGCCATCGCCCCCTCGACCATCGACACGCCCGCCAACCGGGCCGCAATGCCCAAGGCCGATCCGGGCAAATGGCTGGACCCTGCGGCGGCGGCAGAGGCGATCCTGCATCTGGTCTCACCGGCCAATACCGAAATCAGCGGCGCAGTCCTGCCGCTCTATGCCCGCGCCTGAGCCGGAACGCCGCCGGGCCACCCCTTGTGTCAACCCCCGCCGAACGCCCCATCAAATGAGTTAACAAATCCCGAACGAAAATTCCCAACCCATTGATTTATAACAAATCCCGTCCCCGTCCACATGTGGACACCCCGCCGAGTTAGCAGATTCTGGAACAAGTTCGCATCCCCGGCGGTTCCCCAAACGGACCCCATCAAACCAAAGGCCACCCATGCACCTCCTCGCCCGCTTCGATACCAAGCGATTACCCGACCTGGAAGGCCGAGTTCGACAAGGACACCGAGACCCGCTCCCAAGCCGGCCTCACCCTGCTGCAACTCTGGCGCGACGTCGACACCCCCTCGGCCACCATCGCCCTTTTCGAGGTCAACGACCGCGACCGGGCCCAAGCCTGGCTCGACCGTGAAACCGGCTTCGGTCAGGCGGTGACGGCGGATTTCCTGAAGATCGCCTGACCGCCGCCCCTTACCGCTTTCCCCAACTGTGCTAACCTGCCCCGAACAGCCCCAGACAACGGACCCAATCCGATGTTCACCGATGAACTCTCGATCCTTGCGCTCTACGGCCTGCTCGTCGCCCTGACGGTCCTGCTTCAGACCACCGGTTCGATGGGCCAGCTTGGTATGGGCTACCTGATGTCCGCCCGTGACGAAAACCGCGAGGCCGCCGGCATGACCGCGCGTCTTGAGCGCGCGCTGAACAACTCGGTCGTGGCGATGACCCTATTCGCGCCCGCGATCCTGATCCTCGCCATCCGCGACGCGTTTTCGGACACCACGCTGATGGCCGCGCAGATCTTCCTGCTGGCGCGCGTCGTCTATCTTGCCAGCCTATGCCCTGGGCATCATGGGGCTGCGCACGCTGGTCTGGCTGGCCGGCTTCGCCGCCACCGCCGTACTCTACTTCCAGGCGCTCTGATCTTATGACCCCCGAACTTACCGCGCTAACCCTCGCCGGGTCTGTTGCAGGTCGTCCAGTTCGTGCTGATGTCGGTCCCGGCCAATCTGGAACTGGGGCCGGGCAAGACCACCAGCCCGCGCGACCGCGACCGGCTGGGCGGCGATCTGGTCGACCAGCTCTCGACCCGCACGGCGCGGCTCTACCGGGCGCTGAACAATCATTTCGAGGGGTTGATCCTGTTCACCCTCGCCGTGGTGGTCGTGACCCTCTCGGATCAGTCGACCGCTTTCACCGCCGCCTGCGCCTGGACCTATCTCGGCGCGCGGATGCTCTACGTCCCGGCCTACGCCTTCGGCTGGCGGCCGTGGCGGTCGCTGATCTGGGCTGTGGGCTTCACCGCAACCACCCTGATGATTCTGGCGGCACTGGTATCATGATACCCCGGCCACTGTTGCAAGATCTTAAAGAACGCGTCATGAAAAGCCCTAAAGTTTTAAGAATACATACAAGAACTAGCGCAGGAGAGCCCAATGGCAAGCTATGACGTGATCATTATCGGCAGCCGGCCCCGGCGGCTATGTCTGCGCCATCCGCTGCGCCCAGCTGGGCCTGAAAACCGCAGTGGTCGAGGGCCGCGAGACGCTTGGCGGCACCTGCCTGAACGTCGGCTGCATCCCCTCGAAGGCGCTCTTGCACGCGACCCATATGCTGCACGAGGCAGAGCATAATTTCGCCACCATGGGATCTGAAGGGCAAGTCGCCTTCCGTGGACTGGAAAGCGATGCTGGCCTACAAGGACGATGTGATCGCGCAGAACACCAAGGGCATCGAATTTCTGTTCAAAAAGAACAAGATAGACTGGCTGAAAGGCTGGGGCTCGATCCCCGAACCGGGCAAGGTCAAGGTCGGCGAAGAGGTGCATGACGCAAAGAACATCGTCATCGCCACAGGCTCTGAATCCTCGGCACTGCCGGGCGTCGAAGTCGACGAAAAGACTATTGTCACCTCCACCGGCGCGCTGACGCTTGTCAAGATCCCGAAGAAACTCGTGGTCATCGGCGCAGGCGTGATCGGGCTTGAAATGGGCTCGGTCTATGCCCGCCTCGGCGCCGAGGTGACCGTGATCGAATATCTCGACGCGATCACCCCCGGCATGGACGCCGAAGTGCAGAAGACATTCCAGAGAATCCTGAAAAAACAAGAACTTACCTTCATCATGGGCGCCGCCGTCCAAGGCGTGACAACCGCCCGCGGCAAGGCCACGGTCAGCTACAAACTCCGCAAGGACGACAGCGAACATACGCTGGACGCCGACACCGTCCTCGTCGCCACGGGGCGCAAACCCTATACCGATGGCCTCGGCCTCGATGCCCTTGGGCTGACCCTGTCCAAGCGCGGCCAGATCGCCGTCGACGACCACTGGCAAACCAACATCAAGGGCATCTACGCCATCGGCGACGCCATCGACGGCCCGATGCTGGCCCATAAGGCCGAGGATGAAGGCATGGCCGTGGCCGAGGTACTGGCGGGCAAAAATGGCCATGTGAATTATGGCGTTATCCCCGGCGTGATCTACACTCATCCCGAGGTTTCCAGCGTCGGCGAGACCGAAGAACAGCTCAAGGAAGAGGGCCGCGCCTACAAGGTCGGCAAGTTTTCCTTCATGGGCAACGGCCGCGCCAAGGCGGTCTTCGCGGGCGACGGTTTCGTCAAGATCCTCGCCGACAAAGCAAACCGACCGCATCCTCGGCGCCCATATCATCGGCCCCGCCGCCGGCGACCTAATCCACGAGATCTGCGTCGCGATGGAATTCGGTGCCTCGGCACAGGATCTTGCGCTGACCTGCCATGCCCACCCAACCTATTCCGAAGCCGTCCGCGAAGCCGCCCTTGCCTGTGGCGACGGCCCGATTCACGCTTAGAATCCATGAGTTGCTGTCGGGTTTCTTTTTCCGAGAAGTATCCTCGGGGGCGAATGCGCCAAAGGCGCAGAGGGGGCTGCCTGCCCCCTCTATGGTTGCCGCCTTTGATGCAAGATGCTTTTGACACTGATTGAGGTGGATCGAGTGCGGTCTTCTATCAGGCCTTTGTGTGCGGCACTTTGGAAGCCGCTGGCCGGGATGGAGATCAGCGGATCGGGTCCAAATCTACCCTGCGAGCTGTCGCGCTCAAGGGGGCTCCCTGGTTTTCCCAACCCAGATCTGTTCGATCATTTGCCCATTCAGGTCATCGACTTCTTACACCCCCCTATGCCGACGTCAGATTTCGCCGCGTGACATGAACATCATGCCGCCGCCATCTGTGCCGGACCCCTGTAATCCTCTTGTTTCGTCGGCAGCGCCCAGATTTGCCGCGCCATTTTGTTCGCCAGCGCAATCGCGACCAGCATCTTTGGTTTGCGTTCCAGCATACGGGCCAGCCAACTCCCTTCTGGTATCCCACGACGTCCCCTCGGGGTCAGTCGGGTCATCGCCCCCATGATCAAGAGGCGCCTTATATCCCCCTGCCCCGCCTTCGATATCTTTCCCAACCGCTGTTTCCCGCCAGAAGAATGCTGTCGCGGCACAATGCCCAACCAGGCCGCAAAAGCCCGACCGGAGTCAAAGCTCTCCATCGGCGTCGCAAAGGTTTCAACAGCTAAAGCGGTCAGAGGCCCCACGCCCGGAATTGTTTGCAAACGTCGCGTGACACTTGCCGTTGCCGACAAAGCAGCAGCCTTCCTGGTTCTGGCGTCAATGCGCTCTGTCTTCTCGGCAATCTGTTCAAGAAGGTCGAGGCAATCCTCCAGGACCAAAGGATGCAATCCATTTTCCGGATCACAAAGCAGCGTTTGAATACGTCCCAGGTTCCGTGCCCCGGTGGGGAAAGCATACCCATGCTCATAGAGCGCGCCACGCAAGGCGTTGATCAGCTCCGTTCGTTGGCGGACACGACGCTCTCGGGAGCGGAACAGCGCAGCGCGGGCTTGCTGCTCTTCTGTTTTGGGCTCCACAAACCGCATCTCAGGGCGTTGCGCTGCGATAGCAATCGCCTCGGCATCAGCCGCATCGTTCTTTTGGCGCTTCACAAACGGGCGGACATATTGCGGTGCGATCAATTTGACCTGATGACCGAGGTCAGCCATCACACGCGCCCAATAATGCGCACCGCCACAGGCCTCCATGACGATAATCGCAGGATCATGCTCCGACATGAATTTGAAAAACTGAGGCCGCGTCAGCTTCTTTCGAAATTGCAGCTCGCCTGTCATCGACACCCCGTGCACCTGAACAACGGACTTTGCCAAGTCCACGCCAATCATTGTATCCATTCTATGCCGTCCTCTCCGCTTTGTGGCTGTAAACACCACCTTCTTGGCACACTACGATGCCGTCTGGGGAGGGCGGCAACCATTCCATCTATCCTGTCGGATCGCGAAAGCGATCCGATCCCTATTCCACCACCAGCATCCGCAAGCCCTGGGTCACATCCGTGCGCACCGCCAGCCGCAATCCCGGCTCATCCCCGGCCTTCAGGGCCGCGACGATAGACCGGTGATGCTGCGGCTGATCGGTCCGCTGCATCCGTCCATAGAGCGCCCGCATCGTCGGCCCCAGTTGCAGCCACACCGTCTCGACCATCGCCAACATCGCCGGCGCCTGAGCCCGCAAATACAACGTCCTGTGGAATTCCAGGTTGGTGCGGATGTAACCAATCGCATCGCCTTTCGCGACAACCTCTGCAATCGCGCCATTGATCAGCTGCAACCGCTCGATCAACGCCATATGCGCCCGCGGCAAGGCGCGGCTCGCCAGCTCCGGCTCTAACAAGGCCCGCACCGCAGCCAGCTCCTCGATCCGTTCGCTTGACAGTTCCGGCGTCGTGACCCGCCCCGAGGCCGATAGAGCTCAGCGCGCCCTCGGCGACCAGCCTTCGCAAGGCCTCGCGCGCGGGCGTCATCGACACCTCGAACCGCTTGCCAACCCCACGCAACGTCAACGCATCGCCGGGTGGCAGAATGCCGTGCATGATCTGCACCCGAAGGGTCCGGTAAACCCGGTCATGGGCTGCAGTGGTCGCATCAGAGGGGCGTGACTGGATCAACATTTTTTCCAGAAACCACGCGCCACTGTCCCGGTCAATCGTCGAAGCGAACTGCATGCAGTTTTTGGCCATGCGCCCTCAGCCATCTGCGATGCACCTCGTAGTCTGGGTAAATGCGTCGCACGACCGCCCAATAGGCGGGCGAATGGTTCATCTCAACCAGATGAGCCACCTCATGCGCGGCCACATAGTCCAGCACTCGGGGCGGCGCCATGATCAGCCGCCAGGAGAACATCAGGCGCCCGTCCGAAGTGCAAGATCCCCAGCGCGAGCGGGTATCGCGCAGCGTGATATTTGAAACCCGTCGCCCCGCCAGATCGGCGTAGCGGTCCACTGCAACATTCAGCCGGTCCCGCGCCGCCAGCTTCAGAAACGCCCTGATCCGGGCAGCGGCCTGTTCCGGCGCGCCGGGAACGAGCAATTGGTCATCCTCCAACCGAACCGCGCGCGCCTTGCCCGACTGCACGGAAACCTCCCGCCCCTCGAACATCAGCGTACCGCCCGGCATCGGCACGTTGGGCTCGATCCGGTCTGACAGATTGCGGCGGATCCAAGTCCTCTTTTTCGCGGGCAAAGGCCAGCGCCTCGGGCTCGCCCGTCCAGTTCGGCAGCGACAGCGTTACCTGCCCGTCCAGTCGTGAAACCCGCAACGATATGCGCCTTGCCCGCGCCGATCTGCGCAGTTTGATCGCAATCGGGGGATTGCCAGTAAGAACCACCTGCCCCATATCCGCCTCTGCTCTTGCCTTTGCAGCAATACTACCGCATTGCAGTGGGAATGCGCCACCAGTAACGCGGTTGTGCCGCGAATGGCGGGAAAAGCTTTGACACCCCGCTGTCAGTATGGCAGAGGGCGGCAAATCTCTGAAATGACGGACGATGAAAGGGGTATCAAATGCCCAAGGAAGAATGGGGCGTAAAGCGTATCTGCCCAACGACTGGCCGACGGTTCTACGATCTGGGAAAGACGCCGATTGTCAGCCCGTATACCGGCGAAACCGTCACACTCGATGCCAACACGCGCACCCGGGTCGCTGTCGCTGAAAAGGCCAAGGTTGTGGTCGAGGAAGAGACCGAGACAGATGAAGAAGATCTGCTGATCGAAGACGATGATGTCGAGGTAGAAGCCGACGACGATCTGCTGGAAGACGATGAAGACGATGATGTATCGCTCGACGATATCGCTGACGTCGCCAGCGACAGCGACGACTGAAAACAAGCCGTTTTTTGTCTTGAACTGACCTGCGCAGTTCCCTAGATACACGCGGGCGGGCGGCAGCGCCCCCCGCACCTGATGGGGCCATAGCTCAGCTGGGAGAGCGCTTGCATGGCATGCAAGAGGTCAGGGGTTCGATCCCCCTTGGCTCCACCATCACTAACTTTTCACGTTACGAAACGATAACTTGCTGAAAAAGAAGCGGTATTTTCCAAGGTCGATACGCTGACGTGTAACAATGAATCCGCTTGAGAAGAGGGCCGGGCTAGGTCGATCGGTCGCACCTTACACCAGCCGGGAACAAGCTGATGCATCAGCGGAGTCGCTGGTCAGACTTCCTGTCGAACACTAGGCATCGGGAAGGATCGAACGTCACGCCGACCTTCGATCCGATCTTGGTCCGCTCATCTCCCCGCTCCTCGACGACAAGTTTCTCGCCATTGTCCGAGACCAGGTACGAATATGACACGCCGCCCAGCGCTTCGGTCAGATCGACAGTATGGGTGCTGCCCTTCGGGTCGATCTGCAGATGCTCGGGCCGAATCCCAAGACTAACCTCGGTACCTGCGGGCGGCATCGTGATCGGGGCCGATACATCCAGCCCAAGCGACGGCACCGTGATGCCCCTGCCAGCGCTGGTGCCATCCAGAAAGTTCATCGCAGGCGATCCGATAAAGCCTGCCACGAACTTGTTGTCAGGGTCGCGGTACAGTTCCAGCGGCGCGCCGATCTGCTCGATATGGCCCGCGCGCAGAACCACGATCTTGTCGGCCAGTGTCATTGCTTCAACCTGATCATGCGTCACATAGATCATCGTCGCGCCGATCTCTTTGTGCAGCCGGGAAATCTCGACGCGCATCTCGACCCGCAACTCGGCATCGAGGTTCGAGAGCGGCTCGTCGAACAGGAAAACCTCCGGGCCGCCGGACAATTGCACGGCCAATGGCAACGCGCTGACGCTGACCACCCGAAAGCGCCTTCGGCTTGCGGTCGAGATAATCGTCAAGTTTCAGGATGCGCGACGCTTCGGCGACTTTGGCTTTGATAACTTCCTTCGGGTGGCGGTTCATTTTCAACCCGAATCCCATGTTCTCGGCCACGGTCATGTGAGGGTAAAGTGCATAGGTCTGGAACACCATCGCCACTCCACGTTCCACCGGATCCATCCGGGTCACATCACGCTCACCAATTTCGATCCGGCCACTCGTCGTCACTTCCAGCCCCGCCACCATCCGCAACAAGGTGGATTTGCCGCAACCCGACGGGCCGACGAAGACACAGAATTCGCCGTCCTCGACGTCCAGATCTACCCCGTGGATCACCTGGGTTTGGCCGTAGCGCTTGGTGACATTTCTTAATCTGACGCCTGACATTTGCCTAGGTCTCCGCTTTTTGTACTGTTTTCTGTTCCACCGGGAACCGCCAGAATTCGGCCTCCGCCGCAATTTGTTCGGTCGCTTTGCGCATGTCGGGGACCAGCGTTTGCAACTGCGCAAGGCTGGTGCGCGTGGTCGAACTGGTCACCGAAATCGCCCCCAACATCCGACCACCCTGGGTCAGGATCGGCACGGCAACGCAGATGATCCCCGGCTCGTGCTCTTCACGGTCAAACGCATAACCGCGCTTCCGAATGGCTTTCAGTTCCGCAACCAATTGCGATGCGTCGCCAAGGGTCGATGGCGTGAACCGGTGAAAGGACTGCTGCGGCAGAACGCGGGCAAGCTCGCTGTCGGGCAAATACGCCAGCATCGCCTTACCGACCCCGGTACAATAGGCTGGTCCGACTTTCCCGGCTTGCGAAAACATCTCGATCGGCCGGGCGGCATTCCGCTTGTCGACGTAAAGCACATGTGCATTGTCCAGTTGCGCAAGGTGGATGGTTTCGCCGATCGCCTCGCTCAATTGATTCAGATAAGGCCGGGCAATCGGCGCCAGCGAAGATTGCGTCCACGCGGCATGCGCCAGCCGCACCAACCTGACGCCCAGCGAATAGGTCGAGCGTTCGGCGTCATACAACAGCATTCCTTCGGCGGTCAGGGTCTGCAAAAAGCGGTATAGCGTGGCTTTTGGATAGGCGCTCTGGTCCAGCAATTCGGTGAACCGGACCGGTCGCCCATAGGACGCAACCCGGTCAAGAACGTCCAGCGCCTTGCCGACGGTACCGCTGCCCTTGGGTTCAGTCTCCATCCACATCCTCCCCGCGTCGCAGCCCAGCCGGCTGGACGACACTATTGACAAGCATAGCCGAGTTCGGTGTTCAATTTTCAACATGTAAAACAAAGTTTCAAATAATGGAACCACTAGGGAGGACATCATGCGTTCCAATTTCCTTGCGCCCATAGCGGCGCTTGCGGCGGCGACAATCGTCGCCACAGCGGCGTTCGCGCAGCAGCGCACGCTGGTCATCAACACCGACACGTCGGACCCTGCTCCAAAAGCCGCTTTCGAACAGCTGATCGCGGATTTCGAGGCGGCAAACCCGGACATCAAGGTTGAGTGGAACCTGTTTGACCACGAGGGTTACAAAACCGCGATCCGCAACTTCCTTTCAGCGGACGCGCCAGACCTGGCGAACTGGTATGCCGGCAACCGGATGGCCCCTTTCGTGAACGCGGGCCAGTTCGAGGATGTCTCGGACGTCTGGTCGGAAAATGGCCTGAACGACTCGCTGAAATCGGCCGCCGCCTCAATGACAATCGACGGCAAGCAATGGGGCGTTCCCTATACTTACTACCAATGGGGAATCTACTATAACAAAGATGTCTATTCTCAGGTCGGCGCCGAGGTTCCCGCCAACTGGGATGAATTCATCGCCAATTGCGCCAAGTTCGAAGAAGCGGGTATCGACTGCCTAACCACCGGCACCAAGGCGCTGTGGCCGGCGGCTGGCATTTTCGATTACATCAACATGCGCACCAACGGGTACGAGTTCCACATGGACCTGACCTCCGGCAAGATCGAATGGACCGATCAACGCGTGCGCGACACGTTCGCCAACTGGGCCAAGATCGTCGAGCCGGGCTACATCACCGACAACCATGCAGCGATCGACTGGCAGGATGCCGCGGCACTTCTGGTGCAGGGCAAGGCCGCGAACTACGTCATGGGCAACTTCGCCGTCGCCACCTTCAAGGATGGCGGCATGACCAATGACACCCTCGGCTTCATGGTCTTCCCAGAAATAACCCCGGGCATCGCGCGCGCAGAAGAGGCCCCGACGGATACGATCCATATCCCTGCGGCCGCCAAGAACAAGGAGGATGCCAAGACCTTCCTGGCCTTCCTCGCCAGTGCGGATGTTCAGACCAAACTCAACGAAACGCTTGGTCAGCTTCCGGTGAACAACCAGTCCTCCGTCGGCGACGATCCGTTCCTGCAGGCAGGGTTCGAGGAACTGTCCAGCGCCTATGCCCTGGCCCAGTTCTTCGACCGTGACGCCCCAGCTGAAATGGCCAAGCTGGGCATGGAAGGCTTTCAGGAATTCATGGTTCGCCCGGAAAACCTCGATGACATCCTCGACCGCCTCGAAAAGGCGCGTCAGCGGATCTACAAGTAATCCGATCGGGCGGCTGGCTGGTCCGGCCGCCCGATTTTCGAACCGAATTTCGATTTCCTTTTCCAGCACGACCGAAAACAACGCCGGGGGAAGCTCATGACAGTGGCCGTCGCACCGACACGCTCCCAAAACCACGGCTGGTGGCGCAGGAACCAGCAATGGCTGACGCCCTGGCTGTTTCTCGCGCCCGGCATGTTCATGTTCGGCCTCTACGTCATCTGGCCGATATTTGAGAGTTTCTGGCTTTCGTTTTTCGATTGGGACGGGCTGGGAGAGGCGCGCTGGATCGGCACGGACAACTATGTCGAACTGTTCGATGACCGCGCCTTTTACACCTCGCTCAAGAACAACCTGCTGTGGCTGGTCCTCTACATGCTGGCCGTCCCTGCAGGGCTTGGCATCGCGATTTTCCTCAACCAGACGGTGCGCGGCATCCGGATCTACAAGTCGCTGTTCTTCTTTCCGTTCGTGATCAGTCAGGTCGTGGTCGGTCTTATGTTTTCGTGGTTCTACGCCCCGAATTTCGGGCTTTTCTACAAACTTATCGAATGGATGACAGGCACCGGCGTGGCGGTTCTGGCCGATCCCGATCTGGTCACCTACGGCATCATCGCCGCCGGTCTCTGGCCGCAGATCGCCTACTGCATGATCCTGTATCTGACCGGCCTGAACAACGTCTCACCCGATCAGATCGAGGCGGCGCGGTTGGACGGTGCCAAGGGCCTGCGGATGCTCTGGTACGTGATCCTGCCGCAACTGCGCCCGGCCACGTTCATCGCCGTCGTTGTAACCGTCATCGGCGCGCTCAGGTCGTTCGACCTCGTGTCGATCATGACCGATGGCGGGCCGTTCGGGTCCAGCCGCGTGCTGTCGTTCTACATGTACGAACAGGCGCTGTCGGAATACGGCTACCGCATGGGTTACGGGGCAGCGATCGCCGTCATCCTGTTCATGATCATGATGGTCTTCATCTCGGGCTTCATCTGGAAGATGGTCCGCGACGAGAAAGAGGGCTACTAAGATGTTCCCGCGCCCCATCGAGCAGGTTTCGGCCCCGTCCCGCATCGCCTACCAGATCGCCCTGCCGATCGCCCTGATCCTGTGGCTGCTGCCCCTTCTGGGCGTCGCGCTGACGTCGGTCCGCCCGTCCAGTGATCTGGCTGCGGGCAACTATTTCGGAATGCCGTCCTATCTTGCCTTCAGCAACTATGCCGAGGTCTTCCAGAATTCGCCGATGGCCAGCTACATCCTGAATTCTTTCAAAGTCACGATTCCCACGATGATCGGTGCGGTCGCCTTGTCCTGCCTGACCGGCTTTGCCCTTGGCATCTACAAGTTCCGCGCCAATATCATCGTCTTCTTCATGTTCGTCGCGGGCAACTTCGTGCCGTTCCAGATCCTGATGGTCCCGGTCCGTGACATGACCGTCGGCTTCGGGCTCTATAACACCTCACTCGGTCTGATCCTGTTCCACATTGCCTTTCAGACAGGGTTCTGCACGCTCTTCATGCGCAACTTCATCCGCGCCCTGCCGTTTGAACTGATCGAGGCCGCCCGGGTCGAAGGCGTCGCGGAATGGCGCATCTTCTGGTATGTCGTGCTGCCGATCATGCGCCCCGCCATCGCGGCGCTCAGCGTGCTGATCTTCACCTTCATCTGGAACGATTATTTCTGGGCAACCGTGCTGACAACAGGCGCCTCGACCCAACCTGTCACGGCGGGCCTCTATTCGCTGAACGGCCAATGGGTTGCCGCATGGCACCTTGTATCGGCCGGCTCCATCGTGGCGGCCTTGCCACCCGTAATGATGTTCTTCCTGATGCAGAAACATTTCATCGCCGGCCTGACGCTTGGCGCCGTCAAATAGACCGGCCACCAGCCCCAGCCGGCGCCCCCCCAATTGCGAGAATCCATGCCGAATACCGCGACATACCCTGATCTGAAAGACGCCTCAGTGTTCATCACTGGCGGCGGCTCGGGCATCGGCGCTTCGCTGACCCGGGGCTTTCTGGAGCAAGGCGCCCGCGTTGCCTTTGTCCAGCGCTCCGACGGTTCCGAATTCGCCTCGCAAATGGAAACCGAAACTGGCACCCGCCCGTTGTTCATTCCCTGCGACGTCACCGACATCGCCGCCCTGAAATTCGCGCTGGGCAAGGCCGCGAAGATGCATGGGCCGGTCACCGTGCTGGTCAACAACGCCGCCAATGACAAACGCCACAAGACCGAGGACGTGACAGAAGAGTTCTGGGACTGGTCGACGGCGATCAACCTCAAATCCTATTTTTTCGCCTGTCAGGCAGCCATTGCGGGCATGAAAGCGGCGGGCGGCGGATCGATCATCAACTTCTCATCGATCAGCTACATGATGGGCAACGCCGGATACCCGGCCTACACTGCAGCCAATTCCGGCATCAACGGCCTGACCCGCTCTCTGGCGCGCGAATTCGGCCCCGACCGGATCCGCGTCAACACGCTGGCGCCGGGATGGGTGCTGACCCAGAAGCAAAAGGATCTCTGGGTCACGCCAGAAGGTCTGGCCGCGCATCTGGATCGGCAATGCCTGAAGGATACGCTGGCGCCGGCCGATATCGTGGGCGGCGTCCTCTTCCTTGCCTCGCAAAGTTCCAGAATGATGACCGGTCAGGCACTTGTGATCGATGGCGGCGTCGTGGTGACGGGCTAATGGCAGAGGGCATCGAACAGCCAGACTGGATCGCTGTCGACTGGGGCACCACGCACCTGCGCGCCTGGGCAATGACGCAAGACGGCACGGTTCTTGCCGAGGCCCAATCCGATAACGGAATGGGGGCCCTCAGCCGCGATGAATTCGAACCGTCCTTGCTTGATCTCGTGGCACCGTGGCTGTCCTCCGCTCCGATGACCGTTGTCGCCTGCGGCATGGTCGGATCGCGTCAGGGCTGGGTCGAGGCGCCCTATGCCGCCACACCCTGCCCGCCCATTGCCGCGCGAATGGTATCGCCCATAACAACGGATCCGCGCCTGACGGTCCACGTCATCCCCGGCGTCAAGCAGACCGAACCACCCGATGTCATGCGCGGCGAAGAAATCCAGATCGCGGGCTACCTGCGGCTTAATCCCGGGTTCGACGGCATCCTCTGCCTGCCCGGCACGCACACAAAATGGGTCCGCATCAGCGAGGGCCAGATCTCTGCCTTCCGGACCAGCATGACCGGAGAGATTTTCGCCTGCCTCACGCAGCATTCCGTTCTGCGCCACGCTGTCGACACCCAAGGCTGGAACGATGCCGCGTTTGCCGAGGCACTTGGCGACGCGATCTCGCGCCCCGAACAGATGGCGACCCGTCTCTTCTCGTTGCGCGCAGACAGCCTGCTGAACGCAATGCCCCCCGATATCGGCACAGCGCGCCTGTCGGGCATCCTGATCGGCATGGAACTGGCCTCGGTCCGTGGCTACTGGCTGGGCCAGGAGGTAACGCTGATCGGCGCGTCGGCACTGGCAAAGGTCTATGATCAGGCCTTGGCGGCGCAGGGCGTGCAGACTAGATTGACCGACGCCGGCGCCGTAACCCGCGCCGGGCTGTTCACCGCCTACGAAACCATGAAGGAAACCGCAACATGAGCCGCCCGCTGATCGCCATCCTGCGCGGCATCACCCCGACCGAGGCGCTGCCGATGGCCGCCGCGCTGATCGCTGAAGGGATCGACCGGATCGAGGTGCCGCTGAACCCTCCGCTGCCCCTCGACAGCATCGCCGCGATGGCCAAGGCGCATGGCGATCAAGCGCTGATCGGCGCGGGCACGGTGCTGACGCCCGAACAGGTGCAGCAGGTGCACGATGTCGGCGGCAAACTGATCGTCTCGCCGAACACCGACGCAGATGTCATCGCTGCAACCAAGCGCCTCGGCCTGCAAAGCTTCCCCGGTGCGCTGACGCCCAGCGAATGTTTCGCGGCCCTCAAGGCTGGCGCCGACGGGCTCAAGATCTTCCCGGCCTTTCAGATGGGAACGGAGGGCCTCAAGGCTCTGCGCGCCGTTTTGCCCGCACTGACAGAGGTTTTCATGGTCGGCGGCGTCGGTCCCGACAACTTCAAGGATTGGCTGGCCGCCGGGGCGAATGGCTTTGGCCTTGGCGCCTCGCTTTACCGGCCCGGAGACACGGTCGAAGACGTAACCGCTAAGGCGCGCGCCGTCGTTGTCGCATATGACGCCGCAACCGGACCATAACCGACAACAGGTATCCCACATGAAGCGCGCGCTCGGTGTCTGCTACTACCCCGAACACTGGCCCGAGGATCAGTGGGCCGATGATGCCGCCCGCATGGCCGAAACCGGCCTGACATGGGTCCGTATCGGCGAATTCGCCTGGTCGCGGCTGGAACCGCACCCCGGCAAGCTGGATTTCAGCTGGCTGGACCGGGCGATTGGCGTGCTGGGCGAGGCGGGCTTGCAGGTCGTGCTGGGCACCCCCACCGCCACACCACCGCGCTGGATGCTCGACAAACACCCCGACATGCTGGCGCTTAACGCCGCCGGTCAGCCGCGCAAGTTCGGATCGCGGCGGCACTATTGCTTCAGCCATCCCGGCTACCGCGACGAATGCCGCCGCATCGTCACGCATCTGGCCGAACGCTACGGGCAAAACCACCATGTCGCCGCCTGGCAGACCGATAACGAATATGGCTGCCACAACACCACCGTGTCCTATTCCGCCGCCGCCCGCGCCGGGTTCCGCACATGGCTGGCGCAGCGCTATCAATCGGTCGAGGCACTGAACCGGGCCTGGGGCAACGTGTTCTGGTCGATGGACTACAGCAGCATCGACGAGATCGACCTGCCGAACCAGACCGTGACCGAGGCCAACCCCGCCCATGTCATGGCCTTCCGCCGCTTCGCCTCGGATCAGGTCGTGGAATTCAACCGGCTGCAGACCAACATCATCCGCCGCCACAGCACCGCACCGATCTTGCACAATTATATGGGCCGGATCACCGATTTCGATCACTTCGCGGTCGGCGCGGACCTCGATATCGCCAGTTGGGACAGTTATCCGATCGGCTTTCTTTCGGACCGGCTGGAAGCGACAGAGGATCACAAGGCCAAGTACATGCGCCAGGGCGATCCGGATTTTCAGGCCTTCCACCATGACCTCTATCGCGCTGTTGGCCGTGGCCGCTGGTGGGTGATGGAACAACAACCCGGCCCGGTGAACTGGGCGCCGTGGAACCCCGCACCATTGCCCGGCATGGCCCGGCTCTGGGCATGGGAGGCGTTTGCGCACGGCGCCGAAGCGGTCTGCTACTTCCGCTGGCGGCAGGCCCCTTTTGCACAGGAACAGATGCATGCCGGCCTGCTGCGCCCCGACAGCAAGGCCGCACCAGCGCTGGCAGAGGTTGCAAAGGTCGCCAGCGAACTGGCCACGATGCCAGAGGCCGGAACCGCGCGCGCAGAGATCGCGATCGTCTTTGATTATGCCTCGGCCTGGGCTTGGGAGACGCAGCCGCAGGGCCGGGATTTTGACTACTTTCGCTTGGTGTTCGCCGTCTATCGTGGCCTTCGCCGGGCGGGACTTTCTGTCGATATCCTGCCGCCGGATTGCGACAGCCTGAATGCCTACAAACTGGTTTTCGTGCCCGGCCTGATGACGATCCCGCCCCCGCTGATGTCAGCGCTGCACGATCACGACGGTACGCTGATCGTCGGGCCGCGCACGAACTCCAAGACCGTGGAATTCGCCATTCCAACCCCTTTGCCCCCGGCGCTCGATTTCCTTGATGCCACGGCCAGCCTCGTCGAAAGCCTGCCGCCGTCAGCCGTGATACCGCTGCACGGCGGCGGCGCGGTTCGCCATTGGCTGGAGCGGTTGGAGGGCAGTTTCGATGTCACCCTCGAGACAGCAAACGGCGCGCCGATAATGGCGTCGAACGGAACCAAGCATTACCTTGCCGCCTGGCCCGACGATGACGCCCTTGATCGCATCATCGCGCTCGCCGCCAAGGCCGAGGACATCGCAACCACCGCCGTCACGGGCAGCATACGCATCCGCGATACCGCGACACATCGCTTCGTATTCAATTACGGGAACGAAGCCGCATCCTTCGACGGGCAGGAAATACCTGCTGCCGGGGTCCATTGGGTTGCGTTGAATTAGACCGTCAGCGTTGCCGCCACCGCCCGTTTCCACGCGGCATACTTCGCATCCCTGTCCGCGGCCTTCATCGACGGCTCGAACCGCCGTTCCAGCGCCCAGTTCTTGGCGAACTCTTCGCGGCCAGGATAAAATCCCGCTTGCATCCCTGCCAGCCACGCCGCGCCAAGCGCTGTCGTTTCCAGCACTTTCGGCCGGTCAACCTGCGCGTCGATGATATCCGACAGGAACTGCATCGCCCAGTCAGAGGCCGACATGCCACCGTCCACACGCAGCACAGCCTCGCCCTTCGCCGACCAGTCGGCCCGCATCGCCTCCAGCAGGTCGCGGGTCTGGAACCCCACGCTTTCCAGCGCAGCCCGCGCCAACTCTGCCGGGCCGGAATTCCGCGTAAGGCCAAATACCGCCCCCCGGCACTCGGCATTCCAGTAGGGCGCGCCCAAGCCGGTGAAGGCCGGAACCAGAATCACATTCTGCCCCTGATCCGCCGCCTCTGCCAAAGGCTGCGTCTCTTTCGCGTCCCCGATGATCTTCAATCCGTCGCGCAGCCACTGCACGACCGCCCCGGCGATGAAAATCGAGCCCTCCAGCGCATAGGTCGGCTTGCCGTCAAACTGATAGGCAATCGTCGTCAGCAGCCGGTTTTGCGACGCAACCGGCACCTCGCCGGTATTGAGCAGCGCGAAACACCCGGTGCCATAGGTCGATTTCAGCATCCCGGGCTGGAAACAGGCCTGCCCCACGGTTGCCGCCTGCTGGTCACCCGCCACGCCAAGTATTGGAATCCCGCGCCCGAACATCTCGGTGCGCGTCACGCCGAATTCGGCAGCGCAGTCTTTGACCTCTGGTAGCATCGATTGCGGAATCCCCAGCATCTTGCAAATCGTTCCCGACCAGCGACCCTTGCGGATGTCATACAGAAGCGTCCGCGCGGCATTCGTGGCATCGGTCACATGCGCCTTGCCGCCGGTCAACTTCCAGATCAGAAAGCTGTCCACCGTGCCGAACAGCAATTCGCCCGCCTCGGCGCGCGCACGCGCGCCCTCTACATTGTCCAGAAGCCATTTCAGCTTGGTGCCCGAGAAATACGGGTCCAGCAGCAGCCCGGTCCGCTCGGTCACCGTCTTCTCATGCCCGGCCGCGCGCAATTGCGCACAAAGCGCGGCAGTGCGGCGATCCTGCCAGACGATTGCATCGTGGATCGGCTCACCGGTCTTGCGGTCCCAGACCAACGTCGTTTCGCGCTGGTTGGTGATCCCCATCGCCACAATTTCTCCGGCCCCAATCCCGGCCTTCTCGATCACCGCGCGGCAGGTGCCGACAGTCGTTGACCAGATATCCGAGGGGTCATGCTCCACCCATCCCGAGTGCGGGAAGTGCTGGCGAAACTCCTCTTGCGCGGTCGCTCTGATCCGCATGTCCGCGTCAAACAAGATCGCGCGGCTCGATGTCGTGCCCTGATCCACGGCAAGGATATAGCTCATGCCTTCAACCTTCTGATTTGCCAGTTACTCTCACGATGCGGCATCCTGCATCCAGTCGTCCAGATCGGCAATTTCCGCAGCCGTCATCCGCAGGCCCAGCTTTGTGCGGCGCCAAACCACATCCTCGGCCGTGCGCGCATATTCCCTGTCCATCAGCCAGCGCACTTCCCGCTCGCTCAACGTGCCGCCAAAATCGCGGCCCAGATCCGCAGCTTTAGCCGCATCGCCCAGCATTTCCCGCGCCTCTGTTCCATAGGCTCGGATCAACCGGCCCGCCCAGTATGGATCCAGAAACGTGCAAGCGCGCCGCAAATCCTGGGTCAGCGCCAGAACGCCGCCAACAGCGAAATCTCCGCCCGGCAACGGCACCGCCGCCGTCCATTTCCCTCCCTTCTTCGGCAAGAAAGGCACGATCTTGGCCAGCGCGGATTCCGCCAAACGCCGATACGTAGTGATCTTGCCGCCAAAGACATTCAGCACCGGCGCGCCGCCCTCGATGTCAAGCGACAGGACATAATCGCGCGTCGCCGCCGTGGCCGAGGTTTCGCCATCGTCGTAAAGCGGGCGAACGCCGGAATACGTCCAGACGATATCGTCTCGCGTCACCGGGCGCGCGAAATAGTTCGAGGCGAAAGCGCACAGATAGTCCTGCTCTTGCGGCGTGCAAACGGCATCCGCAGGATCGCCATCATGCTCGCAATCGGTCGTGCCGATCAGCGTGAAATCGGTCTCATAGGGGATCGCGAAGATGATCCGGCCATCCTCTCCCTGAAAGAAGTAGCACTTGTCGTGGTCGTAGAGCCGCTTCGTCACGATATGACTGCCGCGCACCAGCCGCACGCCTTCCACAGAGTTCAGCCCGATTACGCCGCGGATCACGTCCTCGACCCAGGGACCACCGGCATTCACCAGAACGCGGGCGCCAAACACTTGGGTGCCGCCTTGCTGGTCCTCTACCGTCACCCGCCAGCAGTCCTCGGCCCGGTCCGCCGAAATCACCTTGGTCCGGGTCATGATCCGCGCGCCGCGCGCCTCGGCGTCGCGCGCATTCAGAACGACCAGCCGGGCATCCTCGACCCAGCAATCGGAATACTCGAAGGCCTTCTCGAACCTGTCCTGCAATGGAACGCCTGCCGGGTCAGTCCGCAAATCCACCGTCCGCGTCGCGGGCAGGATCTTGCGACCGCCCAGCGTGTCATACATCAACAGCCCCGCACGGATCAGCCAAGCCGGGCGGCGGCCGCGCATCCACGGCATCAGAACCGACAAGAACCTCGACACCGGCGTTTCGCTTTCGAACCGCATCGCGGGATGATACGGCAGCACGAACCGCATCGGCCAACTGATGTGCGGCATCGCTTTCAGCAGCGTCTCACGCTCGATCAGTGCCTCTCGCACCAGCCGTATCTCAAGATATTCCAGATAGCGCAGGCCGCCATGAAACAGCTTTGTCGAAGCCGATGACGTGCCCGAGGCCAGATCGTTCATCTCGGCCAGCACAACCGACAACCCCCGCCCCGCCGCGTCCCGGGCAATGCCGCAACCGTTGATGCCGCCGCCGATAACGAACAGATCGACGATTTCCGCGTCGGATTCGGACATGGCGACCCCGGGGATTGTTCACTTGCGCCTGACACAGCCTGATCTGGTCGGGCATGTCAAATGCTGCGCGATCAACATGGGCATTCAACGGAATCGTTGAATAAAATCTTAAACGTGTGTATTGGTATATTGATCGATACATCCTGCAAGAACGGGCTGACACCTGTCTTGCCCCGCACCGAAACGGGGGAGCTGCCGCAATACTTTCGAATTAGAACGTCGATGCCCCGGACCTTTCAACGCCCCGTTGCATGAACTCGTGACAATTGCGGAACTGGTGCTAAGCTTTCCTAAAGGCAAGACAAAATACGCGTAACTGGCCGAGTCGGCCAACATCGCAACGCGTCCCATTCAGGTGACAAACCCGCCCAAAAGTGCCGGGACGTCATTGAGCAGCATCGTAGTTAACTGGGAGAAGACATGATGAAGCACTGGAAGCAATTCGCTCTGGCCGGAACCATCGCGCTATCGACAACAGCGGCGCAGGCTCAGGAAAGGTTCATCACCATCGGCACCGGTGGTCAGACCGGCGTGTACTTCGTGGTCGGTCAGTCGATCTGTCGCCTCGTCAATCGCGGCACCGCCGAGCACAACCTGAAATGCACCGCACCCTCAACCGGAGGGTCCATCGCGAACATCAACGCGATTGCGGCCGGTGACATGGACATGGGCGTCGCTCAATCCGACTGGCAGTACCATGCCTATAACGGCACGCTCGGAGTTCGAAGGCAAGAAGTTCGACAAGGAGCGCGCTGTCTTTTCGGTCCATGCCGAGCCCTTTACCGTGATCGCGCGCGCCGACGCCGGCATCAAGACCTTCGACGACCTCAAGGGCAAGCGCGTTAATGTCGGCAACCCCGGTTCGGGCCAGCTTGCAACGATGGAAGTCGTTCTGGATGCCAAGGGCTGGACGATGGATGACTTCGCCCTGGCCTCCGAGTTGAAACCAGCCGAGCAGGCCGCCGCACTTGGCGACAACAAGGTCGATGCGATCATCTACACCGTCGGCCACCCGAACGGGTCGATCCAGGAAGCCGTCTCCACCGTCGATGCGGTCCTCGTGCCGGTCGAGGGCGAGGCGATCGACAAGCTGGTCGCCGACAACCCGTTCTATGCCTACGCAACCATTCCCGGCGGCATGTATGCGGGCAGCCGACGACGACACCAAGACCTTCGGCGTCAAGGCCACCTTCGTGACATCGGCCGATGTGCCGGATGATGTGGTCTACGAAGTCGTCAAGGCCGTGTTCGACAACTTCGACCGCTTCAAGAAACTGCACCCAGCCTTCGAGAACCTGAAGGAAGAAGACATGATCAAGGACGGTCTGTCCGCGCCGCTGCATCCCGGTGCCGATGAAGTACTACAAAGAACGTGGCTGGATGTAGGCTCGCGCTCACCGCTTGCAAGAACCGTGGGGGCGCACCGATGCGCCCCTGCCCCAAAGCGATGATACCGTCACGAACAGGGACGCCCGCAACGAATGGGCGCATGGGGACATGAAATGGTGAACAAAGACCAACAGCAGGCCGCAGCCGTCGAATCCGAAGCCGCGGGCCGCGGTGGCCTTAGCCAGGCCGAGCTCGACGAACTCGTCGCCTCCTCTGACACCGGCGGGCGCGCCACCACCGGGCCGGTCGGCATGTTCATCATGCTGGTCGCGCTTGGCTGGTCGCTGTTTCAGCTCTGGTTCGCCTCGCCGATCCCGTTCATCGTCGGCTTGGGCGTCTTCAACGATACCGAGGCGCGCTCGATCCACCTGGCCTTCGCGATCTTCCTTGCCTTCGCCGCCTTTCCCGCCGCCAAAACCAAGTTCCAGATCGGCCTCGGCATCGCTGTGCCGCTGATCCTTGGCGCGCTCTTCATGTTCTCGGCCAAGGACGGCACCTGCGATCTGGTGGATACCCGTCGTATCCATCGCGCTTGTCGCCGCCGTGGCGCTTGGATCACCGAAAGACCGGATCCCGGTCTGGGAATGGGCGCTGGCCATCGTCGGGGCGGCTCACCGCGCTTTATCTTTACGTCTATCTATCGCGACATTTCGGGCCGCGTCGGCGCGCCGATCACGCAGGATTTCGTCGTCGTCGGTCATCGGCCTCATGGTCCTGCTGGAGGCGACGCGCCGCGCGCTTGGCCCGGCGCTGATGATCGTGGCCACGGTGTTTCTGGTCTACACGATGCTTGGCCCCATATGCCCGACATCATCGCCCACAAGGGCAACAACCTGTCGGAAATCGTGAACCACCAGTGGATCACGACCGAAGGCGTCTTCGGCATCGCGCTTGGGCGTCTCGACCTCGTTCGTCTTCCTGTTCGTGCTGTTCGGCTCGCTGCTGGACCGGGCGGGTGCGGGCAACTACTTCATTCAGGTCGCGTTCTCCCTGATGGGCCACATGAAGGGCGGGCCGGCCAAGGCCGCCGTCGTTTCCTCGGCGATGACCGGCCTGATCTCGGGCTCGTCCATCGCCAACGTGGTCACCACCGGCACCTTCACGATCCCGCTGATGAAAAAGGTCGGCTTTCCGCTCGAAAAGGCCGGCGCGGTCGAGGTCGCCTCTTCGGTCAACGGCCAGATCATGCCGCCGGTCATGGGGGCTGCGGCCTTCCTGATGGTCGAATATGTCGGCATCCCCTATTTCGACGTGGTCAAACACGCCTTCCTGCCTGCGGTGATCTCCTATATCGCGCTGGTCTACATCGTGCATCTCGAAGCGCTGAAGGCCGGGATGGAGGGGCTGCCGCGCGCCTATACGCCCAAGCCCATCGTCCAGCGCCTGATCGGCATCGCCTTCACCATCGCGGTGATCTGCGCGGTATCGTTCGCCGTCTATTACGGCATGGGCTGGATCCGTCCGGCCTTCCCGAACACGGCAGGCTACATCATCTTTGCCTTCATCGGTCTGGTCTATGTCGGCCTGTCTGTATGTCGCCGTCGAAAGAGGAACCGCTGAAGCTTGATGACCCGAATGAGCCGGTCACCAAACTGCCGCTGCCGGGGCCGACGATCCGGTCCGGCCTGCACTACATCCTGCCGGTGGTGGTGCTGGTCTGGGCGCTGATGGTAGACCGTCTGTCACCCGGCCTTTCGGCGTTCTGGGCGACGACCTACATGGTCTTCATCCTGCTGACCCAGCGCCCGCTGATGGCGATGTTCCGCGGCGAAAGCCAGCTGGCCAACGACGTCAGCGAAGGCTTCACGGACCTGATCGACGGCCTGGTCACCGGTGCGCGCAACATGATCGGCATCGGCATTGCCACCGCCACCGCCGGTATCATCGTCGGCGCGGTCAGCCAGACCGGCGTCGGCTCGGCCTTGGCCGATGTGGTCGAGGTGCTGTCGGGCGGCAACATCCTGGCGATCCTGCTGCTGACGGCGGTCCTGTCGCTGATCCTTGGCATGGGCCTGCCGACCACGGCGAACTACATCGTGGTCTCGGCACTGCTGGCCCCGGTCATCGTGACCCTGGGCCAGCAGAACGGCCTGATCGTGCCGCTGATCGCGGTGCATCTGTTCGTGTTCTACTTCGGGATCATGGCCGATGTGACGCCCCCGGTCGGCCTTGCCAGCTTTGCGGCCGCGGCCGTTTCGGGCGGTGATCCGATCAAAACCGGCGTCGTCGCGTTTTTCTACAGCCTGCGCACCGCCGCCCTGCCGTTCCTGTTCATCTTCAACACCGAACTGCTGCTGATCAACGTGACTGGGCGCAGGGCATCTTCGTCTTCATTATAGCGACCATCGCCATGCTGCTGTTTGCGGCGGCCACCCAAGGCTGGTTCCTGGCCAAAAACCGCTTTTACGAATCCATTGCACTCTTGCTGATCGCCTTCACCCTGTTCCGCCCCGGTTTCTGGATGGACATGGTCTTCCCCCCCTATTCCGAGGAAGCGCCCGCCGAAATCGCCGCAAGCGGCCGCCGACGACGCCCGCGGGCGACAGATCTGCGGCTGCGCGTGCGCGGCGTCAACGATCTGGGCGATCCGATCGAATTTGTGGCCATCCTGCCGATCGGCGAAGGCGCCACCGGCGAAGAAAAGCTGGACAATGCGGGCCTGGTCTTCCGCAACGATGGCGACAAGATGTTCATCGACGATGTGGCCTTTGGCAGCCCGGCGGCCGACGCGGGGCTGGACTGGGACCAAGAGGTGCTGCGCGTCCTGCAGCCCGTCGATCAGCCCAGCAAATACTGGATGTTCATTCCCGGCGCTGCTTGCTGCTGGCGCTGGTTGTCTTGCTGCAACGCGGCCGCGCACCGGCCCCCCGCAAGACAGCCGCGGCTGAAGGAGACAACCATGTATGACAACATCCTGCTGACCATTGATCTCAACCACCCCGCATCCTGGGAAAAAGCCCTGCCAGAGGCGGTGGCACTTGCCCGCGACTCGAAGGGCAAGCTTGCATGTCCTGACCGTGGTGCCAGACTTCGGAATGCCCGTTGGTTTCGGGGTTCTTTCCGGCAGATTTCAAGGAAAAGGCGTCTGACCAAGGCCGAGGCACGAGCTGCGCCAGATCATCGAAACCGAGGTCCCCAAAGACGTCGACGTGCAGGAGCACCTGTCCTACGGCGCGATCCATGAAGAAGTGCTGGCGGCCATCGACAAGATCGGCGCCGATCTGGTCGTAATGGCGTCACACGCGCCTGACCGAGTGCGCGAATTCCTGGTCGGCTCGCATGCTGACAGAGTTGTGCGTCGTTCACCTGTTTCAGTTCTCGTCGTCAGAGCATAAGAGATGAGTCCCCGCGGCAGTACGATCTGGCCCAAGTCCGGGCCTGCCGCATGGACGGAGAGTTTCTGACATGACCCCTTTCGCAATCGCCGGCGTCCAGATGTACGTGCAGCCCTGCATCCCAACGTCGACGGCATGCTGCAGCGGCTTGACATCCTGATGGCGCGTTTTCCCTGGACCCAGATGGTGCTGTTCTCCGAACTGGCACCCTTCGGCCCGCTGCCACGTTTTGCGCCAGCCGTTCCACAACGAACATGTCGAGCGGTTCTGCGAGGCTGCGCGCAAGCACAATATCTGGCTGATCCCCGGCTCGATGTTCGAGAAGGCCGAGAATGACCGCATCTTCAACACCTCGGTCGTGATCAATCCGCAGGGTGAGATCGTCACAGCCTACCGCAAGATGTTCCCGTTCCGGCCCTATGAGGCCGAAGTCGAGGCCGGCACCGAGTTCTGCATCTTCGACGTGCCGGATGTGGGCCGCTTCGGCCTGTCGATCTGCTATGATATCTGGTTCCCCGAAACCACGCGCCAACTGACCAGCCAGGGCGTCGAGGTGCTGCTGCAGCCGGTCCTGACCGGCACCACCGACCGCGACGCCGAACTTGCCATCGCCCGCGCCACGGCGGCGCAGTTCCAGTGCTATGTCGTTGACGTCAACGGTCTTGGGCGCGGGCGGCAATGGTCGGTCCTGCGTGATCGACCCGTCGGCGACCGTGCTGCACCAGTCGGCCGGGCAAGAAGACATGTTCCCGATCGAGACTCGATCTGAGCCAGGTGCGCCGCCAGCGCGAAACCGGCATGAAGGGGCTGGGTCAGGTGCTGAAAAGCTTCCGCGACCGGTCGGTCGATTTCTCGGTCTATGACCGCGCCAGCGGCACCGATGCCTATCTGCACAGCCTTGGGCCGCTGGAGATCCCGCAACAGGGCTCGCGCGCCGGACTGCATGTCGATGTGCAACCCGACACTGATCGGCTTCAAGTCACCAGAGCTGCAACCAGCCGTTCAAAGGTGACGGACCTGAATATCACGCCCATTCCGGGCAAATCCAGCAGGCGGGTGATCCAGTAACCGGCGTTGCCTGGCCAGGCAGACGCCTGCGCATCTCGGATTGCTCGCCGTTTGAAACGGGGAAGACGCGATGCAATCGATGAGCGACTACTATTCCGCCGTCCAGCTTCGCTCCGACCGGTGGAGCAGGCTGCGCGAAACGACTGGATCTTCTGGCTCGCGAACCCGAGGGTCGCCACGCCAAGTCGCTGCAGCGCCAAGATCTGCCGAACTGTTCGAATTCGCTCGCCCTGATCGAACGCTATTGGGCCTTTCCCGGCGTTCAGGCCTTTGACCATATGCGCCGCCAGTTCGAACATGGCAACTATCGATGATGTCGCCTTTGCCGTCCGCCGCGTCACCCGCGGCGCTGACCACCGGCGCCTATCGCCGCCGCCACATCCCGCTGGACCGCGATGCTGCCGAAGCCGACGAACACGAAGACGAGGCGATGCTGTCGCCCGAAGCGCGCGCGCTGGCCAAGCCCTATTTCGAGGTGATGATCGTCGATGATGTGAACGAACATCAGGAACGCTGGCTGAAATCGAACATGACCTCGATGCGCCGCCCCGAAGATGCAGTTCATCTACGAAGCGGTGGTCGTGCCCAGCCTGCAAGACGCGCTGATCGGCGTGCTGTTCAACCACAACATTCAGGCCATCGTCGTGCGCCCCGGCCTGAAGATGGAATCGAAGGTCGAACTGCCGATCCTGACCCGCTATCTGAACCGCGCCGGCGGGATCGAGGATATCGAGGCACTCGCCGCCCGAGGATTACGGCCCCGAACTGTGCCGCCTGATCGCCAAGGTCCGGCCCGAACTTGATGCCTATCTGGTCACCGACCGCTCGGTCGAGGATATCGCCGGCCTTGATCTCGGCATCTGCCGCCGGGTCTTCTACAATCAGGAAGACTTCATGGAACTGCACCTGAACATCCTGCGCGGCGTTCAGGCGCGGTTCAAGACGCCGTTCTTCACCGCGCTGAAGGAATATTCCAAGCAGCCGACCGGCGTTTTCCACGCGATGCCGATCAGCCGCGGCAAATCGATCACCCGCAGCCACTGGATTCAGGATATGGGCGCGTTTTACGGCCCCAATATCTTCATGGCCGAAACCTCGGCCACCTCGGGCGGGCTCGACAGCCTGCTGGAACCGCACGGCCCGATCAAAGAGGCGCAGGAACTGGCCAGCCGCGCCTTTGGGTCGAAGCAGACCTTCTTTGCCACCAACGGCACCTCGACCTGCAACAAGATCGTGGTGCAGGCGCTGGTGCGGCCCGATGACATCGTGCTGGTCGACCGCGACTGCCACAAATCGCACCACTACGGCATGGTGCTGTCGGGCGCAAGGTTGTCTATCTCGACAGCTATCCGCTGAACGAATATTCGATGTATGGCGCGGTGCCGCTGCAGGAAATCAAGCACCAGCTGCTGAAACTGAAGGCCGCAGGCAAGCTGGACCGGGTGCGGATGCTGCTGCTGACCAACTGCACCTTTGACGGCATCGTCTACAACGTCGAACGGGTGATGGAGGAATGCCTCGCCATCAAGCCCGACCTGGTCTTCCTGTGGGATGAGGCATGGTTCGCCTTTGCCCGCTTCGGCCCGACCTACCGCCAGCGCACCGGCATGAACGCCGCCAACAACCTGCGCGAGACGCTGCGCACGCCCGAGCATGCCAAGGCCTATGCCAAGCAGCAGGAAAAGCTGAAGGATGCCGATGAAGAGACGCTGCTGAAAACCCGGCTGATCCCGCCGCCCAATGCCCGCGTGCGGGTCTATGCCACGCAATCGACGCACAAGACGCTGACCTCGCTTGCGGCAAGGCTCGATGATCCATGTCAACGATCAGGACTTCAAGGGCGAGGTCGAGCAGAGCTTCCACGAAGCCTACATGACCCACACCTCGACCAGCCCGAACTACCAGATCATCGCCTCGCTCGATGTCGGGCGCCGGCAGGTCGAACTGGAAGGCTTCGAATTCGTCCAGCGGCAGGTCGAGGCGGCGATGTCGATGCGCCGCGCCATTTCGACCCATCCGCTTGTTGCAGAAGTATTTCAAGGTGCTGACCGCCGGGCGACATGATCCCCGAGGAGCATCGCGAAAGCGGCGTGACAAGCTATTACGACCCCGAACAGGGCTGGACCGATATCTGGGATTGCTGGGAAAAGGACGAATTCGTGCTGGATGCCACCCGCGTGACGCTTGCCGTTGGCGGCACGGGTTGGGACGGCGACACGTTCAAGACCGATATCCTGATGGACAAATACGGCATCCAGATCAACAAGACCTCGCGCAATACCGTGCTGTTCATGACCAATATCGGCACCACGCGGTCCTCGGTCGCCTATCTGATCGAGGTGCTGGTCGAGATCGCCAAGGACCTGGACGAACTGCTGGATGACGCCTCCAAGATGGAACGTCTGTCCTTTGAACGGCGCGTCAAGAACCTGATGCAGGATCTGCCGCCCCTGCCGGATTTCAGCCGTTTCCACGATGCCTTCCGCACCGATCAGATCACCGGCGAAGGCGATATCCGCAGCGGCGTTCTTCCTCAGCTATGATGAAAACAACTGCGACTACCTGGAACTGGACGGCTCGCTGAAGAAGGCGCATGGACAGCGGGCAAGAGGTGGTGTCGGCCTCGTTCATCATCCCCTATCCGCCGGGCTTTCCGATCCTGGTGCCGGGGCAGGTGGTCAGCAAGGAAATCCTCGCCTTCATGCGGGCGCTCGATGTCAGCGAAATCCACGGCTACCGCGCCGATCTGGGCCTGCGCGTCTTCACGCCAGACGCGCTCGACGCGCCATGCCAGGAAAATGAAAACCGCACTCGCAGCAAAATAATAACAGGGAGGACAAAAATGGCCAAGAAAACGCTGAACAACATCTCGGAAATCCGTCGCTTCTTTCACCGCAACGAAGATCCGATCTATTTCATCTCGGCCACCAACTTCAACCTGCTGGGCATCGATGAGTGGTGCAAGAACTTCAAATATATCTGCTACATAGACTGCTATGATGGCCGCCATCCGAACGTGTTCTGCCCGTCCGAGCAGCCGCATGCCGAATTCCAGTCGATCGAGGATATCAACAACTATCTGCTTGCAGCACAAAGAGGTCATCGACCTTGTCAAGCGGCGCGGCGGCAAGCCGAAGTTCGTCTTCCTGATGTTCGATGAGGAAACCGAGCGGCTGTCCAAGGAACTGGGTGCCGATGTCTGGTTCCCGAAGGCCAAGCTGCGCACCAAGATGGACAACAAGATCGAAACCGTCCGCATCGGCAACAAGGCGGGCGTGCCGTCGGTGCCGAACGTGCTGGCCGAGGTGAAATCCTACGACGATCTGCGCAAGACCTGCGAAAAGGCCGGTATCGGCCATGACCTGGTGCTGCAATCGGCCTTTGGCGATTGCGGTCACACCACCTTCTTCATCAAGTCCGAGGCCGATTTCCGCCGCCATGAGCATGAGATCATCGGCGAAGGTGAGATCAAGATCATGAAGCGGATCGACTGCCGCGGTTCGGCGATCGAGGCCTGCGCGACCTCGAAGGCACGATCGTCGGCCCGCTGATGACCGAACTTGTCGGCTTCAAGGAACTGACCCCCTATCGCGGCGGCTGGTGTGGCAACGAAATCCTGTCCACCGCCTTCCCGCCCAAGGTCCGCCAGAAGGCCCGCGATCTGACCTTCAAATTCGGTGAGCAACTGCGCAAGGAAGGCTATCGCGGCTATTTCGAGCTCGATTTCCTGATCGACAAGAAGACCGGCGATATCTGGCTGGGCGAGCTGAACCCGCGCATCACCGGCTGCTCCTCGATGACCAACCACGCGGCCTTTGCCCATGCCGATGCGCCGCTTGTTCCTGTTCCACCTGCTGGAATTCTCGAAGGCGAAGTTCAAGCTGGACGTGGACGAGCTGAACGCCCGCTGGGCCGATCCCGACATGATCGACAGCTGGAGCCAGATGGTCATCAAGCACACCGACGACAGTGTCGATATCGTCACCCACGCGCCGCAAACCGGCATCTACAAGATGCTGGAAGATGGCCGCGTCGTCTTTGACCGCTTCGACTATCACCGCCGCGCGGTGGAATCGGAAAACGAGGCGTTCTTCCTGCGCATCCCCAAGCCCGGCGACTACCGCTATGAAGGCGCCGATCTTGGCATTCTGGTCACGCGTGGCCGGTCGATGACCACCAGCTTCCAGCTGAACGAGCGCGCGAAGCGGTGGATTCACGGCATCAAGCAGAGCTTCGCGGCCGAGCCGCTGCCGGTGGCCGAGGCAGGCCCGGCCTTTGCCGATCCGGCCTTCAAGATCATGTAACCCGATACGGGCAGTGCCCAAGGCGACCGACGATATGGAAATGCTCTGGCGCGCATCGAGCGAGCCGAGCCCGGCCCGAAATGGGCCGGGCTATTTCGCGAATTCTGGCCCGACTACCAAGCCTGGTGGATGCGCGAAGGCGAGCAAGCGCGCCCGACCTATTGGGAAAGCCACCGGGCGCTGCGCAAGCATATGCCGGAAATTGTGCCGATCTATGAAGCAGCTTTGCGAACTGGCAGGCGGCGGCGATCATGCCGCGCGGTTCCTCAGCTTCTACTGCCCGCCCGCCTATCTTTCGGGCTGCTAGCCAGGCGATCTGGCCGGGCGAGGAACCGGTGCTGGTGCGCAACTACGACTATAACCCGCACGCCTTTGACCGCCTGGTCATGCACACCAGCTGGCAGGGCCGCAAGGTGATCGGCACCGTGACGGGCTGTGGGGGCTGGTCGACGGGATGAACGACGCCGGGCTTGCGGTGTCGCTGACCTTTGGCGGGCGGCGCGTGGTCGGCGATGGCTTTGGCGTGCCGCTGATCCTGCGCTATGTGCTGCAAACCTGCGAAACCGCCGAACAGGCCGGCGAGGCCCTCGCCCGCCTGCCGACGCATATGAGCTATAATGTCACCGTGCTGGACGCCAAGCGCAACTATCTGACCGCGCTGATGGCCCCGGACCGGCCCGCCCAGCATCACCCATGCCGCCGTCGCCACCAACCATCAGGAAAAGGTCGAATGGGACAGCCACGCCCGCTTCACCGCCACGGTCGAACGCGAACGGTTCTTGCTGCAGCGCCTGACCCTGCATGTCGAACCCGAGGAGAAGTTCATCGGCGCCTTCCTGCGCCCGCCGCTCTATTCCTCGGCCTTCGCGCAGGGCTTCGGCACGCTTTACACCGCCGTCTACCGCCCGCGCCTTGGCCAGATGGAACTGCGCTGGCCGCGCGCCACCTGGCCGCTCGACATGCACGATTTCGTCGAGGATCAGCGCATGATCTACACGCCCGAACCCGCAGGACAGGTGATATGAGCCATGTTTTCCCCCGCCACACCGAAGCAACCCCCGGTCGTCGCAGGGGCGAGGGCTGCTATCTGATCGACAGCACCGGCAAGCGCTATCTCGACGGGTCGGGCGGTGCGGCGGTGTCCTGCCTTGGCCATGGCGACGCCGAGGTGATCGCCGCGATCAAGGCGCAGCTTGACAAGATCGCCTTTGCCCATACCGGTTTTTTCACCTCGGAACCGGCCGAGGCGCTGGCCGATCTGCTGATCGAACATGCGCCCGAAGGGCATCGACCGGGTCTATTTCGTCTCGGGCGGGTCCGAGGCGACCGAGGCCGCGATCAAGCTGGCCCGGCAGTATTTCGTCGAAAAGGGCGAGCCGCAGCGCGGCCGGCTGATCGCCCGCAAGCAAAGCTATCACGGCAACACCATCGGCGCGCTGTCGGCGGGTGGCAATGAATGGCGGCGCGCGCAGTTCGGGCCGCTGCTGCTGGATGTCAGCCATATCGACCCTTGCTACGAATACCGCCTGCGCCGCGAGGGTGAAACGCCCGAGGACTACGGCCTGCGCGCCGCCAATGCGCTGGAGGACGAAATCCTGCGCCTTGGCCCCGAAACCGTGATGGCCTTCATGGCCGAACCCGTGGTCGGCGCCACCGCCGGCGCGCTGCCGCCCGCCCCCGGCTATTTCAGCCGCATCCGCGAGATCTGCGACCAATACGGCGTGCTGCTGATCCTGGACGAGGTGATGTGCGGCATGGGCCGCACCGGCACGCTGTTCGCCTGCGAACAGGACGGCATCGCCCCCGATATCGCCTGCATCGCCAAGGGTCTGGGCGCCGGCTACCAGCCGATCGGCGCGATGCTGTGTTCCGCCGAGATCTATGACGCGATCGCGAGCGGCACCGGCTTTCTTCCAGCACGGCCACACCTATATCGGCCACCCCACCGCCACCGCCGCGGGTCTGGCCGTGGTCAATGCGATCCTGAACCGCGGCCTGCTGGCCCGGGTCAACGAGCAGGGCGAAAAGCTCGCCGACAGCCTTGCAGACCGCTTCGGCCAGCACCCCCATGTCGGTGATATCCGCGGGCGCGGCCTGTTTCGCGGCATCGAACTGGTCGAGGATCGCGAAACCAAGGCCCCGTTCGACCCCGCCAGGGGCATCGCCGCGAAGATCAAGGCCGCGGCCTTTGACGAGGGGCTGATCTGCTATCCGATGTCCGGCACCATCGACGGCGCAGAGCGGCGACCACATCCTGCTGGCGCCGCCCTTCATCATCGAAGACGCGCAGATCGCCGAACTGACCGACAAGCTGGACGCCGCGATGAAACGCATGCTCTGACTATTCCGCCGCCGTCCCATATTCCACGTTCCGCCCGCCATAGCGCCGGACCCGCAGATTGGCCTGCTCGGCGTGGCCGACAAAGCCTTCCAGCATCGACAGGCGGGAACAATATTCGCCGATCATCGCCGCCGCCTCATCGGTCACGATCCGCTGGTAGCTGTGGGTCTTCAGATACTTGCCCACCCATAGCCCGCCAGTGTAGCGCCCCGCGCGCCGGGTCGGCAGCGTGTGGTTGGTGCCGATGCACTTGTCGCCATTCGCCACGTTCGTCCGCGGCCCCAGAAACAGCGCGCCATAAGCTGTCATGTTTTCCAGAAACCAATCGTCGCGGTCGGTCATGACCTGCACATGCTCACCGGCAATCTCTTCGGATACCGCCAGCATCTCGGCGTAGCTGTCGCACAGGATCACCTCGCCGTAATCGCGCCAGCTGACCCGCGCCGTCCCGGCCGTCGGCAAAATCCCCAACAGCCGCTCTATCTCTGCCATCGTCGCCTCGGCCAGCTTGCGCGAATTGGTCACCAGAACGGCGGGCGAGTTATAGCCATGCTCGGCCTGCCCCAGAAGGTCCGTCGCGCACATCTCGGCATCGACCGTGTCATCGGCGATCACCATTGTTTCGGTCGGTCCGGCGAACAGGTCGATCCCGACGCGCCCGAACAGCTGCCGCTTGGCCTCGGCGACATAGGCATTGCCCGGCCCGACCAGCAGATCGACCGGCTTGATCGTCTCGGTCCCCAGCGCCATCGCACCCACGGCCTGCATCCCGCCCAGACAGTAGATTTCATGCGCACCGCCCATCTGCATCGCGGCAATCACCGCTGGCGTGGGCTTGCCCTTGTGCGGCGGGTGCGCCGCAACGATGCGCGGAACGCCCGCAACCGAAGCAGTCGCGACTGACATATGCGCCGAGGCGACCAGCGGATAGTGACCGCCCGGAACGTAGCATCCGACCGATTGCACCGGAATATGCCGGTGCCCAAGGATCACGCCCGGCAAGGTCTCGACCTCGATATCGTGCATCGACGCCCTCTGCGCCTGCGCAAACTTGCGCACCTGATCGTGCGCGAATTGGATATCCTGCATGTCGCGCGTCGAAACCTGAGCGACCAGCGCCTCGATCTCGCTGTCGCTCAGCCGGAACGATGCGGGTGAGTGGTTGTCGAACGTCTTGGACAGCTCGCGCACCGCCACGTCGCCGCGTGCCGCGATATCGGCAAGCGTTGCCTCGACCGTCGATCGGACATCGGCATCGGTGGCCTCTACCTCGGCGTGGCTTTTCCCGCGTTTCAGATAGGTGATGGTCAACGGCGCGCTCCTTGATTGAAATCCGCATTGCCATCTGTGAAGCCGCCGCCCCGAGCTAGGCAAGAACTTTCAGAAAAACACCGCGATTTTGCCTAAATATTCGTTTTCGCTGAATATTTCGTGCGGGTTTCCCGAACGATCCTTGCGAAATTTCGAAGCACACCTTCGGCCTTCCCAATGCGCCACCACTGTCGCCGCACGGCCTCAATGCAACAAGATCACACCCGATCTGGTGCCAAAACGGGGGCTTTCGATTGACGACGCCCTGCCGAATATGCTCACCAGAGCGCAGAGGCTGCGCATCTGTCAGCCCGAAGGAGCGTCCGATGCCAAAGCCGATCCATATCCTGAACGGCCCGAACCTGAACCTACTTGGCCAGCGGCAGCCGGAAATCTACGGGTCAGACACGCTTGCCGATGTTGAAAAGCACTGCGCGGCGGTGGCCAAGACGCTTGGCCTGACCTGCACGCTTATGCAGTCGAACCACGAAGGCCAGATCATCGACTGGATCCACGACGCCCGGACGTCCGCGTCGGGCATCATCATCAACCCCGGTGCGTTCAGCCACACCTCGATTGCCATCCTCGACGCCTTGAACACCTTTGATGGTCCGGTGCTAGAGGTGCATATCTCGAACATCCACAAGCGCGAGGCGTTCCGCCATCACTCTTATGTATCGCAGCGCGCCGACGGCGTGATCGCGGGTTTCGGCGTTGAAGGCTACATGCTGGCGATGCGACGCATGGGCAGCCTGCTGGCCTAACGCAACAACAGCGGCATGAAGGCGCTGGCAAGGCTGAGCACCAGAAAGAACCCGGCCATGTCGGTGATCGTGGTCAGCAACGGCCCGCTGGCCACCGCCGGATCCTGCCCGAACCGTTTGAGCAGCAACGGCACCACGCCTCCGATGGACACCGCGATGATGGTGTTCAGAGCAAGCGCCAGCCCGATCACCAGCCCCAGATAGCCATTGCCCTTCCAGACCCAGGCGACCAGTCCGATCAGGATGCCCAGCACAACCCCGTTGATCACGCCGACCGAGGCTTCCTTGATCCAGACCCGCATCGCATCCACCGGGCGCACCAGCCCCAGCGACAACTCTCGCATTGTCACGCCGACCGCCTGATTGCCCGAACAGCCGCTCATGTCCGACACCATCGGCAGGAACACCGCAATCGCGATCACCGCGGCCAATGTCTCCTCGTAGGCCGAGATCACGCTGGCCGCGATGATGTTCAGCACGATGTTGGCCGACAGCCATGCCAGCCGCCGCCGTGACCGTATCGCCAGCGGCATCGAGCGCAATTCGTCGCCAACGATACCCTGCAGTTTCAGGCTCTCGGATTCAGCCCGCTCCAGTGCCGCCGTATCAACGGCAGAGCGCGATACCACCCCGACCAGCCGGCCGTCGCCCTCGACGACCGGCAACCCGAGAAACGGAAACTCGTCGAACAGGTTCTGCAGTTCATCCAGCGGTGTCGTGACCTGCACCATCATCGGCGCCACCATGATATCGCTCAGCAACGAACTGCGCTTGGCCGTCAGCAGGTTGCGCAGCGAAACAACACCGACCGGCTGGCCCTCGGCATTGACGATATAGGGGTGCTGGCCGCGGTAGCGTTCGAAATCCTCTTCGTCGCTGGCCATCCGACGCAGCACCGCCCCGACGGTGGCGTTTTGTTCGAACGAGAATGTCTCTGCAACCATTAGGCCGCCGGCGGTCTCGTCGTCATACTCGACCAGCCGTCGGACGTCGTCGGCATCCTCCTCGTCCATTTCGGCCAAGATCGCATCGGCCTCGTGCTGGTCCAGCTCGCCGATCACGTCGGCCTGAATGTTACTGTCCAGCTCGTCCATGATCTCGGCGGCCTTGACGGCCTGCAGCCGTTCGACCATCTCGACAGCCACTTCGTTGGGCGCTTCTTCGATCAGCTGGGCCGCCAGTTCAACCGGCACAAGGTTCAGTACCGTGTCGCGATCCTCGGCGCTCAGCGACAGGATTTCACGCAGCGCATCGCTGAACGGCAGCGGGTCCAGAAGGTCCGTGATCGCCTTGGCATCCCCCTTCGAGATACATTCCCTCAGATTGGCGGCGATATCGACGTCTTCGTCTTCGGGGATCATCTCGGTTTGCGACATGTCGGCTCCTTTTTGCGCGTCTGCCGGGTGCAGATCTCAACTATGACATGCCAACCGGACAAGCGTCAGTCCTGCGGATAGTAAACTTGCATGACATCGTGCAATGTTCGGTGCGCGCGGCGGTTTCGCTGCTGCGCCCGTGGTTGGCGAACGCCACCAATCTCAGGTGAATTTGCGGAAGCTCCGGGTCTGGTTGAACATCTCTTCCAGTTCTTCCATCCGGGGCCGCGTTTCGGCCCAGTTCAATTCCTGCACCGCCGAGATCATCGTCTCCAGCAGCAGCACCGTCGCGACAGATGAATCCCACGCCGACGGCACAACGATGCGGCTGTTGAAGCAATGCACCGCGTAGCGCGCCACCGGCGAGCGCCATTGATCGGTAAAAAGAACAATCTCTGCCCCCTTGCCATGCGCCAGTTCCGCCAGCTTCAGCGTGCTGTTCTCATAGCGCCGCATGTCGAAGACTACCAGAACGTCACCTGGCTTCATGTCCAGCAGGTAGTGCGGCCAGCCACTGGCGCCCGACTGGAAATTGACAATACCGCCCCGGATCATCTGCATATGCACGAACAGGTAATCCGCCAAAGACCGTGTCACGCGCCCGCCAACGATGTTGATCATCCGGTTGCGGTCGGCCAAGAGCGCGCATGTCGCGTCAAAGGTCTCAGTTTCGATATGGGCCAACGTCTGGCGGATATTACCGATCACCGCCTCGGTGAACCGGTTCAGGATATGGCCTTCGGGCGCGCGCCCCGCCCAGATGTCATGCTTGGCAATCGGGCCGGTGATCTTGGCCTCAAGTTCTCGTCGCAACTCTGCCTGAAAGTCGGGGTAACCCTTGTACCCCAGCTTTTGCACCATCCGCGCCACGGTCGGCGTTGACACATCGGCGTTCAGCGCGACAGCCGTGATCGAGCCCAGCCCCGACACCGGATAATTCTCGAGTATCGAATCCGCCAACTGCCGCTCTGCACGGGTCAGACTGTCGAGCCGGGCATGCAGCCGGTCGGCGATCGTATCGGAATCCTCGGCCAATCCCGGCCCTTTCAGTGGCCCGCCTCTGCCATCCACAGGCGACATGGCAAATTCTTACGTAATTATGTTGACAGCTCAAGCACGGATGAAGAAATCTGTTCAGAGGTGGGGGAGAATCTACGTTTGCCAATCAGCACGGACATCGCAAGCGACGCGGATGCAGCGCCCTGCATCCTTGCGAATGCCAGCGGCGCGTCGCCGGTCGTTCTGGTCTGCGAGCATGCCTCGAACCGCATTCCGGCAGAATTCGGCCGCCTTGGCCTTGACGACGCAACGCTTGCCAGCCACATCGCCTGGGATCCCGGCGCCCTTGGCGTGGCGCAGGCCCTTGGCGCGATCCTTGATGCCAAGCTGGTCCACTCCACGATCTCGCGGCTGGTTTACGACTGCAACCGCCCGCCGGAAGCCCCCGACAGCATCCCCGCCAAAAGCGAGGTCTATGCCATCCCCGGCAACCAGACCCTTGACGCGGCCGCCCGCGCCCGGCGGATCGAAGCCGCGTACCGGCCGTTCCAGCACCTGCTGGCCCAGACGCTGGCGGCCACGCCGGGCGCCGTGATTGTGACGGTCCACAGCTTCACGCCGGTCTATTTCGACCGGCCCCGCGCCACCGAGATTGGCATCTTGCATGACGCGGACAGCCTTCTGGCCGATGAAATGCTTAAACTTTCGGCAGAGCACCTGCCCGGCCTTGTCGAGCGCAACCAACCCTATGGACCGGCGGACGGCGTTACCCATACGCTGAAAGAGCACGCGCTGAAAGAAGGCCGCCTGAACGTCATGCTGGAAATCCGCAACGACCTGATCGCCACTGCCGCGCAGCAAGCGGCGATGGCCAATGCGCTGGCCAAGACGCTGACGGCCGCACTGGCAAACCTTGGCATCAGAAGCCCCGTGAAGGTGACCGTATGATGGGTTTCATTCGCAGCTATATCCGCATCGTCGATGCGATCAATTACCGCGTCGGGCGGATCACGATGTACGGCATCTTCATCATGATGGGGATTTTGCTGTGGTCGTCGATCTCGAAGACCTTGCCGTTCATGCTGCCCTCGCTCTGGACGCTGGAAATGGCGCAGTTCGCGATGGTCGCCTATTACATCCTGGGCGGTCCCTATTCGATCCAGCTGGGCTCGAACGTCCGGATGGACCTTTTTTACGGCAACTGGTCCGACAAGCGCAAAGCGTGGTTCGACGGCTTCACCGTGCTGCTTTTGTGCTTCTACCTTGGCGTGCTGCTTTACGGCGCAATCGACAGCACGAACTACGCGTTCAAATACGGCGAGCGGAACCCGACCGCGTGGCGCCCCGTCCTCTGGCCGATCAAATCCATCATGTGCGTCGGTTTCTTTCTGATGCTGCTTCAGGCCATTTCCGAGCTGTTCAAGGACATCGCCAAGATCAAGGGTGAGCCGATCTGATGTCTTATGAACTGATCGCCATACTGATGTTCTCATCGATGATGCTGATGCTGATGACCGGCCAGCGCGTGTTCGGGGCCATCGGCGGTGTCGCCGTGATCGCCTCGCTGGCGCTTTGGGGAACGGGTGGGTCTCTGATCCCGTTCTCGGCGGCGATGAAGCTGATGAAGTGGTATCCGCTGCTGACCCTGCCGATGTTCATCTTCATGGGCTACGTGCTGTCTGAATCCAAGATCGCCGACGACTTGTACAAGATGTTCCACGTCTGGATGGGCCCGGTTCGCGGCGGCCTTGCCATCGGCACGATCGGGCTGATGGTGTTGATCTCGGCAATGAACGGCCTTTCGGTCGCCGGCATGGCGATTGGTGCCACGATTGCGCTGCCGGAACTTCTGAAACGCGGCTATGACAAGAAGATGGTCACCGGCGTGATCCAGGCCGGTTCCTCGCTTGGCATCCTTGTGCCGCCTTCTGTCGTGCTGGTGCTTTATGCGATGATTGCGCGTCAGCCGGTGGGTCAGCTTTGGCTGGCCGGTGTGTTCCCCGGCCTGATGATGGCGGGGCTGTTCATCCTCTACATCTACATCCGTTGCCGCATCCAACCGCACCTCGGCCCGGTGCTGCCGCCCGAGGAACGCAACGTTTCGATGTCCGAAAAACTGCGCCTGCTGCGCGCGGGCCTGCTGCCGATCATCATCTTCGCCGCGATGATGGTGCCGTTCATCAACGGCTGGACCTCGCTTGTCGAAAGCTCCGCCGTGGGGGCAATCACCGCATTCCTTGCCGCTGTCGTCAAAGGCCGCATGACGAAGGACGTGTTCGAGGTTTCGGTCCGCTCCACCCTCGCCATCACCTGCATGTTCATGTGGATCATCCTGGCCGCGATGGGATTTGGCGCAGTGTTCGACGGGCTTGGCGCTGTCAAAGCCATCGACAACCTGTTCACCGATCAGATGCACCTTGATCCCTGGACGATCCTGATCCTGATGCAGATATCGTTCCTCTTGATGGGCACGTTCCTTGATGACACCGCGATGCTGGTCATTGTGGCGCCGCTTTATGTGCCGCTCGTCAAGGTGCTTGGCTTCGATCTGATCTGGTACGGCGTGCTTTACACGATCACCACCCAGATCGCCTATATGACCCCGCCGTTCGGCTACAACCTGTTCCTGATGCGCGCGATGGCCCCGCCCGAGATTACACTGCGCGACATCTACGCCTCTATCGTGCCCTTCGTGGCGGTCATGATCCTGGCGCTGACCCTGATCATGGTCTTTCCGCAGATCGCGATGTGGCTGCCCAATTACGTTTACAACAAGTGACCAGAACTCCGCCAAAGGAGCATCCGCAAGACCTTGAGAGCGCAAAAGACCAACAAGGAGACTGACATGACCACCAGACGCAAGTTCATCGCCGGGGCCGCAGCCGCCCCCGCCGCGCTGGCCGCACCGGCCCTCGCGCAATCCACGATCACTTGGCGGATGCAGACCTATGCCGGGCCTGCGCTGGCCGAACACGTCGTCAAACCGGCCATCGACATGTTCAACAAGATCGCCGGCGACAAGATGCAGATCGAATTGTTCTTCGCCGATCAGCTGGTCCCCACGGGCGAGCTTTTCCGCGCCATGCAGGCCGGCACCATCGACGCGGTGCAGTCGGATGACGATTCAATGGCCTCGCCGACCGAGGTCACCGTTTTCGGCGGCTACTTCCCGTTCGCATCGCGCTACTCGCTCGACGTGCCGGTGCTGTTCAACCAGTACGGGTTGAACGAGATCTGGGATGCCGAATATTCAAAGGTCGGCGTGAAACATATCTCGGCGGGGTCCTGGGATCCTTGCCATTTCAACACCAAAGACCCGATCCGCAGCCTTGCCGACCTGCAAGGCAAGCGGGTGTTCACCTTCCCGACCGCCGGGCGCTTCCTGCAGCAGTTCGGCGTCATTCCGGTGACCCTGCCGTGGGAGGATATCGAGGTTGCCGTGCAGACCGGCGAACTTGACGGTATCGCATGGTCGGGCATCACCGAGGACTACACAGTCGGCTGGGCGGATGTAACCAACTACTTCCTGACCAACAACATCTCGGGCGCTTGGGCCGGATCGTTCTTTGCCAACATGGATCGCTGGAACGAACTGCCCGACGATCTGCAGACGCTGTTCCGGGTCTGCTGTGACCAGTCGCACTACTATCGCCAGTGGTGGTACTGGGGCGGCGAGGCCAGCCTGCGGGTGCATGGCACCAAGATGGAACTGACCTCGATCCCCGACGCCGAATGGGCGACGGTTGAAAACGCCGCCGTCGCGTTCTGGGATGAAATCGCGGCCGAGTCCGAGACCAAGGCCAAGGTCATTGCGATCATCAAACAGTACAATTCCGACATGCAAAAGGCCGGACGGCCCTACCGCTACGGTTGAATTGCACAAATACAACTTCGGGGTGATCCCGAGGCTTCCAACGCAAATCATACGGGACTCCGGATCAAATCCGGGGTTCCGACCCTGAACCAAGGACCCAACCATGCCCGGCAATCTGACCTTCGCTGACCTCAAGAAACGCGTCAAAGACGGAACCATCGACACCGTCATCGCCTGCGCCCCCGACATGCAGGGCCGCCTGATGGGCAAGCGGTTCCACGCACAGTATTTCATCGACGGCGGCCACGAAGAGACCCATTGCTGCAATTACCTGCTGGCCACCGATCTTGAGATGACCACGGTACAGGGCTATGCCTCGACCAGTTGGGCAGCGGGTTACGGCGACTATGTGATGAAGCCGGACCTTGCCACGATGCGCCTGATCCCATGGCTGGAAAAGACCGCCCTTGTGCTGTCGGACCTGCTGGACCACCACAGCCACCAACCGGTGCCGCATTCCCCCCGCGCCGTGCTGAAGGGCCAGATCGAGCGGCTGAAGAAGCTGGGCCTGACCGCCTTCGCCGCGACCGAGCTGGAATTCTTTGTCTTTCGCGAAACCTATGATGAAGCCCGCGATATGGGCTATCGCGGGCTGACCACGATCAGCCCCTACAATGAGGATTACCACATCTTCCAGACCACCAAGGAAGAGGGCCTGATGCGCGCCATCCGCAACGGCCTTTACGGCGCCGGGGTGACGGTTGAGAACACCAAGGGAGAGGCCGACGCCGGTCAGGCAGAGGTCAACATCAAGTATTCCGACGCGCTTGATACCGGCGACACCCATGTGCTGGTGAAAAACGCGGTCAAGGAAATCGCATGGGCGCAGGGCCACGCGATCACCTTCATGGCCAAGCCGCATCACAAGATGGCCGGGTCCTCCAGCCACATCCACCTGTCGCTCTGGAAAGACGGCAAGAACGCCTTCCACGATCCCAAGGGCAAGCACGGCATGTCGTCGCTTATGGAAAACTACCTTGCAGGCCTGCTTGCCCATGCCGATGGCATGACCTATTTCCTGGCGCCCTACATCAACTCTTACAAACGCTTCGCCGCAGGTACCTTCGCGCCCACCAAGGCGATCTGGTCCGCCGACAATCGCACCGCCGGTTACCGGATCTGCGGCACCGGCACCAAGGCGGTGCGCGTCGAATGCCGCGTCGGCGGGTCCGACCTGAACCCCTACCTCGCCCTCGCGGCCCAGATCGCCGCAGGGATTGCCGGGATCGAGGGCAAGATGAAACTGGAACCCGAGTTTTCCGGCGATGCCTACGCCGCCCAGAAAGCCCGCGACATCCCGCGCACCTTACGTGCGGCAACGGCAGCGCTTGACGGATCCAAGATGCTGCGCAAAGCCTTCGGTGACGCGGTCATCGACCACTACGTCCATGCCGCCAACTGGGAGCAGGAAGATTTCGACCGCAAGGTCACCGACTACGAGATCGCGCGCGGATTTGAACGGAGCTGATCGTGCCATGAACCTTCTGGCGGAAATTCAGGCTGTCCTCGATGCTTACGTCGGGCAATACCGGGCCCGTGACGTGGACGGCTGCGTGGATCATTATGCGCCCGATGGCGCGATCTTTTCGCCCTATGGTCCGGCCGCAACGGGCCGCAACGCGCTGCAACAGACCCACAGGGAATGGTTTGATGCTGACGAGACCAACAAGAAGCTTCGTGCGATCGAGGTGCAGGGCAGCGGCAATCTTGCTTATTGCCTTGCCGCCTATTCGGGGGATTTTCCTTTGGAAGACGGCCCCCGGACCACCCATTCCGGCACCAGCCTGAACGTCCTGATCCGGGATCCGGGCGGTCACTGGAAGATCAAGATATCCAGCCTTAACAGCGATATACCGCCGCTGGCGGAATGACAGGAACCAAAGATGTCGAACACCGTCAAATGCATCTCTCCCATCGACGGCTCGGTCTACGCCGAACGCCCGGTTCTGTCGCTGGATCAGGCCACCGCCGCCGTCACCCGCGCCACCCGGGCGCAGGCCGCACTGGGCCGATGTGCCGCTGTCCGAGCGGATCAGGCGCGTGATGCAAGCGCGCCAGAAGATCGGCGAGATGAACGACGAAATCGTCACCGAACTGGCGTGGCAAATGGGCCGCCCGATCCGCTATGGCGGCGAATTCCGCGGTTTTGATGAACGCACCACTTACATGGCCAAGATCGCGGCCGATGCGCTGGCCGATATCGTGATCGAGGACAGCCCCGTCTTTCGCCGCTTCATCCGCCGCGTCCCGCATGGGCGTCGTGCTTGTGATAGCGCCCTGGAACTACCCCTACATGACCGCGATCAATACCGTCGCGCCGGCGCTGATCGCCGGCAACGCGGTGATGCTGAAACACGCCAGCCAGACGCCGCTTGTCGGTGAACGTCTGGCCGAGGCGTTTGACGCGGCCGGCATCCCCGAGGATGTGTTTCAGAACGTCTTTCTTGACCACGACACCACCTCGCAACTGATCGCCGCCAAGTCCTTTGGCTTCGTCAACTTCACCGGTTCGGTCGGTGGTGGCCGCGCGATTGAAACCGCCGCTGCGGGCACCTTCACCGGGCTTGGCCTTGAACTCGGCGGCAAGGACCCCGGCTATGTCATGGACGACGCCGATCTTGACGCCGCCGCCGACACCCTGATGGACGGCGCGATGTTCAACTCTGGCCAGTGCTGCTGTGGCATCGAACGCGTCTATGTGATCGAAAAGCACTTCGACGCCTTCGTCGAAAAATGCGTCGCCATCGTCTCGAAATCCAAACTCGGCAACCCGCTGGACCCTGAAACGACGCTGGGACCAATGGCCAATATCCGTTTCGCCAACGAAGTCCGCGCCCAAACCACAGAGGCGATTGCGGCAGGCGCCAAGCCCCTGATCGACCCCAAGCTCTTTCCCGACGACGGCGGCACCTACCTGATGCCGCAGATACTGATCAACGTGGACCATTCCATGCGCGTGATGCGCGACGAAAGCTTCGGCCCCGTTGTCGGCATCATGCCGGTCAAATCCGACGATGAAGCCATCCGCCTGATGAACGACAGCGAGTTTGGCCTGACCGCTTCGCTCTGGACCGCCGACCCCGACCGCGCCGAGCGGATCGGCAACCAGATCGAGACCGGCACCGTTTTCATGAACCGCTGCGATTACCTTGATCCGGCGTTGTGCTGGACCGGCTGCAAGAACACCGGGCGCGGTGGCGGGCTGTCGGTTATCGGTTACCACAACCTGACACGGCCCAAATCCTATCACCTCAAGAAAGCCTGATCCACATGTCGTCAACCATGACCCCCACCGCCAACTGGTCCTACCCCACCGCAATCCGCTTCGGCGCGGGGCGCATCAAGGAACTCGCCGACGCCTGCAAAGCGGCGGGTATCAAAAAGCCGCTGCTGGTGACCGACCGGGGCCTTGCCGCGCTGCCGATCACCAATCAGGCACTCGACATCCTCGACGCTGCGGGCCTCGGCCGCGCGCTTTTTGCCGAGGTTGACCCGAACCCGAACGAAAAGAACGTCACAGCCGGCGTCGAAGCCTTCAACGATGGCGGCCATGACGGGGTTGTCGCCTTTGGCGGCGGCTCTGGCCTCGATCTTGGCAAGGCGGTCGCCTTCATGGCGGGCCAGACCCGCCCGATCTGGGACTTCGAGGATGTCGATGACTGGTGGACCCGCGCTGACAGCGCTGCGATCAAGCCCATCGTCGCCGTCCCCACGACCGCAGGCACCGGTTCAGAGGTGGGGCGTGCATCGGTCATCACCAATTCCGAAACCCACGAAAAGAAGATCATCTTCCATCCCGAGGTTCCTGCCAACGGTGGTGATCTGCGATCCCGAACTGACCGTCGGGATGCCACCCGCGATCACCGCAGGCACCGGCATGGATGCCTTCGCCCATTGCCTCGAGGCCTACTCTTCGCCCTTCTACCACCCGATGTCGCAAGGCATCGCGCTGGAAGGCATGCGGCTGGTCAAGGAAAACCTGCCCCGTGCCTACAAGGACGGCAAAGATCTGGAGGCGCGCGCCAACATGATGTCGGCCGCCGCAATGGGGGCGGTCGCGTTCCAGAAGGGCCTTGGCGCGATCCACGCCCTGTCGCACCCGATCGGCGCGCATTACAACACCCATCACGGCACCACCAACGCCGTGGTCATGCAAGCGGTCCTGCGCTTCAATCGCAAGGCCATCGAGGACCGCATCGAACGCGCCGCCGCCTACCTTGGTATCGCGGGCGGCTTCGACGGGTTTTACGATTTCGTCGGTGCGCTGAACGCCAGCCTCAATATCCCCAAAACCCTGACCGAACTGGGGGTGAACGACCCCGACCTTGAAACCCTGACCGAGGCCGCACTTCGCGATCCCTCGACGGGCGGTAACCCGGTCAAGATGGACCACGACAACACCCTCGCGCTTTTCCGCGCCTGCCTCTAGGTTGACCCTGCCGCCCCTGACTGCTTAGACCGTGGCAACCCGGTTCAGGTCACGTGCATGCAGATCCTTCGTCGCCTCTTTTCCAAGCGCCCGCGCAATCCGGCGGAGGCGCCGTTTCGGCCACCCTGCCCGGATGAACCGCTGGCGGTGATCGGCGATATCCACGGCCGCGTTGACCTGCTGAACCTTATGCTGGCGAATCTCGACAAGACCCACCCCGAGGCGCGCAAGATCTTCGTTGGCGATTATGTCGACCGTGGCCCCGAGAGCCGCGCGGTTCTGGAACGGCTGCACGGCCTGACCGATGCAATATGCCTGATCGGCAATCACGAACAGATGCTGCTCGAGTTCCTCGACCGCCCCGCTGAAAACGCCCAGCGCTGGCTGCGCAACGGTGGCCGGGAAACGCTGGCCAGCTACGGGATCGAGCTGACCAACGACGAGCCAGACGAAATCCTCGACGCCAGCCGCGATCTTGCCCGCGCCGCCACCAACGGCACCGTCGATTGGCTGCGCAGCCTGCCGCTGCACTGGCAAAGCGGCAATCTTCTTGTCACGCATGCCGGTCCGAACCCGGCGGAGCCGATCGACAGGCAACCCGACGACGTGTTTACCTGGGGCCACAGCCGCTTTTTGCGCCAAGCCCGCAGCGACGGGCTTTGGGTGGCACATGGCCACTGGGTTCAGGACCGGCCGGTCATCACCGATGGCCGGATCGCGGTCGATACCGGGGCATGGTTCAGCGGCCGGCTGACGGCAGCCCTGATCCAGCCTGACGGCGAAATTCGCTTTCTGTCCAGCCGGATATGACGGACCCGCGGCAAGCTAGCGGCTTGCAACCGGCCATGGCGGGATTTGCCCAACCGGGCGGACTGTAGCCGCCAATGATCTCATAACAGAAGTGTGACCCAAAAAGCCGGGATTCCCCGGAACGCCGCAAGCTTTCGCGTGTTGTGCCCCCGAAGACAGCAGCCGGGCCGGGGAACAAATAGGCTCAGCCACTTGGCTCTGGTTGCTCTGTTTGGGCGGCGACGCCCCTTTTGTGCTGAACCTATATCAGGAGACTACCATGAAACGCTTTTTGTTAACCTCCGCACTTGTCGCTTTCGCCGCAGGCTCCGCCATCGCTCAGGATGAAAGCCAGCTGCGCACCGCCGTCGCCAATGAATTCACCCAGATGGGTCTGAACATCGACACGGACACCCTGACGGAGGGGCAGTTGAGTGAGATTTATCTGCTCACCACCAGTACCGACTCTGGCAAGCGGCAAGCCATCGAGGCCGCGCTCGGCCACATGGGCCTGATGCCCGACGATATGGTAGAGGTGGAAATGCCCAACACCCAATTGCGCAGCAGCGTTGAAAACTCGCTGACCACATTGGGTATCGAGGCCGATGTCAGCACTTTGAGCGATGCGCAGGTCGCCGAGATCTATCTGATCGCCAACGGCTCCGATATGGAATCGGGCAAGGCGGCACGCATTCAGACCGCTCTTGGCCAGATGAAGCCCGAAGGGTTTGACGGCACCAAGCACACGATGGTTGTGCGCATGCCGGAAAACCAATTGCGCGTTGCGGTTCGCAACTCTCTGGAAACGCTCGGGCTCAAGGCCGATGCAGATGCGCTGACACAAACCCAACTGGCGCAGATTTACCTGCTGACCAGCAACAGTTCGATGGACAACAACGTCGCGGCACAGGTCGAAGCGATCGTCAATTGACCACTCGCTAACGATACGCACGTCCTTTGCGACGTAACAGCCAAACCCTGCCGACAACACTCGGCAGGGTTTGGTCTTTCAGACCCGCCAAAACGGCTTCAGCCCCTCCGCAAGGCAATTTTTTCGCCTGCCCACCGCCTTTTTTCAGTTTCCTTAACCAATTCTTCACCATCACCGGCTAGCGTCGCGCCCATCTCCCGAAAGAGCAAAACCCATGATGCCCCCGCGTTTTCCGCGGGTCCGCAGCCATGTTTTAACACGTCACCAAGGAGCATTGCTTTGACAAATCCATTCGAGAACCGAACCTCTTCGCTTTCCGGCCCGGCCACCGACATCCTGCCGGTCACCCCCAACGACGGTGCCGATCTGTCAGAGGTCGCCATTGCACTTTACATCGAAACCGGTGGCACCCTGTCCGTCATCACCGCCCGCGGCGGCGCGCGCAGCGTCACTGTCGCCGACAAGTCGATCCTGCCTGTTGGTGTGCGCAAGGTGAATGCCACGGGCACCAGCGCTGTCGGCATCCACGCGATGGTGATCGCATGAAAATCGTCTGCGATCTTTCCATGACCTCGGCGCCGTTTCATCAGGCATTGAATGCTGTGCAAGCCGCTTGGGGCACGCCGTGGGACTCGCCGGTCACGGCAACACCTGCCAGCCTTGTGCTGGATTTCGCCGCCGGGGCCTACGGATCCGGCGGTGCGCCGGCCGGACTACCCAGCCTGATGGCATTCAGCCGCACCTCGGCCGCCTCGGTCATCGACGCGTCAGGCCTGCTGGTCGGAGCGCCTGCCGATACCGCGCGGCTTACCCACGATCCCGTCAGCCGGGCGCGGCTTGGCTTGTTGCTGGAAGCCTCGCGTGGCAACCTCTTTGCCGACAGCGCCAGCCCTGCCAGCCAGACCGTCAGCGTTACCGCCACACCGCATGTGCTGTCGTTCTACGGCACCGGCAGCATCACACTTTCGGGCGCATACGCTTCTGTCGTCACCGGCAGCGCGGCCTATCCGGCCCGAACAGAGGTCAGCTTTGTGCCAACCGCGGGCAGCCTGACCCTGACGCTTTCGGGCCAGATCCAGGCCCCCCAGCTAGAAGTTGGCGGCACCGCCTCGTCCTACATCCCCGCCGTCACGGCACCGGGTCTGCGTGCAGACGATAACGCCTCGGTGGCGCTTGGCCCGTGGTTCGGCAGCGACGCAGGCACGCTGGTCTTCAGCGGCTATGTGGCCGGCGCCAGCGCCAATGACCGGATCATCGAAATCGACAACGGCACCGCCGCTACCCGGCTGTCGCTTCTGTGGAACAACGTGCTGGGCAAACCGCAGTTTCAGGTCTGGAACGGCGGCGCATTGCAGGCCGCCATCGCGCCGCCCGGCGCTTCCGTCCCGCTTGGCACAGAGTTCCGCGTCGCCGTTGCCTATGGGCCCGATACCTTCGCGATCTCGCTGAACGGCGGTGGCGTGGCGAACGACACCTCCGGCACCGTTCCCGCCGGCGTCAACACCTTGCGCCTTGGCCGTGCGGCGGGCGGTGCACAGGGCCTGATCGTTGCGGAATCGCTGGTTTACTATCCGACAAGGCTCGCGAATTCAGAGCTTCAGGCGCTGTCCGCCTGACCCACCGGCGCGGCTTTCGCGGCGCACGAACAACTAGGGCCCCGCCGATAACGGCCGGCGGGGCCAATCGCCAACCCAGGACCCCCCTGCAATCGACCCATCGCATCGCCAGACAAGGGTTTTTTGCGTTGCCGCGCGCGCTCACCCGGCTATGACTGTGCCCGAACAAGGGACGCAACCATGCCAACCGCACTCGTCACCGGATCTGCTGGCTTTATCGGCTACTTCCTCTGCCAGCGCCTGCTGGCCGAAGGCTGGTCCGTCACCGGTTTCGACGCGCTCACCGATTACTACGATGTCGCACTGAAACAGCGCCGCCACGCGATGCTGTCGCAGCATCCGGGCTTCACCCCGGTGATCGACCGGCTGGAAACCGACGGTGTGCTTGAAAAACTCGTCGCCAAACTGCGCCCCGACGCGGTGATCCACCTCGCCGCACAGGCTGGCGTGCGCTATTCCATCGACGCGCCGCGCTCTTACGTCGATGCCAACCTGATCGGCACCTTCAACCTGCTCGAAGCCGTCCGGAATACCCCCGTCCAACACCTGCTGATCGCCTCGACCTCCAGTGTTTATGGCGCCAACACCCAGATGCCCTACGCCGAGACCGACAAGGCCGACCTGCAGATGTCATTCTACGCCGCCACCAAAAAGGCGACCGAGGCGATGGCCCATTCCTACGCCCATCTCTACGGCCAACCGACAACAATGTTCCGCTTCTTCACCGTCTACGGGCCCTGGGGCCGCCCCGACATGGCGCTTTTCAAGTTCACCCGCGCGATCCTGAACGGTGAGCCGATCGAGGTCTACAACCATGGCAACATGTCGCGCGATTTCACCTATATCGACGACCTGACCGAGGGCCTGTTCCGCCTGATCCCCGCCGCCCCCGAACGCCCCGCTTCGCCGCAAGACATCGCCGATCACGACAGCCTGTCGCCGGTCGCGCCATTCCGGATCGTCAATATCGGCAACGCACAACCGGTGCAGCTGATGGCCTACATCGAAGCCATCGAAACCGCGACAGGACGCGAGGCGATCAAACGTTTCAAGGACATGCAGCCCGGCGACGTCCCCGCCACATGGGCCGACACGACGCTGCTGCAAAGCCTCACCGGGCACAAACCCAAAACCCAGGTCGCCGAAGGCGTCGCCCGTTTCGTTGAATGGTACCGCGACTACTACCGCGCCTGAGCCGCTTTCATTGTCTCGCAAATATCCCGAGGGTGTGGGGGCAGCGCCCCCACCCGTCACGCCAAAGTCGCCAGCAATTCCGCATTCCCGCCGGTCGCCGTCGTGTCGATACAGACGTGCCGCTCCAGATGGCAGCGCGGTGCCAGATCCAGATCGCTGGCCAGCTGCACCAGCGCGCCCGCGCGCCCGGCCAGCGCCATCCGCGCGGCCCGCAGATCCTCGAGATCCGACCAAAGCGCCACCAGATCGAACCCCTGCAACCGGCCTAACTCGGCCCGGTCCAGCACGCCGTCCACGTCGCCGCCCCGCACGACCGTCACGGCTGCGCAACCATTGGCGCGCGCAATCCGTGCCTGTTCCTCGGCGTCCGCCAGTGCTGGCCCAAGGCACAGCACTGTGCCGCGCCCGAACCGCATCAGCCGGTTCGACTCGCCCGTCGGCCCCGGCAACGACTGCGCCGCAAGCATCTCGCCCGGTCCTCGTGCCGCATCCAGCGCTGCCTGCACCGCCGCCGGATCGGCAGCCTTGCCCGCAACAACCGCGCCTTCGCGCAGCTTTGCCTTCACGAACCGCGCCACATAATCCGGCCCGCCCGCCTTTGGCCCGGTGCCCGAAAGCCCCTCGCCACCGAACGGCTGCGAGCCGACCACGGCCCCGATCTGGTTGCGGTTGATATAGATGTTGCCCGCCCGGATCCGCGCCGTCGCCATATCGACCCGGTTATCGATCCGCGAATGCATCCCGAAGGTCAGCCCGTAGCCCGTCGCATTGATCGCATCGATCACCCGGCCGATCTGGTCGGCCCGGTAGGTCGCCACATGCAGCACGGGGCCGAAAATCTCGCGGTCCAGATCACCGATCCCGTTTACCCGCAACACCGCAGGCCCCACAAACGTCCCCGTTTCCGGCGCCGGCAACTGCTTGAGCACCCTGCCCTCGCCCCGCGCCGCCTCGATATGCGCGACGATCCCGGCACGCGCCTCGGCATCGATCACCGGCCCCACATCACACGCCAATTCCCAGGGATCGCCAAGGACCAGTTCATCCATCGCGCCGTAAAGCATCTCCAGAAACGGCTTCGCCACATCCTCTTGCAGATAAAGCACCCGCAAGGCCGAACACCGCTGCCCTGCCGACTGAAACGCCGAGGCGACGATATCGCGCACCGCTTGTTCCGGCATCGCCGTCGAGTCCACGATCATCGCATTCAGCCCGCCGGTTTCCGCGATCAACGGCGCATGCGGGTCAACAACGCCGGCCATGCCGCGATTGATCGCCTGCGCCGTGTCGGTCGAGCCGGTGAAGACCACGCCGGCAACACGTTCGTCGCCCGTCAGCGCCGCGCCGACCACGCCGCCCTCGCCCGGCAACAGTTGCAGCGCCGCTACCGGCACCCCGGCCTCATGCATCAGCCGCACCGCGATCGCCGCCGTGATCCCGGTCTGCTCGGCCGGTTTCGCCAGCACCGCATTGCCCGCAGCCAGTGCCGCCGCGATCTGCCCGGTGAAAATCGCCAGCGGGAAGTTCCACGGCGACACGCAAGTTACCACGCCGCGCGCCTCGCCGGTCAGCTCCTCACCCCGGTCCGCATAATACCGCAGGAAATCCACCGCCTCGCGCAACTCCGATATCGCATCCGCCGCCGATTTCCCGGCCTCGCGCGCCAGCACTGCAAAGAACTCGCCAAAGTTCGCCTCATACAGATCCGCGACGCGCCGCAACACTGCGGCTCGCTCGGCCGCCGGCGCTTGCCAGACCTTCGCCGCCTTCAACGCCGCCGCCGCATCCTCGGCCGAGGCCCACACAACCTCACCGACCACATCGCCGGGGCTCGCCGGGTTGTGCACCTCATGGCCACCCGAACCCTTGGTCTTGCCCGCCAACACCGGCCCAACCGACCAGCGCTTGCCCGCGAAAGCCTCCCGCGCCGCCTCGAACTCCGCCAGATCGCGCGGATCGCGAATATCCCAACCCTTCGAGTTTCGCCGCGCACCAAAAATTCCGGACGGCATCGGCAATGGCGCGGGCTTGCCCTGCACCTCGGCCAAAGCCTCGAACGGATCCACCGCAATCGCCTCGGGCGCGACATCCTCATTCACGATCTGGTTCACGAACGAGCTGTTGGCCCCGTTCTCCAGCATCCGCCGCACCAGATACGCCAGCAGATCCCGATGCGCACCCACCGGCGCATAAATCCGGCACCGTGTGCCTTCGGCGGTCAGCACCGCCGAATGCATCACCTCGCCCATACCGTGCAAGCGCTGGAACTCGAACGCATCCTTGTCGGGCGCCATCTCCAGCACCGCCGCGACGGTATGCGCATTATGCGTGGCGAACTGCGGATAGATCCGGTCGGTCATCCCCAACAGCTTCTTGGCACAGCACATATAGGCCACATCCGTCGCCACCTTGCGGGTGTAAACCGGATAGCCGTCCAACCCAAAAACCTGTGCTCGTTTGATTTCCGTGTCCCAATAAGCGCCTTTCACAAGCCTTACCATGATCTTTCGGTCCAGCTTTGCCGCCAGCGCATGCAGCCAGTCAAGAACGTAGGGCGCGCGCTTGCCGTAGGCCTGCACCACCACACCAAAGCCGTCCCACCCGGCCAACTCGGGCCGTGACAGCACAGCCTCGATGATATCAAGTGACAGGTCCAGCCGGTCGGCTTCTTCGGCGTCGATATTCAGCCCCATCCCGGCCTTCTTCGCCATCAGCGCCAGCTCGTATGTCCGCTCGACCAGCTCGGCCATCACCCGGCCGCGCTGCTGCACCTCATAGCGCGGGTGCAGCGCCGACAGCTTGATTGAGATGCCGGGATTGTCGCGGATATCGTCCGACCGGCACTCTGGAGCAAGCCGCCGGATCGCGCCCGCATAGGCATCGTAGTGATGCTGCGCATCATTCGCCGTCAAAGCCGCCTCGCCCAACATGTCGAACGAATAGCTGTAGCCCTGCGCCACCATCTTCGAGCCGCGTTTCAGCGCCTCACCAATCGTCTGGCCCAGCACGAACTGATGACCCAACTCCTTGATTGCGCGCCCCACGGCTGTGCGGATCATCGGCTCGCCCAACCGCTTCACCGCCGAATGCAGCGTCGCCGCGATCCCCGGCTGATGATCCTCTTTCAACACCCGCCCCGTCAGCATCAGCGCCCATGTCGAGGCATTGACCAGCGAAGACGCCGACTGCCCCAGATGCTCGTCCCAGGACGAACTGGCGATCTTGTCCTCGATCAGCTCGTCGATCGTGTCCTTGTCAGGCACCCGCAAAAGCGCCTCGGCCAGACACATCAGCGCGATACCCTCATCGGTCGAAAGCCCGTATTCCGACAGGAAAACCTCCATCAATCCCGGCGAGGCATGGCCGCGCACACCCTCGATCATCTTGACCGCGCGCGCACTGGCCCGCGCCCGCGCGCCCGTGTCCACCGGCTCGGTGGCAATCAGATCGGCCAGCAAACCGGCCTCGTCGCGGTGATGGGCATCACGGATATTCTCTCGCAGCAGGTCCAGATCGGCCATGGAATCATCCTCTCAAAGCGGTTTCGCCTTCTCTACAGCGCATCGGGCAGGCTATCTGCCTATCTTTGCACGCTGTTGCCGATTATAGACTGATCTTGCTACAGTTTTCAGCCCGAAAGCCCGCGAAAATGTCAGATCCAGAGCCACTCGACCAGATCGATCGCAAGATCCTGAAAATCCTCAGCCGCGACGGCCGCCTGCCGGTCACCGAACTTGCAGCGCAAGTCGGCCTGTCGAAAACACCGTGCCAGTCGCGGCTGAAGCGGCTTCAGGCGCAGGGCTACATTCAAGGTTTCCGCGCGGTCCTGAACCCCGCGAAACTCAACCTCGACCACGTCGCCTTCACCGAGGTCAAGCTGCGCGACACCACCGAACGCGCGCTGTCGGCCTTCAACGCCGCCGTCCTGAAAGTGCCCGAGATCGAGCAATGCCACATGATCGCGGGCTCCTTCGACTATCTGCTGAAAATCCGCACCCGCGATATTCAGGCCTACCGTCAGGTGCTGGGCGAAACCATCTCGGCCCTGCCCCATGTCGGCAGCACCTCGACGCATGTCTCGATGCAGTCGGTCAAGGACACCGCATTCCACTCGATCTAGCAACCTGACGCACAGGCACCGCGATTCCGTGCCGGGTGCGAAAGTCCCGACAACCGGCAAGGCTTTGCCACCGGTCCGCGCCCTTTGTGAAATTCCGCCCGCCCTGCGCGAATGGCGCGCGCTCGGCCCCGGTTTCGGCCCGCGACAAGGCCTTCCAGGCGCGGGGAGCGGGAAAACATACGGCAAGCATTACCATTTATTATCAACACACTAATCGCCGCCCGAATGGGTTGACCCATCCGGCCTCCGGCGAATTGCCGCCTTACCGCAGACCTAAGCAGAAAGCCGCGTAGACCTCTGGGTATAGACGCATAAACCAGCGCCCAAGCGGAACCATCTAAACCTTAAACCAATGGCTCCAGTTCTCGGCGCCAGTCATGCCTCGGCCCGTTATCGGCGCTGTGCCGGTACCCGGAAAATCAACAGGAGCTTTCCATGAAGAAACTATATGTCGCCGTCGCCCTCGCATTTGTCGCCGCCCCGGCTTTCGCAGAACCGTCCTGCAACCCCGGCGCAGAACTGAAACCCACTTGGGAATCGATCAAGACGTTCGAGGACGAAGGCGGTCAGGTGATCGCATTCAAGATCAACGACGGTGGCTGCTACGAAATTTACGGCGAGTTGAACGACACCAAGATGGAAGTTTTCTTCGATCCCAACACCGGTGAAGAACTGGAACGCATCGAGTCCTGATCCAACACAAAGGAGGCGCATCATGACGCTGTTCGTTAATACAAACTCCTCCCGCGTCCGGGTCTGGGATATAGCGGTGCGCCTCTTCCACTGGTCGCTTGTGGCGATGGTCGCATCGGCCTATGTGTTCGACGCGCCGCGCAGCCTGCACCGGTCGCTGGGATACGTGGTGATCGGGCTGATCGCGTTCCGTATACTGTGGGGTTTTTTCGGCACGCGCCACGCGCGGTTCTCGGACTTTGTTCCGACGCCCGGCAAACTCTTGCGCTACCTCACCGATATCTGGCGCGGCACAGAGCGGCGCTATCTGGGCCACAACCCGGCGGGCGGGGCGATGGTAATCGCCCTTCTGACAACCCTCGCAAGCGTGGGTGCCACCGGTTACATGATGGGGATGGATGCCTATTTCGGCGTTGGATGGGTTGAAGACGCGCACAAGACGCTGGTGAATTTCCTGTTGCTGCTGGTCGCCCTGCACGTTGGCGGCGTGGTGTTTTCCAGCCTCAGGCACCGCGAGAACCTTGTGCTGTCGATGATGACCGGTGAAAAGGATGCCGAAGACCGGGATGAAGATTTCTGAGAGCCCGCGAAGGCACCATCATCGAAATCATCGACGGTGGGCGCCCCCAAAACCTAGATCGTCCGCAGCATCCCGCCATCGACGAAATAGGTGGCTCCCACCGAATAGCTTGCCCGGTCAGAGCACAGGAACACGAAGAAATCCGCCAGTTCCTCGACCGTGCCGAACCGCTTGATCGGTGCGTGTTCATCGGCGACCGATTGCAGATAGCCCTCCCAGTCGCCGCCGCTATCCGCCGTCAGTTCCTTGGCGGTCTTCACCCAATCAGGCGTCCGGATCAGCCCCGGATTGATCGCGTTCACCCGGATGTTGAACGGGATCAACTCATTGGCGAGGTTCTTGGAAAACATCACCAGCGCTGCCTTGGTCACGTTGTAAATCGGCTCGTACCACAACGGCTGCGCGGCACAGATCGAGGCGTTATTCAGGATCGCGCCACCGCCGCGCGCCTTCATCATCGGCGCGATCCCCCGCGCCAGCCGCACCGCCGCCATGACATGCAGGTTCCAGTAGTCCATCCACTTGTCGTCGCCCGCGTCCATGATCGTTTCGTTCGATCCGGTCCCGGCGTTGTTGATCAGTATATCCGCCCCGCCGAACGCCTGTCGCACCCCCGCGATCAGCGCGTCGCAGCCTTCGGCCGTGGCCACATCGCAGGCCACCCAATGGGTCTCGACGCCGTAGCCCGACGCTATGCTTTCCGCCTCGGCCCGCACTCGATCCTCGCCGCGCGCGGCCAGCACCACATTGGCCCCTTCGGCGGCAAACGCCTTGGCCACGCCCAAACCGATCCCGACGCTGCCGCCGGTGATCACCGCCACTTTTCCCGAAAGTCCCAGATCCATCAGCCCTGCCTCCTGCCGCGCCCCAGGGCCAATGAAAGCACAAAGATCAGCGCCGCCGCAACGACGATGCTTGGCCCCGCGGGTGTATCCGCAAGGTAGGACGCCCCGATCCCCCCGAGCGTTGCCAGCACACCAAACAAAGCCGCCGTCGCCGCCATGCCTTCGGGCGTGCGGGCAAATCCGCGCGCGGCGGCCGCCGGCACGATCAGCATGGACGCGATCAAAAGCGCGCCAACCACCTTGAGCGCCAGCGCCACAACGATCGCCAACGCCAGTGTCAGGATCATCTGCTCGCGGCGCGGGTTGATCCCGGCACTTGCCGCCAGTTCCTCGTTCACCGTCGCCGTCAGCAGCGCCGACCAGCGCCAGACCAACAGCGCCAGCACCAGAACCGAGCCGCCCCAGATCACCGCCAGGTCGCGGGCGGTGACGGTCAGGATATCGCCGAACAGGAAGGCGTTCAGATCGATGCGCACGCCGTGTACGAATGAAATCGCCACCAGTCCCAGCGCCAGCCCGGAATGCGCCAGAACGCCAAGCGTCGTGTCGATGGCATGGCCGCGGCTCGACAGCGCGGACACCGACAGACCCACCACCAATGCCACCACCAGCGTACCCAGCGTGACAGAGATCGAAAATGCCAGCGCCAGCGCCACCCCCAGAATCGCCGCATGCGCGGTCGCGTCGCCAAAATAGGCCATCCGCCGCCACACGACGAAAGAGCCCAAGGGCCCCGTTGCCAGCGACAGCCCGACGCCCGCCAGCACCGCCCGGATCAGAAAATCGTCCAGCATCAGCGCAACCGCCCGGCGTGATCGCCGTGAATATGGGCGTCGGCCATATCCTCTTCGGCCTCCCCGCTGTCGGCGTGGTCATGATGATGCGGATGGCCGTGAACATGGTCGTGCTCGTGGTCATGCACATGGCGGTAAAGCGCCAGCGTCCCACCGGTGCCGATCCCGAAGAGTGCGCGGTATTCCGGCGCCTCCGACACCACTTCGGGCGCGCCTTCGCAACAGATATGCTTGTTCAGACAGATCACCCGGTCGGAGGCACTCATCACCACATGCAGATCGTGGCTGACCAGCAGCACGGCACAATTGGTATCGCGGCGGACCTCTTCGATCAGGCGGTAAAACGCGGCCACGCCGGGCTGGTCCAGCCCTTGCGTCGGCTCGTCGAGGATCAGGATGTCGGGCTTGGCCAGCAAAGCGCGGGCCAGCAGCACACGCTGAAACTGTCCGCCCGACAATCGCGTCATCTGGCGCTGCCCCAACCCGGCCGCACCGACCCATTCGGTCACGCGCACCACATCCTCGGCGGCGCGGCGATGCGGCAGCGACAAAAACCGGTCAACCGTCATCGGCAGGGTCGCGTCGATCGACAGCTTCTGCGGCACATAGCCGATCCGCAGCCCCTTCGAGCGCGCGACCTTTCCTCGGGCAGGCGGTATCACACCCAGAAGAGCGCGGATCAATGTTGACTTGCCCGATCCGTTCGGCCCGACCACGGTCACGATCTCGCCCTTGTCGATCGCAAAATCGATATGGTCCAGCACCCGCGTATCCCCATAGCGCACGCTCAGGTTTTGGGTCTGGATCAGGCTCATGGCGCAGCCGCCAGGCAGGCCGGACAGGTGCCCAGCACCTCGACATTGACCCTCTCGATCCGGAACCCCAGCCGCCCGGCAGCCTTTTCCAGCGCCCCGCGCACCTCTTGCTCGGCCGCTTCGGCCACAGCACCGCAGCTATCGCAGATGAAAAACGCCGGCGCATGCGCCTCGCCGGGCTGCATGCAGGCGGTAAAGGCGTTCAGCCGCCGGATCCGGTGCGCGAACCCGTTCTCGACCAGAAAATCCAGCGCCCGGTAGGCCACAGGCGGCTGACTGCCAAAGCCGTCCTTGGCCAGCCGCTCCAGCACCTCGTAGGCGCCCAGCGCCCGGTGTTCCTCCAGCAAGATCTCCAGCGTGCGCCGCCGGACCGGCGTCATCCGGATCCCGGCCTCGCGCGATAGCGCCTCGGCACGGTCCAGAACGCCGCCAGAGCAGCTGTCATGATCGTGGTGCCGGAACGCGGTAGCGGGATGGGATGGGACTTGCATCAGAACACCTCTTGTTATCCTATCACATGTTATGTTATTTCATCACGATGCTCCCGACAAGGACTTCCACAAGGACTTCCGATGCGCCTCCTCCTCGCCGCTTTCACCTTTCTGGCAACCCTCCCCGCAACGGCCGAACCGCAGGTTGTGACCGACATCGCGCCGGTCCATTCGCTGGTCGCACAGGTCATGGGCGATCTCGGCACGCCCGCGCTGCTGCTGGATGCCAGCGCCGATCCGCATCACATCACGCTGCGCCCCTCGCAAGCGCGCGCGCTCGCCGAGGCTGATGTTGTCTTCTGGATCGGCCCGGCGCTTACCCCTTGGCTTGCCAAGTCCGTCGCCGCGCTGCCGGATCATGCGCAATCGGTCGCGCTGACCGATCTCGCCGGCACCCGCCTGATCGAACTGACGGCATCGCAGATCGACCCGCATGCCTGGCTTGACCCCGACAATGCCACACTCTGGCTGACCGCGATCGGCGAAACCCTCGCCGGTCTCGACCCTGACAATGCCGCAACCTACGCGGCCAATGCCAAAGCCGCCGCCGAAAACCTGCAAACCCTCGCCGCCGATCTCGGGGCACAACTCGCCCCACTCGGCGATGCGCATTTCCTTGTCGCCCACGATGCCTACGGCTATTTCGCGCGCCGCTTCGGCCTGAACCTGACCGAGGCGATCTCGGACACCGACGCCGCCGCCCCCTCTGCCGCCCGCCTCGCCGCCCTGCGCGCCATCGTCCCGACCATCACCTGCGCCTTCCGCGAGCCGCAGCAAAGCCCCGCCGCCCTTGATACCCTGCTGGCCGGCACCGACATACCGCAGACCACGCTTGACCCGCTGGGCACCACGCTGCCCCCCGGCCCCGCCCTCTATCCAGACCTCATTCGCGCCATGGCCGACGCCATCACGACCTGCGCCGCACACTGACCCCTTGATCCGCACCCCAAACGGGCGGACACTCTGCCCAGCCGCCAAGGGGAATGCCATGACAGCCACCATCTTCGACCCAACCCCTTGCGAGCTTGGCGAGGGCCCGTTCTGGCACCCCGAACGACACCAGCTGTTCTGGTGCGACATCCTTGGCAAAAAGCTTCTGACCCGCACCCACAACGATACCCAAAGCTGGGACTTCCCCGGCCATGTCTCGGCCCTCGGCTGGACCGACCGCGACCACCTTGTGATTGCCAGCGAAACCGGCCTGCACCATTTCGACCTGACCACCGGAACCCGCGAACCCATCGCCCCGCTCGAAGCCGACAACCCTGCGACCCGCTCCAACGACGGCCGCGCCGATCCGCAGGGCGGTTTCTGGATCGGCACCATGGGCAAGCGCGCCGAACCCGGCGCCGGCGCGATCTATCGCTACTACCGCGGCGAGGTCCGCACCCTCTTCCCCAATATCTCGATCCCCAATTCCATCGCCTTCGCCCCCGACGGCACCACCGCCTATTTCACCGACACCAATACCAATATCATCCGGCGTCAGCGCCTTGACGCACATGGCTGGCCCAAGGGAGAGCCGGACCAGTTCATCACCACATACGACCTGCCCGGCTCGCCCGACGGATCGGTGGTCGATGCCGACGGCAACCTGTGGAACGCGCAATGGGGCGGCTGGCGCGTGGCGTGCTATTCGCCGGCCGGAGATTACCTGCGAGAGGTCAAATTCAATGCCGCCCACACCTCGTGCCCGGCCTTCGGCGGCCCCGACCTGACAACGCTTTTCTGCACCTCGGCACTGGAAAACCTGTCCGACGCCGACCGCGCCAAAAGCCGCGACCACGGCAAGACATTCGCAGCCCCGAACATCGGCAGGGGCCAGCCCGAACACCGGGTGATCCTGTGATGCGCGCGACCTTCGGTACCACCCACGCCGGAACGGAAGTGGAGCGGCTGACCATAGGCGACGGCACCCTGACCGCCCATATCCTGACGCTCGGCGCGATCGTGCAGGATCTGCGCCTGACGGGCACCGCCCATTCCCTGACGCTTGGCAGCGCAAACCTTGCCGCCTACCAAGGCCCGATGGCCTATTACGGCGCCATCGTCGGCCCGGTCGCCAATCGCATCGCCCATGCCAGCGCCGTACTTGACGGCCAGCGCCACCACTTCGCGGCCAACGAAGGCACCACCACGCTGCACGGCGGCCCCACCGGCACCCACGCCCTGATCTGGGAGGTGACCGAGCACACCGACACCAGCGTCACGCTGCGCCAGTCGCTGCCCGACGGGCTGGGTGGCTTTCCGGGCCGCCGCATCCTGTTTGCAACCTTTCGCATCCTGCCGGGCGCGGTGCTGGAACTGACCCTCACCGCCGATACCGACGCGCCAACCTGGATTAATCTGGCCAATCACAGCTACTGGAACCTCGACGGCACCGACACGACCGAGGGCCACACCCTGCAAATCGACGCTGACCGCTATTTGCCTGTCGACGCGGCGATGATCCCGACCAACCCCACCCCGATTGTTGGTACGCCGTTCGATTTCCGCGCCCCGCGCCCCATCGGCGCCGGTCAACCCGACCGCTATGACCACAATTTCTGCCTGTCAGACACCCGCGTTCCCTTGCGCAAGGTCGCACGCCTCACCGGCAAATCCGGCATCGTGATGACGCTTGAAACCACCGAGCCCGGCCTGCAAATCTACGATGCCGCCCGCAATGACACCGCGCCCCATCCGGGCCATCACGGCAAACCCTACGGCCCCCATTCCGGCATCGCCATCGAGGCGCAAGGCTGGCCAGACGCGCCAAACCGCGCAGAGTTTCCAAGCATACGGCTGGACCCAGAGGGAAGTTATGAGCAGGTGACGCGGTGGGCGTTTGGGGCGGACCCTCGTTAGGCCAGACCGGCGGTTCCTAACCGCAGGCCCAAAATCGCATGCCCGCCGATCAACGTCATCCCTGGAATCAGAAACGGCGCCCCAGATCGGGCGCCGTTTCCATGAGTGCATCAAGAATGCTGAGGCAAGCGATCTAGCCGCGCTTGCGACGCCGCCCCATCAGACCCAACCCGCCGATTCCGGCCATCAGAAGCGGAAGCGCCGCTGGCACCGGCACCGCGCTGACTTGACCAAATACGACGTTGTCCAGATCGCCCGCTGTACCAGTCGCGTATACATAAATCGTCGAGGCGGTCAGACCAACCAACTGCGTGCCCCACGAACCAGTACCGTTAGTACCAAAGCTATATGACGTGCCGGTGCCATCATTCAGCAGACCAACGACCCATGATCCGCGAAGATCAAAAGACGCCAGCGTAAGCGGGCCAGCGCCGGTGCTGGAAAAACGAAGTCCTTGGTACTGCTGTCCATGCCCATTTTCATACGCGTCGGGGTTGCCGCCCGTCGAACTCGTATGCGCATGTCCATCCGCAAGTCCGGTGGTCCATACATACTCGGCCAGAACCGAACCGTCAGTGCTGGTGAAGCTAGTATTGCCTACACCCGCTTCACTGAATGTAATCATTGCCGCCTCCGCCTGATGTGCGGCTCCGACAGCCAACACCGCTGCCAAAACGGCTGCGGCCTTGGTGCTTGGCACCGTCCGGGCAATACCCGACAGCACTGAGATAACTCCCAATTTCATTACTTTTCCTTTATTCGATTCTCAATATTTCGTCCGTTCGCCGGAACACGTTAACGAATTTGTCCGAAAAGTCCAAATTCCAAGACCATTTTGCGCAAGGAATAAAAAAATCGGGCGTAAAAAGTGTTTTTCGGCTAAATTGTTTCGCGTAGAGCGACAGTGATCCCGGTCCATATACGAGTGTGACCTACCGGATATCCAACGCCGGTTCTCCCAGGGCATTGTCATGGAAATCACGAAAACCAGCCTGCAAACCGGCCGGAAAATCACCTGCTGGAAATGCTGAAATGTTGTACAACATCGCGTAACATGAACCGGAATGTTTTGAAGAAAAGCGTACAACATTCGGCCAAATCCGAAAATTCAGGCCGCGCCCCAGCCACCACCGCCCGGCGTCCTCAACTCGAATAGCCCGCCTTCCGGCAGGTCGATCTCGTCATTGCCCTCCAGCCGCAGCCGCGTTCCATCCGGCAACTCGGCCCAGTTTTCCCCTACTGCACCGGGCTCTCCGCCGTCCACTCCGAAGGGCGGTACCTTGCGATGCGAACACAGCGTCGTCACGGTGGCGGGCGTCAGAAATCGCAGCCGCCGGACAACGCCGTTGCCGCCTTTCCACCTGCCGTTTCCGCCCGATCCGCGCCGGATGCTGAACTCTTCCAGCCGCACCGGAAAGCGCTTTTCCAGGATCTCCGGATCGGTCATCCGCGTGTTGGTCATATGGCTTTGCACCGCGTCGCAGCCATCGAATCCCGGCCCCGCGCCAGTGCCGCCGGCTATGGTTTCGTAGTTCTGGAACTCTGCATTGCCCCAGACAAAATTGTTCATCGTGCCTTGCGATCCCGCGATCACGCCCAACGCTCCGTAAAGCGCATTGCACGCCGCCTGGCTAACCTCGGTATTGCCCGCGATCACCGCCGCCGGATAGGCTGGGTTCAGCATAGAGCCTTGTGGTACAACGATTTTCAGCGGTTTCAGACAACCTTCGTTCAGCGGGATATCTGCCCCGACCATGGTTCGGAATACGTACAGAACGACCGCCCGGCAGATCGCATAGGGCGCATTGTAGTTGCCCGAATGCTGCGGCGAGGTGCCGGTAAAGTCGATGACGGCGCTGCGATCCACGCGGTCAACCTTCACCTGAACCTCGATCACCGCACCATGATCCATCGGGTAGGTAAAGCGGCCGTCCTTCAGCCGATCGATGACCCGGCGCACGCTTTCCTCTGCGTTGTCCTGCACGTGGCCCATGTAGGCCTGGACCACCTCCAGACCGTAGTTGCGGACCACCCGCAGCAACTCATGCCGCCCGGTCTCGTTCGCGGCCACCTGCGCCTTCAGATCGGCCATGTTCTGCGGAATATTCCGGCACGGATACCGCCCAGATCCAAGTGTCGCTTCGGCAAGTTCCTCCTGAAACTCGCCGCCAGACACCAGACGAACATTGTCGATCAGCACACCCTCTTCGTCGATACTGCGGCTGTCGGGCGGAGCCGACCCCGGCGTGCGCCCGCCAATATCTGCATGATGCCCACGCGATCCCAGCCAGAAAACCACGCGGTCCGCCACGAAAACCGGCGTCACGACGGTTACATCCGGCAAGTGAGTTCCACCATTGTAAGGAGAGTTCAGCATGAACGCATCGCCGGGATGAATGTCGCCGGCATTCTCTCGCATCACCGTGCGGATCGAGTTCGACATCGAGCCGAGGTGAACCGGTACATGCGGGGCATTCGCCACCAGATCACCGTTATCGTCAAATATGGCGCAGGAAAAATCCAGCCTTTCCTTGATGTTAACTGACCAAGAGGTATTGGCGAGCGTCGCCCCCATCTGATCGGCCACAGACATCAGGAGGTTGTTGAACACCTCCAGCAACACCGGGTCGGCTTGGGTCCCCGCTGCGGACGGTCGCGCGGCCTTGCCGGTTCTTTCAAGGATAAGGTTGCCAAGGGCGTCCAGCCCGGCTGACCAGCCCGGCTCGACCACATTGGTGCCCGTGGATTCCCTGATGATGGCCGGCCCGTCGATACGGGCTTCCGCGTTCAGAGTGCTGCGGTCATACAGAGGGACTGATCGGAAATCGCCGCCGATATGCACTCTGACGTGATCCTCGGGTTGGCCATTGCCGGACACGACAATCGCTTGCGCCACTGCGGCCATGCCACCGATTGCCTCAACGCTGACCATCTCGAACAACAGGGGCCGGTTGGGTGAGATGAACCCGAAACGCGACAGGTGGGCTTGCTCGAACGCTGCCCGCATCGCATCGATGCTGCCGAACGGCACCTCAAGCGCCTGATGGCTGCCGTCATAGCGCAGATGCGCGCGCGTTTCGAGCGTTACGGCGGCGACACCCTGCGCGCTGACCTCGGCTTTGGCCTCGGCACCGATCCGGTCAAGTGCCTGCTGCGCCGGGCCGACGGCCGACAGTGGCACATCCAACTGCATCTCGCGCATCGCACGGATTTGGGCAAGCCCCATGCCATAAGCGGAAAGCACGCCGGCAAAAGGATGTATAAGAACGCGTCGCATTCCAAGCGCATCCGCGACAAGGCAGGCATGCTGACCGCCCGCCCCGCCGAAGCATTGCAGCGTATACCCCGTTACGTCATGGCCGCGCTGAACGCTGATCTTCTTGATTGCATTTGCCATGTTGTCGACGGCAATCCGCAAGAACCCCACGGCCAGATCTTCCGGCGTTCGCGGCGGTGCGCCGGTTGCCTGTGCAACATCCTCGGCAAGACCAAGGAACTTGTCCTGCACCACATCCCGGTCCAGTGGCAGATCACCTTGCGGACCAAAAACATGCGGAAAGTGATCCGGGCTCAGCTTGCCCAACATCACGTTGCAATCCGTGACCGTAAGCGGCCCACCACGCCGATAGCACGCTGGGCCCGGATCGGCGCCGGCACTTTGTGGTCCAACCTGGAATCTGCCATCGCGGAATGTGCAAATCGACCCGCCCCCGGCCGCAACGGTGTGTATGTCCATCATCGGTGCCCGCATCCGGACCCCGGCAACCTCCGTCTCGAACGACCGCTCGAACTCGCCTGCAAAATGGCTGACATCGGTCGAGGTGCCGCCCATGTCAAAGCCGATCAGCTTGTCAAACCCGGCCGCCTGTCCGGTTTCAACCATCCCGACAATTCCGCCGGCCGGCCCCGAAAGAATGGCATCTTTGCCCTGAAACAGGCCCGCATCGGTCAGACCGCCATTCGATTGCATGAAAAGCAGCCTGTCACAGGCCCGACCCACATCCAGCGCATCCGCAACCTGATCGACATAGCGGCGCAGGATCGGCGACAGATAGGCATCGACCACAGTCGTGTCGCCGCGCCCGACCAGCCTTGCCAGCCGGGAAATCTCATGGCTGGCAGAGACCTGGGTAAAGCCGATCTCATGCGCAATCGCGGCAACGCGCGCCTCGTGTTTCGGGTTCAGATAGCCGTGCAGAAAGGCGATGGCGACGGATCTGATCCCATCGTCAAAGGCATCCTGCAGAAGCGTGCGCGCAGTGGTTTCATCAAGATCCTGCAAGACCGCGCCTTCGGCGTCGAGCCGCTCCGGCACCTCGCCGACCTGTTCATAAAGCAGATCGGGACGTACGATGTGCAGATCGAAAAGACGCGGGCGGGTCTGATAACCGATCCGCAACAGATCGCCGAACCCGAGGGTGATCAGGAACAAGGTCCGCTCGCCCTTGCGTTCCAAAAGCGCGTTGGTCGCGACCGTGGTGCCCATCTTGACGGCGTGAATCGCTGCGTCGGGAATCGCTTCGCCTTCGGCAAGTCCAAGGACATCGCGGATCCCCTGAACCGCTGCGTCGCGGTATTGCCCGGGATTTTCAGACAGCAGCTTGTGGGTCTGCAGGCGGCCATCCGATCGCCGTGCAACGACATCGGTGAACGTGCCGCCCCGGTCGATCCAGAATTCCCACGCTTGTGACATGCCAAACCCCCACTGCTGCGCTACCGGTCCGACAGTCGGCTTCGGATGTCAACGTCCTTGCAGCTTAAAGGACCTGTTAACCACTTTTGGACCATTCTTCGCGCAACGGGACAGGAGCAGGATTTGGTCGCCCAGATTGATCGAAAATTCGTCGTGGCGCGGCCCTGGAAGCTGTGGTCGCGGATGGTGGCCTATACCCTGTTCGAAGGTCGTCCGCTAACAACACGGGGGCGCTGGATCAATCCGCTTGTGTTCGCAGGCTACAGGCTCTGGTCGATACTGCCGGGGCTGTCACGCGATGTCAGCCCGATTTTCATTCTGGGTGTCGGGCGCAGTGGCACAACGGTGCTTGGGTCGATCCTGTCCCTGCACCGCGATGTTGGATATCTGAACGAACCCAAGGCCCTGTGGCACGCCGCCTTGGGCGATGACGATCTGATCGGTTCCTACAGCCGAAAGCTGGGCCGCTACCGCATGGACCGGACCGATGTCACCGATGCCAAGCGACGCCGATTGCAGGTGTTCTACCGCGTGTTCCTTGGCCTCTCCGGCAGCCGACGGGTGGTCGACAAATACCCCGAACTGCTGTTTCGCTCGGATCTTCTGGACAGCGTGTTTTCCACGGCGTGCAAGATCATACTTGTCCGCCATGGTGCGGAAACCTGCCAATCCGTCGAAACCTGGTGCACGCAGAACGGTCTTGAGGATGTGGACGGCAAAGCCGACTGGTGGGGCCGGGATGATCGCAAGTGGCATCTACTGCTCCGCGACATCGTGCTCCCGGACCCGGCCTTTGCCGATCTTCATCCGGTCCTCGATGAGCTTCACAGTGCCACCGACAAAGCGGCGGTTGAATGGATTGTCTCGATGCGTGAAGCCCTGCGTCTGCAAAACACCTCGGCCCCTCGCACGCTTTTGCTACGCTACGAAGACCTTGTGTCGCGGCCAGAAGAGATCATTGCGGGCATATGCGATTTCTGCGGTCTGGATCAGGATGACGTAATGCTTGATTATGCCAAGGCTACCCTCGCACCCAGACCGCGCCGAACGCTACCCAACCTTCATCCCGCACTCGAGCCGCTGTTCAATCAGACGCTCAGCGACCTTGGCTACTGACAGAAGGGGCCGGAATGCGGATTCTCCAGATCAGTCACAACCACCATGTGGTCGGCGGGTCCGACCGCGTCTTTTTCGAAACCTCGGCATTGCTGGAACAGGCCGGCCACGAGGTTATCCCGTTTTGCCTGAGCAGTCCGAATGACCAGCCGTCGCCGTGGTCGGCGTACTTCCCCAAAGGCGCTGACACAGCCAACCCGCGCATTACTGACACCGCCAGATATTTCTATAATCTCGATGCCCGAAAGCGCCTCGCCCAGTTGCTGGATGCGACAGGGCCGATCGACGTCGCGCATCTGCATATCTACCACGGCAAGCTGACGCCAGCGATCTTGCCGGTTCTCAAGGCGCAAGGCATCCCCGTGGTGCAAACCTTGCACGAATACAAACTGGCCTGCCCCGTCTACACGATGCAGCGCGGCGGCACCAATTGCGATGCCTGCGTCGGCGGAAGTATCCTGAACAGTATTCGCCACCGCTGCAAAGATGGATCAGTGCTGAAATCCACGATCATAGCCGCCGAGATGGCTGTTTCCCGAATGCTTGGCGACGTTCGGTTGATCGACCGTTTCATCTGCGTCAGCGCGTTTCAGCGCGATGTCATGATCCGCGCCGGGATACCTCCGCATAAACTGGTCACGCTGCACAATTTCGTGGCGGCTGCCGCCAGCGCGCCGCTCTTGGGGCATGACGACTATCTGCTGTATTTCGGACGAATAGAGACCCTTAAGGGATTGCCGACGCTTCTGGCAGCGGTTGCCGGTACCGGGCATCGGTTGCTGATCGCAGGCGACGGATCGTGGGCACCTCACTTGGTTGATCGCATCCGGGAAATGCCAAACGTCAGCTATCTCGGCTTCCAATCCGGCCCGGACCTTGCAGCGCTGATCGGTCGCGCCAAGGCCGTAGTCGTGCCATCGGAATGGTATGAAAATTGTCCGATGTCAGTTCTTGAGGCCAAGGCTGCCGGTCGTCCGGTTGTTGCCGCGCGGATCGGCGGCATCCCGGAACTGGTCCGCGACAACTTCGATGGTTTCTTGTTTCAGCCCGGCGACGCTGATGATCTGCGCAATTGCCTGCGGCGGCTGGATCAGGCGCCTCATCCTGAACTATCCGAGAATGCCATGGCCGATATCGAGCGACGGTTTTCAGGCAAGGTGCATCTGTCGGCCCTGCTGCGGATTTACGCCGAGGCAATGGCGCAGCCGGAATACGCGCAAAATGGCCGCGTCGGTTCGCCGGTCAGATATCGATCCAAAGACCTTCACACAGAACCGAGACCGGGCGCGCGCAACGGATCACCGTATAGGTGAAAATCGTCTCAGGCACCCGCATCACGCTTGGCCGGCCCAAGGCGTCAATGGCACGAGCCACACGCGGCCCGGCGATTGGCTGACCGGCGTTGATCGTTTGAAACGGTGCCAGTGTCACATCATTTGCCGGAAGATTCCGGCCGAATGCGCCGGCGCGAATCCGGATCGGCAGGGCTTCGGGGTGATACCGCAGGAACTCTTCATCCAGAACGTAGCGGTCCACCCGCTCTATCTTGACGAAGCCGCCGGTCTTTGTGCGCACCATGTCGCGCTCCCGCAGAGCTTGGGCGTGCATGTCGCCAAATGAGGTCGAAATACGGGTCATCGGCCCAAAGCCGCTCAGATTTCCAATCGGTTCAACCTTGGTCGCAGCGGGCTTCCGGATCGCCTGTCGCTGTGCTTGGGAAACCATACCGGATCCGGGCCGCGGGGGCCGGGCATGCGCCAAGTCTGTGGGTCTATCGGTCAATATCTCGTTTCTTTTTGTGGCTTTAATGATTCCGACGGATCACGAAGCGATCAGAGTGCAAAGGTAGTATCAAATGCCGCATGCCAAGGCCATTTGGCTAAATCGACAACTGCGCGGCATTTTACCTTTACGGTCATTGTTCCAAACCGGTCCCGGATACCTGTTTGACGTGCATGAGGCCGGGCGAAAGGATGTCTGAAATGTGCTGGCCTCCAGAACTATTACTCAATTATATCAATTTGATACGTCTATAGAGGCGTTCGCTCAATGCTGCGCAGGGCAGCCATTCTGCCTATCCCGCCCACATAGAAGAGCCCGGGGCAACAATCCAAGGTTGCGCTTTGATCTGCGCCGCTCTCGGGTCCACGATCGGGCAACAAACCGTTTTCGGGATTATCTTGCGCCGGATTCGAACAAAAAACCTGTTTTGTCGTTCATTGTCGCTGAGCAGTGCATTCCACGGCTCCAAAAACAGGCCGAGTGTCAGGTGACAGCGGCGGATTCGCGCCCCAACGCCGTTCCGTTCGCAGCGAAGCGGTGGATGTTCTTGCGCTGAATTGCCAATCCAATCTTGTCGCCCGGTCTGGTCGGGAAATTGCCATGCACGCGCACCATCAATGGGCCGATCTTGTCGGCCTGCACATAGATGTTCGTGTCCGACCCCAGATGCTCGACGACATCCGCGATCCCGGCAATATCGCCGGTGCCATGTCCGACCACGTCGAAATGCTCGGGGCGAACGCCCAACTGAACCACCTTGCGAAAATCGGCGTAAGACGGCAAGTCGAGCCGCGCCCCGTTCGCCAGAACCACACCAAACTCTGAAGGTTCGACCGGAAAGACATTCATCGTCGGAGAGCCGATGAACTGTGCCACGAACTTGTTCGCAGGGCGTTCATAAAGGTCCAGCGGAGTTCCGACTTGCTGGATGTCACCGCCCTCCAGCACGACAATTCTGTCAGCCAGCGTCAATGCCTCGACCTGATCATGGGTGACATAGATCATCGTGGCCGCCAGCCGGTGATGAAGTCGCGCAATCTCCAACCGCATTTCCACCCGCAGGGACGCATCGAGGTTGGAAAGAGGTTCATCAAACAAAAACGCCTGCGGGTCGCGGATGATGGCACGGCCCATCGCAACGCGCTGGCGCTGCCCGCCCGACAGCGCCTTGGGCAGCCGATCCAAGAGACCCGACAGCCCCAGCGTCGCCGCCGCAGCCTGCACCCGCCCGGCGCGTTTCTCTGCCGGATCGCGGCGGATTTCCATGCTGAACCCCATGTTCCGGCTGACATCCATATGCGGGTAAAGCGCGTAAGACTGGAACACCATCGCGATATCCCGGTTTCGCGGCGAAACCTCATTCATGCGGCGACCGTTGATCAGAAACTCGCCGCCCGAGATCGGTTCCAGCCCTGCGATCATCCGCAAGAGGGTCGACTTGCCGCACCCTGACGGACCGACAAGCACGATGAACTCGCCATCCTCGATCTCCAGATTTATGTCGCGCAACACCTGGAGGTTTCCGTATTTCTTCATGAGGTTGCGAAGTTCGATACGTGCCATGTCGCCGCTATCCCTTGACTGCGCCGGACGTCAGGCCCTGCACCAGATATCGCTGGATGAATATGAAGAACAGGCAACTTGGGATTAGCGCCAAGACGCCCGCCGCCATCATCTGCCCCCAGTCGACCGAGAATTTCGACACGAAGGTCAGCAGGCCGACCGGGAAGGTCATGCTGTCATTCGAATTGATCAGCATCAGCGCGAACAGAAGCTCGCTCCATGCTGCCGTAAACACAAAGCCCAGCGTCGCGCCAAGACCGGGCAGCGTCAGCGGAAAGATCACCTTGCGCAGGGCCTGAAACCGGGTGCATCCGTCGATCATTGCAGCCTCCTCCAGATCCTTCGGGATGCCATCGAAGAACGACTGCATCAGGAAGGTCGCGAAGGGAATGTTGAAAGCGGTGTAAACCACGATCAGGCTGGTCAGAGAGTTCAGCAGTCCGATCGTGGAGACGATCTTGTAAATGGGCGCGATGATCATCAGAAGCGGGAACATTTGGGTGATCAGCATGATCGCGATGATCAGTTTCTTGCCCTTGAAGTGGAACCGCGAAAACGCATAACCCGCGCCGGCGGCCACGATGGTTGTAAGAGCCGCAGTTCCCAGCGAAACGATCAGGCTGTTCTTGAAATACGCGAGAAAGCTGGTCTGGAAGATCACGGTGACGAAATTGTCGAACGTCACATCGCTTGGCCAAAGCCGGGTGCCTTCGCTGAAAATCTGCTGATCGGGTGTCAGCGCGATCTTGAGTAGCCAGTAGAGCGGAAACAGCGCAAAGACCACGTAGCATGCCAGGGCCGCGTATTTCCCGGCCACAAGCAGCGGAGCGCGTTTTTTGATCGAAGCCATCGCCGCGCCCTCAGGTCTTGACCAGTTTCTGACGGATGGCCATCAGCACAGCCGCGTAGATCAGCAACAGGACAAGAAGCGCCATTGCGATGGTCGAGGCGTAGCCGAAATCGAGTTTCCGAAACGCGGTCGTGAAAACATACGTCGACAGGATCTGCGTCGAATTCGCGGGGCCGCCCCCGGTCATGACGAAAATCAGGTCGGCGAAATTCGCAATCCAGATTGTGCGCAGCATGACGGTAATGGCGATCATCGGCGCGAGGAACGGCAAGGTGATCTTGGTAAAACACTGCCACGCACTCGCGCCATCCATTTCGGCCGCTTCGTAAAGTTCGCCCGGGATGGATTGCAGCGCGGCCAGCAGTGTTATGGCGAAAAACGGGACCCCAAACCAGATATTGGCGATGATCGGCCCCCAGATCGCCAGATCCGGATCCCCGAGGATATTGTACGGCTCTGACAGAATGCCGAGCCCGGCCAGCCAATGTGGAATTGGCCCTATGACCGGGTTGAAAAGCCACGCCCATGTCAGGGCCGACAGAAACGTTGGCACCGCCCAGGGCAGAAATACAAGCGGCTGGATGATGCGTTTGCCGTGAAACGGCGTGTTCAGCAACAGTGCTAGCCCAAGACCCAGGCCGAATTGAAAAATGATCGACGCAAAGGTCCAATAGAAAGTGTTGCTAAGCGCGATCCAGAACTTCTTGTCATTCCAGAGCGCCAGATAGTTTTCCGCCCCCACCCAGCCGCTATCGAGCGGCTTCAGAAGCTCGATGGATTGAAAGGAATAGGAAATGCCGATTGCCAGTGGGATCAGCATGACCAGTCCGATCAGAAAGATCGCCGGCGACAGGTAGAGATACGGTTCGACAACATAGCGCCAATAGAACGTCCGTGCCCCGGTTTCCCCGGGCACGGAATTGATATCGGCGCGTGAGCTCACTGTGCCGCCTTCCACTTGGCATATTCACCTGTCAGGTATTCGGCCCATTCATCGGCAACGTCCTGCGCCGTGCGCTGGCCCAACAGGGCTTCTTGGCTGGATTCAAGCGCAATCGAGTCGGCAAAGTAGCCGAAGCCTTCCAGATATGTCGGCATGATCGTCGGCACATAGGCCTCGCCGTTCAGTTCCTCGAACCAGCCCTTGAACTGCTCGGTCTGGAAGTACGGGTCCTGATCGGCGCCCTCGTGGATCGGGATCACGCCGACGCGCTGCGCCCAGATCTTGTTGGCCTCTGGGCTGGAAAGATGCGCCACGAGGTTCCAGGCATCATCTTCATGCTCGGTCGTGTTGAATACAGACCAGCCGGCATACCCGATCGTGGGGAACGCCTTGCCCGCAGGTCCCACGGGCATGGGCGCTACCGCGAAATCATCCGCCGACATGCGTTCGGCGACTGCGATCAGGGCATCGGGATCCTGATCAAGGAAAGCACAGGTGCCGGAATAGAAGCCGGCCACGATTTCGTTGAAGCCCCAGTTGACGGAATCCTTCGGCGCATAGCCTTTTTGATACATGTCGATGAGGAACTGGATGCCTTCGACCGATCCAGGTTCATTCAGGCGGCTCTGACCATCTTCCGTGAAGAACTCGTTGCTGCCATTCATGGTGGCCGCCATCATGACCCAGCCATTCAGGCCGCCGGGCCCGCCGCGCAGGCAGTAGCCATATTTTCCCTCAAGCTCGGAGACCTTGCGCGAGGCTTCCATGAAGTCAGCCATGGTTGCCGGGGGGCCGTCCACGCCCGCCTCTGCGAGAAGTTTTTTGTTATAGAACATCGCCCGAAGGTAGAAGCCATACGGGATCGTATAGGCTGTGCCCCCGGCGTAGCGGCCCATATCCAGCGTCTTCTGCGTCAGGGTCGCGCCATACTCCCAGTTTGCGATATGATCTTCAAGGTTCGCCAGCTTGCCGGCCCCGGCGTACAGTGCCAGCCAGCGGTCCGGCATTTCCACCACGTCAGGCACATCGCCGCCCGCAACCATGGTTGCGAATTTCTCGAAGGCCTGGCCCCATGGCAGCGAAACGATTTCGACGGTGACGCCTTCATTGGCGGCCTCGTATTCATCGACCAACTGTTGCAGAACCTCGGTCCGCTCGGGACTGGTGATCACTTCGACCAGCTTCAGTTTGGTTTCCGCAAGCGCTGACGATGACATCAGAATTGCAGCTGCGGTCAGTGTTTTGAACAGGATTTTCACGTTTTCCTCCAGTTGGCTGTCTCAGGATATATGATGCCGCTTCATGCGACGCTCTTGCTCAGGGCCGTTTCGAAATCGGCCCAAAGGTCTTCTGCATTCTCCAGTCCGAGGCTGAGCCGAACCAATGTCGGCGGCACTCCGAACCGTTGCATCGAATTCTTGTCGCCGGCTTGCGACAGGCCGACTTTGGCGGGCAGGATCAGGCTTTCGAAACCGCCCCAGCTGACGCCAAGTTTGAAAAGGCCGAGCCCGTCAGAAAGGCGCCGCACGTCAACGTCATCGTTGAACTCGACCGACAGCAAGCCCGACCGCCCCGACAGGCCGGGCACCGAATTCGGACCGGGTGAGTTCACCTTCCTGACGCAGGGCAGCGCCGACAGCCGATCTACGAATATGTCCGCCGTCGCCTGGTGCTGCCGCATCCGCGCCTCAAGGGTGCGCAAGCCGCGCACCAGCAGCCAGGCTTCGAACGGAGCAAGTTTGCCGCCCAGCAGCGGAAGCGTCAGATCGCGTATCCGCGCGATCAACTCGTTTCGCGCCGCGACCACGCCGGCCACGGTGTCGGAATGGCCCGAAATGTACTTCGACGCCGAATGCACGACCACATCAATGCCCAAGGACAACGGGCGTTGAAAACAGGGCGTGGCCCAGGAGTTGTCGATGACCGTCAAGGTGCCGTGGTTCCTGGCATGTGCCGCGACCTTGACCAGGTTCATCGCCTGAAAGACAACCGAGTTCGGACTTTCCAGATAGGCCAGTTTGAAGCCTTGCAGAAGCGCCCCGTCATCTTCAAACGCAGCGACCGGATGATACTCGATCTCGATGCCGAACGGCCGTAGCAACCGCTCGAACAGGCGGTAGGCATCAGGATAGACATGCTCGACACAGGCCACACGGTCGCCCGGCGTCAGGAATGCGAGCAGCGTTGAGGAAATGGCGGCCATGCCCGAGGCGAACCCAACGGCGGCGTCGCCACCCTCGGCTTTCGCAATCATCGCCTCGAATGCCGCGACGGTCGGGTTCTGGACGCGGGTGTAGAGCGCAGTCTCGCTTCGCCCGGCCATCCGGTCCTCGAATGCGGCGTAGCTGTCGAAGGTAAATAGCGAAGTCTGGTAGATCGGTGGCGCAACCGACCCTGTGGCATCGCCGTAGGTCGCGGCCAGCATCGTTTCCATTGCGACGTCCGGGCCGATGTGCTCAGTCATTATGCCCTGCCATTACTTCCAGTACCTCGGTTTCCACCATGTCCATGATTTGCGCGGCGATTTTGGCAGCCCTGTCGCTTTCGCGATTGGCGATGGCGTCGGCTAGGTCGCGATGCAGCGGCAATGTGTCAGAGCCAAGATGCGGCTGACCAAACGGCGCCTCGTAGATATCGTGAAACGCCTTCTGTATCTGCTGGATCATCTGGCCGAACAACGGATTTCCGGTCGCTTCATGGATTGCTGCGTGAAACCGGTGATCGGCTGGGCGCCAGTCTTCGCCGGCTTCGTAGACGGCCAGCAATTCAGCGGCTCTGGCAGATATGACCCTGCGATCCTGATCGGTCGCATTGCCAGTGGCCAAACGGACTGCCTCGATCTCTAGCGGGCGGCGAACACTATGCGTTCGCAGCAAACTCTCGGCTTCGAGTTTCAGCGTCAAAGGGACATGGATTGCATTGGCCGATACGATAGCCGAGAGCCTTGTCCCCGCACCCTTGTTGCGCACGACAATGCCCATGCTCTGCCAAGCCTTGAGCGCTTCGCGGATGGTTGATCGGCCGACATTCAGTCTGCGGGCGAGTTCGACTTCGGGGGGCAGACGGTCGCCGACCCCAAGGCCCGAGCCTTCGATAAGGTCGATAAGGGCGTCGATGACATCGCGTTCTTTCACGCGCGGCTTGGTGCCTCGCTTGGGGTCGCGTGGCGCAGTTCCGCCCGCCGCATTCTCATGATCTTCGCGCAAGGCAGTTCCTGTCGGAAGAACTCAATTCGACAGAACGATATGACAATGTCCGACATAATTCAAACTTTGTCGGACATAGTTCCCAAGCCACAATTTCCAAGCTGGTCGTCAAACGTCAAGCAGCCTGAGGCTGCCAGCCCGCCTGATCCAACGACAAGCTGGTCGACCAAGCCGACCGGCTGACTTTCAGAATTTTCCGATGATGTTGAGAAACGGCCCCTTCGCCGAATAACTCTGGTCCGTCAGATCACTTGAGAAATCCGTCGCATTGTAGCCTACGCCGATGCGGAAATTCTCGTTCAATCGGCGATAGACCGCGACAAGAACGCCATCCTGCGAGCCGCCGGCATCGGGCGTGTCGAGCACTCGATACTCTCCCAGAGCATCCCATTTCGGCCGCAGCCGGACATCGGCGCGAATGATGCCCAGATAGGCATTCGATCCGATCCAGTCGCCACCCGTCGGGCGCACCTCACCCAGACGCATGCCGAACTTTCCGCCAAGCGATAGGGTGTTGTTCAACTCGTATATCGCGTCGACCGACAGGACATGGCTACGCTGCGCGAACTCTACGGACGCCCCATCGGAACCCACCTGTCCCGGTGAGGCAGTATCGTAGAGGTATGTGTAACGGAACAGCGCGTTCAGCTTGTCATTTTCCACCGGACGATAGGCAAAGCCGCTGACAAATTCGACAAACTCGGTATCCTCGACGCCAGCCGCGTCGGTGTCGGACATCGAGACGCCAAGCCGCCCCAGAAAGCGCCAGTCGTCGCTGACCTGATAGGCCAGTGAATTGCGCATTGCCCAGGTCTTTCGCCGTTCATCACCATCATCCAGCCGGTATTCCAGGATACCGCTGTAGCGAACCTTCTCGAGCGAATAGGTTGCGCTGAGGCTGACGGCGCGGCGCTTCAGATCGCCGGTCACCGGATCGGCAAGATCGCCGGCTTCGCCGCGGAAACCAAATACCCAGCTGTCGATTGGAGAGTAATCCAGCCCGAAGGAATTGACGAAACCAACAGGGCCGTCGCCATGGTGATAGGTCTGCTCGGCCAGCACATAAACGTGGTCATTCACCTGACGCGTGCCGCCATATGTGAACTGACCGATCTGGCCGCGCTCGGTATTGTCTTCTGAATCGGGCGACATCTCGTAGCTCAGATAGGTGCGCGTACGATCGTCCACCTGCAATCCGGCACTGATCCGGGCGCCAAAGCCGCCGGTGCCCGAGGACACTTCGCCGCCAAACGTCAGGCGTTCCCCCAGTGCCACGTTGCCGCCAACGCCGACACGGTTGTTGTCTGCGCGGCTGCCGTCCTTGTCCAGCGTTCCCTGAACGTAACCATAGACGGACCAGTCGTCTCCCGGCGCATAGTCGGCGCGCAGCACACCGTCGAGCCTGCGGCCATTCGTGGACAGCGTGTTGCTGGCATTGGCGGTGCGGGTCGTGACATCGTCAACGAGAAGGCCAAATCCAAGCTTGAGCGCGTCATTGACTTGATAGCCGATGTCCACTTCGCCCGAACGTTCGGTTTGGCTTTGCTTGTCGGTTTCCTCCAGCACGAACCGCAAGTCGGTCCGCGCGGTCAGCTGCGTCGTAAGGTCCAGCCCCATTTGGGTGACGTCTTCGTCGGTCTGAACACCGGGGCCCGAGAACCCAGCCTCGCGCCGCTGCCATTGCAACGCAAGACGCCCCTCGCCAAGCCCGGCATCAGCCAGATCAAGCGACAGCGCGACACGTCCTGCGCCTGCTTCTTCGCCGGTGCCGCCGGGGCGCGCGGTGAAGTTGAAGCCGCCGTCAAGCGACTGGTAGACGGTCACACCGACATCGCGCGACCTTGCGGCCTCCAGCTCGATCGACGATCGATCGCTAAGCAGATAGGTCGCATTAACGCCGCCAAGCGTCTGCTCATCGCCGCCGTCCTGCTGGCGCAGCGCGTTCACACCGACGCGCAGCTGTTCGCTGACCCAGTAATCGGCGCTGCCACCGAGCACCGTGGTGTCTGGCGCAGTCAACGTCGGCGAATATTCGTAGCGGACGACCAGGTATTGCGGATCGCCACCGGTTGTGGCGCCGCCGACCAAAGTGCCCGATGCGGCGGTTGAGGAGAGCGGCGTGTTCAGTTGCAACCGCCCCTGGATAACGTTGATGCTGTAGTCTTCAAGCGGCGCAAGCTGCCGCCGGGACAACAGAACCCCGGTATTGCGGTCGCGAACCTCGACCCAGATTTCTTGCGAACCCTGCAGGATATCGCGGTTGCGCAGATAATAGAGCGAACCGCCGGTACCCCGGAATTCTTCTTGTGCCTGAACCGTACCGGGATCGGCTGCGAACAACTCGGCCCTGACACGCGGTTCGCCGTTTTCCATCACGCCAGTCGAATATTGCGCCCGGGCGCCATAAAGCGAGCGCGTGAAGTTGGTCAGATGGGTGCCGGGCTGCGTGGTGCGGAAGTTCCCCCACAACAGTTCGGCACCTTCGCGCTTCAGTTGCACGTAGAACTTGCCGTCGGTCGGCGCGTCATTCACCGCGGTGCTGTCGTCGCCGTAGACCGGATAATATTCCTCGGGGTCCAGCCGGCGCAGATAGGACCGCGCGTCGCGATCCAGGAAATTGTTGAACAGATCCTCCACCGGCCCCTCGCCGGTATCGGCCGCCGCGGTCATCAGCCAGTCGCCCCGCACCTTGCCGCGCAGGTAGAAGGCCAGACGCCCGTCAACCATTACATCGCCGCCGAACCGCTCGCGATCCTCGGGCGTCAGCGCCGCGATCGATCCGTCGGTAGAGCCCTTGGACAGCGTCACATCCGCGATCCCGACGTAAAAGAAATCCTCGTCGGCGACGCGGGCCGGTTGAATGTAAGAGGTCAAAACCCGCCCGTCGGCATCAAGCACCTTGAGGTCGACGATCCGGTCGCCCCCCGGGATGATCTGGGTGTCTTCGAAACGGCCATTCTCTTCTACGGGCACGGTGTAGCCCATGTAGCTGACGACCTGCCCCGGCGCCACGCCAGACCCGTCAACGGTAATCGCACGCCCGTTCAGTCGGATGGCATGGCGCGCAAGGTCGTTGTCGTTGGCATGAAACAGCAACTCGCCCCGGCTGGGGGATTTGGATCCCGCGAGGGCCAGTGGCTTCGCACGGGTTTCGTCATACCGGCCACGCGCGTCATAGACCCGCAGAACATAAGTCGCCGTGCCCGATGCAGGTCCGGCATAGCGCACTGGCGCACCCATTCGGATCGGGATCGTCGCTACGGTAGCGCCGTCCTGTTGCACCAAAACCTCGGCGCGCCGGATGAACTGCGTATAGTTCGACCAGGCCTGAAAGCGCAGGCCACCGGGTTCGCGCCAGGATTGGACGCTCAGCCGTGGGTCGGGCCGTTCGGCGGTGTAACGCATGTCCAGCTGCGCCGGAGCGGTAGCACCCGGCGCAACCTCGATGTCGCGCGTCGTGCGCGGATCTTCCAGAACCTGGATCGTGAACGGAACCTCGGCCCAGGCGGGGATGGCAACTGTTGCCAGGATAATCGCAAGCTTGTTTTTCATGATACCGCTCATTTTCCGTTCTTCACCGCCAACGGCGCTTCTTTAATCTCGCGTTCCACTTTGAGCGGGTAACAACACCCATCGCGGTCCCACGCCGCCATCAGCGCTTTTTCGGCATTCGCAAGCCGCGATCCGGCCTGCGGAACTTTCCCGACGTGAACGAGCTGCACGATCGAGGGTGCGTCTCGCAGCATCCCTTCTGGCAGCAGCCTGATCGAGTTCGCCAGTGCCGCGCCAAGCGCCGTGCCGTCCCAAGCCTCCTCGAAAAGCTCGATACGCACGATCCGGTAGATCGCCGCGCCAAAGTTCAGGCGGCTCATCTTGCCGCGGGTGACACGCACGACCTCGGGGTTCTCGCTGGTCATCATGTAACCGAACGGAAGCGTGCTTTCGTCGAGCTTCATAATGAAGTTGGAGCCGCGATAGGCATCCGGGATTTCGGCACAAGGAACGTGGTAGCGGCCGAATTCATCGGTCGTGATCAGCGTGCCCTTGACGGTCGAAACAGTGACCTTCGACAGGCCCGGTTCGCCATCGTCCTGGATGCCGTTTCCGTTCTTGTCGTCAAACACCTTGCCGATGATATCCGAGCAGTCGAAGATCGGGTCGGCAACAATCTGAACCGTTGCTCTGCCGATGTTGGACACCCGCGCGCCAGCCAGCGGGTTCACGACGAATGCCTGGTTGACATAGGCACCGTCGCCGACCCCGGCGCTAACGATCAGGGCAAGCCGCAGCGTCCTTGTTTCGCCGACGGCAAAGTCCTGTCCCGTCCAGGTCAGATTGCGCCCGTTGATCACCGGCTCTGCCTTCGCGCCGTTGATCCTGGCGGAGCCCTTGCTGTAGCGGAAGCCTGCCGGGATCACATCGGTCAGTGTCAGATCCGCGATTGCGGCAGGCAGCGTGTTTGTCGCGGTCACGGTGTAGGGCACAACCGCGCCGCGGTACACGTTGGGTTGCGGCGTGGTCTTGGTTACCGTCAGCGCATCACCGAGGATCGGGTCCAGCGGGATATGGTTATTGACCACATCCGCAGAGGTGCCCGGCGTCAGGATGAAGCTGGTGAAGTACTGCGTCGTGCCGGCCCCCGCAGCAACTCCGGCCGATGTGGCGGGACAGGCTGTCGGGTCATGCAACGGCGCGGTGGCCGCTGGCGCACCGGCCCCGGACTGGATCAGCAACGGATCGGGCAGCGCCGCCACGGTCAACGTTGCGGCGCATTCCTGGATAAGTGCCGAGGGCTGCGGCAGGTAGGCGCCGGGATAGCCCGTGATCGACAGGGTATAGGTACCCGCCGGTGCTGTCGGGTTCAGCAGGAACTGGTAGAATCCGCTCGCGCCAGTGACCGTGGACAGATTGCCACCCAGCACATCGGCCGCCGTGAAGCCCGCGGGCCCTGAAATTGTGACTGTCGCGCCCGAAATCGGTGCCCGGCTGATTGCGTCATAGACAACGCCAGCAGGGTCCAGCGGCAAGCTCTGTTCCAGCACCGAGTTCGCCCGGCAGCAACGTAATGCCCGCGATCGTGATCCCGCCGGCATCCGCGCCACCCGGGTTGGCGGCTGGATCCTGAACGCCATTGGTGAAAGCAGCGCCATCCTCGTTCGGAACGGGCTGGCCGAAGATGGTTCCGTTTGTAGGCTCACGGAACCGCACCTCGTAGCCGGTGCCCGGCGTCAGATTCTCGAACAGGTACGTTCCAGTGGCATCGGTTGTGGCGGTGCGCACAAGCGAACCGCCCTGCAGCAACTCGACGGTCCAGCCGAAGACCGCCGGCTCACCGGGGTCGCGTGCGCGGTCATGGTTCAGGTCGCGCCAGATCGAACCGCCAAGGCTTGATCCGGTCGCGAATGGGACGGCGTCGGTGTCAGTGTTGTTACCAGCGAAGGTCGGCGGTTCCGACCCACCCGAAACCACCGTGTCGGCGACAAGGATCATGCCGGACAAGCCGGATCCGGTCAGCGTCTCGACGGAAATCTGACCGCCGGTGCTTCCGGCAGCGATCACAGCCGAAGTCGTGCAGGTGATCGTCTGTCCACTGATCGCGCAGGTCCAGCCGGGGCCAGTGGCGGCGGTCGGGGTGATGCCTGCGGGCATCGTGGTTACGATTGTGATCGTACCCGAACTGTCGACGGAGCCGACGTTGGACGGGTCGATCAGGAATACCCCATCCGAATTGTTCGAGGCAAAACTGGCCGGCAAGTGGGTGATCGTCACCGTCAGGTCAGGAGCCGCACCAGGCACATGGGCAAAGTCATAACCGCCGCCCACGGTCGTCGCACCGGTCAGCGCGATGCCCGAGACAATCCGCGACGGGGGCGTGTTGGTGCCACCGGCGCTGCCGATGATGACCTGGCCAAGCGTCGTGTCGGACGGAATGCCGGTCTGTTCGATCTGGTAGGTGCCCTCGGGCAGTCCCGCAAAGGTGTACGTGCCGTCAGATGCGGTTACGGCAGATTGCGTGACCGCACCACCGCTGACATCAGTTCCGGTCAACTCTATCGCCAGTCCCGACAGGCCATAGTCGGTGCCGTCAAGCACGCCATTGTCGGCAAAGTCGATGAAGACCTGACCTCGAATCTCGCGCGCATTCGGAATCTCGGCAAAATTGTTGTCCGGTGACAGGGTGTTAGGAGGCAGAAACAGCCCGGCAATCTCGCTTGGAACGGTCGTTGCAGGGGTGGCAGTTCCGGGCGTGCCGCCGTTGGGGACAGATCCGGGCACAGTCTGACCGCTTGATGTGTTGGCCGGCTGGGCCGGCTGCCGGATCGTATAGGTGCCCGGCTGCAGCCCGGTGAATGAATAGCTCCCGTCGCCTGACGTTGCGACCGAAGTCAGAACAGACCCGCCCTGCACCAGTTCGATGGTCTGGCCACCGATGCCGGTCTCGCTGCCGTTCAGGATGCCGTCATTATTCCCATCCAGAAACACGCGGCCAGCGATTTCCGATTCCAGCACCTCGGCAAACAGGTTGTTCGGAGACCCGCTGGTATCGCCACCCGAAGAGCCCAGCACAATGCCGATGATCTGGCTGCTCGTGGCGGTGGGATTGCTTGCGGTGCCCGGTGTGCCGGTGCTGGCGCCGATCGTCTGGATCGACCCGGCGGTCGTGATGCCGTTGAAGCTGCCCGCAGGCTGCCCCGGTTCGCAGACCGAATAGGTGCCTGCCGCCAGAGGATAGAACAGGAAGTTACCCTGGCCATCTGTCGTGACCGTTTCCGATGCTGCGCCCGAACAGTTCGCCGCAGCGTGCAATTCGATGGTCACGCCGGCAAGTGGCGCGTCCGTGCCCGACGTAAAGGCGCCGTCAGGCGATACGTCGTTGTCGGCAAAGACCTTGCCCGAGATGAACCCCTGAGTGCTTATCACAAGCGGCGCCGTTGCCGGATCCGGGTTCGGACCGGCGTTGGTCACAAGGTCGCCCGCCGGTATTATGCCGGTATATGCTCCCGGCGTCGCACCGGTAACGTCCACCTCGATTGTGCAGCCACCCGATGGGATTACTCCGCCGGTCGGGAACGTGATGGTGGTGCCGCCCACCGTCGCCGTCGGCACACCACCGCAATTGGTCGTTATGATTGGCCCGCCGGCGACTAGGATCGGACCGGGGGCTGCGGGCAGCGTAACAACCAGCGGCGAGGTCAGCGTCAGATTGACCGCGTTGGTATTGCCGAGTGTGACGATCGTGGTCGATATCCCGTTCGGCGGTATCACTGCAAGGTTGAATTCAAGTCCGACCGAAGGCGGGTCGAGGATGATCAACTCGGCAGCGGTGGCCAGCGCGTTGCTTGCCCCTTCCAGAGAGGTTACGGCTCCGACCGGAATATCGTCTAAATAGGTGCCGGGCGAATTCGACAGGACATTCGCGGTTACGGTACATGCTGCTCCGCCGGCAAGGGACCCGCCGGTCAGCCCGATCGTTGTGCCCGAAACCGGCGCCTGAACCGTGCCGCCGGTACAGGTTGTCGCTCCGTCCGGTGTGGTTGAAAGCACGAGGCCGGGTGGCAGCAGATCACTGAATGCGATGCCGGTCAGCGGGATGGCGTTCGGGTTGCGCAGGCGGATCGTCACGGTTTCCTGCGTTGCGGTATTGGATGTCGCGGAACCCGTCGTGAAACTGGCACCGGTCTGGATCGTGCCGTCCAGCGTCTGGCCGTCGATTGCAATCTGAACCTCTATCGGCTGCGCAACGGTCAGAACCGCAGAGGTCGGCTGCGGATTTGACACTGGCAGACCGCCGGCGGTGCCAGTGATTTCTCCGGCCTGAATGGTGTTGGTGTAGCTGCCACCCGCGGCGGAGGTTACGTCAATCTGAACCGTGCAGGTCGCCGCCGAACCGCTGCTTGCCGCGGTAAGCGTGCCGCCCGTCATCCGCACCTGCCCCGGAGCGGGTGCAGTTACGGTGCCGCCGATGCAACTGGTCGCCGGGTTCGCGCCTGCCGGAACGACCATTCCGGCAGGCAGGTTATCGATCACTGAAATGTTGCCAACAGGCGAGGCCGCCGGGTTGGTTATCGTGATCGTCAGGCGGCTGCGGCCTCCGGGCGCAATGACCGCAGGCGCGAAACTTTTGATCGCCCCTATATTCGACTGTGTGGTCAGCGAGGTCAGCGCCTGGTTGCCGTTGCTATAGCCTTCGGCGGTCACGATCAAGCCAACAGGAATGATGTTGGTTATACCGCCGACCCGGAACGACGTGACGTTAACGAAAATCTCGCAGACCTCGCTCACCGTCATGCTGGCACCTGTCAGCGTGACCGAGTTGCCACCCGGTGTGGCCAGGACGGTTCCGCCGGTGCAAGTTGTCGTGGCGGCTGGCGAACCAGTGACGGTAATGCCGTTCGGCGTGCCGCCGGACGAGCCGTCGGTGGTGAAGTAATCGGTCAGGCTCATCCCCGTCACCGGGAAACTGCCATTGGTGATCTCGATGCGCAGCCGCGATTGCTCGCCCGGGAAACTCAGGTTCGACGGGTTGGTCAATTCCGCTACGAAAAGGGACTGCGCGCCCAGCTGGTTCAGCGTCGCCGAAACCGCGTTGACGTTGATCACACCACCATCAGCGGTGATGCCCCCGACCGGGATCGCGTTGACCCAAGGGCCGCTGCCCGCGGCATCAACCGTGACGACCAGGTCGCAGGTTTGCAGTGCGGGCAGTCGCGCACCTGTCAGACCCACAATTCTGCGGTCGGGTGAAACGGTGATCGCGGGCGAACCATCGCAAGTGCTGTAGGGCGCAATCCCCGGCGCAACGGTCAAGCCCGCTGGAAGCACATCTGTAAGCCCGATGCCAGTCAGTGCCCCCGCCCCCGAGTTCGCGAGGCGGATGTAGGCAATGCTGCGCCCACCCGAGATGACTGCGGTCGGGTTGAAGAACGTCGTCGCTGACAGAGCCGACGCATAGGTCAGAGTCGCAGTGTTCGACGCCGCCGAAACCACAACCGGTCCGCTGCCATTGGCGTTCAGCGCGTCGGCTGTTGCACTGAAGGAGTTCGGATAGGTTCCTGCCGGGCCGATCACATTGACCTGAATGAAACAGCTACCGGTCGTACCGGTCCCGGAACTTGCCCGCGCCGTGACAGTACCGCCGGTCATCGACAACGTGTCACTGCCTGGCGTCGCGGTGATGACAGACGAGCCGCAGGTGCTGGCGGCATTGGGGATCGGCGCGATGATCAGTTGGCCGCCGGTTGCGCCGTCAGACGGCAACAGGTCACTGAACGACAGGTTCGCCAGCGCATAGACCGCCCAATTCGAGAAGGTGATTGTTAGCCGCGAGACCGTTCCTTCGGAAGCAGAGGAAGGTGAAAAGCTGTTGACGACCGCGAGTGTCGGCACCGAATTGGTGGTTGCGGTATTGGACGCCACAACGTTGCTGGCAGCGCCGCCGCTCCACGTCAGACCGCCAACCGGAATATTGTTGGAAACGCTGCCGCCCGCCGACGGACCCTGGACCCAGTAGGTGATGAAGCAGGAACTGGTGCTGTTCTTGTTGATGCGCCCGGGTAATGTGCCAAGGCCGAATGTGGCGGTCGTCGCGCCCAGCGCATCGCTGTTGGTCAACCCCGAGCAGCCAGCGCCGGTAAGGGCCGGGGTGTAGGCCACGCCGCCGATCGTTCCAGTGAGAAAACCGGTGCCGGAAGGCAGGATGTCGGTCAATGTCAGATTGCTGACCGGACTGAAGCCGAAGTTTTCGATCTGCACCTGATAGCGGATGGGCTGTCCCGGCGCGTAGTTGCTGGGTGCGGCGGTGATGGAAATCCGGATCTGGTCACCGACCAGAATACTGTCATTCGCGCTTTGGCTAACGATTGTCGCGCCACTCGGCGCAGGCCCGACAACCACGTCCCCCGCACCGATGCTGTTGGTATAGGTGATCGGCACGCCAGCCGTCTGCACGGTTCCGGTGAAGGTCGCAGTGATCGTGCAGGTGCCCCCCGCCGCGATCACAGTGCTGGAGGTCTGCTGGAAACCGCCATCGCTGCTGATCCGCGACAACAGCCCAGCCGTTCCGCCAGCCGAACAGACCATCGTCGGATCGCTGCTCAACGTCAGGCCGTAGCCTGCCGCGGTCAGGTCGTCGATCTGCGCGTCGATGAAGGAACTGACCGTCAGCGCCGAGGTGGCGTTGTTTGTCCACGTGACTACCATCGTGTCAATTTCACCGGTGGACAATTCCGCATTCGTAAAATTGACGTTGACCAGCAGCGGCGAGCGCAGCGTGATCGAGCGCGTCGAATTGGCCAGAAGCGATATGCCGATATCGTTCGAGAAATTGGTCGTCCGGTTAATGACGTTGGTCGCAACCGTCTGGAACAGGTTGTTTGTTGTGGCGGCCTCGATCGCGAAGGACCATGTGCATGACCCGCTGGCGGGCAGCGTACCGGTCACTGTGAAGCCGCCGTTGTCGCCGTCCGCCGTGAGGATCGGCGCCGAGCCGCTGGTACACGACCCCGATGCGGTCAACGGCGAGGCCAACCTGAACGCCGAGATGCCAGATAGCAGCGGAAAGCGGTCGGTGAAAGAAAAGTTCGGAATGGCAAAACCATTGTCGTTGGTGACGCGGAAGGTCAGCGTCTGGGTGCTGCCGCCCAGAATCAGGGTGTTGCTGTTGGTCACGGCATGTTGGGTAACGCGTGGTGCAGACATCGCGCGGACGTTGACCGACTGGCTGACATTGCCGGAATTTGTGACGGTCAACCCGCTGTCGGTGCCCGTGACGGCGCCACCGAGGATCGTGTAGACGTAGGTCTTGAACGTTCCGGTGCTGGTGCCCGCCGAGACTGGAATCGTAATGGTGCAGGTGCCATCGGCGTTGTTGGCACGGGGCGGAATCACGCCACCGCTCAGGTTGATCGATTGTCCGCCCGGTGTGATCGTCAGCGTGCCGACGCCGGGGGCCGTTGACGGGCCCGCCGGGTCAAAACACTCATAGGTTGCAGGGCTGCTGCTATACAGACCGTCTGGAAGTGTGCCCGGCAGGCTGTTGGCAAACGAAACCCCGGTTATCGGTGCCCCGGCGTTCGAGTTGGAAAGCGTGATCTGCAGTGAGGTTTCCTGCAATGGGTCGATCGCGGTCGGCGCGCCGGGCGCCAACGTGACCGAAGCGCCCAGATCCGCCCACGCCGGCGATGCCAGTGCAAGTGAGGTCAGCGTGATCAGTGTGAGGAGGGCGGATTTTAGGAATTCTGCGGGGGATTGGATGTGCTGACGCAAGATCATCGCCTGTTGTTAATCGTTAAGCTTTTCGCGCGGGGCAGACAAAGTGACGCTCCCGAACATGTTTTCGGTGGTGATAACGATGGCGTGAAGTTGCTCAAAGTGCTTTTTTGCCACTTTCGGAAGAAAGTTCCGCGACATGGCCAGCGTATGCGGGACTTGTGGCATGAGTACAACAAACGCCAGACCAGCGTTTAGTCTTGCGGGTTGTGGCAGGATTTTATTCCCCCAATTTGTAGTGCCACTGCAGATTGATACCACATGCAGGGGAATCCTCTCTTCCTTCGACCACAGGCGGGCGCTTGCAATTGTAGGAATCGGGCGTCGTTTGACAGTCTTAGTGGCAGCCATCGACACGCAGACGGCTGGATTTCGGTTGGGAATTGCCATGCAGATTTTGGTTTTCTGTCATCGGAAAGTTTGACGAGACCTTGATATTTTATTAGAACAAACAAAGAACATCTGGTGGGATTCGCTGTGCAATGCATGTCTTCCGTATCTGTGACACGGCATCCGGCGGGCTGGATTCAGCGGGTATCGCAGAATGCTGGCCAGCCGCATACTTTGTCGGAAATCTTTACCGGAAGCGCCATCGATGCCGGGGCGGTGGGATTTGTGCTGACCCGTATCCGGCACCGCGATCATGCCCCCATTCTGTGGGTGCAGGACCGTTTGTCGCAAAAGGAAGCGGGGCGGCCCTATCTGCCGGGCCTCAACGCGCTGCGACCGATACTGCGGGTCGATGTCACCCGGCCCGCCGATGTGCTTTGGGCGATGGAGGACGGGTTGCGTTGCACAGAGCCTGTCTGCCGTGATCGGCGAGATCTGGGGCGATCCGCCCGCGCTCAACTTTACCGCGACCAAGCGGCTGGCGATGCGGGCCGAGGCAAGCGGCACTGCCCTGCTGGCTGATCCGGCGCGCCGCCAGCCCCGATCTGAGTGCGGCGCGCGACCGCTGGCGAGTCGCCTCGCTGCCCTCGCAGCCCGCATCCGGACGACCCCAAGGCCCCCGGCGATCCGCGTTGGCAGGTGGAACTGTTCCGCTCGCGCCAGCGCCAGCCCGGGCAATGGGTGGCCAGCTATGACCGGCGGCGGATCGTGTCGATTTATCTGCCCCATTTCGCGATGGAGCGGTGGCAGAAGGCGATGGAACGGTCGGGCAACGCGCCGCCGGATGATGTGCCGGTGGTGCTGGCGATCGAAGGCCAGCACGGCCCGGTGATCCATGCCGCCAACCGCGCCGCCCGGATCTGGCGGGCTTCGCATCGGCGCGCGGGTGGTGGATATGCGCGCGATCTGCCCCGATCTGCAGGTCGAATACGCCGATGTCGCGGGCGACCGTGCAGGCGCTGGACCGGCTGGTGCTTTGGGCGCGGCGCTGGTGTCCGTGGACGGCGTGCGGACGGGCCGAACGGGCTGATCCTGGACACCACGGGTTCGGATCATCTGCTGGGGCGGCGAGGCCGCGATGCTGGTCGAGATGGAAACCCGCCTGTCGCTGCTGGGTCTGACCGCGCAGCTTGGCCGTGGCCCCGACATGGGGGGCGGCCTGGGCTCTGGCGCGCTTTGGCCCGGTGCGGGCGATCTGCGGTCCGGATCAGATCATGGCACAGCTTGCCCCCTTGCCGGTGGCCGCGTTGCGGCTGGACGAGGAAACCGTGCTGCTGCTGCGCCGTCTGGGGCTGAAAACCATTCGGCGCTCTGGCCGAGGTGCCGCGCCTGTCGCTGACCCGCCGCTTTGTCCGCGCACTGCATCCACGGCAATCCGCTTGCTGCGGCTGGATCAGGCGATGGGCCGGCTGGCCGAACCGGTCTCAAGCGTCGAGGCCGCGCCGCGCTTCCGCGTGCAAAGCCCGTCTGGCCGAGCCGATTGATGACCCGACCCCCTGTCTGCCGAGCCTTTGCGCCGAATCTTTGCGCGCAGTTGGAGCAAGCAGGATTATGGCTGCCGCCGTCTGCACCTTGTCGTCTACCGCACCGATGGAGAGATCAGCGCCGATTGACGTGGCAACCTCTGCCCCCAGCCGGGATGCGGATCATCTGCGGCGCCTGTTCGACGACAAGCTGGACACGGATCAATCCCGGCTTCGGCTTTGATCTGATCACGCTGGAGGCGGGCGCTGTCGAGAAGACGGGGATCGTTCAGACCCGGCTGGATGGTGAGGCGGACGAGGATCTTGCATCTGTCGCGTCTGATCGACCGGCTGACCGCCCGGTTCGGCAGCCGCGGTCGGTCCCGCCCCGTACTGCGTGAAAGCCATGTGCCCGAACGGGCCGAAGGCTGCGGCAAGCGCCATTGCGGATGTACCGAAATCGCCCCGGCCGCTCTGACCAGGACACGCCCGATCCGCCTGCTGGATCATCCCGAAGAGATGCGTGTGCTCTATGCCGTGCCCGAAGGTCCGCCGGTGCAATTCATCTGGCGCGGCAGACCCATCGCGTCACCCGCTATGCAGGGCCCGGAACGGATCGCGCCGGAATGGTGGCAAGACCGGCCCGGCACGCGGTTGCGCGATTATTTCAAGGTCGAGGATCAGCACGGCCGGCGCTTCTGGCTTTACCGCGAAGGGTTGCATGACGACGGACGCGGCGGCGATCCGCGCTGGTTTCGTGCACGGGATGTTCGCCTGATGCCCGAGAATGACAATCACCGCCCAGGCGCAGCCTGACGGACGATGGATTTACCCCAAACCCGCCGCGCGCCTTTTGTCGAACTGGGCGTGACCAGCTGCTTTTCCTTCCTGCGCGGCGCCTCCGACGCGGTCGATCTGGCCGCGACCGCATGGGCGCAGGGCTATGACGCGCTCGGCATTGCCGATCTGAACACGATGGCCGGTGTGGTGCGGCTGCATGCCGAGGCGCAGAAAGGCCTGCATGCGCCCGGTGATCGGGTGTCGGCTGCAACTGGTCTCGGGCGAGGAGTTTCTGGCCTATCCGCGCGACCGCGCGGCCTATGGGCGACTTTGCACGCTGCTGTCGAAGGGCAAGATGCAGGACGCGGAGGGCGACTGGCAGGCCAAGGGCGCCTGCGACATCACGCTGGATGATCTGGCCGCCCATGCGCGACGGGGTGCAGCTGATCGCGGTGCCCGAGGCGATGATCTGGGCCATTTCGCCGCGGATCTGCCCCGGTCTGATCCGCGCGCTTGCCGACCCTGCGCCATATCGCGGCCAGCTATCTTTATCGCGGCGATGACCGGGCGCGGATCAACCGGCTGGATCGGCTGGCACGGCGGCATGGTCTGTCGATCCTGGCCACCAATGACGTGCATTATCACGCCCCCGACCGCCGCCCCTTGCAGGATGTGATGACCTGCATCCTGCACAAGACGACGATCGCCAAGGCGGGCTTCCTGCTGCATGCCAATGCCGAACGTCACCTGAAATCGCCCGCCGAGATGCAGCGCCTGTTTGCCGAATGGCCCCATGCGATCCGCGCCACGCGCGAGGTGGCCGATGCCTGCACGTTTCGATCTGACGGAACTGGCCTATGAATACCCGCAAGAAACCGTGCCCGAAGGCCGTACCCCGCAGGAATATCTGGAGGAACTGACATGGGAAGGGGCGGCAGCACGCGCTATCCTGACGGTGTGTCCGGACAAGACGTCGCGACGATTCTGAACAAGGAACTGGCGATGATCGACAAGCTGAACATCGCGCAGTATTTCCTGACCATCCACGACATCATCCAGTTCGCCCGACACGACGTCAGCCCGCCGATCCTGTGCCAGGGGCGCGGGTCGGCGGCCAATTCGGCCGTCTGCTATGTGCTGGGTATCACCGCCGTCGATCCCGACAAGAACGATCTGCTGTTCGAACGGTTCATCAGCGAAGAACGCAAGGAACCGCCCGATATCGACGTCGATTTCGAACATGAACGCCGCGAAGAGGTGATCCAGCATATCTATGACAAATACGGCCGCGACCGCGCCGGGCTTTGCGCCACCGTGATCCATTACCGCCCGCGCATGGCGATCCGCGAGGTCGGCAAGGTCATGGGCCTGTCGCGAAGATATCACCGCGGCGCTGGCCAAAACCATCTGGGGCAGCTTCGGGCGCGAGGTTGGCGCGACAGAGGCCGCCGAGGCCGGGCTCGACCTGCGCGATCCGCTGATGGCGCGCACGATCAAACTGGCCGATCAGATGATCGGGATGCCGCGCCATCTGTCGCAGCATGTCGGCGGCTTCATCCTGACCGAAAGCCCGCTGACCGAGACCGTGCCCATCGGCAACGGCGCGATGCCCGATCGCAGCTTTCATCGAATGGGACAAGGACGACATCGACGAGCTGGGCATCCTCAAGGTCGATGTGCTGGCGCTTGGGGATGCTGACCTGCATCCGCAAGGCCTTTGACCTGATCGATGCGCATCACGGCGAGCGATTCGATCTGGCCACGGTGCCGAAAGAAGACCCGGCGGTTTATGACATGCTGTGCAAGGGCGACAGCGTCGGGGTGTTTCCAGGTCGAAAGCCGGGCGCAGATGAACATGCTGCCGCGCCTGAAACCGCGCGAATTCTATGATCTGGTGATTCGAGGTCGCCATCGTGCGGCCCGGTCCGATTCAGGGCGATATGGTGCATCCCTATCTGCGCCGGCGCAGCGGGAAGGAGAAGGTGGAATATCCCTCGCCCGGGCCGGAGCATGATCCCGATGAATTGCGCAACATCCTGGGCCGCACCCTGGGCGTGCCGATCTTTCAGGAACAGGCGATGAAGATCGCCATGGTCGCCGCCAGGTTCAGCCCGGCCGAGGCCAATGACCTGCGCAAGGCCATGGCCACCTTCCGGTCGCGCGGCACGATCGGCGAGCTTGGAGGAAAAGATGGTCGGGCGCATGATCGAGCGCGGCTATGATGCCGAGATTTCGCGCGTCGCTGTTTCAACCAGATCAAGGGCTTTGGCGATTACGGCTTTCCCGAAAGCCACGCGGCCAGTTTTGCGCTGCTGGTCTATATCTCAAGCTGGATCAAGTGCCATTACCCGGATGTGTTCTGCGCCGCCCTGCTGAATTCCCAGCCGATGGGGTTTTATGCCCCGGCCCAGATCGTGCGCGACGCCCGCGAACATGGGGTCGAGGTGCGCGCCGCCGGATGTGAATTACAGCGACTGGGACAACACGCTTGAACCCGTCGGGACCAGACGCTTTGCCGTGCGGCTGGGCCTGCGGCAGATCGATGGGATGTCGGCGAGATGGCCGGCGGACAGAATGACATCTGCGCGCGATCGATGCCCTTTGCCGAGCCTGCATGACCTCAAGACCCGCGCCGGGATCGATGCAGGCACGATCCGCAGGCTGGCGGCCGCCGATGCGGTCCGGTCCATGGCGCTGGACCGCAGGCAGGCGCTGTGGGATGCGCGCGCCTTGCGCGATGCACCCGACCTGCCGCTGTTCCGCTTCCGACACACGGGACGAGGGCGACGAAGGCCCGTGGTTACCTTGCCGCAAATGCCTGCCTGCGAACATGTGGTGGCCGATTACCAGACCCTGCGCCTGTCGCTGAAGGCGCATCCGATGTCCTTCCTGCGGCGCAGCATGGCCCGGCAGGGCTATACGCCGCGGGCGACCTGTCCCGGATGCGCAACGGGCGACGCATCTCAGCTGGCCGGGATCGTCCTGATCCGCCAGCGCCCCGGTAGCGCCAAAGGCGTCTGCTTCATCACGCTGGAGGATGAAACCGGTGTTGCCAATCTTGTCGTCTGGCCCAAGGTGATGGCGCAATATCGCAAGGTCATCATGGCATCCCGGCTGATCGACGTTAAAGGCTATGTGCAGCGCGATGCGGATGTCATCCACATCGTCGCCCAACATCTGGAAGACCGCAGCGATGCGCTGCACCGCTTGTCGAATGATCCGCAAGAGGTTCAGGCAGCCCGGAAAGATCATGGCATCCACCCCTCGCCGACATCTTCGCATCGCCATCCGCGCAACGTCCGTATAATCCCGAAATCTCGCGATTTCCATTGATCCGGATGGCAACCGCTCGACCGCCCCATTCAACTTGGACAGTTGCCGCGTAAAGTTTGAACGAAAGACGGGCGTGTACGGTCGCAGACGGGACAGAAGCTCGCCTGCCATTTCGTTGGCCACGGGGTGAAATCGGAAAAACCACCCGTGTTCTTCATACCGTCGCGTCCGATTGACATGCGACCAGTACACTTGGAGATGCAACGCATCCAAGTACCCATGGTTTCACTTCATTTTCGTTTTTAATCGCCTGGGTGCTAACGATGCCGAAGAAAGATCGACTACCCAATGGCACAGATTATTGTTGCGGGCGCACAGGGCCTGTAACAGTGTCGAAGCGGCATGGTTCGGGGGCCCCGAGTGGCAGTACGGAAAATCAGGGTGTTCGATCGACCTCTGGCCGGGCACCGCTTGGCCACCGGCAACCGGTTCGGCAAATGGACCGCGCCCGCCCTCGTATTCATTGCGATCCTGGTATTCGGTGGACTTGCAACTTACGCCGCCTACGATGCCGCCCGCGCGGCAGAACTGGCGCAGTTTCGGGTCATTGCGCAGAACGCGGTTGGACGCATCGAGGTGCGCCTCAAACAGCACATCGCTCTGCTGCAGGCGACGAGGGCATTCTTTCTTGCCAATGGCGCGCAATTGGACAGAACGGATTTCAGGACATTTGCAAGCCATCTCGATCCTGCCCAGACGCTGCCCGGCATTCAGGGTCTTGGCTTTGCCCGCGTTGTGAAACGTGACCAGACCGACGAAGTCGAGAAACAGATCGCCGCGAACTACGGGATCGAGCGGTCGGTTTGGCCAGCGACCACTGAAAGCATCCGCGCCGTCATCATGCTGCTTGAACCCAGCGACACGCGGAATTCGACTGCCCTCGCCTATGACATGTTCGCCGACCCGACGCGCCGGGCGGCGATGCAGGCAGCGATCGCAACGGGCCAGCCCTCGGCGTCAGGCCCGGTCGAACTTGTGCAAGAAATCACCAACCGCAAGCAGATCGGTTTCTTGGTCTACCTTCCGGTTTTCGCGAGTGAAATGGCGAAAGCCGGGAGCGTAGAGAACGACAACGGCGGCGAGGATATTGCGGGCTTCATCTATGCACCGTTCCGGACCGGTGATTTGTTTGTCTCCGTGGTCAACTCCAATGTGCATCTGCCGGTCACGATGAGCGTGACGGATACGACCGACGGTCGGGCCGATCTGATCTATGAGGACCAAGACTTTGGGGCGACCTCTCGCTTCACTTCGTTGGCGGCAACCGAAACGATCGAAGTCGCGGGAAGAACCTGGCGTTTTCACGTCCTGCCCGGCCCAACGTATCAGGCGTCGCAGGCCCGGCGGCTATCCCTTGGCATTGCTCTTTTGCTGGCTGCGCTGGCGATGACGATGGCCTTGCTGACGCAGGCCGCGATGGCTCGGCACGCCGCGGCCGAGGCCCTCAAGGAACAGGCCGAGAAGGATCTCTTGGAGAAGGAGTTGATCCTTCAGGAGATGAAGCACCGGATCAAGAACTCACTTGGCCGAGTGCTGGCTATTTCGCGACAGACCGCGAAAGATGCCGGCAACATTGATGAATTCCATGCGTCGTTTTCGGCGCGATTGCAGGCGATGGCAACGGCACAGGACATGTTGACGAAATCGCGCTGGCAAAGGGCGGATCTGAGGGCACTTCTTGTTCAGGAACTTAAGCAGGTTTTCGACCAAGACGATATTGATGGATCCCTGCGTGGCCCCGAGGTTCAGTTGAACGAGCGCGGCGCACAGGCTTTTGGGCTGGTGTTTCACGAACTGGCAACGAACGCGTTGAAGTACGGTGCAACGCGACCCTCGGACCTTTCGGTGATCTGGTCAATAAGCCCCGCGACTGCGCCCGCCGAGTTGCTGCTGAAGTGGCAGGAAACTTTGCCGGGCGGCGTCGCGGAACCGGAAGCCAGCGGGTTCGGAACAAAACTTGTCGACCTTAACATCGGCATGGAACTGGGCGGCTCCGTCAAGCGTCGGTTCGGCGCCGACGGTATCACCATCGAATTGCGCGTGCCTCTGCGTGCGGTAACAAGTTAGATAGCCCGGTCCGCTGCTCGCCTAGCGCAAAATCGGTTTCGAGGCGCTGCGGCGCCTTCCTCGCCCTGAAGCATATCTCCGGCAGATCGGCCCATAGTGTCGGCATTGTCGACCTCGCCCTTGACCTGCCCCCAGGCCAGCATCGTGAAAACCATTGTCCCGCCAACCACATTTCCAAGCAAGACTGGCAAAAAGAACCCGCCGAACGCCTGTCCCAGAGGCAGTTCTCCGGTAACGACCAGAAACGCCATCTCGACCGACCCAGCGACCACGTGGGTGAAGTTACCCGCCGCAATCAGCCATGTGAACAGAAGAATGACGCCGAACTTTCCACCTTCTGTCGTCGGCAGCATCCAGACGATTGACGCTACCAAGACGCCGGCAGGCACAGCACGGAAGAATCCTTCTGCAAGACCGTGCACTGTGGACCCGCGGGAAAGCTCAGCAACTGCCGCGACCACCTGTGGTTCAAACGCAGGTGTGAACGCGATGAAAGACGCGGCGAGGAATACGCCAAGGAGATTTGCCGCCAGAACCAGCGACCAAAGCCGCGCGACGCTGATCAGGTTTTGGCGACAGGGCTTTCCGACTACCGGCAGCACGGTAGTGATCGTATTCTCGGTGAAAAGCTGCATCCTGCCCAGAATAACCAACAGGAACCCGATCGAGTAACCAAAGCTTTCGACTAGGTGCGCCCAGCCTGCTTCTGGCAGATAGACGCGCAGGATTGCCTCGCCCAGCACAGAAAAGCTGATCATCATTCCGGCCGCGATGCCGGACCACATAAGCGACCGCATGGGGCGGCGCAGTTCATCTTCTCCGTCCCGACGGATGACTTCGTATATCAGTTTGGAAGAGAGCCGTTTTGCGTCGGTTACGGACTCTTCCTCTTGTTCGCGTTCTTCGCGCTCGCTGGTTCGATTTGTCATCCGCTTTTTCCCACTGCTAAGCAAGCTCAACCGCATGCAATGGGTTTCGTTCCCTTCGACGCTTGGCATTTGCTGGATAGCGGAACCTGTTGGCTCAGGCACCGCAAGCCCCATTTCCCACTCCCTTATCGGTCGGAGGATGCCAAACTGAGGTCTATCCGCAACACCGGTCGCGTTTCTATTTCTTGAAAACAATATTCTTCGAACCATTGCTCAGCTGACGCGTTGAGTTCGCATGACGTCGAAAAATCCGGAAGCCCCGGAAAGAGCAGTGCAATCATGTTTCAAGAAACGAACAAAATCGCCGAACAGTGTATGTCCGACAATTTGAGACGGGCGTTCGCGACACTTCGCGCTCCGAGTCTACCACAAAGACTGGCCGAATTGTTGGACCGCTTGGCGAAAAGCGAAGCCGAGGAACTGGACGGTCGACCCCCGCAATAGCGGACCTGGCGTTACCCGTAGACGAGCTGGGGCAACCAAGTGATCACCCACGGGAAATACATGCAGATCGACAGACCGACGAGCTGAAGTCCGAGGAATGGGAGCGCAGCTTTGAAGATGTCCGACATAGGGATCGACTTTGGCGCAACCCCGCGCAGATAGAACAGCGCGTAGCCAAACGGCGGCGACAGAAAGCTCATCTGCATGTTGACCAGGTAAATCACTCCGAACCACAGCACGAGGTCGTCGGTGTTGTCGAAACCAAATGCCTGTGCCCCGAGCGTCTTTATGATGGGCACGAAGATCGGCACGCAAAGCAGCAGTATGCCGACCCAATCGAGGAACATCCCAAGGATGATCAAGACGATCTGCATGACGATCAAGATGCCCCAAGGGCCAAGGCCGTATCCTTGCATGGTTTCCTGAACGAATTGCTGGCCGCCTTCCAGGACATATAGCCCGACGAAAATCGTGGCGCCGAACATGATCCAGATTACCATCGCGCTGGCTTTCAGCGTGGTGATGCATGCCAGCCGTATCGTTGGCCAGTCCAGTCGGCGGTGGATGGCAGCCACAATGAACGCACCAAACGTGCCGATACCGGCGGCTTCCACCGGCGTCGCAACACCCGAGAATATCACCCCCAACACGACCATGATCAACGCAATGGGGGCGGACATCTTGTTCATCAGCCGAATTTTCTCACGCGTCGATATGCGCTCTTCGATTGGAATCGGCGGGCCCAGATCCGGATTTAGGTAGCATCGCATCGTGACATAGAGGATGTAGAAACCTGACAACATCAGGCCGGGGATAACGGCGCCGATAAACAGTTCGCCTACGGATTGCTCTGCTACAACGGCATAGATGATCGCCAGGATCGACGGCGGAATCAGGATGCCAAGCGTGCCGCCAGCCATGATTGATCCCATGGCGATCTTGGGATCGTAGCCCCGTTTAAGCATGGCCGGCAGAGCAATTATGCCCATCGTTACCACCGCGGCGCCGATGACCCCGACCATTGCGGCAAGGATCGTGGAGGCGATGATCGTTGCAGCGGCAAGGCCACCTTTCACACCCCCGAGAACCTTATAGATCACATCGAACATGTCGTTGATGATCCCGGCTCTCTCAAGCATCGCCGCCATAAAGATGAACAGCGGGATGGCCGACAGCTGGTAATTCGTCATCAACGGGAAAATGCGACTGGGAACGATGTTCAACGCCTGGGCGTCACCCAGGATGAACAGAAAAACACAGGCGAGACCTCCGGTTACGAAGGCCAGCGGCAGACCGGCCATCAAGAGCGCCAACAGCGAACCAAACATGATGAGCGTCAAAAGCTCGATGGAGATGTCCAGACCCATGTTCTAAGCTCCTGCCCGAATGGCTTGTATGTCTTTGCCGATCTTTGAAACTCCCTGCAGCACCAGCAGCAGACCGCCTACGACCATCATCCACTTCATCGGCCAAAGCGGGACTTCCCATTCGTTAAAACTGATTTCGCCCCATCTGACGGCGGGGTCCGTCCATTCCTTCAGCGACAGGTTGCCCAACATTTCGCCGAATCCGGTCTGTCCACGCGCCCAGTCAGAAATCACCGAGTTTCCGGATGGCACTGCGATAGAGTTGAAGGCGAAGATGTAAGAGGTTACCAGCAGCGTGCCGGCAAAAATGAAGAAGAAAACCGAGGTTGCCAGATCGGCCCAAGCCTTCTTGGGGCGGGTCAGCGGCGCGTAGAAGATATCGACCCGAACATGTGCCTCGGTCAGCATCGCATAGGAACCCGCGATCAGGTATTGCATTCCAAACATCAGGTACATGCTTTCATGCGCCCAACTGGTCGGAGAGTTGAAGACGTAACGCGCAATGACCTCATAATAATAGACAAAGACCGCGATCACCGCCCAGTAGCTGACGAATTCGCCAGCATAGAGCGAAAGGCGGTCGATCCAGTTTTCGGCGTACTCATGATCGGGCTTGCGAGTGTCAGGATCGGCGGCTGCGGCAGCCTCTGCAGCAGCGGCGTCGATTATTGCGTATTCCTCGGTTTCGTGCGCCGCAATTGCATTCGCCCGCCTGATGAGAGACGGCAGCAGCACCGCATCAACAGCGAGCAGCGCAAGAATGGTATAGAAGGCATAGCGCGCGGCGTCGGACCAGAAAGCGCGCTTTTCCGCCGCTTCGATGGCAACCGGTTGGGCCGCAACTAGATCGGCTTGCGACGCGCCTAGGCGTTCCTTGCCGGTGACAATCCGCTCTTCGGCACGAGTCAGTTTCTTTTCTGCGCTGCGCTTTGCGAAGGATCCTTCCTCTGCGTTTGCCACGTCGGCGCGCAACGCCTCGAGCTCGGCCTCGGCGCTTTCGACCCTTGGCTGTTCTCGTGCGATCGTGCGTTCGGCCACTCGTACAAGGTTGGTTGCGTCGGATAGCTCTCCGCGCGCGCCACGCTCGTTGCCATTCGCAAACAACACAAAGACGAAAATTGGAATAAAGACGAGTCCAAGGATACTTTTGAGATAGAATTGATGAAGTCCAAGAATCCCGCCCGTTACAAGGATCAGATAAGCCAGTGGCAAGCCATAGGACTTCGTATCAGGGCGGGTACGGCGGGCCAGAACCATGGCCAGGATGGGAAAAGGGCAAGCCCAACCCAATAGGCCCAGTGCGGCAGCGTGAAATCAAGACTAGGCATTGTCGTCTATCCTGTCGGGGGTCCAAATCCGTGGTAGAAGAGGCCCGCGCAATTACTTGCGCAGGCCCAAGGCTGGGTATTGTGGTGGATCAAAGATCCAGCGTGTGGCCTTCGATCTGCTCTGCCGTGACATAGCCAAGTGATCCTGACAACATGTAGTCCAGCTGGATCTTGAAGACCCGCGCCGCGTCCTTGTCGCGGTTGGCGTAGCTAAACCAGATCGGCACCGCGATCTCGGTCAACAGTTCCACGTCGTCCTGTGTCAGCCGCGTAACTTCGGTGCCGTCGGCCTCGAACTTGGCCCAGGCTTCCTGATCGGCGGCCTGAATGGCGGCATGATGCATGTCGGAATAGACGTGGGTTTCCATTTCCACGAACTGTTTCATCGCGGGTGACAGGGCATCCCAACTGGCCTGACCTACCGTGATATCCATAAGGTCGACCGGCTGGTAAACCGACATGAAGCCCGGAGGGCCCATAGAGATATACTTGGTCACCTGGCTGAAGCCGAGCGCGTAGTTCACCGCCGGACCGACATAATCGGCCACGTCGATCGTGCCCTTCTCCAGCGCCGGGAAAATCTCAGATCCAGGCAGAACGGTCGTTTCGGCGCCGATTTCAGTGAAAACCTCAGCCACCATGCCGCCCGGCAGACGCATCTTGCGGCCCCGGAAGTCATCAATCGAACGAATTGGCACTTTGGAGTGGATAATGTTGGGGCCGTGATGGACCGGACCGACATAATACATGCCCTGCGCTGCATACAGTTCGCGCGCGATTTCGAGACCGCCAAGGCCGTAGAAAAACACGTCGAACTCGTGCGGGTTACGCAGACCAAGCGGATAGGATGTCAGGAAGGTCGCCGCGGGAATGATACCCTGGGCGTATATCGTGAACGGGTTCACGGCATTCAACACACCGTTCTTGACAGCATCGTATAGCTGAAAATCACCGACGACATCATTTGCGCCGAAAGGCGTAAACGACAGTTCGCCATCGGTCTTTTCCTGAATTGTCGCACACCAGTCCTTGAAGATTTGCAAGCCCGCGCCACCCGGCCACGAAGTCTGAATCTTCCATTCGGTCCCATGAGCCGCAGCTGTTGCTATGTGTGGTGCCGCCAGCGTGGCTGCACCAGCCGCAGCCAGGCGACGGAGCGCATCGCGTCGCGTCGTATTATACTTGGTCATTGATATCCTCCCGTTTGGATCGGTTGTGAGTGACATCGAGATTTGCGGAAATTCACCCACAGACCAATTTTGAGTATATATCGAGAAATCCGAATTGGTAATAATTTCCGGCCAAATCCAGGAATTTAATGTGCAACGCCAACCAAATCGGTGCTTGACCGGTTGCCAACCCGCCACTTTTCTCGCCCTTTTTTAAGCACAGGGTCGAAAGATTGCCAGTGATCAGCCGAACCTTAGTCGGTGAGTTTTGCGCGCAAACAGCTGACAAATGCGGTCTTATGCGATCGTTTATGGGCGACAATTTGCGGGGGCTGCGCCTGCAGCGTCTCACGTCACGCTGCATCCGTTCAAACACGTGTGGCGGCCAGAGCCAAAACCGGGATCCCGACCGCAAGGGTGTTACACCACCTATGGCATCAGATAAACGATCGAAATCTTGCCGTCAGTAAACCACGGATCGCCGTTGAAATTTCGCCCCATCTGCGCCGCAGACACGGGGGTGAGTTGGGTGCTTTGCACCTTTCCGATCCGCTGAATATCCTGGGTCAACAGGTCGCGCTGAGCATCGATATTCGGATCGACGTGGTGTGTGATCCCCCAATCCAGCCCGTCGTCGAAACTCGCAGTCGCAAATATCCATTCCGCACCCGCAGGCGATCGAAATCGTGAGCGCCAAAACCGCACGTGATGGCGTTTTCGCAGTGTGTTGTCAGGTGTGGATTTCTCAAAAGCGAAATCGTTGGGCTGTCCCATCCAGAAATAAGGAGTCACGGGCGCGTTTGTATCTTGGCGGTTCGTCCAGGCTGCCAAGGCCGCGCGGGTCAGCGACACCAAACTCGGGGCCGCCGCCTTTGTCCATCCTGCGTCGGACAGCGCTGTCTCGAAGGTGGCAAAATCAGGCGCCGCGATGGCCAGATTGACCGGCTCCTGGGGATCACCCGCAATGGTTTCGGTCGTAACTGGAATTGTGCCATCGGTGAACAAGGCAACAACATCAGTCACGGTCTCGATCCTGTTGGTCAGGTCGATCACGTTGCGCGCCTTGTCATAAGTTGCCACAATCCAGACCGCGCCGATCAAGGCCATGATCGGCGGCACGGCCAATATCAGCGCACTGTGCTGCCTCGACCGGTCGGGCAAACCGCTTTGCGCGGCGATGTCGTTACGCCATTCGGTGACCGCCACCCCGGCGACCAGCCACAGTGACCCGATCAGGTAGCCATTCAAAACGTCACTCAGATAATGCTCGATCAAGTAGACCCGGCTAAGGCCGATCAGGAAGGCAATGGTCGCCGCAAAGATCATCGCCGAAACCGGTCTCAGAAGGCGAACGCGCCACAAGATAAAGAACAGAAAACCGTAGAACGCGATGGAAATTGCGGCATGCCCGCTTGGAAAGCTGCCGCTTGTCTCGGCGAAGTAAGCCAATTCCGGGCGCGGACGCTCGAACGCGGCCTTGAAAATCGGGACTGACAGGACATTTCCGATGACCGAGACCAGCAAACCCACGACCAATGGCCATTGCCGCGCGATGGTCAGGAAAGCAAGCGTTCCTGCCATCAGGATTGTCACGGTGCGCCAGTCACCAAGAGCCGTCAGATGCGCCGCAGCCCGCAAGAGGCGCGGATCCCAGAAGGCGTGAATCAAGGTCGCAAGGTTTTGATCGATGCGGACAATTGGCCCCGCCGCGACAAATTCGATTGCCGATTTCAGCCAGACCCCCAAAAGGTATAGAAACAATGCGCCTAGTACAGTTGCCGGCAAGCCGATGAAGCGCGCGGGATCAACGCGTCCGACAATCAATCTGGTGATGCGCGGATGCCGGCCGGCCCAGGCTTGAACTTCTTGGTTGGCCCGTATCGCGCCGACAATCGACGCAAGAACCGACAGCGTGAACGGCAATGCGCGGCGGATTCTGACGATCAAAAACCACAGCACGCCAAGCACGACCAGTACGGCGAGCGCGAAAAACGCGAACCTTGTGGCCAAAGGTCCAAACTTACCCAGAAGATCTCCAAGGAAATACCCAAGCGAAACATGGGCAATTGCGTACGGAAAGGCCCCTACGATGTTCCAGCGCGCGAAACGTCGATACTCCATGCCTGACAATGCCGCCGCCAAAGAGACAAAGCCCGCCACGGGACCAGAAAATCGACCGATAACAAGTGCCACCGCACCGCGCCGATCAAAAAGCGCGACGGCGCGGCGGTAGCTGGCAGAATGCTGCGGGTCCAGTCGACCTTTCAGGTGCCGCGCCCCTCGGCGCCCGATCCGATAGCTGATCTCTCCGCCGATTATCGACCCAATCGCCACGAACCAGATCAGGTCAAGAAAGTCGAGCTTGCCATGCTGAACCAGTATGCCGCCTGCATCGACGACCAACGTGCCAGGGACAACGACACCGGTCAGAAAGAAAGCCTCCAGTAAAGAGGCAAGCCCGATAAGCCAGTAGCCGAGGATGCCAAGCGACTGCAACGATGGCAATATCTGATCGAGTCCGAACGTCATTGGCAGTGCCCTGCAATCAAGAAAGTGGTGCTGACCCCAAGTCCGGGTTGCGCATAGCTGAAGTCAGGCATGTCTCAAAGAGGATCGGCAACCGATATACCCGAGCGAGGCACCAATAAGAGAAGAGGCTGGGGATTTGCAAATGGTTACGTGACAGCCTCTTGAATTTTAGTCGGGCCGTTTGAGAGAAAGGATGTATCGAGACAGAAGAGCGGAGATCTGACGAATTCCAATTAATGCTTGCAGCGCATTCTCGCGAGTGACTAGAGCGAACATTCTAGACTAACACCTTCAGACCACCAGCGTCTTGTCCAACGACGCCTGAACCGCGTTTGCATTTGCCTGCTGAACTGGAAATCTGCGGCGTAGGGGGCTGCTGTAGTATGTGTCAATCGGCATCCAAAACTGACCTCTGATCGGCGTCCAATTTTGACCCCTTTTCTGTGATGTGCTGGTCCGACCCCGAACTTTCTACCGCCCTTGGCGAGAGTTTTCCGGCTTCGATCAGGGTGACAGGCTGGTGATGTCCCCCGATTTCGTCAGCGTGATGGGGGTCTTGTTGCCAATCGCGCTGTGTGGCCGTTCCTCGTTGTAGTATCTACGCCAAGTCTCCAACTTTTCGCCCGCGTCTGCAAGTGTCAGGAACCAGTGGGCGTTCAAGCACTCTGCGCGGAACCTGCCGTTAAACGCCTCGATGAAGGCATTGTCTATTGGCTTGCCTGGGCGCGAGAAGTCGAGCGCGATGCCCCGCTGATAGGCCCAAAGGTCCATGTCGCGGGAGATGAACTCGCTGCCCTGGTCGACGCGGATCGTCTTGGGATACCCCGTTTGCCTACAGACCCGATCCAGTGTCGAGACCACATCCTCGCCCCGATAACTGAACCGCGCATCGAGCACCGGCACATATCGCGAGAAGGTATCCACGACGGTCAGAACCCGCAGCTTCTTGCCCGTGGCAAGCTGGTCATGCACGAAGTCCCTGACGGTGAATGCCTGCATTCACCTGCCGGGCAATGCATCGCCCAGACATCGTTCGGGCCGACGGCATCGGTGCGGTCGTCACGCAGCTTGGCTTTTACCTGCCGCTTCGGCGCCTTGTTCCTGAGCTGCATGCCTGACTCCCTATAAATGCGATAAACCTTCTTAATGTTGATATCCCATCCCTCGCGATTCAACAGAACGTGGACGCGACGATAGCCGTAGCGCAGGCGCGTCTCACAGATCTCCTTGATCCGCTTCTCGATAGCAGCCTGATCGACGCGGCGGGATTTGTAGTGGAACGTCGAGCGATCAAATCCGATGGCCCCACAAGCCGTCCGGATCGACACCGCCCAATCGCTGCACATCCCGCGAACCAACTCGCGCATCCGACCAGGCTTCAGATCTTTCGCCCGATGACATCCTGCAACATCTCGCGGTCTAATGTCAGGTCGGCCACGATCTTCTTCAATCGGCCGTTCTCGTCCTCGAGCTGCTTCAACCGCTTCATCTCGGTCGGCAAAAGGCCCGCATACTTCTTCTTCCAGTTGAAGTAGGTCGCCTGGCTGATCCCCGCCTTCCGACAGATCTCTGCAACCGGCGTGCCTTCTTCGCCCTGTTTGATGATGAACGCCTTCTGCGCGTCCGAAAACTTCGATGCTTTCATGTGATTCCGCTCCTCTCCCAACCGGGAAATCGTAATGGAAAACTCCAGCCTCAAACGGTCCAGTTTTCCGGGATCAGGTCATGTGAAGTGCGCGACGCAGAGCAGCGCTCGCCTGGGCGGAGCTGGTCGGGGTTGCGCAGCCCTGGCGAGCACGGATCGAGTTTGGTTGGATTTGCTCAGGTGCGGTTTTTGAATCGCCAGGACTCGTTGCCTGTCTCGACGATCTCGCAGTGATGAGTGAGGCGGTCGAGGAGTGCGGTGGTCATCTTGGCGTCGTCGAAGACGGTCGGCCATTCGCCGAAGGCGAGGTTGGTCGTCACGATGATCAAGGTGCGCTCGTAGAAGCTTGCTGATCAGGTGGAAGAGCAGCTGTCCGCCGGCCTGGGCGAAGGGCAGATAGCCGAGTTCGTCCAGGATCGACGAAGTCGAGGCGGGTGAGATAATCCGCGAGCCGCCCCTGCTTGCCGCTGCGGGTTTCCGTTTCAAGTCGATTGACCAGATCGACGACGTTGAAGAAGCGACCGCGCGTGCCGTTGCGGAGTGAGCCATTGAAGGCGCCATTGGTCCGAGCCCAATGGCGAACGCCCGGGCGATGGCGATGGCCAGATGCGACTTTCCGGTTCCGGTGCCCCCGACGAGCACGACGTTGCGCTTGATCGGCGGCGAAGGTGCCGGTCGCCAATTCCCGCACCAGGCCTTCGTTCACTGGCGTGTCGGCGAAGTCGAAGTCATCGAGATCCTTGGCCAGGGGCAGCTTGGCGACGGTCAGCTGGTATTTGATGGAGCGCGCCTGTTTCTCGGCGATCTCCGCGGACAGCAGATCGCCGATGATGCGCGGGGGTTCTTGCTGGCGATTGATGCCGGAGGCCATGACCTCGTCATAGGCACTGCGCATCCCATAGAGCTTGAGGTTGCCCATCAGTTCCAGAATTTGTGGGCGTTCCATGTCGGCTTGCCCTCCTGAGGCTGTCGTAACGTCCGCAATCGGCGACCGGTTCGTGGGTCATGGGCGACTTTCACCGTGACGGTCACCCCGCCAATCAGAACGTCTCGTGGCTACAGTCGAACTGGTAGGCCTCACCTGGCGCGTAGTAAAGCGGCACATATGCATCCGCCGCCGTCGATCCGCGCGCCTTCAACCACGTCTTCGCATAGCGCCGGACCGCGTCATAGCTGCCCTCATAGCCGGCGCCCGAACCTCCTCGTATATCCGGATCAGCGTCAGCCGTTCCCGCGACGGCATGCCTTCGTTGGTTTGCAGAAACCGATCGAGATGCTCTCGCCACGGACCGATCCGCGGCCGCGGCTGGTGTCCGAGCTCATAGATGAAATCGGTCTCGCCCGACCGCAGAATCTTGCGCACGTCATTCCGCGAGACATGTAACTCCCGCGTGATCCTCTCCAACAACCAGCCCTGCGCATGAAAGGCGCGGCGAACGCGCGCGATCGTATCCACCCTCTTCAACTCCCGCTCCATCCGCTGCCCAAAAGCGGATGGTAAGATGAAAACTGAGAGGGGGCCAAATTGGACGCCGATCACCCCACCAACAGGGTCAATTTTGCACACCGAAACACAAGTATGTCTGACTGCGACATTCCCACTTGACGACCCGGCGCCCCTCGCATACCTACCGCATCGCTTCTGGCGGAGTAGCTCAGTTGGTTAGAGCAGCGGAATCATAATCCGCGTGTCGGGGGTTCAAGTCCCTCCTCCGCTACCATCGCACCCCACACTCCCTTGACACCTCGCGGGAAGGTTTTTGGGCCAAGCAGGTGGTTCAGCTTTCCTGAGACTTCGATCTCTACGCCGCCGTTGCGGCTTGGATCGCGTGAGACTGTTACGGTATCGACGAGTTCGTGCATAGGGGCACCTTATGCGTCGCACTGACCGAGTGGCGACAGCTTTGTTCCGCATGGGTCCTCGCGATCTGGTGCAAACTGAAACTAGCTCGAATTCGTCTGACATCACCCTCCGCTGTCCAACCACCTGGCTCCAAGGTCTGGTTAAGCTAGGATCGCAGCTGCGGTCTCGTTTTGCCTGCGTGATCATCAGGAAGGGAGTTCCCAAGCTTTAGGACTTGGGGTACTATTGAATGTACATTCAACAAGTAACGGACTTCCAGGTGAGGTTATGAACAAGCCACTCACGAACCGCGATACAAGCATCCCCGAAAATTGGGATCGCCGGGGCCTTCCAGGTTGGTGCTATCACAGCGATGCGTTGCTGGAGTTAGAGCGCGACAATGTCTTTCGGAACCATTGGCAGATTGCATGTCACACCTCTGATATTCCAAATGAAGGCGACTACATCACTTTCGACCTGTGTGGGGAACGCGCCCTGATCGTGCGGGGGCAAGACGGACAGGTCCGGGGATTCCACAATATCTGCAGGCATCGCGGTTCGCGTGTCGTTGCCGATGAGAAGGGCACCTGTAAGGGCGCGCTTGTTTGTCCATTCCACGGCTGGGTCTACAATCTTGATGGAACCCTGCGCGGCGCGGCCCAGCCACAGACCTTTCCTGACTTGGACAGAGTTGCCTTTGGCCTCAAAGCGGTCGACCTCGAGGTATGGAACGGCCTGATCTTCATCCGGTTCTTCGACGGGCCGCAGCCCTCGGTCGCCGATCTGCTCAAGCCCTTTGCGGATGAAATCGACAGCTATCAGCCCGAAACCATGGTCCCTGATGAAGCGGGTCTTTGGACACAGGTCAGTGACGTGAACTGGAAGTCGGTGCGAGACGTCGACAACGAAGGCTATCACGTCGCGCTCGCGCATCCGGCACTGCAGGATCTCTATGGGCGGACCTATTCCGACGAGCCTTTCGTAGATGGGGTCAGCCGTTCGATCGCTTGGTTCAAGGCCGATACCGGCCGGCGCTGGAGCGTCCGCAACTACACCCATCTGACGGAGGCAAGAGAGTCGACCCCAGACCTTCTCAAGACAGCTTGGGTCTATTACGGGCTCTTCCCGAATGCGGTCATCTGGGCGACGCCTGAAACATTCCAGTTCTACCAAGAGCTTCCGTTGACGACGGAGAAGACGATGCTGCGCGCGGGCGTCTATCGCTACAAGGATGAAACCCGTCGGCAGAAAGCGGCGCGTTATTTGGGGTCGCGGATTGATCGTGAGACACTTGAAGAAGATGTTCAGCTGACAATCTGGTCGAATGAATCCATGCAGTCAAAAGCCTTTGAAGGCTTCTATCTTTCCGATCTGGAATACACCGTTCGGACGCATCACGATCATCTTCGGGACTTGCTGCCTGTTTACTCTGTCGAGGAATATCCAGGCGAAGAAGGGGTCGCGCGAGCCAATGAAAACTTGACCACGCGTTGAAGATCGGGACTTCAGGCTGACCAGATGCCTTCCACCTCCAGGTCGGCCATGGTCCGGGTGATGCCTTCGCGCAATATGCGAACCATGTCGTCAATCTGCTCTTTCGTGATGACGAGCGGTGGCGACATGACGCACATGTGGTTGATGGGTCGTACGAGCAAACCCAGCTTCTGACAATGTCTGTCGATTCTCGGGCCAACCTCGCTCGCCAGTCGTTCGCTGTCAGCGCCCAAGCCGTCCGTCACGCATTCGACGCAAGCCATCAGGCCCATTCCTCGAACCTCGCGGACAAGTGGCAGTTCTTCAAGCGCATGAAGCGCGTTCTGGAAGTATTCCGACACGTCTTGCGCATGCTGAAGAATTCCGCCCTCAAGAAGTTCAAGGTTCTTGATCGCAACGGCGCATCCGATCGGGTGGCTGGAATAGGTTAGCCCATGGGAAAACATCGCGTCCGGATTCTTGGACGCGCGAAGACCCTGCATCAGCCTGGCGGAGATAATGACACCGCCCAAAGGAAAATATCCCGACGTCACGCCTTTAGCGAAGGTAATGATGTCAGGCATCGCCCCGAACCCATCGTGCGAGGCAAACAAATGCCCCAGTCGGCCAAAGGCGGTCACCACTTCATCCGCAATGAACAATATATCGTTGGCTCGGCAGATTTCAGCGATGCGCCGATAGTAGCCATCGGGCGGCACGATCACACCGCCCGACGCCATGATCGGTTCGCCAACGAAAGCAGCAATCTTGTCGGCCCCATGCTCATCGATAGTCGCCTGAAATTCAGCGAGAAGGCTATCGGAAAAGGCGTCAACCGTTTGATCTTTGTCGCGATGAAGTGGGTTGGGCGAGGACAGCCGGACAACGAAGTCGTCGGCAAAGTCCATGAATTTCCGGGCACTCTTGTTGCCGTTGAGAGAGGCTGAAAGATAAGTGCTGCCGTGATAGGCCCCGTCGCGCGTGACCAGCAGCTTCTTTTCGGGTCGACCCAGGACATTGTTGAAGAAGAAAACAAATCGCAAGGCGCTTTCAACCGCCGTAGAGCCGCCGGTCGTAAAGAAGACGTGGTCAAGATCCCCGGGCGCGCGACCCGCAAGCATGCGGGCAAGTTTGGTCGCGGGATCGTTAGCAGTATACCAGGGAGAGTTATAGGACAACTCCATCGCCTGATCGTACATGACTCTTGCGATGTCGTGGTTTCGGTGGCCAACATTCGTGCACCACATTCCAGCCGGGCCGTCGATGAGTTTGCGCCCGCTTTCATCCCAGACATAAATGCCTTCGCCGGCCCCAATGACTTCCTTGGTCTCTTTGCCAATCGAGGCCGCGACCGGCCAAGGCTGGACCAGATGCTCCACGTCATTGCGTCGATCATCGGCGCTCAAAGATTGGTCCACTTGCTTCATGTGCCCTCCTGGATATGCGTTTGACAGGACAATGGGCTAGTTCCGCAAAGCACGACCGAAACTGCTTTGAAGGCGCTTTATTGAATGTCCGTTCAATCAATAATGGCAGGAAAAGGAGTTGCTTTCAATCGGGTATTGATCACAATCCCAAAACCAGACGTCGAGTCCGGACAGTGGGGAGTTGGGGAGATTTAGGGCAGCCGAAAATCGAGCGAACATTATGCGAAGTGAGGCCGCGCGCGGGTGGTTGGTCATTTCGGCCCCGTTGCTCTACGCGATCTTGCTCCTTGTCGGGCCAATCGTTGTCATTCTCGCAAACAGCTTCTGGACCCAGAACTACCTTACCATTGACCGCACATTCACACTGAACAACTACCGGGCCGCGCTTGGCGAGCCAATCTACAGGGATCTGCTATTCCGGTCGCTGAAAGTGTCAGCAATCGTAAGTGTCGTGACCGTCGTGTTGGCCTACCCCGTCGCCTATTTCATTTCCTTTCATGGAGGGCGGGCAAAAGGTCTCTGGATATTCATAATTACTGTCCCGTTCTGGACGGGATACCTGCTGCGAATTCTGTCCTGGAAGGTAATCCTTGGTTATAAGGGCGTTCTCAACAGTGCTCTGATCGGTATCGGCGTAATCTCCGAACCCCTGGATACACTGCTTTACAATCTTAACGCCGTGATCATTACACTGGCGCACAGCTGGGCGGCCTTTGCCATTCTTCCCATTTACGTGTCGCTTGAGAAACTCGATCGAACCCTTCTCGAAGCTGCGGCCGATCTGGGGCAGGGGCCCATCCGTCGGTTCTTGCGTGTGACGCTTCCGCTGACATTGCCGGGCGTGATCGCCGCGTTGCTTATCGTCATGATCCCGACCGTGGGTGACTACGTTACGCCCAAGCTGGTCGGAGGCAAGGACGGTGTGATGATCGCAAATGCAATTCAGGTGCAGTTTGGCAAAGCGTCAAACTGGCCGCTGGGTGCGGCACTGGCTGTCACGACAATGGTGATCGTCTCAATGTCGGCAGCCATTATGGTGTTGACCCTTCAACTATTCCGGCGGTTGGTGAAATGAGTTCGGCTCCCGGTCGCAGACTGCTTTGGCTTTATGTGATCTTGTATATAGCGATCCTGTATTTTCCGGTGGTCCTGCTGCCGGTCTTCTCTTTCAACAATTCCGCAACACCCAAATTCCCGCTGACCGGCTTCACACTGAAGTGGTATCAGGGGTTGATCGGCAACGAAACGATGCTGAAGGCCGCTCGCAACAGCCTGATCGTCGGAGTCGTGGCATCCATTGGCAGCACGGTCCTGGGCATCTGCGCCGCCAGAGCGATCACACGATACCGCTTTCGCGGCAAGTCCGCAGCAAGTGGTTTGATCATGGCGCCGCTCTTTCTCCCAGAAATCATTATCGCAATTTCATTGCTGGTTGTGCTGCTTGGGATTGGTGTAAATCTGTCACTCACAACGGTGATGCTTGGGCATCTGTTGATTTGCCTGCCTTACTCCGTAACGGTCCTGGTGTCCGGTTTTGAAGGCTTCGACCCAAGTCTTGAAGAAGCCGCGCAGGATCTCGGGGCAAAGCCCTTCCGGGTCTTGCGGCTGGTCACATTGCCGATTCTCGCGCCGGCCATCCTTTCCAGCCTGCTGGTCGCCTTCACCATTTCGCTCGATGAATTCATTCTGGCGTTCTTTCTCAGCGGGACCGAGCCGACGCTTCCAGTCTATATTTGGGGACAGCTTCGGTTTGCCGCGAAACTCCCGAACGTGCTCGCCTTGGGGTCAATCCTTATCGCAGCGTCGCTGGTCTTGCTGACAACGGCAGAGTTGATGCGACGAAGAGCCGAAAGACGATTGGCAGGCAGGTAAAAATAGCATGAGCGATGACATCATGATCAGTATTGCCAATGTAGGCCGGCGCTATGGGTCTTTCGTGGCGCTGGAAAACATAGACCTGAAGATCCGGGCCGGAGAGTTCTTTTCACTGCTTGGACCTTCTGGTTGCGGCAAGACAACGCTTCTTCGACTGATAGGTGGGTTTGATGACCCGAGCTCGGGCTCTGTCAGTATCGACGGTCTGGAAATGGCGGGTGTCCCTGCCAACCGTCGCCCGACAAACATGGTCTTTCAGTCCTATGCGATCTTCCCGCATCTCAATGTCGCGGAAAACGTGGCGTTCGGGCTTAACATCCTCAACCTGACGAAAGCCGAAAAGCAATCGCGGGTCGACGAAGCTCTCGCCCGGGTCCGATTGGAAGGTCTGGGTTCGCGTATGGGCAGCCAGCTGTCTGGGGGACAGCGCCAGAGAGTGGCGCTGGCCAGAGCCTTGGTCATGAAACCCAAGGTCTTGCTGCTCGATGAACCGCTATCCGCGCTCGACAAGAAGCTTAGAGAAGAAATGCAGGTTGAGTTGCGCCAGCTTCAGCAAGATATCGGCATCACTTTCGTCCTGGTGACCCACGACCAGTATGAGGCTTTGGCAATGTCTGATCGCATCGCAGTGATGTTCGATGGCAAGATAGCCCAAACGGCCGATCCCCAAGATATCTATCAGAACCCTACCAGCCGGCGGGTTGCCGATTTTCTTGGCGGAATGAATTTTCTGGAAGCCACGAACATGAGGCTGCTGGGAGAGGACGTCGTGGCAGACGTGGCGGGCTTCGGACCTATATCCAAGAAAAGGCGGAACGATCAGCTGATTGATCCGGCAACTGCAACCCTTGGCATCCGTCCGGAGCGTCTTAGAATTCTATGGGATGACGACAAGGCAAAGAACGAGATCGCCGGTAAAGTGTTAAGCCGTCACTATTTCGGAGAGGTCACGAATTTGATGGTGCAGATCAACGGCCAGCCCCAGCCGCTGTCTCTGGTCGAGACCAACGATTTCGGCGCAGATGGCATCCCGGTCGGCTCGTTTGTGCGGATAGCATATGACGACGATGCATTCGTTGTCATGAAAGACTAGGGCGCCGGATTGCTCCGACGCCCGATGGCGATTTGTGTTGCGGTCTCAGTAGCCCGCTTTGATCTTTTCAAACTCGGCGATCATCTTCTGTTTCAATTCTTCCGGAACAGGAGACTGAAACAGCGTTTTGTCGACGAATTCGCTGAGACTGCCATAGCCAGAAGCCTCAAGAACCTCCGGGTCAATGGCAGCCATACCGGCCGCATTGGCATGGCCGTAGCCCCATTCCGTGACGATGTATTCGGACACTGGTGCCGCAAGGGTCGCATTGATGAAGTCGTAGGCTTTATCTTCGTTGCCTTCACCGCCTTCTAGCAAGACATAGCCGCACACCCAAGTCGACAGACCTTCATTTGTATCCTGCTTGATCTTCACAGGTACGCCATCGGCTTGCAGGGTAGTCGCAGTTTCATTCCAGGCCCAGGCGATGTCCACCTCTTCCCCGGCCATGGCCTGGCTGAGTTCGGTGTTGTCAGTCCAGTAAAGCCGAACGTTCGAATGAACTTTCCGAAGGAAATCAGAAGCCTCTTCGAACTGCGCGTCGGTCATCTGCGACCAATCGGTCAGCCCGATTGCGAGGCTGGCGAGAGCATAGGCATCATCGACGCTGTCGCCGATAGACACCCGGCCTTCAAACTTCGGATCGGCAAACGCCATCAACGATTGCACATCGGCTTCGTCAACGTTGTCAGTGCGGTAGGTCAGCGCGGTGTTTCCCCACTCGAAGGGCACCATCCATGCCTGACCATCGTCGGTTGTCATCAGGTTTGACATAGCTTTGAAGCCGGGCAGCACGTTGTCCCAGTCGGGGATCCTTGAGGTGTCCAAAGGCTTCAGCAAACCTGCCTCCTGCCATTTCACAACGCTCTGTGAACATGGGTGTGAGACATCGGCCGTAAAGCCGGAACGAAGTTTCTGAAACGCCTCTTCCTCATCTCCAAAGAACGTGAAGGTCGGCGAATCTCCGTATTTCTCGACATAGGCAGCGTGAAAGCTGGGGTCTTCATACCCAGACCAATCAAAGACAGTCAGCTCCCCGTCTTCGGCCGAGACCGCTCCGGTCGCCAGCATGAGCGCCAGCAGACTTACACCAGTGTTCTTGCACTTTCTGATCTTGTTCGTCATCGTATCTCCCCGTCTTTATGAAGTTCTAGTCTTTGTGACTGATAGTTCCGTCATGCTCGAAATGTTTCGGAAAGAGATTTCCGATCGCCTCAAGCGCCGTAGCCAGTGCATCTGCCGGCGAAAAGTCTTTGCCGCCGAACATCAGGCGGAGCCAGAGGCCTTCCTGCAACGCATAGACGGCAGTAGCCGTCCGATCCGGGTTGAAGGCGTAACCACCTTCTTCCTTAAGCGCGTGACAAAGTGAATTGATCGCCTTCAGATAGTCATCGTCATGCGACCAGCAAAGGTCCTGATATGCTGGCCGGGTCGCGGCTTCGGCCCAGAAGGCAAACCAGGCCGAGATCATGCGCGGGTTGCAGATGGCGGAGTCTAGATCGGCGACGACGAGCGCCCGCAATCTCGACGCCGAGGTGGGCCCCGATGCGTCAAGCGCCCTTCGCCAATGCGCACCGTATTCGTCCGACATACTTGTCAGCGTCTCGATGAAAAGCTTCTCTTTGCTGTCGAAGTGGAAATTGACGATCCCCCTCGACAGGCCGGCACCATCCGCCACATCCGCTAGAGTTGTGGCCGAATACCCTTTCGTCGCGATGGAATCTATCGTCGCATTGATCAACTGTTCACGCCGGAACTCTTTCGAGGCCCGCCGCCGGATCTTCTGATCCTCGATAGCGATTTCCGGTTTTTCAGCCTGTTTAGCTGGCGTAGCCGAAGGACACATTTCTATGATCCCCCTGTCCCGGTTTGCTCGGGGAGCCTAGCAAAAAGATGCGTCGGGCAGTGCTCCCCACTGTCGAGGACTTTGATCATCGCGGTCCACGTCGTGATGTTTTTCCCGACAAGTTCTTCGCCGACTTCAGCCACAACGCTTTGGTATAGCGGCCCCTTGAGCCTTTCGAGCTCAACCCGCGCCTGGTTCCGGTACCAGAGATTTCTGTTTCGGCTTCGAATGTTCTCGAACCCCGCTTTGCGCAGCGCAGCCTCATATCTGCCGGGCGAAGCCATGCCGAAACTCAAGCCTTCAGCGGCAAGATAGGCGGTCATGGCCTCGGATGGAGGCCCATCATGCGACGTAAGCCAGTCACTCGCCACGAAGATGCCGCCAGGCGTAAGAACCCGTGCTATGTCACGAAACAGCGCTTCCTTGTCTGCAATATGGATCAGCGCATCCTTTGAAAATACGATATCAAAACTGGCATCGGGAAAGGGGAAGGGACCAGGCTCCCCCCGGACAAAAGCGACCCGATCTTCGGCCCCTTCCTGCGTCGCAACGCCTGCGAGCTGCCGCGATCACCGGCTCTTCGATGTCAAATCCTGTAATGTGTTTCATCGGCAATTCACGCGCAAGGAACAGCGTGATACCACCAGAGCCGCAGCCGACATCCAACACGGTCTTGCCAGTGAAATCCACGCCATCGATGACACGGCGAACCTCATCCGGTCCTCCGGGACTCAAGAATCCGTCGCCCCACAGCGCCTCGAGAAAACGAATCGAAAGGTCATCGTACTCGGGTTCGGCATGGTTCATTAAGATATGATCCCACTCTGACTGCCGTTGAATTCTGCAACCGGCTTGGCGCGAAAGCAACTGCTTTTTGCTGAACGTTCATTCAATAACTATGGACAGCACTGCGCCGGCGGCGATATTATCCCGTGAAAACTGGAGTGGCCGCGCATGAATAAACCTTATGACGTCATCGTTATTGGCGCCGGTCATAATGGGTTGGTCAACGCCTGTTACCTGCAGCGGTCCGGGCTGAACGTCCTGGTCGTCGAGAAGAACGACTGGATCGGCGGCGCCGCCGTCAGCCGCGAGCTTTCGCCGGGCATTCTCTACTCAAACTGTTCCTACGTCTGCAGCCTGTTCCGACCCGAAATCATGCGTGACCTTGAGCTTGCCAAGCACGGCCTTCAGATCATCGCTTATGAGGGCGGCGCGGTTTTCAAGCAGGATGGCGACTATCTGGCCTCCTACAGAAATCATCACGCCCACAGGCGTGAATTCGCGCGGCACGCGCCCCGGGATGGTGAAGCCTACGAACGCTACGCCTGCGATGTTACGCGTCAGTGCCGGTTCATCCAGCCTCTACTGATGCGGACCGCGCCAGATCCTGCAAGTCTGAAGCCACGGGATTTGGGAGAGATGCTCTTTCTGATGAAGAAGTTCAACGAACTGACCGCCAGAGAAATGGCCGCGACGGTCCGGTTCTGGACGATGTCGATCTCTGACTTCCTGGATGAGTATTTCGAAGCTGACGTCGTCAAAGCGTATCTGGCACTCGCCGGGATCATCGGCACGGCGCTGGGGCCGATGTCGCCGGGAACAGCCTACGTGCTTCTGCATCACTATATGGGTGAGGTGGATGGCAACGTTGGTGCTTGGGGATATGCGCGCGGCGGGATGGGATCGATAACGAAGGCGCTTGCATCATCATTCCGTGCGTCCGGTGGAACGATCCTGACAGAAGCTCAGGTGTCGAAAGTGCTGGTGCACAACGGACGAACAAAGGGAGTTGTCCTAGACAACGGCGACGAACATCCAGCCGTTACAGTTGTCTCGAACGCCGACGTTAAACGAACCTTTTTGAAACTCGTCGAAGAACCGGACCTTCCAAACGATTTCGTGCGCCACGTCAAGAACTTCAAGATGCGCGGATCGTCCGGCAAGGTGAACATCGCGCTCGACAGCCTGCCGGAATTTCCGGCGCTGCCAAGGGGTAGCCCCTGCATTCGCGGTGACATGCATTTCACCGACACGGTCGAGCGGATGGAAAGGGGCTACGATGACTGGAAAGCCGGCACATGGTCTGCCGATCCGTTTCTCGACATGATGATCCCCACGACCATCGACCCGACGATGGCGCCGCCCGGCCAACATTTCATGAGCTGCTTTGTTCAGTACTGCCCTCCGAAGGTCCGTGACGCCGACTGGACAGATGCTGACAGGGACGCGTTCGGGCAAACCGTCATCAACCAGATCGCCGACTACTCTCCGGGGTTCAAGGACAGGATCATCCATATGGAGATTCGCACCCCGCGCGAGTTGGAAGCAGAGGTCGGTCTGACCGAAGGCAACATTTTTCAGGGGGAACTGACGTTTGACCAACTGCTCTTCAATAGGCCGATTCCGGGCTATGCCCAATACCGCAGCCCGATCGGCGGCTTGTACATATGTGGCTCGTCCACGCATCCCGGCGGCGGCGTAATGGGCGCACCCGGGCCGGAATGCGGCCATCGAGATCATGCGTGACCTGAAACGGAATGCGTCCCATGCGAGTCCGGCCCATGAAATCCTTTGATACCATCGTCATAGGCGCCGGTCACAATGGAATGACCGCTGCCAACATTGCTGGCCCATCGCGGCCAAAAGGTGCTTGTCCTAGAGGCCGTCGAAAAGCCCGGCGGCATGGCAGTCAGCGGCGAACTGGCTCCGGGCTATTCGATTCCATCCGTTGCCCATGCCTGAGTGGTCTGGACGACAAGCTCATCGCAGCACTCGGCCTTGCAACGCTTCGGCCTGCAGCTTCGACGCCCAACCGATGCCGACGGTCTGCCTGTCCGCGACGGCGGATCCGCTTGTCCTGCCGAATGGCTATGCGTCACCAATTCCTGGAATGACCGAAGAGCATCTGAAGAACTGGCAGGACTTGCTCGCACCTTGTCCTTTCAGGCCTCCGTCCTGAAACAGGTTCATCGCCTCTACCCCGCCGCAGCCGCGAGAGCGTTCGCTTCAGCTGAAGGCAGAAGGCCTCAAGGCGGCATTGAAAATGAAGCGCGCGGGCAAAGGATGACCTGCGCGAATTTCTGCGAATGGTCCTGATGCCGGTCGCGGATGTCGTCGACGAAGCAGCAGATCGATCCGAGACTGGCGGGGCTCTTGTCTTTCGACGCAACGCTTGGGATCGCGGTTGGTCCCCGGTCACCCACGTCCATTCTGGGCCTCTACTACCGGCTGGCGACCGAGACCGGACAACCGCGCGTGCCCGTCGGCGGGGTGAGCAGCAGCCATGAACGCGTTTCACAGGCTGGCGTGGCCGTCGGAGCGATCTTCCGCTTCGGCACCCCGGTCCAGCGGATCGTCGTCGATGGCGGCAAGGTCATGGCGTGGTCACTGCAGGCGGTGAAGAGATCGGCGCGTCAAGGTCCTTTCGGCGATCAGTCCCGTGGCGACGTTCGGCACGCTGGTCGGGCCAAGAGCTTCTGGATGCCGGAATCGCCCGCGACATTCGAAGCATTCGCACCAAGGGCAACGTCACCAAACTGAACTTGGCCCTGCAGATGCGACCCCCGTTTGACGGTGCAGGCAGTGGCGACAACCCGTTTGGTCTACGCGCCCGTCTGTCGATGAGGTCGAACGGTCGTTCAACCCGTCGAAATATGGCGAGCTACCGGCTACGCCTTGCTTCGAGGCGGTCTTGTCAGCGGATGGCGATCCTTCGGTGCCGGGTGGTGCTGCTTACCTGTCTGTGTCCGTTCAGAACACAGCCTACGACCTCAAGATCGGGTGGAAGAAGGGCCGCAGCGCGCTGATGAAGTCAGTCATGGCGACGCTTCAACAGTTCAGCCCGGGTATTGGCGAAACGGTAGTCGCTTCAGAGGTTATGGCCCCACCGGATATCGAGGAAAGATACCATGTTCCCGGCGGGCACTGGCACCATGGCGAATGGCAGGTGGACCGGTTGTTCTTCAATCGCCCGGTTTTTGGGGCAGCAAACTATCGTGCTCCGATTGACGGGCTGTTCATCTGCGGCGCGGGCACTCATCCGGGCGGCGGCGTGAACGGCTTGTCGGGCCTCAACGCAGCACGAGAAATGATCGAGGCTGGAAAATGAATGCGAAAGTAACTTCCGCAGCGCCAGAACTCTGGCGGAGTCCCCAATGGAAAAGCCCGTTTCACGACAGGATTGCGGCTTTGATGACGGAACGACGCTGGTTTGACTGGGCTGGCTACGCTGCGCCAGAAATTATCGACGATGCTGAACTGGAATATTTTGCGATCCGTTCGACTTCATCTCTTTTTGATATTTCTCCAATGGTGAAATATCGGATCTCGGGGCCGGATGCGGAACAGTTCCTGAATCACCTGACACTCCGCGATGTGAGCAAACTCAATCCCGGACGTGTTCAGTACACCGCCTGGTGCGATGATGATGGTCAGGTTCTGGACGACGGCACCCTGTTCCGGTTTGATAACACAACTTTCAGGCTCTGCTGTCAGGAACGACACTTGCCTTGGCTGCTGGATACCGCAGTCGGCTACGACGTGGAAGTTCGGGAAGAAACCGATGACATCGCGGCGCTGGCACTTCAGGGCCCGACGTCAGCCGCTTTGCTGCGCGACGCCAGCATCGACGTTTCCGGCCTCAAGCCGTTTCAGATCGCAGCACTGCCAAAATCTTTCGGGAAAGGGCATATATCCCGCACCGGTTTCACGGGCGATCTTGGGTATGAGTTGTTCGTGGACCGTTATTCAGCCGAGGCGCTGTGGGATCATCTTTGGCTGTATGGACCGCTACGGGGTCTGCGGGCGATCGGCTATCATGCGCTCAACGTGGCGCGGATCGAGGCGGGCTTTATCGTTGCCAATGCAGATTTCGTAACCAGCGATGGCGCGTTGCGATCCAACCGTCCCAGGCTGCCGGATGAGATCGGGCTGGACTGGATGGTTGATCTCGCGAAGTCGCATTTCAATGGCAAGAGGGCCATCGAGCGCAGCCGCCAAACGAAAGGCCGCCGCGAAGTGCTTGTAGGGCTCGAGATCGAGGGGAACGAACCGGCCCAGCATGCCATCGTCTATCACGCAAAGCGGCGCGAAGCCGGGGTGGTAACCGCAGGTGTCTGGTCCCCGACCGCCAAGCGGAACATCGCGCTTGCTGCCATCGATATGCGCTACGCTGCCAGCGATAGTCTTTGGGTGGAAATCTATGCCCTGCGTGAGTTGCGATATCACAAGCTGATGAAGCGCGCGCGCATCGTCGAACGGCCTTTTATCAAGCTGCCAAGGCGGATGCGGACACCACCGGGGGATTACTGATGCTTGGTATCAGAGTCCGAAAAGGCACCGAGGATGAGGCGCAGATGAAGATGCTCACCACACCGCTCGGCCTGCCACGCTCCGGGTACGAACGCTACGCGGCCGCAATGTATTTCTACAAGCGCGGCGAAATCTCCGCGGATCTGCTCGAAGTCTATCGCAAGTGCTGCAAATCTGATGTCGAGGACCCGCTCGAATTGGCGCGATATGAAAAACTCGTGGACTGAACGAAAACAGGGGCTTCACGGGCCCTGCTTTACGGCACCACCTCATGAACCCACAACCAGAGGCGGATTACGGCTTTGAGGAGGGGGTAGAAATTTGCATCGTGTTTCTCGTATCGAGTGGATCGGGGGGAGTAATCAGCCTGAATACCCAGCTCTTGCCGGGGCCACGGGGTTGAATATGGTGCCGCATTTCTTCTTCCGGGTCCTCTTTGTGGTCCATTCTGGACAACAACCTCTTGGACATCCCGATAAAAACCATGCAATATCAAAACGTTAGCGTGGGTGGCGGAGACGAAGGGATTCGAACCCTCGAGACGGTTTCCCGTCTGCGCCCTTAGCAGGGGCGTGCCTTCGACCACTCGGCCACGTCTCCGCCGACCCGTTTAATGGCTGGTCCGGGCGGGGACAAGTGGGAAATCCGGGTCAAGCAAGTATGGCCATATCAGGCATTGAACAGGAAGTGCAGCACGTCGCCGTCCTTGACCACATAGCCCTTGCCCTCGACCCGCATCTTGCCGGCTTCCTTGGCGCCGGCCTCGCCGTTGAAGGCAACATAATCGTCGTAAGCAATTGTTTCCGAACGAATAAAACCGCGCTCGAAATCGCCGTGGATGACCCCTGCCGCTTGCGGCGCCAGCATGCCCTTGCGGATTGTCCAGGCCCGGGCCTCTTTCGGGCCGACGGTGAAATAAGTCTGAAGTCCCAACAGCTTGTGACCTGCCTTGATCAGTCGGTCGAGGCCGGCCTCGTGCAGGCCCATCTCCTCGAGAAACATCTGCGCTTCTTCCGGCTCTAGCTGGCTGATCTCTTCCTCGATCTCTGGCCGAGATCACGACCGCCGCGGCGCCCTCTTGCGCGGCCATCTTTTCGATCGCGCGAGAATGGGCATTGCCGGTCGCGGCCTCGGCCTCATCGACGTTGCAGACGTAGAGGATCGGCTTGGCGGTCAGCAATTGCAGCATCCGCCAAGCCTTTGAATCATCGTCTGAAATCTCGACAGTGCGCGCCGGTTTTCCCTGCTCCAGCGCACCGAGCGCGGCCCTGAGAAGACGCTCTTGCTGGATCGCTTCCTTGTCGCCGCCGCGGACTTTTCGGGACAGTCCCTGCAGGCGTTTTTCGATGGAATCCATATCCGCAAGCATCAGTTCGGTTTCGATGGTTTTTGCGTCTTCCACGGGGTCGACGCGGCCTTCGACGTGGGTGACGTCGCCGCCTTCGAAACATCGCACGACATGGGCGATGGCGTCACATTCGCGGATATTGGCCAGGAACTGGTTGCCCAGACCCTCGCCTTTGGAGGCGCCTTTGACGAGACCGGCGATATCGACGAAGGTCATGCGGGTCGGGATGATCTGTTTTGATCCGGCGATTTTCGCAAGAATTTCAAGGCGTTCATCCGGAACAGCCACCTCTCCCACATTGGGCTCGATGGTGCAGAACGGAAAGTTCGCCGCTTGTGCCGCGGCGGTTTTCGTTAGTGCATTGAACAGTGTCGACTTGCCCACGTTCGGCAGCCCGACGATGCCTGTCTTGAACCCCATGTGCGAAACTCCTGCGCTGGTCGCCCGGGCGCTTCTAGGGGGCAAGTGCGGGCGGGGTCAAGCGCTGCGCGGGCTCGGCGAAACACACGGGACAAGCGGTGTTGTACAAAATGTTGTACGTTTTATTTTACAAGACGGCTCCGTGTTGTACGCGTTCTTTTAAAACATTAAAGAAATGTTCTGCGAATGTTTCGCCTGTATTTTGGGCAGTTTTGGGCGTGCGGCGGGTTCACGGTATGTCAAGGATTTAGCGTTTTCCGGAACCGGCGGCGATGCGCGGGAAACGTCGGCGCGCCCGCGCCCTGCGGGCCGTTCGGGCGCAACGAGCGACGGTTGCCCAGATCACCGCCCCGGATTATTGTGCGCGCCGGCCAGAGCCACGGGAGACACGACCATGATGTTCATGCCCTACATCCATTTCGACGGAAGCTGCGCCGAGGCGATGCCATTTTATGCCGATGTGTTTGGCGCGACGGATTTGCAGATCATGAAGTATTCCGACACGCCGCCGGGCAGGGACAACCCGGTTCAGTCGGACCGGATCATGCATTCGCAATTCAGCGTTGACGGCGCGACCCTGATGGCGAGTGATTTTCCGCCCGGGGCCGGCCAGCCGCAAGCGGGGATGAGCGTGATGATCGCTCCTAAAAGCGTGGCGCGGGGCAAAGAGCTGTTTGACAAGCTGAGCGACGGCGGCGCGCCGGTTGCGGAATTCGGGCCGACATTTTTCTCTGCCGGGTTCGGGATGTTCAAGGATCGGTTCGGGACGCACTGGATCATCGGCGCGCAACCGGACTGACAGGCATTGATTTCCGGCGCGGTTTTCTGCACATCGGGGCGAACCCGAAGTGAGGATCAGCCATGACGCGCATCGACCGGAAATTCGTGGCCCTGAAGGCCGAGGGGAAGAAGGCGTTTGTCGCCTATGTGATGGCGGGCGATCCAGACTATGCGACCTCGCTCGAGATCGTGAAAGGGCTGCCGGGGGCCGGGGTCGATATCATCGAATTGGGAATTCCGTTTACCGACCCGATGGCCGATGGCCCAACGATCCAACTGGCCGGGCAACGCGCGCTTGCCGCCGGGCAGACCTTGCAGAAGACGCTGGATATGGCGGCCGAGTTTCGTCGCGGCGACGATGTGACGCCGATCGTGATGATGGGCTACTACAACCCGATATATTCGCGCGGTGTCGATCGGTTTCTGGTGGATGCGAAAGCGGCCGGGGTTGACGGGTTGATCGTGGTCGACCTGCCGCCCGAGGAGGATGCCGAATTGTGCATTCCGGCGCAAAAGGCGGGGCTGAATTTCATCCGGCTGGCGACGCCGACGACCGACGACAAGCGGCTGCCGAAGGTGCTGACGAATACCTCGGGTTTCGTCTACTACGTCTCGATCACCGGGATCACCGGGGCCGCCGCAGCCGAGGCCGCCGATGTGGCCCCGGAAGTGGCGCGGATCAAGGCGAAAACCGATCTGCCGGTGATCGTCGGGCTTCGGCATCCGCACGCCCGAGGTTTCGCAGGCGATTGCCAGCGTCGCGGACGGGGCGGTTGTGGGCTCGGCCATTGTTGCGATGATCGGTGAGGGCAAGACACCGGCCGAGGTGCTGGCGTTCGTGCGCGGGCTGGCCGACGGTGCGCATCGCGCCTGAGGCGCGTTGATCAGGTGTTCCGCCAGAGGCGCGTTGACCAAATTTTCGCCTGAGGCGGGTTGATCCAGCGCCCACGACTAACCCAGCGTCACGTCCAGCACCATCATCAGGATCAGCCCGATCACCAGCCCGGTGGTGGCGGCGTTCTGATGGCCGTGGCGGTGGGTTTCGGGGATGATCTCGTGGCTGATGATGTAGATCATCGCGCCTGCGGCAAAGGTCAGGCCCCATGGCAGCAACAGTTCCGAGGCATGGATCGCAATGACGCCGATCGCACCGCCCACCGGCTCGATCAGCCCGGTCGCCAGCGCGATGCCGAACGCGCCGAGCTTGGAATAGCCCTGCCCACGCAACGCCACCGCGACGGCGAGCCCTTCCGGGGCATTCTGCAAGCCGATGCCGGTGGCCAGAGACATGCCGTTGGCCATGTTGCCGCCGCCAAAGCCGATGCCGACGGCCATGCCTTCCGGGAAATTGTGGATCGTGATGGCGATGACGAACAGCCAGATCTTCGCCAGCGCCACCGCGTCGCGACCCTTCGCGGCCCTCGATGAAATGCTCGTGCGGCAGCATCTCGTTCATCATCGCCACGGCCAGCGCCCCAAGAGCCAGACCGCCGGCCGCGACGAAGGCCGCGATGGTGACGCTGCCATGCATCTCGGTCGCGACCTCGATGCCGGGCAGGATCAGAGAGAAGTACGAGGCCGAGATCATGACCCCCGCGGCAAAACCCAGAAGCGTGTCATTGGCCCGGCGCGAGATCGAGCGCCCGAACAGGACCGGGATCGCGCCGATGCCGGTCATCAGCCCGGCCCCAAGGCTGGCGAGGACGCCGATCAGGATGATGTTCATGCGGGCGTCCCTCTTCTTTCCGGCCTCGGGCCCTTCCTATGGCAAACCGGGCGGCCGAGCCAACTGCCGCATTGTCACGTGCCGCACCGATTGGTACTGAAATCCGACCAGTCGTGTGAAGGACCACAAATGCCCGTCATTACCTGCATCGAGGATCTCAAACGCATCTACCGGCGTCGTGTCGCCGAAGATGTTCTACGACTATTGCGAAAGCGGCAGCTGGACGGAACAGACCTTTCGCGACAACACCAGCGATTTTCAGGACATCCGCCTGCGCCAGCGGGTGGCGGTGGATATGGCCGGGCGCAGCCTGAACAGCCAGATGATCGGCGAGGATGTCGCGATGCCGGTGGCGCTGGCGCCGGTCGGGCTGACGGGCATGCAATCGGCGGATGGAGAGATCAAGGCGGCGCGCGCGGCCGAGAAATTCGGCGTGCCGTTCACGCTGTCGACGATGTCGATCTGTTCGATCGAGGATGTGGCCGAGCGCGACGACCAAGCCGTTCTGGTTTCAGGTCTACACGCTGAAAGACACCGATTTCATGCAGCGGCTGTTTGACCGGGCGCGGGCGGCGGGCTGTTCGGCCATCGTGATCACGGTCGATCTGCAGGTGCTGGGCCAGCGCCACAAGGATCTGAAGAACGGGCTGTCGGCGCCGCCGAAACTGACCGCGAAATCCATCGCCAACATGATGACCAAGGTGCGGCTGGGGGCTGGAAATGCTGGGCACCAAGCGGCGGTTCTTCGGCAATATCGTGGGCCATGCCAAGGGCGTTTCGGATCCGTCGTCGCTGTCCTCCTGGACCGCCGAAGCTTTCGATCCGTCGCTCGACTGGGACCGGATCGCGGAATTCCGCAAGATGTGGGGCGGCAAGGTGATCCTGAAGGGCATTCTGGATGCCGAAGACGCGAAGAAGGCGCTGAACGTCGGGGCCGATGCGATCGTGGTCTCGAACCACGGCGGACGGCAGCTGGACGGGGCGGTATCGTCGATCCGGGCCCTGCCGTCGGTGCTGGACGCGGTCGGTGACAAGATCGAGGTGCATCTGGATAGCGGCATCCGGTCTGGTCAGGACGTGCTGAAGGCGGTCGCGATGGGGGCCCGGGGCACCTATATCGGGCGGTCCTTCGTCTACGGGCTCGGGGCGATGGGCGAGGCTGGGGTGAGCCGGGCGCTCGAGGTGATCCGGAAGGAGCTTGACGTGTCGATGGCGCTGTGCGGGCAGCGGGATATTAATAAGGTTGATCGAGATATTTTGCTGATTCCGAAGGGATTCGAAGGGGATTGGGCGTGAGGAGCGTGTCCACGTGTGGACAGATTGGAATATCGTTCCAATTCAACCCGTTGCGATTTTTCGTTAGGGATTTGTAAACGAATCTCTTGCGGCGCGCGGTGGGGCTTGACGCGAAATATGCCGCCGGTCCGCGGATCGGGCGGCCCGGTGGGCGGCCTCAAGGCGGCCTTTTTCCAGAGCATTTCGGCTTCGGCCTCAAATCGTAATTCGCCGTCTCTCGCTTGCGTTTGAACGTGAATTGCGATGCGTGATGTGTCCGATAAGGGCGAATTGCATTGGGGCCACGTGGATTAACATTTTCGTGCAGCGAAACTGGCCCATCCGGGCGAAGCAGGCGCTCGTGAGCCGCGCGGCGAATGGCGGCTTCGAGCCGATTGTGTTGAAAAACTCTGAAATTTGAGAAATCCCAATTCTTCGGCAAAACCCGATGAAACGAGGAAGTTGGGTAGGATTGTTCCTGAGACCATCAGAGCTTGCACGTGAGCGAAGAAGCGCAAACTTGGCCGAACCCCTCGCTAGAACCAAAAGATCGGCCAGTATGGCGAAGAATTTCTTCATTCAGGTCCAAAACCGGAGTTTTTCAACACAATCAGCCCAAACTGCTCTCCAGACGTGGAGTAACCAATGTCTGCTTTACTGAGATGGCGCTTTGTCAGTCGCATTGAGGTTGTATTCTGGATCGGAGTGAACGTTAGCAACAAGGTTCGCGACAATCCCCTTTAATTGTAGGAGGTCGACACCTGCTACGATCCGGTACCCACGGGCGAACAGTGCGTCGACCTCTGATTTGGTTGACGCAAAGGGGCCTCCAAGCGGCATCCCGGCGCGCTGTGCTGCTTTTTCGATCGTATCAACGGCTTCTAGAACCTTGGGATGTTGAAATTGACCAGAGACCCCAAGCGTCGTGGACAAATCAAAGAGTGCAACAACTGCCATATCAACCCCTTCTGTGGCGAAAATTGCGTCGATGTTTTCCACCGCCTCCGGCGTCTCTATTAACAAACAACACACAATTTTATCGCCATATTCCGGCAAGTATTCGGGCACGGATGTGCCCCACCGCGAATGCGCGACGAATGCACCCCAACCACGAACACCCTCGGGCGGGTAACGCGTTGTAGCCACGCAATGAGCGGCCTCTTCCGGCGTTCGGACCAGTGGAAACACAATACCCTCTGCTCCTAAATCGAGAGCAAGTTTTACGTTTGCAGGGTTGTGATCAATGACCCGTACCAATGGTGCGCAATCGGTGCCCTGAGTGGCAGCAATCATGGCATGTAACGTTTCTGGGTTAGTGGCGGCGTGCTCCTGATCAATGATCATGCTGTCGATGCCGGTGGAGGCGAGAGCTTGGGTAACGGTGGCGGACGGGATGACACAAAGTTCCGAACATATCTTGCAAGTCGGGTCTGAGAGCTTTTCCTTAAGTTTCATTTCCAAGCTCCTTTTCGTGTTGACGAGACCTGTTTACGAGGATCGGCTGTCTTCACCTAACGAAATTGCATTGACACAAGTTTTCCAAGCGAGACCTTGGGTCTAAGAAATCATTTTGCCGATGCTTGCGATGATTGGAGTAACTCGAGAAGTTAGACTGCGACGCTCCGAGTCACAATTGCTCGGAAGAGGTCTTTATCGCAAATGCAGAGAGGGTCTGCTTTGTCCCGCTCTGCCACCACGCGACCCGGCCGCTACCAATGACCGCAATCCGGCGCGCAGGATACCGGAATGCGGCTCTGCACCGTGGTCGTGAGCCAGCACCCGCTACCCCTTCCGCGCCAGAACCCTGACCGCCGGGATGATCGCGGCGACGACCAGCGCCACGGCGGCGAAGGACACCCGCAGGCCGAACAGTTCCGCCAGCCCGCCCATCATCGCGGGGCCGAGGAAGAAGCCGAGCATTCCGGCCATCCAGGCGCGCGAGATGGCGTGGCTGCGCTGTTCCTCGCGCACCAGCTTGCCGAGGATCGAGTTGACCGAGGGCACGATCACCGCCATGCCGAGGCCGAGGATACCGACGCCGGTCAGACACGATCGCTTGCGTGGGCGCCGCGGCGATGATGAGCGCGCCGATCGATGCCGAGCACCGCCGACCACAGGATCAGCCGCGCCTCGCCCAGCCGGTCGGCGACGAACTGGCCCGAAAAGCGCCCGACCGCCATCGTCAGGCCCAGCATGAACGGGCCGAAGCTGCCCTCGCCCGCAGCACCGCCAAGGGTGCGTTCGATATGGAGCGCCGACCATGCCTCGGTTGCGTTTTCGCCGACGAAACCGGCGAACAGGATCACGGCGGTCAGCAGGATCGCGAGCCATGGCGTGGCGCTGGCGCCGGGTGTCGGTCTGGCATCTGGTTCGGGCGCGGCAAGGCGGCCACGGCCTTCCCACATCGCGGCGGCAAGGCCGAGGCAGAGGAGCGCCAGCACCGGCAGGACCTGCGCCGGGCTGGCGCCAGCTTTTCGCGCCAGCGCCGTGACCAGCGCCGACAAGCGCGAAGGCGACCGAGAACATCGCGTGATTGACGTTCATCAGGTGCAGCTTGTGGCGGTTCTCCAGCGCGCTGATCCGCACATTGGCGGTGATATCCAGCATCGCGACGCTGGCGCCCATGCCGAACATCGCGAACCCGAGGCCGGTGCACGCTGGAGGCCAGAAGCGGATAGAAGAACGCAAGGCAAAGCACCGCGCCCAGAACCGGCAGTGCGACCCGCCCCAAGCGCCGTCCCGACGCGTGGCGCAAGATACATCGATGCCATCGAGCCGATCGCGGACATCACAAGCGCCGTGCCAAGCTCGGCATCGCTGGCGCCCACGGCGGCCTTGATATCGGGCACGAAGCCAGCGAAGCCGCCCCAGACCACGCCGATGGCCGTCAGCGCGGCAATCGGTGCGCGCGAAATGCGCATCGCATTCAGGATCGACATGCGGTTTTTTCCTGCTCGGTGACGTTCGGGTCAGCGTTATCGCGGCGACTGCGGGCTGACAAGCGACGGGCCTGCGCAAATTCGGGCTTTTCAAGCCGCTGTATCTGACCTATACGCGCGGCTTCACGCGGGCATGCACCCTTGGAGGATATCCGCCTTAACTTTGGAGAAAAACCATGGCTGGAGAGATCCCGGATCTCGTCGCCGCGGTACGGACGGGGACAGGCAAGGGGGCCGCCCGTCAAGCTCGCCGTTCCGGCGACGTACCTGGCATTGTATACGGTGGCGGCGTTGACCCGCTTCCGATCAACATCAACTACAACGCCCTTGATCAAGCGCCTCAAGGCAGGCCGCTTCCTGTCGACGCTGTTCAACCTGAAGGTTGACGGGCACGACGACGTGCGCGTGATCTGCCGCCACGTCCAGCGCGATGTGGTCAAGGACCTGCCGACGCATCTGGACCTGATGCGCCTGCGCCGAACCTCGCGGATCTCGCTGTTCATCCACGTGAACTTCGAGAATCACGAAGACGCGCCGGGCCTGAAGCGTGGCGGCACGCTTGTGGTCGTGCGTCCCGAGGTGGAACTGGAAGTTACGGCCAGTGACATTCCGGACCACCTGACGGTGGATCTGACGGGTCTGGATATCGGCGATGTGGTTCATGTCGACGACATCACGCTGCCCGAAGGCGCGAAGAAGACGATCAAGCGGAACTTCGTTATCGCCAACATCGCCGCCCCGTCCAGCCTGCGTTCGGGCGACGAGGAAGAGGCCGAGGGTTGAAGCCGATGAGGTCGAAGCGACCGAGCAGGGCGACGAGGACTAGGTCCGCGCCATTGTGAACCATCGAAGCGGGGCCTTCGGGCCCCGTTTTCATGTCCGGCGCGTTGCGCGAGGCTGCACAAAGACCTAACCTGCCCGCGCAAGCCAAAGGAACCCTGATGCGTCTCTTTGTCGGCCTTGGAAATCCCGGAGCCAAATACGCCCGGAACCGGCACAACATCGGCTATATGGCGGTGGACCGTATTGCCGGGGATCACGGCTTTGGCCCTTGGCGGTCGAAGTTCAACGGGTCGGTCAGCGAGGGCCGGCTGGGCGGCGAAAAGGTGGTGCTGCTCAAGCCCGAGACCTTCATGAACCTGTCCGGCCAGTCGGTGGGCGCGGCGATGCAGTTCTACAAGCTCGACGCCCGCCGACGTCACGGTCTTCCATGACGAACTGGATCTTGCCCCCGGCAAGTGCCGCGTCAAGACAGGCGGCGGGCATGCCGGGCACAACGGCTTGCGCTCGCTGCATGGCATATCGGCGAGGGCTACGCACCGGGTGCGGCTTGGCATCGGCCATCCCGGCCACAAGGACCGGGTGTCGGCCTATGTGCTGCACGATTTCGCCAAGGCCGATGAGGCACTGGCTGGACGATCTGATCCGCGGCGTGTCGAAGGGCGCGCCGGCACTGGCCGCGGGCGATACGGGCGGCTTCATGAATGCCGTGGCCTTGCAGGTGAACCCGCCCAGATCGAAGGCGGATAAACCGGCACCGGCCGCCGCCCCGGCACCTGAGCCGGAACCTATGTCAGAACCTGCGCCCGACACCCGGTCTGCCCTGCAAAAGCTGCTGGGACATTTCAGCAAGGACTGAGCCTGCGCCGCTGGACCTTTGGTTGCGGCCTGTGGTCTTGTGATCGCGACGCCGTCAGGGGGCTGCCATGCGGAAAATAATCAGGATCGCGGTTGCCACGGCGCTGGTCGCTGCTGTTGCGCTGTCGGCGGCTGCCTTTATCTACCGCGAACAGATTGCGCGGCTGATGACGGTGAACTCGCTTTTTGACGAGGCGAACATCGTCCGGAATTTCTCGCATATGGATGCCGCCTTTCTGACCCGGGATGTGCCTGGCGGAGGCGGTGCGCCCGGATCCTTGCCCTATGCGCCGGAACATGACCTGCCGGCCGGGGCGGACCAGTGGATCGCGGAGCGCGCGGTTACCGGGATCGTCGTGCTGAAGGACGGGCGGATCACTTATGAGAATTATTACCTTGGCACCGCGCCGACCGACCGCCGGATATCATGGTCGATGTCGAAAAGTTTCCTGTCGGCGCTGATGGGGATTGTGCTGGCCGAGGGTCGGATCGGCTCGCTGGACGATCAGGTGACGAAGTACGCGCCGGAACTGGTTGGCAGCGCTTATGACGGCGCGACGATCCGCAATGTGCTGAACATGGCGTCGGGGGTGCGGTTCGACGAGGACTATCTGGACTACAATTCGGATATCAACCGGATGGGCCGAGTCTTGGCGCTTGGTCGCTCGATGGACGGCTTTGCCGCTGGGCTGACCGAGCGTGACCGCGCGCCGGGCGAGAAGTGGCAATATGTCTCGATCGACACGCATGTGATAGGCATGGTCATCCGAGGCGCGACGGGCAGGGACATTCCCGATCTGATGTCCGAGAAACTGATCCGGCCGCTGGGGCTGGAGGCGACGCCCTACTACGTTACCGATGGCTACGGCGTGGCGTTCGTTCTGGGCGGGTTGAACCTGCGAACGCGCGACTATGCGCGCCTTGGCCAGATGTTTGCGCAACACGGCCAATGGAACGGGCAGCAGATCGTGCCCACCGACTGGGTTGCGGCCTCGACCACGCCCTCCGCACCGACACAACCGGGGCAGTTGCAATACGGTTATCAGTGGTGGATGCCCGCCGATGCGCGGACCGGTGAGTATTTCGCGCAGGGGATTTATGGGCAATACATCTATATAGATGAAGTTAGGGATGTGGTGATCGCGATCAACGCCGCCGACCGCGGCTTTCGTGAGCCCGGGGTGTCGGCAGACAATATTGCGATGCTGCGCAAGATCGCGGAAGGGATGTAGACCGATGAAACCAGAAAAAGACCCTTCTCTGAACGTGCTGGGCGAGCGCGCTGGAACCCTGTTCGACCGATCCGATGACCGGGTTTCTTCCGAAACGGAGCCTGCGATACCTGCCGCGAGGATCAGGGCAGCCATACCGTTTGTGCCGTGATGACGGATGAATTTCTGGCCTTCTCGAAATACGTCGGCAACGACCTGTCCACCCCGCACCCCGAATTCGGTTTTCCGGGATCTGAAGGCGGGCGACAACTGGTGCCTGTGCGCCAGCCGGTTCCTGCAGGCGCATGACGAAGGCTGCGCGCCAAGGGTGCGGCTGGCCGCGACCCACCGCCGGGCGCTGGAGATCGTTTCGCTGGACGTACTGCGGGAAAATGCCGTGCGGGTCTAGGCCTTGTTGGTCAGCAAGACCGTCGCCCATCAGATCGTCGATGAACAGGCTCAGCAGTTGCGGCCGGCCGCTGACGCCGGCCTTGCGATAGATCGCATTGGTCTGCGCCTTGACCGTGCCGTCGCTGGTGCTGCGCAGTACTGGCGATTTCCTGGGTCGACAGCCCCTTGATCGCGAACAGCGCCACGTCGCGCTCGGACGGGGTCAGGCCCCATTCGTCGAACCGCTCTTCGAGCAGTTCCATGAAGGCGCCCGACGCCAGCCGCAACTGGCCTTCAACTTGCCGGCGCCGCCGCAGCGAGCGGCGCAGCGCAACAGCACCCAGGATCGCGCCCAGAACCAGGCCGAAGCGCTGCACCAATTTCCAGAAGCTCGCGGCTCTGCCAGCTGATCGGCTTGGTCTGCAAGCCGATGACGCTGAGCAGGATGTCGGAAACGAAAAAGACGGCGCAGAAAACCTGCACCACCAGAAGCGTAAAAATCACGATGCCGTCTTTCACACTCTTGCCTGTTCCTCGTACCACCAACCGCGCGGCGCGCTATACCACGCGATCCGATTCATTGCCCCTCAGTCGTCTTCCGCGTCCTCGAGTCTTCTTTGGAATCGTCTTTCGAGTCGTCTTCGTGGTCATCTCTGCTACGGTCCTCAGGTTCGTTGTCGTCACCGCTATCGTCGTCGCCGCCATCATCGTCGTCGCCATCGTCGTTGCTGTCATCGTCTCCGTCGTCGCCGGAATCGCCACCACCGCTTGAACCGCCGCGTGCGGAATCGTCGCTATCCTGATCGAAGATCTGCGGCCCTTCGTCTGAGTCTTCGTCGAGTTGCAGCCAGAAATCGCGCAGGATCTCTCCGGTGCGCGGGTTCAGGATAATCTCGCGGCGATAGCTTGCGCTTGTCGCAACGAACCGCGTCCTGCCCAGAAGCGTCCTCGATACCGCTATCTTGTCATATCCCTGACCGCGTAGCTGTGCGACAATTTGATCCTCTAGCGGCCCAGACCATGCAACCGCGGGGGCCAGCACCGCGGCGGTCGCCAAAGCCAGGAATTTTCTGCGTTCCATATTCGAAACCCGATAAGATGTGGGCGTGCCGGGATCCCTTGCCGCCACGCCCTGCCCAATTTGCATCAGCATTTCAACAATGCCACCGACAAACGTTATCGGCGATCAGTCGTCTTCGCTGTCGTCGCCATCATCGTCGTCATGGTCGTCGTCATGGTCGTCGCTATCGTCGTCGGAGCCTGATCCGCTGTGATCGTCATCGTGATCATCGTCCTCGGAATCGTCGTCCGAGTCTCGATCCGCTGTGATCGTCATCGTTATCGTCGTCCTCGGCGTCGTCATCGTGATCGTCATCCAGGAAATCACCATCGTCAGAGCCGATTTCGACGCCGGGCGCGGTATCGTCGCCGGCACGCACCTGGCCCTGCTCATCCTTGAGAAGTTGCCGGTCGCGATGTCATAGACCATCTCGCGCTTGGTCGTGCCGCGAACGGCCTCGACCTTCATCTGGCTCGGGCCGCGCTTGACCTCGATCCGGGTGAAGCCCTGCTCTTGCAGTTGAGAAACAAGGCTGTCGGTGGAGGATTGAGCGAATGCAAAGGTTGCGGCCAGCGCGGCGGCAGCGGCGGTGCTGAGGAACAGTTTGGTTTTCATGTCGGTCTCCTGGTTTCGTTTGATCATGTCCCGACACGATCTGCGCCGGGTTGAATGAACAATTGCCCGATCCAGGCTGGCGATCCATTGACCTGAGGTTTAAGGGCTCGATACCCCAACCTGCGGCCCACTGGCATAAACCTGGGTTTATGGCGCGAAATATCAGGAAAACCGTTCGCGCGACGGCATTTTTACAAGCTACTTCAGATGCTTGGCATCAGCCGCCGGTATTGATCTTGACGCCCAGGTGCTTGGCGACGGTAAAGATGTCCTTGTCGCCGCGACCGCACATATTCATGACGATGATATGGTCGCGGGGCAGATCCGGCGCGATTTTCATCACATGGGCCAGCGCGTGGCTGGGTTCCAGCGCTGGGATGATTCCCTCTTGCGCGCAGCAAAGCTGGAACGCTTCAAGCGCCTCGGCATCGGTGATCGAGACATATTCGGCGCGCTTGGTTTCATGCAGCCATGAATGTTCCGGGCCGATGCCGGGATAGTCCAGCCCCGCCGAAATGCTGAATCCTTCGAGGATCTGCCCGTCGGCATCCTGCAAACAGGTAGGTCTTGTTGCCATGCAGCACGCCCGGGCGCCCGCCGGTCAGGCTGGCGCAATGCTCGAACTGGTCATCGACGCCCTTGCCGCCAGCCTCGACGCCGATGATCGCGCACCGACGGGTCGTCGAGGAACGGGAAGAACAGACCCATCGCGTTTGACCCACCTCCGATGGCGGCGATCACGGTATCGGGCAAGACGGCCCTCGCCTTCCTGTTCGGCCAGCTGCCAGCGGACTTCCTTGCCGATGATCGACTGGAAATCGCGGACCATCGCCGGATAGGGATGCGGGCCCGCGACGGTGCCGATGCAATAGAAGGTGTCGCGCACATTGGTGACCCAGTCGCGCAGGGCGTCGTTCATCGCGTCCTTCAGCGTGCCGCGCCCAGAGGTGACCGGCACCACATCCGCGCCCAGCAGGCGCATCCGGAAGACGTTGGGCGCCTGCCGTTCGACATCATGCGCGCCCATGTAGACGATGCATTTCAGCCCGAACTTGGCGCAGACCGTGGCGGTGGCCACGCCGTGCTGCCCGCGCCGGTTTCGGCGATGATCCGGGTCTTGCCCATGCGCCGCGCCAGAATGATCTGGCCCAAGACGTTGTTGATCTTGTGCGCGCCGGTATGGTTCAGCTCGTCGCGCTTGAGGTAGATCTTGGCCCCGCCCAGATGTTTGGTCAGCCGGTCGGCGTAATAGAGCGGCGACGGGACGGCCGACATAGTGCTTCCAGAGATAATCCATCTCGGCCCAGAAGCTTTCGTCAGTCTTGGCCTTTTCATACTCCGCTTCCAGCGAGAGGATCAGCGGCATCAGCGTTTCGGAAACGAAGCGCCCGCCAAATTCACCGAACCGGCCGTTTTCGTCGGGACCGTTCATGAAGCTGTTGAAAAGATCGTCGGCCATTGTCGCGTCTCCTGTCACACCAGATCGCGTTTAATACCTGCGCGCGGTGGCGTAAAGCGGACATGACGCCTAGGCCGGGCGGATCGCGTCGCCCACGGCAATCCGGTCCACCCTCGATGATCCGGCAGTTCAGGCCAGAGCGGTGTTCCAGCAGATCGCAGACATCCTTGCGCGTCACCATGTCGAGATAGCGGCAGGGCGTGTTCAGCCGTCCACCTTCCAACAGCACATCGCCGACCCGGAACCGCCGCCCGACCAGATGGTTCAGCGGCACGTCCTCGGTGGTCAGGTTGCGGCGGTGTTCGTCGACCGTCAGCTCGATATCGTGGTCGCGTTTCAGCGCGATCAAAGTCTCGATTTCGATCAGCGTGACTTCGCGGATGTCGGGAAATTCCGAGTACTTGCCCAACCCGGTCGCATACCGGTCGCCCTCGACCCCGACCCCGACAATCAACTGCGCGGTTTGGTGCGGCTGCATCGGCTCTTTCCCCGCGGGTGCGGTGTGGATGTTCAGCAATCTTCCCTGCCACATGGCCGATCCCTTTCTTACTGGCCCAGATCGCGCTTGTAGCCGATATGCGACGGGGTGAAGCCAAGCCGTTCGTAAAACGCGCGGGCGCGGTCGCGGGTGGCGTTGGTGGTCAACTGGATCAGGCCGCAGCCGGCGGCGCGGGCGCGGGCCTCGGCATCGGCGAACAGCGCCTCGCCGATGCGCTGGCCGCGCAGGTCCGACGCGACGCGCACGCTTTCGATCTGGGCGCGGCGGGTGGCGCGCAGCGACAGGCCACTGATGAAGGTGATCTGGTAGGTCGCTACGACCCGGCCGTTCCGCTCGCCGACGATCAGGTGATTTGCGGCTTCGGCCTGCATCGCATCGAAGGCCGCCCGGTAGGTAGCTTCGTGCCGCGCTTTCACGCGTCGCGCCGAGGGCATCGTCGCGCAACAGCGCCACGACAGCGGCCACATCCTCGGGCATGGCCGCGCGGAAAGTTACGCTCATCGCCTGGGCTGCCGCGATGAACGCCTCGATCAGGCGCGCGCTCTTCACGCCCGGAGCGGTTTCGACGCCCGAGGACACATCGACCTGCCGCGCGCCGGTCAGGCGGATCGCCTGCGCCACGTTACCGGGTGTCAGCCCGCCTGCCAGCATCCACGGCACCGGCCAGCGGCGCCCGGCGATCAGCCGCCAGTCGAACGTGAGGCCGTTGCCGCCGGGCAGTTCCGCGTCTTTTGGCGGCTTGGCATCGACGAGGATCTGGTCGGCGACGCGGCCATATTCCGCAGAGCGCGGCAAGATCGCCCTCATCCGCGACGCCTACGGCCTTCATCACCGGCAGGCGGTACCGTCGCGCGCACTTCGGCCACGCGTTCGGCGGTTTCAGTGCCGTGCAGTTGCAGGAAATCCAGCGGCACGGCCTCGACGATGGTGTCAATCTCTTCGTCATCGGCGTTGACCAGCAGGGCGACCTTGGCCACGCCCGGCGGCACATCTACCGCCAGCTCGAACGCCTGTCTGGGTCGTCGACGTAGCGCGGCGACTGGCTCAAAGAACACGAAGCCGACATAGGCCGCCCCCGCAGCGACCGCCGCGTGCACGTGTTCGGGCGTGCGAAGCCCGCAGATCTTGACCCGGATGTCAGAAGTCATGGAACTGACCTAGCGCTTCGCGCCGGAACTCTCAAGCAGGGCGAGAATCTCGTCATCCGGTTCGGCGCTGGTCGCTTTCAGGCGGCTGACCTCGCGTTGCAGCCGGTCTTTTTCACGGCGGTGGGCGGCGGCTTGCGGCGCGTTGCTTGTGCTCGCGGAACCATTCCCAGACGAAACCGACAAGGATACCGGCCACGAGACCGCCGAAAATCACCACGAAAGAGCGGCAGCGTGATCTGGCCGGAAAACCCGGCCATCGCCGCCAGATCGTCGGTCATCAGCCGCAGGGTCACAGGTTCGCGGTTCGCCAAGGCGACCGTGATCAGCAAAATGGCCAGAACGGCCAGAAAGGCGTAGCGAAGATAGCGCATGCGCGGCGGGTCCTATTTCCCGTTCAGCCGATCGCGTAGCAGCTTGCCGGTCTTGAAGAAAGGCACATGCTTTTCCTCGACCAGCACACTGTCACCGGTGCGCGGATTGCGACCGGTGCGGGCAGTCGCGTTGCTTGACCGAGAATGCGCCGAAGCCGCGAAGTTCCACGCGGTCGCCGCGGGCCATGGCTTCGATGACCTCTTCGAAGATCGTATTCACGATGCGTTCCACATCGCGCTGATACAAGTGAGGATTCTCGTCTGCGATTTTCTGGATCAGTTCCGACCGGATCATCCGTTCCATCCCCCCGTTTGGCACGATGCCAGCGTTCAACCGCTTTGTTGTGGCACGAGCGCAGACTATAGGCGGAATTGCTGTTCACACAAACACGAAGACGCCAATCCGCAGCCAAAAATGACGCTAATATGCTGATTTTTGGCGATATTGCCGGGCGGGCGGGGTGATTGCCTGCGATGCGGCATGACAATCCGGCCCTGTTTGCGTTTGCAGCGAAGTCATTGATTCGCCGCCGCAAAACGAAAACGGCCCCGCCCGGGCGGGGCCGTTCGCCTTCATTCTATGGCCGGCGCTTACTTGTCGCCTTTGTCGTCGCCTTTCAGCGCAGCGCCCAGGATGTCACCCAGCGAGGCGCCCGAATCGGACGAGCCATACTGCTGCACGGCTTCCTTTTCCTCGGCGATTTCGCGCGCCTTGATCGACAGACCAAGACGGCGGGTCTTGGCATCCACGTTGGTCACGCGGACATCGACCTTGTCGCCGACGCCGAAGCGCTCTGGGCGCTGCTCGGCACGGTCGCGCGACAGGTCAGAGCGGCGGATGAAGGATTTCGCACCCTCATATTCCACCTCGATGCCGCCATCCTCGATCTTGGTCACCTCGACGGTGATGATCGAGCCGCGCTTCACGCCGTCAACCGCTTCCGAGAAGCTGTCTTCGCCCAGAGCCTTGATCGAGAGCGAGATACGCTCTTTCTCGACATCGACCTCGGTGACCGCAGCCTTGACGACATCGCCCTTGTGGTAGGTCTGGATCGCATCCTCGCCACGCTCGTCCCACGACAGGTCCGAGAGGTGAACCATGCCGTCGATCTCGCCTTCGAGACCGATGAACAGACCGAATTCGGTGATGTTCTTGACCTCGCCCTCGACCTCGGTGCCGACGGGATGGGTTTCGGCGAAGACTTCCCACGGGTTGCGCATGGTCTGCTTGAGACCCAGCGAAACACGGCGCTTGGCGGTGTCGATTTCCAGAACCATCACTTCCGACTTCCTGAGAGGTCGACACGATCTTGCCCGGATGGACGTTCTTCTTGGTCCACGACATTTCGGAAACGTGAACCAGACCTTCGACGCCAGCTTCAAGCTCAACAAACGCACCGTAATCGGTGATGTTGGTCACGCGGCCCTTGTGGACGGAACCCAGCGGGAACTTGGCCTCGACGGCATCCCACGGATCTTCCTGCAACTGCTTCATGCCAAGGCTGATGCGGTGGGTTTCCTTGTTGATCTTGATGACCTGAACCTTGATGGTCTCGCCGATCGACACGATTTCCGAAGGGTGGTTGACGCGGCGCCAGGCCATGTCGGTGACGTGCAGAAGCCCGTCGACACCGCCCAGATCCACGAACGCACCGTATTCGGTGATGTTCTTGACCACACCGTCGACGGCCTGGCCTTCGGTCAGGTTGCCGATCACTTCGGCGCGCTGTTCGGCACGGGATTCTTCCAGGATCGCACGGCGCGAAACAACGATGTTGCCACGGCGGCGGTCCATTTTCAGAACAATGAACGGCTGCTTCAGGCCCATAAGCGGGCCAGCATCGCGCACCGGACGCACATCGACCTGAGAGCCGGGCAGGAACGCAACAGCGCCGCCCAGATCGACTGTAAAGCCACCCTTGACGCGACCGAAGATGGCGCCTTCGACGCGCTCTTCTTTCTCGTAGGCTTGTTCCAGACGATCCCAGGCTTCCTCGCGGCGGGCCTTGTCACGGCTGATCGAGGCTTCGCCACGGGCGTTCTCGACACGATCCAGGAAAACCTCGACCTCATCGCCAACGGCGATTTCGGGGGCTTCACCGGGATTTGCGAATTCTTTCAGATCGACGCGGCCTTCCATCTTGTAGCCGACATCGATGATGGCTTGTCCCGCTTCGATCGCGATGACCTTGCCTTTGACGACAGACCCTTCCTCGGGCGTGTCAATTTCGAAGCTTTCTTCCAGAAGGGCTTCGAATTCTTCCATAGTTGTTTTAGCGCACATGCGTGTTCAGTTCCTTTTCATACGTTTATTCGGGCCATGCGGTTGTCTCCGCAGGTCTTTGGGTTGGTCTTTGTCTGCTCAAAAGTGCCATAAAACAATCAGGGCCGGTGGTTAACCCCGACCCTGCTCAAGTTTTTGTTTCACGGCTCTGATGGCCTCTTCAACGGCGGATTCTATAGACAGGTTCGTGGTGTCAAGCAAGAGAGCATCCGCCGCCGGTCTCATCGGCGCGGTATTGCGCTGGCTGTCGCGGGCGTCGCGGGCGCGCAGATCGGCCAGCACCTGATCCAGCGTGGTCGTTGCGCCGCTGCCGGTCAGTTCGCTGTAGCGACGTTCGGCGCGCACCTGGTCGCTGGCGGTGACGTAGAGCTTCACCTCGGCCTGGGGGCAGATCACGGTGCCGATGTCGCGCCCATCCAGAACCGCGCCGCCAGCGCGCCGGGCAAAGTTGCGCTGAAAGTCCACCAGTGCTGCGCGCACCTGCGCGATTGCCGCGACCCGGCTGGCGGCCTGCGCCACATCCGCATTGCGCAGGTCATCCCGGTCCAGATCCTCGGGGCGCAGGGATCTTGCGGCGGCAACGGGGTCTTCGCCCGCCAGAACCCGCCGCGCGGTGGCGCGGTACAAAAGGCCCGTATCCAGATGCGCAAAGCCGAAATGCGCCGCAACCGCCTTGGAAATCGTGCCTTTCCCGGCCGCAGCGGGCCCGTCTATGGCAACGGTGAACACTGTACGATCAGCCATGGCGCGGACGTTTGCGGCAGAGGGCCCACTGCACCAGCCCGATCAGAACCAGACCCATCGCCACCGTCGTGTATCCGGATTTCAGGATGGTCGCCCGGCTGGCCAGTTCGATCTGCTGCGCCGTCACATCGCCCGGAGAGGCCCGAAGCATCGCGGCGACCCTGGCATTCTCGATATAGTCAAAGATCGCTCCGGCAGCGGGCAATGCGCAAAGCGCCACCCGGGCGCTACGCGATAGCCGCGGGAACAGCCATATCAGCGACATCGTCAGCGTGGCGGCCAGCAGTGCCGGATAGGCAAGATCAAGCTTGTTCTGGAGGGTCAGGTAAAGCGACCGGCCCTCTGGTGACAGCGCCGCCAGAAAGGCGCGGGCCTGGGGTTCCGAGTATCCCGCAGGGCGCATATCGAACGGTGCCAGACCGCCGGCGGCGGCTGCAATCACCGGCAAGGTCCAGAAAACCATCACCGCATAGACCGCAAGGGTCGCAGCAAAGACGATCCAGAAGGCGGCGCGCCCGCGTGTCATCGGTTGGTGCGCTGCAACTGCGCGCCAAGGTGCGTCATCAACGGCTCAAACACTGGAAAGGATGTCGCCACCGGCCCAGCATCGTCGATGCTGACCGGATTTTTTGCAGCCATCCCCAGCACCAGAAAACTCATTGCGATACGGTGGTCCAGATGCGTCGCACACCTGCCACCCCCCGGCACCCCGCCCGGCCCCATCCCGTGCACGATGAACGTATCCTCGTCCTCCTCGACCGTCACGCCATTGGCCTCCAGCCCGCGCGCCATCGCGTCGATCCGGTCGCTTTCCTTCACCCGCAGCTCTTTCACACCCTTCATCACGGTCCGACCCTCGGCGAAGGCCGCGACCACTGACAACACCGGATATTCGTCGATCATGCTCGCGGCCCGTTCCGGCGGCACCTCGACCCCCTTCATGCTGGAATACCGCACCCGCAGGTCCGCAACCGGCTCACCACCCTCCTCGCGCGGATTCTCGAACGCGATGTCCGCGCCCATCTCGACCAGCGTCGTGTAAATCCCGTTCCGCGTCAGGTTCTGGCTGACCCCCGGCACGGTGATCTCCGACCCCTCCACGATCAGCGCCGCACAGACCGGGAACGCCGCCGAGGACGGATCGCGTGGCACCGCCACCGATTGCGGGCGCAACTCCGGCTGGCCTTTCAGCGTGATCACCCGGCCCTCATCGGCTTCTTCAACGCGAACTTCCGCCCCGAAGCCTACCAGCATCCGCTCGGTATGGTCGCGGGTGGCTTCCTTCTCAATCACCACCGTCTCGCCCGGCGCATTCAGCCCCGCCAACAACACCGCCGATTTGACCTGCGCCGAGGGCATAGGCACGGTATAGCGCACCGGAACCGGCTCTGCCGCGCCAAGGATCGTCATCGGCAGCCGACCGCCTTCGAGCGGCCGTAAGACTGCGCCCCGAACAGCGAAATCGGATCGGTGATCCGCGCCATCGGGCGCGAGCGCAAAGAGGCGTCACCGGTGAAGGTCGCCACGATCGGGCGAGGTCGCCATCGCCCCGATGATCAGCCGCACGCCAGTGCCCGAATTGCCGCAGTCGATGACATCCTCGGGCTCGGCAAAACCACCGACGCCCACGCCAAAGACCGACCACGCGCCAACACCCAGATGCTGCACCTCCGCCCCGAACGCCCGCATCGCGGCAGCGGTATCCAGCACGTCCTGGCCCTCCAACAGCCCTGTGATCCGGGTCTCGCCCACCGACAGCGCGCCAAGGATCAGCGCCCGGTGAGAAATCGACTTGTCGCCCGGCACCTCGGCCACGCCCTTGAGGGGGGCCGCGCGGTGCGACGTCATCGGGATCGGATCGCCATGGCCGGACATGCGGACTCCTTTGCAAACACTCGCGCCGTGATAACGCAGCCCCGTCGGACGGTCCATGCCGGAATACTCCGTCCAACCGCTTCATTGTCTGCGAAAATATCCCCGCCGGAGGCTCCGCCCCTACCGCCGCCGGAAGGTCAGATAATGCGGCACCCGGCCCTCGCGCAGCGCCTTGGCCTCATAGCGCGTCCGGGTCCAGTCGTCCCACGGCCTGCGCCAGTCCAACGGCCCCTCGGCCAGCCACTCGAAGCCCGCCTTCGGCACCTCTTCCAGCGCCTGCCGCACATAATCGGGTATATCCGTTGCCACCCGAAAGATCGCCCCCGGCGCCATCACCCGCGCCAGCGGCTGCAAATGCTCCGGCGTCACGAACCGCCGCCGGTGGTGGCGCTTCTTCGGCCACGGATCGGGATACAGCAGGAACGCCCGGTCGATGGAACCATCCGGCAGCACGTCGAAAAGATCACGCACATCGTCGGGGTAGATCGCCACGTTCGACACCCCGGCGTCGCGGATCTTGCCCAGAAGCATCGCGACGACATTGATGAACGGCTCGGCACCGATGATCTCGACCTCGGGGTGCAGGGCGGCCTGATGCACCAGATGCTCGCCACCGCCAAACCCGATTTCCAGCCACACCGGTTTACCCCTGAACCGCGCGGCCATGTCCAACGCCAGCCGCTCTGGGTTCGCGCCACAATCCACCGCGCCCGGCGACAGTGCAGCCAGATCCTCATCGAGATAGGTCCTCTGGCTGTTGCGCAGGGTCTTGCCCTTGCGGCGGCCGTAAAAATTGCGCCGCGGGGCGCCGGCGTGGTGGCTGTCCTTGGTCATGCGGGGCTGCTACCCAATTGGCGCGGCAAGCGCAACTTGGGGCTGTTCCACCACCCATCACTTGTTCATAAATATCCCGCGCGCAGAGCGCACCGCGACGCGGGCGCAGCCCGCGGCGCAATACAATCTCTTGACGCCGTCAGGCGTCGCAATCTGGAAACCGTCAGACCGCCCGTTTCAGCGCCTCGGACAGATCGGTCTTTTCCCAGCTAAAGCCGCCGTCTGCCTCGGGCTCGCGGCCAAAGTGGCCATAGGCAGCGGTGCGCTGGTAGATCGGTTTATTCATCGCAAGATGCTGGCGGATGCCGCGCGGGGTCAGGTCCATCACGCGGGCGATGGCAAGCTCGATCGCGATGTCATCTGCGTCACTGGTGCCGAAAGTGTCGACATAGATCGACAGCGGTTTGGCCACGCCGATGGCATAGGAAAGCTGGATCAGGCACTTCTCGGCCAGTCCCGCCGCGACCACGTTCTTGGCAAGGTAGCGCGCGGCATAGGCGGCCGACCGGTCGACCTTCGTCGGATCCTTGCCCGAAAACGCGCCGCCGCCATGCGGGGCAGCACCACCATAGGTGTCGACGATGATCTTGCGGCCCGTCAGGCCCGCGTCGCCGTCGGGCCCGCCGATCACGAAGGTGCCAGTGGGGTTGACCCACCATTCGGTATTCTCGGTGATCCAGCCAGTGGGCAGAACCTCGCGGATATAGGGCTCGACGATGGCGCGGATGTCGTTCGATGTCTGGTCGGCGGATGCGTGCTGCGTCGAGAGCACGACAGAGGTCACCTCGACCGGCTTCCCATCCTCATAGCGCAGTGACAACTGAGACTTGGCATCGGGGCGCAGGCTGGGTTCCTGGCCGGATTTGCGGACCTCAGCCAGACGCCGCAGGATGGCGTGGGAATACAGGATCGGCGCCGGCATGAGCGCTTTGGTCTCATTCGTCGCATACCCGAACATGATGCCCTGATCGCCAGCACCCTCATCCTTGTTCTCGGCGGCATTCACGCCTTGGGCGATATGGGCGGATTGTTCGTGCAGGTAGTTGGCTACATTGAGGGTGTTCCAGTGGAACTTGTCCTGCTCGTAACCGATATCTTTCACGCAGGTCCGCACGATGTCTTCGATGCGGCCCATGTAGTCGTGCAGCTTGGCCTTGTCGGACAGGCCGACCTCGCCGCCGACGACGACCTGATTGGTTGTGGCAAAGGTTTCGCAGGCCACACGGGCTTCGGGTTCTTCGGCCAGAAAGGCGTCGAGGACGGCGTCCGAAATGCGGTCGCACACCTTGTCCGGGTGGCCCTCGGAAACGGATTCCGAGGTGAAAATGTAGTTCTGTCGTGTCATGAAAAGCGCTCCATTCGGGTTAGCTTGTCACGCCAGGAAGCCGTTGTGACAAGAGTTCGGGACAGCGTTACTGGGGGGTCAGGCCGGGGTCAATCGGTTTCTGCGAACTGCGACAAGGGCAAGGCCGGCGACCAGCAGCGCGAGGATCGGCCAATCGCCGGTGCGGGCGTAGAGCGTGGGCGGCAAGGCGCGCGGCAGGGCCGCGTCGATGCTGCCCGAGACGCCCAGTGGCAGGCTGTCGATGACGCGGCCGCGCGCGTCGATCATCGCCGAGATGCCGGTGTTGGCGACGCGCACCATCGGCAGGCCCAGTTCGACGCTGCGCGCGCGGGCCTGCGCGAAATGCTGGTAGGGCCCGGAAAAGGTGCCGAACCAGCCGTCGTTGGTGACCAGAAGCAGCCAGTCGGGGCGCTGGGGGGTCCGGACCTCTTGCGGGAAGATGCTTTCATAGCAGATCAGCGGCAGTGCGGTGCCCAGAGGCCCGAAATCCAGAATCTGGGTGCTGTCGCCAGCGGTGTAACCAAGCCCGTATTGCGCCGCGAAGGCAGACAGGCCGAACCGGCCCATCAGATCGGTCAGCGGCAGGTATTCCCCGAATGGCACCAGATGCGCCTTGTCGTAAAGTGCTGCGATGCCGCCTGCCCGGTCCAGCACCGCGATGCTGTTGTAGGCCCGAGTGCCGTCGAACCTTTGCGCGCCCAGCACGACGGGCGCACGGCCGCCCGCGGCGGCAATCTGGGGCAGCGGCGCGGCGGGGTCGTCAAGCAGGAACGCCACCGCCACTTCGGGCCAGACCACCAGATCGGGTTGCCGGGCTGTCGGCGCTGCGGTCAGCGTCAGCAGCCGCTCGAAATGCAGCGGCATCTTGGCGGGATCCCACTTGTCACTCTGGTTCACGTTGGGCTGCACCAGCCGGATCACCGGCGCGGCCCGGTCGCTGCCCGGAACCGGGTTGTTTTGCACGACGTAGGCGGCAGCGAAGACGGTGGCGCCCACGCCAGCCATTGCCGCAAGTGCGGAGATGCGGTGGCGCGATTGCGCGGCGAGGACGAGGGCTGCTGCAAAGCCCAGAGTCAGCAGCGTCAGACCGTGCGGGCCAATGTAGGCGGACAGTTGCAGGATCGGTGTCTCAGACCAGATGTAGCTGACCAGCGCCCAGGGAAAGCCGGTGAAGGCGTAGCTGCGCAGCATTTCGGCGCCGGTCCATGTCAGCGCCAGCGCCACCCCCCCCTGCCCCGGCAGCGGCACCAGCCAGCGGGCAAGCCAGAACCCCGCGCCCCAGAACACGCCGAAGCCAGCGGCCATGAAGCCCAGCGCGAACGGGGCCATCCAACCGTGGCGGGCAATGTCGATCAGGAAAGGCTCGACGATCCAGAACATCACGATCAGCGCATAGCCCGCGCCGATGGTCCAGCCGCGCCGGAATGCGGCGCGGGGGCTGGCGGCGTTCCCAAACAGCATAAAGGCCAGCACGAGGGCGGGCAGCGCGATCCATGCTTGCGCGAAGGGCACCTGCCCCAAACCCATGCCAAGGCCGGTCAGCAAGGCAATGCCGGTGCCGCGCCAGCCATCTAGCGCGGGCGCGAACCGATCTGTCATTGTCATTTCGTGGCGGAACCCGGCAGCCGCACCCGCAGGCGCTTGATCCGGCGGGGGTCGGCCTCGACCACCTCGATCTCGATGCCAGAGGGATGCTGCACAACTTCGCCGCGCGCGGGCACACGGCCCATCAGCACAAAGACCAGACCGCCCAGCGTGTCGACCTCTTCGTCCTCGTCGTGGCCGGTCAGCTTGATGCCGATCTCGGTTTCGAAATCTTCCAGCGGGGCTTTGGACTGCACAAGGTAGACGCCGGGCTTTTCGACGGTCCAGTACTGGCCCTCGGCGGTGTCGTGTTCATCCTCGATCTCACCAACGACCTGTTCGATCAGATCCTCGATCGTCACCAGCCCGTCGACGCCGCCGTATTCATCGATCACCAGCGCCATATGCATGCGTTCAGTCTGCATCTTCTGCAACAGGATGCCGATCGGCATCGAGGGCGGCGCGAACAGCAGCGGGCGCACCATATCCTTGAGCGAAAACCGCGCACCCTTGCCGTTGAACCCGTGTTTCAGCGCGAAATCCTTGAGGTGCACAAGCCCGATGGGCGTATCGAGCGTGCCGTTGTAGACCGGCAGCCGGGTCAGGCCGCTGTTGCGGAACACCTCGACCAATTCGTCTTTCTTGATGTCCACCGGCACCGCCACGATCTCTGCGGTCGGGATCGCCACGTCATCGAGCCGCATCCGGCGCAGGTTCGCCATGCCAAGCGCCGACAGCCCCGGAACCGGGCGCTGCCCGGCGGGTGGCTTGCCATTGACGTGATCCTCGTGACTGTCCGAGGGCGTGAGGGCACCAAATATGCGGCCCAAAAAGCCGCGTTGCCGATTACTGTCAGGGTCTTGCGCGCTTTGCGCTGCGTTAGACCCGCCTTCCGCGTCGCCCATAGGTCCTTTCCAGATATCCAAGGCCACTGCCGGCCCTAATCCTCTCTATATGGGTCGGGTTGCCCCATGAGGGCAAGTATCCCGGCCTCTAATCGTTGCATCACTGCGGCATCTTCGTCGCGAATGTGATCATATCCCAACAGATGTAACACTCCATGAACCAGAAGATGCGTCACATGGTCCGTAAGCGGTTTTCCCGCATCTCTGGCCTCGCGCGCGCAGGTGTCATAGGCGATGGCGATATCGCCAAGCTCTTGCGGCGGGCCAGAGGCGCCCGGCCTGGGCAGGTTCGGCCGGCCCCCGGGGCTGCTGGCCGCGCGATCCTCGGCGGGCCACGACAGCACGTTGGTGGGCTGCGGCTTGCCCCGGAAATCGGCGTTCAGCGCGGCGATGCGGGCGTCATTGCAGCCCAGAAGGCTGATCTCGAACTGGTCGGGGTGCAGGCCGAGATGGGTCAGCGCTGCGCGGCAGGCGGTTTCGGCCAGCGCATCCAGCCCAATTTCATTCCACCGGTGATCCTCGGCCAGCGTATCGACCAGTTCAGCCATTGTCGTCGATGTCATACGCCTCGATGATTTTTGCGACCAGGGGATGCCGGACCACATCTTTTGCGGTGAAATAGTTGAAACTGATCTTGTCGATCCCCTTCAGCAGACGCTCGGCATCCGCTAAGCCCGACGCCGTGCCGCGCGGCAGATCGACCTGGCGTGCGGTCGCCGGTGATGACCATGCGGCTGCCTTCGCCCAGACGGGTCAGGAACATCTTCATCTGCATCGTGGTGGCGTTCTGCGCCTCATCCAGCACCACGAAGGCATTCGAGAGCGTGCGGCCGCGCATGAAGGCAAGCGGTGCGATCTCGATCTTCTTTTCCTCGATCAGCTTGGCGGTCTGCTTGCCAGGCAGAAAGTCATTCAGCGCGTCGTAAAGCGGCTGCATGTAGGGATCGACCTTGTCCTTCATGTCGCCGGGCAGGAAGCCCAGCCGTTCGCCCGCCTCGACGGCGGGGCGCGACAGGATGATCTTGTCGACATGGCCGCCGATGAACATGTTCACGCCGACCGCCACCGCCAGATAGGTCTTGCCGGTGCCCGCGGGGCCGATGCCGAAGGCCAGTTCGTTCTTGTAGAGCGACTGGACATAGGCTTTTTGCGCCTCGGTCCGGGGTTCGACGGTTTTCTTGCGGGTCTTGATCTCGACCCGGCCGCTCTTGGAACAGTTCGATCTGGTCGCCGTCAAGCGTGCCGGTATTGGCCTCGGACCGGCCCATCCGGATCTCTCCGTCGATTTCTCCGGCATCGATGCCACGGCCGGATTCCAGCTTGGCGTAAAGCGAACGCAGCACGTCGGCCGCCTTGTCGCGGGCGTCGGGGTCGCCGACGACCGCCAGCAGATTGCCACGGCGCACGATCTGCACGCCGAGTTTCTGTTCGATCTGGGCCAGATTGCGATCAAACTCTCCGCAGAGGTCGATCAACAGGCGATTGTCAGGGAATTCCAAAAGCGTCTCATGAACGTCTTGTGGCGATGGCGGCGGGGTCAGTGCGCTAAATCCCAATAAAGTCTCCGTAGCAGAGGGCCTATAGGTTCATCGTGCCAACTCCGGCGGCCCGGCGCAAGTTCCACGGTGCAATGATTACAGAAATGACACAAAAAAGGGATGCCTGCCTACTACGGACGCCCCATTTTTCGACGGTGGATACTGTATCTGGATCTAGACGGGATCCTGAATCCTGGAGCCACGGCGGTAGTTGCCGGTGGCGTGGTTCGGCGGAGCGGCACCGGAACAGACCGGTTTGCCATCGGGCGTCAGGCGCTGCGACATGTAGCCTTCCAGACCGTCATCGATAATCCAGTGGTCGCAGCCGGTGGGATCGACCCAGATCCCGGCGCGCAATTCGCTGAGGGATTTCTTGTCGAGCCCGTAATCATTGGTCTTGTCGCCGTTGCCGCGGATGGCACCTTCGCAGGCGGTCAAAAGGACAACGCCAAGAAGAAGCGCGGCGTTTCGGTTCATGTTCATGCCGGTTCTCCTTAATTCACGCAGTCGATTTCGACGCGGCGGTTCTGCGCCATGCCAGCGGCGGTGCGGTTCGAGGCGATGGGCTTGCGCTCTCCCCAGCCCTTCAGCGCCGACACTTTGACGCCGGCTTCGGCGGCAACCTCGGCCACCGCGCGGGCGCGGCGCATCGAGAGGTCGAGGTTATAGGCATCACTGGCGCTGCTGTCGGTATGGCCGTTGATCACGTAGGCGCCTGCGCCGGTGCGCTCGAAGAAATTGGCAAGCCCGCGGCGGGCCGGGGCGGACAGGGTGTATTCGTCGGTGCCGAAAAACAGATGGTCGGTGCCAACCACGGCGCAGGTCGGTTGCGGGGTGCAGATCGGCTTGCCGTCGCGATCCAGCCGGATGTCCATATAGCCTTCCCAGCCGTCATCCATGACCCAGTGCTGGCAACCGTCGGGGTCGATCCAGATCGTGGGGATCATCAGAACGCTGCTGGCGCTGGCGGCATCGTGATCGGCGCGCGCGGCCGTGGTACCAAGCGCCAAGGCAAGCGCCATCAACGCTGCCGCGAAGGCATGAAATCTGTGTCGCATTTTCCCCGGTTCCCTGTCGCTACCGCCGGATCTTTTCGATCCTGATTGTTATCCGGCGAGATTAGCCGATTTTGCGCGGCAAAGAAGAAGGAATACAACATTTGGGGTGCAAATTGCGGCAATTGCACAACAAAATGTTGGAAAAATACAACCTGAAGGCCGCGTCATGCGTCAACCTGCACTTCCCCGGCGAGCGAATTGGTCTCGCTACGGGTGATGCGGACGCGGCGGATGTCGCCCGACGTGGCATTCTGCGCCTTTGACGTGGACGGCGTGCAGATGGCCCGATTTGCCGACCATCTGGCCCTTGAGGCGGCCGGGTTTTTCGAAAAGCACATCGACCTCGCGCCCGACCATCGCGACTTGCGCGGCATGTTGCTGTTCGGTCAGAAGCGCCTGCAGGCGGGCAAGGCGGTCGGACTTGGCGGCCTCGTCTACCTGTTCGCGTTCAGCGGCCGGGGTGCCGGGGCGGCTGGAATATTTGAACGAGTAGGCCTGGCCGTAATTGACCGCGCGCACCAGGTCCATCGTCTCCTCGAAATCCGCTTCGGTCTCGCCGGGGAAGCCGACGATGAAATCGCCCGACAGCAGAATGTCGGGCCGCGCGGCGCGGATGCGCTCGATCAGTTCGCAGGTAGCTTGCGGCCGTATGCTTGCGGTTCATCGCCTTGAGGATCTTGTCGGACCCAGACTGCACCGGCAGGTGCAGATACGGCATCAGCTTGTCGCATTCCCCATGCGCCGCGATCAATGCGTCGTCCATGTCGTTCGGGTGGCTGGTGGTGTAGCGGATGCGGGCAAGGCCGTCGATCCGCGCGAGGTCCTCGATCAGACCGGCCAAGGCCCGCCGTCATGGCCGTGATAGGCATTGACGTTCTGGCCCAGCAGCGTGATCTCGCGCACGCCGCGTTCCACCAGATCGCGGGCCTCGGTCAGGATACGGCCGGACGGGCGCGAAACTTCGGCGCCGCGCGTATAGGGCACCACGCAGAAGGTGCAGAACTTGTCGCAGCCTTCCTGCACGGTCAGAAACGCGGTCGGGCCCGCGCGCGGCCTTGGGGCGGGCGGCGAGGTGGTCGAACTTGTCTTCTTGCGGAAACTCGGTTTCCAGCGGCTTTCGCCCGGCGCGCACCTTCGCCTCCATTTCCGGCAGGCGGTGATAGCTTTGCGGACCGACCACCAGATCGACGGCGGGCTGACGGCGCATGATCTCGGCACCCTCGGCCTGCGCGACGCAGCCCGCGACACCGATCTTGAGGTCGGGGTTGGCCTCTTTCAGCACTTTCAGCCGGCCAAGCTCGGAATAGACCTTCTCGGCGGCCTTTTCGCGGATATGGCAGGTGTTGAGCAGGATCAGATCGGCGTCGGCGGCACGGTCGGTGGTGACATAGCCCTGCCCGCCCATGGCCTCGGCCATGCGCTCGCTGTCATAGACGTTCATCTGGCAGCCATAGGTCTTGATGAACAGCTTCTTGTCGGCCATCGCCCTGTCCTTTTTCGCGCTGCCCGCGTCCTACCGCGAACCGCCCTGCCCTGCAACGCTTGCAATTTTCACGTTTCATGTGATTTTCACCCCTTGAAGGGCATAAGGACGGGCGATGCGTTACGATAGTCTGACAGATTTCCTGAATACCGGCAGCGCCGCCCTGGCCAAAGGGCCGGTGGCGTTGATCATGGTCGAGGATCTGGTCGAGGTCGACAGCACCATCCGCCACCACCAGAATGCGGGCTTTGCGGCGGTGGTGGTCTTTGCGCCGCCAGAACTGGTTTTGCCCGAGGCGCTGGAGGCGCGGATTCACCGCGTGACCCATGACGTGACGCCTGCCGGGGCGGTCGAGGCGACGGTCAATGCCATCAACAACGCAGCGCCGGGGCTGTGGTTGTATTACTGCTACAACGCCGAATACCTGTTCCACCCGTTCTGCGAGCACCGCAGCATCGGCGAGCTGCTGGCCTTTCATACCGAGGAACGCCGCGATGCGGTGCTGACCTATGTCATCGACCTTTACGCGCGGCGATCTGGGCGAGTTTCCCGAGCGCGGTGTCGCTGGAGGATGCCTGTCTCGACAAGTCCGGCTACTATGCGCTGGCGCGCAACGATGCCAACGAGCATCCCAAGGAACGGCAGCTGAACTTTTTTGGCGGCCTGCGCTGGCGGTACGAGGAACACGTGCCCGAACCGCGCCGCAGGATCGACCGGATCGCGTTGTTCCGCGCCAAACCGGGGCTGAAACTGCTGTCCGGGCATCTCTTCAATGACGAGGAATACAACACCTATGCCTGCCCGTGGCACCACAACATCACGCTTGCCATCGCCTCTTTCCGAACCGCCAAGGCGCTGAAAACCGAACGCCGGATCGACCTTCGAGATCGCACGTTCAAATGGCACAACTCGGTCGAATTCCAGTGGAATTCCCAGCAATTGCTGGATCTGGGCCTGATGGAGCCGGGGCAGTGGTTCTAGTACCCGACGAGGGTTCGCACGGAAAACTGTTTGCAATCGGGTAACGCCGGCTGGTTAGATGGGCCTACTCGCAAGGGAGGTGCGCGGCATGATGCGGTTCAGTGTATTCGGTATGTCGGCCGCTCTGACCCTGGTCTCAGTCGGTGATGTTGTCGGTCACGGGCTGGGCGGTTCTGCCGTTGATCCTGTTCGCGTGGCTGACGCTGCTGGGCGTCTACGATGTAACCCAGACCCGCCACGCGATCCTGCGCAACTACCCGGTGCTGGGCCATATGCGGTTCCTGTTCGAAGGCATCCGCCCGGAAATCCGGCAATACCTGATCGAAAGCGATCAGGACGAGGAGCCGTTCAGCCGCGACGACCGCTCGCATCGTCTATCAGCGCGCCAAGGGGGTCGAGGACAAGCGGCCCTTCGGCACCCGGCAGCGGGTCTACGATGCGGGCTATGCGCTGGCTGACGCATTCGATCCAGCCGGTGCATATCGCCGATTTCGATTTCCGCATCCGCATCGGCGGCCCGGACTGCAAGCAGCCCTATTCGGCCTCGATCTACAACATCTCGGCGATGAGTTTCGGCGCGCTGTCGGCCAATGCGATTCAGGCGCTGAACAACGGCGCGCGGATCGGCGGCTTCGCGCATGACACCGGCGAGGGCGGGATCAGCCGGTATCACCGGTCGGGCGGCGGCGATCTGATCTACGAGATCGGGTCGGGCTATTTCGGCTGCCGCAATCCCGATGGCACGTTCAGCGAAGACACGCTTCGCCGAACAGGCCGCCGATCCGCAGATCAAGCTGATCGAGTTGAAGCTGAGCCAGGGCGCCAAGCCCGGGCATGGCGGCATGCTGCCCGCCGCCAAGATCATCCGCAGAGATCGCCGAGGCGCGCGGCGTGCCGATGGGGCAGGATTGCATCTCGCCGGCCGCGGCACGGCGCGTTTTCCACGCCGCTGGAGATGATGCAGTTCATCGGCCGGCTGCGCGACCTGTCTGGCGGCAAGCCGGTCGGGTTCAAGCTGTGCATCGGCCACCGGCGCGAATTCATGTGCATCGTCAAGGCGATGCTGGAAACCGGGATCGTGCCGGATTTCATCGTGGTCGACGGCAAAGAGGGCGGCACCGGCGCGGCGCCGCTGGAATTCGCCAACCATGTCGGCATGCCGCTGGTCGAGGGGCTGACCTTCGTGCACAACACGCTGCGCGGCGCGGGCATTGCGCGATCAGGTCAAGATCGGCGCGGCGGGCAAGCTGGTGACGGCGTTCGACATCGCGCGCGCGCCTTGGCGCTGGGGGCCGACTGGGCGAATTCGGCGCGCGGCTTCATGTTCGCGATCGGCTGCATTCAGGCGCAGGCCTGCCACACCAACCACTGCCCGGTCGGTGTGGCGACGCAGGACAAGCTGCGCCAACGCGCGCTGGTCGTGCCCGAACAAGGCGCGAACGCGTGGCGCGGTTTCACGCCAACACGATGAAGGCGCTGGCCGAGATGACCGGCGCGGCGGGGCTGACCGATCCCAGCAATTTCCTGCCGCGCCATTTCATGATGCGCGAGAACAGCGGCGAGATGACGACCGGCGACGAGGTCTATCCGTATCTGCCGATGGGGTTCCTGATCGACGGCAAGGCCGACGACCTCGGGCTATCTGGAGCGCTGGAACCGGGCGCGGGCGGACAAGCTTCGCCCCGTTCGATTGACTTCGATTGACCGAGGCTAGTTGCCGGTGGCGCAGCACCGGCGCGCAGTGTGCGGCCGATGATCCGCAGGTCGTGGCCGAGGCTTAGGCTGCGCGCATAAAGCGCATCATAAGGCGCGCGTTCATCAAACCCACCTGAATTGCGTCGGTCCACCTGCCAGAGCCCCGAAATCCCCGGACGCAGGGTGTAATAGGCGGCAGAGGTCTGGCGATTTGTCATACATCGCCTTCTGGTTCGGGGTGAACGGGCGCGGGCCAATCAGGCTCATCTCGCCCATCACCACGTTCCAAAGCTGCGGCAACTCATCAATGCTGGTGCGCCGCAAAAGCTGGCCAGCGCGCGTGACCCGGGGATCGTTGCGCAATTTCTGGGTCGTGCGCCATTCTGCGGCGATACCGGGATCGGCCGCCATCAGGCGGGCCAGTTCGGCATCGGCATCGCTGCATCATCGTGCGGATCTTCCAGCAGCGAAATACGCGCCCGTCGCGCCCGATCCGGGGCTGGCTGTAAAACCCGCCGCCGCCCTCGCGCGCGGTCAGCGCCCAGGCCAGCGCAAGGATCGGCAGAACAATCGGCAGCATCGCAACGACCAGCACCAGATCGACGAGGCGCTTGCCCCCGGCTGCATAGACCGTCATGCCGGGCTTTGGCGCGGCCAGCACGGCGTCGTCGTAAAAGGTGTGACTCATCTGTTCCGGCTTTCCGTGCAATCGGTGTTCTCCACAAGCGCAAGCCGCCTCTGGACCGACCCAGAGGACGTCTATCATAGTTAAGGTCCACTTAAAATTTTCAAGCAATTGCCCGCATTTTCGGGATTAACCGGCGGAGATGGGCCGAGATCGCGCTTTTGGCTAAGGGAATCGTCAGGACTATGCGCTAAGACTGGTGGTGTCGGCCCGTGGGGGGCCGCGCGGCCGGGCAACCGGCGCAAGGAAATGGTGGGGTTACTCCGTGTTCAATCTGAACGGGATGGGCGGTCGCGTGGCCGTGCTGCTGGCAATCATCATCGCAACGCTGCCAGCGGCGGCGCGGCAGGCCACGCTGGTGGTCGGCAATGATCCCGGCGGCTCGGTCGAGGCGCGGGTTGCGGCGGTGCGCGACTTGCAGGCCAGCGGCACAAGGGTGGAAATCCGCGGCGACTATTGCATGTCGGCCTGCACGATGTATCTGGCGCTGGCCGATACCTGCACCACGCCGCAGACGGTTTTCGGGTTTCACGGGCCGGGATCCGAGATCTACGGGATCGGCCTGACGCCCGCCGCGTTCGAGCATTGGTCACGCGTCATGGCGCGGCATTATCCCGAACCGATCCGATCCTGGTACCTTAACGTCGCCAGAAACCGGACTATCGGCTTCTATTCCGTCCGCGGGAGCGATCTGATCGAGATGGGCGTGGCGGCCTGTTCCACCAGTCTGACCGGGCGCGACGGGCTTGCCGCATAGGGGGCAGAGGCCGCGACCGACGCCACCTCGCCGCGCGCGACCGCTTGCGCCACCTGCCCGATGGCAGCACTTTGGCGTGCATCGGTAGAGCTTCGCCCAAGCATGCCAAGCGCCGCGCCGATCTGCGGCAGGCGATCTGCCTGTGCGGTTTCAGCGCTTTGCAGCAGGATAGCGGCCAGAAATCCGATCTGGCTGTTGAACTCCGGCTCTGGCAGGTTGCGGTCGCCAAGGCTGCCGAGCATGGCCTGAACTTCCGCCACGCAGGCGTCCTGCTGGCAGGCGGCAATCAGCGCCGGTTCGTTGAACAACGCCACCTGTGCAATCGCGGAGCCCGACAAAGCCGCCGCAATGGCTGCGCCCGCCAGATACCGCCGCAGTGCGGAGTTAAACCGTTGCATATGCCTCTCCTGCCAATTCCCCGCATTTCGGCCAGAGAATGATTAAGCCTAAATTAACGCTGTTCCGCTTTTGATGTCTTTGTCCGCCCAAGACCGGACCGGTTCACAGAATGGAACGCCCGTGCTTGCACGACGCCTGCCCGAGATTGCCTTTGCCGCCGCTCTGTGCGTGGCCGGCCTGGCATGCTTGTTGGCCGAGACGCGGGCGCTGGCCGCTATTCCCGGCATGGCCCTTGCGGATGCGCCGCAGTCCGCGGGGCTGGCGCTTTCATCGCGTGAGGGTGCGCTGTTTCGCTGTGACAGGGCGATGACGGAACCCGGTTTCAGCCTTCAGGCCGAACTGCCCCGCAACGCGGTCGCGCGCGCCTGCGCCGATCTGGCGGCACTACGTGCTGCGCGACGCGCCCAGCCACGGGTTTGCGCATTTCATCGCAGCCGTGGCGGCCCAAGCCCGCGGAGCTGCCGGACGGGTGGCGTTGCATCTGGCCGCGTCGCAACCTTTGCGCCCATGAAGGCTGGCTGGCAGAGCGCCGATTCCTGCTGCTTCGAGCCGTCGATCCGGTGCTTCGGGACCGGCTGCTGCCCGCTGACATCGCGGTGCTGCTGACCACCCAAAGCGGGGCTCGCATGCTGGCCGGAACGCTGGCCACGCCCTCGCGATTGCGTGCCTTGTCCTTGCCCAGGCCGACAAGGCCAGCGCCGCCGACCGTCGGCGACTGCTGAACCTGGTCAGACGGCGGCAGGCGGCGCATGATAGTGTCGCCCCGATCTTTGGCGATCTGTCCGATGGCAGGCCGGCCCCCGCGCCGTACCGCAATGCCCGGCAGCCCTCGCGCCGGGTTTCGCGCGCAAGGACTGCGATTGCGGCAGGGCTGGTCGCGCTGGTCCTGATGTCCACGCTTGCGGCAGGTGGCACGCCGCCCTGGTCTAGGCGCTGATAGCGCTGCAGTGGGCGGCATGGGTCTGATTGCCGGTTTGCAATTCCGAAGGCCCGCAAACCCGGCGGGCGCGGCATCTCTTTGTTGCTGTTGGCGGGCCTGCTGCTGTGCGGTTTTGGCCTGCTGCAAGTCGCGATCGCGCATCTGCCGCTTGCCGAGCGACCGCTCGATCTGCCAGATCGCCAGCTGATGTTGCGCCCCGGCAGCCTGTCACCTGATGCGACGCTTGCTGGCCGTCATGCGCGGCGCGGCTGCGGTGATGTTCCTGTGGCTAATGTTTTGCGTTGCAGGCAACCCCGCACGCGCAAGGGCCATCGGTCTGGCGCTGTTCGTCGGGGTCGCCTTGCAGGCGCTCTGGGCGCTGGTGCTGCTGGGGCCGCTGGCAGAGGGCCACATCTCGGCCTATCCGGGATCGGCGGTCGGCACGTTCGTGGGTCGCAACGGGCTGGCGACCTTCCTTGGCATCGGGCTTGTTCTGGGGCTGGCGCTGTTGCCCTCTGGCCGCAAGGCCCCGGCGCTGTGGCTCGGCCTTGCCGTGATCGGCATGGCGCTTTTGTTGACGCAATCGCGCATGGGGCTTGCGGCCACCGGCACGGCCTCGCTGGTGCTGCTGGCGTATCGCCGCCCCGGCTGGCGCGGCGGCGCGGTTTTGGCGATTGCCGCACTTGGTATGGCAGTGATCTTCGGTCAGGGCGTCGCGGAACGCACGGTCTGGCTTGCCGCAGCCCGCGACACCCGGCTGGAGCTTTACGCACAGGTCTGGCAGATGATCGCCGCCCGCCCGCTGACCGGGTTCGGGCTCGACAGTTTTCCGCTGGCCTTCGAGATATTTCACCGCGCGCCGGTGCCCGCCGAGGTGGTCTGGGACCGGGCGCATTCGACCTACCTCACGCTTTGGGCCGAGGCCGGGCTGCTGGCGGGTTCGCTGCCGCCGCTTGCCGGGGTGCTGGCGCTGGTGTTGCTGCATCGCCGCCGGGCAGCGCCCCTTGCAGTTGCTGCGATGGCCGCGCTGGTGCTGGCCGGGCTGCATTCGCTGGTCGATTTCAGCCTCGAGATACCGGCCAACCTGTTCCTGCTTCTGGCGCTGGTCGGGCTGGGGCTTGGCGGGGCCCCGCGCAAAAGGATGACATCATGAACAATACCGAGATCGAACTGCGCAACATCTTCGTCGTACTGCGCCGCCAGATCCGGGTGATTGGTGCGACCTTCGCGCTGATCCTCGGGCTGGCCGGGCTTTATCTGGTTTCGGTCACGCCGACCTATACCGCCGCCGCGCTGGTGCTGGTCGATCCGATGCAGAAGAACCTGCTGGATCCGTCGCAAGGTCAGGGCGGATCGGCGGGCACCGACAATGCGCGCGTCGACAGCGAGGTCGAGATCCTGCGCTCGGACGCCGTGGCGCTGGGCGTGATCGCGGCACAGAGCCTGATCGCGGATCCCGAATTCGGGCCGAGGCTGGCGCTGTCCGAAAAGCTGGCCCGCGCCGTGGGCATCGCCCATGCCGCCGAGGCACCCGGCCCGGCGTTGCTTGCGGGAACTCTGGCGCGGTTGCGCGATGCGGTGACGGTGCGGCGGCGCGGCCTGACCTATCTGATTTCGGTTTCCGCACGCTCCGAAGACCCCGACCGCGCCGCGGAACTGGCCAATGCGATGGCCGACAGCTACATCCATCAGCAGGTGCAGGCGAAAATCTCGGGCTCGCTGGCCGCGCGCGACGCGTTGCAGGATCAGATCGCCGCCGCGCGCGATGCGCTGGCGCAGACCGAGGCGGCGTTCGAGGGCTTTATCGACAGCAACATCGCGCGGATCGAGGCGGAAACCGGGCGCGCCGATATTGCCGGGCTGCACCGCGACCTGACCAAGTTTCCGGGCCGAACTGAGCGTCCAGATGGCGACTGCGCGCCAGCGTGCAATCGCTGGTGCAGGCGCAAAGCTGGCAGGCGCTGTCCGACACGCTTGGCGATCAGGCGCTGGCGCAGATCGAGGCCGAGCGGCAGGCGCTTGTCGATCGGCTGGCCGGCCTGCCCGGTGGCGATGTCAGCGCCGCCGATCTGCGGGCGGAACTGGCGGTACTGGACGTTGAGATGCAAGACCGCTCGGCCGCAGCGCTGGGTGCGATGAGCGACCGTATCGGCGCGCTGGATCGTGATGCCGCCCAGACCCGCGCCGATCTGCGCGAGCGGCTGATGCAGACCGACCTTTCGCCCGACCTTCTGGCCGAGATCTACACCGTGCAGCAAGAGGCAGGGATCGCGCGCTCGCAGTACCAGACGCTTCTGTCGCGGCTGCGCGATGTCGAGGCGCAGGCGCGGACGCACCTTGCCGATGCCCGCATCGTTTCGGCGGCGCTGGCGCCCGCTGGAGCGAGCTTCCCGAACAAGTCGCTGGTGCTGCTGGCCGCTTTGGCGCTCGCCACCGGGCTGGGGGTCAGCACGGCGTTCCTCAAGGAATACTACATCGGCGGCGTGACCTCTGCGCTGCAACTGACGGATCTTTTGCAGGCCCCCACCGCCGCCGCGCTGCCCTATACGCCGGAACGCAACGAAGGCCGCCTGAGCATCGCGGAACGGATCGTCGATGCGCCGCTGTCGGTCTACTCGGAATCCGTTCGCAAGCTGCGCGCCGCCATCGATCAGGCGTTTCGCGCCACCACCGCGCCGGGTGCGGTCGCGCGCGGCCGGATCATCCTGGTCAGTTCGGCGCAGCCCGGCGAGGGCAAGACCACGACCGCGCTGGCGCTGGCGCGGACCTATGCGCTGGCGGGCAAGCGGACGCTGCTGATCGACGCCGATCTGCGCAAGCCCTCGGTGCACCGGCAATTGGGGTTCGAGCCCGATGTCGGTTTCCTCGACTACCTGCGCAATCCCGAAACGCTCAGAGATTTCCGGCAGCTTCTACGCCCGCGATCCGGCCAGCCCGCTGGCGCTGATCATGGGCGCGGGGCGCAGCGATATTCCGACCGACCAGCTGCTGAATTCCACCACATTCGAGGCGCTTCTGGATCAGGCCCGCGATGTCTACGACATCGTCATCATCGACTCGCCGCCGCTCTTGCCGATCGTCGATGCCCGCTATATCGCGCATAATGCGGATGCGGTGGTGCTGGTGGTGCGCTGGGCCGCGACCAGCCAGAGCGATCTGCGCGCCGCCGTGCAGCCGCTGCGCGAGGCGATGAGGCCGCAAGCTGCGCTGATCCCGGTTCTGAACCAGCAGCAGGCGCAGCCGCTTTCGGCGAAATACGATCCTTATGGCGACGGCTACTCGGCCGCGATCTGAACCGCCGCTGCGGACTGCCCGAAGAACAGCGTCTCGTAGCTGGCCAGCACATCGTTCCAGCGGAAATCGCGGGCATGGCGCTGACGCGCGCCCATGCGGGCGGCGTAAGTGGATCAGGTCATTGGTGGCGAAGGCGCGGATATGCGCCGCACAGCTTTCGGTATCGCTGAAGAACCGCTGATCACTAGCCCGCCGTCCAGCGGTTGAACGGATTGTCATGCGCGATCACCGCATTGCCAGCGCCCAGCGCCTCGACCAGCGACGGATTGGTGCCGCCCACCTGATGCCCGTGCATGTAACCGCGGGCATGGAACCGCAGCGAACGCACGGTCTCGGCCTCATAGATCGCACCGGGATAGAGCGTGCGGTTGCCGCCCGCCTGCCGCACCGCGCGGTGATAGGCGTTGTCGGGATCAAGCCGCCCCAGCACCGCCAGATCGGTATCGGTTCCGGCGGCGCGGTGCGCTTGCACGATCTCTAGCACCGAATTTTCCGGCTCGACCCGCGCGATCGAGACAAAGTAGCGGCCCGGCGTCAGGCCCAGTTCGCGCACCGGCTGGTCCGAGGCGGCGCCGATGATGTCTGCGCCGTAGGGGATCATGATCGCCTGATTGCGGCAGCGTTTCTCCACATGGCGCGGCGATTTCCGGGTGGTCGGCGATGGGCGCGGTCGAAATGTTCGAGCCGATGACCTCATTGAGGAACAGCCAGAGTTTCGCGGGCTTCGACCATTTCTTCCGCTTCCATTCGACCCCGTCCATGTTCATGAAGACCTGCCGCCCCTTCAGCCGCTGAAGCACGTTGAAAATCGCGGTGTTGTAGCCCAGCACAAGATCGCTGCCGGGCTGGCCCAGCACATGCCGCGCGCAGGCCAGATCGAACTGCATGGTGCCCGCGACGCCGCCCCGTTTCGGGCAGAAATGCACCCGCTGGACGCCCTGCCACGTATCCTCGTGCCCATTGCTGTCGGCGGGATCGTCGGACTGGCAATAGACCGTCACCGACACCCCGCGCGACACCAGGTAGATCGCCAGCCGTTCGGCAAAGGTTTCGAAACCCACCGTGTGCTGCCGGAATACCGCGGGTGCCAAGAATGTTGAGGTGGGGCCTGGGTCTGCATGTCTGATCTCCGGCGTCTGATTTCGCGGCCCGGCCCGAAACGGGTTAGGCAAGGACTGTTCAATTCATCTAAAATCCGAACGGCTTAACGGAGGGTTAACCAGCATCGGATTAGCTGGCGGCAGGGATTGGGCCCGCGAAAGGCGGGGCAGGCGGCAAGAGGGCCAGGGCGATGAGCATCCGAAGCCAGGCAAAAGCGACCTTCGTGACCAAGGTGCTGGCCGCCGCCACGAGCTATGGCTTTGCGATCCTTCTGGCCCGCGTGATGACGGTCGAGGGCTTTGGCCAGGTCGCGTTTTTCCTGAACGCCGCGGTGCTGTTGTCGGTTCTGGGGGCCTGTGGCCAGCAGATCGCCATGGTCCGCTTCGTGCCGCCGCTGCTGGCCTGGGGCGACCGCAAGGGCGCGCTGCCGGACTTTGTGGGGCTGGCCTATTGCAAGGCGATCCTCGGGGCCGCTCTGCCTCTATGTCATCGCAGTCGCGCTGACGATCCTTGGCGTCTTGCCGCATCTTGACCCGGTGCTTGCCGTCATCGGTTTCGCGCTGATCCCGGCGATCGGCTGGATCGACATCCAGTCGCATTTCGCGCGCGGCTTTCAGCGCCTGCCGCTGTCGATCGTCCCGAAAGAGATCCTGTGGCGTGGCATCTCGGCGCTGCTGATCCTTGGCATCGTGCTCATGTCGGGCCGGACCGTGCTGGACGCGCCGGGCGTGCTGGCGCTGTTGCTGGCGGTTCTGGTGCTGGTCGCTCTGGTGCAGGGTGCGCTCTTGCTGCGGCTGACAGGGTTCCGCCCCCGGTTTCGCTGGGGATGTGGGCACGATGAACCGGCCGAGTGGCAGGCGACGACGGTGCCGTTCTGGATCACCTCTGTCTCGAACATCTTCCTGACGAATGCCGATGTGATGGCCGTTGCCCTTCTGATCGGCCCGGCCGAGGCGGGGATCTATTTCGCCGCCAACAGGCTTGCGCAATTGCTGGCGTTTTTCGTGATCAGCCAGAACATCGTGATCGGCCCGCAGCTGGCGCGGGCCTGGGCGCCCGGCGATCCCGCCGCAGTGGCCGCGATCCTGCGCCGCACAAGTCGCGCAACGACCCTGCCGACGCTGGCGCTGGGAGCCGTGATGCTGGCGGGCGGGCCGTGGCTGCTGGGGCTGTTCGGGCCCGACTTCGCGGCCGCCGCGGCCAGCCTGCAAGTGCTGGTTCTTGCCAGCGATGATAAACGCCGCCACCGGCCCGGCCGAGACTGCGCTGAACATGTGCGGCCATGACCGCGCGGCGATGCGGGTCAGTGCGGTCAATCTGGGGCGTGGCAACTGTGGCACTCGGGCTGGGCGCTCTGCTGGGCGGCGCGTTTGGCGTGGCGCTTGCGGTGTTGGCCGCAACGGTGGCGCGCAAGGCGATGTACTGGTCGGTCCTGCGCCGCGTGATGGGGCTGCGCAGCGATGTTTTCGCGCCGGATCTGGCGCGCGCCGATGCGCTGGGGCAGGCGTAAGATGGCCATCGCGCGTGGCACTCCGCAGCGCTGCCTGCCCCCGCCAGCGCCACCCCGGCGCGGCTGATCGTGGCGCTTGTCGCGCTGCGCTGGCTGGCCGGGATCGCCGACAATCTGGGCGCGCGGGCGCGTCCGAGGCGGCGGCCGTGGCGACGCTGGCGGTCCTGGGCCTGATGTTCCTGAACCGGATGCGGCTGGCGCGCGACGCGGCCCTGCTGGTCGCGGGTCTGCTGGCGCTGGCTGTTCACCGGCAGCGCTCTCGGCGCTGTCCACCGACATGCCGCAACCGGTCGAGGCGGCGGCGCTGCTGATCGCTGTTGTTGCTTTACGCGCTCTTTGCCAATGCCGCGCTGACCTATCTGCGCCAGGCCAGCCGCGCTTGCCCCGCTGCGCCGGTTCCTGACGGCCTTCGTCATTGTCGGCGCGGGCGCTGGCGCTGGGCAGGTCTGTCGGGCAGCGGCTTCGTCGATCCCGGCAAGCCGGGCGTGATCCGCGCCTTTGGCAGCGACGTGCATCCGGTTTCCTTCGCGATCCAGATGCTTGCGGCAGTGCTGGCGCTGGAGGTTATCCGGGCAAAGACCGGGCGACCGCTTCGGGCCGGGCATGTGGCGCTGCTGGCGCTGGGGGCGGTTGCGCTGTACCTGACCTTCGCCCGCACGGCCTGGGTGATGGCGCTTATGGTGCTGGCCCTGTTGGTCTGGCGGCGCGGCACGGGCTACGCAAAGGCTTGGCGCTTGTGGCGCTTGCGCTGCCGCTTGCGATCGTCGGGCTGACGGTGTCCGACCGCTTCGCCGATCTGTCCAGCCTGCCCGCCTTCTGGCAGAATTTCAGCTTTGCCGAGACCGTTTTCGACTATCGCTACATCGACAATTCGGTGTCCTGGCGGATCGTCAACTGGTCCTACGGGCTGCAACAGGCGATGGCAGCAGCCGCTGCTGGGTTTCGGTCCCGGCCAGTCGGCCTATGCCAGCCAGTTCAGCCTGGAAATGCACAACCTGCTGCTGGAAGGCTTCTTCGAGGGCGGCATGCTGGGCCTGACAGCCCTGCTTGTCACGCTGGCCGGACTGGTCCGCATTCATCTGCGGCTGCCCGCCACCCGCGGCCGATGCCGATGCCCGGGCTTTGGCAAACGGGTTTGGCCTGGCACTGCTGCTGGCGGTGCTGCTTCTCGACCAGCCTTGTCGATCAGCTGATGACGGTGCTGCATGTACCTGATGCTTGCTGGCCGTCTGCCGGGACGCCCGCCGAAGCCCCGCCGCAAGACGCAGCCGCTTAGCTGGCTGCCGCCCGGATCGCCCTGATGTTGGCGCCGTAAGGCGACGGGTCGCAGACCGAGCCGCCCTTGAACACGGCCGATCCCGCCACCAGCACATCCGCCCCAGCCGCCACGACCAGCGGTGCGGTGGTCGGGTCGACGCCGCCGTCGATCTCGATATGCACGGGCCGGTCGCCGATCATCGCGCGGATGTCGCGCACCTTGTCGACGCAGGAATGGATGAATTTCTGCCCGCCGAAGCCCGGGATTCACCGTCATCACGCAGACGAGGTCCACCATATCCAGAAGCGGTTCCAGCACGCTTGCGCGGCGTGCCGGGATTGATCGCGAGGCCCGCCTTGACGCCGGCGCCGCGGATCGCCTGCAAGGTGCGGTGGATATGCGGCCCGGCCTCGACATGGGCGGTCATGATATCGGCCCCTGCGTCGGCGAACGCGTCGATATAGGGATCGACCGGGGCGATCATCAGATGCACGTCCATGACCGTCTTGATATGCGGCCGGATCGCCTTGCACATCGCGGGGCCGAAGGTGATGTTCGGCACGAAATGCCCGTCCATCACGTCGACATGGATCCAATCGGCGCCCTCGGCCTCGACGGCCTGAATCTCGCGCCCGAAATCGGCGAAATCGGCGGACAGGATCGATGGTGCGATCTTGATGGAGCGGTCGAATGTCATGGGCGATTCCCTTGTTTCTGGCTCGGGTCTAGCGTGGATCGGCCTGCCCGTCACGACCCCGACTGCGCCCGCGTCCATCCGGCCGGCGCATGGCGGCATTGCGCCGCTGCGTCGCGGCGGGTCATGTTCCTTGGCCGCGGCGCGTGGTAATCAGCAGCCATGCAAACCACGACGCCTCTCTTTCCAGCGACATCTTCCGAACCGGGCGAGTGCGGTGCATTTCACCCGCGCGGTGCTGTCGAAAAAACCGATCCGGCTGGTGCATGACCATGATTTCCATGAGGTGTTCTGGCTGCATCACGGCCGCGCCCGGCATCAGATCAACGGTGCGCGCGAGGTGCTGACCGAAGGCGACATGGTGTTCATCCGCCCTGCCGACAGCCCATGCCTTGCAGGGCATGGGCGAGGAAACCCATCTGGTCAATATCGCCTTCCCCGCGCCGCTGATCGACGCCATCGCGAGCGCGCACGGCCTTGGACGGGCGGTTCTTCTGGTCCGGTGCGGCCGAGCCGGTGCAAGGTGCACCGCGACATCCGCCAATTGGCAGAGCTGTCACGGGCAGCGCTGCGGCTGGAAACCGGGGTCCGCTCGGCGCTGGCGGCAGAGGCGTTCCTGCTGCCGCTCCTGTGCCGAATCTGCAAGGCAACGCGCGGCCGGTTGCCCGACGGCTGCCCGACTGGCTGGCCCACGCCTGTGCCGCCGCACATGATCCGGCGGTCTTCCGCGACGGCTCGGCGGGGCTGGTGCGCGTCGCGGGGCGCGCCCATGCCCATGTCAGCCGCATCGATGCAGCGCTATTTCAGTGAGACGCCGTCGGACTACGTGAACCGCATCCGGATGGAGCATGCCGCGATGGCACTGACCGGCACATCGGACCCGCTGGCAGAGATCGCGGCGGAATGCGGTCTGCCCAATCTGTCGCATTTCCACCGCCTCTTCCGCGGCCGGCACGGGCTGCCGCCCGCCGAGTATCGCCGCAAGTTCCAGAAGAACGTGATCCAGCCGATTTGACCATTTGGTAAAATCTTGCCAAGTCCGCTGGCCCGTGCCACGATAAGACTTCGACAAGGCGGCGCAGGGAGGCCGATCGTGACAGACCGACCACCCGGACCGAAACCAGACCACCGACCCAGCTTCCGCAGATCCACGAGCGCCCGCAATCCGGGGATGGATCTGGACATGGACTGGGTCGCCTCGGTGCAGGCCAATACCTCGGCGATCGAGCGTCGCGCCGCGACCTTGCCGGGGCGGCGCTCGGTCAAGAAGGAATATCAGGCGGCGTGGCTGTTGAAGGCGATCACCTGCATCGACCTGACCACGCTTGGCGGGCGATGACACGCCCGGGCCGGGTGCGGCGGCTCTGCGCCAAGGCGGCGCAACCCGGTGCGGCAGGACATTCTGGACGCGTTGGGGGTCGGGCCGATCCATACCGGGGCGGTCTGCGTCTATCACGACATGGTCGAAACCGCGGTTGAGCGCGCTTGCGCGGCACCGGCATTCCGGTTGCCGCCGTCTCCACCGGCTTTCCGGCGGGCCTGTCGCCGTTCCATCTGCGCGTCGCCGAGATCGGCGAAAGCGTCAAGGCCGGGGCGCGCCGAGATCGACATCGTCATTTCGCGCCGCCACGTGCTGACCGGCAACTGGCAGGCCTTGTACGACGAGATGCAAGGAGTTCCGCGCCGCCTGCGGTGAGGCGCATGTCAAGGCGATCCTGGCGACCGGCGAGTTGGGGACCCTGCGCAACGTCGCGCGCGCCAGCTTACGTCTGCATGATGGCGGGCGCGGATTTCATCAAGACCTCGACCGGCAAGGAAAGCGTGAACGCCACCCTGCCCGTGTCGCCTGACGATGATCCGCGCGATCCGCGACTATCACGAGCGCACCGGCATCCGCGTCGGCTACAAACCGGCGGGCGGGATATCCAAGGCCAAGGACGCGCTGGTCTATCTGGCGCTGATCAAGGACGAGTTGGGCGACCGCTGGCTGCAACCCGATCTGTTCCGCTTCGGCGCGTCGTCGCTTCTGGGCGACATCGAGCGGCAGCTGGAGCATTACGTGACCGGGCGCTATTCGGCGTCTTACCGGCATCCGCTGGCCTGACGGCGGTCGGCGCGGCGGGATTTGGATATTTGTGGAACAGAAGAAGCCATGAACGTCTCCGAAATCTTTGAAACGATGGACTATGGCCCGGCCCCGGAAAGTGCTGCCGAGGCGATGGCGTGGCTGGACGCGCGCGGGCGCAAGATGGGGCTGTTCATCGACGGCGGCGTTCACCAAGCCCGGCAAGGGGTTCGACAGCCGCAACCCGGCGAATGGCGAGGTGCTGGCGGCGGTGACGCAGGCGACGAAGAAGGATGTCGATGCCGCGGTGGCTGCGGCGCGCAAGGCGCAGGGCAAATGGGCGAAGCTGTCGGGGCATGAGCGCGCGCAGTATCTCTATGCGCTGGCGCGGCTGGTGCAGAAGCACTCGCGGCTTTTCGCGGTGCTGGAGACGCTCGACAACGGCAAGCCGATCCGCGAGAGCCGCGACATCGACATCCCGCTGGTCGCGCGGCATTTCTACTATCACGCCGGCATGGCGCAGCTGATGGAGGCGGAACTGCCCGACGCCGAACCGCTGGGCGTTTGCGGCCAGATCATCCCGTGGAACTTCCCGCTGCTGATGCTGTCGTGGAAGATCGCGCCGGCGATCGCGATGGGCAATACGGTGGTGCTGAAGCCTGCCGAATACACCTCGCTGACCGCACTGCTGTTCGCGCAAATCTGTCAGGAGGCGGGGCTGCCCAAGGGTGTCGTCAACATCGTCACCGGCGACGGCGCGGTGGGCGAAATGATCGTGAACCACGAGGACATCGACAAGATCGCCTTTACCGGCTCGACCTCTGTCGGGCGGCGCATCCGCGAGGCGACCGCCGGGTCGGGCAAGAGCCTGACGTTGGAGCTGGGCGGCAAATCGCCCTACATCGTCTTCGACGACGCCGATATCGATTCAGCGATCGAGGGCCTCGTCGATGCGATCTGGTTCAATCAGGGTCAGGTCTGCTGCGCCGGGTCGCGGCTGTTGGTGCAGGAAGGCATTGCCGAGCGTTTCTACGACCGCCTGCGCGCCCGGATGGACGGGCTGCGCATCGGCGATCCGTTGGACAAATGCATCGACGTCGGCGCGATGGTCGATCCGGTGCAGTTGAAGACCGTGCGCGATCTGGTCGATGCCGGCGGGCACGAGGGCACGGTCTACCATGCCTCGACACCACTGCCCGAAGGCGGCTGCTACTATCCCGCCGACGCTGATCACCGGGCTGCAAAGCCCGCAGCCAGCTGATGCAGGAAGAGATCTTCGGGCCGGTGCTGGTCGGCACCACCTTCCGCACGCCTGCCGAGGCGGTCGAACTGGCCAACAACACCCGCTACGGGCTGGCCGCGACGCTGTGGAGCGAGAACGTCAACCTCGCGCTCGATATCGCCCCGAAGCTGGTTGCGGGCGTCGTCTGGGTCAACGCGACCAACCTGTTCGACGCGGCTGCGGGCTTTGGCGGCGTGCGCGAAAGCGGGTTTGGGCGCGAAGGCGGATGGGAAGGCCTGCGGGCCTATACGAAGCCGCGCGTCGCCACCAAACCGCTCAAACAGATCGCCCCGGCGGAAGCGCCAGCCAGCGCCGAGGTCACCGGGCTCGACCGCACCGCGAAACTCTATATCGGCGGCAAACAGGCGCGGCCCGATGGCGGCTATTCCGACGCCGGTCTGGTAGCCGCGCGGCAAGCTGCTTGGGCCATGCCTCGCTCGCCAACCGCAAGGATATCCGCAACGCGGTCGAGGCGGCGCAGGCAGCCAAGGGCTGGTCGAAGACCACCGGCCATCTGCGTGCGCAGATCCTCTACTACATCGCCGAGAACCTCTCGGCCCGCGCCGATGAATTCGCCGACCGGCTGCACGACCTGACCGGCATCCATGCGAAGAACGCCGCGGCCGAGGTCGACGCCTCCATCAGCCGCCTGTTCACCTATGCCGCCTGGGCCGACAAGCTCGACGGCGCTGCCAAGGGCGTGCCGATCCGCGGCATTGCGCTGGCGATGAACGAACCCGTCGGCGTGATCGGGCAGTTCTGCCCCGACGACGCGCCGCTCTTGGGCCTGATCTCCTGCATGGCGCCCGCCATCGCGATGGGCAACCGCGTCGTCGCCGTGGCCTCAGAGCCCTACCCGCTGGCGGCGACCGATTTCTATCAGGTGCTGGAAACCTCGGACGTGCCGGGCGGCGTCGTGAACATCCTGACCGGCAGCCACGCCGAACTTGCGCCGCAACTGGCGGGCCATATGGATGTCGATGCGGTCTGGAGCTTCTCGTCCTCGGACCTCTCCGCCGTGATCGAAAAGGAAAGCGCCCGCAACCTCAAACGCACATGGGTCAACAACGGACGCACCCGCGACTGGACCGGATCAGCGGGCGAAGGGCGCGAATTTCTGGCCCACGCGGTCGACACCAAGACGATCTGGGTTCCCTATGGTGAATAGCCTTCGGTGCCCCACATAATCTCGCGCAACGCCCTCCCGTACTGGATCACGGCCGCAATCGTTCTGGCGACTGCGGCGACACTGCTGGCAATGGGCCGGGTGCCGATCTGCACCTGTGGCTATGTCAAGCTCTGGCATGGCGACACGATGAGCAGCGAAAACTCTCAGCATCTGTTCGACTGGTATTCGCCGTCGCACCTGCTGCACGGACTGATCTTCTATGCGGCCCTCTGGCCCCTCGCGGGGCGGCTTTCCGTCAGCTGGCGACTGGTGATCGCGACCATTGTCGAATGCGGCTGGGAGCTGCTTGAAAATACCGATGCGATCATCGAACGCTACCGCGAGACGACCATTTCGCTGGATTATTTCGGCGACAGCGTGATCAACTCGACCTTCGACATCCTGACGATGATCTTCGGCTTCTGGCTGGCGCAACGCATCCCTGTCTGGGCCAGCGTCGCCCTCGTGATCGGGTTCGAGGTCCTGACCACCTATCTGATCCGCGACGGGCTGGCGTTGAACATCATCATGTTGCTCTATCCGCTGGATGCGATACTGGCATGGCAGGGCGCGGGCTAAGCCCGCGCCGCAAATGTCGAATGTCCTGACCCGGAACGGGCCTCTGCCCGGCCCCGGCGTTAGCCGGGGGTAAAGAAGGCCGGACGGAACAGGTGCAAAGTCAGGGCACCAACTCCCGCCAGCGTCAGCGCCAGCACAAAGATCCAGCCCAGGATTGGGATCAGCCCGATCAGCCCGGCCAGCAGCGCACCGACCCCCGCCGCCATCGCCCGTTCGCCCAGCGTATCGGGTTCGTTCCGGCCGATTGCCAGCAACAGACCGACGCCAAAGGCATAGGCCCCGACCACATAGCCCAGGAACCCACCCAACAGCGCCAGCGCGATCGACGCGGGCGCCACGAAAATCCCGACAATCGTCATCGCCAGCAAAATCGCCGAGCCGATCACGGCTGACAGCGCCAGAAAACCGAACCAGAGTGTGCGGAACGGCCCCTCAAGCACCCGGTGACGCATCGCCGACAGCCGTGTCGGCGCCACAGCGGCCAGCAACGCAGCCAGCGCCGCGACGATCACCACGCCTCCGATGAAGCGCAAGATCATGCCGCGCCAGTCGAACCAGCCCGCATTGGGCATCTTCTGCATGTCGAAAGCTTTGGCGTCGCGCCGCTCGATGCGGTCCTCGGGGATCACAAACGCTGGCACCTCGATCTGGCCCGGCGTTTCCTCGTAAAGCACCAGCCGCCCGCCGATCCGCGCCGCTTCGCCAAAGGCCACCGAGCCCGCACTCAAGTTAACATCGCCGGAGATCGCGGCATCGATCCGCACATCGTCGCCCGCCAATAGCGCATATCCGCTAACCGGCCCCAGCACCGACAGCTTGGCCCCCGAGGCCCGCAGATCGCCCCCCAGACTGCCGCCAAGCGTAACGTCATAGCCGGCCATCGTCGCATCCCCGGCGGTATCGCCACCAAGGGTGACGTCCATGCCGGCGGCATAGACATCACCGCCGACAGCCGCCTCTAGCATGACGCGGCGTCCGGCGGCATGTACGCTGCCACTGACATCTGCGACCGCCCGCAAGGTTTCGCCGGCCATGAACAGATCATCCGTGCCCGTCGCCTGATGTAGAACCTCTGACCCGGCGGCAAACGCATCGCCGCCGATCGTGAACGTCTCGGTGCTGTCCTGCGCATAAGCGGGCAGGCAAAGAAAGAGCAGAAACAAAGTGATGGCGAATCTGGTCATGGCGCAACCTCCTGACTGTAAATGTCCGAAAGTTAGGCCCGTCCCCCGCTAGCTCGCCATGAGATAGATCAAGGCCTGCGCTTCAGGGGATGCGCGAAGCAAAGAAAAGGGGCCCGCGATGGGGCCCCTTTGTTGTTCCGAGTGACCGGACAGCTTACATCATGCCGCCCATGCCGCCCATGCCGCCCATGTCGGGCATGCCGCCGCCGCCAGCGCCTTCTTTGGCGGGCTTGTCGGCGATCATGGCTTCGGTGGTGATCAGCAGGCCAGCAACCGAGGCTGCATCCTCAAGGGCTGTGCGCACAACCTTGGCCGGATCCAGGATACCGAACTTGAACATGTCGCCATATTCTTCGGTCTGCGCGTTGAAGCCGAAGTTCTTTTCCTTCAACTCGCGCACCTTGCCAGCCACGACAGAGCCGTCGACACCGGCGTTCTGCGCGATCTGACGCAGCGGCGCTTCCAGAGCCTTGCGGACGATCTTGATGCCAGCGTCCTGATCGGCGTTTTCACCTTTCAGTCCGTCCAGCGCCTTGCCAGCCTGGATCAGGGCAACACCGCCACCAACGACAACGCCTTCTTGCACGGCCGCACGGGTCGCGTTCAGCGCATCGTCAACACGGTCTTTGCGCTCTTTCACTTCGACCTCGGTCATGCCGCCGACCTTGATCACCGCAACGCCGCCAGCCAGCTTGGCCACACGTTCCTGCAGTTTCTCTTTGTCGTAGTCCGAAGTGGTTTCCTCGATCTGCTGACGGATCTGCGCAACGCGGGCTTCGATCTCTGCCTTGACGCCGCCGCCATCGATGATGGTCGTGGTGTCTTTGGTGATCGATACCTTCTTGGCCGAACCCAGCATGTCGATGGTCACGTTTTCCAGCTTCATGCCCAGATCTTCGGAAATCACCTGACCACCGGTCAGAATGGCGATATCCTGCAGCATCGCCTTGCGACGATCGCCAAAGCCCGGCGCCTTGACGGCAGCGATTTTCAGACCGCCGCGCAGCTTGTTGACGACCAGCGTGGCCAAAGCCTCGCCTTCAACGTCTTCCGAGATGATCAGCAGCGGCTTTTGCGACTGGATCACGGATTCCAGCAGCGGAACCATCGGCTGCAGCGAAGAAAGTTTCTTCTCGTGCAGCAGGATCATGCAGTCTTCAAGGTCTGCAATCATCTTGTCGGCGTTGGTCACGAAGTAAGGCGACAGGTAGCCGCGGTCGAACTGCATGCCTTCGACGACTTCGGTTTCCGTTTCCAGACCCTTGTTTTCCTCGACGGTGATCACACCCTCGTTGCCAACCTTCTGCATCGCATCGGCGATCTGACGGCCGATTTCGGCTTCGCCGTTGGCCGAGATCGTGCCAACCTGCGCCACTTCGGCGCTGTCGCTGACCGGACGCGAGGCTTTCTTGATCGCTTCCACGACCTTGCTCGTCGCCAGATCGATGCCGCGCTTCAGGTCCATCGGGTTCATGCCCGCTGCAACCGACTTCAGGCCTTCCTTGATGATGGCATGGGCCAGAATGGTCGCGGTGGTGGTGCCGTCGCCGGCTTCGTCATTGGTGCGGCGTGGCCACTTCTTTGACCATCTGCGCGCCCATGTTCTCGAACTTGTCTTCCAGTTCGATTTCCTTGGCAACCGTCACACCGTCCTTGGTGATGCGCGGTGCGCCGAACGCTCTTCTCGATCACGACATTGCGACCTTTCGGGCCCAGTGTCACCCTGCACCGCGTCGGCGAGGATGTTGACGCCGCGCATCATGCGATTGCGGGCATCGGTGTCAAATTTGACGTCCTTAGCAGGCCATTTTGCTTGCTCCTGGTTGTCTGAATTACGGTTCTGAAAGCGGGTTCAGGCGATGATGCCCAGAATGTCGCTTTCCTTCATGATCAGCAGCTCTTCACCGTCAAGGGTGATTTCGGTGCCGGACCATTTGCCGAACAGGATCTTGTCGCCCTTCTTGACGGACGGCGCGATCAGTTCGCCGGAATCCTTGCGGGCGCCTTCGCCTACTGCGATGATCTCGCCCTCTGCGGGCTTTTCTTTAGCGCTGTCGGGGATGATCAGACCACCCTTGGTCTTGTCGTCGCCTTCGACGCGTTTGACCACTACCCGGTCATGCAATGGTTTAAATGCCATTTCCGAACGCTCCTTGGTTTGCGTTTCTTCATTGCCCCGACCTTGGCCTGGGGCGTTAGCACTCATAGCTGGCGAGTGCTAACGAAGCGGAGATAGAGATGCGGCCGCGGGGTGTCAACACGACTGTTGCGAAAAATCGCCACAACCGAACGCCGCAGGGCAAAATGAGTTGATTTTTGCCGACTTTCGATCTAGGTCACCGCGCATCGCAACGCGCGATGGAGGATTCTGAACATGAGCAAATTTACCTGCAGCGCAAGCTGACCTCAGTTCCGGCGCCCTTGGCATCGGAGCGCTTGAATCCAACCTGACAACATCGCGAGTCTCCCATGACACATCTTCCTGTGGACGTGCCGCTATCGGCGCGCGCCAATCCCCGTCCGGGGTCCGAACCCGTCGGCTCCGCCGCATTCAACCGCCGCGCCCTGCGTGCCGGAACGGCCATTGCCCGCGTGCTTTTTCGCGTGATGCCTGCCGCCTCGGCGTTTGTCGCGCCGCCTGTCGATGGCCTGCCCGCTCCGGCAAGCCATGTGCCCGAGGGCCCGCCCTCGCTGCGCGAACGCATCCGGAACCTGCTGCGGCCGGGCCCGGACCCAGAGCCCGAGGCATGGCGCAACGGACGCGCGCCCCGGCTGATGCCGACGGATGCGGGTCGGCACGTCAACGTGATGCCGGGCCATGCAATGGCAGCAGGTGGACGACCGTTGATCATGAAGATCCCCGGCAAGTAACCGGGGATCACAGCGTGCCGCTGCCGGAATTGGGTGGCGGCACCGCCTTGGCAGCCGCTCTCGCTGCCGCGCCTTTCGGCGTCAGACTGTAGACCCCGACAGCAATACGCTCGAACCAGCCGTAATGATCGTCCGCCATGATCCGCGTCGCGCGGGCAACCCCGGTCGCCTTGGCGACCGGCGCGCCCTTGCTGGGCCCGTGTTCTGCCAGATGGCCTGCGCAAAGCGTTGCATCCTGCCGGTAGGCCGTCACCAGCCCCACCCGCGTCTGGCCCCCCAGATTGGGATCGCCGACCCGCCGTTGAAACTCTCGCAGCAACCGCCCCTTGCGCAGCTTCGACTTGGCGGGCCGATACGGCCCCGGATCGCAATGCACCTCGACCAGCCCGTCGCGCAGCCGCACGGTCATCAGCCCCAGCCCCAGCCGGCGGCACAAACCGGTATTGTCCTTGATCGCCTTGCCAAAGCGCGGGCCCGAGCCGCGCGGCACGCAGATATAAACGTCGTCGCGAAATCGCCTGCCGCGCGGCGGCCTGATGAAACAGCGACAGCGAAAACCCGGTCTTCAGCTCGACGATCACCGGATCGTCCTCGCCGCGCACCGCCACAACGTCAACCGCCCCGATCTCGGCCTTCACCTCGTAGCCTTGCGCCTGAAGATAAGACTTCACGGCAGGATAAAGATCGGATTCTTTCGGCTTCGGCATCAGACCCGTTCGGCAAGGACAAAGAGGGGCATTTTGGCGCAAGGCTAACTGCTGCCGACTCTGGGTGACAAGCCGCGGACTGCCGCCTATAAGGGCGCCGAATTCGTATCAGATTGGACGCATCCATGACCATCAAAGTTCTTGGCCACAAATCCCCCGACACCAACTCTACCGGCTCTCCGATCATCTGGGCCTGGTACCTGACCGAGGTGAAGGGCCAGAAGGCCGAAGCGAAACTGCTGGGCGAACCCAACACCGAAGCCGCCTTCGTGCTCAGGCGCTGGAACCTCGACAAGCCCGAGATCATCTCGGACGTCGTCGGCCGAGGATCGCTGTCGTCGTCGTGGACACCAACAACATCGCCGAGCTGCCGCCCTCGATCAACGAGGCCAACGTGATCCAGATCATCGACCACCACATGCTGCAAGGTGGCCTCAAGACCAAGACGCCGATCGACATCACGATCCGCCCACTGGCCTGCACCGCCACCATCATGCACGACCTGATGGGCGACGATGCCACCCGGATGCCCGACGAGATCAAGGCTGCGATGCTGTCGTGCATTCTGTCGGACACGCTGGAATTCCGCTCTCCGACCACCACCGCGCATGACCGCGCCGTGGCCGAAAACCTCGCCGCAGAGCTTGGCATCTCGATCCCGGATTACGCCGCTGAACTCTTCGCCGCGAAATCCGACGTCTCGGCCTTCTCGGACGCCGAACTGCTGCGGATGGACAGCAAGGAATACGAGGTCGGCGGCAAGAACTTCCGCGTCTCGGTCCTCGAAACCACCTCGCCCGAGCAGATCCTCGCCCGCAAGGACGCGCTGATGAAGGCGATGGGCCCGGTCGCGGCCGAGGATGGCGCCGATCAGGTTCTGCTGTTCGTCGTCGACATCCTGAACGAAGAGGCGACGCTGCTGGTGCCCAACGATCTGGTGAAATCGGTGGCCGAGAAAAGTTTCGCGATCGCGGTCATCGGCGACACCGTCGTGCTGCCCGGCATCATGAGCCGGAAAAAGCAGATCATCCCGAATCTCAAGGTCTGATCCCGCTGCCACCGGTCAATCAGGGGTTGGCACAGCGCTCGCCCCTGCCATACGTTTTGCAGACGAGATTGCAGACAGGAGTCGTTTCAGCCCGAATGACCGACCTGATAGACAGCCTCGCCGACATCTCGGACATTTACGACGCGGTGTTTTGCGACCTCTGGGGCTGCCTGCACAACGGCGTCGAAACCCTTCCCCGATGCCGTCGCCGCATTGCAGCAATTCCGCGCGAGGGGCGGCGTCGTGGTTCTGCTGACCAACGCGCCGCGCCCCAAGGCCTCCGTGGTGCGCCAGCTCGACAAGATCGGCGTTCCGCATGATGCCTATGACGAGGTCGTGTCGTCCGGCGACGCCTCGCAATACGGCATGTTGTCCGGGCTGGTCGGGCACCAAGGTCTATCACCTCGGGCCGGAAAAGGATCGAAGCTTCTTCACCGATCTGCCCGCAGATGTTGACGGCAAAGAGATTACCCGCGTGCCGCTGGAGCAGGCCGAGGGTATCGTCTGCACCGGCCTTTTCGACGACCAGACCGAAACCCCAGAGGATTACCGCGCAACCCTGCTTTACGCCAAGCAGAAGGGCATGAAACTGCTCTGCACCAACCCCGATCTTGTTGTGGACATGGGAGAAACCCGGATCTTCTGCGCCGGCGCGATTGCGGCGCTATATACCAGAATGGGCGGTGAGAGCCTGTATTTCGGCAAGCCGCATCCGCCGATTTACGACCTTGCGCGCCGCCGGTCTGGCCGCGTTCAAGCGGGTGCCAGATGACCGGATTCTGGCGATCGGCGACGGCATCCATACCGATATTCAGGGCGGGCTGGCCGAGAGGTTTGACACGCTCTTCATCACCGGCGGCCTTGCGGCAGCAGAGTTCGGGCCCGACCCGGCTAACCCCGAGTCCATCTGAAGGTTGCAGGCGTGGTTTGCAGGCGCATCAGATCTCGGCAACGGCGGCAATTCCTTTCCTGCGCTGACAATCCGCGCCGCAACAAAATTGCGTCACTTGGTCCAAACAAGAATATTTATTACCCAAACGATTGCGCATTGCACGCTCATCGCCGTATGCTGCACTGCAACAAAGTGCGAAGGATTCGGGAACGATGCTGGATAACATGCCCCGCGGAACCATCTGTATCGAAGACATCGAAATCGGCATGCGCCGCAACTTGCGCAAGCAGGTTACCGACCGGGATATCGAACTTTTTTCCGAAATCAGCACCGACCGCAACCCCGTCCACCTCGACGACGACTACGCCCGCGACACCATCTTCGAGGGACGCATCGCGCATGGCATGCTGACCGCCGGGCTGATCTCGGCGGTGATCGGCGAACAACTTCCCGGTCATGGCACTGTCTATCTTGGGCAAATCGCTGAAATTCATGGCCCCCGTCCGCCCCGGCGACGTGGTCTTCGCCGAGGTCGAAGTCACCGCCATCGACCATTCCCGCCGCCGCGTGACCCTTGATTGTCACTGCGCCGTCGGCGATACGGTCGTGCTGAAAGGCGAGGCGCTGGTTCTGGCGCCAAGCCGCAAATTCGACTGACGCGGGATCGGTCCCGCACAGGGGCCTTGATGCGCATGACTAACCTTCTGGGACGGTTTGAAAAAAGACGATCGCGGCGCCAGCGCGGCGATCGGTAATTTCGACGGCGTCCACCTTGGCCATCAGGCCGTCATCGACATCGCGCGAAGCCGAGGCGCAGCGCCTGAACGCCCCGCTTGGCATCCTGACCTTCGAACCGCACCCCCGCGAGTTCTTCGCCCCGAATGGCCCGCCGTTTCGCCTGATGAACGCCGAAACCCGCGCCAACCGGCTGGGCAAACTCGGCGTCGAGCGGCTCTATCAATTGCCGTTCGACGCCGTCCTGGCCGGCCTCACGCCAGAGCGGTTTGCCCGCGAGGTCATCGTCGACGGCCTGGGTCTGCGGCATGTGGTCGTCGGCACCGATTTTCACTTTGGCAAGGACCGCGCGGGGTCGCGCCGACGATCTGAAAAACTTTGGCAACTCAATGGGTTTCGGCGTCACCGTCGCCGAACTGATCGCCGTCGCGAAAGGCGAGGTATCCAGCACCAACATCCGCAAGGCCCTGACCGAGGGCCGCCCCGCCGACGCCGCCAAGATGCTGGGCCACTGGCACCGGATCGACGGCGAGGTCTTCGGCGGCGACAAGCGCGGCCGCGAGACTCGGCTATCCCACCGCCAACATGTCGATCAACCGGCTGCATCCGCCGAAATTCGGCATCTACGCCGTCAAGGTCGACGTTCTGACCGGCCCGCATCAGGGCAGCTATGACGGTGCTGCCTCGGTCGGCGTGCGCCCGATGTTCGGCGAAAACAAACCCAATCTCGAAACCTTCATCTTCGACTTCAAAGGCGATCTTTATGGCGAACATCTGTCGGTCGCCTTTGTCGAATACCTGCGCCCCGAAGCGAAGTTCGACAGCCTTGCGGCGCTCGTGGCGCAGATGGACGCCGATTGCGCCCGCGCCCGCGACATCCTTGCCGCCGTCTGAGCTCTTTTCATTCCCCGATCCCAAGCTAGGCTGCGCGCCATGAACGATCCGATCAAACGCGACGGCCTGCGCCCGAAGTTCTGGGAGAAGGTACCGCTGAAAAAGATGACCGCCCCGGAATGGGAGGCGCTGTGCGACGGCTGTGGCAAGTGCTGTCTGAACAAGATCGAGGATGAAGACACCGGCGAAGTCTTCCTGACCCGCATCGCCTGCCGCCTGCTCGATGACGAAAGCTGCCGCTGCGGGCAGTACGAAATCCGCAAGCAGATCGTGCCCGAATGCATCGTGCTGACCCCCGGAAACATCGAAAAGAACGCCTACTGGATGCCGCTGACCTGCGCCTACCGGCTACTCTGGGAGGGCAAGCGCCTCTATGACTGGCATCCGCTGATCTCGGGCGATCCGGCGTCGGTGCAGCGCGCCGGTGTCTCGGTTCAGGGCCTGACGATCCCTGAATTCGAAGTCGATGAAGACGACTGGGAAGACCACATAATCGAGGAACCGACCTGATGCATTTCGCCTCTGACAACACCGCCCCCGCGCATCCCGAAGGTGATCGAGGCGATTGCCCGCGCGAACGAAGGCTATCCGCATTCCTACGGCGCCGATCCGATCATGGACGGCGTGCGTGCACAGATCCGCGACCTGTTCGAAGCACCTGACGCCGCGGTCTATCTCGTCGCCACCGGCACCGCCGCGAACGCGCTGATCCTGGCGACTTTGGTCGCAGCCGTGGCAGGCTGTCTTCTGCCACCGCAACGCCCATATCGAAGACGATGAATGCGGCGCGCCAGAGTTTTACACCGGCGGCTCGAAGCTGGTTCTGATCGACGGCGAGCACGCGCAAGATGACGCCCGACGGGCTGCAGCGCGCCCTGTCCACCACCGGTCAGGTCGGGGTTCACGGTGTCCAGCGCGGCATGCTGTCGCTGACCAACGCCACCGAGAACGGCACGATCTACCGCCCCGCAGAGGTGGCGGACCTGGCCGGCAATCGCCCATGCTGACGGGTTGCCCGTGCACATGGACGGCGCCCGCTTTGCCAATGCGGTGGTCGCGGCAGGGTGCAGCCCGGCCGAGATGACATGGAAGGCCGGCGTCGACGCGCTGTCGTTCGGCGGCACCAAGAACGGGTTGATGGGCGTCGAAGGCGTGGTGTTCTTCGACCCGAAAACGGCGTGGGAGTTCGAGTTGCGGCGCAAGCGCGGCGGGCATCTGTTCTCCAAGCACCGCTATCTTTCGGCGCAGATGGCGGCCTATCTGAACGACGATCTGTGGCGCGAAATGGCCAGCGCCGCGAATGCCCGGGCCAAACGCCTGTCAGATGGCATAGCGCAGATCGAGGGCGCATCGCTGATCCACCCGACCGAAGCCAACGGGGTCTTCGCAAGCTGGCCGCGCGCCGGGCATCGCCGGGCGCATGAAGCGGGGGCGGAGTACTACTTCTGGCCGTCGGACCAGTCGCTTGACGGCCCAAACGATGAAGTCCCTGCCCGCCCGCCTGATGTGCAGCTGGTCCACGACGAACGCGGATGTAGACAGGTTTCTGGACCTCATTCGCGGCTAGACGCCAAGGTGCAGAAATTCGGCGATACGCTCTGCCGCCGGGCCCGGGTGGGTGATCGGTAGCATATGCCCCGCCCCCTCAACCCGGTGCCGCACGGCACCACGGATACGGCTGTGCAGTTCGGCGCAGATCGCCGACATGATCGCCGGAGAGCGGGTTCCGTCAAGGATCAGAACCGGTAGGTCAAGCTTGGGCAAGCGGCGCGTCAGACCAGCCCTGTCGTGATAGATCTGCGGTTCGATGTCGCGGATTTGCCCGATGCGCGCGATCGCGTAGTTGCGTTGGGTTTCGGGCAAGGCCTCCCAAGGTACACCGGCACCCCATTCGCCGACGAACAGGCTTGCGGCCTGTTCCGGCTGGCCGCGATCTAGCGCGTCGATCACCCGCCGGTACTCGGCTTCGTGTTCGCCAGACCCCGGAACATTCTGCCCCTGCAGGACCGCGAAGAAGACCGGCTCGATCATCGTCAGGCTGCGCACTTTTTCGGGCTGCTCTATCGCCAGCCGCAGCGCAACCGTCGCGCCAAAGGAATGGCCGACAAGGTCGGCCTGACCGTCGATCAGATCGGCGGCCATCGCGGTGGTCACGGCCTGATAGTCGCCCCGCCCGTCCCAGTTCGCACTGCGCCCGTGCCCCGGAATGTCGAAAGCCGTCATGCGCAGCCAAGGCGTCAGCGGCTCCTCGACCCCCTTCCACGCACCCTGATGCGCCAGCGAGCAATGGATCAGCACGGCGTCGCGGTCGCCCTCTCCGCGCACCGTCCAGTGGGTCGGAAAACCGCCCCGACAGTCTGTTGGCATCAGATCTTGCCGGACAGATGCAGGTCCAGATCATCCAGCCGGTCCTGCCCCCAGAATCGCTGGTCGGCATCGGTGATGTAGAAGGGTGCGCCGAAGGCGCCGCGCATCACCGCCTCTTCGAGATTTGCGGCATAGGTCTCGGCCCCGGCCAGAAGCCCGGTGTCGGCCAGCGAAGGGTCGAACCCGGCGGCCGACAGGCATTCGCGGATCACGTCATCCTCGGCGATGTTGCGATCCTCGGCCCAGCAGGCGCGGGTCAGCCCGTGCACCAGCGCGCCCAGATCGCCGCCGCCTGCCGATTGCGCCGCGATGACCGCATAGGACGAGGGCGCCGGATTGGTCGGCCAATGCGCGGGCTTCAGGTTGATCGGCAGCCCCGTCTTCGCCGATTGCCGCCGCAGTTCCTGCAACCGGTATTCCTGCCGCGACGGGTGGCGATCCTTGGGGGCAATGCCGCCGGTCCGCGCGAACAGCGCAATGACATCAAGCGGCTTGTAGGTGATCGTTGCGCCATGTTTCGCGGCAATCTCCTCCAACCGCGTCCCGGCGAGATAGGTATAGGGCGAAACTGTCGCAAAAAAGTAATCGATATGGGCCATTTGCCGCGTCTCCCGATCGCGTTGTTTGCAAGACCGTAGCGGGGTGGTAAGCGGTGTCAACGCCGCGATTCCGTTACCACAACGCGCCCAGGGAAAGCGCTGCCATGCCCTCGATCGACCGAACCGAAGCTGATTTCGGGAAATGCCAACCGCACCTTGGCCAAGGCCGTTGCACGACGAATGTCGATGCATCGCGGCGGCAAGATCGGGCTGGTCGATGCCCGTGTCGAACGGTTCAACGATCAGGAGATTTTCGTCGAGGTCTACGAGAATGTGCGCGGCGAGGATATGTTCATCATCCAGCCGACCTCGAACCCGGCCAACGACAACCTGATGGAGCTTCTGATCATCTCTGACGCGCTGCGCCGCTCGTCCGCCGCCCGCATCACCGCAGTGATCCCGTATTTCGGCTATGCCCGGCAGGACCGCCGCACCAAGGCGCGCACCCCGATCTCGGCCAAGCTGGTCGCCAACCTGATCGCCGAAGCCGGGATCGAGCGGGTGCTGACGATGGATCTGCACGCGGCCCAGATCCAGGGGTTTTTCGATATTCCGGTGGACAACCTTTATGCCTCGCCGGTCTTCGCGCTCGACATCCAGCACCACTTCAAGGCGCAGATGGGCGAGTTGATGGTGGTCTCGCCCGATGTCGGCGGCGTCGCGCGTGCGCGCGAACTGGCGCAGCGGATCGGCAGCCCGCTGGCGATCGTCGACAAGCGCCGCGAAAAGCCCGGCGAGATTGCCGAAATGACGGTGATCGGCGACGTGAAGGGCAAGTGCTGCATCATCGTCGATGACATCTGCGACACGGCCGGCACGCTCTGCAAAGCCGCCGAAGTGCTGATCGAGAACGGCGCCAAGGAAGTGCATTCCTACATCACCCACGGCGTCCTGTCGGGCCCGGCGGTCGAGCGGATCACCAATTCGGTGATGAAGAGCCTTGTGATAACGGATTCGATCGAGGCGACGCCCGAGGTCAAGAACGCCAAGAACATCCGCATCGTTCCGACAGCGCCGATGTTTGCACAGGCGATCATGAATATCTGGAACGGCACGTCCGTCTCATCGCTGTTCGATCACGAAACGCTGGGGCCGATCTACGAAGGCATGTATTCAAGCTGACGCTCAGACCACATCCCAGTCTTCATCGTCGCGCAATTCCCCGATCGACAGCCAGTCTGCCCGCACACGCGCCACCCGCGTATCGCCCCACGTGCGGAACACAATCGAAAACCCCTTCGCCGTCACATCCTCGGCTGAGATATCGGCGCGCTGGTTGGTTTTCTGGTCCATGTCCCACATCGACATCGAAACCTGCAAAACCGGCGCATCCAGATAGGGCTCTGAGAACTTGATCGCCTTGCGCATTTCACGCGGGCCATGGCCGGTCCACATCTCGCCGCCATCCTCGAAATCCGAGAACAGAACGACCGATCCCCGATCAACCCCTATGATATGGCTTCTTAAGCGCCGCATACTCTTACCTGCAACCTCGATCCTGACATAAACGCGCGCGCCGCGCCGCCGCAAATGGAAAAGGCCCCGCAGGGATGTGCGGGGCCTAGTCTGTTGCTATTTGTCACAAGCCGTCAGGCCATCAGGTCCAGCATATGGACCAGATCGGCAACGAACCGATCCGCCATATCGCGGTCTGGTCCGGACTGTTCGGCCCGGTGCGCTTCGGCTTCGCTCAGAAGCGTCTGAAGGTCTTCCTTCGTTGCCCCGTCGCGCGCAAAAGCCTTCTCGGCCAGCACTGAAACGCTAGAGCCGGTGATTTCCGCGAAGCCGCCCACCACCAGATATTCCAGGGTGCCGCCATCGCCGACAACGCGCAGGAATCCCGGCCGCAGGGTAGTGATCGTCGGCGCATGGTCCGGCATCGCTGTCAGATCACCCTCGGTGCCGGGGATAAGCACCTCGCTTGCCTGAACCGAGGATAACCTGCGTTCAGGCGAAACCAGATCGAATTGCATCGTCTCAGCCATGTCGGCTCCTTAAGCGTCAGCTGCCATGCGTTCGGCCTTGGCGACCACTTCTTCGATGCCACCAACCATGTAGAATGCACCTTCCGGAAGGTGATCGTACTCGCCCGCGACAACGGCCTTGAACGACGAGATCGTATCTTCCAGCGGAACCTGCTTGCCGTCCGATCCGGTGAACACCTTGGCAACGTCAAAGGGCTGCGACAGGAAGCGCTCGATCTTGCGCGCACGCGCCACGGCAAGTTTGTCATCTTCGCTCAATTCGTCCATGCCGAGAATGGCGATGATGTCCTGCAGCGACTTGTAGCGTTGCAGAACCTTCTGAACGTCGGACGCGACCTTGTAGTGCTCTTCGCCGATGATCAGCGGATCAAGCAGGCGAGAGGTCGACCCCAGCGGGTCCACGGCAGGGTAAATGCCCTTTTCAGAAATCGCACGATCCAGAACCGTGGTCGCATCAAGGTGCGCGAACGAGGTCGCAGGCGCGGGGTCGGTAAGGTCGTCGGCCGGAACGTAGACGGCCTGCACGGAGGTGATCGAGCCGGATTTCGTGGATGTGATCCGTTCCTGCATCGCGCCCATGTCGGTCGCCAGCGTCGGCTGGTAGCCCACGGCAGACGGGATCCGGCCCAGCAGGGCGGACACTTCGGAACCCGCTTGGGTGAAGCGGAAGATGTTGTCGACGAAGAACAGAACGTCGGCACCGGTTTCGTCACGGAACTGCTCGGCCAGCGTCAGACCGGACAGGGCCACGCGCATCCGCGCTCCTGGAGGCTCGTTCATCTGACCGTAGACCAGCGCGATCTTCGATTCCGACAGGTTGTCGGGAACGATAACACCGGATTCGATCATCTCGTGGTAAAGGTCGTTGCCCTCACGCGTCCGCTCGCCAACACCGGCGAACACCGACACACCCGAATGCACCTTGGCGATGTTGTTGATCAGTTCCATGATCAGAACCGTCTTGCCCACACCGGCACCGCCGAAAAGGCCGATCTTGCCGCCCTTGGTATAAGGCGCCAGCAGGTCGATAACCTTGATGCCCGTCACCAGAATTTCCGACGCGGTCGACTGGTCGGCAAAGGCCGGCGCCGGCTGGTGGATCGCGCGGCGTTCTTTGGTGTTGACCGGACCTTTTTCGTCCACCGGCTCGCCGATCACGTTCAGGATCCGCCCCAGCGTTGCACTGCCCACGGGCATGCTGATCGGCTCACCCAGATCGCGAACCGCTGTGCCGCGCACCAGACCCTCGGTCGCGTCCATGGCGACGGTGCGAACCGTGTTCTCGCCCAGATGCTGTGCCACTTCCAGAACCAGCCGACGGCCGTTGTTTTCAGTTTCCAGAGCGTTCAGAATTTCGGGAAGACTATCCTCGAACTGAACGTCCACAACGGCCCCGATCACCTGAGTGATCTTGCCGACTGCTTGCGCTTTTGCCATGTCGTTTCTCCGGTTTTCCTAGAGCGCCTCTGCGCCCGAGATAATTTCGATAAGCTCGTTGGTGATCGCAGCTTGGCGCGAGCGGTTGTACTGGATGGTCAGTTTCTCGATCATCTCGCCAGCATTGCGGGTCGCGTTGTCCATCGCAGCCATCCGTGAACCCTGTTCGGATGCTCCGTTTTCCAGAAGCGCCGAAAAGATCTGCGTTGCAACACCGCGCGGCAGCAGATCGGCCAGAATCTCTTCCTCGCTCGGTTCGTACTCATAGACGGTGGCGGCCTCGCCCTCGCCCTGCTCTTCGAACTTCGCCGGGATGATCTGCTGTTCGGTCGGCACCTGGCTGATCACGGTCTGGAACCGGCTGAAAAAGATCGTCGCAACGTCAAACTCGCCGCCCTCGAAGCGCGCCAGCAGATCCTTGGCGATGCCTTGCGCATCCGGATAGCTAAGCCGTTTCACCGCCGACAGATCGACGTGCCCGATCATCAGGCTGCCAAGATCGCGGCGCAACTGGTCACGGCCCTTCTTGCCAACGGTCAGGATCTTGACCGTCTTGCCCTTGCGCTGCAGATCCAGCACCTTGGCGCGGGCCAGCTTGACGATGGAAGAGTTGAAGCCACCGCAAAGGCCCCGCTCTGCCGTCATCACGACCAGCAGATGCACCTGGTCGCTGCCGGTGCCCGACAGCAGCCTTGGCGCACTGTCCGATCCCGCCGCCGCCGCCGACAGCCCCGCCATCACGGCGTTGAAGCGTTCGGTATAGGGCCGCGAGGCTTCGGCAGCCTCCTGCGCGCGGCGAAGCTTCGCCGCGGCAACCATCTGCATGGCCTTGGTGATCTTGCGCGTCGACTTGACGCTTTCGATCCGGTTTTTCAGGTCCTTTAGGCTAGGCATGTCCCTGTCCTTTCGGCCCTATCAGGCGAAGTCTGCGGCGAATTCGTCGATCGCGGCTTTGATCTTGTCTTCGGCTTCGCCTTTGATCTTCGGGTCTTCCTTGGTGATGTAGTCCAGAAGATCCTGATGCTTGCCGCGCAGATGGTTCAGCAAACCGGCCTCGAAGCGGCCAACCTGGTTGACGGTGATCTTGTCCAGATACCCATGCGTACCGGCATAGATCACGCAGACGATCTCGGCGTTGGTCAGCGGCGAATACTGCGGCTGCTTCATCAGCTCGGTCAGACGCGCACCACGGTTCAGCAAGCGCTGGGTCGAGGCGTCAAGGTCGGATCCGAACTGCGCAAACGCCGCCATCTCGCGGTACTGCGCCAGTTCCAGCTTGACCGGACCGGCAACCGATTTCATCGCGTTGGTTTGCGCCGACGATCCCACACGAGACACCGACAGACCGGTGTTCACCGCCGGACGGATGCCCTGATAGAACAGCTCGGTTTCCAGAAAGATCTGGCCGTCGGTGATCGAGATCACGTTGGTCGGGATAAACGCGGAAACGTCGCCGCCTTGCGTTTCGATGATCGGCAGAGCGGTCAAAGAACCCGAGCCATTGTCTTCGTTCAACTTGGCCGAACGTTCCAGCAGGCGAGAGTGCAGGTAGAACACGTCGCCGGGATAGGCTTCGCGTCCGGGCGGACGGCGCAGCAAAAGCGACATCTGGCGATAAGATACGGCCTGTTTGGAAAGGTCATCGTAGATGATCAGCGCATGACGGCCATTGTCGCGGAAAAACTCCGCCATCGCGGTGGCCGAATAGGGCGCCAGGAACTGCATCGGCGCGGGGTCGGAAGCGGTCGCGGCCACGACGATGGAATATTCCATCGCGCCGGCCTCTTCCAGCTTCTTGACCAGCTGCGCCACGGTCGAACGCTTCTGGCCGATCGCGACATAAACGCAGTAAAGCTTCTTGCCTTCGTCCTTGCCGGCGGCCTCGTTGTAGGACTTCTGGTTCAGGATCGTATCCAGCGCCACAGCGGTCTTGCCGGTCTGGCGGTCGCCGATGATCAGTTCGCGCTGGCCACGGCCAATCGGGATCATCGCGTCCACGGATTTCAGGCCGGTCGCCATCGGTTCGTGCACCGATTTGCGCGGGATGATGCCCGGAGCCTTAACGTCGGCAACCGAGGATGGTCTTGGTCTTGATCGGACCCTTGCCGTCAATCGGGTTGCCAAGGCCATCGACGACCCGGCCCAAAAGCGCGTCACCGGTCGGAACCGACACGATCGAGTTGGTGCGCTTGACGGTGTCGCCTTCCTTGATGTCGCGGTCGGACCCGAAGATCACGACGCCGACGTTGTCGCTTTCAAGGTTCAGGGCCATGCCCATGATGCCGCCCGGAAACTCGACCATCTCGCCAGCCTGAACGCTGTCGAGGCCGTAGACCCGTGCGATACCGTCGCCGACCGACAGCACGCGGCCCACTTCAGCAACTTCCGCCTCGTGGCCAAAGTTCTTGATCTGCTCCTTAAGGATCGCAGAAATTTCGGCTGCCTGGATTGCCATTATCCAACCTCTTTCATTGCATTCTGAAGGTTATCGAGCTTCGAACGGATCGAGGTGTCGATCATCTTCGAGCCCACCTGTACGATAAGACCGCCGATAAGACTTTCATCGACGGACAGTTTGATCTTCACATCCTTGCCGACCGACGATTTCAGCGTCTTGGCAAGCTTGTCCTGTTGCGCCTTGGTCAGCGACTTGGCGGCGACGACCTCGGCGGTGACCTCACCCTTTTCGATGGCGATCAGGCCGCGCAGAGCCTTGGCCAGTTGCGGCAGCACGAAAAGGCGGCGTTTGCTGGCCATCAGGCTAAGTGTGTTGGTCATTGTCGGCGACAACTTCATGGCCTTGGCCAGCGCAGGATCGCGGCGGCCTGCTGATCGCGGGTGTAGATCGGCGAAGCGATCAGCGCGTCGAAATCGGCGCTGTCCGCCAGTGCGCCTTCCAGCGCGTCCAGATCGGTTTCGATTTTCGCGAATGCTCTTGCCGTCTTTGGCGAGTTCAAAGATGGCCGTGGCATAGCGCGCGGCGATGCCAGTTGAGATCGAAGCTGGTTCGGACACGTCCACCCTTCCGATGTCTTAAGCCCTGAATTGGACCACCGGAGGGCGGATCAAGGCAGCTGGGGCCGCAGCCGAAGCTGGGCGTCAAAATCGGCGTGGGTGTAGCAGACGATTTTGTACCTCGCAACCGCTTTGACCTGAATTTCGATGCGCCCAACATCCAATAAAATCAGGGGTTCTCTTGGGGGTGCGACCGATTGCACACATTTGGACAACGGCAAATACGCGTTCTTTGTCCGCTCGGCCATCGAATCCTGCCCGACGTTAAACCGGCTTCGCCTCTGGCTTGCACGATCCCGTCAAGAACTCGCAACGGTTTGCGCACCGCCTCCGGCAACCCCGGCCGAGTCGGCGCGTGGACCCGCTTGCTTGCCTCGACGATCAGCACGCCGCCCGCGAAATAAGATGAATATCCGCCGTCCGGTCTGTTCCCAGAACGCGCCGGTCTTCAGCCAGAACCGCTTGTTGGATGGCGGCTGGAACAAAGCCGCCAAATGACGCTCTGGCAAGAAGGCGTGGCGTTTCAGCTGGTTCTCTAGCTGGGTCCGGCTGTAGGGGCGGCCGAAGCCGAACGGCGTCAGATCGCTGCGCGACCAAAGACCCGCACGATTCGGCACCACCACCAGCAACTTGCCGCCCGGTCCCAGCACGCGCCAGCATTCCTCCAGCAGCGCTGTCGGGTTCTCGCTGGTTTCCAGCCCGTGCATCAGCACCAGCTTGTCGACATGGCCGGTTTCCAGCGGCCACGCGGTTTCCTCGCAAAGCACACTGACATTCGGCATGCCGGCCGGCCACGGCATGACCCCCTGTGGCGCCCGGCATCAGTCCGATCACCCTGCGGGCTTCTTTCAGATAGGGGCGCAGCAGCGGCACCGCAAAGCCAAAACCCGCCACCGTCTGGCCCTTCGCCTCGGGCCAGAACTGCACGACCTGATCGCGCATCGCACGCTGCGCCGCCCGGCCAAGGCCGGTGCGATAATAGAAGTTGCGCAGATCGACCACGTCGAGATGCATTGAAGCTTGGCCCCGTTTCGGCAATTCTGCGCGAGAATACCGAACAAGAGACGAAATGCCATGCCCCTTGAAATCGTCACGATCCCCTGCCTGAAAGATAACTACGCGTTCCTGCTGCATTCCACGAAACCGGAGAGACCGCCGTGATCGACGTGCCCGAAGCCGGGCCGATCCTCGCCGCCCTGTCGGATCGCGGCTGGCAGCTGACCGAAATCTGGATCACGCATCATCACTGGGACCATATCGACGGTGTCGCGGAACTGAAAGAGGCGACCGGTGCCAAGGTCATCGGGCGCCGAAGTCGACGCGCATCGCCTGCCGCCGCTTAACCACGCCGTGAAGGACGGCGAGACCTATCGCTTCGCCGGTGCCGGACGTGCAAGTCATCGATGTTTCGGGCCACACGGTCGGCCACATCGCCTATCACGTCCCCGACGCAAAGGCGCGTCTTTACCGCCGACAGCCTGATGGCGCTGGGATGCGGCCGGCTTTTCGAAGGCACCGCCGAACAGATGTGGGCCAGCCTGTCCAAGCTGGCCGACCCTGCCGCCCGGACACGCTGGTCTGCTCGGGCCATGAATACACCGCAGCCAACGCAAAATTCGCCCATGACCATTGAAAGCGACAATCCCGAGCTTATCTCTCGGATCGGCGCCATCGAAACAGCCCGCGCCGCCGGTCAACCGACCGTTCCCTCCACGCTTGCCGACGAAACTGCAACCAACCCCTTCCTTCGCGCCCATCTGCCCCATATGAAGGCAGCAATGAACATGAAGGACGCGACAGATGCCGAGGTCTTCGGTGAAATCCGTCGCCGCAAGGACGCATTCTAGACCTTTGCACGAAAAGGTCCAAATTGCGGCCCCAATTTTCGATCACATTTCCTCTCAAACTGGAAATGTGGACGAAATATTAGAGAAAATGCTTGAAGCTTGGGGAATAACACCGAACTTTAAGATTATGAGGCCACGGTTGGTTCGGGGCACTCGGCCCTCTCCCGACCCAGATCAAGGAGCACATTCGTCGTGCCGTCATTTTCGAACACTCTGGAACAAGCGATCCATTCCGCGCTGGCCCTGGCAAATGCGCGACGTCATGAACTGGCGACGCTGGAACATCTGCTTCTGGCGCTGATCGAAGAACCCGACGCCGCCCGCGTGATGCAGGCCTGTTCCGTCGATCTGGAGGATCTGCGAAAAACGCTGACAGAATTCATCGACGACGATCTCTCGACGCTCGTCACCGACATCGAGGGATCAGAAGCGGTGCCAACCGCCGCCTTCCAGCGCGTCATCCAGCGCGCAGCAATCCATGTGCAATCGTCGGGCCGTAGTGAAGTGACCGGTGCCAACGTGCTGGTTGCGATCTTTGCCGAACGCGAATCCAATGCCGCTTATTTCCTGCAGGAACAGGACATGACGCGCTATGACGCAGTGAACTACATCGCGCATGGCGTGGCCAAGGATCCCTCCTTCGGCGAAAACCGCCCGATCACCGGCGCCGAGGATATGGATGCCGAGATCACCGGCGAAGACAGTGCCGAGAAAAAGGAATCGGCGCTCGCAAAATACTGCGTTGATCTGAATGCCAAGGCGCGCAAGGGCGATGTCGACCCGCTGATCGGCCGCAGCCATGAGGTTGAGCGCTGTATTCAGGTGCTTTGCCGCCGTCGCAAGAACAACCCGCTGCTGGTCGGCGATCCCGGCGTCGGCAAGACCGCCATCGCGGAAGGTCTGGCGCGCAAAATCATCAGCGGCGAAACCCCCGAAGTGTTGTCAGAGGCCACGATCTTCTCGCTCGATATGGGCGCACTTCTGGCAGGTACACGCTATCGCGGCGATTTTGAAGAGCGGCTGAAAGCGGTGGTATCAGAGCTTGAGGATCACCCGGACGCCATCCTGTTTATCGACGAGATTCACACCGTGATCGGCGCGGGTGCCACCAGCGGTGGTGCGATGGATGCCTCGAATCTGCTGAAGCCCGCTTTGCAGGGCGGCAAGCTGCGCTGCATGGGTTCGACCACCTACAAGGAATATCGCCAGCATTTCGAAAAGGACCGCGCCCTGTCGCGCCGGTTCCAGAAGATCGACGTGAACGAACCTTCGGTCGATGACACGGTTAAGATTCTGAAAGGCATCAAGCCCTATTTCGAAGAGCATCACGACGTGCGCTATACTGCGGACGCGATCAAGTCGGCGGTCGAATTGTCGGCGCGCTACATCCATGATCGCAAGCTGCCCGACAAGGCCATCGACGTGATCGACGAAGCAGGTGCTGCCCAGCATCTGGTTGCCGAATCCAAGCGTCGCAAGACCATCGGCACGAAAGAGATCGAGGCTGTGGTCGCAAAGATCGCCCGCATTCCGCCGAAAAACGTCTCGAAGGATGATGCCGAGGTTCTGAAGGATCTCGAACGCTCTTTGAAGCGGGTGGTCTTTGGTCAGGATGCCGCAATCGACGCGCTGTCGTCGGCGATCAAGCTGGCCCGCGCGGGCCTGCGTGAGCCGGAAAAGCCGATCGGAAACTACCTGTTCGCGGGCCCGACCGGCGTCGGCAAAACCGAAGTGGCCAAACAGCTCGCCGACACCCTGGGCGTGGAACTTCTGCGCTTCGATATGTCGGAATATATGGAGAAACATGCCGTTAGCCGTCTGATCGGCGCCCCTCCGGGTTATGTCGGGTTCGATCAGGGCGGCATGCTGACCGATGGCATCGACCAGCACCCGCACTGCGTATTGCTGCTCGATGAAATCGAGAAGGCGCATCCGGATGTATACAACATTCTTTTGCAGGTCATGGATCACGGCAAGCTGACCGACCACAATGGCCGTCAGGTGGATTTCCGCAACGTGATCGTGATCATGACCACCAACGCGGGCGCGTCGGAACAGGCCAAGGCCGCCATCGGCTTTGGCCGCGATCGGCGCGAGGGCGAAGATACCGCCGCGATCGAGCGGACCTTCACGCCTGAATTCCGCAACCGTCTGGATGCGGTGATCAGCTTTGCACCGCTGCCCAAAGAGGTGATTCTGCAAGTCGTCGAAAAGTTCGTGCTGCAACTCGAAGCGCAACTGATGGACCGCAATGTTCATATCGAACTGACCAAACCTGCGGCTGAATGGCTTGCCGACAAGGGCTATGACGACAAGATGGGCGCCCGGCCTCTGGCCCGCGTAATCCAGGAACACATCAAGAAGCCACTGGCCGAAGAGTTGCTGTTCGGCAAGCTGGCCAAGGGTGGTGTGGTCAAGGTGGGAACCAAGAACGGTGAGTTGGATCTGCGCATCGAAGAACCGCAGAACCGGCGGATCGAATCAAAGAAAAAACCGCCGCTACTGACTGCGGATTAGGGCCCGGCCTAGCCAGAGCCGCACCGCGATTATAGCAAAGCCCCGGACTGGCCGGGGCTTTGTTCATTAGAGGGAGGCGCTTAAACGTTAAAATTTGGTTAACAAAAAAACACAAATTCAATCTTTTCAGATACTTCAAATTTCCGTCCACATGTGGACACTCACCGCTCAGTCAGTTTCCAGCTCGATCCGCCGTTCTGCGCCAGCGCCTCCGGGCTGTCCCCTCCGCCACCGGCTGAAACTCTCCGAAACCCGTCGCCGCAGCCGATCGGCGGAACCCCAGCTCATCCGTCATGAACTGAACCACCGCAGCGCCCGCCCCTGAGAAAGCTCCCAGTTGTTGCGATACCGCCCGGTCCCGGCCAGCGGAATCTTGTCGGTATGCCCGTCCACCCGGATCACCCAGTCGATCTCGGGCGGGACTTGTCCGACACTTCG
>CAVQOV010000004.1:0-247011 GCA_963714615.1 uncultured Alphaproteobacteria bacterium | reverse complement strand
GACGCGCTTTACCCCGACCGGCGCGATATGGGCTATCCGTTCGATCGGCCGTGGTCCGGCGCAATCGCAGACGTCACCGCTGCCACGCCCTGCTTGGCGGGGCGCAGCCTGACAATCCGGCATGTTCCGTTTGGTGTGGTCTAGACCGGCGGTGCGCCAAGCGTTTCGGGCGGGCTCCACAGCCTGTCGAGTTCGGAAAGAAGCCGGGATTGGGCCTGAAGGTCGGGCGTTTGGTGCTTTTCGGCAAGGTCGCTGACAAACCTCGGCAGCAGGCCGCAAAGATCGATGAAGCTGATCAAACGCTGCATCACCGGCGCCTTCGACCGCCCGCCCATCTTGGTGGCTTCCAGCACGCGGGCATTCAACCCCTCCGGCGAGAAAAGCGCTTGCTCAGATATCTGGGCTATCGCGGGGATCAATATCGCTTCCGGCAAACGCAAGAGACTGGTCATCAACGTTGTATGCAGTTCCGGTGTCTGGCCGCGCAAATACAAAGCAAACGCCTGGTGCAACACGGGGCTTTCGAGATTGAGGAGGAACTCTTGTGAGTAACCCGGTTGTGCCGAAAGTGCTGTGCGATCGGGATCGGTTTCGATCATGTCGACCATTTCCTGCCGATCACACCCTCACTTTTCCAGATGGTTTCCAGCAGCAATTCGGCGATCGGGGACTTCGCGGGAGTCTTCCCTTCTTTGTAGGTCTGCAGGAACCGGAACTGGCGTGCACCCGCATCCTCAAACGTTCGGTCCAGAAGTGGCGTCGCGCCGGGAACGATCGGAAATTGCAGCTTTGCATCCCTGCCAAGGGCAGCGTTTCGCAAGAATGGCGAAGAGGCCAGCACGCGTATGTCACGGAACTCGGTGACGCCAAGCGCGCGTGCTTTGTAGGCCTCTTTGCCCAAGCGCTCCACGCCTTGCGTGTCCAGCCGGTGAGCTGCAAGCCGGGCAAGCGCATCGAGATCGAAAAAACCGGCAGAGAAAGGGCCGCGGCCGGTGGGTTTGCTCAGGGTGCGCTCGACATCATGTACGAAGTGATCAAGCGGCAGGCGCAGAACCTCCGTCAGGATCGGGCGGCGCCACGACCGATGCAAGCGCGGTGCGCCAAAGCCAGCTTTCATGAAACGCGGCGCTCAACCCAAGCGGATGCAGCAGGTCAGGCCAATTCTTTATGCGCGATATCGCGGTCCAGCCAACCCTTGAAGCCTCCTCGAAATCCGCCTCGACAAAGGCAACCTCGACCGCGTTGTCCAGCCGCTGGTTGTTCAGGAGATCGTAAGCGTCGGTGACCGTGGGGATCCAGTCCAGATCGTTGCCGGGACGTGCGCGTCGTGGCGCATCAGCCATCGCTTGCGGCATTTCCGGTTTTACAAATGTCTGGCCGCCGTATGTCTTGAGCGCCTCGCTTTCCTGCCGGAACGCGGCATCTATTTGCAGATCGCCGGGAAGCGCGAGCATTTCCTCGGCGCTTAGCGGGATGCGCTGCGAGGAATGGTATTTCAGGATTGCCCTGGCCTGGGTGGGCATCAGGATCAGATCTTCGCCTGTCATCGACAGGACCGATGCGGCAAGCGACGGGTTATCGACAAAAACATCAACATCGCCGCGCAGCGCCCGCAGATAACCTGCTTCCTCTTTCCAGCGTGGCCCGGATTCTTTTTCATGCCAGGCGATGGCGCGGTCCAACACCTCGGCGACGATCGGAGAGTCGGTATCCAGCATCAACGGAAGCATCACTCTGCGGACATCCGGGCGGTGCCGGACACTTTCGTGTTCATCGCCTGCTGTCACCATCCAGACCTGCTCGCGCAGCGCTTTCAGCGCCTGTTTTGCGGTGTCAAGGTCCGGCAGATCGACCTTGGCCGCCGGCGCGACCACCTCTTGCAAAAGCCGCGCCGTCACTTGCCGCAGCAGCAATCCCGGGTGCGCCAGCCGCTTCAGATCATTTATTGTCAATGTGTTAGGTAGGTTTCGCGCGCGAAACCTATCCAGAAAACGACTGTAGAGCGTTCGGATGACGAAATCCGAATTTGCACCGCGCAATCCCTTGGTGTCCAGTTCGTCCAACAATTCCGCGCGCTCTGTCGGGCTCAGCTCAGAGATGTGTTTTTGCACGAGGATCAGGTGCAATGGATGCCCACCGATTGCCCGCACGATCCGATCGCAGATATCGCGCGCAAGCTTCCCGTCGAGCGCCTGCAACATGTCTGCCGCCGCATCGTCGTCCAGTTCCGGCAACTCCAGTTGCGCGTCGAACCATCCGCCCAGAACCGTCGCCGGCACCGGGGGTGCGGTTCTGCCCGCGGCCAGAAGCCGGAAGTCGCTGAACGGGTCGCTATCGCCCGGCGCGGCGCCGATGGCACCCAGTTGCTCGGCCCAATGAACAAGCTGGTGAAACAGCGTGTCCTGCGGCGCCATCTCGAACTGTTCGATCGGATCTTGAGCGGTGATTTCCTCGATCGTGTCGGCGATCATGATAATCGGGCGCGCCGGGCGGCTTTGCGCAACGTTTCCCACGCTTCTGCCAGCAGGGACGCTGCGGCATACTCCGGATCGATCGTTTGCGCGTCGCGGCGTATCTGGGCATGGCGAGCGCGGATGCTGGATAATTTTCCGCCGATTGCGGGATCTTGCGTGCCGATCTGGCGTGTCAGTTCCTCGGCCCAGGCAACGACGCTGCCGCGTGTCAGGGTCAGTTGGTCAAAATCAAAGATAACCACCCAGCAGGGGAAATCTGCCGACCGTCCGGCGATCCACTGACCCAGATCGGCCAGAAAGGCCGATTTCCCCATCCCCGGCGATCCGGTCAGCAACAGCTTGCGGACAGCACCGGGGGAAGGGCCAGCGCCGATCTGCTGCGCCGGATACTGAACACTGCCATGCTCAAGGAACGCCTGCACCGCCGCCCGCTCTTGCTCGCGGCCACACAGCGGATGCGGCAGTACGGCGTGCAGCCGCGCCACCTGCGCCGCCTGCACCGCACTTTGATAAAGCGAGGTCTCGAATGCCTTCACATCCGTCTTGCGCGCGTCGGGTACCATCATCTCGGCAAAGATCGCGGCGCTGATCGCCTTGCGCAGGTCGTCTCCGTGGTATTCGCCAGCATCGAGAGGAGCCCCGGTCAGGCAGTCGTGCAAAACCCGCGCGAAGATGTCGTCGCGCAACGGCGGGCGTTTGCGCCACAGCCTGCTGTAATCGGCCGGGCGCAACGCCAGGCTGCGCAATGCCCGCATTCTGTCAGAGTTGCGCATGTTCCAGTGCACTACGTCGTCAATGGCGATCTCTTCGCATTGCGGGGCGAGGCTTCGCAGCAACTTTGATCGTTCCTCGGGTGTCTTGGCATCGTAGAGGAACCGCTGCGGCAGGAATGGCCCGGACAGTGCGGCATGATCGATCAGTCTTCGAGGATCCCTATTCATCGCGCGTACCCTCTGCGCGAAAGGCCTTGCGGGCGTGGCTTGCAATAACCTTCGAAGTCGCTTCTGTCAGGCAGGTCTGCATGCCTTGCATTTCCGTTTCGATCTGGTCATTTGCCACCGACCGGATCATCCTTGTCAGGCACGGAGCTAAATCGGCGGGCCAGTTTCCGTTCGCCAGATGCGCCTGAACCCAAAAGCTCAACTCGGCATCGTCTGGCGGGTTTTCCAGATTCTCTGATTGCAGGATACTGCTTGCCTCAAGGTCGCGCACGCCTTCCAGTTGGCGTGGCAAGCCCACCAGAACGATGCGCAGATGTGCCTCGACGACAGCACGGCGGTAGAGCGCGATCAGAAAGGTGCTCGCGCCCCATTGCGTGCCAATCGGGTGCGCGTCGATATCGTCGATCATCAGCCACACGATCTTGCCGGGCGCCGCACTCATCAGTGCCGCGACCGTCGCATCCACCAGCACGCCCGTCGCATCGGCATCAAGCGTGGTTTCGCCGGAAGCCTCCGGCAGATCGGCAACCCGCAACGGACTGACGCTGGCGACGATCCGTCGCGCGGTCAGAAATGGATCGGGGTCGATCTGTGCGGCGCTGAATTCGAGGATGTGGTGATCAGCGGCGGGCAGACATGCCTCAAGGATCGTGTGGGTAAAGCTGCGCCCCAACCTTGGCCGGCGCTCGTTGGAAACCGGATCCGGCCGGGTCAGGATCGAGATGATGCGAACGTCGCCGCGCTGCGCCTTGAAGATCAGCGACTGCAACTCGCCACGCCCCAGGATCGGCCATTGCCGGACCGGATGCCAGCCAATCTTTTGCGGCAGGTTCAGCAGTTCCTGGCTGATGTGCGATCCGGCCGCGTCACGGATCAGGCAAAGCGGCACGCCACGATTGGGGCGGGCGTTTTGCGGCGTGTTGTCTGCAAACCCGGCGTCATGCAAGCCGATCGGCTGCTTTTCGGCATCCAGCACCAGACTGCCCGAGGATCCTTTCATCGCGTTGATCATGTAAAACAACCGCGGCGGCACGACCGTTTCCGCAAGCGCCTCGAACCCCATTCCGGGAACCGCGGCATTGCGTGGCCCGCCCAGAACCATCATCGCGCCGCCGCGCGGAAACTGCCAGATTTCCAGCATGTTGCCGATCGGTGGCGGTTTGGGAACCTTGGCCAGATCGTACCAGCCGCGCGCGTAGCCCGGCAGGCCCCTGACACGCAGCACCGCAAAATCAAGTTTGCCCTGCAATTCCTGTGCACTCGCCGTCACCGGTGCTTGCGGGCTTGATGTCAGCAGCCAATCATCGTTGCACGTCAGTATTTCGGGCCCCGTGATGCCCCGCGATCCCTTGTAATAGTCGAACCTGACTTCGGGATTGGGGCGGCCCGGATCCGGCACCCCGGTTGCCGGATCCAGCAGGGTCTCGATCACGTGGCAGTTGGTCAGAACCAGATGCGGGCCAATCAGAAAACCCGATCCAAGTGGGGTTTCCACTTTGTTGCCCGCCGCGTCGACCTCGGAGATGAGAATCTGACAGCAGCGGCGCGAGGCGGCCAGAGTTCCGGACTCGACGCGTTTGGCATCGGCGAATCGTTCAGTGAAAACCACGATGGATTGCAATTCCATTCGGGTTTCCTCGGTCGCGGGGCCGGCGAGATCATCGAACTTTTCGAAAACGAACTCGACCAGCCAGCCCGCGTCCCGCGCCACCCGCATCGCGGCCACAATGTCTTTTTCGTCCCTTTTCGAGCCGACCGGCAACGGTTCGCCCCGGTTGCGTTCCTCGGCAATCTGGATGAACAGCGGCGTGTCGAAACTTGAAGCGAAATCGTCATAGGCATCGGCGAAAACGCCGCGCGCAATCGAAATACCCTTGGCCATTCGCGCGATCTGCACATTGGTGATGTCTGGCATTGTGGCCTCAGAGCCAGGTGGCGCCGTCGATCGGCCCCGCCGCGCTTTGGTCCACGATCCCAAGTGCATGTGCCTTGTTCGACATCAAAGGCGCGCCACTGAAATGCAGACCTGCAACGGCAGGATCGGCCGTAAGCTGCACCACAACCGATCCGGAAAACCCGCCAAGCGTCGTGCTGTCATGCGTCGCGACCCACCCCTTAGTATCCGAGGTCAGCGTTCCGGGTGCTTGCAGGATCCGCCCCGGACTTACATATTTTCGCCCGTAATCGGTGCCGAAAATCGCCCGCAGGCGTTCGGCGATATCCTTGCTGACGCTGCCTGTCGCCGGATCGATCAAAGCAGAGGTGCCGGGCCGCGCGGGGAAACCGATGACCATCAGATCGGCAGCAGGATCAAGAGTTTTCGCAAAGGGCAGCGCCCTTGGTGTGCCGGTCTGGCCTGGAGCCATCCCAAGGATCGCCATGTCGAGGTTCTCGAGCATTTCGATGCCGCGGATCGGTCGTGATCCCGCTTGCACCACATGCGTCAGCTCGAACACCTTGCTACCGTCAGCGGTATCCGAGAAATCAACGGTGACCGTGCCGCGGCCGAAATCCCAGTTCGAGCCTCCGGGGCCGAATATTTCATCGGCGCAGGCCTCGAGCACATGCCGATTGGTCATCACCCGACCATCGCCCATCAGAAAACCGGTTCCGATATGCACGCCGTCCAGATTGACCCGCCCGACCGAGGCGGTCCAGTCTTCAAGCCCGACCAGCAGCGCAAGAAAGCCGCCCCATTCCCCGAACAATGGATCGTTGGGGTCGATCGTACCGTTGATCACGCGGTAGGATGGCCGGTCGTTGATCCTGACCAGCGCCTCCAGCGTCACGCGTTCGTTTACGTCGAAGCCTTCGAACCGATTGTCGGCCGCTTTTTCGATCACCCCGGCCGCCATCTGGACAATCTGGCGGCGCTCTTCGTTGCCGCTGTCAGATGTGGCTTCCAGCCCCTCGAAAGCCTTGGCGACTTTTTGCAGCAACCGCTCCTTACCACCATTGCGCAGCTGCGCCTGCGCGGCCTCGAGGCTGAGGGCCGCACTGGATTCAGTGCCTTGTGCCGAACCTGCCGCCAGCATCTTGGTATAGGATACCGCGGCTGCTTCGCCCACCGTTGGCGGAACCATTTCGGGCCCGGCGCTGGCGCTTTCCAGCCCGCGCGCCACGCTTGCGGGCATGCGTTTGCGCAGTCCTTCGCTGGGATGGGGCCGTGCGGGACTTTCCATCGGTATCGCGGCCGAGCGGTGGGTCCGCAGCCAGGCATCATTCAGCAAGAACACCGCCTCGGCGCCGATCCGGTCCCACTCTGCTTCGTTGGTCTCGATTGAAGTGAAAGCGGTTTCCAGCGCCGCAACGACCTTATCATCCGCCACCGGTTCCGCCTCTTCCAGCGGCGCCGCGACAGGAATGCTGGTAAGTTGCAGCTTCAGCAGCGCTTGAGCATCGACGATCCCCGCACCGAATTTCTTCGAATTCCATGATCCGCTCTTGGGCGGGCGCGCCGACGCCTTGACAGCGCTGCGGAAAAGTTCGTTGACGGTGATGCCGCGACGCGACGCTTCGGCGCGAACCGCGCTGCGCCCGAAATGCCCGACCCAAAGTGCGGCAACCCCGGCCGTCAACGCCGTGGCGTACGAGGTTCCCTGGCTTGGCTTGACCCTTTGAATGCCGTGATCATCTGGGCTGCGCCGCGCGACAAAGACGTTCTCCGCCGGCGCGCTCACGTCGATCCGGCGGCCCCGGCTGCTGCCTTTCCACGGCTTGTCATGCACATTGACGCCGCCCATCGCGATGACGTTGCGATCCCGCGCCGGGTAGACGACAATCGGTTGCACGCAGTTGCCGCCCGCCGCGATCGTAACGATGCCGGACGCCGCAGCACGCTCTAGCGCCTTGGCCATGACCGGTGAGTGAAATCCGCCGCCCAAGCTCATCGAGATCACATCGGCGCTGATTTTGACCGCATGCAGAATTGCCTTGGCGACGGGCGTGGGATCAAGCCCCAAGACCACGCTGTTCAGGCATCGAACAGGCGCCACCTTCGCACCCGGTGCCGATCCGAACGCCTCGCCAGCGGCGCGGCTTGCAACCGCGCTGGCGGTCGAGGTGCCGTGGCCGGGGTTCTTCATGTCCGTCGCCAAGGGATCGGTTGGGTCGGCGGTTCCCGTCAAAGTATTGAAACCGCGCGCGATATCCAGTGCCCCGGCCAGTTCACTGTGTTCCGCAACCCCGGTATCGGGCTGCGCGATGATCACGCCATCGCCTTTCGACATGGCCCACGCCTGACGCGCGCGAATGCTGTCAATCGACCAGTCCTTGGGCAGCGTCTTGTCTTCCTTGACCCAGCACGTGGCGCTGAGAAAAAGATCGCCCGCGCCCTCGACCCGCGAAAGATCCTCTGGCGCCACGACAAAGGTCGTTGCGATGTCCGGGACGGCCGAGACAAGCCCCAATGGCTCTACCAGCGCATCCGCCGCAGCGAAAAGCGTGTCGGGCGCCATCCGCCGCTCGATGCCCGCGAATTGCAGCACCAGAAACTCGGGCAGCAGTTCGTCAATAGCGCCAAGATCGAAGTTGCCACCCTCTAGCAGGTCCGAGATCTTTTCGCGCTCGGCATCCAGATCTGGAGCGCTGGGATATTCCAGCGTGATCCGAAGGGTGTCCGCCGGGTAACCTGAAACGGCTTGAGTGCCGGAAAGCCGCGCGGCCATCCTTAGAATATCTAATGACATGGTTCAAATTCCTGATAATTCGCGTCGATAATTCCGCGATTATGCCGCAAAATTCGCAAAAAATATAGTCGCGCTTGAAGTGCCGCCGAATGGGCGGGCTACCGCCTGAGGTGAGGCGCATCGGGGTGTCGGGCGATTCTGACTTTGGGTTGCGGATCGGTGGCGGAAATCCAAGGCCTACTTGGGGCAGACTGAAACCGTGATCGGAGCGTCGGCCGAAATTCCGACTTCGCGGCATACATCCTCACTGCACAGCCGCCAGCCACCGGCCGTGGCACCCGATGCGGCCAGCACCAGCTTTTCCACGGGCGGCAGGTTCGGGGCCCAGACCCACCAGCCATCGCTGCAGCACGGCGCCTTCGCCGGGGTCCATGCCCGCGCCCGATCCCTTGACGGCAGCCTCGCGCAATTCCAGCGCATTGCCATTGATCATCCATGTCTCACGCCAGATCGTTTTTTCGACCGAATGTTCCCAGGACAGTTCAAACTCTGCACCCGCCAGCTGCACCGCGGCGGCGGCGATGATCAGGCACGCTGTCATGCCGGGCTGCGGTGTCTGGTTTGCCACAGCAGGGCTGCGAACGCCGGCAAACAAGGACAAAGCCGATCTCGATCGGTCAGCGGCAACGACGCGACCAGCGTGAACGCCGCCAGCATCGCCAGCAGCCTTTCCAGCCATTTAAGGCGGCGTCCCACCCATCCGATCACCGCCGCGCCCCAAAGCCCGATCGCCAGTAGTGTCTTGAGGACAATGTACGCCACAGCGGGGGCATAACCGATCGATGCGGCGAGCGGTCCGCCATCCTGCAGCATCAGCGCCGGCGTGTAGACCGCCATGAACGGGATGACGAAACCGGCGGCGGCGACCTTGATCGCTTCCATCGAGATCTTCAGCCCGCTTTCGCGCGCGATCGGCGCGGCGGCAAAACAGGCGAGCGCCACGGGCGGTGTCAGGTCCGCCAGAATGCCGAAGTAGAACACGAACATATGGCTGACGATCAGCGGCACGCCAAGCGTCAGCAGGGCGGGGCCGGCGATCGAGGACGTGATGATGTAGTTCGGGATCGTCGGGAATACCCATGCCCAGGATGATGCAGGTGATCATCGTCAGGACCAGCGACAGGAACAGGCTGTTTTCGCCGACAGACACGATGAACTGGCCAAAGGTATTGGCGGCACCTGTCAGCGTCATCGTGCCGATGATCACGCCGACCAGCGCGCAGGCAATGCCGACCGGAAGTGCTGTCTTCGCGCCTTCAGCAAGGCTGTCGCGGCAGATCACCAGCGTCTCGCGCCCGCCCTTGACGAACACGTTCGCAAGGATCAACGCAAGGATCGCTAGCGCCACGATCTGGATGCCGAACTTGAAGAAGGTGGCTGCGATCAGGCCCAGTCCGATCCAGAAGATCATCCGCAGAACGCCCGCCGGCAGGCCCAGTGCCACCGAACCGCCGAGGATCAGCATGACGGTCAGGGCCAGCCCGATCGTTCCGGCGAAGAGCGGCGTGTAACCTGTGAAAAGCAGGTAGACCAGCACGGCGAGCGGCAGGATCAGGAACCAGTCTTCGCGCAGCGCCTTCATCGGCGACGGCAGATCTTCCGCCGCCATGCCCTTGAGCCCGTGACGCCCGGCCTCCAGATGCACCATCCAGAAGGCCGATGCGAAATAGAGGATCGCTGGGATCAGCGCGGCCTGAACCACCTCGATGTATTCGACGCCAAGCGTTTCAGCCATGATGAAGGCGACGGCCCCCATCACCGGCGGCATGATCTGCCCGCCCATCGACGCGGTCGCCTCGACCCCGCCCGCGAAGGCCGCGCGGTAGCCGAAGCTTTTCATCAGCGGGATGGTGAATTGTCCGGTGGTGACGACATTGGCGACGCCTGAGCCAGAGATCGTGCCCATCAGCCCCGAAGAGATCACCGACACTTTGGCAGCACCCCCTTGCCGGTGGCCGACGAGGCCAAGCGAGACATCGGTGAAAAGCTTGATCATCCCGGCCTTTTCCAGAAACGCGCCGAACAGGATGAACAAGAAGATGTAGGTCGACGACACATAGGTCGGGATGCCGTAGATGCCTTCGGTTCCGAAGGCCATATGGTCGATGACCTGGGCGAAGTCGTAGCCCCGGTGGTTCAGGGGCGAGGGCAGGTATTCCCCGAACAGGCAATAGGCAAGGAACGACCCGGCGATGACAGGCAAGGCAGGACCCATGAGCGCCCATGCGGCGGCGAAAACGACGAACAGCGCAGTGACACCCACAACGATGTCGCGCGGCAACGGATCACCGGCGCGCAGCAAGAGCGGCGTGTATTCCCACCATTGATACAGCGCCACCCCGACGCATAGTACTGCCATGACCCAGCCCAGGACGTGCCAGAGCTTGGCCTTGTGACCAAGCGCCGCCAGAAGTGGAAATCCCAGAAGCCCAAGAAAGCCAACATGGAACGCCCGCGTCACTTGGCTGGGCAGGTCCAGCAAATGCGCCGCGGTGGCGATCTGGAAGGCCGAGAAGGCGACTGCAATCCAGAACAGCACACGACCTTCGGGGCTGGCCGGAAAGCTGGCGGCCAGCGGATCATGCAGCTCGGCGACGGGTTCGTTGCTTGTCGGATGAATGGTGTCGTCGGCGTCCTGCATCAGTCCCTCCCCGGATGGCAGAAACGGGCACCCGAGGGGTGCCCGTCATGGGATGCTTACATCAGGCCCTTTTCTTTATAGTAGCGTTCCGCACCCGGATGCAGCGGGATCGGCATCCCCGTCAGCGCATTCTCCAGCTTGATCGAGGCCGCCGCATTGTGCGCAGCTTCCAGCTCGGGCAAATGCTCGAACAGCAGTTTGGTCATCTGGTAGGCGGTTTCCTCGGACACATCCTCATGTGTGACAAGGAAGTTCACCACCGCCACGGTTTCCACATCCGCATCCTGACCGTCATAGGTGCCGGCCGGGATCGTGGCCGAGATGTACGGCGCACCAAGTTTCGCCACGACATCGGCGGGAACGGCAACCACGTTGATCGGAAGCGACGTTGCCAGATCCTTGATCGAGGCCACGCCAAGGCCCGCGGATTGCAGCGTCGCATCCAGCTGGCGGTTCTTGATCAGCTCGACCGATTCCGCGAACGGCAGGTACTCGACCTTGCCCAGATCGTCATAGCTTTTCCCGTCAGCCTCAAAGATCTTGCGGGCATTCAGCTCGGTTCCCGATTTCGCCGCACCAACGGACATGCTCTTGCCCATCAGATCGTCGAATTTCACGATCCCGGACTCCTTGCTGGCGACAATCTGAATATAGTTCGGATAGACTGCCGCGATCCCGCGCAGCTTGGCCAGCGGTTGCTTGAACCCGGCATCCGCATCGCCTTCCCAGGCCAGCTTGACCGAGTCACCCAAGGCCAGCGCAAGTTCGCCCTTGCCCTGTTGCAGCAGGTTCAGGTTCTCGACCGACGCCTTGGTCGACTGCACCTGCGTGCGGGCGCCTTCGATGTTGTCGGCATAGATCTTGGACAGGCCGACACCCAGCGGATAATAGACGCCAGAGGTGCCGCCCGTCAGGATGTTGATGAATTCCTCGGCTTGTGAAACGGCCGGTGCAAGGGCCAACGCCGCCCCGACGGCGATGCCGCCGAGCCTGGAAGTTAGATTGATCATGTAGTCCTCCACTTTTTCGATCAGCGGCGAACGCGCCGAATGATCCTGCGTTACTATTCCAGTAGTTGCCCGCAATCTCAACGGCTGTCCGCATCCGAGCCGAAAATCCCTGAACGCGCCAGACCTGCAGGCAGCGTGGTGCTGGCATCCGCCCGACCACCCGACGCGTCAGTTGCGTGGTATTCCGGCATGGTTTTCTGGCGATGCGGCTGGCAGGGCCGCGATCATTTGCTGCAAGCGCATTCCAATGCCAGCGGGATCCATCCGATCCAGCAACGCCTTGCCTGGTTGCGGGAAACCTTCGCCTTCAAGCTCCTGAATGGCAGTCAGAAGCGCATCGGAATCTGCGGGAGGCACCAGCTTGATGCCGGTCTTCTCATCTAGCAACAGATCATCGATTGCGTCCGATGCTCGGGTGACGATGGATCGACCGGTCGAGATCGCCTGATATACCTTGTTCGGGATCACTGACGCCGCTTTTTCGGACGTTCCGAATATGCCAAGGCAAATATCGCTGGCGCCGATACGGTGATTGAGGTCTTCGTAGGGCACCCATTCTTCCCAGACGATGTTGTCACCTGCATTCTGCGCGATGAAATCGCGAACCTTTGCCTCTTCCTGGCCGCTTCCGATCAGATGCCACTGATATGCCCGCCCGCGCGGATCGGCGGCGGCCTCCAGAATGGTGGAAACGCCGTGCAGCGGAATCATCTGGCCGAAAAACAGGATGCGCGCGCGCCCCGCGTGAGGTGCTGCTGGTGGCAGTCGCGGGAAAGTCGCAGGTTCCACGCCGACCGGCAGCCACTGAACCCGCCCCGGTTGCAGTGAAAACTGGCGTTCGACATACCGTGCATGTGGTCCGGTATCCATCAGGATCAGGTTGGCGGCATGACAACTGCACCATTCGATCGCCCACAATGCCCGCCCCAGTAGCCCATTGCGCCTGACCATGGCGCGGTCGATGACGACGGTATCGTAAAGCGAGATGAACATGTCCCAAACGACGGGGCGCCGACGCAGCCTGGCGAAAGGCCAAAGGATCAGGACGTCGAACTGACCCAGATACGGCACCAGAACTGCGTCATGCGGTGCGGCGCGAAGATAGCGGACGACAAGCCAGGGATAGGCAAGCAACCAGCGAAAAAGAAACCCGACACGCCGGATGACGCCGATCTGACTCTTGTCCTCGACGCCGCGCCAGATGTCGGTGTGAATCTGCTCTACCTCGACGCCTGCCTGCTCAAGCCCGGATATCAGAATCCGGGTTCGGGGCTTGCCCAGATCGTAGGTACCCCACACCACGACTTTCATTTTTTGGTGTCGCCGCTTAGTTGAACCACAAGGGTGATTTGGCAAGTTCCGGCATTGGGGTTGCGCCGAAGCCTCAATGCCGCAGAAAACGGGCCGATTTTCCTTCGGTCGGAGGACATGGCCCGGTTGGCCCGGTAGAATTTCTTTCGGCGGTCAAGGAGCGGCCAAAATGAAGCCGTGTTTTCAGATAAGGTTGGCTTGAACACGTTTGCTTCGCGACCATAAAACATTCCGGGATCATTAGACCATGAAGCTGATCATTCAAGTGCCGTGTCACAACGAAGAGGACCAATTGCCAGGCATGCTTGCCGACCTTCCGCGCGAGGTCGAGGGTTTTGACAGCGTCGAGTGGTTGGTGATCGACGATGGTTCCACCGACCGCACGGTCGAGATCGCGCGTGCGGGCGGTGTGGATCACGTTGTTTCGCATAGCCACAATCGCGGCCTTGCCGCCGCCTTCATGACCGGACTCGAGGCCTGCCTTCATCTGGGCGCGGACGTGATCGTGAACACGGATGGCGACAACCAGTATCGCGCGGATTTCATTCCCGCATTGACCAAGCCGGTCCTGAGCGGGCAGGCGCAGATCGTTGTGGGCGCCCGTCCGATAAGCGCCATTCAGCATTTTTCTCCGTTCAAGCAGATGTTGCAAAGACTTGGCAGTTGGGTGGTGCGGCGCGCGAGCGGCACCAATGTTGCGGATGCACCAAGCGGATTTCGCGCAATTCACCGTGATGCGGCGGTAAGGCTCTACGTCATCAACCCTTACACCTACACTCTGGAAACCATCATTCAGGCCGGTCGTCTGGGCATTCCGGTTATGTCGGTTCCGGTCGAAGTGAACGGCCCGACACGGGATTCCCGGTTGATCAAATCTGTCCGGCAGTATGTTTCACGCTCGGCGACCACGATCTTCCGCATTCTGATGCTTTACAAGCCGCTGCGGATGTTCTCTTTCGCGGGGTTTCTGGTTGCCGCGCCGGGGATAATCGCGCTTGTCCGGTTCCTTTATTTCTACTCTGTGGGGCAGGGTGGTGGCCATGTGCAATCATTGGTTCTGGGGTCGGCATTCATGGCCGCTGGTGTCGTGATTTTCGTTGGCGGGTTGCTGGCCGATCTGATCGCCGCGAACCGGGTTCTCTTGGCCGAGATACGCAGCCGTCAGTTGTTGGCGGACATCTCAAGAGCCAAAGCCGATACCGCCACGCGCCTGCCGGCCCTTGAAAACCAGATCGCGGTGGCGCCAAAGCGCAAAGCGGGCGCGAAACTGGGGAAAGCCCGCGCTAAATGAAAAGCCAGTGCGATATTGCACGGGGAAGATTATCCGGCACCACGCCTTTGCGAAGAAAGAAGGTCTTGCGTGCCATGACGGATGCGCTTTGGATCCGCCCATATTCCAGGAACATCGCGAGATCATCGGGCTCCAGCCGATCCTGAAACCGGTCCGCGAAAGCCAGCGCCTGTTGCGACGTGCGCCGCACGATCCTGCGAGATCGGTAGATCGCCTCTGACGGACTCTCCGCAAAACGCCGAAGAATGCCGATCGGACTCCATGCCTTCGCCCCGACAACGTTTCCGCCGTGCTGGCGATAGTGGATGGTCGGCGCCGCAACATTGAGGAGCGAGCCGAAATGGGCGGCCACCAGCGCGATCCACCAGTCATGCATTACAGCGGCCTCGGGAATTGGCAGCGCCGCCTGCCGAAGTGCGGCATTGCCCATCATGGCGCATCCGGTAACGAAGTTCTGCACCAGCAGTTTCTTGCGCGCTTTGGGGTGGTTCGGCAGCACGCGCAGCATGCGCCAATAGGACGGCTGGATCACCTGCATGGCATCGTCAACGACCACGAGATCGCTGTTTGCAAGGACCGGCCGGTCTGGGCCATGTTTGTTTTCCTCATCGCGAATTGTGTTCAGCAACACCTCCAGCTTTTCGGGAAACCAGGCATCGTCTTGGTCGCAGAAGGTGAAGTAGGCGGCGTCGGACGCTTCCAGCAACACTGAAAAGTTCCCCGAAGCGCCACGGTTCTGTCCGTTTGCCGGCAGGATCCGAGCGTCAGCGCCGGTGCGGCTGATCCAGTTTTCGAGTATTTCTATGGTGTTATCCGTCGATCCGTCATCGCGCGCGATCAGCCGCCAATCGCGCGATGTCTGGCGTTCAAGCGATTGCAGCAGAACCGGAAGATGAGCGGCGCCATTGTAAGTGGCCAGAAGGATGTCGATCTTCTTGGTCATTTTGGCATTGGCCGAGCAGATGGCTTGCGCGCCAGCAGATCAGTCAGATAGGCCGAGAAAGTTGGGAAAATCATCCGTATCAGCGCGCGCTTACGCCGTCGCAGATAGAAAAAAACGTGCGGCGCCTTGCTCTTCGGTCCAGTGCGGAAGACGGCAAGTCAGCCATGCCTGCAAGAACCGGCGCATGCTGGTGCCCGATCGAATAGCGCTGCGGCGCGTCGTGGCGCAATGCCTGTGCGGTCTTTACGGCAGGGCCGTAATGAGAGAGCAAACGGGACACCAGTTTATCGGCGGGCAGTCTTGTCGGTTCCGAGCGGCCAGAGAAGTTGAAGCGCTCGTGATGTTCGAGGCTATCGACAGTCAGGTATCCCGGACCGCCAAAATGATCGTAGAGAAACAGCGGAACCCCCTGCGCAATGCAGTATTGCGCCGTCTTGCCTATCGTTATGACGACATCGAAGTCGACAAGCGATGTACGGTCGATTTTCCGGTAGGTGTGCCCCTCACCGAAAATGACAACCTCGATCCCGTCCTGCTTCAGGATTTCGACCGCTTCCATGACATCTTCGGGAACATGATTTGAAACAATCGCGACGCGTTGCACGCTGGTGGAGTAGGTCTTCTTGGGTGTTTTGAAGAACGCGTCCGGAACGATATTTCGCAGCACCTTGATGTCGGTTCTGCCCGAAGTGGCCATTATGTGCTTTTGGGTTTCGACGCTGTTGGCAAGAAACACCAACGATCCCGACGTCTCGCAATCCGGCGAAAGCGGCATTCGCTCGAGCTTTATGAGCACCGACAAGAGCCCGTGCAGATGCAGCTTTGCCCTTAACCCATGGAAGACATGCAAATGGAGGAAGGTGGTTTCGTGGTGCGACCAGATCAGATCGAAGTTTCGGCGCGACGGAATGACAAGCGACCACATGCCAACAAGGTCCGCCCCGATTGCGCGGATTTCTGACACCATTGGTTCGTCTGCACGCAGCCCCAGAAAGCTGACAGTGGCCCCGTGGCTGATGAAGAATTCCGCAAGCTGAAGGCAATGGATCTCGCTGCCGGTGAAGCCGCTGAATTGATGGTTGGCAATCAGGATTTTCTGTCCGGCAAACGCTGGCAGTTCAACGGGACGGCTCGGCAGGGATTGTCTGACAGAGGCTTCCTGGCCGTTCGCCGTCCGATCTTGCAATGAAAGTTCCGCCCGAAGAGAATGCCTGTTGCGTCATGACTAGCGTGCCGGACGGTGCGATTCAATGCCTGCGAGGGATAGCTTGCTGTTGATGACTTTCGGGCGCTGCGCCTTTACCGTATCAGTTCGGGACGGACCCGATCGAATGGATTGCGCGGCATTGCAGCGGCGACCATAGTGGCAAAAATTCGAACGAGGTGTTCCCTGCAAATCGGTATTGGCATTCGCTCCATTCTGAAAAATGGCGCCTATCTGGCGGGATCGACCTGGATCGAGACTGTTCTGCGAACGGTCTATTTGCTGTTTATCACCCGGATGCTTGGTTCCGAGCTGTATGGCATTTGGGCCTACACCCTGGCGGCTTACGGGATCGCGGTGGGAATGGTGTCGTTTGGTGCGGAACAGCAGTTGCCGCTTAGGCTGGGTGCTTCGAAAACGGGTGCCGCGCAATATGTCGGGGTCGCTCTGACGCTGCGGCTTGTTCTTCAGGTTGTGGCGGCGTGTGGCATCGCGATCTATGCTCTCTGGTCGGAAAATGCCGGCACGACGCAGTTGGTCATGTTGCTTTCCGTTCCTGCGTTCTTCGGGCGCGGCCTTTCAATCTGGGCCCGGTCGGTTTTTGTGGGCTATGAGCGGACCGCGCTACATGTGCGGCTTTCGGCCATCTTCCGATGTCTCGAGGTGGGCAGTGGCGTGCTGGCACTTCTGAGCGGCGGCGGGATCGTTACGCTGATCGTGATCCATTCGCTTTTCTGGTTGCTGGAAGGCGCCGCAAGTCTGGCCCAAATCCGGCGGCATCTGACGCCATTACGTGCAGAGTTGGACCTTGGCCTGATTGCGGAGATGATCCGCAAGGGCGCGGCCCTGGGGATGGCAGCCGCGTTGGCGTCGTGGATGATGGCGGGTCCGATTGTCATGTTGCGGCATGGCCCGGCGGATTTGATCTTGCTTGGGCAAGTGGCGCTGGCCTTGCAGATTTCGGCGCTGCTTGTCGCCTCGATCCAGCCATTTCTTGCGGCAGCGCTGCCGGTGCTAAGCCGCTCGGCAAGCCTTGGAGATGCCAGAGTGGCGACATATGGGCGATCGACCATCCTGATCTCGGCACTTGGGACTGTTGTCGGCGCTTGGCTGGGTTACTTGCTTGGCCCGGGGTTGATCGTTTGGGCGATCGGCCCGGAATTTGAGACGACAGGCAAGCTGATCTGGCCGAGTGTCGTCATAAGCGGTCTGATCCTGGCGCCCACTGGCTACGGCCAATACCTGCTTGTTCACGGATACAAGTGGCAAGGCGTGATCGGCGGCGCTTTCGGTGCGATCGTGCTGACCTTTGGATTTTCAAAGGCCGTTGGCGAAATGGGCGCCCATGGCGTGATGCTGGCCGTTGCTGCGGGGTGGCTGGTGCGCGCTTTGGTTATAAGTCTTATGGGTATGCGCGAGATCCGCAGGCAAAAGAACCTGCCCGTTGGAAATGACTGAGCAGGCGGCGGCAGCGGGCTTCACTGTGGGGCGTCGGGCGTTGCATTTCCCGATTTGGCGCCTACAAGACCGTGGGGCAGTGAGACGAGAGGTCGGGTGGTGACATGCCGAATTCGAAACCTATAGGCGAGGCAATGTCAGGCGACGCCACGAGCCGCCGCCTTCTGTTCAGTTCTGAGCAGCGGGCGCGCAGGTGCGGCAACTGATGGGGCAGGGACAGGTCAACTCATTTTCGCGCCGCTACGGCACCGGCTTGCTCTGGATCGTCTCGCTTGCCGTGTTCCTGCTTTCTTTCCTCGGCTCTGACGGATTCTTTCTGGTCGATGAGTTTGTTTACTTCCTGGGTGCCGACGCTCTTGCTGGCCAGTTTTCACTGATCATCGAAAATGGAGTTGATCAGTTCCAGTCCAGGGACCTTGTCTTTTTCAACCTGGTTTCGGGGCCCAGAGGCCTCGTTTCGCAATATCCGGTTGGCAGCAGCGTTTTGGCTGCGCCATTTGTCCTTGCTCTTGACGCGCGTGGGCTCATCCTTGTGAATGCCCTGTCCGCCGTCGGCACGATCTTTCTGACACGCAGCGTAGCGCGGCGGCTTTTCAATGATGAGACCGTGGCGCTGGCCGCAGCACTGATTTTGGTTTTTTGCACCTTCTTCGTGGAATTCGCATTCGCGATCTGGCCGCACGCGCTTAGCACGGTTCTGATCATGGCGGCTATCTGGCTGCTGTTCATCGCGATGGACGCGCCAGCCAATCGTGATGCCGTTATTTCGATGGCGGCCGGGCTGATTGTCGGATTGGCGTTTCTTGTCAGAGCCGATGCGCTTCTGATCCTGCCCGCGTTCGGTGCGGTGATCATGCTGTATGCAAGCCGACCGGTCAGCATGCTGGCAGGGGGCGCTGTTGGCATGATCCCGGCCTTCGCAGTTGCGGCTTGGGCGAACTGGTACAAGTTCGGCGCGTTGAACCCCTTGTCCTATGGTGCTGCGCCCGGGGGCATTTCTTTTTCGCAGCACACGGCATTGATCTATCTGTCGATTGTCGCTCTGGCGTTCTTTGTAGGGGCGCGGAATGTGAACTGGCGACCGGCGTGGCGCGGCCCCATGATCCTGGGTGGGCTCGTCGTTGTGGCGGCGACGTGGTTGGTGATGCCAGAGGCGCAGGCGTTCTTCAGAAAGTACGGCTTCGGAGCCTACAATCTTCTTGCCGACCTTACCGTGACACCGGACTCGCGCAACGGAATCATTTCGCGCGGCGATGGCACCGTGCAGTTCTGGGGGCTGCCCAAGAAGGCGCTTGGTCAAAGCCTGCCTTGGCTGCCGATACTGTTGTGGGTTTTCCTGAGACCGTGGGGCGCCGAACGCCGCCGAAGTCTGGTGTTCTGCCTGGTCGCCCTGGGTTTCTGGACGATGCCATTCTTTTTGCTGGCATGGCACGGTGGATTGGGCAGCAACATGCGGTATCTTTTTTCTCTGCTGCCGATCATCTCGATCTTGGGGGCTCTTGCGCTGACCGATCTTGCGCGCCTTGCCGGTCGGTCGGTCTTGCCCTTGGCGCTTGGCTACGCTCTGGGGGTGGCGCTGGTGATTGTCTGGGGCAGGGTTGGGCCAGCCGGCAGTTTCGGGGCGCACCAGATTCTTTCCACCAATTTGTTCTTACTGCTGCTCGTTGTGACGTTGGCAACGTCTATCCGAAGCGTGACCACCGCCGTCAGTGCGAGGGTCGCGATTGGGGCTGTCGCGGTCGGTCTGGGTGTTTCGACGGTTCTCGGGGCTATTCAGGATGTGGCCAATGCGCAGTCGCGGCGGGCTGAGAACAGAAGAGTGAACACCGAACTGGCAGTGGTTCCGGAGCCAAGCCTTTTTGTAGGCCCGCCCGAATTTTTCGCCTTTCAGATTGAGCGGAAAAAAGGCCTGATCTCCTTTCCGGCTGAAGGTGAGCCGGTCGATATCGGTCTTATTGAACAGGCTCTGGATCGAGGGTACGGGGTCTATGTCTTTGCGCCGGTCTTCCGGCAAATCGCACTGATATCAGACAGATTTGAAACAGTAGGAGATCCTTTGCCGAGCAGTGGTCGATTTGAGGTGTTCCAAATCCGCTATAGGTCTGACTGAGCGGCTGATGTATTGTCGCCTGCCGGTTCAGGGGTACCTGCGAGAGGCCGACACCGCTAGTCCCTCGCCTCTGTCTCGGTCAATCGGCTGGACAGAAGATCGCCGCTCTGGCTGAGTATCGGATAGGCGATCATCGAAAACGCCGTGTTGATCTGTTTGAGCGAGCGCAGGGTCTCCTGGTGGATGTTGCTGGTGGACAGACTGTCCGATCGCTCTGCCCTCAGCCTGTCGATGTGTTTGCTTTGCAGGTCCGCCTCGACTTCGCGAACCTGTTCCTTTTCCTCAACCAATTGCCGTGCGGCATCGGGGTCGCTGGTCAGCAGCACGTTGAGGGCAAGTTGGGCATTCGACAGCACACGATCATGAAAATCGCAAAGCTCGCGCCAACCGGCGTCGGAAAACCGCAAACGTTCGGTGTGCATCTTGCGCGACAGGCCAACAAGGTTGCGCGCGATAAGGTCGCCGGCTGCTTCAAGGTTCACGGATATGATGGCCAGATCCATGATGCTTTGCGCGGTTTCCTCATCAATGGCCTTGCCCTGAAGCTTTGAAAGAAAAACCTTCGTCTTGAAATGCAGGCTGTCGACCTGGCGTTCGTTTTCCGCGATCAGGTCTGCAATCCCGTCGTCCCAGCGGCCATAAAGCCGGATCACGTTGTTCAGCATCGTTTCGACCGCCTCGCCGAGATACAGGATTTCGCGCGTCGCACAGGCAAGCGCCTGATCCGGCTTGCCAAGCAAGGTTTCATCAAGCGCGCTGACGCGGGCCAGTTTGGTCTGCTGCGGCGCCTCGATCGGGATCAGTTGTGCGGCCAGCGCCAGTACCGGACGGGCCACCAGTTGACCCAAGGTCGCGACGAAGAAGTTGAAAGCGATATGCATGTTGATCGCCTGTTCGCCCGAGGTCTTTCCCAACCAGCCAAAGTCCGGGCTTGCATAGGCCATCACGGCCAGAACGAATGCAGCACCCCCACCGCGCAGCAGAACATTGCCCAGAATGATCTGACGCGCGTTCTGGGCAGAGGTCAGGGTCAGGGCAAATCCAATCATCGCGCCGCCGAAATTTGCCCCAAGAACCAGCGCTATGGCCCCGGCGTTCGGCAATGCACCATGACTCGCGAGTGTCACGACCAGCAAGACCGCGGCAACGCTGGAATGCGCGGCCCAGGCGAACAAGGCTCCGACCACGAAAGCGGTGAAATAGTCGTTGCCCAGATAGGTCAGAATTACCGTCAACCCTGCGGTTTCCTGCAACGGTTGCGTCGCCGTGCGGATCATGCCGAGCGCCACGAAGATAAGTGCAAGCCCGACCAGGATTCGACCAATCTGACGGGTATTCTTCTGTTTGCCGCGCAAGAAGAGTGTGACGCCCAGCACTAGCAGCGCCGGTATCAGCCAACTGGGCGACAGCAGCAGCAGTTTCGCAACCAGCGCAGAGCCGACATCCGCCCCCAAAAGAACCGACAGGCCGACCGCAGTGGTCAGTGTTCCGGCCGAAACAAAACCTGCGGTCAGGATCGCGACGGCGGTAGAGCTTTGCATCAGCACAGCCGCAACAAGGCCGCTGCCCAGCGACAGCAACATGCTGTCTGAACTGCGGCGCAACCACCGGCGCATCTCGACCGAGAAGCCACGCTCGACACCCGTTCGCACAAGGCGCACCGCCCAAAGCAGGAGTGCGACCGCGCCTGCCAAATTGAACAGAAAAAGTGCCAATCCAAGTGACCTTTCATCAAAACGCCGGTTTGGCCGGCGCTTATGCGCGACCATTGGCAAGCTGGCGATTTTCATTGCCAGATCAGGCGCTCATCCATACGCTGTCATAAAACTGTTACAAATAAAAGTTGCAAACTTGGGAGGAAAAATCATGAAAAAACACGTCATTGCGCCTGCGGTCATGGCACTGGCGACCAGTCTTGGTGCGGCATCCGTATCGGCGGCCAATCTGACGCTTTATTGCAGCGCTCAGGAGGAATGGTGTCAGTTGATGGCGCGCGGATTTGAAGACGCAACCGGGATTGACGTTGACATGACGCGCAAGAGTTCGGGTGAGACTTTCGCACAGGTCAAGGCCGAGGAAGCCAACCCGAAGGGCGACGTCTGGTGGGGCGGCACCGGCGATCCGCATTTGCAGGCCGCAGAAGAGGATCTGACCGAGCCCTATGTCAGCCCGATGCGCGAGCAGCTGCATCCCTGGGCGATAGCGCAGGCACAAAGCGCCGGCGACAAGACCATCGGCATCTATTCCGGTGCGCTCGGTTATGGTTACAACACCGACCTTCTGGCCGCGAACAACCTGCCAGAACCTGCGTGCTGGAAGGACCTGCTGAAGCCCGAATACAAAGGCCATGTCCAGATGGCGAACCCGAACTCTTCGGGCACCGCCTACACCACACTCGCCACGATGGTGCAGTTGTTCGGCGAGGATGAAGGCTTTGAGTACATGAAGGGGCTGCACGCGAACATCAACCAATACACCAAGTCCGGCTCTGCCCCGATCAAGGCGGCTGGCCTTGGCGAAACCACCATCGGCATCGTCTTCATGCATGACGCGGTGGCGCAGGCTGTTGCCGGGTTCCCGATCAAGGTCGTGGCGCCTTGCGAGGGGACCGGCTACGAGATCGGCTCGATGTCGATCATCAAGGGCGCGCGCAACATGGATGAGGCCAAGCAGTTCTACGACTGGGCGCTGACCGCCGAGGCGCAGAACCTGGCGCTGCAGGTAAACGCGTTTCAGGTGCCGTCGAACATGGGTGCCCAGACCTCTGACAAGGCGCCGGACCTGTCGACGATCAAGCTGATCGACTATGACTTCAAGACCTATGGCTCTAGCGATGACGCGCAAGCGGCTGCTTGAGAAATGGGACAACGAAGTATCGGTGCTGCCACAGTAATCTGTGCGGACCGTAACCACCGAAAAAACCTCTCATCCGGTTCTGATCTTCTGGATCATTATCGGATGGGCAGGCTTTACGGTCTTGCCCTGGTATGGGATCGACGGCGGTTTCTTCCGCTTCGAGTGGCTGTTCGAAGGCTATCCGACAGATACTGACTTTGCCCCGGCCGCGGTGTTGCTGGCGATGGGGCAAAAGCTGTGGCTGGCCCCGTTGGTGTTGCCGCTTCTTGCCCCGCTTTTCGTTTTGAAACGCCGCAAGACCGAGCCGATCTATGCCACAGTGCTGATCGCCGCCGGGGCCTTCGGCTTTGCCTGGCTGATCGCGCAGGGCTTCGGAATCGGCATTCGGGGCTGGTCGTTCGACTGGCTGGAGGCGCTGTTCGGGCCGCTGGAGGACCGACAATTCGGCATGGGCTACGGCGCTTTGCTGCTTGCAAGTGCCTATCTTTTCTTCTTCACCCAAGGCATCGCGGCGCGCGGTGCGGTGAACGGCGACGTGTTCGTTGTTTCGTCGATCGGCGGCGTGATCGCGATCGTGTCGATTTTCGTCTTCTTTCCGATCGCCAAAATGCTTCTGGCGGCATTCGTGACCGAGGATGGCACCTACTCTGCAACGCGTGTTCTCCGCCAAATTCCTTGATAGTCGGATCTGGGGGCTGGGGTGTCTTTCCGGCGCGCGCTGCGGGGTTGCCTGGAATTCGCTGTTTCTTGCGGTCCTTGTCGGGTTCATCACGACCCTGCTGGGCCTTGTCTTCGCGCTGGTCGTGACCCGCTCCGGGCTTTCGCTACAAGCAGGGGTTGCGGGCGCTGACGGTGCTTCCGATCATCACGCCGCCCTTCGTCATTGGCCTGGCGATCATTCTGCTCTTCGGCCTTTCGGGCGCGGTTACGACGTGGGTCGCGGACTTGTTCGGCGTACGCCCGACACGTTGGATCTACGGCTTGCCCGGCCTTGTGATAGCGCAGGTGCTGGCATTTACGCCGATTGCGTTCCTGGTTCTGATCGGCGTGGTCGAGGGTGTCAGCCCGTCGATGGAAGAAGCCGCCCAGACCCTGCGGGCCAATAAATGGCAGACATTCCGCACCGTATCGCTGCCGCTGATGCGGCCCGGCCTCGCCAATGCCTTCCTGCTGGGCTTCATCGAAAGCATGGCCGATTTCGGCAACCCGCTGGTGCTTGGCGGCAATTTCGACGTGCTCTCGACCGAGATATTCTTTGCCATCGTCGGCGCGCAATACGATCAGGGCCGCGCGGCCGTGCTGGCCATCGTACTGCTGGCCTTCACGCTGGGCGCGTTCTATGCGCAGCGCTTCTGGCTGGGCAAGAAAAGCTACACCACCGTATCGGGCAAGGGCGACGCGGGTGTGCATCCGCAGATGCCGCGCGGCCTGTCGATCCCGGTTTATGCGGTGGCGGCGATCTGGACTGGGTTCACCGTCGTGATTTACCTGATGATCCTTTATGGCAGCGTCGTTGAGTTGTGGGGCGTCAACAACACGCTTGACCTTCAAGCACTACGTCACGGCGTTTTCTTTCCGTCTAGAGGATGGCGGCATCCGCTGGTCGGGCTCGGCCTGGGATAGTTTCTGGACGACCATGAAGATAGCTACCGATTGCGGCGCCGCTGACGGCCGCCGTTGGCCTGATCACCGCCTACCTTCTGACCCGCCAGAATTTTGCCGGAAAGAATGCGTTTGAATTCGGCACGATGCTGAGCTTCGCCATCCCTGGCACTGTCATCGGCGTCAGCTACATTCTTGCCTTCAACGTGCCCCCGATAGAACTGACCGGGACCGGTATCATCCTTGTCGTCAGCTTCATCTTCCGCAACATGCCGGTCGGGGTCAGGGCCGGGATCGCCTCGATGTCGCAACTCGACAAGTCGCTGGACGAAAGCTCTCTGACCTTGGGTGCCAACAGCTGGCAAACGTTCCGGTTGGTCATTCTGCCACTTCTGCGTCCGGCCATTCTTGCCGCACTCGTCTACAGTTTTGTGCGCGCGATGACCGCGATTTCGGCGGTGATTTTCCTTGTGTCGGCAAAGTACGACATGGCCACCAGCTATATCATCGGGCGGGTCGAGAACAACGACTATGGGCTTGCGATTGCCTATTCGACGGCGTTGATCGTGGTGATGCTTACGGCTGTTGGCCTGCTGCAACTGGCCGTGGGCAAGACCAAGATCGGACGACGCATGGACCACGGATCCGGGAGGATAAAGAGATGGCGAAAGCAGCGATTCACAGCAAGGCGGCCTCGGTCAGTTTTCAGAACGTATCCAAGATGTTCGGCAAGCATGTAGTTGCGGTTGACGATGTGTCGCTGGAGATCGAGGCAGGAACCCTTGTGACGCTGCTCGGGCCGTCGGGCTGTGGCAAAACGACGACCCTGCGCATGATCGCCGGTCTGGAAATGGCCACGCGAGGGTCGATCATGATCGGCGACAAGGATGTTACCGGACTGCCCGCAACCGACCGCGACGTGTCGATGGTTTTCCAGTCCTACGCCCTGTTCCCGCATATGAGCGTAATCGAGAACGTGTCCTACGGGCTGAAATTCTCGGGCTTCGGCAAGTCCGAGACCCGGGATCGCGCGATTGCCGGGCTAGAGTTGGTTGGGCTGGCGAACTATGCCGCGCGCCTGCCGAGCGAGTTGTCTGGTGGCCAGCAGCAACGCGTCGCCGTGGCCCGTGCACTTGTACTGGAACCACAGGTTTTGTTGTTCGACGAACCCCTGTCCAATCTCGATGCAAAGTTGCGTCGGCAGGTGCGCGAAGAAATCCGCGAGATTCAGCAGAACCTTGGCCTGACCGTTGTCTACGTGACGCACGATCAAGAAGAGGCGCTGGCGGTTTCAGACAGGATCGTGGTCATGCGCAATGCGGGCATCGCCCAGATCGGCACCCCACGCGATCTTTTCGATGCGCCTAGCGACGCCTTTGTTGCAGATTTTATCGGCGAGGCGAACCTGATCCCTTGCGTCATCGACAAGATCGACGGCGAAATGGCCGAAGTCAGCCTTGCGGGATACAATCACAGGCTGCCTGCCCGCGGTTTGCAGGTTGGTCCGGCGCTGCTTGCGGTGCGGCCAAGCCGCGTGGTGGTAGTGCGCGGCAGCAAGGCCGGCACCGGAATGCCCGCGAAGATCGAGAAGGCCACTTATGTTGGCAGCCGGATGGAATACACCGTTGCGGCAGGCTTCGGGCAGGTCTTTGCGACGGTTGAGGATGTCGATACCGCCTTTGCAGCCGGTGACGACGTAACGCTGGGGTTTGAAGATCGGGGGCCAGTGCTGTTGCCGCCCGCTTAAGCGTAAGAGGTGTTCGCTATCCGCAACACGTCGGGCCAGACGCCCGGCGCTGCCACAACGACGCGGCCCCCCTTGGCGATCATCTGTCGGGCATCCTGTTTTTCAACAATGCCGCCCGCTTCGGCCACGATCAACTGACCCGCCAGACAATCCCAGGCGTTCATGTGCTCTTCGACATAGGCCAACAGCTTTCCGCAAGCTACGTAGGTCAGCATCAATGCACCCGAGGCATTGCGGAAGAACACTCCGCCGTCGTCCAACACCATCCGGGCGACCTTCATGATACCTTCGGTGCTCGTTCGTCCCGAAAAGCCTACTCCGATCGAGCCATCGGTGATCTTGGCATCCGCAAGCACCCTGATCGTCTTTTCATTGCAGAATGCCCCGCCGCCACGAACCGCATGGAACAGTTCGTCATGAACCGGGTCAAGGATCACGCCCGCCACGATGTCGGGGCCTTTGGTGAGTGCGATCACCACCGTCCATGCAGGGATGCCGCGCACGAAATTGGCGGTGCCGTCGATCGGATCGATCACCCAGGTAAAGCCGCTGCTTCCGGTGACTGCGGCATGTTCCTCACCGACGATGCTGTCCTCTGGATACGCTGCGGCGATCTCTTGGCGCACCAGCGACTCCACGTTCCTGTCGCCCTCGGACACCAGATCCTGATGACCCTTGCGGTCAATCGTCAGCGTCTCGAACGAGCGGAAGTATCGTAGCGCTTCCGCTCCGGCAATGGCCGCAATCCTGCGCGCGTCCGCATAGCGTTTCTGAGTGTCGGCATCGGTCATTTTGCTGGTCCCGGTTTCGAGGGTTTGTTCCGATCATTGCACTATCCGTAAGCCAAGACAGTTGGGCTGTCATGGCGCAAACGCTATCCACGCTGCGGCAATAAAGACAGGAAAGGGCTTGCCAGATTGGCACAAGCGGATACCGTTGGCGGATGACAACTGGGAGGAAGAACATGAAACTATTTGGTAAAGCGGTGTCTGTTGCCGCTCTGATGGCGGGAATGCTGATGGCGGGGGCCGCCACTGCGCAGGACTGCCCGCGCGGCGATCTGGACAAGCGCTTCTGCGACGTGGACGGCGATCTGGTTGCGGATGTTCCCACCGATCCGGCGATGCTGGTCGATCCGGACACCCTGATCTTCGCCTACACCCCCGTCGAAGACCCCGCGGTCTACAAAACGGCCTGGTCGGACTTTCTGACTCATCTGGAAAAAGAGACCGGGAAAACCGTCGTCTTCTTCCCGGTGCAAAACAACGCCGCCCAGATCGAGGCGATGCGGTCCGGTCGTCTGCACATTGCGGGCTTCAACACCGGATCGAATCCATTGGCGGTGAACTGCGCTGGTTTCCGGCCGTTCACGATCATGGCAGGTCTCGATGGCAACTTCGGCTATGAGATGGAGATCATCACATATCCGGGCTCTGGCATCGAAAAGGTCGAGGACATCAAGGGCAAGTCGCTGGCATTTTCGTCCGAGACCTCCAATTCCGGTTTCAAGGCGCCATCGGCGATCCTGAAAGCCGATTACGGCATGGAAGCAGGTCGGGATTTCGAACCCGCGTTTTCGGGTAAGCATGACAACACCATCCTTGGGGTTGCCAACAAGGACTATCCCGCCGGCGCTATCGCCAACTCGGTTCTGGCACGGATGATCGAGCGTGATGTCGTGAAGGCGGATCAGGTGATCTCGATCTACAAGTCGCAGACCTTTCCGACCACCGGATTTGGCGTCGCCTACAACCTGACACCGGAACTGCAAGACAAGATCAGGAACGCGTTCCTGAACTTCGAATGGGAGGGCACCACTCTGCAAACGGAGTTCGAAAAATCGGGCGAGGGCCAGTTCCTTCCGATGAACTACAAGGAATTCTGGGAGGTGATCCGCAAGATCGACGCGGCGAACGGCGTATCCTACGCCTGCGAATGATCCAGAGACCAAGGGCGGCGCGGCACGGGCTGCGCCGCCCTTCAAGAACAAGACAGGGGGCGGGGCATGCTGCGGCTTGATAAGCTGACGAAGACCTATCGGACGGGGGACATGGCGCTGAAAGCCGTGACCATGGAGATACCGCAAGGTCAGGTTCTGGCCTTGATCGGGCCGTCCGGGGCAGGCAAATCCACGCTGATCCGCTGCATCAACCGGCTGGTCGAACCGACCAGCGGCAAGGTCTGGCTGGCGGACGTGGAACTGACCGGCCTTGGATCAGCCGCGCTACGCCGCGAACGCCGCCGGATGGGCATGATCTTTCAGGAATACGCGCTGGTCGAGCGCTTGACCGTGATGGAGAACGTGCTGTCCGGGCGGCTGGGATATGTGGGATTCTGGCGCAGCTTTCTGCGCCGGTTCCCGCAGTCTGACATCGACGAGGCCTACCGCTTGCTTGACCGTGTAGGTTTGCTGGAAATGGCCGACAAGCGCGCCGACGAACTTTCGGGCGGACAGCGCCAGCGGGTCGGTATCTGCCGCGCTCTGATTCAGAACCCCGCGCTGTTGTTGGTTGATGAACCGACCGCCTCGCTCGACCCCAAGACCAGCCGCCAGATCATGCGCTTGATTTGCGAGCTGTGCGCCGAACGCGGCCTTGCCGCCATCATTAACATTCACGATGTTGCGTTGGCGCAAATGTTTGTTCAGCGTGTTATCGGACTGCGCTTTGGCGCCGTTGAATTTGACGGACCACCAGACGCTCTAACGCCCGAAGTGCTGACCACGATCTACGGCGAAGAGGATTGGCAGGCAACGATCAAGACGGTTGATGAGGAAGAAGTCGAAGAGGTGCCTGTGTGAGCACGCTTGACGACTATGTCGGCAAACCATGGCAAAAACCGCCGCTGATTCAGCGGCGCTGGCTGCGCTGGGTTCTGATAATCGGCGGCGCGATCTATCTGGTGGCCGCGATTGCTTCAATCGAGGTCAACTGGGCGCGTGTCTATGAAGGGCTGGATCGCGGCGCCGCTTTCATCGCCTCATTCGCGCGCCCGGATTTCACCAGCCGGGCCAGCGACATTTGGGCTGGGATGCTGGAAAGCGTTATCATGACGGTCGCGTCCACCGTTGTGGGCATCGCGATCTCGATCCCGATCGGCCTTGGGGCTGCCCGGAACATCGCACCGCTTCCGGTCTATCTGATCTGCCGTGGGATCGTGGCACTCAGCCGGGCCCTGCAAGAGATCATCGTTGCGATCCTGCTGGTCGCGATCTTTGGTTTCGGGCCACTCGCCGGCTTCCTGACACTGTCGTTTGCTACCATTGGCTTTCTGTCCAAACTGCTGGCCGAAGATATCGAGTTGATGGACAAATCGCAGGCGGAGGCGATCCGCGCCACCGGCTCTCGCTGGATGCAGTGGATCAATTACGGGGTCCAGCCGCAGGTCATGCCGCGCCTGATCGGCCTGTCGATGTACCGGCTAGACATCAACTTCCGCGAAAGCGCCATTTTGGGGCTTGTCGGGGCGGGCGGTATCGGTGCGACGCTGAACACCGCCTTCGACCGCTACGAGTTCGATACCGCTGCGGCGATCCTGGTGCTGATCATCGGCACGGTCATGGCGCTGGAATACCTGTCCGGTGTCATTCGAGCGAGGGTCCAGTAATGCCGATGACAACCCTCGCTGATGGCCGACCTGGCTGGAAACGGCGCGAATCCCGCGCGCAAATGATCCGCTGGGTCGGTTGGCTGCTGGGTGTTGCGATCTTTGTCTGGTGCTGGAACAGGATCTCCGAAACAACGACTTGGTTCTTCGTCTGGGATGCGCCGCGGATCGCCGAGGATATCTTTTTGCGCGCCACTCCGCCCCGCTGGTCCTATATTGACAAGTTGTGGTGGCCGATCTGGGACACGATCAATATCGCCACCCTCGGCACCATCGGCGCGCTGATAATGGCGGTCCCGGTAGCGTTCATGGCCGCGCGAAACACAACACCCTCTCGCCTGTTGCTGAGACCGGTCGCACTGCTGATCATCGTCGCTACGCGCTCGATCAATTCACTGATCTGGGCACTTCTGTTGATCGCGATCATTGGCCCTGGCGTCTTTGCCGGTGTGATTGCCATTGCCATCCGTTCGATCGGGTTCTGCGCGAAGTTGCTGTATGAAGCGATCGAGGAAATCGACGCAAGCCAAGTCGAGGCGATCTCGGCCACCGGAGCGAGTCGCTGGCAAGTGATGGCCTACGGTATCGTCCCGCAGGTTCTGCCTGCCTTCGCCGGTATCTCTGTCTTTCGGTGGGACATCAACATTCGCGAATCCACGGTGCTTGGCTTGGTCGGGGCGGGCGGCATTGGTCTGCAACTCTCAGCATCACTGAACACACTGGCATGGCCGCAGGTTTCGCTGATCCTGATCGTGATCCTCGTGGCCGTTGTGATCGGGGAATGGGTGTCCGCGAAGGTTCGGGGGGCCATTATCTGACAAAGACAGTGCGCCGTCGAGAACCGGCCTGCCAAGACTTCTGACCGCACCAATGCTGTGCGCCTCACGATGTCCAGCGCCATTGCGGCGGCCTGTCCTCGCCAAAATAGTCGGACAGCTCTGCGTACAATGGCTCCAGCTTCTCGCGGATGTGGTCCTTTTGGTCGCGTGTGATTTTCGGGCCGCGAGCGACATTGACCTGCTTGTCGAAATCCGGCGCTCGATAGGAGATCCCAAGATACTCGCAAAGCCTACGGACGGTTTTTTCTGTGAACAGATCCTCATAGACAAATGTCTGAATCGGCATGCCGGTGTCGGCCTTGCGAAGGTTCTCTAGCGTCACCTTGTAGTCCGAACGCCGGAACCAGTTGTCATCAGGCTTTATCGTCTCGATCACCTCGTCGATATCGAAAGTGGTCCGTCGAAGGTTGTGCTGGATGTTCGAGGCGAGCCGGTCGGTCGGATCGCGCATGAAGAACATGAGCCTGGTGTCAAATCCCATATCCGCGATGCGACGATAGGTTTGCGGTTCGATCAGCGCGTATTGCGGGCAGATCTCTCCAAAATGGGTCTGCTTGCCGATCCGCCGCGCGAAATATCCAAGGTAGTCGCTTTCAGTTTCCAGTGCGCCCAGTTCGGCCAGCGTCTTGAGCGTTTCGTAGTTCTCACGCGAGGGCGGATACTCCCAGTTCTTTTCCAACAAGATCTGGCGCATCCGACGATGCCGAAAGCTGTCACCGAAGGCCGACAGAGGGTTGTCGTCGAGCGTATTGAAAAAGTTCATCTCCTTGATTGGCGAATGAAAGACATCGGGATGCGCGCGCAGGTAATCTGACACCCATGACGTGCCGGCTTTCATGGCGCCCAGGCCAATGAAGAGTGTTCGCCCCTCAAGGGCGCCGATATCGGGAAAATTATCGTAGATGCTTGTCATGCGCTTTCTTGCGCGTTTTTGATCTTTCGTCAGGAGCGCGCTGTCGTCAGTGCCATCTGCTGAGGCCGAGCCCGCTTCCCCCAAGATCGGTTTTTCTTTCCATGGGTCGCGCGAGCCATGGAGCGCGTTCAACGCACTTACCGTCGAAAAAATCGACAGATTGCGGGCACCGTACCGCCTGCGATGCGCGCCAGTCTGCTCGAAACCGGAGCCGCCCGAGGAGAGCCTGAACACGGCGCCTTGGCTGAACTTGTAGAAGTGTTTTTCAGCAGTGTTCACTTCTTCTTTTGGCAACCAGGGCGGCTGGGCCCAATCCTGCCAGGGACCGGGTATGCCAAGTGATTTCAACAGCGCCGTCTTGTCGCGCAAACCGTAAGGGAAGCGTTCGTCAAAGGCCTGCTGTGCCGTGTAATGAAACGCGATTTGCGGCTCTTCGCGGCTGTGCGGATCGGGTTCTTTCCCGCCGAAATCCTCGTTGTGCTCAAGCCGCTGCATCGGAATGACGACATAAGGTGCAAAGGGATCGGCCATGCAATCGGCGCGAAACCGAAGGAACGCCGCCGCCGTGAAGATGCAATTTCCGTCCAGAACAGCCGTCCATTCAGCGTGGGTGCGTCCGACCTCTATCGCGGCGTTTCGGGCGCCGTTGATGTTCATCGCATAGCGGATTTTCGGTGCACAGGCCCAGATCCGCATGCGGTCCTGCATCAGTTTTGGCTGGGCTCCAAAAGTCTTGGAGGTGAAAAAATGTTCGCTTACGAAGGGCCCTGTGTTCCAGCCAGTGTCTGCATAGGCAGTCGGCTCGAACGGGATGACAAGGGCTTCGGCACCGTGATCTGCGATGAGCTTTGTCGCCGCAGCCTCACGTTCGGGGTCGAACAGTCGATTCAGCACAAAAAGCTTGGTGCAATCGGGAAACTCCGGCTCGTTCTCGAGAATGAAACGCAGGTTGGCCAGCATCTGACCCTCGCCATGACGTGGGTAAAGATCGTTGCCCATAATCCGTGCCACAACAAACTTGCCGCGCTGCGCATCGTCTGTATCTGGTCGACCACCCTCTAGGCGACCGCGGGTTGTTCTAAGCCATCGCATTGGCCGCGCGCTTGCATTGCGGACTTGTCGGGAAATCGTCCTGAACATCGTTTCGGTGGTCCTTCAGGTTCTTAAAAAAAAAGCCGGCTGTTTCAGTTGGCCCAAAGTCGGCGAACCTTGACCATCGTGCGTTTCAGGGCAGATGAGGGCTGAGACATTCGCACGAGTGATGCCACATACTCGCTAACGACCGGCCCAAATCTGGCAGGATAGTCACTGTAATCCACGGATTGCGGATACATGGAAAAGTCACTGTCGAACAGTGTCGCCCGATCAGGGAAGAACCTCGCCCGCACCGCTTCGTTGGATTTGTCGAACCGGGCCAGAAACGCCTTTGCCGCGTCGCGCGACACGTTTCTTGGTTGACCCGAAAGTTCGGCCTCAATCCGTTGCTTGAGCGCTCTGACATCCTCATTTCGCTTTCCCGAAGGCAGATAGGGGGGAATGCGCTGGTTGAGCTGGCTGATGACATATTGCGCCTCGGCGCTCATCGCGGCGTTCAGCGATGGAGCGTTGTCTGACAACTGGGCCGGATCAAGATCAAGTACTTCCGCCAGAAGTTGCACAGGATCCATTCTGATGCCATCCGCTTCGTAAAGCCGAGCGACGAAATTGGTATCCTGCACGTAGGGGGAAAACCGGTCGATGAGGCGCGTGTAGTCATAATAATGCGTCATATCCGAGATATCGCGACTGGGTGGCAATCGGCGATAGGCGTGCTCCGCGATGTCACCAAACACATCGTCGAATCCGGTATGACCTGTGCGCACTGCAGTGCTGAAACGACTGACCGCAAGTTGGTCTTGGCGCCGCAAGACAACCATGATCGTTACGCTGTCAACCGCGTCAGCAACGAAAGACATCAGCCGTTCAATCTCTGATCGGGTGTGCAATCGGCTATGGATCAGCTCGGAACTCAGCACCATCGTGTGCCACGGTGCGCCTCCGGCCAGCTCTTGCTTCAGGTCGGCGCGGAAGGTCTTGCGCAGTCGCGCCTCGGTCTCGCGGCGAGCGGCCATGATATGGGCCTTGATATTGTCGATAACGCCGTCGTCCTCGGCCGCGGCGACCAATCTTGTGTGATTGACCTTGCCCGCGCTAATCGGAAACAGAACGCCTTGCGCGCGCAACCAATCCCGGTTGTCGGCCAATAACTGTTGCAGGGATGTGGTTCCGGTCTTTTCAGTGCCAACATGAATGATGGCCCGCCTGCCGTTGCCGGGTCCGCTTTGCGTCAAATCACATCTCATCCAAGGTTGTCATAGCGGGTGGACCATAGAACAATCGGGGCGGGGGAAAAAGGCGGCATTGTCGGTAATGTCAGAAAGGACACTGATGCCGTCAGAGGGGGCAAGCTTGACCCTCGCTGGGGTCGGGTATAAGTGCCGCCAATCAAGGGAGGCGAGACGCTTGTGACACATCTGGTGCTGCACATCGGACATCCGAAAACCGGGACAACGTCGCTTCAGTTCGCACTCCGGGGCAATGTGAAGCTGCTGAACAAATACGGCATTCACTATCCCGATTCCGGTGTTGATCACAAACACGCCTCTGCCGCGCCTTTTCTTCTGGGAAGCGAAAACCCCGCCCTCAGACGCCGTTTGAACGCGACCGGGCCAGAGCTGGTTGCGAAGTCAGAGAAGGTGTGGAAGCGGATCGTCCGCGATTGCAAAAAACGGCACCCTTCGGCGATCGTACTCAGCGGAGAGGCGTATTGGGGGGCGCCCGACGCCAGCAAGGCCACAGGCATGCGCAGCAAACTGGGAGAGCTGTGCTCGACCGCCGAAGTCGTTGGTTATCTGCGAAGCCCGGCGCCGCTGTTTCTTTCGAGACTCAATCAGCGAACTCGCATGACCCAGACGCTGCCGGTTGTTAGCCCCCACTTCTATCGCAAGCCGATATCGGCATATATGGGCGGCGGGTTTCAGCGGATTTCCCTACAAGTCTTCGACCGGGCCGAGATGGTCAACGGTGATGTGGTTGACGATTTCTGCGCGCATTTCCTGCCCGATCTCAAGGAGTCGCTGGACCGCGACGTCATCGCAAGATCGAACGATAGCATTTCAGCCGAGGCGATGGCGCTGATTCAGGAATTCGATATCCCGAACCTCGATGTTTCGGCGCAGCGCAAACGACAGTTCAGAAACCGGGTCGTTCGGACCGTGCGAGAGTGCGATCAGGCGCTTGCAGGGTTTGCCCGCCCCCGGTTGTTTCCGGAAGTCGCCGATGCAGTCGTGGCCCGAAGCCTCGACCTGACTTGGCTGCGCGATGAACATGGGATCGTGTTTAAGGACGTCGACTATGCCCGCGTTGGAACGTCCGTCGATCTCAGGCTTGAAGAACTGATCAGAATCCCAGAGTTCTGCCCGCTTGATCAGGATCGCCTCTTGGATCTGCGTGCCCAGGTCAAAGAACGCGTGAGTTCGCCCTAGAGCCTTAGAAAGTCAGGGCATTTCAATCGGTAGTCGTGGCCGCCTGCAGGTTGCGGAAGTAATTTTTCAATTCTTACGCGACGTGAGTCGATACCGGCATTCCTGCCCCTTGACTCAGGGCCAGCGGAATGCCCACTCTGTCGTATGGACGGCGCTGTGCTGTCACAACGATCTGAAACCACGCGAATTTTCAAACTCTGGGAGGATAAGAAAAATGTCGCTAAGACGAAATCTTGCTGCCGGTCTGTTGCTTGCTGCGCTCGGCGTGAGCGGGGCTCAGGCTCAAACACTGGTCTATTGTTCCGAAGGCTCGCCCGAGGGCTTTGACCCTGCGCTTTATACCGCCGGCACCACATTTGATGCCTCGTCGCATCCAATCTACAACCGCCTTGTCGAATTCAAGGTCGGCACGACCGAAGTGATCCCGGGCCTTGCCGAAAGCTGGGAAGTCAGTGACGATGGCAAGACAGTGACGTTCAAACTGCGTGAAGGCGTCAAGTTCCACTCCAACGACATGTTCACACCTAGCCGTGACCTCAACGCCGAAGACGTGATCTTCAGCTTTGATCGCCAGGGCTAACGAGTCTAACCCCTATTTCACCGTCTCGGGTGGCACCTGGGAATACTATGGCAGCATGTCGATGCCCGACCTGGTCGAAAGTATCGAGGCCCCCGATCCGCTGACGGTCGTCTTCCATCTGACTCGCCCCGAGGCCCCGATCATCGCCAACATGGCGATGGATTTCGCCTCGATCGTTTCGAAGGAATATTCCGATGCGATGATGGAAGCAGGTACACCGGAAATGGTGAATCAGGCACCCATTGGCACTGGGCCCTTCAAGTTTCAAGCCTACCAGAAAGACGCAGTGATCCGCTATGTGCGCAACGACGACTACTGGGGCGACAAGGCCAAGGTCGAGGCTTTGATCTTCGCGATCACTCCTGACGCCTCGGTTCGTTACCAGAAGGTGCAGGCGGGTGAGTGCCACATCATGCCCTATCCGAACCCGGCTGATGTCCAGGCAATGAAGGACGATCCGAACGTCGTGGTGATGGAGCAGGAAGGCCTGAACGTTGGCTATCTGGCCTACAATACGCTGGTGGCGCCTTACGACAATGCCAAGGTCCGCAAGGCGCTCAACATGGCCATCGACAAGCAGGCGATCATCGACGTGGTCTTCCAGGGTTCCGGCCAGATCGCCAAGAACCCGATCCCGCCAACCATGTGGTCCTACAACGACGCGATCGAAGATGATCCGTATGACCCCGAAGCTGCCAAGGCGATGCTGGAAGCCGAAGGTGTGACCGACCTGTCCATGAAGATCTGGGCAATGCCGGTGCAGCGTCCCTACAACCCGAACGCCCGCCGCATGGCCGAACTGATGCAGGAAGATTTTGCCAAGATCGGTGTGACGGTTGAAATCGTGTCCTATGAGTGGGGAGAGTATCTGTCGCGCTCGCGTGCACTTGACCGCGACGGGGCCGTCCTGCTGGGCTGGACAGGCGACAACGGTGATCCGGACAACTTCTTGGCCGTACTGTTGGGCTGCGATGGTCTGGAAAATTCGAACCGTGCCAACTGGTGTTATCAGCCTTTCGAGGATCTGATTCAGAAGGCCAAAGTGTTGCCGACACAGGCGGAGCGCCAGCCGCTTTACGAAGAAGCGCAGGTCATCTTCAAAGAGCAGGCGCCTTGGGCGACCATTGCCCATTCGGTCGTCTACATGACCTTGCGTCCCGAAGTTGAGGGCTATGTGGTGCACCCTTTGGGCGGCCACATCTTTAACAGCGTCGGACTTGCCGAGTAACGCAAATCGAGCGGGGCCATCTGGCCCCGCTCACCTTTCTGCCGGATTCCCAAATGCCTGATCGTTACAGCGAATTCCGCGGTATCGCGCGCGACCTTGGTGTCGATGCGGTTGCTTTGGTACCCGGATCGAATTTCACCCGTCTGTTCAATCAGTCCTTTCACAGTCATGAACGCCCGCTTGTGATCTTGATTCCGGTTTCAGGTCCGCCCGCGGCAATCGTCCCCAATCTCGAACTCCGGTCCTTCGATCTGCTGAATTTCGAGGGTGAGGTCTTCGATTGGCGCGACCAGACCGGCTATGCCGATGCATTCACAGCCCTTGCCACGCATCTGCCGCTGTCCTCATTGGCCGTCGAGGGCCAGGTGATGCGCGTCTTCGTGCATCACGCGCTGACCACGGCCTATCCCGGACTTCGCGTGATCGACGCCGAACGCCAGATCTCCGGACTGCGGATCCGCAAGTCCCCGGCCGAGGTCGCGGCGCTGGAAACCGCGATCCGTATCTCCGAGGCGGCGCTGGCCGATACGCTCGATCAGGTCCATGCCGAGCATGACCGAGGCGCAGGTCGAGACGCTTCTCACGCAGGCGTTGTTCGCCCACGGCGCCGATGAACATGCGTTTGGCCCGATCGTGGCGGCGGGTGACAATTCGGCCCGTCCGCATGCCCATGCGCGCGCCGGACTACGAAATTCAAAAGGGCGATGCCCTGCTGCTTGATTTCGGCGCGCGCAAGGCCGGGTTTTGTGCAGACATAACTCGCACCGTTTTCGTTGGCCACGCCTCGGACGAGGCGCAAGAGGTCTATGACACGGTTCTGCGCGCCAACCTTCGCGGCCTTGAGGTTACCAAAGCCGGCGTCACCGCGCATGCAATCGACGATGCGGTCACCGGCGTGCTGGAAGCCTCGCCCTACGCCGACCGCATCCGCACCAAGACCGGCCACGGCTTGGGCCGCGACGTGCACGAGGCGCCCTACATCATGCGCGGCAACCACGAGGTGCTGGAAGCGGGCGCGGTCTATACCAACGAACCCGGACTATACAAGATCGGCGCCTTCGGGGTGCGGATCGAGGATGACGTGCTGGTTACGGAAGATGGCTGCCGGTCATTGACCAGCTTCCCGAAATCCCTGACGGTGGTCGGGTAATGCTCCGCTATCTCCTCTCTCGGTTGTTGACGTTCCTGCCGACGTTCTTCGGTGTGACGATCATTTCGTTTTCCTTCATCCGGCTGTTGCCGGGCGATCCGATCGTCGTGATGGCTGGCGAACGCGGCATCTCGGCAGAACGATATCAGGAACTGCGCGAACAATTCGGCTTCGATCAGCCGATCGTTATGCAGTATCTCGACTACCTCTGGGGCGTGCTGCACGGCGATCTCGGCCAGTCCTTCGTCACCAAGAAACCGGTCTGGGACGAGTTCTTCGCGCTCTTCCCCGCCACGCTGGAACTGTCGGTCTGCGCGATGATCTTTGCCGTGGGGCTTGGCCTTCCCGCCGGAGTGATCGCCGCCGTCAACCGCGGCAAGTTCTTTGACCGCGCGCTGATGTCCACCGCTCTTGTCGGCTACTCGATGCCGATCTTCTGGTGGGCTCTGCTGCTGATCATCGTGGTGTCAGGAATGCTGGGCTGGACGCCGGTCTCGGGGCGGATCAGCCTGCTTTACTACTTCGACAATTCAACCGGCTTCATGCTGATCGATAGCCTCATGTCGGGGCAAAAGGGCGCCTTCTGGTCGGCGGTGCACCACCTGATCCTGCCGACGATCGTGCTGGGTACCATCCCGCTGGCCGTAATCGCGCGCCAGACTCGGTCGGCGATGCTTGAAGTGCTCAGCGAGGACTACATCCGCACTGCCCGCGCCAAGGGTCTGTCGCCCTACCGCGTCAACGGCGTCCACGCGCTGCGCAACGCGCTGATCCCGGTCATCACCGTGATCGGCCTGTCGGTCGGCACGCTTCTGGCCGGCGCGATCCTGACCGAGACGATCTTCAGCTGGCCCGGTATCGGCAAATGGATGGTCGACAGCATCTTTCGCCGCGACTACCCGGTGGTGCAGGGCGGGCTGATGCTGATCGCCGTCATGGTGATGATCGTCAACCTGACCGTTGATGTGCTTTACGGTCTCATCAACCCGAAGATACGGAAACGCTGATGACAGCCGCCGCCGAACCCACACCCCAGACCGCCGAACGCCCGGGTCGCCTGTCGCGAATTCTGGCACTATTTCCGCGAGAACCGTGGCGCGGTCTTCGGGCTGTGGGTGTTCGTGGCCTTTGTACTTATCGCGATCTCTGGCGGATCTCATCGCCCCCTATGATCCGACGCAGCAATACCGCGAACACCTGTTGCAGCCACCGTTCTGGCAAGAGGGCGGCAGCTGGGCCTTCCCGCTTGGCACCGATGCCGTGGGTCGGGACATGCTGTCGCGTCTGCTGCACGGCGCGCGCTATTCGTTCTATGTCGGCATCGTCGTCGTTGTCATCGCCGCCTCTGGCGGCATCCTGATCGGGACTGATTGCCGGTTTCGCACCGAAATGGCTCGATACGATCATCATGCGGTTGATGGATATCATCCTGGCTTTCCCATCGCTCTTGCTGGCGCTGGTGCTGGTTGCCATCCTTGGACCGTCGCTGACCAATGCGATGATCGCCATCGCCATCGTGCTGCAACCCCACTACGTCCGCCTGACCCGTGCCTCGGTGATGTCGGAAAGATCCAAGGACTACGTGACCGCGGCAAAGGTTACCGGCGCGAAGCTGCCGCGGCTGATGTTCATCACCGTGCTGCCGAACTGCCTGTCGCCGATCATCGTGCAGGCGGCGTTGTCGTTTTCCACAGCCATTCTTGACGCCGCCGCCCTCGGCTTTCTCGGCATGGGCGCGCAGCCCCCCACGCCGGAATGGGGCACCATGCTGGCCGAGGCGCGCGAATTCATCCTGCGCGCCTGGTGGGTCGTGACCTTTCCCGGCCTTGCGATCCTGATCACGGTGCTTGGCGATCAACCTGATGGGCGACGGCCTGCGCGACGCCTTCGACCCGAAACTGCGGCGGAGTTGACCCATGCCGCTTCTTGGAAATCCGCAACCTCTCCGTCGATTTCGCGACCTCCTCCGGCCAGTTCCGCGCCGTAGACGGCGTCGATGTCTCGGTCGATGCCCGAGAGATTCTGGCGATTGTCGGCGAAAGCGGATCTGGCAAGTCGGTGTCGATGCTCGCCCTGATGGGTCTGCTGCCGTGGAATGCCACGATCACCGCCGACCTCATGTCCTTCGGCGGCCAGGATCTGCGCAAGGTCGGCGCCCGCGAACGGCGCCGCATCATCGGCAAGGACATGTCGATGATCTTCCAGGAACCGATGTCCTCGCTTAACCCCTGCTTCACGGTCGGCTTCCAGATCAAGGAAGCGTTGCGCCTACACCTTGGCCTTGACCGCGCGGCGCGGCACAAACGCGCGATCGAACTGTTCGAAATGGTCGGCATTCCCGCGCCCGAACAGCGCCTCGGCACTTTCCCGCACCAGATGTCGGGCGGCATGAACCAACGCGTGATGATCGCGATGGCGATTGCCTGCAGCCCGAAACTGCTGATCGCGGACGAACCGACGACGGCGCTTGACGTGACCATTCAGGCGCAGATTCTCGACCTGCTGACGGGCCTTCAGAAAGACACCGGCATGGCGCTGATCCTGATCACGCATGACATGGGCGTGGTCGCCGAAACCGCCGAACGCGTCAGCGTGCAATATGCCGGCCAGAAGGTCGAGGAACAGCCGGTCGACGCGCTTTTCGAGACACCGCATCACCCCTATACCGCCGCCCTGCTGGCCGCCTTGCCGGAACGCGCGACCACGCGGCACCTGCCCACCATTCCCGGCGTCGTGCCGGGCCAGTTCGACCGCCCCGCTGGCTGCCTGTTCTCGCCGCGCTGCAAGTACGCCGACGACAAATGCCGCAGCCAGCCGCCGCAGCCGCAGCCCCAGGATCTGGGCTATGCGCGCTGCTTCTACCCGCTGAACACGGACCAGGAGGTGACCGCATGACACAGCCCGTCGTCGTCGCCCGCGACCTCAGCCGCCATTACGAGGTCCGCAGCGGTCCGTTCACCAAACCGCATGTGATCCGCGCCTTGTCGGATGCCAGCTTTTCCCTGCTGCCCGGCAAGACGCTGGCCGTGGTCGGCGAAAGCGGCTGCGGAAAGTCCACGCTGGCGCGGCTGATCACCATGATCGAGCCGCCGACCTCCGGGGAATTCGAATCTGGCCGGAGAACTCGCCACGCCGGACAAATGGGCCAAGCTGCGCACCGATGTGCAGATCGTGTTCCAGGATCCCTACGGCTCACTGAACCCGCGCCAGCGGGTCGGCGCGATCCTTGAAGAACCGCTCAAGATCAACCGTGCCGACATCGACGCGGCCGAGCGCACCCGCAAAGCGCGCGAAATGCTGCAAGCTCGTCGGCCTGCGCGAAGAACATTACGACCGCTATCCGCACATGTTCTCGGGCGGTCAGCGCCAGCGCATCGCGGTGGCCCGCGCGCTGATGCTGGAACCCAAGGTGCTGGTGCTGGACGAACCTGTTTCGGCGCTCGATCTGTCGATCCAAAGCCAGATCCTGAACCTGCTGGTCGACTTGCAGGAAAAGCTGGGGCTGGCCTATCTGTTCATCAGCCACGACCTGTCGGTGGTCAAGCACATGGCCGACGACATCATCGTGATGTATCTGGGCCGCCCGGTCGAAATGGGCACCAAGGCCGACATCTTCGCCGCATCCGCGCCACCCCTATACCAAGGCGCTGCTGTCGGCGACGCCGATGGCCGATCCCGCGTGCCCGCAAGGAGCGGATCAAGCTGGAAGGCGAACTGCCCTCGCCCAGCAACGTGCCGCCGGGCTGCGCCTTTGCGCCGCGCTGCTGGAAGGCCCAGGACAAGTGCCGCCAGGAGCGGCCGTTGCTGGATGACCACCCGCAACCCGCCGCCTGTTTCTTCCCCGAAGCCTGACCGCGGGCCCAAATGCCCCGTGGTTGACGTCACAACGTCACCGCGCTAAGCCTGTTGGATGGTCGCAACAGAAGGAATGAGCATGCAACAGGTGATCCAAGACCTCGGGGCTTACTGGCCGCTGGTCCTGAACGCGGCAAAGGCACTTGTCGTCCTGATCCTCGGCTGGATCGCGGCCGGGATGGTCAGCCGCTACGCCCGGCGCAAGGTCATGACGGCCAAGCATCTGGACCAGACCATTGGCAATTTCGTCGCGGGGCTGCTGCGCTGGGCGATCCTGATCGTGGTGCTCATCGCGGTGCTGAACATTTTCGGCATTGAGGCGACCAGCCTTGTCGCCGTGCTCGGTGCCGCCACCCTTGCGGTCGGATTGGCCCTGCAGGGGACCCTCAGCAATGTCGCGGCCGGGGTTATGCTGGTGGCGTTCCGGCCCTACAAGCTGGGCGAGTTCGTCGATATCGGCGGCACCTCGGGCACCGTCAAGGACCTCAACCTGTTCTTCACCGAGCTCACCACTCCCGACAACGTCCAGATCATTGTCCCGAACGGCCAGGCCTGGGGCGCGATCATCACCAACTATTCCGTGCATGACACCCGCCGCCTCGATCTGGTCTTCGGCATCGACTATGATGACAATGCCGACGCCGCGATGGCGATCATCCGCCGTGTTGCCGCAGCCGACGACCGCGTGCATAGGGACCCCGAGCCCTGGGTGCGCGTCACCAATCTGGGAGACTTCTCGGTCGATCTTACAGCCCGGCTCTGGTGCGCTGCCGCGGATTACTGGGAACTGAAATTCGCACTGACCAAGGCGATCAAGGAAGCCTTCGACGCCGAAGGCATCTCGATCCCCTATCCGCATTCGGTGGAAATCCGCAAACAGGCATAAGGCGTCAACCCGCCTTCCGGCAACCGTCCGCCTTTGCCGGCGCGACGACCAGCCTGGTTCCCGACGCCGTCAGCCGTTCGGCGATCGCAGAGGGCGGAGGCCGGTCGGTGAACAGCTCGTCGATCTCGTCGAAGCCCGCCACCGTCACCAGCCCGCGACGACCGAACTTGGTGTGATCCGTGGCCACGGCGGTGCGCTCGGCGCGGCCCAGCATGATCCGGGCCAGCTCCGCCTCTTCCAGGTCGAAATCCATGATCCCCTCGGGGCTGACAGCGCCGGCCGAGATGATCGCGTGATTGACCGTGAAGCGGCGAATAAAATCCACCGCCGACTGGCCGAAGGCCGCGCCGGAATCGCTGCGCAACTCGCCGCCGGCCATGTAGACGCGGTTGCCGTTCACCGTCGCCAGCGTCCGCGCGATGTCCGAGGAATTGGTGACCACCGTCAGTCGCCGGTGGCCGGTCAGTTCGCGGGCGACGAAACTGGTGGTGGTGCCGGTGTCGAGCATCACCGAATCGCCGTCCGCGATCGTCGCGGCCAGCGCCTGGCGATGGCCTGCTTGGCCGCGGCGTTCTCGCGCATCCGGCGCTGGAACGGCGCCTCGCCGATCTGTCCGGCAAGCCCGACCGCGCCGTGGATGCGCACCACCGTGCCGCTTTCGGTCAGCGACTTCACATCGCGGCGGACGGTTTCCAGCGACACGTCGAAGTGCCGCGCCATGTCGGAAACCGACACGGTTCCCTGAGTTTCAAGCAGCTCGATGATCTTCGCATGGCGTTTCGAAAGCATGGCCCTGATCCGTGGGTTATTAATGGGCAATTGCCTGTGTTTCTGTCAATTGAGCCGATCAAACGGGCGAAAGCAACACAAAACCCCACATTTTCAGTTGACAGAATCGCACCAGCCGCGCGTAACTCGACCCAGGGGCCGCGACGCGTTGGCACTGTCTTTCGCGCGTTTGGGGTGGGCGCTGCCTGCGGCCGATCAATAGAATGGGCGCGCAGGGAGATGGAAATGAACATGACACACACCGCTCTGGTCAGGGTTGCGGGCTATGCCTCGGCGTCGGTCCTGGCGCTTTCGATCGCGGCGTCCGCCGTATCGGCGCAGGAATCCGACGACCCGATCAAGCTGACCCTGCACGACTGGACCGGCCAGCTGATCACCACCCAGATCATGGGCGAGGTGCTGCAAGAAGGCCGGCTACAACGTCGAATATGTGCAGGCCGACTATCTTGCCCAGTTCGCCGGCCTCGAAACCGGCGATCTGCATGTCGCGATGGAAATGTGGGAAACCACCGGCCGCGACGCGATGGACGCGGCGACCGCCACCGGCAAGGTCGAGAATCTCGGCGCGACCGGCATGAAGGCCAAGGAGGAGTGGTGGTATCCCGACCTACATGAAGGAAAAATGCCCCGGCCTGCCGAACTGGGAAGCGCTGAAGGACGCGGCCTGCGCCGAAGCCTTCTCGACCGCCGAAACCGCGCCGAAGGGCCGCTATCTCGGCGGACCGGTCACCTGGGGCGGCTTCGACGACGAACGCGTCGAGGCGCTGGATCTGCCCTTCGAAGTGATCCATGCCGGCACCGATGCGGCGCTGTTCGCCGAACTCGAAAGCGCCTATCAGCGCAAGGCGCCGATCATGCTGTGGATCTATGCGCCGCACTGGGCGCCGGCCAAATACGAGGGCGAATGGGTCGAATTCCCCGAATACACGGCCGAGTGCTACAACGATCCGGCCTGGGGCATCAACCCCGACATGGCCTATGACTGCGGCAAGCCGTTCGGCGAGATCTGGAAGGTCGGCTGGGCCGGCGTGAAGGACAAGTGGCCCGGCGCCTACAAGGCGATCAAGGCCTTCACCATCGACAATGACGAGATGGGCGCGATGATCACCGAGGTCGATCTCGACGGCAAGACGGTCGAGGACGTCGTCGGCCGACTGGATGGCGGCCAACGAAGCCCGCTGGCAGGGCTGGATCGGAAGTAAGCCGATCTCAGTTGCTTGCCGGACCGCCCGCGTTGCCCGGCGGCCGGCCGTCGTCCGCGTTCGTCCCTGCCAATGCTGAGCTCCAGATCTGATGCGCTCGAGCCGACCGACAGCCAAGCTCGTCTGCCGCAATGTCTGGAAGCTGTTCGGCGCAGGCGGCCGCGAATTGCTTGCAGGCGACGGGCGGCACGCCGGAGCTCGCCGAGATTGCCGCGGCCGGGCTGGTCAGCGCGGTGCGCGATGTCGACCTGAGGTCCGCGAGGGCGAGATCTTCGTCATCATGGGCCTGTCGGGGTCGGGCAAGTCGACGCTGGTGCGCTGCCTGTCGCGGCTGGTCGAACCGACGGCGGGCGAAATCCTGTTCAACGGCGAGAACCTGCTTGCCGCCAGCGACGCACGAGATGATCGAGATCCGCCGCCACAAGATGGGCATGGTGTTCCAGCATTTCGCGCTGCTGCCGCATCTGACCGTGCTCGACAATGTCGCCTTTCCGCTGGAAGTGCAGGGCATGGCGCGCGCCGAGCGCGAGGCGCGGGCGCGCGAGATGATCGAGCTGGTCGGCCTGGCGGGCCGCGAGGACGCCTATCCGCGCCAGCTCTCCGGCGGCCAGCAGCAGCGCGTCGGCATCGCCCGCTCGCTGGCGGTCGAGCCGGAACTGTGGTTCCTCGACGAACCGTTCTCGGCGCTCGATCCGCTGATCCGGCGCGAAATGCAGGACGAATTCATCCGCCTGCAATCGGTGCTGAAAAAGACCATCGTCTTCATCACCCATGATTTCGACGAGGCGATCCGGCTGGCCGACCGCATCGCCATCATGAAGGACGGCGAGATCGTGCAGGTCGGCACGCCGGAAGAGATCGTGCTGAACCCGGCGACCGATTACGTGCGCGAATTCACCCGGCCGTGCCGAAGGCCAAGGTGGTGCGGGTGGCCTCGATCATGAAGCCGGCCGACAAGACCGCCGCCGACGGCCGACAGGTCGCCGGCCAGCGCGACCGTGGCCGAGGCCGCGCCCCTGTTTCTCGACGAGCACGAACGTCTGCGCGTCGTCGATCGCGGACGGCAAGACGCTGGTCGGTCCTGCACCGCGCGCGATGTCGTCACGCTGATGCTGGGGGGCTGAGGCGATGAGCAGCGCCGACCCAGTCCGCTCACGCACCGCGCACGCCTGCGCCCGACAGGCTGGCATGTCGTCTGGGCGCGTGGCGCTGCGATCTTGCTTCGCGCTGGTCTGGCAGTTCGGCAGACCGGCTGCGCCGTGGGCGTTCGACTATCCCACGGACTGGACGATCCCCGCCGCGCGCTGGATCGGCCAGTTCATGAAATGGCTGCTGAACGAGGCGCACTTTCGGCCTGTTCACCTTCACCGAGCTGACCCGCTTCATCGCGGCCGTGATCGACTTTCCCTACCGGATCGTGCTCAGCCTGCTGTCGACCGGCTTCCTGTCGGGGCAGGGGTCGCGGCGCTGCAGATGCTGCCGCCGATCTCGTGGATCGCGGTCATCGCCATCGTCGCGCTGATCGGCCTATTATGCCGGCGGGCGCGGCTGGCGCTGATCGTCGCGGCCTGCCTGTCTGTTCGTCGCTGTGTTCGGCCAATGGGACAGCGCGATGGTGACGCTGGCCTCGATCCTGGTCGCCGTGCCGCTCGGCGTCGTCGGCGGCCTGCTGCTCGGCATCGCGGCCTATCGCTGGCCGCTGGTTCGAGCGGGCGCTGCACCCGGTCCTCGACCTGATGCAGACGATGCCGGTCTTTGCCTATCTGGTGCCGATCCTGTTCCTGTTCGGCTTCGGCCCGACGGCGGCCGTCGTGGCCACCTGATCTATGCCATGCCGCCGATGACCCGCGATCACCGCTGCTGGCGCTGCGCCGCGTGCCGGCGCGAGATCGCGCGATCTCGGCCGCATGGTCGGCTGCACGCCGCGCGCAGATGACCTGGCGGGTGCTGGTGCCCTCGGCGCAGGACGCGCTGATGGTCGGCGTCAACCAGGTGATCATGCTGTCGCTCAACATGGTCATCATCGCCTCGATGATCGGCGCCGGCGGTCTCGGCTTCGACGTGCTGGCGGCGCTGCGCCGGCTCGATTTCGGCGCCGGGCTCGAGGCCGGGCTTGGCCATCGTCGCGCTGGCCATCGCGCTCGACCGGCTGAGCCAGGCCTTCGCGCGCACGACCCGTCAGCGACGGCGCGCCGAAGGCGACTGGGCATCGGCGCCATCCCTACCTGCTGGCAGCGCTCGCCGTCGGTGCTGATCGCCGGCGTTGCCGGCCTGGTCGTGCCCGCCGTCCAGACCTATCCCGGAAGGCTGGCAGCTCTCGACCGGCAGCGTTCTGGTCGCGACGTCGTCGAGTGGATCAACGTCAACTTCTTCGACACGCTCGAAGCGATCAAGAACGCGTTGCTGCTCAACCTGCTGATCCCGTTCAAGCGCTTCCTGCTCGGCCTGCCGTGGGTCGGCGTCGTCGGCCTTGCTGGCGCTGGCCGGCTGGCGGCTGGGCGGCCCGCGGCTGGCGTGTTCTGGTCGGCGACGCTCGGCCTTCTGATCGCCGCCACCGGCCAGTGGGAAAAGGCGATGATCACCGTCTATCTGTGCGGCATCTCGGTCGTCATCGCCATGCTGATCGGCATGCCCGATCGGCATCGTCGCGGCGGAGCGCGCGACGCTCTGGCGCTGGGTGCAGGCGGTCATCGACACGCTGCAGACCCTGCCGTCCTTCGTCTACCTGATGCCGGCCGTGATGCTGTTCCGGGTCGGCGACTTCACCGCCATGATCGCCGTCGTCGCCTATGCCGTCGCGCCGGCGATCCGCTACACCGCGCTTGGCCTGCGCGGCGTCGATCCGCGCGCTGATCGAGGCGGGCCGCGCGATGGGCTGCACGCCGCTGCCAGATCCTGACCCGGATCAAGCTGCAGCTGGCGCTGCCGGAAATCATGCTCGGCCTCAACCAGACCATCATGTTCGCGCTGTCGATGCTGGTCATCACGGCGCTGGTCGGCACCCGCGACCTCGGCCAGGAGGTCTATATCGCGCTGACCAAGGCCGATACCGGGCGCGGCCTGGTCGCCGGCCTTGCCGTCGCCTTCATCGCCATCATCGCCGACCGGCTGATCCGGCTGGCGCGCGCGAACGCCGGCGCGCGGCTTGGACTGGCGGCAGGAGCGTGCATGAGCCTCGACGCGGATCCGCAACCTGCCCTGCTGGACAGGGCGACGATCGACCGCCGAGCCGCTGACCGGCGGCCTGTCGCAACGAGAGCTGGATGGTCACCGATGACGCGGGCGCGCCATGTCGTGCGGTTCGGCAAGGACTATCCCGTTCCACCACGTGATCGCGCGAGCGCGAGGTGATGACCGCGCGCGCCGCCCATGCCGCCGGCTTTGCGCCCGAAGGTGGAATATGCCGAGCCGGGCGTCATGGTCTCGCGCTTCATCGAGGCGCAGCACCTGGGGCGCGGCGGACGTGCGCGCCGCATCCCGAGCGCATCGCGCGATCTGCTGCGGCGTTTCCACAGCGAGATGCCGCGACCATGTCAGCGGCGCCGGCTTCATGCTTCTGGGTCTTCCACGTCATCCGCGACTATGCCCGCACGCTTGACGCAGGGCGGCAGCCGCTTGCGCCGACGATCTGCCGCGCTATCTCGACGCTTGCCGGCGAACTGGAAGCGGCGCAGGTGCCGCTGCCGATCGTCTTCGGCCACAACGATCTGCTGCCCGCCAACTTCCTCGATGACGGCAAGCGCCTCTGGCTGATCGACTTCGAATATGCCGGCTTCGGCACCGCGATGTTCGATCTCGCCGGCGCCGCCTCGAATGCCGGCATGGACGAGGATCAGGCGCAGCGCCTGCTGGCCGCCTATTTCGGCACGCCGCCCGACGCGGCCATGCTGCGCGCCTTCGACGCCATGCAATGCGCCTCGCTGCTGCGCGAGGCGATGTGGGCGCATGGTGTCGGAACTGCATCTCGACGCGCCCGGTGTCGACTACGCCGCCTATGCCGCCGAAAACCTCGACCGGCCTCGACGCCGCGCTTGACCACTATCACCGAAACACGGGAAGACCGCATCATGACCCTGCCCAGCCAGGCCCAGATCGTCGTCATCGGCGGCGGCATCATCGGCTGCTCGACCGCCTATCACCTGGCGCGCGACCACAAGGCCGATGTGGTGCTGCTGGAACAGGGCAAGCTGACCTCCGGCTCGACCTGGCATGCGGCCGGGCTGGTCGGGCAGTTGCGCTCCTCGGCCTCGATCACCCAGGTGCTGAAATACTCGGTCGATCTCTACAAGCGGCTCGACGCCGAAACCGGGCTGGAAACCGGCTGGAAGATGACCGGCTGCCTGCGGCTTGCCACCAACGAGGACCGCTGGACCGAATACCGCCGCCTGGCCACCACCGCGCGCAGCTTCGGCATGGAGATGCACCTGCTCTCGCCCGAAGAGGTCAAGCGCGATGTGGCCGCTGATGGATGTGTCCGATCTGGTCGGCGCAAGCTGGCTGCCGACCGACGGGCAGGCCAGCCCGTCCGACATCACCCAGTCGCTGGCCAAGGGCGCGCGGATGCATGGCGCGAAGATCCACGAAGGCGTGCGCGTCACCGGCTTCGGGATGGACGGCGACCGGATCACCGCGTCGAAGACCAACAGGGCGAGATCGCCTGCGAAAAGGTGGTCAACTGCGCCGGGCAATGGGCGCGGCAGGTCGGCGCGATGGCCGGGATCAACGTGCCGCTGCAGCCGGTCAAGCACCAGTACATCATCACCGAGCAGATCGACGGCCTTGCGCCCGACGCGCCGACCCTGCGCGATCCGGACCGGCGCACCTATTTCAAGGAAGAGGTCGGCGGCCTGGTGATGGGCGGCTATGAGCCGAACCCGCAGCCCTGGACCGACTGGGCGATGTGCCGGACGACTGGGAATTCCGCCTGTTCGACGACGATTTGGATCATTTCGAGCAGCACATGGAACAGGCCATCGCCCGCATCCCGGCGCTGGAAACGGCGGGCGTCAAGCAGATGATCAACGGCCCGGAAAGCTTCACGCCGGACGGCAACTTCATCCTCGGCGCGGCGCCGGAATGCGCCAACATGTTCGTCGGCGCGGGCTTCAACGCCTTCGGCATCGCCTCCGGCGGCGGCGCGGGCTGGGTGCTGGCCGAATGGGTCGATGTCGGGCGAAGCGCCGCTGGACCTGTGGGTCGTCGACATCCGCCGCTTCTCCGACCTGCACCGCGACCGCGACTGGGTGCGCGACCGCACGCTGGAAGCCTACGGCAAGCACTACACCATCGGCTTCCCGCACGAGGAATACGCCAGCGGCCGGCCGCGCATCGTCTCGCCGCTCTATGACCGGCTGAAGGATCACCGCGCGGTCTTCGGCTCGAAGCTCGGCTGGGAGCGGCCGAACTGGTTCGCGCCTGAGGGCATGGAGGCGCGCGACGATCTACTCGATGGGCCGGCAGAACTGGTTCGGCCCGGTCGGCGAGGAACACCGGCATGTGCGCGAGGCCGTCGGCATCTTCGACCAGTCCTCCTTCGCCAAGTACGAACTGGCCGGCACGGACGCCGCCGACGGCGCTGGACTGGATCTGCGCCAACGACGTCGACCAAGCCGTCGGCCGGCTGACCTATACCCAGCTGCTCAACACCCGCGGCGGCATCGAGTCCGACCTGACCGTGGCGCGGCTGGCCGAGGACCGCTTCTACATCGTCACCGGCACCGGCTTCCGCACCCATGACGCTGGCCTGGATCGGCGATCACCTGCCTGCAGGCGGCGATGCGACGCTGACCGACGTCACCGAAGACTGGGGCACGCTGTCGCTGATGGGGCCGAAAGCGCGCGACGTGCTGGCCGCGGTCACCGATGCCGATGTCTCGAACGCAGGCTTTCCCGTTCGGCCATGTCCGCGAGATCGACATTGCCGGGCACACGGTGCGCGCGCTGCGCGTCACCTATGTCGGCGAACTGGGCTGGGAACTGCACGTGCCGATCGCCGCGACCGGCGAGGTCTTCGACGCGCTGATGGCGGCGGGGCAGGCCGCACGGCATCCGCCCGGTCGGCTACCGCGCGCTGGAATCGCTGCGGCTGGAAAAGGGCTACCGCGCCTGGGGGTCGGACATCACGCCCAATGACACGCCCTTCGAGGCCGGGCTTGGCTGGGCGGTGAAGCTGCGCAAGAACACCCCCTTCATGGGCCGCGCGGCGCTGGAGGCAGCGCAGGCAAAGCCGCTGACCAAGCGGCTTCGCCGGCTTCACGGTCGATGACCCGGACGCGGTGCTGTCTGGGCCGCGAAACCATCCTGCGCGACGGCGAGCCCGTCGGCTATCTGACCATCGGGCGGCTATGGCTACACGATCGGCAAGAGCATCGGCTACGGCTATGTGCGCAACGCGGACGGCGTCACCGACGACTATCTGACCGCGGGCAGCTACGAGCTGGTCGTCGCCAACGAAACGCTGCCCGCCCAACTCGCACCTCGCGCCGCTCTACGATCCCGCCAACGCGCGGGTGAAGGCTGACCATGCATTCGCCGACCGCCATGCCCGCATCGTCATCATCGGCGGCGGCGCCATCGGCTGTTCGCTCGCCTATCACCTCGCCCGCGCGGGCGAGCGCGACGTCCTGCTGCTGGAAAAGGCGCAGCTCACCCACGGCTCGCACCTGGCACGCCGCCGGGCTGGTCGGCCAGCTGCGCGGCAAGCGCACCCTGACGCGCCTGATGCAGAACTCGGTCGCCGTCTTCGACCGGCTGGAGGCCGAGACCGGCCAGGCGATCGACTGGAAGAAGGTCGGCTCGCTGCGCCTGGCGTCGCAGCGCCGAGCGGTGGAGCGAAATCCGGCGCTCCATGCAACCCGGCCAAGAGCTTCGGCTTCGAATGCCACAGCCTCACGCGCCGAGGAAGCGCAGGACATGTTCCCCTATCATCGATCCCGAAGGCGTCGTCGGCGCCGCCTTCATTCCCGGCGACGGCTATATCGACCCCTACGCGCTGACCCAGGCCTATCGCCTCGGCCGCGCGCAAGACTGGCGTCAAGATCGAGGAAGGCGTCACCGTCACCGACATCGTCCGACCGAGGACCGCCGGGCCATCGGCGTCGTCACCGATCACGGCACCATCGGCTGCGACATCGCTGGTCAACTGCGCCGGGCTGCTGGGCGCAAGCGCGTCGGCGAGATGGCCGGCGTGCGCGCTGGCCGCCGGCGTCGTCGAGCACCAGTATTTCGTCACCGAAAAGGGCCTCGACCTGCCGCGGACCTGACCACGCTGCGCGATCCCGACAACAACTTCTACCTGAAGCCGGATGTCGGCGGCGCTTTGCGATCGGCGGCTGGGAGGACGGCACCAAGGGCTGCTGGACGCAGTCGCCGCCGTTCGATTTCGGCCGCGAACTGTTCCCGCCGAACATGGACCGGCTGGAACTGCTTCGCCACTGCCGGCCGCCGAGCGCCTGCCGGTCCTGAACGAGATCGGCATCCAGACCATCATCAACGGTCCGATCCCGGTCTCGGCCGATGGCGAGCCGATCATGGGCCTGGCGCCGGAGCTCGACAATTTCTTCGTCGCCTGCGGCTTCACCGCCGGCATCGCCGCGTCGGGCGGGGCGGGCGAGGCGATGGCCAACTGGATCCTGCAGGGCGATCCGGGCTGGACCTCTGGCCGTTCGACGTGCGCCGCTTCGGCCCGCCGCACGCGCAGGCGCGCTATCTGGAGGAGCGCGCGATCGAGGCCTATGGCGCCTACTACAAGATCCACTGGCCGGGCGAGGAGATCGCATGCCGGGCGCGGCCTGCGCCGCTCGCCCCTGCATGCCGCTCTCGCCGCAGCGGGCGCGGTCTTCGGCTCGAAATTCGGCTGGGAGCGCCCGAACTGGTTCGCGCGCATCCGGCGCGGACGCCACCGACACCCCGAGCTTCGAGGACAAGCCCGGCTGGTTCGATGCCGTCGCCGCCGAGGCCAAGGCCATCCGCGAGCGGCGTCGCGCTGATCGACCAGACCTCGTTCTCCAAATTCGAGATCACCGGCCCCGGCGCCCAGGCCGCGCTGAACCGGATCGCCGCCGGCGACCTTTCGGGCGAGCCGGGCACGGCGGTCTATACCCAGCTCTGCAACGACAAGGGCGGCATCGAGGCCGACGTGACCTTCATTCACGCCGGCCGCGACCGTTTCCTGATCGTCACCGGCTCGGGCTTCGGCGTGCGCGACTCCGACTGGGTGCGCCGCCACCTGCCGCGACGGCATCGACGATGCGCGATGTGACCAACGCGATGGCCGTCCTCAACCTCTGCGGGCCGAAGGCGCGCGACGTGCTGCAATCGGTCAGCCGACGACGACCTGTCGAACGCGGCCTTCCCCTTCCTGGCCGCCCGCGAGATCGACATCGGCATCGGCCCGCGTCGCTTGCGGTGCGCGTCGGCTATGTCGGCGAACTGGGCTGGGAACTGTACATGCCCGCCGAATATGCCGCGCATGTCTACGAGACGCTGATGGCAGCAGGCGAGCCGCTGGGCATCGCCGATGCCGGCTACCGCGCGATCGAAAGCTGCCGGCTGGAAAAAGGCTATCTCTACTGGTCGGCCGACATCACGCCCGAAACCACGCCCTACGAGGCCGGTCTCGGTTTCGCCGTCGCGCTCGACAAGGGCGACTTCATCGGCCGCGACGCGCTTGCCGAGATGCACAGGCCGAGGGCCCGAAACGCCGCCTGACGGTCGCCTTCACGGTCGACGGCTTCGCGCCGTTCCATCGGCGGCGAAACGATCCTGCTCGGACGGCAAGGTGGTCGGCTCGCTGACCAGCGCCGGCTACGGCCACCACCTCGGCCAGTCCATCGCCTTCGGCTATCTGCCGGTCGACCTTGCCGACGCAAACGGACTTCGAGATCGAGGCCTTCGGCAAAGCCTACCCGGCGCGGCGCGGCCCGCGCTGCCTCTACGATCCGAAACATGGAAAGGCTGAAGGCATGACCGAACGACAGACGACCTTGCCGCGATCATCGAGGGTGCCGGACCTTCTGCAGAGGCGCAGGCCAGCCGCAGCGCCTCGGCGGGCTGACCAACCGCGTCTTCCGGATCGGCGACTATCTGCCTGCGCGTCCCCGGCGAGGGGACCGAGGAATACATCAACCGCAGCCATGAGGCGGTCGCCGCGCAAGAGGCCGCCAAGGCCGGCGTCAGCCCCGAGGTGCTGCATTTCGACGCCGCGACCGGCGTGATGGTGACCCGCTTCATCGACGGCGCGGTGACGATGACGCCGGACGCCTTCGCGCAGCCGCACGGCGCCCCGGCCCGCGCCGGGCAGGCGTTCCGCAAGCTGCACCGCTCCGGCGCGGTCTTTCCGTTCCGGTTCGAGCTGTTCGCGATGATCGACGACTACCTGGCGATCCTCGTCGACCAAGGACGTCGACCTGCCCGACGGCTATCACGACGTGGTGGCGGAGGCCGAGGCGGTCCGCGCCGCGCTCGCCGCGCATCCCGTCGCCGCTCGCGCCCTGCCACTGCGATCCGCTGTGCGAGAACTTCCTCGACACCGGCGCGACAGATGTGGATCGTCGACTGGGAATATTCCGGCATGAACGATCCGATGTGGGATCTCGGCGATCTGTCGGTCGAGGCCGGCTTCGACGCCGACCAGGACGAGGAGATGCTTCGCGCCTATTTCGGCGGCGCGGCCTCGGCCTCGACCGCGGGCGGATGGTGATCTACAAGGCGATGTGCGATCTGCTGTGGACGCTCTGGGGCCTGATCCAGCTCGCCAACGACAACCCGGCCGACGATTTCCGCGCCTATGCCGACGGCCGCTTTGCCCGCTGCAAGGCGCTGATGGCCCGGCCCGAGTTCGCGCGCCACCTCGCCGCCGTCGCCGAAGGCTGAGGTCTCGGGCAAACCGACCGCGATCAAATCTTTGTCGAAACCGGCTCGTCCCCCTCGCCGCGGCGCAGACAGCGCACTATATTGCCCGACAAGTTGACATACACTTTGCAGATACTTCGCAGACCGATTGCAGACAGGCCGAAAGGACACGAAATGCCAGCCAAAACCGAGCGCGCCATTCTTGCCGGAGGATGCTTCTGGGGCATGCAGGACCTTATCCGCCGCCAGCCCGGTGTCCTCTCCACCCGCGTCGGATATTCCGGCGGCGACGTGCCAAGCGCCACCTACCGCAACCACGGCACCCATGCCGAAGCGATCGAGATCATCTTCGATCCCGAGAAAACTTCGTACCGCACGCTTCTGGAGTTTTTCTTTCAGATTCATGACCCTACGACGCCGAACCGGCAGGGAAACGACATGGGCCCCAGCTATCGCTCGGCGATCTACTACACTTCCGACGACCAGAAACGCACCGCTCTCGACACCATCGCAGATGTCGATGCCTCCGGTCTCTGGCCCGGCAAGGTCGTCACCGAAGTCGAACCAGCCGGCGATTTCTGGGAAGCCGAGCCAGAGCATCAGGACTACCTGGAACGCATCCCCAACGGCTACACCTGCCATTTCGTCCGCCCCGACTGGAAGCTGCCGAGACGGTCCAGCGCCGCGTAAAGTGCAACGTTCATGCGCCTCATCTGATTTGAAACTATGAACCGAGCGCGAAGTGTCGAGGACTAAAAGCGAACATCGATCGTGTTCCGCGACCACCACAAAAAAATCGGCTGGAAGGCGGCGCCGATTGCGTTTGTATTTCCTCTCACCTTGCCTCATCGGGATGTCTGCATGCCTTCATTGAAAAACGAGACGATCTAGCCGGGCAGCGGATAGTCGTAGGTCAACTGCCGTCGCAGCCGGACCGTCCCGTCAAAGTCAGTCAGCCGAGATCCTCGCTGTGTTTGGCGATTTCTTCGCCGATTTGGAATACACCGTCCGGGCAATCCAACAGGCCGCATACGGGCTGGACAGCCCGGATACAGTCATGCATTCTCTCCCTAGAATTTCCAATTTTGGGAAAGAATGCACCATAATGCCAGATTTTGCAGCCTCTTTAGCGGAATCGTTTGGGCTGATCTTTCGTGGCAATGCAGAATTATGGGCAATTGTGCTGCTGTCGCTGAAGGTTTCGCTTTCGGCAGTCATTCTTGCATGCGTGATTGGAATGCCATTTGGTGCCTGGATCGCGGTGGCCCGTTTTCCCGGCCGCAACGCGCTGGTTATTCTGGTAAATGCCTTGATGGGTTTGCCGCCAGTCGTTGTCGGTCTGCTTGTCTATCTGTCGTTGTCGAGTGCCGGCCCGCTGGGGGTATTGCAACTTCTATATACGCCCTCTGCCATGATCATCGCGCAGTTCATTCTTGTGGCGCCGATCATTGCGGCACTGACCCGCCAGATCATCGAGACGCTGAACGAGGAGTATGCAGATCAGCTTAGATCGCTGGGCGTGTCGCGACTGCAATCTGTTCCGGCATTGCTCTGGGATGGTAGGTTTGCCCTCACAACGGCGGTACTTGCTGGTTTCGGGCGGGCGATAGCAGAAGTTGGCGCGGTGATGATCGTCGGCGGAAACATCAATCACGTCACACGCGTCATGACAACGACGATTGCGCTTGAGACATCCAAGGGCAATCTCTCCCTCGCACTCGCGCTGGGTATGATTCTGATCCTGCTGGCGCTTGCGGTCAACGCGGCGGTTTCAGGAATGGATTCCGTTTCACGGCAGGTTGCGCATGTTTGACCGTGGAATGACCTCCACTGGCTTCGATCGTTGTGATGCCGTCCGGAACGACGCTGCGACCCTGCTTTCGGCGATGGACCTCGGGGTCAGAATGTCAGGGAAAAAACTGCTCGACATTCCCTTCCTGCAAATCGCCGCTGGTGAGCCGACGGCGATAATGGGACCGAACGGGGCAGGCAAAAGCCTGCTATTGCGGCTTCTGCATGGTCTATCCCAACCATCACTCGGAACAATCCGAATGCATGGAGAGCCATTGAATACGAAGCTGTGCCGTCGTCAGGCAATGGTGTTTCAATCGCCGATCATCCTGCGCCGATCCGTTTATGCAAACGTTGAATTTGCATTGGCGTCGCACAAAGTGCCGCGACGGTTGCGAAAGGAAAGAGTGCATCAGTTCCTGGTGAGGGCCGGTTTGGCTAACAAATGGCGACAATCTGCAAGATCGCTATCCGGCGGCGAACAGCAAAAGCTGGCGGTGGTACGGGCGCTTGCAACCGAACCCGAGATTCTGTTTCTGGACGAACCGACGTCAAACCTCGACCCGGGATCGGTTCAGTCAATCGAAACCCTGCTGCAAGAAGCATCGGCAACCGGAACCAAAATCGTCCTGGTGACGCATGATCTGAGCCAGGCCCAGAGGTTGGGCCACGAAGTCATGTTCCTGCATCAGGGCCGCATCACCGAGCAAACTCCGATCAGAAGATTTGCGAGTTCACCCGCGTCGCCCGAAGCCGCTCGCTACCTAGCGGGGGAACTGCTCGTCTAGACAGTCATACCAAGGAGCAACGATATATGACCGCTAAGAAGTTAGTCACTGCAATCAGCGCTATCGCGATAGCCCTTTTTGCGACTGTCGGTGCCAGTGTTGCGCAGGATCGATTCATCGTTGTCCAGTCCACTACGTCTACTCAGAATTCGGGCCTATTGGAAGCCATCCTGCCAGAGTTCACTGCAAAGACCGGTGTCGAAGTCCGGGTGGTGGCGGTGGGCACCGGGCAAGCGATCAAGAATGCCGAGAACGGTGACGGCGATGTTCTGTTGGTGCATGCCAAGCCCGCTGAGGAAAAGTTCGTAGCGGATGGCTGGGGCGTCGAGCGGTTCGATGTAATGTATAACGATTTCGTAGTCGTCGGCCCGGCGTCTGATCCGTCAGGAATTGCGGGTATGACGGACGCAGTTGCCGCGTTTCAGAAGATTGCCGGATCACAGGCTCCGTTCGCCTCGCGCGGCGATGACAGCGGTACTCACAAGGCAGAGTTGAGCCTGTGGTTGCTGGCTGGTGTCGATGTCGGCGCCGCCTCCGGCACCTGGTACCGGGAGACGGGTTCGGGCATGGGCGCCACACTGAACACAGGGATCGGCATGGGTGCCTACATTTTGACCGATCGGGCGACCTGGATTTCCTTCGGGAACAAAGGCGACTATCAGGTCGCGGTCGAGGGTGATCCGAAGCTTTTCAACCAATACGGAGTAATTCTGGTCAATCCCGCGAGACATCCCAACGTGAAAGCCGAAGACGGCCAGGCCTTTGTGGATTGGCTGACCGGGCCAGAGGGTCAGGCAGAGATCGCGGCATACAAGATCGACGGGCAGCAACTGTTCTTCCCGAACGCCCGATAGGCCAGGCAACTCGAAAGAGCGGCGGGGGCGCCTAGCGTGCGGCCCCGTTCAGACGCAGCACTCCGATGTCGCTGATATCATAACCTGCCAGGCCGGTTGCTTTGGTCCGGAATGCGTCAGAGCGAAAGAACGCTAACAGAGCCTGAAACGGAGGCTCGAAATAGGCATGCCGCCAAACAAGCAGGTCGAAGCGCTCGGTCAGCAACGGGACAAAGCCCAGACCAAGCCGAGCGGCTACGCCTGCCAGCCCGAAGGCGGCGTCGGCCTGACCCTCCAGCACCATCAGGCCAACATCGTCTTCAGTTCGCGCGGCAGTCTGAGGACCGGTGAGCCGAGAAGGATCAACCCCTTCTGCGGCCGCGAGGGCCTTGAACAACTGATGGCTGGCAGAGCTATCCTGACGCCGTGCGAAACTGCGCCCGATCAGATCGCCGATTCCGGTTGTGCGCCTGACGTCATTTTTTGCAACAATCAGTCCGCGCTGTCGTTCGGCGAAACCGATCATCACAACGGGCCGGTCGCCAACGGCATGCTGAACGGTTGTCCGGTTCCAGCCGTCAGCCTCGTGGATATGCAGCCCGCAGGCCAAGGCTTGGCCATCGGAAAACCGCTTCAAACCATCGAAGCTGCCATCGAACATGGCGGCGATACCGCAACCGCTTTCACGCAGCGCCCATTCCAGAAGCGGATCGTGGCTGCCGGCAAAGACTGCCGAAACCTCTGCCCGAGTCGCAGGACCGGACTTGGCTGCGGTCATCCATGCCTCGATCTCGGTTCTTGGAAACAACAGTTTGCCGACCACGCGCACACAGGGCACATCGCCGCTGGCAGCCAGATCATAAACCTTGCGTTCCTTTATCCGCAAAAGGTCCGCTAGCTCTTTCGTTGTCAGATATTGGTCCGTCAGTTGCGACATCGATGTCAATCGACCGACCCGTGAATGGCGATCTGGTCGATCTCTGCGTCCGCAGACTGGATCGCGCGGAAGCTTTCCCTGACGCCGGCATCCGTGAGTTCGCGCTGCAAGACCAGAAGCGTGTTGGGATCATGATCAGCACAGAGATCCTGCATGAAGGAAATCTCCTCGACCGCGATCGCCCGGGCTTTTTCCTGATCCGGCGCGCCGTAGACTGTGATGAAATGCCGGGCCAAACGATCCGACAGGTCGGCAATCTCGGCCTCTTCGATCTTGGCCACCGCGACGAAGGTCGCTCGCCCGAAACTGTCCAGAGACAGCCAGCCGTTCGCGAAGGCCTGCCGCGCCTTTCCCGCCAGATCGGCTTCTGTCCAGTTTGAGAATTCAAACCCGCCGGAAATCGCCCATTCGCCACTTTCGGCCGGGCGCGAAAATACATTCCGATCCGATGTATCGAAGTGAATCGTGCGGGCGAGTTTCAGCATCCGACCTCTTCCAGCATCAGCGTCAATGGCAGCAACTGAGTGGTGCCGACCGATTTCAACAGCATGCCGCCTTTTTCATCCAGACCCATGAATTGACCAAAGAAGGTGCGATCCGCAAGAACAATCTCTTGCGGCTTCCCGATGCCAATCGCGCGACCGGTCCATTCGCGAAGTAACCGCATACGCCCGCCTTCCAGCCACTGATGAATCCAGACAAGCGTATGGCGCGACCAGCTTTCCAGAAGTCGACAAGGATCAATTTCGCTGCAGCCTTCATCCCAAAGCGTGGTTTCATCCGGTGTATTGCCGGGTTCGGCCAAGGCCTGCGCAAAGAAAGGTACCTCCAGACCAATTACAAGCCAGTCCGGTACGGCCAATGGATCGCGAGTGGGGGCTGCCACGCGAACCTTGCCGCACTTGGCACCATTTATGCGCAGCCCGCCGGGCCAGTCGAACTGCACCGCCACCTCGGAAGGGGCAAGCGAGCCAAAGCTGTCGGCGAACCCGACCGCGGCCACGAGCGCCATGACCACCGCGTCTTCCAGTTTGGTTTCCGGCGCAAGAACGAGCGCGGCGGCAAGATGGTCCGGTCGGATGCGATGCACGATAAGCCCGGACTCGATTCCTTGTTGGGCACGGTCGACAGCGAGATCGAATGGATCGAGCCCGTGTGCCGCGGCCATGCCGGAAAAGACCGGCGGAAAGCTTGGCCCCTGATCTTCCGTTTCAGACAATGCCATCGTCGATCAGCTTGCGCGCAATCGCCCGGAATGCCTTGGCTTGCGGGCTATCGGGCTTGGAAACGACAATCGGTGCACCGCCGTCCGACGCGATGCGGATATCGAGGTTCAGGGGGATCTCGCCCAGAAACGGCAGGTTCAGGCGTTCAGCATCGGCCTTTGCGCCGCCATGCCCGAAGATGTGTTCTTCGTGGCCGCAGTTTGGGCAGATGTAAGTCGACATATTCTCGATAATGCCTACCACCTTGGTACCCATTTTCTCAAACATGTTCAGCGCTTTTCGGGCGTCCAAAAGCGCGATGTCCTGCGGCGTGGAGACCACGATCGCGCCGGAGACCTCTGCCTTTTGGGTCAATGTCATCTGCACGTCTCCGGTACCCGGCGGCAGGTCGACAATCAATACGTCGAGATTTCCCCACTGCACCTGATTAAGCATCTGTTGCAGCGCCCCCATCAGCATCGGGCCACGCCACACCACTGCTTCGTCTTCCTTGGTCATCAGCCCGATCGACATCAGCGTCACGCCGTGGTTGCGCAAGGGTAGGATAGTCTTGCCATCGGGCGAGGCCGGCCGGCCCGAGACACCCAGCATCCGGGGCTGCGAAGGGCCGTATATATCTGCATCCAGCATCCCGACCTTTTTGCCCTCGGCCACAAGTGCTACGGCAAGATTGGCCGCAACCGTGGACTTTCCCACGCCGCCCTTGCCAGAGGCAATGGCAATGATCCGCTCGACGCCCGGCACCTTTTGCGGCCCGGCCTGCGGGGTTGGATGGCGCCCCAACTTGAGGTCTGGTGGCTTGGGGCTGCTATGCGCAGTGATCAGGGCGCTCACATTTCCGGGGCCCGCTATCCGTTCCAGAGCTTCGACCGCTGCCTGACGGATCGGTTCCATTTTCTGGCCGTGGCTTGGATCGACCTCCAGCACGAACCGCACCTTGCCACCATCGACAGTCAAGGCCCGAACGATGTCAGAGCTTACCAGATCGGTCCCGGTGGCCGGATTGATAATCCGCTTGAGCGCTGCAAGTACATCTTCGCGTGTCAGACTCACGCCGCACCACCGGTTTTGATGTCACCCTCGACAACATGGGACATTCCGATCTCGTCGATTGTCAGCACCATCCGCGCCCGCACAGAGCCGCCCGGCAGCTTGGCCTCGGCTTTGGCCTTGCGCAATGCAGCCTCGATTTCTTGTTGTGAGGTCACACCCACCTGCTTGAGGAACTTCCGCATCGACATGTTGAATTCTTCATCGTTCATGGTGATCTCCTTCGGTTTGATCGCGCCGCTGTTGCGAAAATTTGGTGTTTTGTCTTATCTGGGACAAACCGCCACTAGAGACAAGGGCACCCTGCCGATATCAGGAGAAGGGCGATGGGATTCAGGCTAGTTTTGATGGGCGGATCACTCGCGGCAGTTCTGGCTCTTGTTGCGCCGCTTGACGCAGAAGAACACAAGCTGCGCATGGCAGCAGATGCCGTGCTGCAGCAGAGCGGCCTGCTGAAGTATCTTCTGCCAAGATTCTCGCTGAAAACCGGCATCGGGATAGAGGTCGTCGTGGCATCGCCAAACGAACTCGAACGGTTTGTCGCGTCTGGCGACGCCGGTGTGGTGATTGCGAAACAGGCGTTGCCGGCCCTCGTGGCACCCAGCAACGGACAGGCGAATGCTGCATTCCGTTCGATCGACGTCGGCGGCGCGTCGGGGTCGGTCTTTTCTGTCCTGACAACGGGCAGCGGCCGGGATGGGGCAGCCGAGAAATTTGTCGACTGGTTGATGTCTGACATCGGGCAGGGCACCGTAGCTGCTTTCAAGGTTGATGGCGCGGCACTTTATCTGCCTGGGGCCGCTGAAGCTGAGATCGAGATCCCCGATATGCCGGTCGCCAATGCCGACCGGGGAGAGGCGCTGGCGCTTCTGCATTGCGGTCGATGCCATGTGGTCAATCACAGGAACCGCATGGGCGGGATCGGTTCCACCCCGTCCTTCGCTGCGATCAGAACGATTCGGGGTTGGCAGGACAGGTTCTTGACGTTCTGGGCACTTAACCCACACCCGTCCTTCACTCAGGTCGAGGGCTTGACAGACCCTTTTGATCCAAACCGGCCGCCGCACATCGCCCCTGTGGAAATCACGAAGGAAGAACTAGACGCAATTCTTGCCTTCACAGCCACAATCCCACCCAAGGACCTCGGAGTTGCAATTCAGTCGCGCTGACACCTAGCTGTTTTTGTCGCCGTCTAGATAGTCGTCCGTCGTTCGGACGCGTGGTCGATCACCCGAACTGAATGGCGCATCTTTGCCGTGGAATTGTGCCTTGACGCGGCAATCATCGCACATTCGGATCAAGCGTGCGTTGTCAGAGTTGGTGAACATCGCGTGATGCCCTTCAAGCTTGGCAACGATGCGCTCTATCGTGCTTTTCACACCGAACAGCTTGCCGCATTCGATGCAGGGGTAGGGTTCTTCTTCCTTCAGCACGCGCTGCGAATAGGCGGCATCGGTGATGTCGAGTCGCGGCACAAGGGTGATTGCGTCTTCGGGACAAATATTGACGCAAAGCCCGCATTGCAGGCAGGCATCTTCGCGAAACAGCAATTGGGGGCTGTCGGGATTGTCCGACAAGGCACCCGAAGGGCAAAGACCGGCACAGGACAGGCACAATGTGCATGCTTCCTGTTCCAGAACGACCGTGCCGTAAGGCGCTCCAGTCGGCAGGGGAACGGGGTGGGTCACCGCGTTCGCTGCAAGTGCCTTTGCCGCGAGACGCACGGCATCCCGCCGCCGCCCCAAAGGCAGGATCGCATCGCATTCGAGTACGTCCGGACCGGTCCGGTAAAGCGCGCCCGCAAGCATATCGGGATCGGCAATGTCCAGCAAAGATCCGCGTTCGCCCATCAAGCCGAGGCCCGCAGTGAGCGCGTTGCAGAGCGCCAGTTCGCGTTCCAGCGTGTCGATTTCCGTCTTTGGTGACACCAGCACTTGGAACTCACTGAAACCGGCCGCCAAAGCAACCATCATCTCCGCATGCCCGAAGACCGTAAGCGATGGAATTTCGATTGGAATCACGTTTGCGGGAAGGCCACGGCCGAAACGAGCTGACAAACCGATCAGCGTGCGGCCATGATCTGGATCGTGGACCAGCAGCCGAGGGTTGCTTCCACCTGCATCGCGATAGGTCTTGGCGAGCAATTGAATCTCATCGAAAATCTGTCGGACCGGCGGCGCGTCATAGGTAACCGCTCCAGAGGGACAGACCGCCGAGCAGGCGCCACAACCCGCGCAGATATTTGCATCCACCGCCACTGCGTCGCCCGCAGGCAAAATTGCACCGGTCGGGCAAACATCCAGACATCGGGTGCAACCGGTTTGCCCGGCGCGAGAATGTGCGCAGAGGCTTTCATCAAGCGTGACGTGCAGCGTTTTCTCGAAAACACCCAGCAGATGCGAAGCCTCGAACGCGGCTTTCTGAACAGCGTTCGGGTCTCCGGGATCGGCCCGCAAGTAACCGTCACGATTGTGGTGCGCGGGAAAGATCGGCGGATTGCCGGTTAAGTCCAGAAGGATGTCACACTCGGACGTGCCACCATCTCGAGGTTTCGAAAACTGCAGATGTCCGCGTCCACCCGGCAGGACCGAGCGATACTGATCCACCCCGATGCTGAACTGCCCCAAAGCCCCCGTCGCGTTGCGCAACTGACCAGCGGCAATGTCATAGCGCCTTTCGGGATCAGTCATTATTTCAGGTAGATCGGTCAGAAGGCAGCTGACAGACAAAATGTCGGCCAACTGCTCGGCGACCGGAAGAACCGTTTCGGAGGCGCCGATGATCAGGCAAAGACCCTCGGAACTTACGTCAACTGTCTTTTCTGGCGCACGTCGCATCTGGCCCGCGGCCAATAGCGCCGCGATCTTTGGTGTTGCGTCGGCACCCTCGTCTGACCATCCTGCGCGGTCGCGAATGTCCACGGCCAGCGGCGGTGCGACGCCAAGCTCGTCGGCCAATGCAGAAAATGTCTCTGCTTCCTGCTCGCAGCATACGATCACGGGTTCTTCCGCGTTTTTCAACGCCTCTGCCAATCGATCAATCTGGCCGGTGCAAAGCGCGGAATGCACCTTCGAGCATGCCAGCCCGGTTGCCTTGCCGATAGCGTCCCGGTCCAGCGATTGCGATCCTGCGCAATCGCACAGCAGAATTCTGGTGGCCATGCAAACTCCCCATTCAGCCCGAATGTCTGGACGACACATCTTTTGCCAGACTATGCTCGGGCAGGAAAAGCGTAGACGCGGGGGGATCGAAGGTAAAGATGACACGGCCCGAGAACTCGACGAAGTCGATCACAATGCCGGTCGGGGTGATTCTGCGGCGCTCGCCGGGTACGACGCGTTGGGCGAAGTGGCTGTGGGCGGCAACGGGCCTGCTGCCGGGTGCGGGCCCGGGTAACTGGCAGGTCTTGCAGAGTGAAGGTGGCACGACCGAGTTTCATGCAGCGACCGTGCCCATGACGCTGTACCGGACTGACACCGAAGCCTACCTGACCTCGCTCAACGGCACGCCCCCATCGGTTTTCGTTATCCTTCGCCCGGTTCCGGGCCGCGCCGATGCGCGCCCCGAGGTTCTGACCGTTACCGCATCCGCATATGAGGCGCAGGACTATGCCGACAACGGCGAGGACATCGTTGAACGCGTGCCGATGCCTCAAGGGTTGCAGGCCTGGGTCGGCCAATTCGTCCAGGAACATCATGCGGATGAAGTGTTCATCAAGCGAAAGCGACGTGACTACATGGCTAGTCAGAGCGAGGACGGTATCGGCGATGCGCGGGTGCGTCAGACGGCTGATGTTTTCAGATCCCCCAGGACCCTGCGGGATCAAAACAAATGAGTGGTGCGGACGATGATTTTCTTTCGCGCTGGTCGCGACGCAAAAGGCTTGTGGCAGATGACGAGCAACGCGCCCGCACCGCCGATGATGTTGCCGAGCCCGTAAGCGCCACTTCGCCAGCGCAATCCACTGCGTCCGACCCAGAGGCCGACCGGCTGCTGTTGAAAGAGCTGGGCCTCAAGGACCCCGACGACTTGCGGCCCGGCGAGGAGATAGCCGCGTTCCTGAAGGCGGCAATTCCGAACCACCTCAAACAGCGGGCGCTCAGGCGTCTTTGGGGATCCAATCCGGTGCTCGCCAATCTTGATGGATTGAACGACTATGACGGTGATTTTACTGGCGGTGGCGTCGGGCCCGGGGAACTGAAAACAGCATATCAGGTCGGCAAGGGGTTTGTCCGTGATCTGCTGGTGGAAGAGCCGCTATCCGATCCGGCCGAAGCAGACATCTTATCTGTCACACAAAGCACTGCGGAAGGCGAAATGCCAGAACCGCTGCTCGACGCTGGCCCGGTTGTTGAAGGTCCCGGCCGCGATGAAACGCCCGAGCCGCGGGACGCCTCGATTTAACGCGGCAAACGGCGGATTGCTTTTCGGTTCGACCGCGAGAAATAGAATTGGGTGGTCAAAAAGACTTGCCAATTGGCCGCGTTGGTTTACGATTTCCAGCAAGTGCAGCGAAAAATGCACATCCATACGAACACACCCGGGGAGAACCTGTGAACAATCTGGCCCAAAAGGCTGAAGTCACAGAGGAGGATGCGCTTCGTGCAGGCCTCTACGGTTTTCTTGCGTCCCTTTTGGCAAAGCCCCCCGACACATTGCTGATTGCCCGGGCGAAGGCATTGACCGGCGATGAAACCGAACTTGGAACCGCGATCCGGGCCCTTTCGCGCGTTGCGTCGGCAGCGTCGCCATCCTCGGCAAGCAAAGAGTTCAATACGCTGTTCATTGGCGTGGGGCGGGGCGAATTGCTGCCCTATGCCAGTTACTACATGACGGGGTTCTTGAATGAAAAGCCCTTGGCGGTGTTGCGCAACGAGATGCAATCGTTGGGAATTGAACGAGCGGCGAATGTCTACGAACCCGAGGATAATATTGCCAGCTTGTGCGATATCATGGCTGGTCTGATTGTTGGCAAGTTCGGCCCACCCGTGCCGCTGGATCGTCAAAGACAATTCTTCGACAGGCATCTTGGTCCGTGGGCCAGGCATTTCTTCACCGATTTGGAAGGCGCCAAGAATTCATTGTTTTACGCTCCGGTTGGCGCAATTGGGCGGGTGTTCATGGGAATCGAGAAGGAAGCTTTCAGATTGGCGGGTTGAGCTGCGTCGGCTGTAACGAATTGCCGTCGCGCGACCGCAACGCAAGGGAGAAGTAGAGATGAAGACGACTGAAAAACCGGTTGATGAAGGCCGGCGCGGGTTTCTTAAACTGGCCGCGACTGGTGCGCCTGCCGCGGCGCTGACGGCCGTGACCGGCCAAGAGGCTGCGGCCGCGGATGTTGAACCCGAAGGCGCTGGTCTTCGCAAGACCGCGCACGTGAAAGCCTACCTGGACAGCGCCCGCTTTTAAGCGGGGGGACCGAAAGATTTGTAGAACGAACCGGCCGCAAGGTCGGCAGAGGAGGGGCCAAAATGCTCAGAAGAAAAACCAACGAAGTTCAGCGCCGCCAGCGTTCAGAGGGCATCCTTTCGCGGGCCGCAGGGCAAGTCAGTGGACCGCAGGTCATTTCTGCGAAATTCGGGGCTTGCAATTGGCGGCCTCGCTGCTTTCGGCGCAACTGCGGGAACCGTAACGAAGGCCAGTGCACAAAGCGCCGTGGCAAATGCGATCACCAACATCAAGTCCGTGTGTACGCATTGCTCGGTGGGATGCACAGTCATCGCCGAAGTTTCGAATGGTGTATGGGTTGGGCAAGAGCCGGGCTGGGATAGCCCGTTCAATCTGGGTGCCCACTGCGCCAAGGGGGCCTCGGTGCGCGAACATGCCCATGGTGAGCGGCGACTGAAGTACCCCACGAAACTGGTCAATGGCGAATGGGTGCGGGTCAGCTGGGACGAGGCGATAAACGAGATCGGCGACAAGATGTTGCAGATTCGCGAAGAAAGCGGACCGGACAGCGTTTATTGGCTTGGTTCTGCGAAGCACAGTAATGAGCAGGCCTACCTGTTCCGCAAGTTTGCTGCCTACTGGGGCACCAACAACGTCGATCATCAGGCGCGGATCTGTCACTCGACCACGGTGGCCGGTGTTGCGAATACATGGGGCTACGGCGCCATGACCAACAGCTACAACGACATCCACAATTCCAAGGTGATCTTCGTGATCGGCGGCAATCCGGCAGAGGCGCATCCGGTTTCGTTGCTGCACATCCTGAAGGCCAAAGAGGAAAATAACGCGCCGTTGATCGTGTGCGACCCGCGCTTTACGCGGACAGCCGCACATGCAGATGAGTATGTGCGCTTTCGGCCTGGCTCTGACGTGGCCCTGGTATGGGGCATCCTCTGGCATATTTTCGAGAATGGTTGGGAGGACAAGGAATTCATTCGCACGCGTGTCTGGGGGATGGATGAAATCCGCGACGAGGTCAACAAATGGAAGCCGGAAGAGACAGAGCGCGTCACCGGCGTTCCGGGCTCGCAGTTGCGACGTGTCGCACAGCAACTGGCAAACAACCGCCCGGGTACCGTGATCTGGTGCATGGGCGGCACACAGCACACCAACGGCAACAACAACACGCGGGCCTACTGCATTTTGCAATTGGCACTTGGCAACATGGGAGCCGCCGGGGGCGGCACCAACATCTTCCGTGGCCATGACAATGTGCAGGGCGCCACCGACCTTGGGGTTCTCGCGGATACGCTTCCCGGGTACTACGGTCTTGCAGCCGGATCCTGGGCGCATTGGGCGCGGGTTTGGGAAGAGGACCTCGATTGGCTGAAGGGCCGCTTTGCCGTGATGCCGGGTGCGGGTGCCGATGGCAAGGACCGGATCATGATGGAGGAGACGGGCATTCCCGTTTCCCGGTGGATCGACGGCGTACTTGAAGACAAGGCCAATATCGATCAGCCCGACAACACCCGTGCTATGGTGTTCTGGGGTCACGCGCCAAACTCTCAGACCCGTTTGCCGGAAATGAAAACGGCGATGGAAAAGCTCGACCTGCTGGTTGTTGTTGATCCCTATCCAACGATGACAGCCGTGATGCAGGACCGCACCGATGGTGTCTATCTGCTGCCGGCGGCGACGCAGTTCGAGACTTACGGATCGGTCACGGCGTCCAACCGGTCGCTTCAATGGCGTGAAAAAGTGGTCGAGCCGCTGTTCGAGTGCCTGCCGGACCACACGATCATGGCCAAGTTTGCGAACAAGTTCGGTTTTGCCGATCGCATCTTCCGCAACATCGCGATGAACGACGAAGAGCCGCTGATCGAAGATCTGACAAGAGAGTTCAATCGTGGTATGTGGACCATCGGCTATACTGGTCAGTCCCCTGAACGCTTGCGCAAGCATATGGAAAACCAGCATACGTTCGACAAGACCACGCTTCGCGCGGTCGGAGGCCCGGCCGATGGCGATTATTACGGTTTGCCATGGCCAAGCTGGGGCACACCGGAAATGAACCATCCGGGCTCGCCGAACCTCTATGACATTTCGGTTCCGGTCGCCGAAGGCGGTATGGGCTTCCGGGCACGTTTCGGTGTGGAACGCGACGGTCAGAATCTGCTAGCCGAGGGAGTCTATCCTGTTGGTTCCGAAATTCAGGACGGTTATCCCGAATTCACAATGCAGATGCTGATGGATCTTGGTTGGGATGGTGACCTGACGGCTGAAGAACGCGCGTCAGTCGAGAAGGTCGCTGGTGCCGCTGACAAGGTCGGCGGTGTAAACTGGAAGACCGACCTGTCTGGTGGTATCCAGCGGGTCGCAATCAAGCATGGTTGCGCACCCTACGGAAACGCGAAGGCACGGGCCGTAGTCTGGACTTTCCCGGACCCGGTGCCGCTGCACCGCGAGCCGCTCTATTCCAACCGGCGTGACCTTGTGGCGGACTATCCGACTTATGAGGACAAGAAGTTCTGGCGGGTGCCGACGATGTACGCATCGATCCAAAAGAACGACTTCAGCAAGGACTACCCGATGATTCTGACATCAGGGCGTCTGGTCGAATATGAAGGTGGCGGGGACGAGTCGCGATCCAATCCCTGGCTTGCCGAGTTGCAGCAGGACATGTTCGTCGAGGTGAATCCGCGTGACGCCAATAACATCGGAATTCGTGACGGTGCACAGGTCTGGGTCGAAGGGCCGGAAGGTGGCAAGGTCAAGGTGATGGCCATGCTGACGGAACGGGTTGCTCCGGGCGTTGCCTTCATGCCGTTCCACTTCGGAGGATACTTCCAGGGCGAGGACCGACGACACAAGTATCCCGATGGGGCCGATCCCTACGTGTTAGGTGAAGCCTCGAATACGGCACAGACCTATGGCTACGACTCGGTCACTCAGATGCAAGAGACCAAAGCCACGCTCTGCAAGATTTCAGCGGCTTAAGGGAGGAATGAGAGATGGCTAGAGCAAAATTCCTCTGTGACGCGGAACGCTGCATCGAATGCAATGCCTGCGTAACAGCGTGCAAGAATGAGCATGAAATCCCGTGGGGCATCAACCGGCGGCGAGTGGTGACGATCCAGGACGGCAAACCCGGCGAGCGGTCGATCTCGGTCGCCTGCATGCACTGTTCGGACGCGCCATGCATGGCGGTCTGTCCGGTGGATTGTTTCTACCAGACCGACGATGGCGTGGTTCTTCACTCCAAGGATCTCTGCATTGGGTGTGGATATTGCTTCTACGCATGCCCGTTTGGCGCACCGCAATACCCGCAGGCCGGCAATTTCGGCAGCCGCGGCAAGATGGACAAATGTACCTTCTGCAACGGTGGCCCGGAAGAGGACATGTCCGAGATCGAGTTCCAGAAATACGGTCGGAACCGGATTGCCGAGGGCAAACTTCCGATCTGCGCCGAGATGTGTTCAACAAAGGCACTTCTTGCAGGCGACGGCGATGATGTTTCGGCGATCTACCGCGAGCGCGTGGTCGCACGCGGTTTCGGGTCCGGTGCATGGGGCTGGGGAACCGCCTATGACCAGAAGGGCGGTTGACTGCCCTGATAGCCGGCAATTGTGCCGCCTTTAGAAATCAGGAAGGGCGGGCCGTGTGCTCGCCCTGTCTTGTCAGTGACAAGGGTAAGAGAATGATCCGTGCAATCGCTGCGATACTGCTGCCGTTCCTCTTGGCGTTGCCTGCCGCAAGTATCGCGCAGGCGGTTAAGCCGCCGCCCGACAGCATTGCGGTTTCGCCGCAGAGTGCGCAGACCTTGGAAGATATCCTTGCGCGGCAGGCGGGTTTAGACAACGAACGCCAGCCTCGCGATAGCGGTTCGGCAGACGATGCAGTGGCGGGAATCGGTGCGGTGCTTGGCACCAACGGAACGGCTTCGGATGCGGCGGTTTGGGAATCGCTGCGGTTCGGCAGTTCGGATGTCAAAGTCTCTGCGGGCGGCCCTCAGGCGCGCGTCCTTATCCAGGATGCCGGCATGTGGTGGCTCGACTTTCGCAAGGGCCCGTTGGCAACATATGGTGGGTGGTTGTTGCTTGGCACGATCGGATTGTTGGCCGCATTTTACCTTGTGCGCGGAAAAATCAGGCTGAGCCACGGCTTTTCCGGCATCCGGATTGTGCGGTTCAAGGCGATAGAACGCTTCGGCCATTGGTTGCTGGCGGGCTCGTTTTTGTTATTGGCCTTCACCGGTTTGATTTCGTTGTTCGGGCGCATCGGGCTGATCCCGTTGCTTGGGAGAGATGCCTACGCCATGCTGGCGGAGGGGTCGAAATGGGTCCATAACAACGTCAGTTGGGCATTCATGATCGCATTGGTCATGATTTTCGTGATGTGGGTGGTTCACAACCTTCCCAGCCGCCACGATCTTGTATGGTTCGCCAAAGGTGGCGGCATCATCGGAAATGGGCACCCCCCGGCGAAGAAGTTCAATGCGGGCCAAAAGATCATCTTCTGGTCGGTCGTCCTTTTGGGAGCCTCGATTTCGGCCAGTGGTCTTTCACTTCTCTTTCCGTTTCAACTTCCGATGTTTGCCAAGACATTCGCGGTCATGAACGACCTTGGTATTCCCGGATTGGTTGGGACCGAGGCCTTTCCGACGCAGTTGGCGCCACATCAGGAAATGCAGTTTGCCCAGCTTTGGCACTCAATAGCCGGTTTTGTCCTGTTGGCGATCATCATCGCCCATATCTATATAGGAACCTTGGGAATGGAGGGGGCCTATGACGCGATGGGCTCGGGCGAGGTCGATCTGAACTGGGCCAAAGAACACCACAGTCTGTGGGTCGAGGAAGTACAGACGCGCGCGACCCCGGGTGAGATGCGCCAGACTACGCCTGCGGAATAGCCGATGTGGCGTGCTGCCATGATCCTTTGCCTGGGTTTGTGCGGACCCGGATATACGGAAGGATACCAGACCTTTCTGGGGCATGGTGGGCCGGTGATGGCCGTTGCAGTTTCCAAGGACGGATCGCAGTTGTTGACTGCGAGTTTTGACTACTCGGTGGGGCTTTGGACTATCGCCGAACCAACGCAACCGATTTGGCTGGAAGGCCACCGCGCGGCGGTCAGTTCGGTGGCGTTTCTGCCAAACGGTGATGCCGCGTCCGGTGGCGATGACTACGCGGTCATCTTGTGGGATTTGTCGAACCACTCTGCAATCCGTCGTCTGCTGGGGCACCAGGGCAAAATCACGGCCGTGCAGCCCTCGCCCGATGGAACGCTTCTTGCCTCGGCAAGCTGGGATGGAACCGTTCGGCTTTGGAATATCGAAACCGGGCAGGGCGTGGCCGTGCTTCGGGGCCACGATGGCGGTGTGAACGATGTCGCGTGGGCGGCCAACGGCCAGCAACTTTTTTCGGCGAGTTATGACGGAACCATCGTCGAATGGGATGCCCGGACATTTCAGCCGGCTCGAAGCTTGGTGCGGCACGGGTTCGGAATAAACCGGATCGTGATCGACGAAGCCGGGGATTGGCTTGCTTATGGTGCTGTAGATGGTGGAACCCGGGTGATCGACCTGCATTCTGGCAACGAATTGGCTGACATGACGCTGGATCGACGACCGATCCTGGCATTGGCAAAAAGCCCCGATGGCAGCCGGGTCGCAGTGGGTGACGGCGAAGGCTTTGTGATGGTCGTTTCAACCGAGGACTGGACTGTTACAAGGGATTTTCATGCCGCCGTGAACGGCCCAATCTGGGCGCTGGCGTTTACTGGCGACGGAAATGGAGTGATTGCGGCTGGCATTGCAGACGAGGTGGCCCTGTGGCCCTTGGACGGTGCCGACGATCTTCCGAAAATGGCAGAGCTGAAACGCAAGTTTCACGCGAATCCGGACACGCTTTCGAACGGTGAGCGCCAGTTTCTGCGTAAATGCTCGATCTGCCACACTCTTGGTGCCAGTGGCGACCGCAGGGCCGGCCCCGCCTTGCAGGGGCTGTTTGGCCGCAAGGCCGGAACGCTCGCAGGCTACAACTATTCCCAGGCCATGCGGCAATCCGACATCGTCTGGTCAGATCAAACAATTAACAGGCTTTTCGAACTTGGACCCGACCACTACACTCCGGGCAGCAAGATGCCGATGCAGCGTATCACTTCGGCGCAGGACAGGGCAGACTTGATCAGATTCCTAAAGCGCGAAACGGCCACGGGAGATTGAAGAATGCGTATGATGCTACTGGCCTTTATTGCGATCATATTGATCGCAATCATTGCAAACGTCGGATTGCGCGTTGCGGGGTTTTCATCGCAGGATCAGTACTCTTCGCAAAACGTCCGGCTTAACTGAAAAGCGGCTCCGCATCTGGCCGTCATCCCCGTGTTACCAGCGGTTGCGATACGGTGTCCAGACGCGACGGGTTGCTGCTTTCTGTTGCTTGCAAAGCTGGAATCAGCGCTAATGCGTCCATAAGGCTATTTGGGAAACCGAGGTGTTTCATCGCGCCGGTTCATCCGGCGAACGATCAACCTCCAAAGCTGGGACTTCAGGGATGAGAACCGATTTTACATGCAAGCTGCTTGTCACAACTTCTGTCGTGTCACTACTCGCGCAAGGTGCTTTTGCTCAGGATATGGACGCTCTTATTGCAGCGGCCAAGACAGAAGGCATGGTCACCACCATTGCTCTGCCGCACGATTGGTGCGGGTATGGCGCCGTCATCGAAGGTTTCAAGGCAAAGTACGGCATCGACGTGAACGAACTTAACCCCGATGCAGGATCGGCCGACGAACTGGAAGCGATCCGCGCCAACAAGGACAATACCGGGCCGCAGGCACCCGATGTCATTGACGTAGGTTTTTCCTTTGGACCAGCGGCCAAGGATGAAGGCTTGCTGCAGCCCTACAAGGTTTCCACTTGGGACGAGATACCCGCGAATGTGAAGGATGCCGACGGCTACTGGTACGGCGACTACTATGGTGTGCTGTCCTTTGCCGTGAACAAGGATATCGTAGAAGAGAGCCCTACAGACTGGGCGGACCTTCTGAAGCCGGAATTTGCCGCATCGGTGGCTTTGGCGGGTGACCCCCGTGCCTCTAACCAGGCAATTCTCGGGGTCTATGCCGCGGGTCTGGCGGCAGGTGGTGCGGCCGGTGCGGACGCCGGAGAGAGAGGGTTGGGATTTTTTGCCGAATTGAACAAGGCAGGAAACTTCGTTCCGGTGATTGGTAAGACCGGCACACTTGCCCAAGGGGCAACACCGGTCATCATCCAATGGGACTATAACGCATTGTCGGGCCGTGACACGCTGAACGGTAATCCGCCGGTCGATGTGGTGGTTCCAGCAAGTGGCGTTGTTGCTGGCGTTTATGTCCAGGGCATCAGTGCTTATGCTCCGCACCCCAACGCCGCGAAACTGTGGATGGAGTACCTGTACTCGGACGAGGGCCAGCTTGGCTGGCTTGATGGCTATTGCCACCCAATCCGGTTTAATGCGATGGCTGCTGCCGGCAAAATCCCGCAAGAGATGCTGGACAAACTGCCGCCTGCCGAAGCCTACGAAGCAGCCGTTTTCCCATCGCTCGATGAACAATCGGCGATGAAGGACAAGGTTACCAGCGGCTGGGACAGCGTCGTCGGCGCGAACGTGCAGTAACAGACTTGGCCCCCGTCACTTTACGGGGGCCTTCCGCTGATGGCTGACCTAATTGCACCACTTAAACGGCCCAGGTCTTGGGCGTGGCTTGGCATTGCGCCATTCATCCTATTCGCCGTGATGTTCCTGATCCTGCCGACGATGCACATTGTCGTCGGTGCGTTCCAGAACCAGCAGGGCGATCTGACGCTTGCCAACATCCGAAATCTGTTTCAGCCGTCGATACTGGCGTCTTACTGGATATCCATAAAGATCAGCGTGGCATCGGCCTTTTTTGGCTGTGTGATTGGATTCGCGATTGCCGCATCTGTGACGCTTGGCAAATTGCCACCATGGATCCGCTCGCCCCTGATGACGTTTTCCGGCGTGGCATCAAACTTCGCGGGAGTACCACTGGCCTTTGCTTTCATCGCAACGCTCGGGCGATTGGGCCTTGTGACAATTCTGCTGAAGGAGTGGTTCGGGATTAATATATATGCCATGGGCTTCAATCTGCTCAGCTTCTTCGGTCTGACGATTACATATCTTTTTTTCCAGATCCCGCTGATGATCCTGATTGTCACCCCGGCGCTGGACGGATTGAAGCGGGAATGGAAGGAAGCCGCGCAGATCCTTGGCGCCACTGGTTTCCAGTATTGGCGCATGGTCGCCCTGCCGATCCTTTGGCCAACGCTATTGGGAACCTTCGCGCTGCTTTTTGCCAACGCTTTTGGCGCGGTGGCCACTGCCTATGCGCTGACCGGGTCCTCGCTGTCGATCGTGCCGATCCTCCTGTTCGCACAGATCCGCGGTGATGTGCTGCAAGACCCCCACCTTGGCTATGCACTGGCCTTCGGGATGATCGTCATCACCGGCTTTGCCAACACAATCTATATTTGGATGCGCAGCCGTGCCGAAAGGTGGGTTAAATGAAAACGTCGCGCATCTGGTCCTGGTTGGCGCTGGCATTCGGCATCCTCTATTTTACTCTACCACTGCTGGGAACACTGGAATTCTCTCTCAAGATGCGACGGGGCGTGTACAGCCTCGACGCCTATTGGGCTGTCCTGAAGGACGAGCGATTTCAGGCGACGTTCAGTTACTCTGTCATCATGGCTCTGTTTACGATCGTTTTGGGCGTGCTGATCGTGGTGCCTACTGCCTACTGGGTTCAATTGCGCTATCGTAACCTGAGACCCTACATCGAGTTCATCACGCTGCTGCCGTTGGTAATTCCTCCGATCGTCGTCGTTTTCGGCTACATACGGCTTTACAACACATCGTCGATCGTGCCGCTGACCGGCACTGCTATGGGTACGAACATACTGTTGATGTTTGGCTATGCGACGCTGTCGCTTCCCTATATGTACCGAGCCGTCGATACCGGCCTGCGGGCCATCGATGTCGCTACCCTGACCGAAGCCGCAGAAAGTCTGGGGGCAAGCTGGTTGACGATCATGACGCGCGTCATCCTGCCGAACGTTCTTGTAGCTGTCCTCTCCGGGGCATTCCTGACCTTTGCAATCGTAATTGGTGAGTTCGTGATGGCCGCGCTTTTGAACCGGCCGGCTTTTGGTCCCTATTTGCAGCTGATCGGGGCCAATCGGGCCTATGAGCCGGCGGCGCTGGCGGTCATTGCCTTTGCTATCACCTGGGCCTGCATGGGGCTGATTCAGCTTGTTACCCGGTTCCAGAAACATACCAGAGCAGCGCGGTGACTATGCCATTCATTGAAATAGACAACCTGCAAAAACACTATGGACTGAACCATGTTGTGCGGGACTTTCACCTCACGGTCGAAAAAGGCGAGTTCATCTCGTTTCTTGGGCCCTCGGGCTGTGGCAAGACCACGACGTTGCGGATGATAGCGGGTTTTGAAACCCCGTCCGACGGCCAGATTGTCATCGACGGGCGCGATGTGGTCAATCTTAAGCCAAATCAACGCAACATCGGAATGGTTTTCCAGTCCTACGCCCTGTTCCCAAACATGACCGTCGCGCAGAATGTGGGTTTTGGATTGCGTGTCGCGGGCATCGCTAAGAACGAGGCGGCGGGCAGGGTCCGGGAAATGCTGAGCCTTATCGGCCTGCCTGATCTGGGCGGCCGATTTCCATTTCAGCTTTCCGGTGGCCAACAGCAGCGGGTGGCGCTGGCCCGTGCGCTTGCAGTCAAGCCGCAGGTGCTGTTGCTGGACGAGCCGCTGTCGGCCCTTGATGCCAAAATCCGGGTTTCGTTGCGCGAAGAGATCCGCCGTATTCAGAAAGACCTTGGCATCACCACCATCTACGTGACGCACGATCAGGAAGAGGCGCTAAGCATGTCGGACCGGATCGTGGTCATGAATGCCGGCGTCGCCGAGCAGGTTGGCGACCCGTTCGAGATATACAATCGGCCTGCCACACGATTTGTCGCCGGTTTCGTCGGAACGCTGAACACACTCGATGTCGTGCTGGACGATCCTGCGACCGGTGCGGTTTCTCTTGATGGCCAAGGCATCGAGTTGTGCCGGAAGGTTGATCGCCCTGCGGGCAGCACATTATCGCTGGCCGTCCGACCTGAGATCATAACGACCGGTCGTGGCCCGGCCGAAAATGCGGTCTTGCGGGGTCGGGTGACCGAAGTGAGTTTTCTTGGGTCGGTGGTTCGCATCCGACTATCCGTCGGACCGAATGTGATCATGCTGGATATTTTCAACCGTTTGGATGCGCATCCTCCAAAGGTCGGCGAGATCTGCGAAATCAATTTTCCGACGGCAGGAATTCTGATCTAGGACGCGTGGTTTCCTTAAACGCGGAGAAAACTTGGCCATGCAGATCACCCGTCGGTCATGGCGCGCTATGAAAAGCTGATGCCGTAGCGCCGAACAGAAACGGAGGCCGTGTGGCCTCCGTCAGATTGCATTAGGTCGGGTCTGGATCAGATGCCGGAAATCGCCTTGATCTCCAGAAATTCCTCGATCCCGAAATGCCCACCTTCGCGGCCGATGCCCGACATCTTGTAGCCGCCGAACGGGCTGCCATAGCCCATATCAACGCCGTTGACATGCACCATCCCAGCCCGCAATTGATCGGCAACGCGCTTGGCGCGCGCGCTGTCGCCGGTCTGTACATAGGCGGCAAGGCCGTAAGGCGTGTCATTGGCAATTGCGATTGCCTCGTCCTCACCCTCGAACGGGATCATAGCCAGAACCGGGCCGAAGATCTCTTCCTGCGCGATCCGCATGTCGTTCGAGACATCGGCGAAAATTGTGGGTTTCACGAAGTAGCCGCGATTCATGCCATCGGGTTTGCCGGTTCCCCCGACAAGCAATGTAGCACCCTCGTCGATCCCGGCCTGTATCAGCGCTTGAACCTTGTCATACTGCATTTGACTGACGAGCGGTCCGATATGGTTGCCGTCCTCGGTCGGGTCGCCGACCTTCTGCGCCTCTCCGGTCTGCTTGGCAACGTCCAGCGCCTGATCCCAGATCGACTTTTCCACCAGCATCCGGGTCGGCGCATTGCACGATTGTCCCGTGTTCTGGAAGCAATGGCGCACGCCACGAGCAACGGCCTTGTCCACATCGGCATCGGCAAAGACGATGTTAGGAGATTTTCCACCCAGTTCCAGCGCGACGCGCTTGACGGATGCTGCCGCATCGCGCGTCACTGCAGTGCCGCCGCGGGTCGAGCCGGTGAACGACATCATGTCGATTTTCGGATGCGCAGACATTGCAGCACCGACAACAGGGCCCTCGCCGTTGACCAGGTTGAACACACCTTTTGGTACGCCAGCCGCGTGCAGAACTTCGGCATACAGCATCGCGTCGAGCGGCGTCAGTTCCGATGGTTTCAGAACCATGGTGCAACCTGCCGCCAGCGCTGGAAGAACCTTTAGCACGATCTGGTTGATCGGCCAGTTCCAGGGCGTAATCAGACCGCAGACGCCGATTGGCTCGCGCCGGATGATGTCTCCGCTCTGATTGGTGTGCTCGAACTCGAACGCTTTCAGCGCCGCCAGGAACCCCTTGAGATGACCGACGCCGACCGGAGCCTGCGCGTTGATCGACAGCTTGGCGGGCGCCCCCATTTCAGCGGTGATTGCCTCGGCGAATTCTCCGATACGGCCTTCATAAACCGTCAGGATGCTTTCCAAAAGTTCGATGCGCTCTTGCTTGGATGTGCGAGAGAAGCTTTCGAAAGCCCTATGAGCGGCGGTCACGGCCCGGTCTATATCGGCGGCCGACCCCATCGATATCGTCGCGATCTGATCTTCAGTTGCCGGATTCAGAACCGGAAAGTCGTTCGGTGTTGTCGGATCAACCCATGCACCATCAATATAAAACTTGCGTTTGTCGAGTACGGTCATCTCTGCATCCTTTCACGCAGCTTTGAGCAGGCCGTCGGCCTTGATCTCAGCATAGGTTTCATCCAGCGATTTCACTGCCCGCTCGATCATCACGTCAATATCCGAAGGTTGGATGATCAGCGGCGGGGCAAAAACCATCCGGTCGCCGACATGGCGCATCACCAGATTGTTGGCAAAGCAGCGCTCGCGGCAGCGGTACCCCACTGTTCCCTCCTCCGAAGCAAACTTGGCGCGGCTTTCCTTGTGCGGGGTCAACGCGATTGACCCCATCAGGCCGACCAGCTTGGCCTCGCCGACCAGCGGGTGCTCCGCCAGTTTGGCAAGCTTTTGGGCCATGTAAGGGCTGGCAACGTCGCGCACGTGCTCGATCAGACCTTCTTCCTCGATAATGCGCAGGTTCTCCAGCGCGACGGCAGAGGCAACCGGGTGTCCGCAATAGGTATAGCCGTGATTGAAATCGCCAGCGCCGCCAACGGTGTTTGCAATCTCGTCGCTGACAATGGACCCGCCGATTGGGATATAGCCCGACGACAGGCCCTTGGCGATTGTCATGATGTCCGGTCGGATACCAAGTGTCTGGCTGCCGAACCAATTGCCAGTGCGTCCAAAACCGGTGATGACCTCGTCAGCGATAAGCAGGATCTCATGGGCGTCACAGATCCGTTGGATCTCTGGCCAATAGGTCGAAGGCGGAACGATAACACCACCCGCTCCCTGAATCGGCTCTGCAATGAATGCCGCGACGCGGTGCTCGCCCAATTCCTCGATCTTCGCTTCCAGTTGGCGTGCGCGCTCCAGTCCGAATTCCTCAGGGCTCAGATCGCCGCCTTCTGCATACCAGTGTGGCTGGTCGATATGCACGATGTCAGGGATCGGCAAGCCACCCTGGGCGTGGATACCCGCCATGCCGCCAAGGCTGCCACCACCCATAGTGGAACCATGATAGGCATTTTTGCGCGAAATCAGGATCGTCTTCTCGGGTTTGCCTTTTACATCCCAGTAACGGCGGACCAGCCGGATGTTGGTGTCATTCGCTTCCGAGCCGGAGCCAGCATAGAACACATGGTTCAGATCACCGGGTGCAAGTTCCGCCAGCCTGGTGGCCAAAGCGATTGCGGGCACATGAGTTCGTCTGGAAGAAGGTATTGTAGAAGGCCAGTTCGTTCATCTGGCGGGCGGCGACGCGCGACAGTTCGTCGCGGCCGTAGCCGATATTCACACACCACAGGCCAGCCATACCATCGAGGATATCATTGCCTTCGGAATCCGTAATCGTGATACCCGACGCGCGAGTGATGACGCGCGCGCCCTTCTTGGCCAGTTCGGCATCAGCCGTGAACGGATGCATATGATGCGCGGCGTCCAGCGCCTGAAGCTCTGCCGTGGGCAAGTGATTGGTGATCTGTTTCATCGGGTTTGGCTCCTGTTGAAGTCGGCGATGGTGGGCAACGAAGTGGTCCGAACCGGTGCGACTGAGGGTGCCGGGCAAGGTTCCTGCCACGCCACTCGGGTGCAGGATATGAACAAAAAAAATACTGTCAAACGAATTTGATCAAATTTTGGTCTGCTCGATGCTTTGACGGACCAGATCAATACCCTGCTGGATATCCTGTCGCATTGCGCTTGCCAGCGTCGCGGTATCACGGCGATGCATGGCAGCTAAGGCCTGCTCATGGCGGTCGGGAAGGTTGGAAGTTCCGAATCGCCCGCACACCACCCGCAGCGACGGCCCGAAACGCAGCCAGAGTGAATGCGTAATTGACAACAAAATAGGAGCGTCTGCCGTTTTGTAGAGCGAAAAGTGAAACATATGATTGTGCAGCAGATAGCGCGGCACATCGCCGTCTTGGATCGCATCATTGATTGCTATGTCGATGACGGCCAGATCTGCAATCTGTTTCGTCGTGAGTTGTTGCGCCGCCATTTCCACAAGTTTGGGTTCTATTGTAAGGCGTGCGAATGCCAACTCGTCCAGTTGTGCTGAACTCAGATGCGGGACGCAGACCCGGCGATTTCCCTGAAAATCCAGAGCACCCTCTGCTGTCAACTTGCGGATTGCCTCTCGCACTGGCGTCATGCCGGTACCCAGCAAATCGGTCAGCCCCTGAATCGTGACGGATTGGCCGGGTGTGAGTTGACCAAACAGGATCATGTCGCGAAGGTTGGTGTAAGCGACTTCGTGCGACGGGACTTTGCGAAGGTGCTCGGGTGTATCGTATTGATCAGTCACTTTGACTCGCGTCCTATCAGTTTTGACGAACTTGGTCGGGGTCGCATCGGGACTTTTGTAAAATGAACTGTTGAAATGAATCAATAAATTTGATCAAATTTCTGCCAAGCCACTCAAAATACCGGTCTGCGGGATTGACCGGGTCCAACCACTCAGGAGGAAAACGATGAGAAATACGGGACTTTCGCTGCTTGCGGCCGTTGTGCTCGGTACATCCTCGGCTTTGGCCGAAGATGTGCGCGTCTACAACTGGTCTGACTATATCGACGAAGAGCTTTTGACGAAGTTCGAGGAAGAGACAGGTATCAACCTGATCTACGACGTGTTCGATTCCAACGAACTGCTGGAAACCAAGATGCTGGCGGGAAGTTCCGGCTACGATGTTGTGGTGCCGTCGGGAACGTTTCTTCAGCGCCAGATTTCAGCCGGCGCCTTCCAGAAACTCGACAAGTCCAAGCTGCCGAACATCGGCAACATGTGGGACGTGATCGAAGAGCGGACCGCGCAGTACGACCCGGGCAACGAGTATTCAATCAACTACATGTGGGGCACCACCGGCATCGGTGTGAACATCAACAAGGTCAAGGAAGTGTTGGGCGACGATGCGCCGGTTAACTCTCTGGCGTTGGTATTTGATCCTGCTAACATGGAAAAACTGGCAAGTTGCGGTGTGCATTTCCTTGATGCGCCGGTGGAGTTGATCCCGGCGGCACTTAACTATATCGGCGAAAACCCCGACGCGCAGGACGCTGAAACCATCGAGAAAGCAGAGCCGGTGCTCTCGGCAATTGCGCCGTACGTGCAGAAATTCCACAGTTCAGAGTACATCAACGCTTTGGCGAATGGCAGCATCTGCGTTGCCTTCGGCTGGTCCGGGGACATCTTGCAGGCGCGCGACCGGGCGGCAGAGGCCGATAACGGCGTAGAGATCGAGTATCACGCACCCGAAAGAGGGCGCCCTGATGTGGTTCGATCAGATGGCTATTCCCGCTGACGCACCAAATCCTGAAGGCGCACACGTGTTCCTGAACTTCATCATGGACGCTAACAACGCCGCCGCGGCTTCGAACTACGTTTACTATGCCAATGGAAATAAGGCGTCTCAGGAATTCCTGAATGAGGACGTGATTGGTGACACAGCGATCTATCCTGATGAGGAGACGCTGGAAAACCTCTACACTACGTCGCCGTACGATGCGAAAATCCAGCGGACCGTCACTCGGCTGTGGACGAAAGTTAAATCCGGTACGTAAGATGCGCCAACCAGTTCCCCGCGCCGGATCGGTGCGGGGGACTTCGCAGATACGAGGATATCATGGCGCAACCCGGCAACAAACCTGTCTTTGCCCCTTGGAACGATCCCGACCAAGAAACCCCTCATACAATTCAAGAATGTCACCAAGAAATTCGGTGAATTCGTCGCCATCGACGATCTTACACTGGACATTTATGCACAAGAGTTCTTTGCACTGCTCGGACCGTCGGGATGTGGCAAGACCACGCTGATGCGGTTGCTGGCGGGGTTCGAAGAACGTGACCAGTGGCAACGATTCTGCTGGACGGTCAGGACATCGCACACGTGCCGCCGAACAAACGCGCCGTGAACATGATGTTCCAAAGCTATGCCCTGTTCCCGCATCTGAGCGTGGCGAACAACATAGCTTTTGGGCTGAAGCGATCACCAATGCCCAAGTACAGAGATTCCGGCCCGTGTCGAAGAAATGCTGCGCCTTGTGCGGCTGGAACAATTCGCCAATCGCAAGCCGCATCAGATTTCCGGCGGGCAACGACAGCGTGTTGCTCTTGCCCGATCGCTGGCCAAGGCACCGAAGTTGCTGCTGCTGGACGAACCGCTGGGCGCTCTGGACGCTAAACTTCGGCAGGACACTCAGTTCGAACTCATGGACATCCAGGAAAAGACCGGAACCACCTTCGTGATCGTAACCCATGATCAGGAAGAGGCGATGACGGTCGCCAGCCGAGTGGCGGTCATGGACAACGGCAAGATAATCCAGGTCGACACGCCGGACCGGATCTATGAAACCCCAAACTCGGTCTATGTCGCCGACTTCATTGGGGATGTGAACCTGATCAAGGGGCGATCGGTTCTTCGCGAATGGCGAAAAGTACGCGATCCAATGGGCTGAAGGGCAGCCAGCGATCAATGCCGCCGGTCCCGAAGGCCTACGATCCGGAACTGGCTGTCACTTCGCCATTCGCCCCGAAAAGGTGGCCATTTCGGCCGAAAAGCCAACCGACAAGCCCAATGCCTTGCAAGGACGTATCCTCGACATCGCCTATCTCGGGTAATGTTTCGACCTATCACGTGGAACTTGCCGATGGCACATCATGAAAGCTCAGGTGGCCAACAACCGCAGGATATCGCGGCGTGACTCTGACCTGGGACGATCAGGTCTGGCTGTCATTCACGGACACGGCCGGCTCTGGTGTTGTTGAAATGAGCGGGGCGCGGGAAGCATGAATTTTCGCAGGCTCTTCCTGATCGCCACGCCTTACGTCTGGCTGTTGGCGCTGTTTCTGATCCCGTTCCTGATCGTCTTCAAGATTTCGCTGTCCGATACGGCCATCGCGATCCCGCCCTATACGCCGACGCTGGATCTTGGCGGCCGGTTGGGATGGGAATCAAGGCCTTCTTCTCAGAACTGGATATTGAGAACTTCATCTTCCTGGCCGCAGGACAGCCTCTACTGGAAGGCCTATCTGTCGAGCCTGCAGATCGCCGGCATTTCCACCTTTTTGACACTGCTGGTCGGTTATCCGATCGCCTACGGTATGGCACAAGTCGTCAGATTCGTGGCGCCCGACGCTGATGATGCTGGTGATCCTGCCGTTCTGGACCAGCTTTCTGATCCGCGTCTATTCTTGGATCGGCATCCTGTCGAACGAAGGTTTCCTGAACCAGTTCCTGCAATGGATCGGCCTAACCAGTGAGCCCCTGACGATCCTGAACACCAACTATGCGGTCTATATCGGCATCATTTACACATACCTGCCATTCATGGTCCTGCCGATCTATTCCGCCCTTGAAAAGCTGGATGGTTCGCTCATCGAGGCGGCCGAGGATCTGGGCTGCTCTCGGTTCAGCGCCTTCTGGTTGGTGACATTCCCGCTGTCTCGCCCCGGTATTATTGCTGGCTGTTTTCTAGTCTTTATCCCGGCGCTGGGTGAATTTGTCATCCCATCGCTTCTGGGCGGTTCCGGAACGCTGATGATCGGCAAGGTGTTGTGGGAGGAATTCTTCAACAACCGAGACTGGCCTGTCGCCTCGGCAGTTGCGGTTGTGCTGCTCCTGATCCTGATCATCCCGATCATCCTGTTCCAGCGGAACGAGCAAAAGCAGCGGGAGGCGGATCAATGAACCGCCAGTTCACATGGTTCAATGCCACGGCCCTGACGCTGGGGTTTGCGTTCCTTTACCTGCCGATGATCATCCTGATCATCTACAGCTTCAACGAATCCAAATTGGTGACCGTATGGGCCGGATTCTCGACCAAATGGTATGGCGAGCTGGTGCAGAACGATGCCTTCCTCAATGCGGCATGGGTCACAATCAAGGTGGCCACGATGTCTTCGACTTTGGCCGCTGTTCTTGGAACAATGGCGGCGTATGTGCTGGTGCGGGGCGGGCGGTTCATGGGGCGCACGCTGTTCTCCGGCATGATTTACGCGCCGCTGGTCATGCCCGAAGTGATCACCGGTTTGTCACTTCTGCTGTTGTTCATCTCAATTGGGCTCGACCGCGGGATCTTCACCATCGTCCTGGCCCATACGACGTTCTCGATGTGCTATGTTTCGGTTGTGGTTTCCTCGCGCCTTGTGACATTCGACAGGTCACTTGAGGAGGCCGCTCTTGATCTTGGCTGTTCGCCCTTGGACGCCTTTGTATCGGTCACTTTGCCGATCATAGCGCCCGCGGTGATCTCGGGTTGGCTTCTCGCCTTCACGCTGTCGCTCGATGATCTGGTGATCGCCTCGTTTGCCGCCGGTCCTTCGGCCACTACGCTGCCGATGAAGATATTCAGTTCGGTCCGTCTGGGGGTCAGTCCGGAAATCAACGCGCTTTCCACGATCATGATCTCGATCGTGACCGTCGGCGTGATCACGGCCTCGCTGATCAGCAAGCGATCCGTCGGGCAGCGCCAGCGTGATGAACAGGCGGCATTGCAACAATAGATGGCCGCTTCACTGAACCGCCTCTATGAACCAGAAGCCTACGGTCCAGAGGCTGATCGCAACAATTATTGGCGGACCACTGTTGCTGAAGCCGCTGTTGCGCCGGAGCTTGCACGAGGCCGCAACCTGTGACGTCGCGATCATCGGCGCAGGGTTCACTGGCCTCTCGTCCGCGCTGCATCTGGCAGAGGCGGGTCTGGACGTCGTCGTGCTGGATGCCGAGGCGCCGGCATGGGGTGCCTCTGGTCGCAATGGCGGTTTCGCCTGCCTGGGGGGCGCCAAGGCATCGGACAAGCAGATCCAGCGGCAATACGGGGCGCATGGGCTAAACGAATTCAAGCACGCGCAAAGGGCTGCAATTGATCTGGTCGCGGAACTGTTGGAGAGCCACCGGATCGACGTGGATCGCCATTCGGACGGCGAGGTGATCGTTGCACACAGGTCGCGCGACGTGGCCGATCTGACGTCGGAGGGTGCACACCTCGCTGCCACCCACGGCGTTTCGCCCAAGCTGATCGCGAAGGCCGATATGGCAGATCACGGTCTGGTCGGCGAGGGGTTTCATGGCGCGCTGCTATGTGCCCATCGGCTTCGCGCTGAACCCTCGCAAGTATGCCCTTGGCCTGGCAGAGGCGGCAAAGCGTGCAGGGGCGCGAATTTTTCGGCAGTCGCCGGTCGTGCAGATTTCCGCGGATGCGGTTGGCTATCGCCTGAAAACGCCAGTCTCAGAGGTTCGCGCCAGACGGCTAATCCTGGCGACCAACGGCTACTCAAGCGACAACCTGCCGGGCTGGTTGAGCGGGCGGTTCTTGCCGGTGCAATCCAACATCATAGTGACCCGCGAACTGACCGAGGCCGAATTATCCGAAGGCTGGCACAGCGACCTGATGGCCTATGATACCCGGAACATGCTGCACTATTTCAGACTACTGCCAGAGCGGCGGTTCCTGTTCGGGATGCGCGGCGGCATCCGGGCGGATGCGGCGGCACAGGCGGAAATGCAGCGCGCTGTCCGCGCGGATTTCGAGGCGATGTTTCCGATGTGGGCGCATGTCGAGACGCCACATTTCTGGTCTGGCCTCGCCTGCCTTTCGCGCAACCTGACACCCTATGCCGGTCCGTTAGGGGACATGGAAAACGCTTATACCGCAATGGCTTATCATGGAAATGGCGTCGCGATGGCAAGCTACTCCGGCAAGCTTCTGGCCGGTCTTATCACCGGCCACGGGCCGCGCAGTGCCGTCTGTCATGCAGGGACCGATGCGTCGGTATCCCATTGCCTCGCTGGCGTCGGGCGTTGCTGCGTCCGGCCTACGAATGGTACCGGTTGAAGGATCGCTGATCGGCGCGGAAATGCCGACCCAGCGCCATTGTCCCACGCAAAGCCAACGGTTTCATGCTATGTTCGACCCTATTGAATGGAGGGACAGCGATGCGACATGTTTCCGTATTCACCGTAGCCCTGTTTGGTCTTCCGGCGTGCGATTACACTCCCCCTACAACCTCGGTCGAGCGCTTGCCGCTGATGGGCGGATACCGCGATATGGGCGACCAGTGTGTGCGTGTCGGTGAGAACGCGCTGACGAACCAATACATGGATGACAGCGCGGATCTGGTGGGGTGTCCGGAGGATTACGAGGGCCTTGGAGTATTCCGGACCGAGACTGGCGCAGTGCAGGTCGGCGCCGCGCAGGGCTATCTTCTGTTTTCGGTTCCTAGAGGGTAAAGCACCGAACTAGAACGGAAATTTCGGCCCCCCCCAACGCGTGAAGTGTGACGCGGGGAGGCCGAACCGGGCAGGGGAGGACTGCCCTATTTAAGGCTGCGGTAACCGGTGTGCCGCGCATCGGGACGCACTCTTATAATAATTCCGATGCTGCTGATGAAGATCCAGAAGATCTGGATCAGCGCCGAGGCCAGATCGAAGCTGTTCATCAGCCCGGTCAGGACCAAAGAGGCGGCAGAGAAATTCACCACGTAGTAAATGATGCAATTCCCTGTCAGCACTCGGAACGTCAACATCATGTAATTGCAGACATAAAGCCCAAAGCCGACAATTCCGGCCATCTCCATGATGTTGGTGAACTGAAAGAACTCATCTGGAAACATCACTCGTGACCAATCTCAACACGCGGCAACCAGAAGAGGATAGCATGGACCTGACCCTGCGTAAGGTCAGGATATCCGGACCTTGGACCCAGCGCGTGAAGTTTGTGAAATTTGATCCTGATCAAGGAAAAGCCCCGGAATATATGGGTTGCTGAGAATCAAGATGGGAGGATTGCCATGTTTGGGTTCGAAAAATTCGACCGCCATGCGGAGTTGGTCAACAAGATGGCCGAGACGCTGGGGGTGGATCTTACAGAGGCCGTGCAGCGCGGTGAACTGCCGCCGGGGGATTTGCGGCGCAGCGTTTACAATTGCATGGGCTGCCGCGAGGCGGATGCTTGTGAGCATTGGCTGGAGGACAACGCGACAGGGTCGGATGTGACGCCGGGGTATTGCCGGAACGACGCCCTGTTCCGGTCGCTGCGGGGCTGAATTCGGCCCGATGTTGTACGCTTTGTTGTACAAGATAGCGGAATGATGTCCGCGAAGTTGTACAACATTACAACAATGTTTCTGCTTTGTCTGGGCTGTTCGACCCCCGTTTTCCTGCGAACGGTGGGCTTTGGGTTTTCTTGATCTGTTGTGATCCTTGCGTCGCGGCAATGCGGTCGGACATCGCAATAGCTTACCCTTAGGTAAACCCCGCACCCCGTGATATAGCACCCCCACTCAGTTCGTTCAGAGTTGGATTTTTTTGGGGGCGGACGAAAGCGTTCGCCCGTCATATTTCATGGGAGGACGACATGGCGCTGTTCATTGTGACCGGGAACTACACCACATCGGCGATCAAGGGGATGATGGCCAGTCCGTCGGACCGGGGTGCGGCGGTCAAGCCGCTGATCGAGGCGGTGGGCGGCAAGATGCTGTCATATTATGCAACGACCGGCGAAACGGATTTCATGATGATCGTCGATGCCGCTGACGGTGCCGATGTGATACCGGCGTTGATGGTGGCTGGCGCGTCGGGCACGGTGTCGAACCTGAAAACCGTGCGTGCCTATACCAGCGCCGAGTTCATGGCGGCGCAGCAAAAGGCGGGGGGCATCGCGGCGAAGTTCAAGCCGGCGGGCTAGGCCGCCCTTACCGCCTAGACCTCGGCCACGCCGACCACGTAGTTCTTGCCGTAGGCCTTCGCGCATTTCGGGCAGGTTGTGTAGAAGAACATCACGCGCTTGGGGTCCTTGCCTTGGGCGCGGGCCAGGTCCTGCATCTCGTCGTGCCAGTTTTTCGCCTCGCGGTAGGGGCCTTCGAACACCTTGGTGATGTAGTCGCCCGAGAGGGTCGTCATCTCTTCGCCGGGCACCGGTTTGGTGACGGCGAAGAAGTGCTCCTCTTTCCAGGGCGATAGTTCGTGGGTGAGCACGATGAACTCGTCCTCGTCCATCGCGTCGGCCTTTTCGATGCCGGTCTGAACGCGGGTAAAGACCGTGCCCATGTTCAGCGGGATATGCATCGCGCTGCGGGTCTCGGCGCGCAGGAAGGGCTTGTCCTTGAAATGCAGCTCTTGCCCGTCCCAGCCTTCGGGGTTGAATTTCGGGCAGCAGCCGGTGGTGTTGACGCTTTGATCGTAGTGGGGAAGTTGATTGAGGTTCATGGCATGGTCCTCCTGCTGTCTGGGTAGCAATTCGCCGCGCGGAGGATTGATTTTGGTCAATCGAACGGATGGGGCCCCGGCTGGTGGTGTCCACATGTGGACACTGAGGCAAATCGTTATTTATCAAAGAGTAAGGATTTTGCGTTAGGGAATTGTAAACGGTTCCGGTGTGGCGCGCGGTGGGGTGGACACCAGATGTGCGGTTCAGGGGCCGGGAAGTTGGGGCGTTTGGGTGGGGAACTGGCGGGTAAGATCACCCACCCTACGCTTGCTTGTCATTTCTTCCAGTTGGCGATCATGTCATAGGTCGAGGCGGTCGGCATCGCCTCCAGATGATGGCGAACCCGCCCAGATCTCCTTGATCTTTTCGTTGGTCTCGGGCGTCGCGGTTTCTGACAGTCGGTGAGCGAGATCACATAGCCCGCGCCGTTGTCGTCCATCACGTTGATGAACTGCTTGATGCCCGGAAGCGCCATGATATGGCTTTTCAGGTCGTTCACCAGCTTGGTGGCCTCGTCCTTGCTGCCGGGCTTCATCTTGAATGGGGTAATTCGTGCATACATTGTCGTCCCTCCCTTGGTGCCTGTAATGGCTCGATACTCGGAACTGAACACCTCAATCGGGGGAGTATGGCATAATTTGCGGGGTGTGGGGGATTGTTTGGGCGGAGACAACTCAGGAAACGCCTTTCCACTCCGGGGGTTGTATCACCGACAACTGAGCTTGAATGAATATAACGTTGTTGCTTTACTGAGAAAACAACGGATTGGAGGACGCCTACATGGAAAGACCCGACTATCTTCAACAGGGCGAGGGCGGCTATTTCCGGTTTTGGCCACGACATCGAAAGAGGGAAGAACAACTTCGATTGTCTTGGCTAGCCTTTCAAAGTGAAGAATTTGGGCGGGAGTTGATTGTGCATTGGCCAGAAAAGTAGGTGTTCGCGCGAAAATCGAGACCTTCACTGAGGTAGTTTTCAAGGGGCAACGCATTGATATCAAGGACGGCCGATGGGCTGATCGTAGTACAGAACCGGTGCTCGTCGAATGGAGAGCGATTCTTGAAGCCAAGGTCGGAAACAGTGAGCTAGATGCAGGCCAAATCGAGCGTTACAGACTTCTGGCAAAGGAAAACAAGATCGACTGTGTGATTACGGTGTCAAACCAGTTTTCAGCGTCACCGGCAAACCATCCACTACAAGAAGTCAGGAAAAGCCGATCCAAAGATTCCAGTTTTTCATTGGTCTTGGATGCTCATTCTAACGACAGCGGACTTACTTCTTAAGAATGAAGAAGTTAACGATAGCGATCAGATTTATCTGCTGAACGAACTGCGGCGGTTCCTGACCCACGAGTCAGCCGGGGTCAAGGGCTTCGACAGAATGCCACCTGAATGGAATGAATTAAACAAGACCGTTTCGGCTGGCGGAAAGTTATCTGTTCGTGCAGCAGAGGCTAGTGTTGTCGTCGATGCTGGCATCAAGAAACGAAAGACTTGTCACTAATCTTGAGCGACAGACTGAAGCGACCGTATCGAGAAACTGCCGCGAAAACATGCAAGAGACCCTGCTTCCCGTCACAAAGATGAGCTGAACTGGCTTTGTGAAAGATCAGCTCTGCACCACTCTTGAGGTGCCCAATGCGGCAGCAGAAATTGAGGTTGTCGCCGATATCTCCCGCCGAACAATTGACGTAGGTATGACTTTAGGGCGCCCGAAGACAAAAAGAGTTCCAGAGCAAGATTGAATTGGCTAATGCGGCAAATCAAATCAGAAGCGACTGAAAATCTGTATGTCGAATTCACTGGCCCGGCAGAAGCGAAGCAACTCACGCATCGTTTGCAGAACTAAAGCAAGAGTCCGAAGGTTGGGAAGAAGGCAAAGGCGATCTTCAGGTCATCAGTTTCCATGTATATTATTCCAAACGTCTTGGCGCCCGATTCACACAAGTTGCGAACTTCATTTCGGATCTGGAGCAGGTCGTGCCGACATTCTATCGTGAAATTGGTCAGAACTTGACTGAGTGGCGAAAGAGTGCACCTCGCATCAAGGACGATCGGTCATCGGCGGATGACGTGGATGTCGAAGCATTGGCGGAGGAGGCCGAAGGCGAAGCATCCTAGTTGGATATCCGCGCTTTTCCCGCTCCCGTCGGATAATGTCCCACCAAAGCGTTGCTATCTCGGGACCTTCCCCCACAAATCATACTCCCCCGCCTCATCCACCTCGACGGTCACGATATCGCCCGGCGGACAACCCCTCGGCCCCCTCATCAATGAACAGGTTCCCGTCGATCTCGGGCGCATCCGCCTTGGTCCGGCAGGTGGCGACGCCGTCCTCGTCGATCTCGTCGACGATGACCTCCAGCCTTGTGCCGACCTTCGCCGCCAGTTTCGCCTCGGAGATGCGCTTGCGCCTTTTCCATGAAGCGGTTCCAGCGGTCCTGTTTGACCTCTTCCGCCACATGATCCGGCAGGGCGTTCGACCGCGCGCCCTTGACGTTTTCGTATTGGAAGCAGCCGACGCGGTCGAGTTGGGCCTCGTCCATCCAGTCCAGAAGGGTCTGGAATTCGGCCTCGGTCTCGCCGGGATAGCCGACGATGAAGGTCGAGCGCAGGGTGATGTCGGGGCAGATGTCTCGCCAGGCGGCGATCTCGTCCAGCGTGCGGGCGGCGGCGGCGGGGCGGGCCATGCGTCGCAGCACATCGGGGTGGGCGTGCTGGAACGGGATGTCGAGATAGGGCAGGATCAGGCCGTCTGCCATCAGCGGGATCAGCTCGCGGACATGCGGGTAGGGGTAGATGTAGTGCAGCCGCACCCATGCGCCGAGCGAGCCGAGGTCGCGGGCGAGCGGCAGGATCGGGGCCTTGTGGTCGCGGTCCTTCCAGTCGGTGCCATAGGCGGAGGTGTCCTGGCTGATGACGAGGAGTTCCCTGACGCCGGCCTGAACCAGCTTCTCGGCCTCTCGCATCACGGCATGGGCGGGGCGCGATTGCAGGCGGCCGCGCATGTCGGGGATGATGCAGAACTTGCACTTGTGGTTACAGCCCTCGGCGATCTTGAGGTAGCTGTAATGGCGCGGGGTCAGGGTGACGTTTTGCGCCGGCAGCAGGTCGATGAACGGGTCGGGCGCTGGGCGGCACGGCGGCGTGGACGGCGTCGAGCACCTGTTCGTATTGGTGCGGGCCGGTGACGGCGAGGATGCGGGGGTGATGGGTGCGGATATAGTCGGGCTCGGCGCCGAGGCAGCCGGTGACGATGACGCGGCCGTTTTCGGTGAGCGCCTCGCCGATGGCATCGAGGGATTCGGCCTTGGCGGAGTCGAGAAAGCCGCAGGTGTTGACGATGACGGCGTCGGCGCCGGCGTAATCGGGGCGAGATCGCGTAGCCCTCGGCGCGCAGGCGCGTGAGGATGCGTTCGCTGTCGACCAGCGCCTTGGGGCAGCCGAGCGAGACCATGCCGATGGTGGGCTGGCCGTCGCGGCGGGGCTCGGGGATATGGGCGCGGGCGAGGTCGGGGCGCAGAAGCGGTGGATTCTGGTGTCATGAAGCGCGATATAGAGGAAGGTGAGGCGTTGCGAAAGGCGGTCCGAAGAGGTCGCGCGCAAGGCGTATGAGCAGGAGGTCCAGTAATGGCGCGGCGCAAGGCGAAAAAGAAATTCCGGTTGGTGCGGTTTCTGACGAAATTCGTGGTGGCGGTGCTGGTGCTGATCGGGATCGCGTTGGTCGGGCTGTTCATGCTGCCCGCCGAAAAGATCGCCGGGATCGCGGCGGCGCGGTTCGAGGCCGCGACGGGGCGCGCGATGGTGCTGGAGGGCGATGTGCGGCCGTCGCTTTATCCCGCGCTTGGGGGTCAAGACCGGGCGGGTGAGCATTGCCAATGCCGACTGGTCGGACGGCGGCGCCGTTGCTGGAGGCCGAGAGCCTTGCGGTGGGCGTCGATCTGGCGGCGCTGATCTCGGGCGATATCCGGATCACGGAAGTGCAGGCGATCTCGCCGACGATCCTGCTGGAGATCGGCGCCGGACGGGCGCGGGAACTGGGAATTTGGCGAGGCCAAGGCCGGTGGCGGTGGTGGCGGTGGCGGCACCGACGGCGACGCAGCCCGAGGCGACGGGATGCGCGGCAATTCTCGCTCGATCGGGCCGAGATCACGGACGGCGCAGGTGACGTTTGTCGATCACCGGAGCGGCGCGCGGCACGCATTGTCGGCGCTGGATGCGACGGTGACACTGCCGGATTTCGCGGGCGAGGCGACGCGTCGAGGCGTCAGCGCGCAGATGAACGGGCAGGCGGTGGCCGTGGATGCGACGATTGCGGAGTTTGCGGCGTTTCTGGGCGCGGGTGCTGTGCCGGTGAAACTGGCGGCCGATGTTGGCGGGGCGAAGGTGGATTTCGACGGCCGCGCCGGGCTGGTGCCGCTGGCCGCGACCGGCGCGGTCTCGGCTGATCTGGGCGATATGGCGGGGCTTTTCGCGGCGCTGGGACAGGCGAGGCCGGATCTGCCGGCGGGGCTGGGGCGTGGCGCTGTCAGCCTTTCGGGCGATGTCACCTATGCCGAGGACCGGGTGTCGCTGCGCGGCGGCACGATCATGCTGGACCAGAACCGGCTGGTCGGTTCGGCCGATGTGGCGCTGGCGGGCAAGCCGAAGGTGACGGCGAAATTGCAGACCGGTGTGCTGGATCTGTCCGGCCTGACCGGCGCGGGTGGCGTTGGCGGCGGTGCAGGCGGTGGCACGATCACCAGGGCCGACAAGACGGCCAAGACGGGCACGGGTTGGTCGAAGGCGCCGATTGATGTCAGCGCGCTGGGGCTTGTGGACGGTGAACTGCTGATCGAGGCCGACAAGGTGGCCCTTGGGACAACCGATCTGGGGCGGACAAACATCATTGCAACGGTGCAGGATGCCCGCGCCGAGGTCGATATCCGCGAACTCAACGCGTTTGACGGGGCGGTCAGCGGCAACCTGGTGGCCAACGGGCGCGGCGGGTTGTCGGTCAGCGCCGATCTGGCGGGGCGGGCGATTGCGCTCAAGCCGCTCTTGTCGCAACTGGCGGGCTATGAGCGGCTGATCGCGGCGGGCGACATGACGATTGATGTGGTGGGCAGCGGCGGTTCGATGGATGCGATCATGAACTCGCTGAACGGCACGGGGTCGTTCAGGATCGGGGCCGGGGAATTGCTGGGCCTTGATCTGGTGGGCATGCTGCGCAATCTGGATGCCTCTTACGTGGGCGCGGGGGCGAAGACGATTTTCGAGGAAATCTCGGGCACCTTCCGGATCAAGGATGGCGTTCTGATCAACAACAACCTGTCGCTGCTAAGCCCGCTTTTGAGTGCGACGGGCGAGGGCAAGATCGGGCTGGGCGGGCAGACGCTGGACTATCTGCTGACCCCCAAGCTGTTGACCGGCGAGGGCAAGGGGCTGAGCGTGCCGCTGCGGATCAGCGGCACATGGGCCAGCCCGAAGTTCCAGCTGGATATTGACGCGCTGGCCGGTGACCGGCTGGACGAAGAGAAGGCGAAGATCGAGGAAAAGGCGCGCGAGGCCGTGCAGAAGAAGGTTCAGGAAGAGCTGGGCATCGATCTGGGTGGCGACACCAAGAAGGCGCGCAAGAAGGCCCGCGAAGACGCAAAGAAGGCGTTGGAAGAAAAGGCCAAGGACGGGCTGCTGAACCTTCTGGGCGGGAATTAGGGCGTTCTTCTGCTGCGGCGTGCCCCGCGCGGTGCCCCGATATGATCCGCTGACAGGCGCGGGCCGCTGGTGGCGGTGCTGTGGGCGTTACGTCATGAAGCGGCGGATAACCTCGGCCTCTTGCGCCTGCATCAGCGATTGCGCGGTGGCCATGTGCAGCGCCATGACGCGGCGCGCCTCGTCCGCGTCGCCTTTGCGCAGGGCGCGGACCAGACGCGCCTGATACGCCTTGCCCTTGGCCCAAAGCTGATGGTTCGGCGGGTCGTAAAGCTTGCGGTAGACGGTGAGGTCCGACAGCGTTTGCGTCACGAACGCGATGATGAAGCCCATCAGCGGATTGTCGGACATTTCCGCCAGAAGCGCGTGAAAGCGCAGCGAGGCGATGTGCTGTTCACGTTCCTCCTCGGCGGTTTCGGCGGGGTGGGCGTAGGTGGCCATGACCTGTTCGAGTTGGGTCAGCTGCGCGTCGGCAAGTTTGCCGGCGAGATGGGCGACAAGCTCGGGTTCGAGGACCATGCGGATCTGGTAGATGTCTTTCAGCGTCAGATCGCGGAAGTAGAAGTAGTTCGACAGCAGCGCGCGGGCGCGTTCGGGCGACATCTGGTGCACGAAGGTGCCGCCGCCCGGCCCGGTGCGGGTGCGCACGAGGCCCTGGGCTTCGAGAATGCGGGTGGCCTCGCGGATCGTGCCCTTGGACATGCCGAAACGCTCGATCATCTCGGGTTCGCTGGGCAGGCGGTCGCCGGAATGCAGGCCCTCTTGCATGACCCATTGCTTGATCGCCTCGGCGACCTGCGTGGGGCGCGACTGGCGTTCGGGTTCAGGCGTCGAGGGGGTGGTGGCAGGCGGCAAGCTGATGCTCTCCCATTTCGGTGAGTTGCGGTTCGGTTTGGCGGCAAAGATCGGTGGCGCGCGGGCAGCGGGCGGCGAAAGAGCAGCCCGGCGGCGGGTTCAGCGGGTCGGGCAGTTCGGTTTCGCGGCCCTCCGGGGCCTTCAGCGGGCGGCCGACGACCGGGGCGCTGTCGGCCAGGAGTTTCGTATAGGGGTGGCGCGGGCGGTTGAATATGTCCTCGGCCTTGCCGATCTCGACCACCGCGCCGAAGTAAAGCACCGCGACACGGGTGCTGACCGCCTCGACCACGGCAAGGTCGTGGCTGATGAAGAGGTAAGTGAGGCCGAATTCGCGTTTGAGTTTCGCCAGCAGGTTCAGCACCTGCGCCTGCACCGAGACATCGAGCGCCGAGACCGGCTCATCGAGGATCAGGATGCGCGCATTGGCGGCCAGCGCGCGGGCGATGCCGATGCGCTGGGCCTGACCGCCGGAGAACTCATGCGGATAGCGGTCAGGAAATCGTCGCGCAGGTTCACGGTGGCGAAGATCTCGGAGATGCGCTTGGCGCGGTCGGCCTTGTTCATGTCGTGCAGGCGTTTGAGCGGCACCTCGATGATCTGGCGGATCGTCTTGCGGGGGTTGAGGCTGCTGATCGGATCCTGAAACACGTACTGGATCGACTTGCCGAAAGCCGCCGGGTCGGCATTGTCGAGCGCCTTGCCCTCGATCTCGGATCGTGCCGGTGGTGGGCGGGATCAGGCCGACCAGCATCCGCGCGAGGGTGGACTTGCCGCAACCGGATTCGCCAACGATGCCAAGGGTTTCGCCGGTTTGGACGGTCAATGTAACGGGGCGCACCGCCTTGACGGTGAACTTCGGCGGGCCGAAGAGCGGCTTGCCGACCGGGAAGGTCTTGGACAGGTTGTCGAGCTTGAGCGCCTCGGTCATGTCGGCCTCCATTCCGGGTAGAGGCAGCGAACGGCGCGGCCATCCTGCGGCTTCAGCGCGATCTCGCCCGTCTCGCAAGAGGTCTGTTTCTTCTCGCAGCGCGGCGCGAAGGCGCAGCCCGGCGGCAGGTCATCGACCGAGGGCGGCAGGCCGGGGATTGCCGCCAGTTCGCGCCGCCCACCACCCAGTTCCGGCACGCAGGCGATCAGCCGCTTGGTGTAGGGATGCGCGGGGTGGGCGAGGATGTCGGCGGTCGGGCCTTCCTCGACGATCCGGCCGGCATACATCACCGCCACCCGGTCGCAAAGCTGCGCGACGACGCCGAAATCATGGGTGATGAAGATGATCGCAAGCCCGCGGTCGCGGCGCAGGTCGTCGAGCAGCGACAGGATCTGCGCCTGCACGGTGACGTCGAGCGCGGTGGTGGGCTCATCGGCGATGATCACGTCGGGGTCGTTGGCCAGCGCCATGGCGATGCCGACGCGCTGGCGCATGCCGCCGGACATTTCGTGCGGATAGCTGCGCGCGCGGCTTTCGGGGTTGGGGATGCGGACGGAGTGCAACAGGTCGAGGACGCGCTTGTGGGCCTCGGCCTTGCCGATCCGGTGGTGGCTGCGGATCGCCTCGGCCAGTTGATCGCCGACGCGGTAGAGCGGGTGCAACGTGGCCTGCGGATCCTGAAAGATATAGGCGATGCGGTCGCCGCGCAGCCGGCGCAACTCGGCGTAGCGCATGCCGATCAGATCGTCGCCGTTGTAGCGTACCGCCCCCCCGGTGATGACGCCGGGGGGCGAGGCGACGAGGCCCATGACGGAAAGCGCCGTCACCGATTTGCCCGAGCCGCTTTCGCCGATGATCCCGAGGCATTCGCCGGGCGTGACCGACAGGCTGACGCCGTTCACCGCGCGGTAGATGCGGTCGCCGACATGGAACTGGGTTTCCAGATCGTCGAGCGACAGGATGCCGTCGGTGCGTTTCTCGGGCACCTCGTTACGGTCCACCAGCGTCGCCGCCATCGGGCCGGGTCAGCGCGCCGGAACGCAGGCGCGGGTCGAGCGCATCGCGCACCCCGTCGCCCAGCAGGTTGATCGACATCACGATGATCAGGATCATCACGCCCGGCACGATCGAGGTGTGGGGTGAGGTGATCAGCGCCGCCCGCGCCTCGCCCAGCATCGATCCGAGATCGGCCTGCGGCGGCTGGCTGCCGAGGCCGAGGAACGACAGCCCGGCGGTCTCCAGGATCATCCAGCCCACGGTGGTGGACATGGCGATGACGATGACGGGCAGGACGTTGGGCAGAATCTCTGCGGTGATGATGCTGAAATGGCCCCGGCCCGACAGTTTCGCCGCATCGACGAATTCCTTATGCGCGATGCCCACGGTGATGCCGCGGATGTTGCGCGCGAAGAACGGCACGTTGACGGCGGCAACCGCGATCAGCGCGTTCATCAGGCCGGGGCCGAGGGCCGCGACGATGGCCAGCGCCAGCAGGATATAGGGAAACGCCATCAGCATATCGACGCCGCGCATGATCAGATTGTCGGTGCGGCCGCCGAAATAACCCGCGATGATGCCGATGGCGGCGCCGATACTGGCGGCGATGAGGGCGGCGGAAAAGCCGACCGCAAGGCTGAGGCGGGTGCCCCACATCAGGCGCGACAGCAGATCGCGCCCCAGATGATCGGTGCCCAGAAGGTGCCCGGGCGTGAAGGGGCGCAGGAACCGGTCGGCGGTGTTGGTGACGTTCGGTTCGGCCAGCGGCAGGATCGGGGTCAGCAGCGACCAGCAGGATCACCAGCCCCAGCACGATCGGCCCCGCCGAGCGCCAGCCGGTTGCGGGCGAGGAGTTTCACAAACAGCCTCACGTCTTGATCCTTGGGTCGAGCAGGCTCTGCGCCACATCGACCATGATGTTGAAGAGCACGTAGCAGGCGGCGACGAACACCACGCCGCCCTGCACCAGCAGGATGTCACGCTTCAGGATCGCATCGACCAGCATCCGTCCGACCCCGGGCCATTGGAACACGATCTCGATATAGACGGCCCCCGACAGCACGAACCCGGCCTGAATGCCGAGCACCGGGATGATCGAGACCATCGCGGCGCGCAGGGCATGGCCCCAGATCACCCGGTGCTCGTGACACGCCCTTGGCCCGCGCGGTGCGGATGAAATCCTGGCGCAACACCTCGAGCATCGCCGAGCGCGACAGCCGCGCGATGACACCCGTCGCCACCACCGCCAAGGCCGCCGCCGGCATCACGAGGTGCTTGAGCAAATCCCACAGATCGCCGCCACCGTAGATCGCGTACATGCCGGATACCGGCAGCCATCTCAGGTTCACCGCGAACAGCAGGATCATCATCATGCCCAGAAAGAAGCTGGGGATCGAGATGCCCAGAAGCACCACGAAGGTGATCGCCTTGTCGGCAAGCCCGTATTGCCGCGAGGCGGAAACCACCCCGGCCAGGATCCCGAAGAAACAGCACAGAACGAACGCCACCCCGGCCAGCACCAGAGTCGCGTTGAACCGCTCCAGAACCTCGTCCAGCACCGGACGGTTGAGCGCGAAGCTCTGCCCGAAATCGCCGGTCAGCATGTTGCCGAGCCAGATGAAATACCGCGCCACGGCGGGCTTATCGAGGCCCAGATCGCGGTTCAGCTTCTCGACATTCTCGGGCGTCGCATAGGAGCCCAGGATCGCGGTCGCCGGATCGCCGGGGATCAGCGCCATGATCGCGAAGACGATGATGGTGATCCCCAAAAGCACGGGGATCGCCGACAAGAGCCGCTTCAGAATATAGCTGCCCATGCCGCGCCCCGCTTCTTCTGTTCTCAAATATCCCCGCCGGAGGCATAGAAGTTACGATTTTTCACTGAAAAATCGCACCCCCGGCGGGAAAGGCTCAGTTCTTCACCACGTCCTTCAGCAAAAGAAAGAACGACGGTTCCAGCTGGAAGTTTTCCACCTTGTCGCTGGTCACCGCATTCTGCTTCCAGTTCGCCACAAAGACCCACGGCGCATCGTCCTGCACGATCACCTGCATCTCCTTGTAAAGCCGCGCGCGTTCGGCCTGATCGGTAGAGGTGCGGGCGGCTTCCAGCAGTTCATCGACCTTGGGGTTGGAGTAGTAGCCCGAGTTGAAGCCGCCCTTGTCGGGCCAGGCCTCGGTGCGCAGCGCCAGGAACGGCAGGGTGTCGGGGTCGTTGGTCATCCACGCCATCTCGGCCATGTCGGCCTTGCCCTCAAGCCCCGGGTTCACGTTGCCAAGAAAGGTGTTCCACTCGTAGGTCTCGATTTTCACGTCGAACCCCACGGCCTGTAGATCGGCCTGAATCGCGGTGCCCATCGCGATCGGATCGAGCATGCCAGAGCCACCTTCGGTCACGTAGAAGGTGACGGCGGGGTTTTCCATACCGGCCTCGGACAGCAGCGCCTTGGCCTTTTCGGGATCGTAGGGATAGGGCGCCAGGCTTTCGTTATAAGCCCAGGCGAAGGCGGGCGGGGTGGGGCCTGCGGCGACCTCTGCGGTGCCTTCCAGCACGTCATTGACCAGCGCCTCCTTGTTGACCGCGTAATTCGCGGCCTGACGCACCAGTTTGTTGGCGAACGGGCCTTCCTTGGCGTTCAGGATCAGGAACCAGACATGCGGGCCGGCCTGTTCGGAGACCTTGTAGGCGTCCGACTGGAACTGGCTTAGCGCCACGGGCGGCACCTCGACCATCAGGTCGATGCCACCGGCCAGCATCTCGGCGGTGCGGGTGTTGGCATCGGTGATCGGGCGGTAGACCACGGCGTCAAGCGACGGCGCGCCGCCCCAGTAATCGGGGTTCTTTTCCACCACCACAGCCTCGTTCGAGCGCCATTCGGCGAATTTGAACGGCCCGGTGCCGGATGGATTGCGGCCGAACTCGGCGCCGTGCTGTTCGACGCCCGCCTGGCTAACGATCAGCCCGGTCGGATAGGCGAGGTTCGACAGGAACGGCGCGTAGGGGGCGTTGAGGGTGAACTTGACGGTTTGCGGGTCGATGGCTTCGACGTTTTCCACCGCCGAGAAGAAGAATGACAGCGGGAACGGGCCGGTGTCGTGATAGGGATGATCGTCTTTCAGCATCCGGTCGAAGTTGAACTTCACCACATCGGCGGTGAAATCGCTGCCATCGTGGAACTTGACGCCTTCGCGCAAGGTGAAGGTGTATTCGGTGCCATCGTCGCTGATGTCCCAGCTTTGCGCCAGCGCCGGTTCAACCTCGAGCGTGCCGGATTTGTAGCGCACGAGGCCGTCATAGACGTTCATCAGGATGCGGAAATCGTTGACCGCCGTCACCGCTGCGGGGTCCAGCGCCTTCGGTTCCGCGATCTGGCCCACCACCAGCACGCCCGGCGGGGTCTGCGCCTGAACCGGCAATGCAAGGCCAAGTGCGATCGCCCCGGCCCCGGCCGCTGCCAAGAGGCTGCGGCGTGTCCAATCCATCAGTTGCATTTGGTTTTCCTCTCTGTTGTGGTTTAGGATCAAATTATCATGATAAATTTGGTGCGTCCAATTTTTCATGATAAATAGAGAGTGCAGAACCGAAAGTGCTGAAAGAATGACCTTTTCGATCCTCGCGCGCGATGAAGAAACCGGCAGGATCGGCGGGGCGGCGGCGACCGGCAGCCTGTGTGTCGGCGGCTGGGTGCTGCGTGGCGATTCGCGGGTTGGCATGTCGGCCTCGCAAGGCACCGCGCCCTCGACGCTTTGGGGCGAGGACGTGCTGGAGGCGATGCGAGGCGGCCGTGGCGCGGCCAAGGCGGTGGCAGGGATCACCGGCGCCGATGCGGGCCGCGCGCACCGGCAACTGGCGGCGCTGGACCTTACAGGGGGCGTTGCCGCCTTCACCGGCAGGCAGAGCATTCCGGTTGCCGGGGCGGTCGAAGCCGAGGGCGTGATCGTTGCGGGGAACCTGTTGTCGGACGAGGCGGTGCTGCACGCCGCTCTGGCGGGCTATCTGGCCAGCGACTGCACCCTTCCCCGAACGCCTGCTGGCCGCACTGGACGCAGGCCATGCGGCGGGCAGCGACAGCCGGGGGCTTTTGTCGGCGGCTTTGCTGGTGCTTGGCGATGACATCGCGCCGCTGACGCTGCGGGTCGATCTGGCGAAGAAGCCGCTGAAACGGCTGCGCAAGCTCTATCGCCGCAGCCAAAGCGCGCCTTACGTCGATTGGCTGGAAGTGGTGCCGACCCGGGACGATCCCGAGCGAAGTGTCCCGGACTAAAGGGGCATATGGTGCAACAATTCCAGCTGGTCTCCCGGATCGCGCAGCGATCCGGGCAGCGCCCGACCCGCCCCCAAGGGCGGGCGCTTCACGCCCACCCCGGGTCGGGCGCTGCCCTCGCCAATACCTAGCCGCAAGGGCCGGGGTTTGCGGCCTCAAGGGCGACAAGGCGGTTCAGCGTCGAGATGTCCACATCGCCGATCACCACCGTCCGGCCCACCACCAGCCCCGGCGTTCCGGCCATCGCGAACCGGTCTGCCAGCGCGCGCGAGCGGTTCATCCGCCGGGTCACCTCGGGCGCGTCCATGTCGGCCAAAAGCCGCGTGGCGTCGATGCCGACGCTTTCGGCCAGGTGCGTCACATAGCCCGTCGTGGGCTGAAAGGCGGCGCGCATCAGCCGGTCGTGGAACGTAGTCGAAACGCGCCCTGGTCGCGGGCCGCGATGGCGGCGCGCGCAGCGGTTTCCGAGGCCGGACCGAGGGCGGCGAGATCGTGCCATGTGAGCGTGACGCCCGAAAGCTGGCGCAAGCGCGGCGTCAGGCGGCGGCAGATCGGGCATTGGTAATCGTAGAAATAGGCGACCGGCACGGTGTCGGCGTGCTGTGGCCTCGAAAAGCGTGCCGCACAGATCCGCCGCGACCGCCGAGCGGCGCGAACCTGCCCAGATCGTCCGACGCGGTGCCGCCAGCCCGGCAAAGACCGCCCCGCCAGCGACACCGGGCCGCGGTTCAGCTGCGCGAAAGCCTGGTGGGTCGGTCGAGGTCCGCAACGGCAGTTCGGGTCTGGCCGTGAACAGCGGCGAACGCCAGACGCGCCAGCGCCCGCTGCCCCGGCGGCACAGCCCGGCCAGAAGGTTCCGGCGCAGCGAGTCACTGGCGAATGCGCCAGCCGGTGCGGAAGATCAGCCAGATCACGGTCAGGCAGAGCGCCAGGAACACGCAGATCGCGGCGATCGAGATGCCGACCGGCACATCCGCCACGCCGAAGAACGACCAGCGAAAGCCTGAGATCAGGTAAAGCACCGGGTTGAAATGCGTCACCGTCTGCCACGCCGGCGGCAGCATCGAGACCGAGTAGAACGAGCCGCCGAGGAACACCAGCGGCGTGATGACCAGCAGCGGGATCAGCTGCAACTGCTCGAAATTCCCGGCCCAGATGCCGATGATGAAGCCCAGAAGCGCAAAGGAAATGGCCGTCAGGATCAGGAATGTGATCATCCAGAACGGGTGCAGGATGTTGAGATCGACGAAGAAGCGTCGAGGTGACAAGGATGATCAGCGCGATCATGATCGCCTTGGTCGCCGCCGCGCCGACATAGCCGATCACGATCTCGACGAACGACATCGGTGCCGACAGAAGCTCGTAGATCGTGCCGATGAATTTCGGGAAATAGATGCCGAAGCTGGCATTGGTCACCGCTTGCTGCAGCAGCGTCAGCATGATCAGGCCCGGCACGATGAAGGCGCCGTAGGAAATGCCCTCGACCGACTGGATGCGCCCGCCGATGGCAGCGCCGAAGACGACGAAATAAAGCGCTGTCGACAGCACCGGAGAGACGATCGACTGCGCGATGGTGCGGAAAGTGCGCGCCATTTCGAAGACGTAGATCGCGCGAATGGCGTGCCAGTTCATGCGTCTTCCTCCACCAGCGACAGGAAGACCTGTTCAAGGCTGCTTTCGCGGGTTTCGAGATCCCGGACGTACAGACCGGCCTTCGACAGATCGGCCAGCAGACGGGTGATGCCGGTGCGTTCGGCCTGCGTGTCGTATTCATAGACCAGCGACGGCCACCGTCGTTGCATCGTCAGATCGTAGCCCTTGCAAGCGCCTTTGGAATCTCGGTAGCGGCGCCTGAAGCTCGAGAACCAGTTGTTTCTTGCCCAGCTGTGTCATCAACGTCGCCTTGTCCTCCACCAACAGCAGTTTGCCCTTGTTGATGACGCCGATGCGGTCGGCCATTTCCTCGGCTTCCTCGATGTAATGCGTGGTCAGGATGATCGTCACGCCATCGGCGCGCAGGCGGCGGACCAGATCCCACATGTCCTTGCGCAGGTTCACGTCGACCCCGGCAGTGGGTTCGTCAAGAAACAGCACGCGCGGTTCATGGCGACAGCGCCTTGGCGATCAGCACGCGGCGCTTCATGCCGCCCGAAAGCTCGCGGTTGCGGTTGTCCTTCTTGTCCCACAGCGACAGCGCGCGCAGCACCTCTTCGATATGCGCCTCGTTCGGGGCCTTGCCGAAACAGGCCGCGCGAAAAGCGGGTGGTGGCGATGACCTTCTCGAACGGCTCGATGGTGATTTCCTGCGGCACAAGGCCGATCAGCGACCGTCGCGGCGCGGTAATCGGTGCTGGATGTCATGGCCGCCCACGGTAACGCTGCCGGAGGTCGGCTGCACCAGCCCGCAGATCGCGGAAATCAGCGTGGTCTTGCCGGCGCCGTTGGGGCCGAGCAGGGCAAGGATCTCGCCCTCTTCGATATCGAGTGACACATTGTCCAGAGCCGTAAAGCCATTGGCATAGGTCTTGGTCAGGTTCCGGACGGAGATGATTGCGGGCATCGGGGGATCCGTTCGCTGTGGTCGGGCAAGAGTTAGCCCGAAGAGCGCCGGGCTGCCAGCCCCCCGGCAGGTATTTTGCGCCCGCTCAGGGTGTCATCAGGATATCGCTGAACTCTTCGCGCAGTTTGATCTTCAGCACCTTGCCGGTGCCGCCAAGCGGCAGGCTGTCAACAAAGACCACGCGGTCGGGCACCTGCCAGCCGGGCACCTTGCCGTCGTAAAACGCCAGTATCTCGGCCTCTGACGGGTCGGCGCCCTCGGCCCGGACGGCCACGATCACCGGGCGCTCGTCCCACTTTTCGTGCCGTGCGGCGATGGCGGCGGCATTGGCGATGCCGGGATGGGCGACTGCGATGTTTTCCAGCTCGACCGTGGAAATCCACTCGCCGCCCGATTTGATGATGTCCTTGGACCGGTCGCGGATCGCCATATAGCCGTCGGGGTCGATGGTTGCTATATCGCCGGTGTCGAACCAGCCATCCTTCAGCGCCGAGGCGCCGGCCTTGAAGTAGCTGTCGACGATCCAGTGCCCCTTGATCTGCAGGTTGCCCTGGGTCTTGCCGTCCTCGGGCAGCACCGTTCCATCATCGCCAAGCAGGCGCAATTCAACGCCAAAGGGCGGCCGGCCCTGACAAAGCCGCAGCTGTTCCTGCTCTTGCTGGCTCAGTGCCGCGTGCTTTTGCAAAAGGTTGTTCACGGTGCCAAGCGGGCTGGTCTCTGACATGCCCCAGGCGTGGATCAGTTCGACATCGTACTTGTCGCGGAAGGCCGCGATCATCGAGGGCGGCAGGGCCGCGCCGCCAACCACCGTGCGCGTCAGTGAGGCCGCCTTGCTGCCGCTGGCGGCCAGCGCGGCCAGAAGGCCCATCCAGATCGTGGGCACGCCAAGCGCTATCGTCACCTTCTCGTCGTCGATCAGTTTCACAAGGCTCGCCCCGTCAAGGTTCGGGCCGGGCAGAACCAGCTTGGCCCCGACCCCCGCGGCGATGTAGGGCACGCCCCAGGCATTGACGTGGAACATCGGCACCACCGGCAGCACGGTGTCGCGGGCCGAGACCGCCAGCCCGTCGGGCTGGTTGCCGCCAAGCGAATGCAGCACGGTCGAGCGGTGGGTGTAGAGCACGCCCTTGGGATGCCCGGTGGTGCCAGAGGTGTAGCACAGGCTCGAGGGCAGGTTTTCGTCCAGATCGGGCCAGGCGTAATCGGGGTCGCCGGTTTCCAGCACCTCGTCGTAAAACAGCAGGCCCTCGACCATCGCCGCCGCCTCGGCGTCCCGCGGGCCCATCAGCACGACATGTTTCACGGTCTTCAGATGCTCGCCCAGCTTGGCCACGGCGGGCAGGAAGGTGCGGTCGACGAACAACACCTGATCCTCGGCATGGTTGATGATGTAGATCAGTTGCTCGGGCGCAAGCCGGGGGTTGATCGTGTGGCACACCAGCCCCGCGCCCGCGACGCCGAAATAGATCTCCAGATGGCGGCGGTTGTTCCACGCGATGGTGGCGCAGCGGTCGCCGGGCTCAACGCCAAGCGCGCCAAGTGCCGAGGCAAGGCGGCGGGCATTGGTCTCGACCTCGCCCCAGCTTGATCGCTGCTTCTCGCCGCTGGTCTCGACCGAAACGATCTCCGTGCCGCCGTGATAGCGCGCCGCATGCCGGATCAAGGAGCTGATCGTCAGCGGCTGAGTCATCATCTTGCCGAGCATCGCGGTGCCTCCCCGGGACAGTCCACCGTCACAGCATCACAGCATCACAGGATCAATAGACAAGCAACTGGAATAGTCCGGCCCCGGCCCCGTCCACAGGGCCGACAAAACCGGAACCTTATTTCTTCTGTTCAAAAATATCCCCGCGCGGAGCGCACCGCGCCGCGGGCAAAGCCCGCGGCGCAATACCTGTCTTGATGCGAAACTTGCCTGTCGCGCGGCTCAGCGGCGGCGATCGCGGCGGCTGGACATCGGCTGGAACGCGACGCCGACATGCGCCTCGCAATAGGGCTTGCCGGGTTGCACCGACAGGCCGCAGAACCAGAAATCATCCGTGGCCGGGTCACCGACGGGCCATTTGCAGGTCCGCTCGGTCAGTTCCATCAGGCTGATCTTCTTCGATTTCTTCTCGACCTCGCGCACGCTTGCCAGCGCCTCGGGGCTGATTTCGTTGGCCGAGGGCTGCGGCGGCAGCGGCTGGCCCGCCGGAATGATCTGACGGCGCAGAGGCACGACCGGCCTCTCGGCCGGCTCTGTCGCGGCCTCGGGCGCGTTGGTTTCGCCTCTGCCTTTTCGCGGGTCGCGGGCTTGGCGGCGGCGGCTTTTCCTTGGCCGCTGGCTTGGCGGGCGCGCCGCCAGAGCGGTTCGACAGGCCGAGGCGATGCACCTTGCCGATCACCGCATTGCGGGTCACGCCGCCCAGTTCCTTGGCGATCTGGCTGGCGCTTTGGCCCTCGCCCCACATCTTCTTCAGGGTCTCAACGCGTTCATCGGTCCAGGACATCGGATTACCTCAACTGAAAACGGCCATGGGGCGCGTCGCCCTGGCCGTCAGGATTTTCTGGTCAGCCCCTATTCTAATCGCCCTCGGGGGTCGGGATACAAGCACCCGTAGGCGTCCGGGACGCGAGGGCATCGGCATGAATGACACATCGGCAATGGGTGTCCGCCGCTTTGGGCGGGTTAACTGGCTGGGCCTTTACACGCTGGCCGAGCGTGAGACCAGGCGGTTCCTGGCGGTCTGGACCCAGACCTTGCTGGCCCCGCTGGTCACCTCGGCGCTGTTCCTGTCGATCTTCACGCTGGCGATCGGCCCGGCGCGCGGGCGAGGTGATGGGCGTCCCGTTCCTGCAATTTCTGGCCCCCGGCATCCTGATGATGACGGTGATCCAGAACGCCTTTGCCAATACATCATCGTCACTGATGGCCTCAAAGGTGCAGGGCAACATCGTCGACACGCTGATGCCGCCGCTGTCGCCGTTGGAGCTGGTGGTCGGCTATATCTCGGCCACGGTGCTGCGCGCGACATTGGTGGCGCTGGCGATATGGGCAGTGATGGCGATCTTCATCGGCGCGGGGCTCGCGCATCCGATTTGGGCGCTGGTTTTCGTCGTGCTGGGCGCGATGTTTCTGGGCGGGCTTGGCCTGATTGCCGCGATCTACGCGACGAAATACGATCAGATGGCCGCGATCACCAATTTCATCATCACGCCGCTGTCGTTCCTGTCCGGCACCTTCTATTCGACCGCCAGCCTGCCGCCGCTGGTCAGGACGCTGACCCACTGGAACCCGGTCTTCTACCTGATCGACGGGGTGCGCTACGGCATGATCGGGACAGTCCGACAGCTCGCCCTGGCTGGGGCTTGTCGTGGTGTCGGCGGTCACCGCTGCGGTGTTGTGGATGTGCTGGTTCTGGTTCCGGCGCGGCTACCGGTTGAAGCCTTAGGCCCTGCAACTGATCACATGCGCCTGAATCCGCCCCGTGATCGGCCCGTCACCGAACGCCGTGCGCAACGCTTCGGCCGCAACCTCGGTGGCTTCGTCCAGCCCGCCGGGGCGTCGCGCCTCGATCTCGGCCCGCCAGGGGGTGCCCTGACAATAGGCGATGGCGGCGTGCCGGGCGCTGGCGGCAGTGCTGCTCTGGGGAATGGTTTCCACCGCGATGGCGGAAAATCCGGCCGCCGACAGGTCGTCGCGGATCAGGCCGATGTCGTGGTAGCCGTGCGGGATGCGCTCCATGAACCGGGGCGGGTCGCTGGGGAACAGTTCCGCGAGTGCCGCGCCCACGACCTCGGCAAATTCGTTGTCGGCGACCTTGTCCCAGACGCTGAAGACAAAGCGCCCGCCGGGCCGCAGAACCCGCCGCGCCGAGCGGTAGCCCGCGCCCCGGTCGGGAAAGAACATCACGCCGAACTGGCAGCACACCGCGTCAAACGACGCCGCGTCGAACGGCAGGTCCAGCGCGTCGGCCTGCTGCCACGTGATCCGGGAGTCGTCTGGCTGGCGACGCCTGGCCCAGTCCAGCATCGGCTGGTTCAGGTCGGTAACGACATAGCGCGCGTCTGGCCCCAGCAACGGCGCCAGCGCGCGGGGAACGACACCGCTGCCCGCGGCCAGTTCCAGCACACGTGCGGGTGTGTCCGCAGCCACCCGGCGCGCGATGTCGGCGGCGTAGGGGGCAAAGATCATCGGCACCATGTGGGTGTCGTACAGCTCCGGTATCGACCCGGAAAATGCTCTGTCTTGTTCGTCCATGATGAAACCAGGGCGAAACGCCTTTCGCGGCAATGCATCAGATTATCATGAATCCGCCAACGCCACACCAATATTTTGGCGCGCCGGTCCGGCGGCTTGCACCTTGCCCCCCAATTCCATTGACTAGCCCGCAAGCCTTTGGCACCACTTGGGCTTCCCATCCGAAGGACCATCCAGATGATCACTCCCGTCTTGCCAACCTACAACCGTGCGCCGCTCAGCTTCGTCAAGGGCGAGGGCAGTTGGCTGATCGAGGCGGATGGCCGCCGGTTTCTCGATCTCGGGGCGGGGATCGCGGTGAATGCGCTGGGGCATGCGCATCCGGCGCTGGTGGCCGCGCTGACCGAACAGGCCGGCAAGCTGTGGCACACCTCGAACCTCTACCACATTCCGGCGCAAGAGGCGCTGGCCGAGCGGCTGGTCGAGGAAACCTTCGCCGACACCGTGTTCTTCACCAATTCCGGCACCGAGGCCTGCGAACTGGCGGTCAAGATGGCGCGCCGCTACTGGTACGACCGGGGCCAGCCCGAGCGGGTCGAGATCGTCACCTTCGAAGGCGCGTTCCACGGCCGCTCGTCGGCCGCCATCGCCGCCGCCGGATCCGAGAAGATGACCAAGGGCTTCGGGCCGCTGCTGCCCGGCTTCGTGCATCTGAAATGGGGCGATCACGACGCGTTGCGGGCCGCCGTGACCGACAAGACCGCCGCGATCCTGATCGAACCGGTGCAGGGCGAGGGCGGTGTCCGTCCGGTCCCCGACCAGTGCCTGAAGGGCCTGCGCGATCTCTGCGACGAAACCGGCGCGCTGCTGATCTTCGACGAGGTGCAATGCGGCATGGGCCGCACCGGCAAGCTGTTCGCCCACGAATGGGCCGGGATCATCGCCCGATATCATGATGGTCGCCAAGGGCATCGGCGGCGGCTTTCCCTTGGGCGCGCTGCTGGCGACCGAAGCGGCCGGCAGTTGCATGACGGTGGGCACGCATGGCTCGACCTACGGCGGCAATCCGCTGGGCTGCGCTGTCGGGCTGGCGGTGATGGAGGTGATCGCAGAGCCCGACTTTCTCGATGAGGTGAACCGCAAGGCGGGGCTTTTGCGCCAAAAACTGGAAGGGCTGGTGGCGGCGCAATCCGGATGTGTTCGAAAGCGTCCGCGGCGCCGGGCTGATGCTGGGGCTGAAATGCGTGGCCGAGAACGCGGATCTGGTCAAGGCTGGCTACGGCGAAGAGCTGTCTGACGGTGCCCGCCGCGGACAACGTGATCCGGCTGCTGCCGCCGCTGACGATCAGCGACGCCGAGATCGCCGAGGCGGTCGCCCGGCTCGAGCGCGCCGCGAACCGGGTCCGGCCGATGCCGCATGAGCGGCGGACGAACCCGCCGCATGATCACTCTTCTGTTCCAAAATATTCTCGGGGTGAATGGGCCCCGCAACGCGGGGCCCAGAGGGGCAGACAGCCCCTCGTCGCCCCGCCAAGGAAAGCACTGATCATGAACCATTTTCTGGATATCCACAAAACCGATCCCGCAGCACTGCGGGCGATGATCGACGCGGCCCGGCCAGATGAAGGACGCCCGCAGGGGCCGGCCCAAAGGCACCCGCGATGCCGAACAGCCGCTGGCCGGGCACATGGTGGCGCTGATCTTCGAGAAACCCTCGACCCGCACCCGCGTCTCGTTCGATGTCGGCGTGCGGCAGATGGGTGGCGAGACGATGGTGCTGTCCGGCGCCGACATGCAGCTGGGCCATGGCGAGACCATCGCCGACACCGCCCGCGTGCTGTCGCGCTATGTCGACCTGATCATGATCCGCACCTTCGAGGAACAGACGCTGCTGGAAATGGCCGAACATGCGACGGTGCCGGTGATCAACGGGCTGACCAACCGCACCCATCCCTGCCAGATCATGGCCGACGTGATGACCTTCGAGGAACATCGCGGCCCGATCGCCGGCAAGAAGGTGGTCTGGACCGGCGACGGCAACAACGTCTGTGCCTCGTTCCTGCATGCCGCCGGGCAGTTCGGCTTCGACTTCACCTTCACCGGGCCGTCGACGCTGGACCCCGAGGATGAATTCGTCGGGCTGGCGCGGAAATCGGGGGTCGACTGTTCAGATCGAGCGCGATCCGCACAAGGCGGTCGAGGGGGCCGATCTGGTGGTGACCGACACCTGGGTGTCGATGCACGACAGCCAGTCCTCGCGCGAACGGCGGCACAACCAGCTGCGCCCCTATCAGGTGAACGAGGCGCTGATGGCGGCGGCCAAGCCCGACGCGCTGTTCATGCATTGCCTGCCCGCGCACCGCGACGACGAGGCGACGAGTGCGGTGATGGACGGCCCGCATTCGGTGATCTTCGACGAGGCCGAGAACCGGCTGCATGCGCAAAAGGCGATCCTGCGCTGGTGTCTTGGAGTCTGATCGAGACGCCTGCGGCGTCGCTGCATTGTTTGCGCCGCGCGTTGCGCGTCGCGGTGCCTCCGGCGGGGATATTTTCGGAACGAAGAAGCTGGGCGTTGTGGTCAGACGAACGCCGCGTCGAGCGCCAGGAAGATCACCGCCGAAAGGGCTGCGGCGGCGGGCACGGTGATGACCCAGGCCGCGACGATGGTCATGAAATGCGACCGGCGGACCAGCTTGCGGCGGCGGCGCTCCTGCGGGCGCGATGCGGGTGGCTTTCGGGCGGTTGAGGCTGCGGCCTCTGGACGCGGCGCTCGGCATGCCATTCGCGGAAGAACCCGACGCCGAAAACACCGCCGACGGCGATATGGGTCGAACTGACCGGCAGGCCCAGCCACGAGGCGACGATCACGGTGATCGCGGCCGACAGCGCCACGCAATAGGCGCGCATCGGGTTCAGCTTGGTGATCTGGCTGCCGACCATCCGGATCAGTTTGGGCCCGAACAGAACGAGGCCGAACGAAATGCCGAAGGCGCCGATCACCATGACCCAGATCGGGATCGACGACCTTGCCGGCGAATTCGCCGAACTCTTCGGCATGCACGATGGCCGCCAGCGGCCCGACCGCATTGGCCACGTCATTGGCGCCATGCGCGAACGACAGCAGTGCCGCCGAGATCACCAGCGGCAGGCCGAACAGCGCCTTGAGCGACTGGTTGCGGTTTTCCATCCCCTCGGACTGGCGGTGCACCAGCGGCGCGGCGATCGCGTAGCTGAGTGCGCCGGTCACGAGCGCCGATCAGCAGGGCGCGCGCCATGTCGATATCGATGATCTGCTTCAGACCCTTCAGCGCCAGATAGGCCGCGAAGGTTCCGGCCATGATCCCGATCAGCACCGGCACCCAGGTGCGGGCGGCGGCGATCTTGTCATCCCGGTAGACGATGCGGGATCTTGATGAAGGCCAGGAAAAGCGCCGCGATCAGCCCGCCCAGAAGCGGCGAGATCACCCAGCTGGCGGCGATCGCGCCCATATTCGGCCAGTTGACCGCGGCAAACCCGGCCGCCGCGATGCCCGCGCCCATGACGCCGCCGACCACCGAATGTGTGGTCGAGACCGGCGCGCCGAGCCAGGTCGCGAGATTGACCCAGAGCGCAGACGAGATCAGCGCCGCCATCATCGCCCAGATGAAGATCCGGGTATCGGCCACCGACGCCGGATCGATGATGCCCTTGGAGATCGTCGAGACCACATCGCCGCCGGCCAGCAGTGCGCCAGCGGTTTCGCAAAGCGCCGCGATCACGATCGCGCCGCCCATGGTCAGCGCGTTGGCGCCGACCGCCGGGCCCATGTTGTTGGCGACGTCGTTGGCGCCGATGTTGAGCGCCATATAGGCGCCGAAGGCCGCGGCCGCGACGACGACATAGGATGTCGGCTGAACCCCGAAGAAGAACGCGGCGCCAAGAGCGGCCAGAACGATGAAGGCCAGCGAGACGCCCATGCCGACCAGCGGCCGCGACACATATTGCGTGGCATATTCGACCCGCGCGATCCGGTTGAGATCCTTGTCGAGCGTGCGCCACTGGTTTTCCGTCGGTCCCGTTGCCACGTCATTTCCCCGCCCGATCCAGACAGCAGGGGGGCTAGCGGCTGAGGCGCCGGAATTCAATGGAAAACTCTGTGGGGTCGGGCCTAGAAGCCGCGCAGCATGTCGCGCAATTGCGGCTCATCCACCATTTCGGCGGCCTTGCCCGGGGTGACCCATTTGCGCTTGCGTTCCTCGACGCTCGGGGAAGTCGCGCGCCAGCTCATCGACCTCGACCGGGAAAACCTGCGTGCGGCAGGTCGCTTCGGCGCCGCCGTTCGAAGCGTTTCTGATAATCGAATGTACCGATCGGGGCGTTCGCGATGCGCCCGTCCTTGACGCCGGCTTCTTCCCAGGCTTCCTGCAGCGCCGAGCCCGCCTCGTCCAGCCCGTCGATCGGCCAGCCCTTGGGCAGGATCCAGCGGCCGGTATCGCGGCTGGTGATCAAGCAGAACTTCCTTGCCGGATTTGCGCTGGCGATAGCAAAGTGCCGCCACCTGCAACCGTTTGGGTCGCCGGAAGAGAGGGTCCAGAAATTCGGACCACGCCGTTTGCAAAAACCGTGTCATTGTCGAAAACCTGCCGTTTCTTCTTTTATTAGTTATATTTAATAGGTGAACGATGCGGTAAATTGCAAGTTATCCACAATCACGTACAGCGTTTGCCGAAGCGCAGTGTTGCCGGTTTGATCCGGGTGCTTGCATCCCGCGTTCAGCGCCATAGTGTAGGCGCAAGGACGAAGCCGAAGGGGGGCAGTATGGCCAAGGCACGGATCGGTCTGGTCGGACTGGCGGTCATGGGGGCGAACCTGGCGCTCAACATCGCGGAAAAGGGATTTCCGGTCGCGGTCTACAACCGCACTGCCGCGCGGACCCACGACTTCATGGCCGAGGCGGGCGAGCTGGCGGACAACCTTGTGCCCTGCGAAACGCCCGAGGCGCTGGTCGGCGCGCTCTCGATCGCCGCGCGCGATCATCATCATGGTGCAGGCCGGTGCGGCCGTCGATGCGGTGATCGAGCAGCTGCGGCCGCTCCTGGACAAGGGCGACATGATCATCGACGCGGGCAATGCCAATTTCCACGACACACGGCGGCGCGAAGCGGCGCTGGCCGCCGAGGGGCTTTCGTTCATCGGCATGGGTGTGTCGGGCGGCGAAGAGGGCGCGCGGCACGGGCCGTCGATCATGGTCGGCGGCAAGGCCGAAAGCTACGCCGTGATCCGCGACATCGTCGAGGCGATCGCCGCCAAGTACAAGGGCGATCCCTGTGCCGCGCATCTGGGGCCGGACGGCGCCGGGCATTTCGTCAAGACCGTGCACAACGGCATCGAATATGCCGACATGCAGATGATCGCCGAGGTCTATGGCCTGTTGCGCGACGGCGAGCATCGCAAGCCCGCCGATATCGGCAAGCTCTTCGAGGAGTGGAACGACGGGCCGCTGCAAATCCTACCTGGTCGAGATATCGGGCAAGGTGCTGGGCGCCATCGACCCCGAGACCGGCAAGCCGATGGTCGAGATGATCGTCGACAAGGCCGGGCCAGAAGGGCACCGGCCGCTGGACCGTGATCGAGGCGCTGGCGCTTGGGCAGTCGGCCTCGACCATCGAGGCGGCGGTGGGCGCGCGGTCGTGGTCGGCGCTGAAGCCGGCGCGCGAGGCTGGCGAAGCCGTTCTGGCGCGCGCGAAGCCGTCCGAGAAGGAAGCGCATTCGGTGCTGGACGGCGATCTGGAAAAGGCGCTGCTGGCGGCCAAGATCGTCGCCTACGCGCAGGGTTTCGCGCTGCTTGGATGCGGCGTCGCAGGAATTTGGCTGGGATCGCTGGATCTGGCGCGGATCGCCGAGATCTGGCGCGAGGGCTGCATCATCCGCTCGGCGATGCTGGACGATATGGCGCATGCCGCGCGCGACGGGCTGCCGCATGGCCAGCTGATCTTTGCGCCGGGGTTCGCCGAGCAAGATGACCGCGTCTTCCAATGCGCTGCGCCGGACGGTGGCGGCAGCGGCGCTCAAGGCCTGCCGGTGCCGGCGTTGTCGGCGGCACTGGCCTATTTCGACACGATGCGGCGGGCGCGCGGCACCACCGACCTGATCCAGGCGCAGCGCGACTTCTTCGGCGCGCACGGGTTCGAGCGGATGGATGGCGGTGCCGGCCATCACGGGCCGTGGGGCAGCGGGCTGTCCGGTTAGCATGCGGCGCCGCCTGCGGCGGCAAGAGTTTGTTTGCGCCCCTCGTGCCGAGGCGCGCGGTGCGCTCCGCGCGGGGATATTTGTGAACAGAAGAAACACTTGGTTAAGGATCTGCGGTCAGTCTTGGCGGGCGGTACAGGCGGGGACGCCGATGACCGCAACAGGAGAAGGCGCCTCGTTCGGGCGCGGGCGGGGCGTTTCCCTTCTTCTGTTCTGAAAATATCCCCGCCGGAGGCTCCGGACGATCCCGCAGGCGCAGGGGTCAGGTTCTGCGCGGTTTGGCCCGCAAGGTCGGTTCTGCCGATTGTCGGGTCCTCGGGCCAGGGATGTTTCGGGTAGCGCCCGCGCATGTCCTTGCGCACGTCGGCATAGGAGCTGGCCCAGAAGCCGGGCAGGTCCATCGTGGTCTGCACCGGGTCGTCCGGCGGGCGACAGCAGCGTGATCCGCAGGGGCTGGCCCGCGACCGTCGGGATGGCGTCGTGACGCCGAACATCTCCTGCAGGCGCACCGCGATTTCGGGCGCGTCGCCGGCATAGTCGATCGGCACGCGGCGGCCCAGCGGCGTGGTGAAATGCGCAGGGCGCGAGCCGGTCGAGCAGCTGCATCTGCTCCCAGTCAGCCGCGCGCGCAGCGGCGTCGGTCAGGTCGAGGCGGCGGATGTCGGCGGCGGTCCTGGTGCCGGCCAGATGCGGCAGCAGCCAGTCCTCGAGCGTTGTCCAGCAGGGCCGCGTCGGACATGTCGGGCAGGTCGGCGCCGCTGGCGCGCACCAGTTCGACGCGGGCCTGAAACCGGCGGGCGGCGTCGGTCGAACGGCAGGCCCAGATCGCGGATGCCGTCCAGCGCCGCGCGCGCGATCGCCTCGGGCGGGGCGTCGTTCCAGATCCGGTCGGCCAGCACCAGCGCGCCGAAGACCTCTTGCTCGCGCGCCACCACGCGGCCGTCGCGGCGCGACCATTCGCAGGTCTGCTGCCAGCCGATCCGGTCGGCGTAAAGGCCGCGCAGCTCGGCCTCGGTGAGCGCGGCGGCCTGCCGGATCCGGGCCTCGCGCGGGTCGCCGTCAAGATCGGGCGCGACGATCAGCCGCGTGGCGGCCAGCGGATCGGCCTCGGGCAGCACCGCGCCCTTGCCGCCCGACAGCACGTAGCGCGGCGCATCGCCCGGGCGGCGCAGGCCGATGCGGTCGGGATAGGCGAGCGCGGCCATCTCGGGCCAGCTGATAGGTGCTGGTCGGACGCGCAGGCCGCGCTGGCCAGCCGCTTGGCCTCGGCCCGGATGCGCGCGAGCGTCGCCGCGGTTGGCGTCGTCGTCGCGGCCGCCCTCCAGCGCGCGTTTGCGCAGCGTCAGGTCCGACCGCCGCGCCGCGCAGCGGATCGCGGTCGGCCAGCAGGGCGGCCAGCGGCGCGGCGGCTTGCCCGCCAGCGTCAGCATATGCGCCAGCCGCGGATGCAGCGGCAGGGCGGCCAGCGCCCGGCCATGAGCGGTGATCCGGCCCTGATCGTCCAGCGCGCCAAGCTCGCGTCAGCAGCGCCTGCGCCTCGGCGAAGGCGCCTGGGTTGGGCGGGGTCAGAAAGGCCAGGTCCGTCGGTGTCCGCGCGCCCCAAAGCGCCAGTTCCAGCGCCAGGCCGGTCAGATCGGCCGCCTCGATCTCGGCCGGCGGAAAGGCGGTGCAGGCCGCCTTCCTCGCCCTTGGTCCACAGCCGGTAGCAGATGCCTCCGGCGCACCCGCCCGGCGCGGCCCCGGCGCTGCTCGGCCTCGGCCTTGCGTGACCCGTTCGGTCACCAGCCGCGACATGCCCGAGCCGGGATCGAACCGCGCGCGGCGCGCGCGGCCCGCATCGACCACCACGCGGATATCCTCGATGGTCAGCGAGGTTTCGGCGATGGCGGTGGCCAGCACGATCTTGCGGCCCGTCGCGGCGGGCGCGATGGCGGCGCGCTGGGCGGCGAAATCCATCGCGCCGTAAAGCGGGTGGATCGTGCAATCGGCGGGCAGGCGGCGCTTGCAGCGCGGCCTCGACGCGGCGGATCTCGCCCTCGCCGGGCAGGAAGACCAGCACGCCGCCGGTGGTCTCGGTCGACCGCCTGCGCGATCAGATCGGCCGCGGCGGCTTCGAGCCGCGAGTCCTTGCGCAGCGGGCGGTCGAGCCAGCGGGTTTCGACCGGAAAGGCGCGGCCCTCGGAGGTGATCGACCGGCGCATCGCCCAGCAGCGCGGCGACCGGGGCGGCGTCGAGCGTCGCGGACATCACCAGCAGGATCAGATCGTCGCGCAGCGCGCCGCGCGCCTCCCACGTCAGTGCCAGCCCCAGATCGGCATTGAGCGAGCGTTCGTGGAACTCGTCGAAGATCACCGCGCCGATGCCCGGCAGCGACGGGTCGGACTGGATCATCCGGGTCAGGATGCCTTCGGTGACCACCTCGATCCTGCGTCGCCTTCGACACCTTCGCCTCGCCCCGGATCCGGTAGCCGACGGTCTGGCCGACCGGCTCGCCCAGGGTCTCGGCCATGCGCTCGGCGGCGGCGCGGGCGGCCAGGCGGCGCGGTTCCAGCATCACGATCCGGCCCGGCGTCAGACCTCGCCTCAAGCATCGCCAGCGGCACCCGGTGGTCTTGCCCGCGCCGGGCGGCGCCTGCAGCACGGCGCGGCCCTTGGCGCGAAGGGCGTCCAGAAGCGCGGGCAGCGACGTCGGTGATGGGCAGGTCGGGCAGGATCATGCGCGCCTTATCCGCGATCCTGGCGGCCAATTCCAGAGCCCGGCGGCGTTGCATCTGGACAAGGCCGGCGGTGATCCGGGCAGAACCGCGGCATGAAGGAGCACGGCAATGACATCGAGGATCTGGCGAAACGCGTTCTGGCGGGCGAACGGCGGGCGCTGGCGCGGGCGATCACGCTGATCGAAAGCGCGCGCGCCGATCACCGCGCCAGGCGACGGCGCTGCTGGAGGCGTTGCGCGCGCCGGACCGGCAGGCGCTGCGGATCGGGCTGTCGGGCACGCCGGGGGTCGGCAAATCGACCTTCATCGAGAGCTTTCGGGCTGATGCTGACGCAGGCGGGTCTGCGGGTCGCGGTGCTGGCGGTCGATCCGTCCTCGGCGCGCTCCGGCGGCTCGATCCTGGGCGACAAGACCCGGATGGAGCGGCTGTCGCGCGACCCGAACGCCTTCATCCGCCCCTCGCCCAGCCAGACCCATCTGGGCGGCGTGGCGCGCCGCACGCGCGAGGCGGTGGCGCTGTGCGAGGCGGCGGGCTTTGACGTGGTGCTGATCGAGACCGTCGGCGTCGGGCAATCCGAAACCGTGGTCGCCGAGATGTCGGATATGTTCGTGCTGCTGCTGGCCCCGGCGGGCGGGCGACGAATTGCAGGGCGTCAAGCGCGGCATCATGGAAATGGCCGACCTGATCCTGGTGAACAAGGCCGATGGCGATCTGAAACCCGCCGCCACGCGGACCTGCGCCGATTATGCCGGGGCGCTGCGCCTGCTGCGCCGCCGCGCGCAGGACCCCGAGGGCTTTCCCAAGGCGATGACGGTCTCGGCGCTGGAACGGGACGGGCTGGCAGAGGCATGGGCCGAGATGCAGGCGCTGGCGGACTGGCGCAAGGCGAAACGGCGTCTGGGAACAGCGCCGCGCGGCACAGGCGCGGCACTGGTTCGAACAGGGCGTGCGGCAGGGGCTGATCGACTGGATCAGCGCCCGAGCCGGACCTGAACGCGCGGATGCAAGAGCTTGTCGGGGCGGGTGGCCAAGGGCACGCTGTCGCCAGTGCCGCAACGGCCGAGGTGCTGGCGATGGTCAAAAAGCGATGGATGAATCGCTTGACGCCGCCGCGTATCTGGCCATAAACCCCGACAACAGAATTCAGGGCGCTGCCCAAGGGCAGTGCCCGTTTGTATTGAAGATACCGTCCTAGAGACACGAAACGAACGAAGGAGCGAGACAATGTCGCGCCGTTGCGAACTGACCGGAAAAGGCCCGATGTCTGGCAACAATGTCAGCCATGCCAACAACCGTACCCGCCGCCGGTTCCTGCCGAACCTGAACGATGTGTCGCTGATCTCTGACGCGCTGGGCCGGAGCTTCAAGCTGAAGATCTCTGCGGCAGCGCTGCGCATCGGTCGATCATCGGGGCGGTCTGGATGCCTTTCTTGCGAAGGCCAAGGATGACGAACTGTCGTCCAACGCATTGAAAATAAAGAAAGATATCGCGAAAGCTCAGGCTGCCGCCTGATTCCTTTCCGACTGATCTGACCAACGGCCCTGCGCGTCATGTGCGGGGCCTTTTGCGTTGTGATTTCGTTATCGGCGCTGCTGGCGTGACACAGCGCCAAGGCTTGCTAGCTAGGCGGCAAGCGCATTTGCCATGAGAGGTGCCGCCGTGAAGATCGAAGAGACCGGCCTGCCCGGCGTAAAGATCACTGACCCCGGCGCGCCATGGCGACGCGCGCGGGTTCTTTTCCGAAAGCTGGAACCGTGCGGCTCTGGCGGAGCGGGGAATCGATATCGACTTCGTGCAGGACAACCATTCGCTTTCGGCGCGCGGTCGGCACCGTACGGGGTCTGCATTTCCAGTCGCCGCCCCATGCTCAGGCGAAACTGGTCCGCTGCGGTCGCGGGCGGCTGTTCGACGTGGCAGTCGATATCAGGCGGGTCGCCGAGCTACGGCCAATGGACCGGCGTCGAGTTGTCGTTTCGAGAACGGCAAACAGATCCTGGTGTCCGGTAGGTTTCCTGCACGGCTTCGTCACGCGCGAACCGGACACCGAGATCATCTACAAATGCTCGGACTATTACGCACCCGACTGCGACGGCGCGGTGCGGTTCGACGATCCCGATATCGGTATCGACTGGGGCATGGAGCCGGGCATGGCGGTCACCTCGGACAAGGACGCGGCAGCGCCCCTGTTGTCGGAATTCAGAACACCATTCGTCTACGAGGGCAAGCGATGACGGTGCTGGTCTTTCGGCAAGACAGGTCAGGTCGCGACGGAATTGCAGCGCTTGGGTGACGTCATGGCGCTTGGGTCGCGACGACGCCGATCTTGCGCAGCCCGAAGATTGCGCGGCGGTGATCCGGCGGATCAAACCGAGCGCCGTGATCAATGCCGCTGCCTACACCGGCGTCGACAAGGCCGAGGTCGAGGAGGGCCTCGCCACCACCATCAACGGTGCCGCTCCCTGGCGCGATGGCGGCGCGGCCGCCGAACTTGGCATCCCGCTGCTGCACATCTCGACCGACTACGTCTTCAACGGCACCGGCGATCGTCCCTGGCTGCCCGAGGACGTGCCGGGACCGCTTGGGCGCTTATGGCCGTTCCAAGCTGGCCGGCGAAACCGCGACCCATGCGGCGGGCGGGCAATGGGCGGTCTTGCGCACGTCCTGGGTGTTTTCGGCGCATGGCAGCGAACTTCGTGAAAACCATGCTGCGTCTGGGCGCGGAACGCGACAGCCTGCGCGTCGTCGTCCGATCAGATCGGCGGGCCGACGGCGGCCGCCGATATCGCGGCGCGCTATTGCGGATGGCGGCACAGATGCGGCCGACACGTCGAAGGGCGGCACGCTATCATTTCAGCGGACACCCCGGCGGTCAGTTGGGCGGAGTTCGCGGCGAGATTTTTGCGCAAGCCGGGATGAACGTTGCGGTCACGCCGATCCCGGCCTCGCGAATATCCGACCCCAGCGCAACGGCCCGCGAATTCGCGACTGGATTGTTAGAGCCTGATGCAGGAGTTCGGGATCGCGCAGCCGGGCTGGAAGGCCAGCCTTGCGCGCGGTCTGGCCGAACTGAATTAACCATATGAAAACCATCATTTTCGACAATTAGGCTGGCGACAAGACCGCCAAAAGCAAGGGCAACGGGCGCATGAAGATATTGGTAACGGGCGGTGCCGGATTTATCGGGTCCGCCGTGGTGCGAAAGGCGATTGCGGAGGGCCACGAGGTGGTGAACCTCGATGCGCTGACCTATGCCGCATGCCTTGCCAATCTGGCCTCGGTCGAGGCGCACCCCAACTACGCCTTCGAGCACGCCAACATCTGCGACGCCGACGCACTCGCCCGGATCTTCGCGCGGCATAGCCCCGACGCCGTGATGCATCTGGCCGCCGAAAGCCATGTCGACCGCTCGATCGACGGCCCCGGCGCGTTCATCGAGACCAATGTCACCGGAACCTACCGCCTGCTGGAAGCCGCGCGCGCCTATTGGCAGAACACCGGGTCGGCCCGACACCTTCCGCTTTCACCACATCTCGACCGATGAGGTCTACGGCTCGCTCGGTCCGACCGGCATGTTCACCGAAACCAGCCCCTACGCCCCCAACAGCCCCTATTCGGCGTCGAAAGCCGCCAGTGATCATCTGGTGCGCGCCTGGCATGAGACTTACGGCCTGCCGGTCGTCATCACCAACTGCTCGAACAATTACGGCCCCTACCATTTCCCCGAAAAGCTGATCCCGGTGATCATCCTGAACGCGCTTGCGGGCCGTCCGATCCCGATCTACGGGCGCGGCGAAAACATCCGCGACTGGCTCTATGTCGAGGATCACGCCGACGCTTTGCTCACCGTTCTGGCCAAAGGGCAGGTGGGCCGCACCTACAATATCGGCGGCGAGAATGAGGCCACCAACCTCGACATCGCCCGCACGATCTGCACCATCCTCGATCGCCAGCGCCCCGCCGCGAAACCCTACGCCGACCAGATCAGCTTCGTCGCCGACCGCCCCGGCCACGACCTGCGCTATGCGATCGATCCCGCGCGGATCCGCAAAGAACTGGGCTGGCGGCCTTCGGTGACGCTGAACGAGGGCCTCGCAAAAACCGTGGCCTGGTATCTGGCGAACGAGGGTTGGTGGCAGGCCTTGCTCGATCGCGATGGCGTCGGCAAACGGCTGGGCGCCAAGGCAGGATGAGGGAGTTTTACCAGTGACCAAGCGCAAGGGCATCATTCTGGCAGGCGGATCGGGCACCCGGCTGTATCCCGTCACCATGGGTTCGTCGAAGCAATTGCTGACGATCTACGACAAGCCGATGGTCTATTTCCCGCTGTCGACGCTGATGTTCGCGGGCATCCGCGACATCGCGGTGATCACCACGCCCGAGGATCAGCCGCAGTTCAAACGGCTGCTCGGCGATGGCTCGCAATGGGGCCTCAACGCTCACCTATATCACGCAACCCTCGCCCGACGGCCTGGCGCAGGCGTTCATCCTGGCAGAGGAATTTCTCGCGGGCGCGCCCTCGGCGCTGGTCTCTGGGTGACAATATCTTCTTCGGCCACGGCTTGCCTGAACTGCTGGCCAGTGCCGATGCAGCGCGAACCCGGCGGCACGGTGTTCGGCTACCGGGTGTCGGACCCGGAGCGATACGGCGTTGTCGGGTTCGATGCCGAGGGGCAGGTGCGCTCGATCATCGAAAAGCCGGAAAAGCCGGCGTCGAACTATGCCGTGACAGGGCTTTATTTTCTGGATGCCGATGCTCCGGTGCGGGCGCCGGCAGGTCAAACCCTCGGCGCGCGGCGAGCTGGAGATCACGACGCTGCTGGAGATGTATCTGGCCGACGGCAACCTGACGGTCGAGAAGATGGGCCGGGGCTTTGCCTGGCTGGATACCGGTACGCATGACAGCCTGCTGGACGCCGGTAACTTCGTGCGCACGCTGCAAAAACGGCAGGGCTTGCAGGTGGGCTCGCCCGATGAGATCGCCTTTGCGCATGGGCTGGATCGGGCGCGACAAGCTGCTGCGCCGCGCAGAAGTGTTCAAGAAGAACGAATACGGTGTCTATCTGCAGGCGCTGGCAGAGGGCAGCGGTGACGGGGCCCCGCTATCAGGTTTCGGCGAAACCCAGAATCGGAATACGCTGCTTCTCGCGAATCCACGAACGCGTATTCCGCTACGGGATGCCTTGGTGTTGTTGTCCAACAGTATCAATAGAAGATAATGGCATCCGCCAGCCCCGAAAGATCGCTGAAGTTCAGCAGCGTGATGCTGTCGTCACCGAAATCGAGTACCGTATCGTTCCCGACCCTGCTTGCGTAGTTGGCAACGAGTTCGGCGCCGCTGAGCGGAGGCGTTTCGAAGATGGCGTCGTCCATGTAAAGGCGATCGTAGCGCGCGATGAAGCCCCTGATCCGGTCATGGTCGAAATCCGGATCAAAACGAAGCGGTCGCGGCCGTCGGCGCCGTACATATAGTCATCGCCTGCGCCGCCATTAACCGGTCGCTGCCCTCGTGGCCCCACATAAATCATTGCCGTCGCCGCCGACCAGCCGGTCATGACCGGGACCGCCTTTCATTCGGTCGTTGCCGCCCTGGCCAAAAGCCGGTCGATCGCCGTGCAAGCCGTAGATGCTGTCATTTCCGTCGTTGGCATAGATGCGATCGCTGCGCTTGCTGCCGGTCAAATAGTCGGAGAACGCGGAGCCTTCCAGCCGCTCGATGTAGTGTAGCGGTCGCCATCGGCATCACCGCGCGTCCCCCGCCCTCTGCCAAGATCGGCCGTGACAGCCCCGCCCGCGTCAGCGTAACTGACGAGGTCGAGTCCCTCGGCCGCCATTCAGCGTGTCGGCCGACGAACCGCCATATAGGACATCGTTGCCATCGCTGCCATAAAGCCGGTCCCGGCCAGCGCCGCCAAACAGCCGGTCGCCGCCGTCCATGCCAACCAGCTTGTCGTTGCCGCCGCCGCCATAAAGCCAGTTGTCGCCGCCATCGCCGTAAAGCCTATCGGCATAGCCGGTGCCTTCCAGCGCCTCGATACCGGAGAAGCTGTCGTCCGTTGCCTCACCGGTATTTCGATGCGGTGCGCCCAAAGAGGCGCGAACCCCGGCTCCGGCATCGGCGTAGCTGGCAATGTCGAAGCCCTCGCCGCCGTCCAGCAGATCGGCACCCGCACCGCCCGCTAGCCAGTCGTCGCCCGCGCCGCCCTGCAGCAGATCGTGGCCGCCGCGACCCCTCCAGGCGGTCGTGCCCGCCCGCCGTGCAGATCGTCGCGCGCCCCCGTGCCCGCACAGGATATCGTCAAATCCGCTGCCGATGATGACCTCGATCGAATACAGCGATCGCCCGCTGCGTCACCGGTGTTCATGCCCGGATTGCCAAGATCGACAATCACGGCGGAACCGGCTGAGGCGTAGACGCGACATCGTAACCGCCGCCGCCGAACAAACGGTCCGCGCCGGCGCCGCCCTCCAGCTGTCATTACCAAGCCCGCCCGACAGGGTTTCGGAGCCCGGCCGTGCCGATCACCACGTCGTCACCCTCGCTGCCCGAGACGAGGCCGATATTGGGCACCGGATCATCGTTCAGCACGATCGGCGGACGGTCGAGGTTGAAGGCGGGGCGCAGCGCCAGATCGACCCGGGTCAGCGAATTGCCATCCGCCGAGCGGATGATGATGATCTCGTCCCCGAAGATCAGCCTTGCGCCGTCACCCGTTGTCAGATCGTGATCAGGTTCAGGCTGTAAAGCCCGGGCAGGAACGACAGGTCCAGCTGGTCCACGCCGCGTTGGAAATCCTAAATCGTGTCGATCATGCCATCGGCATGGAAGATGAACAGTCCTGACCTTCGCCGCCGATCATGATATCGCTGCCCGCGCCGTCGATCAGCACGTCATTGCCGGCCAGACCCGACAGGATGTCATCGCCCCCCGCACCAACAGCATATCGTCCTTGCTGGGCCGTTGATCGCCTCGTTCGCGCCGACGACCCATCTGGGTGCTGCCGCGGTTCGTCAGATCGTAGCTGAAATGCGAGATACCGGCCTCTGTTCTAGAGGCGACCGTTATGTGCAAGCGCCCCGTTATACTCCGCCAGCGCAAGTGCCGACGGGATTGTCCAGCACCGATGCCGCGCCATCCGCGACTGTCCCAAGATGCAGCAGCTTGCCATCGGGCCGGAACCGGAACAGCGAAAACCCATCGTCGCTGCCCGCCGCGATAACATAGCTGACGCCGTCGATCTCGGTGGTTTCAAGCCGCACGATGTCGGCGAACCGTGTCCCGAGGCTGTCCAGCACATGATCGACCGCGCGAAAACTGCCATCGGGTTCCAGCGACAGGACCGAGATCGAAGAGCTTTCGGCACCCGCCACCAGCACGTAAGGCTGACCGTCCACAACCACCGCCCGCAGCGCCACCGCATCGCCGATCCCAAGCCCCTGCGCCGCGCCGAATTCAGATGTATAGCTCACCGCCCCCTGCGGCGTAACGCTGTAGCTGATCACGCTGTCGTTGCCGTCAGAGCTTGCCAGCACCCAGCTTTGGCCATGCACGTCAAGCGTCACCAGATCGGATATCCGGCCCTCGCCACTGTCAGGCAGCGCACTGAACGCCGACATCGCGCCGCCGGTCACGTTTGCCACGCTCAGCCCCGCAACACCCGGTTGGGCCGCGATGATGACATTGGCCTGCGCTGTCGACGCCCCCACGCCAGCAGCGTATCGCCCGCGAAACCGCTGTTGAGGTGGCTGATCGAGATCGCGGTGCGCGCATCGCCCGGCCCGGCGCCAAGCTCGGCCTGCATGCGCCCGGCCGACAGGTGATAGCTCCAGCCCCCATAATCGGCCTGCACGAACCCGTCATGCGATGGCCCCAGAAAGCTGTTGCCCTGAAAACTGGCGGCAGCGTTCAGGTTGAACTCTACCATCCGCGCTGTCGCACCATTGCCCGCAAAGCCTTGCAGGCTCAGGCCCGCCGGGCCCGGCTGCCAGCGTCAGATCGTGAAGATCTGCGCCAAACGGCGCAACCCCACGCCGAAAGTTTCGACGAGAACGATCTGTCCCACGATTTCACCCACACAACCCGCATCCCCACGATGCAGGCTCACTGTGGGCCAGCCGCGTTAACGCAGCCTCACCGGATTGTGGCGAAGCCGGACCAATTACCTTGCATTGAATTCAATTCCGAGCCATCGCGCGCCGCGTCAGTACGGGTTCTTCGGGCTGCGATCCGCCGACAGGCTGTCCTGCCCGCGCACCACCAGTTCCTCGATCGCATCGGCCAGATGCACCTTGTCGATATGATGATCGCCGCGCGCCACCCGGATCCGGTGCGCCGTGATCATCACATCGGCATAGCTGGCACCCATCGGCGGCTCGAACCGGTAGCTGGCCAGTTCGATCAGCAGCCCCATCGGATCCTTGAAATAGATCGAATCCATGAAGCCCCGGTCCTTCGGCCCGCTGTGCTTGATGCCGCGCTCGTCCAGCCGCTCGACCGCCTGCCAGAACGTCGCCTGACTGACCGAGAAGGCCAGGTGATGCACGCAGCCCGGCTCGGTCGGGGTGCGCCTGCGGATCGGGCTTGCGGGTCTCGTTGGTGAACACCGTGATCAGCCGCCCGTCGCCGGGATCGAAATAGAGATGCCCCTCGCCGGGATTATCGAGATTGGGCTGATCGAACACGAACGGCATCCCCAGCACGCCCTCCCAGAAATCGATCGAGGTCTGCCGGTCCGCCCCGGTCAGCGTGATGTGATGCACCCCTTGAGACTGCAGCTTGCGCATGGGAGCCTCCTTTTGTCACTGGGTACAGTCTAGGACAATCTGTCTGCGTTCAAGAGATGTGGGGCCAAAAAGCAGGCATTGGACAGACCTCGCTAGAACTCATGACTGATCATCCCGCTATGCTGGACCCCAACACTCCATTATCATTGGGGGATGAGACTGCGCCAGACCATAAACCTGTGCAAATCGTCTGACGGCACCGCGATTGCCGTTGCCTCTTGTGGCGAGGGGCCGGTGATCCTGCGGGCCGCCCATTGGCTCAGCCATGTCCACCATGATCTTGAAAGCCCGATCTGGCGGCCGTGGATCAAGGCGTTGTCGGCCCGCAACCGTTTCGTCCGCTATGATCCTCGCGGCTGCGGGCTTTCGCAACGCTTCGTCGTCGACCTGTCGCTGGGCGCATGGGACAAGGATCTCGAGGCTGTCGCAGCAACCCTTGAAGGCCCCTTCGTTCTTCTCGGTCTGTCGCAAGGTGGCGCGCTGGCAATCAGCTACGCCCTCAGCAACCCGGACAAGGTTTCGCATCTGGTGCTCGTCAACGCCTATGCACAAGGGGCGCGCGCACGGGCGAAAAACGATGCCGAAAAGCTCGAGGCCGAAACGCTGGTCAACTTCATCCGCATCGGATGGGGAAGAGAGAACCCTGCCTTCTGCGAGTTTTTCACCAATCTTTTCATCCCCGGCGGCACACCCGAGCAGCACCGCTGGTGGGGAGAGCTTGAACGGCAGACCGCAAGCCCCGAGGTCGCCGCCCAGCTGCTGCACGAAATGCAGGGCATCGACCGTCTCGAACAGGCCGCCGACCTGCGCGTGCCGACGCTGATCCTGCACAGTCGCGGCGACATGCGGGTGCCGTTCGAGGAGGGGCTGAAGCTTGCCGCCGCGATCCCGGGCGCCCGCTTCGTGCCGCTGGAAAGCCGCAACCACGTGCTGTTGCCGGACGAGCCCGCATGGTCCGTCTTCCTTGATGAGTTCAACCGGTTTCTCGGGCAGGATAGCGCCTCGTTCTCGCGTGCGGTGCGGGACGCCGCGCTGACCCCGGCAGAGCAAGCCGTGCTCCACCTTGTCGCCGAGGGGTTGGACAACCGCGCCATCGCCCGAAAGCTGGGCAAAAGCGACAAGACAGTCCGCAATCAGGTCTCGTCGATCCTCGACAAACTCGGCGTCCACAGCCGGGCCGAGGCGATCGTATCGGTGCTCGCAACCTCCGCCCCCCGATAGCTCCGGGACATCTGCCCCACATTCCCGCGCTTTTGCTGCCGATCGCGGGACGTGTTGCCCATGCGGGCGCGTCCTGTTCAAGCAAGAATGCTCCTTGCCGCCGCGCGTATCACGCACGCGGACACATTTGCACACAAGGAGTTACGCCATGACCCAACTCGACGAAACCACGCTCAACGACTTCATCGGCCGCCTGCTCGGCGATCTCGGCGGCGCGGTCAGCGTGCCGCTGGTGCGGATCGGCGACGCGCTCGGCCTTTACCGCACGCTCGCCGATATCGGCCCGTCAACCGCCGACGAGCTCGCCGCCAAATCCGGCTGCGCGCCGCGCTACATCCGCGAATGGCTCTCGGCGCAGGCCGCTTCGGGCTATGTCACCTATGACGGCGGCAAGTTCTCGCTGTCCCCCGAACAGGCGTTCGTGTTCGCCCAGCCCGACAGCCCCGCCAACATGATCGGCGCCTTCGACACCGCCGCCGCGATGGTCGAGAACCAGGCCAAGGTGCAGGTCGCGTTCAAGACCGGCAAGGGCGTGGCCTGGGGCGATCAGGCCGGGTGCCTGTTTTGCGCCGTCGCCCGGCTGTTCCGGCCCGGTTACGTGAACGCGCTGGTGCAGGAATGGCTGCCGGCGCTCAACGGCGCGCATGACCGGCTCAAATCCGGCGCGAAGGTCGCCGATATCGGCTGCGGCCACGGGCTGTCGACGATCCTGATGGCGCAGGCTTTCCCTAAATCCGACTTCGTGGGCTACGACTTTCACCCCGCGTCCATCGCCGCCGCTTCGGCGCACGCCCGCTCGCACGGGCTGACCAACATCCGGTTCGAGGTCGCCCGGGCGCAGGATTTCCCGGGCCGCGATTTCGACCTGATCACCTGTTTCGACTGCCTGCACGACATGGGCGATCCCAAGGGCGCGGCAAGCCACATCCGCGTCGCGCTCAAACCCGGCGGCACCTGGATGGTGGTTGAACCCGCGGCAGGCGACGGGCTTGAGGATAACCTCAACCCGGTCGGGCGGATCTACTATTCCGCCTCGACGATGATCTGCGTCCCGACCTCGCTCGCGCAGGAAACCGGTGCGGCCCTCGGCGCGCAGGCGGGCGAAAAGCGGATCGGCGAGGTGATAAGGTCCGGCGGTTTCACAACCGTCCGCCGGGTCGCGCAAACCCCGCTCAACATGGTCCTCGAAGCGACCTGAACCCTTGCGGGGCGGCCGGGGTGGCCGCTCCGCACCTTGGTTCCGGGCGGGCGGTGTCCGAAATAGGCTCGATCCAGACGTTGGTCGCTACGTTCTTCAAGGTCGGCAAAGCGGAGGAAGCCGCCCAGTAATTGTCGCGGGTTGCGACCCCCGGTCAGACGCTAACACCGAAAAGCGAGCCTACCCCTGCGGTGACAGCCATCGCGAACAGTCCCCACATGACCACGCGCAAGGTCGCGCGCGGCACCGGCGCAGCCCCCGCCTTGGCCCCCAACGCACCAAGAGCAGCCAATGTGATTACAGTGACAACGAGGACAACAGGAATTAGCGCGTCTGCGGGTGCTGCAAGCGCAGCCAACAGGGGGATCGCCGCGGCGATGCTGAAAGTCGCGCCCGACGTAAATGCGGCCTGAAGCGGGTTGGCCGCGTGTGCCGCCGACAACCCAAGTTCATCTCGAACATGTGTGCCCAGGGCATCGCTTGCGGTCAGCTCTTTTGCAACCAGAAGGGCGGTCTCTTCACTTAGTCCCTTCTCTTGGTAAATGGCGGCGAGTTCGGCAAGTTCTGCTTCTGGAAGTTCCCCCAAAGCTTTGGTTTCCCGCGCGATGTCGGCCCGTTCCGTATCGGATTGCGAAGAGACGGATACATATTCGCCAGCAGCCATCGACATTGCGCCCGCAGAAAGCCCTGCAATGCCCGCGATCACGACTGTGCTCGGGTTCGGATCGGCCGCGGCTACCCCTACAATCAAAGACGAGACGGAAACGACCCCATCGTTTGCGCCAAGCACCGCAGCGCGCAGCCAGCCGCTGCGAGTGATGTAGTGAGGGTCGCCCGGATGGGCAGACGCTTGGGGCATTTTGTTACCTTTCCGAAGCCAGAGAAATGCATACCTCGTTTGATACGTCAGTAAAAGCGCCCGCTCTGGGCTCTAAGCTGCCATTTGTCCGGCCGCGCAAGCGGGGGACCAACTCCCACACCGAGCGGGTAGTGCGAGGGCCCGTCGGCGCTGCCAGCCCACCCCCACATCTCGCGTCAATCCCCACCGCACGGCGCAATAAAACCCCTAACAAATCCCTAACGAAAAATCCCAACCCTCTGATAAACAACGATAACGTAATCCGTCCACATGTGGACGCCGGCCCCTAACGCCCCTTCCAGACCGGGTCGCGCTTCTCGGCAAAAGCCCGCGCCCCCTCCTTCTGATCCTCCGACCGATACAGCCGCTCGATCGTCTCGAACTGACTTTTCGTGATCCGATTGAGCGCGTCCTGAAACTTCATATCCTCGGCCTCGCGAACCACCTCCTTGATCGCCGCAAAAACCAAGGGCGGCCCCGCCGCCAGCTCGGCCGCCATCGCCCGCGCCGCCGCCATCAATTCCGCCGCCGGATGAATCCGAGTGACCAGCCCCCACCGATGCGCCTCCTCGACCTCCATCCAGCGGCCCGTGAACAGCAACTCCATCGCGATATGATAGGGGATCCGTTTCGGCAGCTTGATCGACGCCGCGTCCGCCACCGTCCCCGACCGGATCTCCGGCAACGCAAACGTCGCATGATCGGCGGCCAGAATGATATCGCAGGACAACGCCAGCTCCAGCCCGCCGCCGCAGCAGATCCCGTTGACGGCGGCAATCACCGGCTTGTTCAGGCCGCGCAATTCCTGCAAGCCGCCAAACCCGCCGACCCCGTAATCGCCATCGACCGCGTCCCCGTCGGCCGCCGCCTTCAGATCCCATCCCGGACAAAAGAACTTCGCCCCCGCCCCGGTCACGATCGCGACCCTTAAGTCGGGATCGTCGCGGAACCCGGTGAACACCTCCCCCATGATCCGGCTGGTCGCCAGATCAATCGCGTTCGCCTTCGGCCGGTCCAGCGTGACCTCGAGCACATGCCCCTCGCGGCGCGTCTTGATCGGATTGTCAGTCATCGGCCTCTCCTGTCCTTATCAGCGCGTCCGCCGCCACAGCACGTGTCGCGCCACATAGCAGCGGATTGATCTCGACCTCTTCGACGCGGCCATGGTTTGCGGTCACATAGGCTTGCACGGCCATCACCGCCTGCACAATAGCTGCGAGATCGGCCCCCGGCTTGCCCCGGTAGCCCTGCAATAGCGGAAAGAGACGCAGCTTGCGCAACGCATCCGCTACCGCCTCGGCGCTGGCGGGGATCAGCAAAGAGGTCGTGTCGGCCATCAGTTCCGTCAGCACACCGCCAGCGCCTAACGTCAGAACATAGCCGTGCGCTGGGTCCAGCACCACACCGACCAGAAGTTCAGCGACGGTGTCGGTGATCATCTCCTCAACGAGGAACGTGTCTGCCGCCATCGCGCGCGCCGCGCCAAGAACCGCATCCGTGTCGCACAAGTTGAGCACAACGGCACCGGCCTCGGTCTTGTGGGCGAGGCCTTCACCCTTCAGCACAACGGGGAAACCGATCCGTGCCGCGGCCTCGGCGGCATCGCGGCAAGAGCGCGCTCTTGTATGCACCGGCACCGCGATATCTGCCGCCGACAGGGCCTCTTTCGCCGCCGCCTCGCTCAATAATCCGATACCCTGCGCCGGGCGTGGCAGCAGCAGCGGTTCCGCCGGCCGAACGGGCTGACCCAGCCGCGCGGCAACCGACGCCGCGGCCAGCGCCTCTGACATGCCGCACATCGGCGCAATTCCACGTGCCACCAGCCGTTCCGCGACAGCTTCGGGCATGTTCTCAGGCAGCGACGCAATGATGGCAATCGGGACCCCGCTGGCGTCTTGCGCCAAGGCGACCGCCTCGATCACGTTATCCCAATCGCTGGCATCGCAGCGATCGCTGCGCGGAAAGTCCAGAACCACCATGCCAAGCGCCAGCGACGCGTCCATAATCGCGGTAAAAGTTGCGGCCATCGCCTCAGTTCGGGGCCAGATGTAGGTGTTGTAATCCAGCGGATTGGCAAGCTTCACCATCGGCCCGAGTGCGGCGCGCAATCCGGTGCGCTGGCGGTCGTTCAGTGGCGGGTAGATCAGACCATAGTCCAGCGTCAGATCCGCCATCAGACTGGCCTCGCCGCCCGAACAGGACATCGAGGCGATACGGTTCGGACGCAAGCGGCCCGATCACATGCAGCAAGTTTCAAGCGTCTCCATGAAGTCCGGGATCGTGTCGACCTGTCCGACACCCAGCCGCGCAAACAGCGCGCGTGACCCGGCATCGCTGCCCGCGATCGAGGCGGTATGCGAAACCGTCGCCGCCTGTGCCTGATCCGAGCGTCCGACCTTCAGCGCGACGATCGGCTTGCCAAGGTCCGGGCGCGTTGCGACCAGCCGCTCGAAAGCCCGCAGATCGCCGATGCCCTCGATATGCAGACCAAGTGCCGTGACGCGCGGATCGGCCAGCAGCGCTTCGCCGATCTCGGCAAAGCCGGTCTGCGCCTGATTGCCCGCCGTCACGACATAGGCGATCGGCAGGCCGCGCTTCTGCATCGTCATGTTGATCGCGATGTTCGAGCTTTGGGTGACGATCGCCACACCCTGTCGAACAGCGCGCACCGCCATGCTGGTCGGGCCACAAAAGCGCGCCGTCCAGATAGTTGACGAAGCCATAGCAGTTCGGGCCGATGATCGACATCTCACCCGCCGCCGGCAGCAGTTGCGCCTGCAACTCCGGCCCGTCGGCCGCCTCGTCGTTCGCCTCCGAGAACCCGGCCGCAAAACAGACCACCCCGCCCGCGCCCTTGTCGCGCAAGGCCGCAACCACGTCGATGGTCGCGCGACGGTTCACCCCGACGAAGGTTGCGTCTGGCGCTCCGGGCAGTGCCGCGACCTCGCGAAACGCCGGTTCGCCTTCGATCTCGGTACGCTCGGGATGCACGGGCCAGATCGGCCCGGCAAAGCCGATCTCGCGGCACTTGCGGATCACATTGGCGCACCAGGCGCCGCCACCGACGACGGCGATGGTTTTGGGCCGGAACAGGCGTTCGAGGCCGGGTTTCATGACCGGCCACCTGTGTGCGGGGAGAGGTCGGATGCCTCCGGCGGGGGTGTTTCCGAACAAAAGAAGGCGAAACTTTTACTTAACTTTTTCGCATCAATCTGTGTCCGCGGTACAGGCGGGAGCGCCGATGACCGCAACGGAAGAAGGTGCCCCGTCGCGCCGGTCGTGGCGGGGTGCTCCTTTTGCGTTCTTCTGTTCAAAAATACTCGCGCCGCAGGCATGAAATCCTATGCCCCCAACGGCCGCAGAAGATCGCGGCTGATGATGTGGCGCTGAATCTCCGACGTGCCTTCCCAGATCCGCTCGACCCGCGCGTCGCGCCAGATGCGTTCAAGCGGCAAGTTCGTCCATCAGTCCCATGCCGCCATAAATCTGGATCGCTTCGTCGGCGATGTGGGCGAGCACTTCGGTGGCTTTCAGCTTGGCCATCGACATGTCGGCCTCGGTCGCCGTGCCCTGATCGAATTTCCAGCCGGCTTCCCATGTCAGCAGGTCCGCGGCTTTCAATTCCATCGCCATGTCGGCGAGCTTGAAGCTGATGCCCTGAAACTTGCCGATCGGCTGGCCGAACTGTCGGCGCTCGGCGGCATAGTTCAGCGCATGTTCGAAGAGCCCGCTCGCGCCCGGCCGAGGCAGGTCGCGGCAACCTGCAGGCGGGTGGCGTCAAGCCAGGTGTTCGCAACCTCAAAGCCTTGATGGACCTCACCCAGAACCGCGCGATTTCGGCAGCCGGCAATCGTCGAATTCGAGGATCGCGTTGGTGTAGCCTCGATGGCTGACGTTTCGGTAGCCGTCGCGGACCGTGAAGCCCGGGCGTTCCGTTGTCGACGAAAAACGCTGTGATCAGCTTCTTCGGGCCGTGCGGCGTTTCCTCCTCGCCGGTCGCCATGAAGACGATGGCGAAATCGGCGATGTCGGCGTGGCTGATGAAATGCTTGGTGCCGTTCAGGACGAAATCATCTCCCGTCCGCTCGTGCGCTGGCGCGTCATGCCGCGCAGGTCCGATCCGGCGCCCGGTTCGGTCATCGCCAGGCAATCCCATTTCTCGCCGCGAATGCAGGGGTAGAGATACTTCTGCCTGCTGCTCTTCGGTCCCGGCCAGCAGGATGTTCGACGGCCGCGCGACACAGGTCCAGTGCAGCGCATAATTTGCCCGGCCAAGCTCTTTCTCGTAAAGCAGCCAGGTCAGCGTATCGAGCCCGGCGCCGCCGACCTCTTCGGGCATGTTGGCGGCATAAAGCCCGGCCGCTATCGCCTTGGCCTGAATCTCGCGGATCAGATCCATCGCGCAGATGGCCGGTGCGTTCGACCTCGGCTTCGTGCGGATAAAGCTCGTTTTCGACGAAGCTGCGCACCGTCGACACGATCATCTCCTGTTCGTCGGTCAGTCCGAAATTCATCTGCTACACCTGCGGGTCGGGGTTCACGGTATGGCCGTCGACGGCGATCACCTGGCCAGAGACCAGCCGCGCGGCGTCGGAGGCGAGGAAGACCGCCATGTTCGCCACGTCGCGCGCCTCGACGAAGCTGTGCATCGACGTACCGTCGGCATAGCCCTCGTAGACCTGATCGCGGGTCATGCCTTTGGCTTTGGCCTCGGCCTTCAACACCGCCTCCATGCGTGGCCCCTCGACCGAGCCGGGGGCGATCGCGTTGGCGCGGATGCCGAAGGGGCCAAGCTCCATCGCGGCGGTTTTCATCAGCCCGATCACCGCCCATTTCGCCGCAGAGTAGGGCGCGCGGTTTGGATAGCCGTAAAGCCCGGCCGTCGACGAGGTGAAGATCATCGCGCCTGATCGCGCGCGCTTTCATCATCGGGGCGGCGATACTTGGCGGCAAGGAAGGCGCCGTCCAGATTGACCGCGGTGCAGGCGCGCCAGTCGTAAAGCGCGATATCCTCGATCAGCGCGGTCGGTCCCTTGATCCCGGCATTGGCGCAGAGCACATCGAGCCCGCCCCAATCGACCCGGATTGCCGCGAAGAAAGCCGCCATCGCGGGCTCGTCGGCGGCGTCGACGACTGTGCCGCGGATCTCTTCGGGCAAGGCGGCGACCGCCGCCGCATCGACATCGGTGACCCAGACCTGCGCGCCGGTATCGGCGAAGGCTGTGGCCATCGCCAGGCCGATGCCGGACGCGCCAGCGGTGATAACGACGCGCTGGGTCAAAGGACACCTTCGGGGCGGGGCAGGGCGGCATGGGCGGCGGCCATGCGCCTCGACCTTGTCGCGCACCGCGTCCGGAGGGCTCGCAGGCGCGGCGGGTTTCAAGGTCCACATGGATCAGCAGCTGCTCGCCGCTGCGACAGCAAGCGTGCCATCTTCGCGGAACATCTCGCTGTAAATCCGCAGCTTCTTGCCTTTGCCTTCCAGCACCCGGCTTTCGACGTAGATTGCATCGCCTGCCAGCGCTTCGACCAGAAAACGGATGCGGATATCGACGGTGAAGTAGCTCAGGCCGCCGGCGATGTAATCGGCATCGGCGCCGACCAGCTTCATGATCTCGTCGGCGGCATCGGAATAAACCTGCCCGTAGCGGCTTTCGTTCATGTGGCCGTTATAGTCGGTCCAGTCGATCGGGATCACGCGGCGGAATACCGTGATCGGTCCGGCGCCAGATTTGCAGAGGCTGCGTCATCGCCTTCTGATGAGAGTTCAACAGCGCACCGGCCGCCGCGTTCTGACCCTTTCAGCGCGCGCATGATCGCGACAAGGTTGTTGTCGCGCAGCCGCTCCAATTCGCGGATCGACAGCGCGCCGGATTGCGCATCGGACTGGTCGGCGATCTGGTCGATCAACTCATCCGTCAGTTCCGGCACGTCCATCAGCTTGGTCCACGGCCACGACAGGCACGGCCCGAACTGTTCGATGAAATGCCGCATTCCGGCTTCGCCGCCGGCGATGCGGTAGGTTTCAAACAGACCCATCTGCGCCCACCGCAGGCCAAAGCCGTAGCGGATCACGTCGTCGATTTCCTGTGTCGTGGCCACGCCGTCCTTGATCAGCCAAAGCGCTTCTCGCCAGACGGCTTCAAGGAAGCGGTCGGCGATATGGGCGTCGATCTCGGCCCGGACGTGCAGCGGGTGAAGACCCAGCGAGGTCAGCACAGCCTTGGCCGTTTCGACCGAAGCGGCCGCTGTTGGCGGGCGAGGGGACGACCTCGATCACCGGCAAGAGGTAGACGGGGTTGAACGGGTGGGTCACGAGGATGCGGTCGGGGTGCTGGGCGCCTTCCTGCAACTCGCTTGGCTTGAAGCCCGAGGTTGAAGAGCCGATTACCGTGTCGGGCTTTGCCGCCGCCTCGATCTCGCGCAAAGACCTTATGCTTGAGGTCCAGCCGTTCCGGCACGCTTTCGACGACGAAATCCGCGTCGCGCACCGCTTCGGCGATGGTCTTGACATGACGCAGCCGACCCTCGGCGGGCATCGCCACGTCATAGAGCATCGGCAGGGCATGGCGCGCATTGGCCAGCACTTCAGCCATCTTGCGTTCGGCCTGCGGGTCCGGATCGTAAAGCATCACGTCCCAGCCGTTCAGCAGGAAGCGCGCGGCCCAGCCGCCGCCGATCACGCCGCCACCGATGATTGCTGCCGTTCTTGTCATTCATAGCACCTGAAGTTGGGCCAAATCGTAGCCGTTGAAATCCAGTACCCGCCGCGCCGCTTCCATTCGGTCGGCCGGGATTGCCGCGTCGCGGTTCAGCACGAAGCCGAACGATCCGTCCGGCGTACCGATGACCGCGGTGCGATAGCCTTCATCGACCCAGAGCACCCAGAACGGCGCTGCCCCGGCTGACCGTCAGAGCGACGGAACCGGCCCGGTCCGGCAGGGGTGACAGGCACCATGCGTGGCCCTGCGGCCGTGTCGAACGCCATCCGCCCGTCCGGTGTGGTCCAGTCGAACCGCACGTCAGTGCCGGGCTGCCAGTCGCGAACCCGGAAACGCGGCGACCGCCACCCAGTTGCCCTGCATCCGGGTCGCGTCCCACAGGGCGGCCGAACTGATCTGGGCGTCTGCGTCACGAAAGCCAGAGACGCGCGGCCCGGTCGCGCAGGCGGCGACGCCGGCGAGCGTCAAAGCCAACGCCGCCTTTCGGATCACGCAGACACCGGTGCGCGCTTGGTCAGGCCGAGTTTCTTGCGCACCTCGGCGGGGCCGATAACCTTCGCGCCCATTGCCTCGATGATGATCCGTGCGCGTTCGACCAGCTGTTCATTGGTCGCCAACTGACCCTTTGCGAGCCACAGATTGTCCTCCAAGCCCGACGCGCACATTGCCGCCGGCCAGCACGGCGGCAGCGACATAGGGCATCTCGTTCCGACCGATCGAAAACGCCGACCAGGTCCAGTCTGTCGGGACGTTGTTGACCATCGCCATGAAGGTGTTCATGTCGTCGGGCGCACCCCACGGCACGCCCATGCAAAGCTGAACAAGGGCGGGCGATTTCAGCACCCCGTCCGCAGCCAGTTGCTTGGCCAGCCACAGATGTCCGGTGTCGAACGCCTCGATCTCGGGCACCACGCCCAGTTCGGTCATCATGCTGCCCATCGCCTTGCAGCATGCCGGGCGTATTGGTCATCACATAGTCGGCCTCGGCGAAGTTCATCGTGCCGCAATCAAGCGTGCACATCTCGGGCAGGCATTCCGCGATATGGGCCACGCGCTCTTCCGCGCTGGCCATGTCGGTGCCTTTGGCGAGTGGCAGAGGAGCCGAAGGGCGACCCGAACACCAGATCGCCGCCCATGCCAGAGGTCAGGTTCAGCACCACATCAACTTCGGCGTCGCGAATCCGTTCGGTCACTTCGCGGTAATAGTTGACCAGTCGTGATGGTACGCCGGTTTCCGGATCGCGGACATGGCAGTGAACGACAGCGGCCCCGGCCTTGGCGGCCGCAATGGCGCTGTCGGCGATCTGCTTTGGGGCTGCGCGGCACATGCGGGCTGCGATCCTGCGACCCGCCCGATCCGGTCACGGCGCAGGTGATAAAAACCTCGTGATTCATTTCCAGTGGCATCTTGGGCCCTCCCTTGGCGACTCTGCGACAGCTTGACACTATTCGGCTTGATTTTGCCAATCATGCAGTATTGCATGAAAATCATGCCGGATTGGAGAAGATCACAGCCCGAGAACCACCGCGTCGGCGTGCTGCTGTTCCCGCGGTTCTCGATGCATTGCCTGGCGAATGCCGTCGAACCTTTGCGTGCCGCGAACACGTCTGCTGGGGCGGCAGGTCTATGCGTGGCAGTTCCTGACACTGGACGGGCAACCGGTTACCTCGTCCAGTGGATTGCCGGTCACGCCGGACGCGGCATTGGGGCAGGCGGCGGGCGATCTGTTGTTCCTGATGCCCAGCTACGGCGCGCGGCGGTTGGCCAGTGCCGCCACCTCTCGTGCCCTTCGATCCGCCGCAAAGCGGTTTCCGACGTTGGTCGGGATGGACATGGGCAGCTGGCTTCTGGCGGCCGCCGATCTGCTGACCGGTCAGCGCGCGACGATCCACTGGGAGGAGTTCGAGGCGTTCTTCGAAGCCTTCCCGGAGGTTCGCGTTGTCAAGAAGCGATTAGTTATGGATGGCAACCGTTGGTCCTGTGGCGGCGCGATGACCGCCTTTGATCTGGTGTTGCGGATGATCGGCGCAGACCACGGCGAGGCATTGCGGCTGGAGGTTGCGGCGCTCTTCATGCAAGGCGATGCAGAGGGGCCGGCGCCAGAGCTGCGCCCACGTTCGCAACTGGTCGCTGCCGCCGTCGCCCTGATGCGCGATCGGCTGGAAGATCGGGTCAGCGTAACCGACCTTGCCGCGACCCTTGGCACCAGCCAGCGCGAACTGGAGGCGCTGTTCAAACGCCAGCTCGGCGCCAGCCCGCGCACCGTCTACCGCCGGATCCGGCTGGTGGCCGCGCGCCGCTATGTCGAACAGACCCGCCTGTCCGTCGCTGAAATCGCGGTGCGTTGCGGCTATAACGACCCCTCTGCCATGACACGAGCCTTCGCCGCCGAATTTGGCGAAACGCCCCGAAATCTGCGGGCAAATGCCGAGTCGTGATTTTTCCTGATTGATCAGTCAATAAAAAACCGACAGACTGGTGGCAGCATTCAGTTTGGGGAAGATGTTGCCGAAAGTCGGACAGGAACCGGCCAGACGCGCAGCCCTCGTCTCGGCCACGATCAGCGAGATCGGGCAGGCCGGGTCGCTGGACGTGACCGTCGGCCAGATTGCCAAGCGCGCGGGCATGTCCACGGCGCTGGCGCATTACTATTTCGACACCAAAAACGCGATCTTTCTGGCCGCGATGCGCCATATCCTGACAGAGTTCGGCCTTTTGGTCCGCGCCGCGATGGCGCACGGCCAGCACCCCCGCCGACCGGCTGAACGCGATCATCGACGCCTCTCTCAGCCGCGAACAGTTCGCCGACGAAATCGTCGCCGCATGGCTGGTCTTCTACGTACAGGCCCAGCATTCGCCAGAGGCCGCGCGTCTGTTGCGCGTCTATGCCCGCCGGCTGCATTCCAACCTTGTCGCAACCTCTTGGCCCTCGTGCCGCGCGCCCGCGCTATGGACATCGCCGAGGGCACCGCCAGCATGATCGACGGCATCTATATCCGACACGCTCTGCAGGATAGCGCGCCCAGCCGGGCCAAGGCGCGCGCGCTGGTGCGCGACTATCTGCGCCTGACCCTTGCCGAGGACGGCATTCAAACGGCGATGACCCACTGATGCGCGCACAACCCAAAGCCAGCCATTTCATCGACGGCGCATATGTCGAGGACGAGGCTGGCGACAGCTTCGACAGCATCTATCCCGCGACTGAAGAGGTCATCGCGCGCCTTCATTCGGCAACGCCGGCAATCATCGAACAGGCGGTCGCCTCGGCGACGCGGGCGCAGAAGGACTGGGCAGCCTGGCGCCCCGTGGCGCGCGGCCGGGTGCTGCGCAAGGCGGCCGAGATCATCATGGCGCGCAACCGCGAGCTTTCCGAACTGGAAACGCTCGACACCGGCAAGCCGTTGCAGGAAACGCTGGTCGCCGATGCAACCTCGGGGGCCGAGGCAATGGAGTTCTTTGGCGGTCTGGCCGCCAGCATCAACGGCGAAACGATCAACCTTGGCGCCGATTTTGCCTATACCAGGCGCGTCCCGCTGGGTGTTTGTGTGGGCATCGGCGCCTGGAACTACCCCACCCAGATCGCTTGCTGGAAGGGCGCGCCAGCGCTTGCCTGCGGCAATGCGATGATCTTCAAGCCTTCGGAGAACACCCCGCTTTGCGCGTTGAAAATCGCCGAGATAATGGTCGAGGCCGGGGCGCCCAAGGGGCTTTATAATGTCGTGCAGGGCTTTGGCCCTGTTGGCGCGGCGCTGACCACCCATCCGGGCGTTGCCAAGGTGTCGCTGACCGGGTCGGTTCCGACGGGCCGCAAGGTCTATGCCGCTGCCGCCGATGGTCTGCGCCATGTGACCATGGAACTGGGCGGCAAATCCCCGCTGATCATTTTCGACGACGCCGATGTCGAGGACGCCGTAGGTGGTGCAATGCTGGGTAATTTCTATTCTACCGGGCAAGTCTGCTCGAACGGCACGAGAGTGTTTGTGCAAAAGGGCATCCGGGACAAGTTCCTCGACCGCCTCGTCGAGCGCACGGCGAAAATCCGCATCGGCGATCCGATGGATGAAGATGTGCAGATGGGTCCGATGGTCAGCGCCGCGCAGCACGCCAGGGTGATGGGCTACATCGAGATCGGTAAACGCGAAGGCGCCGACCTGCGCATTGGCGGCGGCATCCCCAAGGTGCAGGGTTATGAACACGGCTTCTTTGTCGAGCCCACCGTTTTCGCCAGCGTCACCGACGACATGACCATCGCGAAAGAAGAGATATTCGGCCCGGTCATGGCTGTGCTTGATTTCGACACCGAGCAAGAGGCCATCGCCCGCGCCAATGCTACCGAATTTGGCCTGTCCGCGGGTGTTTTCACCCGCGACCTGACGCGCGGCCACCGGGTTGCGGATCAACTCGAGGCCGGAACGCTCTGGATCAACGCCTACAACCTTGCGCCCGTCGAGGTGCCGTTTGGCGGCTCGAAAATGTCTGGCGTGGGGCGCGAAAATTCCCGCGAAGCCATCAACTACTACACCGAGGTCAAGTCCATCTACGTCGGCATGGGCAAAGTGGAGTCCCCGTATTGAGCATGAAACCCAACATCCTGATCTTCATGGTCGATCAGTTGAACGGCACGTTGTTTCCCGACGGCCCGGTGGACTGGCTGCATGTGCCGAATATCCGAAAACTGGCCGAGCGTTCGACCCGGTTTGCCAACAGCTACACCGCCAGCCCGCTCTGCGCCCCGGGCCGCGCCAGCTTCATGTCCGGGCAGCTGCCGCGCCGCACACGGGTCTACGACAACGCCGCCGAATTCGCGTCCGACATTCCGACCTACGCGCATCACCTGCGCCGCGCCGGCTATCACACCTGCCTGTCCGGCAAGATGCATTTCGTCGGACCCGACCAGATGCACGGGTTCGAGGAACGCCTGACCACCGATATCTACCCCGCTGATTTCGGCTGGACGCCCGACTACCGTAAACCCGGCGAGCGGATCGAGTGGTGGTATCACAACATGGGCTCCGTCACCGGGGCAGGGGTGGCCGAGATCACCAACCAGATGGAATATGACGACGAGGTCGTCTATCACGCCACCCGCAAGGTCTACGACTACGCCCGCAGCCATGACGCGCGCCCGTGGTGCCTGACCGTCAGCTTCACCCATCCGCACGACCCCTATGTCGCCCGTCGCAAATACTGGGATCTCTATGAGGATTGCGACCACTTGCTGCCGGAAGTGGTCGCGATTCCCTACGAAAAACACGACCCGCATTCCAAACGCATCTTCGACGCCAACGACTGGCGGTCCTTCGACATCACCGAGTCCGACATCCGCCGCTCGCGCCGCGCCTATTTCGCCAATATCTCTTATCTCGACGACAAGATCGGCGAAGTGATGGAGGCGCTGGAATCCACCGGGCAAGAGGCGATCATCCTCTTCGTTTCGGACCACGGCGACATGCTGGGCGAGCGCGGGCTGTGGTTCAAGATGAACTTCTTCGAAGGCTCCGCCCGCGTGCCGCTGATGATCGCCGCAACCGATATGCCCGCAGGGCTGATCGAAACGCCGGTATCCACCCTCGACGTGCTGCCGACGCTCGCCGATCTGGCGGGTGTCGATATGGCCGAGGTCGTGCCGTGGACCGATGGCCAAAGCCTCGTCCCGCTGGCCAACGGCACCGACCGAGACGCCCCCGTCGCGATGGAATACGCCGCCGAAGCCTCAAACGCGCCGCTTGTCGCCTTGCGTTATGGCAAATGGAAATACGTGCACTGCGAACTCGACCCGCCGCAACTTTTCGACCTCGACGCCGACCCGCGCGAACTGACCAACCTCGCCGCCGACCCTGCCCATGCCGCAACAGCGCAGGCGATGGCCGAAAAGGTCCGCCAGCGCTGGGACATGGCCGCCTATGACACCGAGGTCCGCGCCAGTCAGGCCCGCCGCTGGGTGGTCTACGAGGCCTTGCGGAACGGCAACTACTACCCATGGGATTACCAGCCGCTGCAAAAGGCATCCGAGCGCTACATGCGCAACCACATGGACCTGAACGTCGTCGAAGAAAACGCCCGCTACCCACGCGGGGTGCAGGAGTGACCGAAGCCGACTACATTATCGTCGGATCCGGCTCTGCCGGGGCGGCGCTTGCGTATCGGTTGTCCGAGAACGGCAAGCATTCCGTGCTGATCGTCGAATATGGTGGCACCGATGCCGGGCCGTTCATCCAGATGCCGGCAGCGCTGTCCTACCCGATGAACATGGCGCGCTACGACTGGGGCTTTGTCAGCGAACCCGAGCCGCATCTGAACAATCGCAGCCTTGTGGTGCCGCGCGGCAAGGTGCTGGGCGGGTCATCCTCGATCAACGGCATGGTCTATGTCCGCGGTCATGCGCGAGATTACGACCACTGGGCCGAGGTGGGCGCGACCGGTTGGGGCTATGCCGATGTGCTGCCCTACTTCAAGCGGATGGAAACCTGGCACGATGGCGGCCACGGCGGCGATCCGGATTGGCGCGGCCGTGACGGGCCGATGCATGTCTCGCGGGGCCGCCGGCAGAACCCGCTATATCATGCGTTCGTGCAGGCCGGCGCGCAGGCAGGCTATGAGCTGACCGACGATTACAATGGTCAAAAGCAGGAAGGCTTCGGCCCGATGGAGGCGACGATCTACAAGGGCCGCCGCTGGTCCGTCGCCAATGCCTATCTGCGCCCGGCGCTCAAGCGGCCAAATGTCCGGTTGCTGTCGGGACTTGCGCGTAAGGTTGTCATCGAAAACGGCCGCGCCACCGGCGTCGAGATCGAACGCGGCGGCATGGTTCAGGCGCTGAAGGCGCGGCGCGAGGTGATCCTTGCGGCGTCCTCGATCAACTCGCCGAAACTGCTTATGCTGTCGGGCATCGGCCCCGCCGGGCATCTGGTAGAGCATGGCATCGAGGTGATCGCCGACCGTCCCGGCGTCGGTGCCAACCTGCAAGACCATCTGGAGGTCTATTTCCAACAGGCCAGCACGCAACCGATCACGCTTTTCAAGCACTGGAACCTAATGGGAAAGGGCTGGTCGGGGTTGCAGTGGCTCTTGACCGGCACTGGCCTTGGGGCTTCGAACCACTTTGAGTCCGCGGGCTTCATTCGGTCGCGCGCCGGGATCGACTATCCCGATATCCAGTTTCATTTCCTGCCGATGGCAGTGCGCTATGACGGCAAGGCGGCGGCAGAGGGGCATGGGTACCAGGCCCATGTCGGCCCGATGCGCGCAGCTTCGCGCGGTGCCGTCACGCTGCGTTCGCCAAACCCGACTGACGCCCCGATTATCCGCTTCAACTACATGTCCGAGCAACAGGACTGGGTCGATTTCCGCGCCTGCATCCGCGCGACACGCGAGATCTTTCAACAGCCCGCTTTCGACCCCTACCGGGGCAAGGAAATCCAGCCCGGCCAGGACGTGCAGACCGACGACCAGATTGATGACTTCCTGCGCCAGCATGCCGAAAGCGCCTATCATCCCTGCGGCACCTGCAAGATGGGCCGCACGGATGACCGGAACGCGGTCGTGGACCCAGAGGGCCGGGTGATCGGCGTCGATGCGCTGCGTGTCGTGGATTTGTCAATATTCCCGCGCATAACCAACGGCAACCTCAACGCGCCCTCGATCATGGTGGGCGAGAAAATCGCAGATCACATCCTTGGCAAGACGCCGCTTCCGCCCGAAAATGCGCAAGCCTGGATCAACCCGAGATGGCAGAGTTCCGACCGATGATGCACATCATGGATTGATGTGTATTCTAGGGCGGAAGAATCGGATGGCCGATGACGGTCACCAACGACGACAGGGAGAAGCAAATGTCGAAAGAACTGGAATACTTCAGCAAAAAGGTCGCGCGGGGCCTGATGGACCGCCGTGCTTTCATGGGCCGTGCGACGGCACTGGGGGTGTCGGCGGCGATGGCGCAGGGCCTGCTGTCTTCGACGGCAAAGGCGCAGGGCGCTGTCAAGGGTGGCCACCTCAAGGCCGGCCTGCAGGGCGGCGAGTCCACCAACAGCCTTGATCCGGCAACCTATGCCTCGGACGTGCCGATCAACTTCGGCAACTGCATCGGCGAGACGCTGACCGAAGTGAACCCCGAAGGCGTGCTGGACTTCCGCCTTGCCGAAAGCGTCGAGGCCTCGCCCGATGCCAAGGTCTGGACCTTCAAGATCCGTGAAGGTGTGGAATTCCACAACGGCAAGACCATGACCCCCGAGGACGTGATCGCAACGCTGGAACGCCATTCCGACGAGAACTCCAAATCGGGCGCGCTGGGCATCGTGCAAGGCATCGAGTCGATGGCGGTGGATGGACAACATGTTGTTCTGTCGCTGGCCAATGCCAATGCCGACCTTCCGTACCTGATGGCCGATTATCACCTGATGATCCAGCCCGGTGGCGGCAAGGACAACCCGACCGAGGGCGTCTTCACCGGCCCATACTCCGTGGCTGAAAACCAGCCCGGCGTGCGTCAGGTCGGCGAGCGTTTTGCGAACTACTGGGATGCAGCCAACCGCGGCCACGCCGACTCGGTCGAGGTGGTCACGATCAACGATCCCACCGCGCGCCTTGCCGCGCTGCAATCAGGTCAGGTCCACATTATCAACCGGGTCGAGCCCAAGGTTGTGGAACTCGTCAAGCGGGTGCCGGGGGTCGAGGTCAAAAGTGTGTCTGGCCGCGGTCACTACGTGTTCATCATGCATTGCAACACGGAGCCGTTCGACAACAACGATCTGCGACTGGCGCTGAAATACGCGATGAACCGTCAGGAAATGGTCGACAAGATCCTTCAGGGATACGGCTCGATCGGCAACGACTTTCCGATAAACGCGTCCTATCCGCTGTTCTCCGACGATATCGAGCAGCGCACCTACGATCCCGACAAGGCCGCGTTCCACTTCAAGAAGTCCGGCCATGACGGCTCGGTTCTGTTGCGCACCTCCGACGTTGCCTTCCCGGGTGCTGTCGATGCGGCCCAGCTTTACCAGCAAAGCGCCAAGGCCGCCGGTATCGATATCGAGGTCAAGCGCGAACCCGGTGACGGCTACTGGTCGGAAGTCTGGAACAAGCAGCCGTTCTGCACATCCTACTGGGGTGGACGTCCGATGCAGGACCAGATGTATTCGACGGCCTATCTGTCGAGCGCTGACTGGAACGACACCAAGTTCTTCAATGAGACCTTCGACAACATCATCATCGCGGCCCGTGCCGAACTGGACGACGCCAAGCGCAAGGCGATGTATCGCGACGCGCGCGTGATCCTGCGCGACGAAGGCGGTCTGATCCTGCCGATGTTCAACGACTTCATTGACGCGATCAGCGAGAACGTCGGCGGTTGGATCAAGGACCCCAACAGCGGCATGATGGGCGATCTTGCCCTCGTGAAATGCTGGCTGAACGCGTAAGCGCCGGATGTCAGCGATCCTGAAACTGGTTGCCCAGCGCGTTGCGCTGGGCCTCCTGCTGCTTCTGGCTGTTCGGTGCTGATCTTCGCGGGCACCCAGATCCTGCCCGGCGATGTTGCGCAAAGCATCCTGGGGCAATCGGCCACGCCGACCGCCCTGGCAAACCTGCGCGAAGAGCTGGGTCTGAACGATCCGGCCTATATCCGCTACTTCTCATGGCTCGGCGGCGTTCTGACCGGCGATCTGGGCACAGCACTTTCGAACGGTCAAGACATCACGACCCAGATCGGCCTGCGCCTTGGCAACACGATGTTTCTCGCCTTCTGGGCGGCAGTCATCGCGGTGCCGCTGGCAATCCTGCTGGGCCTTATTGCGGTGCGCTACCGTAACCGCTGGCCGGACAAGCTGATTTCCGGCCTGACGCTGGCCTCGATCTCGTTGCCGGAATTCTTCATCGGCTACGTGCTGATCTATCTTCTTCGCGGTGAAATGGCGCTTGTTCCCCTCGGTTGCCACGGTCTACGACGGCATGTCGCTGCTTGAAAAGCTGGACGCCATCGCGCTGCCGGCCACAGTGCTGGTGATGGTAGTGCTGGCGCACATGATGCGCATGACCCGCGCCGCAATCCTGAACGTGATGCAGTCGGCCTATATCGAGACCGCCGAGCTCAAGGGTCTCTCGGCCTTCAACGTGATCTTCCGCCACGCTTTCCCGAACGCCATCGCGCCGATCGTCAACGTCGTGATGCTGAACCTGGCCTATCTGGTCGTCGGCGTTGTCGTGGTCGAGGTGATCTTCGTCTATCCCGGCATGGGCCAGTACCTTGTGGACCATGTTTCCAAGCGCGACGTTCCGGTTGTGCAGGCCTGCGGGCTGATCTTCGCGGCCGTCTACATCGGGCTAAACCTGATCGCCGATATCGTCGCGATCGTGACCAATCCCAGACTGAGGCACCCGAAATGAGGATACCCATTTCCGCCCTCATCGGGCTTGTCCTGACCGCCGGTTTCTTCCTGATGGCGATCTTCGCGCCGCTGATCGCCCCTTACGGGCTGGCAGAGGTTGTGGGCGACGTCTGGGAACCACGCTCGGCCGCGCATTGGCTGGGCACCGACAATATCGGCCGCGATCTGCTGTGCCGGATGATCTACGGTGGCCGCACAACGATTCTCATCGCTACGCTGGCAACGATCCTGTCCTTTTCGCTGGGCTCGTTTCTGGGCTTTACCGCTGCGGTGATCGGCGGCTGGATCGATCAACTGATGTCGCGGCTCGTGGACCTGCTGATGTCGATCCCGACGCTTATCTTCGCGCTCGTGGTGCTGTCGGTGATGCCTGTCAACACCACGATGCTGATCCTGGTGATGGGCATTCTTGACTTCGACCCGCGTCTACCGGCTGTCGCGTGCCGTAGCCGTTGACATCAACGTGCAGGATTTCGTCGAAGCGGCCAAACTGCGCGGCGAACGGCGCAAGCTGGATCATTTTCCGCGAAATCCTGCCAAACGCGCTGTCGCCGCTGGTCGCAGAACTTGGCCTGCGCTTCATCTTCGCGGTCCTGTTCCTGTCGACCCTGTCGTTCCTTGGCCTTGGAGTGCAGCCGCCTGCATCCGACTGGGGCGGCATGGTCAAGGAAAACAAGGAAGGCATCGTCTTTGGCATCGGCGCGGCGCTTGTGCCCGCCGCCGCCATCGCGGCACTGGCAATTTCGGTCAACCTGGTGGCGGACTGGGTGCTGAACCGGACCTCTGACCTGAAAGGAGGCCGCGGTGGCTGAAACTCTGCTGGACATCCGTAACCTGCATATCGAGGCGACGATCTATCCCGCCGGCGAACCCGCGCAGACCCTTGTCATCGTCGACGACGTGTCACTGACGCTTGAAAAGGGCAAGGTGCTTGGCCTCATCGGCGAAAGCGGCGCCGGCAAGTCCACCATCGGTCTCTCTGCCATGGCCTACGGCCGCGGCAGCATCCGGCTGAGCGGTGAGGTGTTCCTGAACGGCCGCGAAATCCTCGGCTGCAGCACAAAGGGTCTCAGAAAGCTGCGCGGCAAGGAAGTCACCTATGTCTCGCAATCCGCCGCCGCCTCGTTCAACCCCGCCAAGAAGCTGATGGAACAGATAATCGAATCCGCGCTTGAACATGGCGTCGCCAACAAGGCCGAGGCGGAACAGCGCGCCATCCGGCTGTTCGAGGAACTCAGCCTGCCGGAGCCCGAGACCATAGGAAACCGCTACCCGCATCAGGTGTCCGGCGGCCAGTTGCAACGGGCGATGACGGTGATGGCGCTGGTGCCGGAACCGGACCTGATCATCTTCGACGAACCCACCACGGCGCTGGACGTCACCACCCAGATCGACGTGCTGGCCGCGATCAAGAAGGCGATCCGCAACACCGGCGTCGCAGCGCTCTACATCACCCACGATCTGGCGGTGGTCGCACAGGTCAGCGACGAGATCATGGTCCTGCGAGACGGTGCGCGGATCGAACGCAACACCGCCGAGAACATCATCAACAACCCGCAAGAGGAATACACCCAGGCGCTGGTCTCGGTGCGCTCCATCAACCACAAGGAAAAGAAGCCGACCAAGAACCCGGTTCTGGTGGCGCGCAACATCTCGGCGGCCTATGGCAACAAGGTGCAGGTGCTGAAGAATGTTTCGGTCGAGGTGCATCCCGGCCAGACCCTGGCCGTGGTCGGCGAAAGCGGATCCGGCAAATCGACGCTGGCGCGGGTGCTGACCGGCCTTTTACCGCCGTTCGAGGGCACCGTGACTTTCGCCGGGCGCACCTTCAGCCGGGCGCTGGCGCAACGCAGCAAGGAAGACCTGCGGCAGGTCCAGATGATCTACCAGATGGCCGACACGGCGATGAACCCGCGCCAGACTGTCGAGACCATCATCGGCCGCCCGCTCGATTTCTACTTTGGCCTGAAGGGGCGAAAGAAACGCGAGCGCGTGCTGGAGCTGCTGGAAGAGATCGAGATGGGGCAGGAGTTTCTTGACCGCTATCCGGCAGAGCTATCGGGCGGCCAGAAACAGCGCGTCTGCATCGCGCGCGCGCTGGCGGCAAAACCCAAGCTGATCATCTGCGACGAGGTCACCAGTGCGCTTGACCCGCTGGTCGCTGATGGCATTCTGAAGCTTCTGTTGCGACTGCAGAAGATCGAGGATGTGGCCTACCTTTTCATCACCCACGACCTGGCGACGGTAAGGGCCATCGCCGATTCCATCGCCGTGATGTATCAGGGCGCGCTGGTCCGCTATGGCCCGAAATCCGAGGTTCTGGCGCCACCCTTTGACGACTATACCGACCTTCTGCTGTCCTCGGTCCCGGAAATGCGGATCGGCTGGTTGGAGGAAGTGCTGGAGCATCGCAAGATGGAGAGCGCCGGAAACTGACCTTGCCCGCAGGTTTCCAAATTGCGACGCCTGCGGCGTCATTTCGTCTGGCACTTCGTGCAGTTTGCCTCCGGCGGGGATATTTGAAAGACAATGAACTTCGAGGCGATGACGATGAAGAACAAGGTCCTGTTGATCATTCTTGACGGCCAGCCCTGGCGCGGTGCGCGGCGCCTGAACGGCAATCTGGAAGGTTGGGTGCAATCGGGCCACGCGCGCGTCTGGAAGATGCGCTCGGTGCTGCCGTCGACCTCGGCCTGCTGCTATGCCTCGATCCATACCGGCGTGACGCCGCAAGAACATGGCGTCTATACCAACGAAACGCTGTTTCGCGTCGGGTTCCCCGATGTGTTCAGCCAGGTGAAGACGGCGGGCGGCAAGACCGGGGCGGTCACGCATTCGTTCTGGTCGGTATTCTTCAATCGCGCGCCCTGGGATTTCGTTCGCGACATCGAATATGACGACCCCGACGGCCCGATTACCCATGGCCGGTTCCACACGATGACGGGGTACGGCAACAACAACCAGATGACACCCTCTGACGCCGACCTCTTTGCGACGCTGACCATGCTGACGGAACGCTTCGGCATCGACTACGGCATCCTGCATACCTGCACGCTTGACAGCATGGGGCACCGTTTTGGCCATGACTGCGTGCAGATGGACAATGCGGTGGCGATGATCGACGGCATGCTGGCGCATTTTCTGCCACGCTGGCTGGCTGCCGGATATGAGGTTGCCGTGACCGCCGATCACGGCCAGAGCGAGCGGGGACATCATGGCGGCCGCAGCGAGGATCAGCAGGATGTGGCGTTCTACTGGTTCGGCGGCGGCGACGGGCCGGCCGGGGACGTGGTGTTGGACCAGCTGGCGCTGGCGCCAACGATCCTGTCCCGGATGGGGGTTGATATCCCCGAGACGATGAAAGCCGAACCCTTCCTGACGGCCGATTGACATGTCCAGTTACGACAGGCTGATCGACGCGGAAACCTGGGCCTTTATCCGGGAAACCGAACGCTGGTATCCGCCCGATGCTGTAGCGGCAAGCATCGCCGAACAGCGCCGTGTCTACGACGCCATGTGCCGCGCCTTCTTCGCCGGCTATCCTGCGGGCATCACCGTTTCGGACCGTGAAGCGGATGGTGTCGCGATCCGCCATTACCGAAAGACGGGCGCGGGGCAGGGGCCGCTGGTGTTGTATTTCCACGGTGGCGGCTTTGTTGTGGGCGGGTTGGTCAGCCATGACGATATCTGCGCCGAGATCTGCGACGCAACCGGCCGTGATGTGATCTCGGTGGGCTATCGGTTATCGCCCGAGCACCACCACCCGGCCGCGTTCGACGATGGCATGACAGCGCTTGCTTGGGCCCGCGCCACGCTTGAACGCGGTGTTATCCTGGTCGGCGACAGCGCCGGCGGCAATCTCGCGGCGGCCCTCGCGCATGCCAGCCGCAAGACCGGTATCCTGGGCCAGGTGCTGATCTATCCCGACCTTGGCGGCGACCGCGACAAAGGTTCTTACCTGACGCACGCCAACGCCCCGATGCTGACCCGGGGCGATCTGCTGTTCTACGAGGATATTCGCACCGGCGCGCGGGTCCCGACGGCTGACCCGACCTTCGCCCCTTTGCACGCCACCGATTTCAACGACCTGCCAGCCACCATCGCCATCGCCGCCGAATGCGACCCGCTGGCCGACGACGCCAACGACTATGCCAAGCGGATCACGACTGCCGGTGGCCAGGCCTTTGCGATCACCGAACCGGGCCTCGTGCACGGCTACCTGCGCGCCCGTCACAGCGTCGCGCGCGCCCGGGCCAGCTTTGCCCGCATCACCCGGGCGATAGCGATCCTCGGCGAAAACCGCATGCCCACCGCTGCGGAGCTTGCCGACTAAGCCGTCTTTTGTTCCCTTGGTTCCGCCGGTTTTCGGGGCAAACGATCCCCCGGATCGCTTCTTGCCCTCCTCAAGTTCCTCGCAGGGCAATCGGGCAACGCCTAGACCAGATCGCGCGGAATGGCCTTTCTGAAATTTCGCTCGAACACCAGAATGTCGCTCTCATACGCTTCGATCCGGGCCGTCAGGTAAAACATCTCTTGCTCCGCCCACATCTCGGAATAGGTCTCGGTCCGCAACTGCCAGTCGCCGCGCCCAAGGCTGTCGGTCCAATGGGTTCGCCCGCGCGCCGAATGCGGGTCGTCGGGATGAATATCCCACCATTCCCGCGCGATGGAGCCGATTTCCAGTTTGGTCGCCGTGTCCAGCACCTCTCCGAAATCATCGACGATCCGCAAACTGGTAACGCCTGACCTCTGGTCGAATGCCGTCTCGCGCAAATGCGCTTGCGGGCGCAACTCGCGGGTCTTCCAGTGCGCTGCCATCTCTGGCTTTGGGAAGCTGACCGGTCCCGCTTCGCAGGCCAGCGGGATTGTGACCGTACCGCCGGTCAGCCGCAGCCTTGTCGGCTCCGGCGCCGGCCAGATCAACGGCCAATAGGCGTTCGAGATTGCCAGCCGCAGTCGGTGCCCCTCTGGCAGCAGGTAGGCGATCTGATCCAGCCGCAGCCGCACTGTCACCGGCTTTCCGATCGGCAGCGCCTCTGGCCTCTCGGCGCTGCCCCGATGCGTCAGGTTCAGAACGCCATAGGTGATCCGACTGACTTTTCCGTTCGGATGCACGTCGTTCAGCCGCACCGCAACTTGCGCGACCGGCGCGCCACTCTCAAGCGTCAGCGTCACTTCAGGCGCGCCGACGATCTCGACCGCGTCCTCCTGCACCGGCGTCTCGAAGCAGACCGACAGCGCATCGTCGCGCCGCTGGTCCCCCGGCAGATCCGGCCCTTGCCAGATCGCGCAGTACTCGCCCGCTGCCAATCCGGTATCGGCTGGGCTGTCAACGACCGCCTCGACTGGCCCCGGCGCGTTTTGCAATGCGTTCCCGTTCAGGTGCAGAACCAGTTCTGCAGCAGCGCGGAAATCCTGCGCGATCCAGCGGCCCTTGCGCCGCTCGTACCAGGGCTTCGGTTCCTCGCTTTCCATCACGAACAGCCTTAGATCAGGGTCGTCCTCGACGCCGGTCGCAACCCCTTTCAGCCACCGATCCCACCAGCGCAGCGCCTCTTGCAGGAACCCGATACGGGGTTCTGGTGCCGCGAAATGCGGATATTTGTGGATCCACGGGCCTATGACCCCCTTGACCGGTGCGCTTACGTTTTCAACCAGTGCCTGCACCGCGTTCTTGTAGGCGTCGCCCCAGCCGCCGACTGCCAGAACCGCCGCCTTGATTACGGAATAGTCCTCGCGGACAGAGCCATGCCGCCAATAGGCATCCCGGTGCTGATGGCTCAGCCAGACCTCGGCCAGATGCGGCTCTGCGCTCAGCCGCTCCAGCCACATTTCGCGCCATTTGTCTCCGACAATTGCCGGGTCTGGCGCGCGTGAGGAATAGCTCAGCATGGTTCCCGCCCAGCCAAGATTTCTCGTTCAGCAAACAGCCGCCTTTGTAGTGGATGTCGTCGGCAAACCGGTCCACAGTCGAGCACAGAGTGATCACCGCCTTCAACGCCGGGGGCTGCAATGCCGCCACCTGCAAGCCGTTGAACCCGCCCCAGCTGATGCCCATCATCCCCACGGTCCCGGCGCACCAATCCTGCGCTGCGATCCACCCAATCACCTCGACCGCATCCGCCAGTTCCTGCGGGGCATATTCATCCTGCATCACGCCTTCGCTGTCGCCATTGCCGCGAATATCAACGCGCAGGCAGGCATAGCCGTGCGACGCGAAATAAGGGTGTGTCAGCGCATCCCGCGCGCAGGTGCCGTCGCGCTTGCGGTAGGGCAGGTATTCCAGGATCGCCGGAACCGGGGCCGTGCCGGCATCCTCGGGCATCCAGACCCGCGCCGACAACCGGCAGCCATCGGCCAGCACGATCCCCATGTCTGCGATTTCCCGAACCTTTCGCGATCCCATAGCCATGGCTTGCCCCCCTTGCTGCCTGTTACTACCCTGTCAGTGTGCGGCCCTCACGAAAAGCCGAATTCACTGCGCACGATCCCCAAGATCTTGCGCGTCGCCTGAGAATGCCGGTGCCGGATATGCACTGCCAGATATACCGACTGGATGATCGGCTCGGCATCCTCGACGAACCGGCACTGCCCACCTGCCAGCAACTCCCGCGCGGTTTCCTGCAACACGTAAGCCGATCCGCCCAGGGCAAGCAGCAGCGCCGCGACAGCACTCGATTGTCCGCAAGCCACAGGGGCAGAGCGCGCATGATCCGGCAACAACCGCCGATGCGCCTGGTCGAACGCGGGCGTGTAATTGCCGTAGATGTAGCGCTCGGGCGCCACGCCCTCCAGCCGATCAGCCTCGGTGCTGACCATCCGGTAGGTGACATCGCCGATGCGCTCATTGTGCAGGTCGGGAAAATGGCGCGGCGCGAACATCATCCCGATATCCAGCCCGCCGGCCAAGAGATCGGCACTCATCTGGATCGAGTAGTCCGGTTCGATATAGAACGACGTGTCCGGCATCGCCTTGCGAAAAGACTGCACCCAGCGCCCAATTGCATCCGGGGCGATGTCCATCTGCACACCGATCCGAAGCGAGCGCGCAAAGTTGTCGGCACTCTGCACCGAGCGTTGCGCCTCGTTCCATTCCTGCTGCAAGGTCCGCGCATGATGCGCGAACCGCGCGCCCGCCGTTGTCAGCCGCGTCCCCGCCCGGCTGCGCGTGAACAGCCGCTTGCCCAAGGCCGCCTCAAGCGATTGCACCCGGCTTGAGATCGTCGATTGCGTGACCCCCAGCCGTTCGGCGGTGGCATTGAAACTGTTGGTTTCGATCAGATCGAGAAAGGTCAGAACTTGTTCAATATTCATGGCGGCGACTCCGGATACGGCCAAAGGCATCCTAATCGAAAAAAGCGATTAATAAACCAAGGTTCACTGAATTGCATTTCCCATCGTCGGGGATAGGCTTAGCGTCGCATCCGACAGGGGAACATCATGGCAGAGATACCGGCACAGGCCCGCGTGGTTATCATCGGCGGCGGGGTCGTCGGGGTGTCGTCGCTGTATCATCTGGCCAAGGCGGGCTGGACCGATTGTGTTCTGTTGGAGAAGAATGAACTGACCGCAGGCTCCACCTGGCATGCGGCCGGAAACGTGCCCACGTTTTCGAGTTCATGGTCGATCATGAACATGCAGCGCTACTCGGCAGAGCTTTACCGGGGGCTCGGCGACGCTGTCGGTTACCCGATGAATTACCATGTCACGGGGTCGATTCGGTTGGCGCATTCGCGCGAAAGAATGCAGGAGTTTCAGCGGGTTAAAGGCATGGGTCGGTATCAGGGCATGGATCTCGACATCCTCGCCCCCGACGAGATAACGCAGCGCTACCCATTCCTTGAAACCCACAATCTGACCGGCGCGCTTTATGATCCCTACGACGGTGATATCGACCCGGCGCAACTGACCAACGCATTGGCCAAGGGCGCCCGCGACATGGGCGCAAAGATCATCCGCTTCTGCCCCGCCACGGGTGCGAAATGGACGGGCACCGAGTGGATCGTTTCGACCGCCAAGGGCGAGATCCGCTGCGAATACATCGTCAACGCCGCGGGCTATTATGCCCGCGAGGTCGGCAAATGGTTCGGCCGCGACGTGCCGATGATGGTGATGAGCCATCAATACATGCTGTTCGACGAAATCCCCGAAATCGCTGCATATTCCAAGGAAACCAAAGGCAAGCTGCCGCTGCTGCGCGACGTCGACAGCAGCTATTACCTGCGGCAGGAAAAGAACGGCATGAACCTCGGGCCCTATGAACGGAACTGCAAGGCGCACTGGATCACCCCCGACGATCCGATGCCCGACGATTTTTCGTTCCAGCTTTACCCCGACGATCTTGACCGGCTGGAATGGTATATCAACGACGCGGTGGCGCGGGTTCCGATCCTTGGCACGGCGGGTCTGACCAAGGTCATCAACGGCCCGATCCCCTATGCCCCCGACGGCAATCCGCTGATCGGCCCGATGCCCGGCGTTCCGAACGCGTTCGAGGCTTGCGTCTTCACCTTCGGCATCTGTCAGGGCGGCGGGGCAGGCAAGGTGCTGGCCGAATGGATCACCGAGGGCCAGACCGAATGGGACATGTGGTCCTGCGATCCGCGCCGCTTCACCGGCTATGCCGATCAGAAATACTGCATCGCCAAGGGGATGGAGGTTTACGGCCACGAATACGGCATGCACTTCCCGCACGCCCGCTGGCCCGCCGGCAAGGACAAGCGCCTGTCGACGCTGCATTCCCGGCTGCAAGGACGCGGGCGCGGTTTTCGGCGCCTATAACGGCTGGGAACGCGCCGACTGGTTCGCGAAACCGGGCGACGATACCTCGTGGGAAGCCAGCCAGACATGGGACCGGAACGGCCCGTGGGAACCGCGGATCAAGGAGGAATGCGAAGCCGTCCGCGACGCTTGCGGCATCATCGCGATCTCGGGCTTCTCGCGCCTGATGGTCGAAGGGCCCGGGCGCGCGCGACTACGTCGACAGCCTGACCGCCTCGCGCCTGCCGCCCGAGGGCAAGATCGGCCTCGCCTACTTCCCCGACAAGCGTGGCCGCATCCTGACCGAAATGTCGGTCATGGTGCACGGCCCCGATCGAGGTCGGCCTGATCACCGCCGGCGTCGCGCAGTGGCATGACGGAGAGTTGCTTGTCGCGCAACGCGCCCGAGGGCATCGAGGTCAAGGATTTCAGCGACAAGGTTGAATGCCTTCTGGTGACCGGCCCGAAGTCCCGCGAAATTCTTGCCAAGCTCGACCGATGCCGACCTGATCGCTGCCATGGCTCTCGGTCAGTTCATGACGCCAAGGTTGCCGGAAAGGACTGCCGCGCTTGTCCGCGTTTCCTTCGCCGGCGAACTCGGCTGGGAAATCCACTGCGACCCCGCCGACGCGCCCGCGATCTGGGACGCGGTGACCGGCGGCAGGGGCCAAGCCCTTCGGCATGTTCGCCCTGAACCGGCTGCGGCTGGAAAAGGGCTACCGCGCGTGGAAGGGCGATCTTTCGACCGATTACACGCTGCTGCAAGGCGGCCTCGACCGGTTCGTGAAGCTCGACAAGCCGCAGGATTTCCCCGGCAAGGCCGCGCTGCAAAATGAAAAGCAGCAAGGCGTCACCAAACGTTTCGTCACCCTCAAGGTCGAAGCCGGAAAGGCCGATCCGCCCTACATGTCGACCCTTTGGCATGACGGCGCAGGTGGTCGGCGAAACCACCTCCGGCGGCTGGGGTTACCGTGTCAACGCCTGCGTGGCGCTTGGCATGCTCCGCGCAGATCTTACCGAGCCCGGCACCAACCTTGAGGTCGAGATCTTCGGCGAGCGTTTCCCCGCCACTGTCCAGGCCGACGCCCCGCTCTGGGATCCGAAAAACGAACGGATCCGCGCATGACACCGGAAACCTACCTGCTCTATCTCGGCGTGTTGGCGGCCTTCTTCGCAACCCCGCCCGATACCAGCCAGTTGCTGATCGTCTCCAACAGCCTGCGCCACGGATTGCGCCGCAGCCTTGCGACGGTCGCGGGCGACCTGTCGGCCAACGTCCTGCAAATGACCGCCGCCGCCTTCGGCCTGACCGCGCTGATCGCGACCTCGGCCGATGCGCTGTGGCTGGTGAAATGGCTCGGCGTCGCCTATCTCGCATGGATCGGCCTGCACCTCATGTTCCGTTCGGGCACAGCGCACACTGCACCAAAATCAAAGGCCCAACCCCGCCACCTTTTCCGGCAAGGTTTCCTGACCTCCTCGGCCAACCCCTACGCGGTGGTGTTCTTCGGCGCGCTCTTTCCGCAGTTCATCGACCCCGCGCATGCCATCGCGCCGCAACTTCTGATCCTTGGCGCAACCTATCTTGTCGTCGACGGAGTCACCCTGATCCTCTGGGGCTGGGCGGCGGAGCGCACGGTCGGCCGCATCCGCAGCCTGTCCGGCCCTTGGCTCACCCGCATTTCCGGCGCCCTGATGCTCGCCGCCGCAGCGCTCCTGGCCTCGAAAGACCTTGCGCAAGGGGCCCGGCAATGACCGATATCACGCTTCTCGACGGCGGCATGGGGCAAGAACTCGTGCACCGCTCTGGCGATATGCCGACCAACCTCTGGGCCACCCGCGTGATGCTGGACCATCCCGGCATGGTGCAGGCGATCCATGCGGATTACTTCAACGCAGGGGCCACGGTCGCCACCACCAACACCTATGCGATCCACCACGACCGTCTGATCAAGGATGGCCTCGACGACCAGTTCGCAACGCTCCACCAAAACGCACTGGCCGAGGCAAAAGCCGCCCGCGCCGCGCATGGCTCTGGCCGCATCGCCGGGTCCATCGGCCCGCTCGTCGCGTCCTACCGCCCCGACACCCATCCGCCTCACGCCGAGGCCGTCGCCAAATACGCCGAAGTCGCGCAACTCCTCGCCCCCGAGGTCGATCTGATCCTGTGCGAAACCGTCGCCTCGCTGGCGCATGCCCGCGCGGTGCTGGAAGGTGCGCTGACCGCTGGCAAACCCGTCTGGCTGTCGGTTACCGTCGATGACGAGGACGGCACCAAGCTGCGATCAGGCGAACCCGTCGCCGATCTTTGCGCCATCGCCGCGAAAGGTGCCGCTGCCGTCCTCGCCAATTGCTCTGCCCCCGAAGCCATGTCTGATGCGCTTCTGGCCCTCGCCGAATGCGGCTTGCCATATGGTGCCTATGCCAATGGTTTCGAACGCATCACCAAGGAATTCCTGCAAGATCGCCCGACCGTCGACGCCCTCAGCCCTCGCCGAGACCTGGGCCCCGAAGCCTACGCGCGTTACGCCCTTGGTTGGGTCGCCCAAGGTGCTACCATCGTCGGTGGCTGCTGCGAGGTTGGCCCCGCCCACATCGCAGAACTCGCCCGCACGCTTGTCGCCGCCGGCCAACGGATCGTGTAACCCTGATATGACCCTGCCCAGCCATATGTCCGCCGTCCAACTGACCGCCCACGGTGGCCCGGAAGTGCTGGTCTGGCGCGATGATCTGCCGCTGCCCCGCCCCGGCCCCGCCGAGGTTCTGGTGCAGGTTCTGGCCGCCGGCGTGAACAACACCGACATCAACACCCGGCTTGGCTGGTATTCCAGCAGCGTGACCGGCGCGACCGAGGAAGGCATCGTCGCAAAGGACGGCGGCTGGGCTGGGGCGCTGGATTTCCCCCGCATTCAGGGTGCCGATCTCTGTGGCAGGGTGGTGGCTTTGGGCGAGGGCGTGACCGGCCTCGCCATCGGCACCCGCGTCACCTGCGCCGCAGTGCAGCCCGCGCCAAGCCTGCACAACCCGAACGGTTTCGTCACTCTCGGCTCGGAATACGACGGCGCTTTCGCGCAATACTGCGTTCTGCCGGCGGGCCAGCTTTACGATGTCAGCGCCTCGCCGCTGTCCGACATTGAAATCGCCGCGATCCCCTGCGCCTTCGGCACCGCCGAGGCGCTGATTACGCGCGCCGGCATCCTGCCCGGCCAAAGCGTGCTGGTCACCGGCGCGTCGGGCGGCGTCGGATTGGCGGCCGTGGCGCTGGCGCATCTGCGCGGCGCGCGCGTGACCGGCCTCACCAGCCCTGCCAAGGCCGAAGCTGTCCGCGCCGCCGGGGCGAGCGACACCCTCGACCGCGACGCCACGCCGCCCGCCAGCAGCTTCGACGCCGTGATTGACATTGTCGGCGGTCCCGGTTGGGCCGCGCGGCTGGATGCTCTGCGCCCCGGCGGCAACTGTGCCGTGGCGGGCGCAATTGCCGGACCGATGGTCGCGACGGACCTGCGCCGTCTCTACCTGAACGACCTCACCATTTGCGGCAGCACCTACCAGTCGAGGGACGTCTTCACCCGCCTCGTGACCCTGATCAATACGGGCGCGATCCGGCCTCTGGTGTCTAAAACCTACCCCTTGCGCGCCATCGCACAGGCGCAAGAGGATTTCATGTCCAAGACCTTTCCCGGCAAACTCGTTCTTTTGCCACAGGAGTCCACGCCGTGACCGTCCCCACCCATGCCCGCGTCGTCATCATTGGCGGCGGCGTTTCCGGCTGTTCCGTCGCCTACCATCTGGCCAAGCTCGGCTGGAAAGACATCGTGCTACTGGAACGCAAGCAACTCACCTCTGGCACCACATGGCACGCGGCGGGCCTGATCGGCCAGCTGCGCGCCAGTCAGAACATGACCCGGCTGGCGAAATATTCCGCTGATCTTTACGTCAAGCTTGAAGATGAGACTGGCATCGCCACCGGGATGAAGCAAAACGGTTCGATCACCGTCGCTCTCACCGAGCATCGCCGCGAGGAGATTCTGCGTCAGGCAACACTTGCCCGGGCCTTCGACATTGATGTGAAGGAAATCAGCCCGACAGAGGCCAAAGCGATGTATCCTCATCTGAACGTCGAGGATGTGATTGCCGCCGTGCACCTGCCGCTCGACGGTCAGTGTGACCCCGCCAACATCGCGATGGCGCTGGCCAAGGGCGCGCGTCAGAACAGCGCCCGGATCATCGAGGGGGTCAAGGTTACCAAGGTCGTGACCGAGAATGGCAAAGTCACCGGCGTTGACTGGGCCGCAGGGCGAGGCAACGGGGCACATCACCGCCGAACTTGTTGTGAACTGCGGTGGCATGTGGGGCAGGGACCTTGCGGCGCAGAACGGCGTCACGCTGCCGCTGCATGCGTGCGAGCATTTCTATATCGTTACGGAACCGGTCGATGGCCTGAAACAGCTTCCGGTTCTGCGTGTCCCCGACGAATGCGCCTACTACAAGGAAGACGCGGGCAAAATGATGCTGGGCGCGTTTGAACCCAAGGCCAAGCCATGGGGCATGACCGGCATCCCGGAAGATTTCTGCTTCGACCAGTTGCCCGAGGATTTCGACCATTTCGAACCGATCCTTGAACAAGCCGTCAACCGACTGCCTTTGCTCGGCAGTGCGGGCATCCACACCTTCTTCAACGGCCCCGAAAGCTTCACCCCCGATGACCGCTACTACCTTGGCGAAGCGCCCGAGGTATCGGGATACTGGATCGCCGCAGGCTATAACTCCATCGGTATCGTGTCGTCGGGCGGCGCAGGATTCGCCCTTGCGCAATGGCTGAACGACGGCGAAGCGCCGTTCGATCTGTGGGAGGTCGATATCCGCCGCGCCCAGCCGTTCCAGAAGAACCGCCGCTACCTCAAGGAACGCGTCACCGAAACCCTCGGCCTGCTCTACGCCGACCACTACCCCTACCGTCAGGTCGAAACCGCCCGTGGCGTCCGCCGCTCGCCCATCCATCAGCACCTTGCGGATCGCGGCGCGGTCTTCGGCGAACTGGCCGGCTGGGAACGCGCCAACTGGTTCGCGAAACCGGGCCAGGAACGCGCATACGAATACGACTGGCACGGCCAGAACTGGTTCGACAACCAGCGCGCTGAGCACTTGGCGGTCCGCGAAAAAGTCGGCCTGTTTGACATGACCTCCTTCGGCAAGATCCGGGTCGAAGGGCGCGACGCCACCGCTTTCCTGCAACGGATGTGCGCCAACGACATCGACACCGACATTGGCCGCATCACCTATACCCAGATGCTGAACCCGCCGGGCGGCATCGAATGTGACCTGACCGTCACGCGCCTGTCGGAAACCGCCTACCTGCTGGTCGTCCCCGCCGCCACGCTGCAACGCGATCTGGCATGGCTCCGTCGCCACGTCGGCGACGCCTTCGCCGTGATCACCGACATGACCGCCGCCGAATCCGTCCTCTGCGTCATGGGCCCGAATGCCCGCGCGCTGCTGCAATCGGTCAGCCCCAACGACTTCTCGAACGAGGCCCACCCCTTCGGCACCGCCCGCGAAATCGAAATCGGCATGGGGCTGGCCCGCGCCCACCGCGTGACCTACGTCGGCGAACTCGGCTGGGAAATCTACATTCCCACCGACCAGACCGCGCATGTCTTCGAAACGCTGATGGACGCGGGCGAGCCGCACGGCCTGACCCTCGCGGGCCTCCATACGCTCGACAGTTGCCGCATCGAAAAGGCGTTCCGCCATTTCGGCCATGACATAACCGATGAGGATCACGTGCTGGAAGCCGGCCTCGGCTTCGCCGTCAAACCCGACAAGGGCGATTTCATCGGCCGTGACGCGGTGTTGCGCAAGAAGGACGACGGCCTGAAACGCCGCATGGTCCAGTTCCGCCTGAACGACCCGGAACAGTTCCTGTTCCACAACGAGGCGCTGGTGCGGGACGGCAAGATCGTCTCGATCATCACCTCGGGCAACTACGGCCATGCTTTGGGCGGTGCCATCGGCATGGGCTACGTGCCGTGCGAGGGCCAGACCGCCGCCGACGTTCTTGCCAGCACCTACGAGATCGAAATCGCGGGCCGGCGCATTCCGGCAGAGGCATCGCTGAAACCGCTCTACGACCCAAGGTCAGAGCGGGTGCGCGCCTGACCGGGAGACTAGCCCATGAACGCCGAACCAGACCAGAAATCCCGCCGCTCCGGCGGCCGAGAAGCCCGCCGCGCGATGCGCTCAGCGCCCTCTGGCGCAAGACAAACGCCCGGTCCGCGCCGGGCCTTGAGGGTGGCCAGTACAAACCGCTGTCCGACGCCTCGGTGCAGCGCATCCACGAAGCCGCCCTTGACGCGCTAGAAACCATCGGCTTCGGCTCTGTCCCGCCAACCGGCGAAAAGATCCTGACCGATGCCGGCTGCATCATGGGCGAGGATCGCCGCATCCGCGTCCCCCGCGCGCTGGTCGAGGATATGCTGGCCGTCGCCTGCCGCGACCTTACGCTCTGTGGCCGCGATCCGGCGCATGACCTGCTGCTCTCGGGCACCCGCGTGCATTACGGCACCGCAGGGGCGGCCGTGCATATCGTCGATACCGAGAAGAACGAATACCGCGAATCCACCGCCGCCGATCTGCACATGGCCGCCAAGCTCGTCCAGCATCTCGACAACGTGCACTTCTTCCAGCGCCCGATGGTCTGCCGCGACGTGATCGACAATTTCGACATGGATATCAACACGCTCTACGGCTCGCTCGCTGGCACGACCAAGCACATCGGCACCAGCTTCTCCGAACCGCACCACGTCGCGGGCTGCATGGACCTGATCCACCATGATCGCGGGGGACGAGGCGACATGGCGCGCGCGTCCCTTCGTCTCGAACTCCAACTGCTTCGTCGTCCCGCCGATGAAATTCGCCGAGGAAAGCTGCGAAACGATGGAGCATTGCATCCGCGCCGGCATGCCGGTGCTGCTGCTCTCGGCCGGTCAGGCGGGCGCCACCGCCCCGGCACCGCTGGCCCTCGCCATCGTGCAGGCCGTCGCCGAATGCCTGATGGGTGTGGTCTACGTCAACGCCATGGCCCCCGGTCACCCGGCGATCTTCGGCACCTGGCCCTTCGTCACCGACCTGCGCTCTGGTGCCATGTCCGGCGGCTCCGGCGAACAGGCGCTGCTGACCGCAGGCTGCGCCCAGATGCATCATTTCTACGGCCTTCCGGGCGGTGCCGCGGCCGGGATCGCCGACGCCAAGATGCCCGACATGCAGGCCGGCTGGGAACAGGCGATCTCGAACGTCCTCGCCGGTCTGTCCGGCCTCAACATGGTCTACGAGGCTGTCGGCATGCACGCCTCGCTCCTGGGCTTCTGCATGGAAAGCCTGGTTCTCGGCGACGACCTGCTTGGGTCAGGCCCTTGCGCTGTGTGCGCGGCATCGACGTGACCGAGGATACGGTCAGCATCGAGGCGATGAAGGCTGTCTGCATGGGTGGCCCCGGCCATTACCTCGGCTCTGACCAGACGCTGAGCCTGATGCAGACCGAATACATCTATCCCGCCGTCGCCGACCGCCTGTCGCCCAAGGAATGGGCCGAGGTCGGCAAGCCCGAGCTTCTGCCCCGCGCCCGCGAACGCATGGCGAAAATCCTCGCCGAATGGACGCCGCTGATCGACCCGATCACCGACCGGGCGATCCGCGCCAAATACAACATCCATTTCTAGGGGCAGCCCATGCGCTACGGATATATCGGCCTCGGCAATCTCGGTGGCCACCTCGCCGCCTCGCTGCTTGCGCGCAGGCTTCGACGTCACCGTCCACGACCGCGACAGCGCGCTGGCCGACCGTCACTTGGCCGCGGGCGGCAGATGGGCCGACAGTGCCGCCGATCTCGCCGCCGAATGTCGATGCCGTCATCACCTGCCTGCCGTCCCCGGCGGTGTCCGAGGCGGTCCTGACCGAAGTTCTGACCACGCTCGAACCCGGTAGCACCTGGATCGAAACCTCGACCCTTGGCCGCGACGACATCCTGCGCCTTGCCGCCATAGCCGAAGCAAAGGGCATCCGCGTCATGGAAGCCCCGGTCACCGGCGGCGTGCACCTCGCCGCGCAAGGCAAGATCACCGTGCTGGCCGGCGGCGACAAGGACCTCTTCGACCTGCACCACCCCGCATTCGAGGCGATGGGCGGCCAGATCTTCCACATGGGCCCGCTGGGCTCGGCGGCGATCATCAAGGTCATCACCAACATGCTGGCCTTCATCCACCTCGTCGCCGATGGCGAGGCGCTGATGCTGGCCAAAAAGGGCGGCCTCGACCTCGCGCAGGCCTGGAAGGCCATCGCGGCCAGTTCCGGCTCCAGCTTCGTCCATGAAACCGAGGGCCAGCTGATCCTGAACGGCAGCTACGATATCGCCTTCACCATGGATCTCGCGCTGAAAGACCTTGGCTTCGCGATGGGCTTTGGCCGTGAATTCGGCGTGCCGCTCGATCTGGCGGGCCTGACCAACCAGACCTTCGTCAAGGGCCGCGCCGCCTATGGCGGTCAGGCGCAATCCACGCAGATCGTCAAATTGCTCGAAGATGTGCTCCAAACCGACCTGCGTGCACCGGGCTTCCCGGCCCGCCTCGAATAGCCTTTCCTTGTCTGAAAATATCCCCGCCGGAGCGCACCGCGCCTCGCGAAGCGAGGCGCAATACCCATCTCTTGGCCCGAAGGGCACGATTTGCACCTCGCTGAAGCGAGATCACTTCACACCGAACACCGCATCAGAATTCCTCCGACCATTGGTTGCGGCATTTTGGTCCGGTCGCAGATGCGCCGTTTCTGTCGACCACAGCGCTGGCCGCTCCGGTACACGCAAACGAACAGCAACCCCATGCCGGGCAGGAATATCAATCAATGTGCTGATGTGAATAGACCGAAGGTCGATAGTGCCGACACCGTCTGCCAAAAGGGCAAGACGCCGAAGCTCAACCCGCCCGGAAACGAAAACCCGGCCACCTGTGCCGGGCTCTTTCTGCCATCACTCGCGTGGATCTCGCGGCCCCGTGTCCCTCGGGGCGACGTGCAGGGTCAGCTCAGACTTCTTCCTCGCCGGTATCGATCAGCCAGCCGCCGGGTCCGGCGATGTCATTGGGAAGGAACACGATCATCGCTTCGCGCAGGGCGATACAGGCCATCGCGGCCAAGGCGATCTGGTCGAAGGTGAGGGTCGTGAATTCCATCTGCGTTTCTCCAGTTTCTTGTTGATCCCTTCTTCCAGCACTTCGAGGCACAAACATGGCGCAAATGGACCTTTGCGAAATGACGCAGGGTCACTCCGCCTCATTCCCGATTTCAAAGCGCTAATTACAGGAAACTATCCGTTTCCGGATTGATGAAAACGGATCGGATCAGGCGAACGGATCGAGATTGTAGCGGACGCCCGCCAGATATAACCCTGCGGCGGACAGACCGGCCCGCAAGCGGTGCGATTCCGCGCCTCCAAAGCCTTGCGTACATCCACAGGTGCCCAAGCCCCGGCACCGACCCGTTCCAGCGTGCCCACCAGACTGCGCACCTGATTGTGCAGAAAGCTGCGCGCCCGCAGAGAAACCGGAATTCGCGCCGGCAGGATAGACGCACTCTTCGATCCGTCAAGCTCGTCCAGCGTCTTGACCGGGCTCTCGGCCTGACAGTCCGAGGATCGGAAAGTCGTGAAGTCGTGTCGCCCCACAAGATGTCCGCCGCGTCCTGCATCGCTGTCAGATCCAGCGCATGACCCGCTCTGCCAGACCCGCCGCGGTCCTGCACCACCGGCGCACGGCGCACCACCAGCCGGAACAGATAACGCCGCTCGATCGCCGAAAACCGTGCATGAAAAGCCTGTTCTACCCGTGCCACGGCCACCACCGCCACCGGCAGCGGCTTCAGATGAAAATTCAACGCCTCCGACAACCGATACGGATCCCAGTCCCGCCCCATGTCGCAATGCGCCACCTGGCCCCAGGCGTGCACCCCCGCATCGGTCCGCCCCGCCGCCGCGATCGAGGGCACGTCCGGCTCCAGCTTGCCGCAAGGCCTCTTCCAGCGCCTGCTGCACCGAGGGATGATCGTTCTGCCGCTGCCAGCCGGCAAAGGGACCTCCGTCATATTCGATTTTCAGGGCATAGCGTGGCATGGGCGGGGCTTAGCGCGCCGGATGCCGCTTGGCAATCTGCCCGGGCCGAGTCGAAAAGGTTTTGCGCCACGCCTTCGGCGCGTCCAGCCGCCCCTAGCGATCCTGACGCGCCGCGCTTATGTTCCTTTCAGGGCAAAGAGGGCAGGGCACTTGGTATTCAGCGAGATCGCAGACCGGCTGACGCGTGGGGTCGAGGCCGCACAGGGCACCGTCAGCGAGGCGTTCTTCGAACCGGTGATCCGCCTTGGCGTCACCGGCCTGTCGCGCGCCGGCAAGACCGTGTTCATCACCTCGCTGGTCGCCAACCTGATCGACCGGGGCCGGATGCCGCAACTTGTTGCCGCCGCCAACGGCCGCATCCGCACCGCCTATCTGCAACCGCAACCAGACGACACCGTGCCGCGTTTTGACTATGAGGCGCATCTGGGCGCGCTGACCTCGCCGGATCCGCACTGGCCCGCACTCGACCCGCTCGATCAGCGAGCTTCGGCTGTCGCTGCGGGTCCAGCCCTCGGGCCTGATGGGCTACCTGTCGGGGCCGCGCACCGTGCATCTCGACATCATCGACTATCCCGGCGAGTGGCTGCTGGATCTGGCGCTGCTCGACAAGAAGCTACACCGACTGGTCCGCCGACCACCCTCCAGCGTCTCGAAAGTCGCGACATCGGGGACGGGCTTCCTGAACCTGGCCAACGCCACCGATCCGCAAGCCAGGTTCGACGAGCCCACCGCCAAATCCCTCGCCGCTGCCTTCGCCGATTACCTCATCGCTGCCCGCGACGCCGGCTATTCCGACTGCACGCCCGGGCAGGTTCCTGCTGCCCGGCGATCTGGCAGGTTCCCCGGTCCTGACCTTCGCGCCGCTGCCAAAGCCCGATCAGACCCGCCGCGGCACGCTCTGGCGAGAGATGGAGCGCCGCTATCGAGGCCTACAAACGCGAAGTCGTCAAACCCTTCTTCCGCGATCATTTCGCCCGGATCGACCGTCAGGTGGTGCTGGTCGATGCGCTGGGCGCAATCCATGCCGGCCCGAAAGCGACCGAGGATCTGCGCCGCGCCATGGCCGAGATCCTCGGCGCCTTCCGTCCCGGCCGCAACGCCTTCCTGCGCCAGCTTTTCCTTGGCAAACGCGTCGAGAAAATCCTCTTCGCCGCCACCAAGGCCGACCACCTGCACCACAGCCAGCATCCCCGCCTGACCGCGATCATGGAGGCGCTGGTGAAAGATGCCAAATCCCGCGCCGATTTCTCGGGCGCGCAAACCGCCGCCATGTCCATCGCCGCACTGCGCGCCACCGTCGAGGAAACCCTCGACCACAACGGCCGCAGCCTCGACTGCGTGCGCGGCACGCTGACCAGCGGCAAGCAGGCCGCCTTCTACCCGGGCGAACTGCCCGAAGACCCCGCACATCTGCTGGGCCCCGCCCGCGAGGGTGCCGAGAAGTGGCTGGATCAGGACTACCAGATCATGACCTTCGCACCCGCCCGTCTGACGCTGAAACCCGGCGAAGGCCCGCCGCACATCCGGCTCGACAAGGCCGCCGAATTCCTGCTGGGGGATCGACTGTGAACGTGATCGCTGGTTCCCGCCACCAGGCGCGACGCGCGCCCCGATCGCCGCGATCCTCGGCGGCTGGACCTGCGAGACCGACTGGATGCCGCGCCCCGACGCCATCGACCAACATCGCGCCGCCGCCCGCCTGCTGCTCGACCGCACGCGAAGTCACTGTGGCCCGTCATCGCCGCCGCACGGTTGGTTTCATCGCCCTCGAGAGACGGCGACCGTGCAGTCGCTCTACCTCGCGGCCGGCGCGCGGGCAGGGGATCGGGCGTTCCCTTCTGGACCATGCCAAGTCGCGCCACCGCCGGCTCGAGCTCTGGACCTTTCAGGCCAACACCGCGGCCCGCCGCTTCTATGCGCGGCACGGCTTTTACGAGAACCGCCTGACCAATGGCGAGGGCAATGACGAGAACCTGCCGGATGTGCATCTGGTCTGGGCAAGGAGCATGGCATGACCGACAGACAAGGCCCCGTCCTGATCGAACTGGACGAGGCGCCAAGGTGACGCCCGACACCGCGCCTGCCGGTCCCGAACCTGACCGAACAGCCCACGGGGCGCGCCATGCAGACCGTGGCAACCCTTGCCGCGCGCCCGCCGTCGCGCCTCGCGCGCTGGTTCTGGCGGCTACTGGGCGCTATCGTCACCTTCGGCGCTGTCGCTCTGGGCCTGGGATTTCGTCACCGGGCTGATCGCCCGCAACACCATCCTCGGCTATACCGCAATGGCGCTTGCTGGGCGCGTTCCTGCTGGTCTGCCTTGGCATCATCTTGCGCGAATGGGCCGCCTTCGCGCGGCTCAAGCGCCTCGACGATGTGCACCGCGCCGCCGAGGCTGCCATCGTCTCGGGCGATCTGGCCGCCGCCCGCGCGTGTCACCGACCGGATCGCCGGGCCTCTACGCCGGCGCGCGACGATCTCAAATGGCCTCTCGACGGCTGGCCGAGCGGCAGGGCGATGTGTTCGACGCCGACGGCCTGCTGGGCCTTGCCGAGACCGAGACTGCTCGGCCCCGCTCGACGCCGCCGCGCGGCGCGAGATCGAGGCCGCCGCCCGTCAGGTCGCCACCGTCACTGCCATCGTGCCGCTGGCGCTGGCCGATGTCGTCACCGCGCTCACCGCCAACATCCGCATGATCCGCCGCATCGCCGAAATCTACGGCGGTCGCGCCGGAACCCTCGGCAGCTGGCGGCTGACACGCACCGTGCTGACCCATCTCGTTGCGACCGGAGCCGTCGCGGTGGGCGATGACCTGATCGGCTCGGTCGCCGGCGGTGGCATGCTGTCGAAGGTCTCGCGCCGCTTCGGCGAGGGCGTGATCAACGGCGCGCTCACCGCCCGCGTCGGCATCGCCGCGATCGAGGTCTGCCGCCCGCTGCCCTTCGCTCGCCTCAAACGCCCGGCCGTCACCAGCCTGGTGCAGCGCGCGCTGACCGGGCTTTTCGGGCAGGCCAAGAGCTAGTCGTCGGCCAGCCCGGCAAAGGGCCGCACCAGATCGCCGCAGACCAGTCGTGACAACACCCCCGGCAGCGGCCATGTCCGCGACAGTGGTGAAAGAACCCGGTCGCGCAACACCGGCAGAGCCCGGCTATCGGACTGATATTGCGGCGTGAAGGCCCGGCTCAGGCCCTGATACAGCCGCACATGCCAGCGCCGCAGCCGGGCATACAGCGCCAGCGCTTCGCGCCCCTCGGCCATGCGCAGCGCCGCGCGCAACGCGAACGCATCCAGAAGCGCCATGTTCGCGCCCTGCCCAAGCTGCGGACTGGCCCGGTGCGCCGCGTCGCCGATATGCACAAGTCCGTCCGACCATGGCCGCGCCAGCGTGCCGTGGCTGTAACGCGCCATGGTCATCTGCCGATGATCCCCGATCTGATCGAGCAACGGTGCGAACTCCGGCCACAAAGCCGCAGCTTCGGCCTTCCACGCCGCCAGCGGTTGCGCCAGCCAGTCGCCATGGCCCGCCGCAGGCAAAGACCAGAAGATCGTCGCTTTCCGCCCCGCCGCGTCAGGCACCAGACCCACGGGCAGAACGCCCATCATCCGGTCGGCACGGCGATAGCACTGGGTCAGATGATCCCGCGCAAACGGCGCAGCCGCGGGCCAGTCCACGGTTCCCCAGACTGCACCATAGGGCAAAGCCCGCCCCACCAAAGGCGACAGCACCGATCCGGCCCCGGCGGCGTCGATCACCAGATCGAAAGGCGCACTCCGCGCGCCATCCGCAAACACCAGACGCGGCGGCGCGCCTTCAATCGCTGCCACCCGCGTCCCGGACAGATTTCCGCACCTGCCGCCTTTGCCGCCGTGAACAAGGCGTCGAACAGCGTCGCACGATGCACCGCCAGCCCAAACCGGCCGCCGTCGCCGCGATCATAGCGCACATCCAGAACGATCCGCCCGAACCCGCGTCATGCCCGCGCATCCGCACGATCCGCTGGCCCTGCGCCAGCACCGCGGGCCCGACGCCGACCGCCTTCAGCACGGCTTGGCCGACCGGCTGGATCACCAGACCCGAGCCTACCGGGGCGGGCCGCTCGAACTGATCGAACACCGCCACCTGATGGCCGTCGGCACGCAAAAGCGCCGCCGCCGCCAGCCCGCCGATTCCGGCCCCTGCTATCGCAATCCTCATTCCGTGCCGCCCGTCTTCGCCTGCCGTTGCATCCGCGCTACCCGGCCCCGCGCCGCCCGGCCTGCCCGAAATCCGCTTGTCCGGTTCAGGCCGTATCGCTAGGCTCTGCCGCAAAACGCATAAACGACAGGGACAGTGTATGGCAGACGTAATCGCGTTAGTGGGCGTCATTGCCCTGATTTATGTTGTCTACGTTGTCCACAACCTGAAGAAACTGGTGACCCGGCTTGAACGCCGTATCGGCCAGCTTGAAACGCCCGCAATTGTCACCCCCGAGCAGCCCCGGCCCACCGGCAAAGCACCCGTCAAGGCACCCGCCAAGGCGGCCGAAAACCCCTGGATCGCGGCCAAGACCACGCATGATGCAACCGCCGCGCCCCCCAACGCCCCGCCACCGCCCAAGGCACAGCCCGCGCCGGTTGCGCCGCGCCCCGAACCCGACCGCGCCCCACGCGCCTTTGTCTTTCGCGCCGAGCAGCTCGATGCCTTTGCCGTCTGGCTGAAAGCCAACTGGTTCCTCGCCATCGCGGCCCTATCGCTGGCGCTCGCCGGCGTGTTCCTTGTGCAATACGGCGTCGAACACGGCGTCGTCACCCCGTTCTGGCGCGTCATCAGCGCCGCCAGCCTTGGCATCGCGCTGATCTGGTTCGGTGAGTTCATCCGCCGCCGCGTCGGCGGCGATGACAGCGGCAGCACCGCCTACCTGCCCTCGACATTTTCGGGGGCCGGTCTGGTCGCGCTCTTTGCCGCGGTGCTGTCCGCCCAACACCTCTACGGCCTCATCACGCCCACGCGGCGCGCTGATCTGGCTTGTCCTCGTGGCCGCCGTCGCGGTGGTCCTTGGCTGGTTCTACGGGCCGTTCCTGACCGTCGTCGGCATCCTTGGTTCAACCGCCGCGCCCTTCCTTGTTGGCGGCCAAAGCGACACACCGGAGCTTTTCTACTACTACTTCGCCCTGATCGCCGCCGCGGGTCTTGCCGTCGATGCGCTGAAACGCTGGGCCTGGGTCTCGGCCTTCGCGCTGATCTTCACCTTCATCGCGGCCTGGATGCTGTTTGCCGGCGGGGCAGGGGATCGGCATTACCTCGCCTTCGCGCTGATCGCCACCGCACTGGCGGTCACCGTCCCACCGCTATCGCTGACGCCCGAGCCATGACGGCCCCTCGGTCCTCAGCGCCGTCAATCGCCTCACCACCCTTCCCGGCAAGCAAAAGCCGGACTGGCCGGGCTTTCCGACGCGGCTGGCCTTCGCCACCTTCGCCGCCGCCTCTGCCGCGGCGCTGATGGTTGCGCTCAAGGATGCCGGTCCGGCAGAGCTTTGGCTGGCGCTTTTCACCCTCGCGCTGCTGTACCTTTCTGCCACGGTCTGGGCACGCCGCGCGCCTGCGCTTGACGATCTTGCGCTGATCCCGCCGGTCCTGTTCCTGCTGGTGGTGGCCGATCAGGCCGTTTCATACGGCTCTATCTTCCGCAGCTTCGTCGATCCCGTGCATCTGGAACCAGAGGCCGCCCGCCCGACCGAGGCGACCGTTCTCGCCTTCATGGCGCTGGCCGGATCGGCGCTGGCCCATTGGCGCGGCCTCTTTCCCGGCCGCCGCGCGATCATGTGGTCGGCCGGGGCCGCACTTTTCGCCCCCGTAACCCTGATCCTGCTGGAACTGACATGGTCGCCGACGCGCTTGCTTGGCGCGGGCTGGTGGGCCGGTCACGCGATGATCATGGCCGCCGCGATGGTGCTCTTCGCCAGCCAGACCGCCCGGCGCGATGGCGAAGACCGCCGCCGCACCGCACTTTACGCGCTTTCGGCGCTCACGATGATCTCGATGGCGCTGATCCTTGTGCTGTCCTCGACCGCGCTGACGCTGGCGCTGGGCGGCATGGTGCTGGGTGCGGCGCTGATCGACCAACGGCTGAACCTGCGCCCGGTCACGCTGCTGGTCCATGCAGGTGCGGCCGTCATCGCCTGGCGGCTGATCATCGATCCCGGCCTGATCTGGGCTGGCGACGCGCCGTTGTGGGAGGTGCTTCTGGCCTATCTCGGCTCTGCCACCCTTCTGGCCGCCGCCACACTGGTGCTGCGCCAGCGCGCCCGCATCGACGCCAGCACAACCGCCGAATCCGCCGCCTGGGTGGCGCTGGCGCTTTTGGCCAACGTGCTGATCTATAAATGGACCGGCCCCGACGCCGACAGCCATGCCGTGATCAGCCTGCAAGGCCTCGTCTGGCTGGTTTCGATGGCGAACCAGCTTTACCGCCTGCGCGCGGGCGGCCCCTTGCGCTGGGTCCGCATCGTGCTGGCGATCATCTTCGGCCTTGTCGCCCTTGTCCTGATCGGTCTCGCCGTGACCTTCGCCAGCCCGCTCGGCTACGGCAACCCCGTCACCGGACCGTTGATCTTCGACAGCCTTCTGGTCGCCTATCTGCTTCCGGCGCTGCCGCTGGCGTTCATCGCCTGGCGCTTCACGCACCTGCCCCGAGCGTTGCGCATGGCCTCCGGCATCCTCGCCGCGCTCTTCGCCGCCAGCTACACCGGCCTTGAAATCCGCCGCCTCTGGCATGGCCGCGACATCTCGGCGCCCGGCGTCCTCGAGGGCGAGCTTTACAGCTACACTGTCGCCCTCCTGCTTGCCTCGGTGGCTCTGCTGTTCATCGCCTTCTGGCGCCGCTCGCACCTTCTGCGGCAGGTCGCGGTGGCGGGCGTCACCCTGACCATCGCCAAGGTCTTTCTGGTCGATATGTCGGGCCTCGCGGGCCTTTACCGTGTTGCCTCGTTCCTCGGGCTCGGCCTGTCGCTGGCGGGCCTTGCGTGGATCGTGCGCAAGATGGCAGCGCAGTGGGATGAACCAGCGCTGCCGAAATAGGCGCTGGACGCCCCAAACCGTGGCTTTTATAAGCGCCCCATGCTGCGGATACTGGCGATCATTATTCGAATTATCAGCCCGGCGCTCTGACACTTCAGGGCCGCCGGTCAAAGGCGTGCGTTCCCCCGCGCCGATCCCTCCGCCATAACCGAATTCTGACAAGGACGCCCGAAATGTGCGCCGATACGCCCGACTACAAAGCCACGCTGAACCTGCCCGTCACCGACTTCCCGATGCGCGCGGGCCTTCCCACCCGCGAACCCGGCTGGCTGGAGCGGTGGCAGAAGATCGGCATCTACGACCGCCTGCGCGAAAAGGAAGGCCGCGAGCCCTTCACGCTGCATGACGGCCCGCCCTATGCCAACGGCCACCTGCATATCGGCCACGCACTGAACAAGATCCTGAAAGACATGGTCGTGCGCTCCCAGCAGATGATGGGCCGTGACGCCCGCTATGTGCCGGGCTGGGATTGCCACGGCCTGCCCATCGAATGGAAAATCGAGGAACAGTACCGCGCCAAGGGTCAGGACAAAGACGCCGTCAACGTCGTCGATTTCCGCCAGCAATGCCGCAAATTTGCCGAAGGCTGGATCGACATCCAGCGCGAGGAATTCAAGCGCCTCGGTGTGACCGGCAACTGGGCCGATCCGTACCTGACGATGGATTACCACGCCGAACGCGTGATCGCCGAGGAGTTCATGAAATTCCTGATGAACGGCACGCTTTACCGAGGCTCCAAGCCGGTGATGTGGAGCCCCGTGGAAAAGACCGCTTTGGCCGAGGCCGAGGTCGAGTACCACGACCACCAAAGCCCAACGATCTGGGTCCGCTTCCCGGTCGTGCGCGGCGGCAATGTCCTGCTCGCCGAAGACGATATCGATGAATATTCCGCCGCCGATCAGGCGCTCTTGGCCGACGACCTGCACGAAGCGCAGGTGGTGATCTGGACCACAACGCCCTGGACCATCCCGCAGAACCGCGCGGTCTGCTTCGGCCCCGGCATCACCTATGGCCTTTACGAAGTCACCGAAACGCCCGAGGAATGCTGGGCCGCCAAAGGCGACAAGCTCCTGATGGCCGAAAACCTCGCCGGCGAAATCTTCGCGCAGGCCCGCGTCACCGGTTTCACCCAGATCCGCCATGTCTCCGCACAGGAACTCGCCGGTCTTGTCCTGTCGCACCCGCTGCGCGGTATCGCCGACAACGGCGAATGGGACTATGATGTGCCGATGTTCCCCGGCGATCACGTCACCGAGGACGCCGGCACCGGCTTTGTCCACACCGCCCCCAGCCACGGCGATGACGATTACCAGATCGGCCTCAAGCATGGCCTGCCGATGACCTACAACGTGCTGGAAGACGGCTCTTTCCGCGCCGATCTGCCGCTCTTTGGCGGCGAGGTCATCATCACGCCCAAGGGCAAGGAAGGCGGCGCCAACAAGGCCGTGATCGACAAGCTGGTCGAGGCCGGTCGCTTGCTCGCGCGCGGCCGCGTCACCCACAGCTACCCGCATTCATGGCGCTCCAAAGCGCCGCTGATCTACCGCAACACGCCGCAATGGTTCGCCGCCATCGACAAGCCCGTCGGCGACGGTCAGGACGAGTACGGCACCACGATCCGCCAGCGCGCCCTGACCTCGATCGACCAGCTTGTCACATGGACCCCGCAAACCGGCCGCAACCGGCTTTACTCGATGATCGAGGCGCGGCCCGACTGGGTGTTGTCGCGTCAACGCGCATGGGGCGTGCCGCTGACCTGCTTCGTCAAGACCGGAACCAAGCCCGAAGACCCCGACTTCCTGCTCCGCGACGCCCAAGTCAACGCCCGCATCGTCACTGCGTTCGAGGCCGATGGCGCCGATATCTGGTACACCGAGGGCTTCAAGGAAAAGATCCTCGACGGCCTGCACGATCCGGCAGAGTACGAGCAAATCTTCGACATCCTCGATGTCTGGTTCGATTCCGGCTCCACCCATGCCTTCGTGCTGCGCGACCGCCCCGACGGCACCGCCGACGGTCTCGCCGACCTCTACCTCGAAGGCACCGACCAGCACCGCGGCTGGTTCCACTCCTCGATGCTGCAAGCATGCGGCACCATCGGCCGCGCGCCCTACCGCGCGGTGGTAACGCATGCGTTCACGCTCGACGCCAAGGGCGAGAAGATGTCAAAGTCGCTGGGCAACACGATCCTGCCCGATCAGGTGGTCAAGCAGTACGGTGCCGACATCCTGCGCCTCTGGGTCGCGCAGACCGACTACAAGCACGATCACCGCATCGGCGACGAGATCCTCAAAGGCACCTCCGACAGCTACCGCCGCCTGCGCAATACCATCCGGTTCCTCTTGGGCTCTCTGACCCAGTTCAGCGAGGCCGACCGCACCGATCCCGCCGATATGCCGGAACTGGAACGCTGGGTGCTGCACCGGCTCGCCGAACTCGACCACAAGGTGCGCTCGGGCTATGCCGCCTACGACTTCCAGGGCGTGTTCAAGGAGCTTTTCACCTTCGCCACGGTGGACCTCTCGGCCTTCTACTTCGACATCCGCAAGGACGTGCTGTATTGCGATGGCGACACCCCCGAACGCCGCGCCGCGCGCACCGTGCTCGACATCCTCTTCCACCGGCTCACGACATGGCTCGCCCCGATCCTCGTCTTCACGATGGAGGAAGTCTGGCTCGAACGCTTCCCCGGCGATCAAAGTTCGGTCCACCTGACCGACATGCCCGAAACCCCCGCCGATTGGCTCGATGAGCCGCTGGCCGCGAAATGGTCCGAGATCCGCCGCGTCCGCCGCGTGGTGACGGCGGCGCTGGAAATCCAGCGTCAGGACAAGGTGATCGGCGCCTCGCTGGAAGCCGCCCCTGTCGTCCATGTCGAAGACACCGAAGCCCTGGCCGCCGCCCGCACGGTGCCCTTCGCCGACATCTGCATCACCTCCGGCATCACGCTTTCCGCCGATCCAAGCCCGTCCGAGGCGTTCCGCCTGCCCGAGATCGACGGCATCGGCGTGGTCTTCGAAAAGGCCGACGGGCGAGAAATGCCAGCGCTGCTGGAAGATCCTGCCCGACGTCGGTAGCCACAAACACGAAGGCGTCTGCGCCCGCTGCGACGCGGCGCTGGGACTGAGTGGCAGGCCAGCCTGACCTTCCCAAGTCCGGTTGGCCCGCTGACCGTGACCGAAGAGGATGGCCACGTCACCCGCCTGCGCTGGGACGGCGCCGGTCGGGATGAAACCCCGGTCCTGCGCGCCGCCGCCACCCAGCTGGCGAGTATTTCGCAGGCCACGCCAGCGGTTCGACCTGCCGCTCGCCCCGCACGTGAGCCCGCGCAACGCCGCTTCCTCGACGCGCTCATCGCGATACCCTACGGCGAAACCCGCCGCTACGGCGACCTCGCACGCGACCTCGGCATTTCTGCGCAGGCCGCAGGCCAGGCCTGCGGCGCCAACCCCATCGCCATCCTGATCCCCTGCCACCGCGTGCTTGCCGCCGACAGCCTTGGCGGCTTCTCCGGCCCCGGCGGGATCGAAACCAAGGTGGCACTCCTGCGTCTCGAAGGCGCCGCCTCGCTCTTGCTTTAGCGGCGACGCCGCCGCACCCCGCCGTCATTTTCTTTTTCCCTCAAATATCCCCGCCGGAGGCACCCGAGTGCCCGCAGGGCACGAGAAACCTCTTGCGGCCCGAAGGGGCGCGCGATTTGGTGACGCCACAGCACGCAGGCAGAGCAGGCAGGCAGGGCAACAGATGACATTCGGCGTATTTCTGGCAGTGCTCTTCGCCGCCTTCCTGCATGCGGGCTGGAACGCGCTGATCAAGCTTGGCACCTCGAAACTGACCTCGATGCTGATCCTGACACTGGTGCAGGGCGGCATCGGCGCGGCCATCGCGGCCAGCCGCGCTTTGCCAGCAGGGTGAGGTCTGGATCTGGCTAATCGCCTCGGGCGTGTTTCATTCGATCTACAAGCTCTTCCTCGCCTTCGCCTATGACAATGGCGATCTGTCCCGCGTCTACCCCATCGCGCGCGGCGCGGCCCCGCTGATGGTCATGATGATCGGCGCGGTGATCCTGACCGACACGGTCGAGGTGCTGGAATACGCCGGCATCGTGGTGCTGGGCGCGGGCATTCTGCTGATGGCGCGCGGCGTCTTCCGCTCGGACGAATCGCGCCGGCTGGTGCCGCTGGCACTGGGCTCGGCGATGGCCACCGCGGGCTATTCGCTGGTTGACGGCCTTGGCGCGCGGGTCTCCGGCGACGCGGTCACCTATGTCGCCTGGCTCTTCGTCTTCGACGCCGCCTCTTTCTGCCGATCTGCCTGGCGCTGCGCGGCACCGCCGTGCTGCGCGCCAACCGCCGCGCCTGGATCGCTTGGTTCGCTGGCCTCACTCGGATCCTACGGGGCCTATGCCATCGCCGTCTGGGCGATGACCCAGGCGCCGATCGCGCTAGTCACGGCCTTGCGCGAAACCTCGATCCTGTTCGCCGTGCTTGATCGGCTGGACCCTGTTTGGCGAGCGTATGGACCGGGGCAAGGCTATCGCCGCAGCACTGATCGTCGGCGGCGTGGTGCTGACCCGGCTTTAGTGAAAGCCGGGCTTGCGCGGTGGAATGATCTGCTGGGCGATGCCGGCAAAGACCAGGTAGAGACGAGGTCGATCACAGCCCCCAATGCGCCCAGCTTTGCGCGATCGAAATCCACCCAGGCCGCCCAGCCCGCGAAAAATGTCCACGCGAAGGCCATCGGCAGCGACAGCACCCGCCAGCGCTCGGTCCGCACCGGATGGATGAACTTCAGCGGCACGAACATCGCCGCCGCCAGCACCACCACGATCGCCAGCGTCACCCAGAAATTCGGCGCCAGCGCGAACAGCACCAGCGCCACCATGTTCCAGCATCCGGGAAAGCCAGAGAACGAATTATCCTTCGTCTTCATCCGGGTATCGGCGAAATACATCGCACTGGTGAAGGTGATCACGATGATCGCGGTCCAACCGGTCCAGCCCGGCAACAGCCCGGATTTGAAAAGCGCATAAGCCGGCACAAACACGTAAGTCAGGTAGTCGATGACCAGATCCAGCAGCACGCCGTCAAACTGCGGCGCGTTGGTCTTGACGTCGTATTTCCGCGCCAGCGGCCCGTCGATCCCGTCGACGAAGAACGCAATCACCAGCCACAGGAACATCAGCGCCCATTCGTGCTCGACCGCCGCCAGCATCGCCAGCATGGCGAAAACGGCCCCGGTGGCGGTCAGAAGATGAACGAGAAGCGCACGCGTCTGAATGGTCATTCGCCCTTCTAGGCGGAACCTTGCCAGTTAGGCAACCGGTTGCGGGGCGGCTGGCCTGAAATGACGCGAGGATATCACCAAACACCACCTGCCAGCGCGATTGTGCCGTTCCGCCGATGGCCTGGGCCAAACGTCATCGGCAGGTTGCGCCACCGCGCGGCCCTGAAGGTGAAAGGCAAAGCAGGCCGGAATCAGGGCCGACAAAGACGGCGCGTTCGGGCGTAGAGCCGAGAAGCATCGGTTTTCGCTCTCCACTGACCTGGGGCAGGTGACGCAAAAACGCCTTATTTCACACGTAAACCCTGGAAAATCTTATCTATTCGAAAGGAAATATCGTGGTTTACCCAAGTGACTGGAATCTCCTGGTAGTCATCCCGATGGTCGGGCTGGCGGCTTTCATCTGTGGTGTCGCGCTGTTCTATCTGGTGATGAACCGCACCAGAAAGCACCGCAACTTGACCGCAAACGCCGAATCCCAGGACAGCTAAGCCGCGCCCATCTGACTGGCCGCCGGGCCGGGTCCGGTCTAGGAAACATCTGGCGCAGGGATGCCCGATCGCCGTTGCAACCGCACGCGGCGGGCAGCGGCGATAGCGCCGTTTCGCCTTCAAGCCCGCGGATGGGTCTTTTCGTACACTTCCATCAGCCGTGCGGTATCCACCGCCGTATAGGCCTGCGTCGTCGACAGCGAGGCATGGCCCAGCAACTCCTGAATCGACCGCAGATCGCCGCCAGCCTCCAGCAGGTGCGTGGCGAAGCTGTGCCGCATTGCGTGCGGCGTGGCAGTGGCGGGCAGGCCAAGCTGCATGCGCGACTGTTCCATCACCTTGGCGATCAGTCGCGGGTTCAGCTTGGCCCCGCGCGCGCCCAGAAAGAGCGGCGTGTCAGGCCTCGATCGGGTAGGGGCAGGCGGCGACATAGCGCGCCACCGCCTCGCGCGCGACGGGCAGCACCGGAACCATGCCGTTCCTTGCCGCCCTTGCCGCGAATGCGCAGGCTGTCGGGCAGCGGCACCGACGCGCCGGTCAGCCCCAAGGCCTCGGATATTCGCAGGCCGCAACCGTAAAGCAGCGTCACCACTGCGGCATCCCGCGCCGCGATCCAATCCTTGTCGGTCTGCAACTCGACGGTTTCGATCATCGCGCGGGCCGCGTCCACCGCCAGCGGTCGTGGCAGCTTGCGCTGAAACTTGGGAGACCGCACCGACAGCACCGCGGTCGGATCGAACCCCTCGCGCTCGGCCAGCCAGCGATAGAAAGACTTGACCGCCGACAAGGACCGCGCCAGCGACCGCGCCGAAACCCCACGCCCGCGCTCATGCGCCATCCAGGCGCGCATGTCGGAAGTTGAAACTTTCTTCAGCGGCGCCAGCCCCGTTGCATCGCCAAAATGTTGGGTAATGAACGCGAGATAGCCCCAGCAGATCGGTGCGATAGGCGCTCAGCGTGTTCGGCGGCCGCCGCGTTCAGCGCCTTTTGCGCCGCCAGCCATAACGTCAGCGCATCCAGCGCCGCCGCAGAGATGTGGACTCAGCCAGCCAGCGCCGCATGGTCCGCTCGAAGACCCCGGCGAAGAACGCCAGAAGGTCGGTGCCTTGCGTCGGCTTGAACTGATGCGGATCCTCGGCGCCCAGCACCAGCATCCCCGGCAGCCGACCCGGGCCGAAGTCAAGCTTCAGGCACGCCTCGGACCGGATCCAGTCCTTCGTGTCGCCGTAAACCACGTCCGTATCGGGCTGCACCTGCCGCAACACGACCTGCCGCACCGGCACATTGCGCCCCAGCGTCAGGTAGCTGTCAACGAAACCGGGCTCGGCGGTGACCAGTACGCTTTCCAGCCGGGTCACGACCGTCGTCGTCATCGTCGCTGCAGCGTTTCCAGCACCAGACGCGCCGCATCGACGCGCAGGATATCGGCCACCTCGCCGCCCAGATCGCGCAGGAAACTCGCGAAATCGGTCGGCTCCAGCAGCCGCAGCAGGGCCCGGTGCACCTGATTGGTGCCGGCGAGGTTTTCATAGGCCGCCGCGATCACGCTGCGATGGGTGTCTTCCAGCCGGTCCAGCCGGGATTCCAGCCGTTCCAGCGCGATGCCGCGCAGATCGACGATATTGTTGCCCAGCCCGCTTTCGCTGGCGGCGATCAGTGCGCGCATCACATCGCGGTCGTCCAGAATCACATCCGGATCGGCGATGATCTTTTCGCGCAGATCGTCGATCATGGCTGCCGTGCTGCTCATGCCTGTCCCTTCGGTTCTTGCCGGTTGTTCCGGCTTGACCGATGCTCTGGGCTACGTTTTCCCAAGTACTGGAGCGCCCGACGTCCAGCCCCAGTTTGGCTTTCGCCGTCATCCAGATCGGATCGCGTCCCTCGCGCCACAGTGATTGCGCGCTTGAGAGGGGTCCGGGCCTTGCCGGGACTGCGAAGGGCTGCTTGCGTGGCGAAGCAGACATCGACATGGTTCAGCAAGGGCGATATCTGCAGCAGATGCGCATTGCCCTGACAGATCCTATGTCAGCAATTGTTTTCTTCACGATCCTGGCGGCGACTATGGAGCTGTTTGTCGGCGGATGGCACCAAAGAGGTTCTGACAACAAGATTGATCATGATAGCCTTTGATGGTTCTGACCGGGCGACCCTACGGTAGCCATCGGAGAGATTGGTTTTTCGAAACGACCAAATCCACCGTTTCCTGGAGCAGGTCGACAATTGACAGCCTTCGTTACTGTCGTCCAACTTCCTGTCATGCCATCACCCTTCTGCAGTTGCTGGGCAAGTCGATCCGAGATACTCACTCTTGGCTTCAACCGCGCCACTGATGCTTGTCGTGATCGACCGTTTGGTCTGTTTCTTGAGATTAACGCAAAGTTGCCGATGCTGATCGTCGTCAAGCCACGGCGCAACCGAACGACCGCGCTGGCCCCCAACCCGCCATGCGCGCCGCCGTCAGAGGATCTTCTGCCCGGTCTTCGCCCAATCCTTGAGGAACCCTTCCAGCCCCTTGTCGGTCAGCACATGGCTCGCCATCGCCTTGATCACATTCGGCGGTGCGGTCGCCACATCCGCGCCGATCAGCGCCGCTTGGCTCATGTGGTTGGCCGAGCGGATCGAGGCGGCAAGGATTTCGGTCTCGAAGCCGTAATTGTCATAGATCTGGCGGATCTCGGCGATCAGATCCATGCCGTCGAGGTTGAGATCATCCAGCCGCCCGATGAACGGAGAGATGAACGTCGCCCCTGCCTTGGCCGCCAGACAGCGCCTGATTGGCGCGAAAAGCACAGCGTCACGTTGACCATCCGGTCTTCGTCGGTCAGCACCTTGCAGGCCTTCAGCCCGGCCCATGTCAGCGGCACCTTGATCGCGATATTGTCGGCGATCTTTGCCAGTTCGCGGCCCTCGGCGATCATGCCCTCGGCGTCCAGCGCCACGGTCTCGGCCGAAACCGGCCCGTCGACCATGTTGCAGATCTCTTTCGTCACTTCCTTGATGTCGCGCCCCGACTTCATGATCAGCGACGGATTGGTGGTCACGCCATCGACCATGCCAAGGTCGTTCAACTCTGCGATCGCGTCCACATCGGCGGTGTCTACAAAGAATCTCATCGGTCTCGTCCCCTCTGGGTGGTCATTCGCGCATCTTCTAGCGCAAGGGGCTTGGCCCCGAAAGCCCAAACGGGCAAACCTGTGGCGCATGAACACCCCGGGATTCTTTGACGAAGGCGATCTGGTCGGCGTGCTGACCACACAGCCGCTTGACCGGCCTCTTGGATTACAAGGCGCCCGAGGGCGGCTGCTTGCCGGGCGCTTTCGTCGAGGTGCCGCTGGGCCCGCGCAAGGTGCTGGGCGTGGTCTGGGGGCCGGGGCAGGGCGATTACGACCGCGCGAAGATCCGCAGCGTGATCCGCGTGCTCGATGCCGTGCCGATGCGCGAGGAAATGCAGACCTTCCTGACCCGCGTCGCCGATTACACGCTCACCCCGATGCCCGCCATGCTGCGCCTCGCCACCCGCTCGCCGGGGCTGGGCGATCCACCGTCGATGCGCACCGTCTACCGGCTGGGCCACGGCACGCCCGACCGCGAAACCGACGCCCGCCGCCGCGTGCTGGCGGTGCTTGGCGACTATGGCGGGCTTTCGTTCACGCTCAAGGAACTGGCCGAAATGGCCGGCGTCTCGACCTCGCGTCATCAAGGGCCTCGTCAAGCAAGGCGTCGTCGCGGAAGAGGCCAGCCCCCGCGATTTGCCATACCCCCGCATGGACCCCGACCACGGCGGCAAGGATCTGGCCGAAGATCAGGCCAAAGCCGCCGCGCGCCTGCGCGAGCAAGGTCGCCTCAGCCGCAGCTATGGCACGACGCTGCTTGAAAGGTGTCACCGGTTCGGGCAAGACAGAGGTCTATCTCGAAGCGGTCGCCGAATGCCTTGCGCAGAACCGTCAGGCCCTTGTCCTTCTGCCCGAAATCGCGCTGACCGCCGAATTCCTCACCCGGGTCGAGGCCCGCTTCGGCGCGAAGCCCGCCGAATGGCATTCCGGCGTCACCATGACCGAACGCCGTCGCGTCTGGCGCATGGTCGGCGAGGGCGGCGCGCAAATGGTCATCGGTGCGCGATCGGCGCTGTTCCTGCCGTTCCGCGACCTTGGCCTGATCGTGGTGGATGAGGAACACGACACCTCCTACAAGCAGGAGGACGGCGTGGTCTATTCCGCCCGCGACATGGCCGTCCTGCGCGCCTCGATCAACGGCGCGCAGGTGATCCTCGCCTCTGCCACGCCCAGCCTTGAAAGCTGGGCCAATGCCGAGGCGGGCAAATACGAGAAACTCGAACTGACCTCGCGCTTCGGCGACGCCGAACTGCCGCAGATGGCCGCCATCGACATGCGCAATGAAACCTTGCCGGGCAACCGCTGGATTTCGCCCACCCTGCAAGCAGAGGTCACCAAACGCATTGAGCGCAAAGAACAATCGCTGCTGTTTCTCAACCGCCGCGGCTACGCGCCGGTCACCATCTGCCGCGCCTGCGGCCACCAGATCGGCTGCGATCACTGCGATGCGCGGATGGTCGAGCACCGGTTCCTGAAACGCCTCGTCTGCCACCAATGCGGCGAGACCAAGCCGATGCCCACCAAATGCCCGCATTGCGAGGCCGAAGACCGCCTTGCCCCCGTCGGCCCCGGCGTCGAACGTCTCGCCGAAGAGGTGACTGCGCTCTTCCCCGACGCCCGCGTCGCGGTGCTGTCGTCGGACCTCTACGGCTCGGCCCGCGCGCTCAAGGAACAGATCGTAGCAATCGCCCAAGGCGCCGCCGACATCATCATCGGCACGCAACTGGTTGCCAAGGGCCACAACTTCCCGCTGCTGACCCTCGTCGGTGTGATCGACGCCGATCTTGGCCTGCAAGGCTCGGACCTGCGCGCCGCCGAACGCACCTTTCAGCTGATGCGGCAGGTCGCGGGCCGGGCCGGGCGCACCTCGAACAAGGGCGTCGCGCTGCTGCAAACCTACCAGCCCGAGCATCCGGTGATCCGCGCGATCCTTGCGGGCGATGAGGAAGGCTTCTGGCGCGCCGAAGCCGCCGAACGGCAGGCCGCCGGCGTGCCGCCCTACGGCCGTCTGGCGGGTATCATCCTGTCCTCGCCGAACGTGCAAGAGGTGTTCGATCTTGGCACCGAAATGTCGCGACGCGACGCGCCCTTGCGTGCCAGATCGGCGCGCAGGTCTTCGGCCCCGCCCCGGCCCCCATCGCCCGCATCCGTGGCCGCCACCGGGTGCGGCTGCTGGTCAAGGCCGACAAATCCGCGCCGCTGCAATCCGCACTGCAAAAATGGGTCGCCCAGTTCAGACTGCCCACCAACCTGCGCCTGCAAATCGACATCGACCCGCAGAGTTTCTACTAACCAGGTTCGGGCCATCGCTTGTGCGAACATCGACGGCGCGAAGAATGATATGTTGGGCCAGTGCAGGACGGAGGCGGGCATGGAAAGCTTGAACATCGGCAGGGCGTTTACCCTGATCGAACCGGGGCCGGTTGTTCTGGTCACGACAAACGACGGCCAGAAGAACAATGTGATGACCATCTCCTGGACCATGGTGCTGGATTTCGCAGCCGGATTTGCCATCACGACCGGGCCCTGGAACCATTCCTTTGCAGCACTTCAGCAATCCACGAGAGTGCGTGATCTCAATCCCGACGGTGGACCTGATCGATACAGTCGTCGGCGTCGGAACATGCTCTGGCAAAGACACCGACAAGTTTGAAAAGTTCGGCCTGACCCCTGTGAAGGCCAGAGATGTCAGAGCACCGCTGATCAAGGAATGCCTCGCAAACATCGAATGCCGCGTTGTCGATATCGTTGAGCGACACAGTATCGTCGTGCTCGAAGGCGTTGCCGCATACTTCGACACCTCTCGCAAAGAAAAGCGGACGATCCACGCCGTTGGTGACGGCACCTTTGTCGTTGACGGGCGCAGGATTGATCGAAAAGAGATGATGCGCTCCAAGCTTCCCGGCGGAATATAACCCGTCTGCAAACGCTGTGACCCGCCCGAACCATCCGAGGACCCATGCGCGCCTTTATCGCCATCAACCTGCCAGAGCATGTGCAGAGACGCCATCATTGACCTGCAGGCCGATCTGCCCGCAGGTCAGCCGTCGCCGCCCGAAAACCTGCACCTGACGCTCGCCTTTCTGGGCGAGCAGCCGACCGGGCTGATCGAAGACATCCACACCGCCCTCTGCGAGTTGTCCGCGCCCGGGTTCGATCTGCATCTCGCGGGCACCGACACGTTCGGCGGCAACGATCCCAAGGTCGTGTTCGCCGGCGTGAAACCCAACCCCGCGCTCGACCATCTGCACCGCAAGGTCCGCTCGCTTGCGCACGGTGCCGGTCTGATGCTCGAGCGGCAGCGCTTTCGCCCGCATGTCACGCTGGCCCGGTTCCGGCGTCGACCGACGGCACCAGAGATGGAGCGGTTGCGCGGCTGGCTGCTTGCGCATTCCGATTTCAGGACGGAACCGTTCCGGGTGGCCGAGATCACACTCTATCGCTCGACGCTGTCGCGCGCAGGCGCGATCCACGACGAGCTTGCGCGCTACCCCCTGGGCTGATTCCCCTCGGGACGAATTTCCAAGGGACGAAGCGTTAAGATCAGGTGAAAATCCGGGGCCGGAGTGCGAATTTGCCCGCCCCGTGGCGCAACGGCCACGCCGCGAAACGTAGTGATGTTGTACAACAAAGCGTACAACAATGGTGTGATGTTGTACAAAAAAGCATACAACATAGCATACAACACGGCCTAGGCCGCAGCCCGCAGCCCCGATTGGTCGACCACGAAATCGGTCGCCACCGCCCCCACCCACATCGCCGTCAGCGCCACCCAGGCGGTCGCCACCAAGATCGATCCGCCGGTCACACCGTTGCCGATCGCGCAGCCTCCGGCCAGCATCCCGCCGAACCCCATCAGGGCCGCCCCGGTCATCGCGCGCCTCATGTTGTCGGCATCCTGAAACCCTTGAAAAACAAACTCTTTTTTCAGGATCGCCGCCAGAAACGCACCGATGAACACGCCCGGAACCAGCCCGATATCGAACTTCAGCACCGCGTTCCGGTCCAGCACGAACATCAGTGTGTTGGCGGAAGGTCCTGTAAAGGTTGCACTTTCCACCTGCACCGGCTCGAAAGCGACCTGCGAGAGGGTGTAGGTCAACACCCAACCCACCGCCACGGCAAAGCCAACGCCCGACGCAAAGATAAGCGTGCTGACGGCCAGTTTGTTGCGCATCGAAAGCACAATCGCGAACAGCGCCAACGCCAGACCCAACACCAGCCCGCTTGACGCAGGCAGGCCCAAGGCATTGATAATGTTTATATTATGCCCGCCAGGAGTTACCCAGAGCGCCGCGAGACTGTCGCGCACCGGCGCCAACCAGCCACCCAGAGACATCTGTGCAACCACTGCGAAAATCAGCCCCGAGATCAGTGACCGCAGGTTCCCCGTCGCCGCCAGCACCAACAGCCGGCCAGAGCATCCGCGCGCCAAAACCATGCCGACGCCAAAGATCAGCCCGCCCAGAATGGCCCCCGACCAAGACCCTGTGACGGCCATCATCCGCGCCTCGGAAGATCGCATTAGACCGAACATTTCAGCGGCTTGCACCCAGACAAGCGCGGTCGAGAATGTCAGCAGCCAGACCGAAACCCGAGGCCCCATCTGACCCCGCGCAAACTCTACCGTCGCCGCGCGCAGGCAGAACGAAGATCGCTGCGCCGCCACCCCGAACAGCATGCCGGTGATCAATCCGAACAGCGCCGCCGTCGGTGCCTCTCCGATCTGGTCAACCAGGGGAAGAATATCCATCGGTACCCTCCGTAAACTGCCGTCTGAATGGTCCAAAACGGCGCTCCTGTCCTTGATCCAGATCAGATCGCATTCCGTCCGCCGCATATGTTTTATCCCTCGCCAGCCCTTTGTTTTGGGACTATGCCGACGCCATGCGCATCGTCGGAACCGAAACCGCCTCCGAGATGCCGCTCTGGCGGCGGCCGGTCGCGTTGCTGTTCGTTTTCGCCTTTGCAATGCCGATCGCCTTCAACACCTGGTCGGCGCTGCTCAACAACTTCGTCATCGAGGCCGCGGGCTTCACCGGCGTCGAGATCGGCTGGCTTCACACGGTGCGCGAAATCCCCGGCTTCCTTGCCGTCGGTGTGATCGCGCTCATCATCTTCATGCGAGAGCAAGTTACTTGGAATCGTGGCGCTTTTCATGCTGGGTGTGGCCACGGCCGTGACCGCATGGTTTCCCGTCATTCGACGGGTTTGCTGACCGTCACGATGCTGTCGTCGATCGGCTTTCACTACTTCGAGACGGTCAACCAGTCGCTGCAATTGCAATGGATCGACAAGCCCCGCGCGCCGCAGATGCTTGGGCTGGATCGTCGGCATCGGGTCCGCCGCGTCGCTGCTTGTCCTACGGCCTGCTGGTCGTGACCTGGAAAGCCTTCGATCTGTCCTACAACCTGGTCTACCTGGTGTCCGGCGGCTTCACGGCGGCGATCGCGGTGTTCTGCTTCTTCGCCTATCCGCAATTCGAGGCGCCGCATCCGCAACTAAAGACCTTCGTTCTGCGTCGCCGGTACTGGCTCTATTACGCACTGCAGTTCATGTCGGGCGCGCGACGGCAGATATTCGTCGTCTTCGCGGCCTTCATGATGGTCGAACGGTTTGGCTTCGAAGTGCACGAAGTAACGGCGCTGTTCCTGATCAACTTTGTGGCCAACATGGTCTTCGCGCCGCTGATGGGTCATGCCGTCGCCCGCTGGGGCGAACGCCGTGCGCTGATGTTTCGAATATGTCGGCCTGATCATCGTGTTCCTGTCCTATGGCGGCATCTACTATTTCGGCTGGGGCGTCGTGCTGGCCGCTATTCTCTACGTTCTGGATCACATGTTCTTTGCGCTGGCGTTTGCGCTCAAGACCTATTTTCAGAAGATTGCCGACCCGCAGGATATTGCGCCCGACAGCGGCAGTCGCGTTCACCATCAATCATATCGCGGCGGTTTTCCTGCCGGCATTGCTGGGCTATCTTTGGGTGACCTCTCCGGGCAGCGTCTTTGTCTTGGCGGCGGCGATGGCGGCGGTTTCGCTGTGGCTTGTCACTCTTGATCCCGCGACACCCAGAACCGCGGAAACGAAACGATTTTCTCGCGCATTCCTCCCGCCCCGGCCGAATAGCCCTTAGCGCGGAGCATCCATGCCGACCTTCACAGCCCTGACAACGCTTGCCGGGACCGGACGCCGCCAATACGCTTGCCGACGCGATGGAGCGGCTTGATCCCGAGCCGACCGGCGTCGGCGTCTTCGAGATCGAGGACGGCTCGGGTCTGTGGGAGGTCGGCGGCTATTTCATCGAGAAGTCCGGATCAAGCCGGGTCTGGCGCTGTTGGCAACCATCCACGGCGCGCAGGCCCTTCACAGTATCCGAACTGCCAGAAGTGGATTGGGTAGCAGCAGGTCAAGCGAGAGCTTTCGCCCGTCGAGGCGGGCCGCTTTTTCGTCTACGGCAGCCACGATGCCGACAAGGTGCCCAAGGGCTGCTGTCCCCTTGCTGATCGAGGCGGCGATGGCGTTCGGCACCGGGCATCACGGCACCACGCTCGGCTGTCTACGGGCGCTCGACCGGCTGGTTTCCGAAGGCTTTGTCGGCGCGCAACGTCGTCGATGTCGGTTGTGGCACTGCAGTTCTGGCGATGGCCGCGGCAAGCGTTTTTCCGCGGAACCGTACTGGCCAGTGACATCGACGAAGTGGCGGTCGAGGTCGCCGCAGGCCAATGTTGCGGCCAATGGGCTGGCCGGGCGTGTGCGTTGTATCGAGGCCACCGGTTTCGATCACCCGGACCTGCAGGGGCAGGCGCGTTTCGATTTGATCTTTGCCAATATCCTCAAAGGCCCGCTGATCGATCTCGCGCCGTCGATGGCCATCGCCAGCCAACCGGCGGGCGTCGTGATTCTGTCCGGGATTCTGAACGAGCAAGCAGATGACGTTTTGTCTGTTTATATCGATGCCGGATACAATCTGGTGACCCGAGAAGAAATTGTTGAATGGACGACGCTGACCCTGCGCCGCAACACTGCCTAGCTGGCTGAAATCTGGGCAGATTGGGCTGGTTTGCCCTATTTCCGCCACATTTGAGCAGATACTTGGTTGGATTGGCGGGGGCCATGTTTTCGAGGCTGCTATGGCGGATGCAAAGCAAATTCAGTTCGGACAGCGCTTACGGCGCATAGATCGCCACCACCGTAAACTGGCACGGGGTTATGTCACCTCAGTCAACCACGATGGCCTGATCATCGCCCGTCCGCGCCGACAGACCTCGCTGTTTCCGCTGCGCGGGCTGTTCCTTTGCCTTTTGACGCTGCTTGCGTTCAAGGGCTTCCTATACGCCCACCTCGGCCCGACATCCTATGCCGACCGGGTTGCATTGCTGGAAAGCGGCACCGTGGTCGAGAAAATGGGTGCCTATGCAATGAAGGCAGATCCGGTGACACTATGGGTCGCCGATCAGATCGGTCCGTTCATCCGCTGAGTTTATTTTTGAAAGTACCGTTAGCGCGGATTGTCCCTCCACGTTCCGGATACTCAGAGTAAAGGCCGCACCTTTTGGGTGCGGCCTTTCTCTTTGTCGGTAGCCGACAATCAAACTTAGCGCGACATATCCTCGATATCGCCGCGGCAGAGGCCGATATCGTCAAGTTCGCGGTCGGTCAGCTTGGACAGCGCCTTGCGTGTAACACGGGCGTCGTTCCATGCAACAATTGCGTTGAAAGCCGAGCTGACGAAAGTGCCAGCGCGGCCATTGCTCATCGGGCGGATGGTGTCGATTGCGGTCATTTCAGTAGTCCTTAGGTCAAAATTTCATCTGGCGCACGCTTGCGTCTTGAGGCGCAATTAGGCGCGCCATACTGTCTGATCAAGGACATTTTTTGCATGGCGCCCATGCGTTTTCTGCATGGCAGGAATCCTGTTTTAAGGGTTTGGTAACATTGCAAAAACTGGCGCTTGAAAATGTCGCTGCAAGGCCGCAAAATGACGATTTCAGACCGGATTATTCGCAATTGCAGCAAGACTGTGGCAAAGGTCGCGATTGCGCAAAGGCTGGCGGATGTTCGCGTTTCGTGCTAATCGATAAAAAAGCAACAAAAAGCAGGGCAGTTTCATGCGCGTATTGGGCATCGATCCCGGTCTTCGGAACCTTGGCTGGGGTCTGATCGACGTGAACGGAACCCGATTGGCACATGTTGCGAACGGTGTCTGCCATTCGGTAGGCGAGGATTTGGCCGCGCGCCTGCTTAGCCTGCATCAGCAACTGACCGCCATCGTCCTGCGATACGCACCCGATATGGCGGCCGTGGAGCAGACCTTTGTCAACAAGGACGGGGCCGGAACGCTAAAGCTGGGACAGGCCCGCGGGATTGCGATGCTGGTGCCAGCGCAGGCGGGACTGCCAGTTGGGGAGTATGCGCCGAATGCGGTCAAGAAGGCCGTCGTTGGTGTGGGCCATGCCGACAAGCGGCAGATCGACCACATGGTGCGCCTGCAACTGCCGGGGGTCGAGATCGCGGGGCCTGATGCCGCCGATGCGCTGGCCATTGCGATCTGTCATTCCCATCACGCGCAATCCGCCGGGCGATTGGCGGCGGCGCTGAAAAGGGCAAGCGCATGATCGGCAAGATCGCCGGCCGGATCGACTATCGCGGCAGCGATCATGTTCTGATCGAGGTGCGCGGCGTCGGCTATATCGTCTACGTCTCAGACCGGACGCTTGCCGCTCTACCCGCCACTGGCGAGGCGGCAGCACTTTACACCGACCTGTCTGGTGCGCGAAGACCTGCTGCAACTCTTCGGCTTCACGACCCTTGTGGAAAAGGAATGGCACCGACTGTTGATGAGCGTTCAGGGCATCGGTGCCAAGGCGTCGATGGCAATCCTCGGGACGCTTGGCGCCGATGGAGTTTCGCGTGCAATCGCGCTGGGAGACTGGAATGCGGTCAAGGCGGCGCCCGGGCGTCGGCCCCAAGATCGCGCAGCGTGTCGTCAATGAACTGAAGGAAAAGGCGCCGGGCGTGATGGCGATGGGCGGTACAGCGAAAGCCGCGATGGGCGAGGCCCGCGCCGAAACCGACCGAAGTGATCGAGCCTGCCGTCCGTGCCAGTGTCGACCGCCTCAAACCCGTCGGCCCAGTCCGAGGCGCTGTCGGCGCTGCAGAACCTGGGCTACAGCCCCGGCGATGCCGCGCGCGCGGTGGCCGAGGCCGCTGGTACCGCGCCGGACGCCAGACACCCGCCGCTGATCCGCGCGGCGCTGAAACTGCTGGCACCGAAAGGCTAACGGATGAGCGAACCAGACCCCACCCTGCGCGCCGTTCCCGCAGCCAGAGGATGCCGACCGTGCTCTGCGGCCGCAGATGCTGGACGAGTTCATCGGCCAGCAGGAACTGCGCGCAAACCTAAAGGTCTTCATCGAATCCGCCCGCAGGCGTGGCGAGGCGATGGATCACACGTTGTTCCACGGCCCGCCCGGTCTGGGCAAGACCACGCTGGCGCAGATCATGGCGCGCGAGCTTGGGCGTCAATTTCCGCATGACCTCTGGTCCGGTGCTGGCCAAAGCCGGAGATCTTGCCGCGATCCTGACCAATCTTGACGCCCGTGACGTTCTTTTCATCGACGAAATCCACCGCCTGAACCCCGCCGTGGAAGAGGTGCTTTATCCTGCGCTTGGAGGATTTCGAGCTTGATCTGGTGATCGGCGAAGGACCAGCCGCACGGACCGTGCGGATCGAATTGCAGCCCTTCACTCTGGTCGGGGCGACGACCCGGCTGGGATTGCTGACGACGCCGCTGCGCGACCGTTTCGGTATCCCGGCGCGGTTGCAGTTCTATACCGTCGCCGAATTGCACGAGATCGTCACGCGCGGTGCGCGGTTGATGAAAGTTACGGCCGAAACCGATGGTGCGATGGAGATCGCCAAACGCGCCCGGGGTACGCCCGCGGATCGCAGGTCGCCTGCTGCGGCGCGTGGTGGATTTCGCGGTCGTCGAGGGCGACGGACATCTGACGCGCGCCATCGCCGACAGCGCGCTGACGCGGCTCGGGGTGGATCATCTGGGGCTGGATGGCGCAGACCGCCGCTATCTCGGCCTGATCGCCGAGAACTACGCCGGTGGTCCGGTCGGGTATCGAAACCCTGTCCGCTGCACTTTCAGAAAGCCGCGATGCCCTGGAAGAAGTGATCGAGCCCTTCCTGCTGCAACAGGGTCTGATCCAGCGCACGCCGCGCGGGAGGATGCTGGCGCAGAAGGCCTGGACGCATCTCGGCTTGGCCGCGCCGAAGCCCCCGGGCAATCGGATTTGTTCGGAAAGTGACGTCGTGCCGGTTGTCCTCGGCGGCCAGGCTCTTTATGCCTCGACCGGCGAAGATTCGTCACGAAGAAGGAGGCAGACGTGACACCCGATCAGGTTCAGGCACTTTTTACCCGGCCGGAGGGCAGCTATCAGTTTGCACGATGGGGACGGCCGATCGTGCCGGTCGTCTTTGGCGTCGAAGATCAACACTCTGGGCGTCGTCAAGGGCGCAATCGAAGCGGTTGTCGCACTTGCCGATCACAAGATGGCAGAGACCGATCCGGAGCTCGGCGCGAACCTGATGGTGTTTTTTCTGCGCGACTGGCACGAACTTGCTGAAGTTCCCAATCTTGACCGGTTGCTGCCCGAGCTGCCCGGCCTACGTCGCACGGTTGCAGGACGCGCGATGCAAACCAGTATCGGTCTGTTCCGGTTCGATGATCAGGGCGGCGATCCAAGCCTGTTTCGTGTTCCTGCGGATGGACGCAGCGATGCGCGAACAGCCCGCAGATATCTCTGGCGCTTGGTCAGATGGTGCAGGCAGTCCTGGCCTGGGGTGACCGGGCTTTTACGGACACTGTCCCCGTTGGCGCGGCTGCCTGAGAACGGTGCCACGATCCTGAAGCCCGAGATCGCCGCCGTGATCCGGGCGTCCTATGATCCTTCGATGCCGGTTGCGGCGCAAGACAGCTCGCATGCCCTGCGGCTTTATGCTCGAATGCAGACCGAAGACATGAGCCATGAGTTCGCCTTGCGAGTTTACTATGAAGACACCGATCTTGCGGGCATCGTCTACTATGCCAACTACCTTAAATTCATCGAGCGGGCACGTACCGAATACGTGCGAACGCTGGGGATCGACCAAACCTCATTGAAGGCAACTGAGGGCATTGTCTTTGCGGTGCGCCGGGTCGAGGCGGACTATCTGTCACCGGCACGGTTCGACGACGAATTGCTAGTCGTAACCACGACTGAGGCGATCACTGGTGCGCGCATCGTGTTGAAGCAAGAGGTTGCGCGGGCTGACACCATCCTGTTCTCGGCGCTTGTGACCTTGGTGGCGCTGGATGATTCCGACCGTCCGACGCGCCTGCCAGCGAATATTCGCCGACTTCTACACTGAATTCACAATTTCGCACCGATGACACGCTTGTGTTGGCTTTCCCCTCAAACATCCGTTAATTTGCAGGTAATCAGAGCCGCCAGAAAGCGGCCCATAACAAGAGCAGGTTAAATGGAAACGGAAACCCTTGCGATGGCGCAGGAGATCGACTTCTCCTTCCTTGCGCTATTTTTGCGCGCCAGCTTTACCGTCAAGCTGGTGATGCTGTTGCTGATCGTGGCCTCGTTCTGGGCCTGGGCGATCATCATCCAGAAACATATCAACTTTCGCCGGGCACGCTCGGAATCCACGGTGTTCGATCAGGCCTTCTGGTCAGGCGAGCCGCTGGACGAGTTGTTCGACACGATCGGTGGGCAACCGACCGGGGCATCGCAAAAGATCTTCTCGGCCGGGATGCTGGAATGGCGGCGTAGCCATCGGCAGGATGGCGGGTCTGATCGCTGGGGCGCAGGCCCGCATCGACCGGTCGATGGACGTGGCAATCGCCAAGGAGTCTGAGGATCTGAACAAAGGTCTGTCCTTCCTTGGCGACCGTCGGGTCCACAGCACCCTTCGTCGGGCTTTTCGGTACCGTCTGGGGCATCAAGACTGCGTTCGAGGAAATCGCAATCCAGCAGAATACCAACCTGGCGGTCGTCGCCCCCGGAATCGCCGAGGCACTTCTGGCGACCGGGCTTGGGCCTGTCTGGCGGCGATCCCGGCGGTGGTGTTCTACAACAAGCTCTCCTCGGACAGTGATCAGATCGTCTCGGGATACGAGGCTTTTGCCGATGAATTCGCCACAATCCTGAGCCGTCAGTTGGACAGCTGAGATGGGATCAGGCGTCTTACAGAAGGCGGGCGGCGGTCGCCGCGGACGGCGGCGCGGCCGCGCGCCGTGCGATGTCAGAGATCAACATCACGCCGATGGTCGACGTGATGCTGGTGCTCTGCTGATCATTTTCATGGTCGCGGCACCGCTGTTGACCGTTGGCGTTCCCGTGGAGCTGCCGAAGACCGCAGCCAGCGCGCTTGCCGACCGAGCAAGAAGAGCCGCTGACGATCACGCTGACGGCGGATGGCGTGATGCTGATCCAGACCACCGAAACGGCCAGCGAGGAGTTGATCCCCAAACTGCGCGCAATTGCCGCCGAACGGGCGGATGACAAGGTTTTCCTGAGGGCCGATGGCTCGATCCCATATGACCGCGTGATGCAGGTAATGGGCGCACTCAATGCAGGCGGGTTCCGCAATATCGGGTTGGTGACGGATACCGGCGGCCCGACGCTGGACGGGCGCGACGGGTAGATGCGGTGACGCCGAATACCGGCACATATATCTCTGGCATAGGCCATGGGATCCTGATCCTGTGGGCCTTGATCGGTGGATTTTTCCTGCGGGCCAATGATCCCTTGCCACTGCAATCAACAGAGGTGTCGCTGCTGACCAGTGAGGAATTCGCAGCCCTGTCTGCACCCGAACCCAGCCCGGAAGTGCCAAGCGAGGCACCGCAAGTGGCTGCCCTGGAGCCTGCCGACGTGGCACCCGAGGTTGCGCCGACGATTGAGACGGCCCCAGAAGCCGCCGATCCTGTTCCGGCGCCCGCGCCCGCACCAGAGGTTGCTCCGGAACAACCTCAGCCGGAACCCGCGCCGTTGATCGCAGTCCCCGATGAGGCGCCGCTGCTTCCTGAACCACCGGCAGAGCAACCCTCGAACGCAGAGGCGACAACGCCGGATGCGGAGCCACAGCCTGCCCCCGCGCCACGCGTTGCACCTGTTCCATCCGCCCAACCCGAACCCGAGGCCGAGGTCGCCGAAACGGTCACGCCCGAAATTGTCCCGGACGCCGAGGCAGAAGTGATTTCGGAGGAAAAACCCGCGATGGCGCCCGAGGAAGCAACAACCGAGATTGTGACGGAGGCCGAGAAACCCTCGGCACCAACCGAGTCAGTCCGCCCGAAAAGCCGGCCAAAACCGCCCGCCCAGGTTGCTGAAACCTTGGTGCCGGATGCTCCTACGTCGCAAACAGGCGCTGTTGATGATGCTGTTGTTGCGGCTTTGGCAGCGGCCACGAAAAGCACCGCTACCACCAGCAGACGCGGCGGCGGCTCCCTCTGGGCCGCCGCTAACGGGCGGCGAAAAGGATGCCTTGCGGGTGGCTGTTCAGCAGTGCTGGAATGTCGGTTCGCTATCGACGGATGCGCTGCAGACGACGGTCGTTGTTTCCGTCAACATGACGCGCGATGCAAAGCCAGAATCGGGCAGCATCCGCATGTTGTCGTTTGAGGGCGGCAGCGAGGCCGCGGCCAGACAGGCCTATGAAGCCGCACGTCGAGCGATTATTCGTTGCGGCGCAAGCGGCTACAATCTGCCGGTCGAGAAGTATTTGCAGTGGCAGACCATTGAAATGACCTTCAATCCGGAGAAAATGAGGATCAAATGAGACTGATCAAAGCCGTGACCCTCGCCGCGCTGTGCCTCGCCGCCGCGCATCCCGCCTTCGCTCAAGAGCGCAGCGGCCCGTTGAGGATTGAGATCACCGAAGGCGTGATAGAACCATTGCCGATTGCGGTTCCGACCTTCATCGCCGAAAACCCGGCGGCACAGGAATACGCCCAAAGCATTGCTCAGGTGATCGCCGCGGATCTGGCAGGAACGGGACTTTTCCGAGAAATTCCGCGGGATGCGTTCATCTCGACCATCACCAGTTTCGACAGCACGATCCAGTATTCCGACTGGAAGGCGATCAATGCCCAAGCGGTCGTGACCGGCGCGGTCAGCGCTGCGGGCGACGGGCGGATCACGGTCAAATTCCGTGTCTTCGATGTCTTTGCCGATGCTCAGTTGGGTGATGGTCTGCAGTTCGGCGGATCGGCAGCCAGTTGGCGACGGATGGCGCACAAAGTGGCGGATGCCGTCTATAGCCGGATCACCGGCGAGGGCGGCTATTTTGACAGCCGCGTGGTGTACGTGTCTGAGAGCGGCCCGAAAGGACAACCGGCTAAAGCGGCTCGGGCGTTATGGATTATGATGGTGCGAATGTTCAGTATCTGACTGACAGTTCGTCGATCGTGCTGGCGCCGAGGCTTTTCGCCGAATGGCGACCGAGTGCTCTACACGAGCTACGAAACAGGGACGCCGCGTGTATTCGTTCTGGATGTCGGTACCGTGCAGCGCCGGGCGTTGGATGTGCCTGCTGAGTCGATGACCTTCGCGCCACGGTTTGGACCAGACGGACAGACCGTAGTGTTCTCGTTGACCGAGGGCGGCAACTCTGACCTCTATGCGATGAACGTCAATGGCGGCGGGATCCAGCGTCTGACGTCCACCCCCTCGATCGAGACGGCGCCGGATTTTTCGCCTGACGGCAGTCAGATCGTGTTCGAAAGCGATCGCAGCGGCACGCAGCAACTTTACGTCATGCCCGCCAGCGGAGGCGAACCGACACGGATCAGCTTTGGCCAGGGACGCTACGGCACTCCGGTCTGGTCGCCCCGTGGCGACCTGATCGCGTTCACCAAGCAGAACAATGGTCGCTTCCATATCGGCGTCATGCGAACGGACGGATCCGAAGAACGTCTGCTGACGGCATCCTTTCTTGATGAGGGCCCTACCTGGGCTCCTAACGGACGCGTCATAATGTTTACGCGGGGAACCCAAGGAGCCGGTGGCGAGCCTGCACTCTACTCGGTCGACATCACTGGACGGAACCTGCGGCGGGTGCCGACCGAAGGCTCTGCATCTGATCCGGCATGGTCGCCCCTGTTGAAATAGCTGTGCATTCCCAAAGCCGGAATGGAATGCTAAACTGCGCGCAATCGAGCAAGAAAAGAGAATGGAAAACTCCAGATGAGACTTCACAGCAAAGCAATCCTGATAGTGCTGGCACTTGGGCTGGCGGCCTGTACGAATCCCGGACGGTTCGGCGCGGGCGGGGCCGGAGGTGCGGGCGGAAATGGCATCGATTCTGCCAACCTCGGTGGTGCCAATGACCCATCGTCACCGGCATATTTCCAGCAGACCATCGGCGACCGTGTCTTGTTCGCGGTGGATCAAAGTACGCTGTCGCCCGAGGCAACGCAGATTCTGACGCAACAAGCGCGTTGGCTGGCAAACAACACCGAATTTACCGCCTTGATCGAAGGCCACGCCGACGAACAAGGCACCCGTGAATACAACCTCGCGCTTGGGGCGCGCCGTGCGAACTCGGTCATGGAGTATCTGGTGTCGCAGGGTGTCTCGCCCGCACGCCTCAAGACCATCACTTATGGCAAGGAACGCCCGCTGGCGATCTGCTCGGATGAAGCCTGCTATTCGCAAAACCGCCGCGCCGTGACGGTGATCGCCGCCGGCGGGCTAAGCTGACGGTTGGTTGAATGATGCGTTTTTCTGCACTTCTCTTCGGGTTTGCGCTGGCCGTTTCGGTCAGCGCGCCTGCCCTGTCTCAGGATCAGACGCTGGCCGACATCCGGCAGGAACTGCAGTTCCTGTATGTCGATGTCGAACGGCTGAAGCGCGAGCTTTCAACCACTGGCATGGCCAATCCCAATACCGGTGGCACAACATTCATCGAGCGTCTGAATTCGATCGAAGCCGAAATGGTGCGGCTGACCTCGAAAACCGAGGAGCTTGAGAACCGGATCAACCAGGTGGTGACCGACGGTACCAACCGCATCGGTGATCTGGAATTTCGCCTCGTCGAGCTTGGAAGGCGGCGATGTCAGCAAGCTGGGCGAAACCACCACACTTGGCGGCGGTGCGATGCCAGCAACGAACGCGACACACTCCGTGATCACGCCATCAACGGCGGCGCGGAACTGGCGATGGGCGAACAGGCGGATTTCGATCGGGCGAAGGCGGCGCTCGAGTCCGGTGACTTTCGCGGCGCCGCGGACCTCTTTGCGACCTTTACCCAAACCTACACCGGCGGACCGCTGACCGGAGAGGCGCATTTCCTGCGCGGTGAGGCGCTTGCGTCGTTGGGAGATACGACCAACGCGGCGCGCGCCTATCTGGAGAGCTACTCGGGTTCGCCCGGCGGCACCCGCGCGCCGGATGCGCTGTTCAAGCTGGGCGCCAGCCTTGGCACACTTGGACAGGTCAGCGACGCATGCGTGACGCTGGCGCAGGTCGCCAACCTCTATCCCGGCACGGCAGCGGTCGGGCAGGCCAAGGCCACGATGCAATCCTTGGGGTGCAGTTGAGCGACAGCTATGCTTGGCTGACCCACATGCTGGGCAGCGCGCTCCGGAGTGAAAACAACAACCTGATTGCCATTGCCGTTTCAGGCGGCAGCGACTCTACTTGCTTTGCTGCATCTCGCTGTTGAACACGCCAGACGCGTTGGTCTGCGGCTGACAGCGGTCACTGTTGATCACGGCTTGCGCACCGAATCGGCAGACGAGGCACGATGGGTCGCCGCAAGTTGCAAAAATCTCGGTGTCGACCACACTGTGCTGCAATGGCAGGGTTGGGACGGGTCTGGCAACCTCCAGGATCGGGCACGTCGCGCACGGTATCGTCTGATGGCGGAGTGGGCCTTGGCGGCAGGGCATCGATACGATCGCTCTTGCCCACACGGCAGACGATCAGGCCGAGACCTTCCTGATGCGACTGGCGCGTGGGGCGGGCGTTGACGGTCTGTCGGCGATGGCGCCTCGGCGCGAGGCGCATGGCATCGACTGGTTGCGTCCGCTTTTGCAGGTCGAACGGCAACAATTGCGCGACTATCTGACCGCGAAGCGGCATTGCGCTGGACTCGATGATCCCATCCAACGAAGATCCTCGCTATGATCGGATCAAGGCGAGGCAGGCGATGGTGGCGTTAGCGCCGCTGGGCATCGACGCCAGCAGCCTGTCGATGGTCGCCGGAAATCTGCGTGACGCCCGGCTCGCGTTGGAACTTGCAAGCCCAAGCGGCCGCCGAATCTATCGCCTCGGTCGAAGACGGCGACGTCGTGTTTGACAGGACCGGACTTGCGGCCCAACCGGTCGAGATTGGTCGACGATCTGTTGGTACATGCGATCAAATGGGTCAGTTCGGCGGAATATGGTCCGCGCGGCGCGGCGCTGGCGGATGCATATTGCGCGTTGCTGATTGGCAAGCGATCGACCTTGCACGGCTGCCGATTGCTGGTCACGAAGATCCGGCTTTCGAGTGACCCGAGAGTTGCAGGCAGTCAAGAACGAGACCTCTGGGCCCGAGGCGGTCTGGGACCGTCGCTGGAGGGTTTCGGACCTGATAACAACGGGCTTGGTCGTGCGCGCCCTGGGAGAGTCGGGGCTTCGCATTGTCCCGACTGGCGGGAAACCGGGCCGCCCGCGCGCATCGCTTCTGGCGACGTCCTCGGTCTGGCGATCGGCGACCAGTTGATCGCTGCACCACTGGCCGGCCATGGGACAACGAGTTGGAACGTTAGCCTCATTCACCCGCCCAATCATTTCCATCACATCCATTTTATCGCATTGAACTGCCGGGATTGTTCCTTATTTTAGACAGGTGGTTGATAGCTATGCGTAGCCACCAACGAATTTCGAGGAGATATCCTTTGGGTAACGCGCGTAATATCGCCTTTTGGGTCGTGTTGTTCCTGCTGATCCTGGCGCTGTTCAACCTGTTCAGCGGCGGCCAATCGGCAATGTCATCCCGCTCGATCAGCTATTCCGACTTTGTCGAGTCCGTCGATGCAGGCGATGTCACCAATGTCACGTTGGATGGTGAGAAAGTATTGTTCCGCGGCCGGGATGGTCAGGACTACGTCACGATCAAGCCCGAAGGCAGCGAGATTGCCGACCGGCTGATTGATCAGGGCGTGGCGGTGAACGCCAAGGCGCAGGAACAATCGGGTTTTACCACGATCCTGATGACCTTCTTGCCATTCATCCTGCTGATTGGTGTCTGGATCTACTTCATGAACCGGATGCAGGGCGGCGGTCGCGGTGGGGCGATGGGCTTTGGGAAATCGCGCGCGAAGCTTCTGACGGAAAAACATGGTCGGGTAACGTTTGACGATGTCGCCGGCATCGACGAGGCCAAGGAAGAGTTGGAAGAGATCGTCGAGTTTCTGCGCAACCCGCAGAAGTTCAGCCGTCTGGGCGGCAAGATTCCGAAAGGCGCACTTGCTTGTCGGCCCTCCGGGTACTGGTAAGACGCTTCTGGCGCGTGCCATTGCAGGTGAGGCGGGCGTGCCGTTCTTCACGATCTCGGGTTCTGACTTCGTTGAAATGTTCGTCGGCGTCGGTGCGAGCCGCGTCCGCGACATGTTTGAACAGGCCAAGAAGAACGCCCCTTGTATCGTCTTCATTGACGAGATCGATGCGGTCGGTCGCAGCCGGGGTGTCGGATATGGCGGTGGCAATGATGAACGCGAACAGACGTTGAACCAACTGCTGGTCGAGATGGACGGTTTTGAGGCCAATGAAGGCATCATCATCGTCGCCGCAACGAACCGTCCCGATGTTCTTGACCCGGCCTTGCTGCGCCCGGGTCGTTTCGACCGTCAGGTGCAGGTGCCAAACCCTGACATCAAGGGCCGCGAGAAGATTCTCGGCGTACATGCCCGCAAAGTGCCGCTTGGTCCGAATGTCGATCTGCGCATCATCGCGCGCGGCACGCCTGGTTTTTCGGGTGCCGATTTGGCGAACCTGGTGAACGAGGCCGCCTTGACCGCCGCCCGTATCGGTCGACGGTTTGTGACGATGGATGATTTCGAGAATGCCAAAGACAAGGTCATGATGGGCGCTGAGCGCCGCAGTATGGTCATGAGCGAAGATGAAAAGAAGCTGACGGCCTATCATGAGGCCGGTCACGCGATCGTCGGCCTCAACGTGCCGCAACACGATCCAATTCACAAAGCCACGATCATACCGCGCGGTCGCGCGCTCGGTTTGGTGCTGTCGCTGCCCGAACGCGATCAGTTGTCGGTGACGATGGTCAAATACAAGTCGAAGATCGCGATGGCCATGGGCGGCAAGGTGGCCGAAGAACTGACCTTCGGGCCGGAAAACGTGACCTCCGGGGCTTCCTCGGACATCCAGCAGGTCAGTAAGATCGCTCGCGCAATGGTGACCCAGTTCGGCATGTCCGAGAAACTGGGCAACATCGACTATGCCAATGAGCGTGAAAGTTATCTTGGCCCCTATGGCGGTGGCACCAGCCATGCCGGCTCAACCCAAAAGCTGATTGACGAAGAAGTCCAGAAGATCGTCGAAGAGGGCTATGAAACCGCGAAACGCATCCTGACCGAGAAGAAGGATGATCTGGAGCGGCTTGCGCAGGGCCTGCTGGAATATGAGACACTGACGGGCAATGAGATTACCAAGGTTATCGCCGGCGAGCCGCTAAACCGTGGCGACGACGAAGACGACACGCCGGATCAAGGCAATGCCCCATCTGTCACCGCGATTCCCAAGACCAAGTCCAAGTCGAAACCAAGAGACAGCGGGCTAGAGCCGGAACCAACCGCCTGAGCCGCTGCTGATTTAGACCTGTAGTCCATATGCCTATCGTTGACATTGGGATTTTCTGAAGATTGCCCGGCCCGGCCCGGACGCTCTGCCTGCCGCGATCGAGCGAGAAGGCTTGGAGTGATTTCGCGACGCTGCAACTTAGACATCTCCGATTAGCCACTGTGGCCGCTTGGTGATGCAGCGTGCAATTGTTATCGACCGCAAGTTCCTGTTCATGGCGCCGGTTTCGACCTGAAGCAGAATTCGACGATTCCGGGTTCGGAAACGTCGGAAATGCCGCTTCGATTCATCCTTTGCCCCTTTAAGGCAACAGCTAAACGCGCAACAGCCGCAATGGGGAGTTATGGTTTACCGGAGTGACATTGAGATTGCGCGCGGTGCGTTGAAGCTTCCGATTGAGGAGATTGGGTTGAAGCTTGGGATCGGTCCGGAGCATTTGCTGCGTTACGGGCATGACAAGGCGAAGGTGAGCCAGGCGTTCATCGACGGGGTTCGGGACCGCAAGAACGGCAAGCTGATCCTGGTGACGGCGATCAACCCGACGCCTGCGGGCGAGGGCAAGACGACGACGACGGTGGGTCTTGGCGACGGGCTGAACCGGATCGGCAGACGCGCGGCGGTGTGCATCCGCGAGGCGAGCCTGGGCCCGTGTTTCGGGATGAAGGGCGGGGCGGCGGGTGGCGGCTATGCGCAAGTCGTGCCGATGGAAGAGATGAACCTGCACTTCACCGGCGATTTCCATGCCATCACCAGCGCACATAACCTGCTGTCGGCGATGATCGACAACCACATCTACTGGGGCAACGAGCTTGAGATCGACACCCGCCGGGTGGTCTGGCGCCGGGTGCTGGACATGAACGACCGCGCGCTGCGCGACATCGTGACCTCGCTGGGCGGTGTCGCCAACGGCTTTCCGCGGCAATCGGGGTTCGATATCACGGTGGCCTCCGAGGTGATGGCCTGCCTGTGCCTTGCGACGGGCCTGAAGGATTTGCAGAAGCGTCTGGGCGACATTATCGTGGCCTACCGGCGCGACAAAAGCCCGGTCTTTGCGCGCGACATCAAGGCCGATGGCGCGATGACGGTGCTGTTGAAGGATGCGATGCAGCCCAACCTGGTGCAGACGCTGGAAAACAACCCGGCCTTCGTGCACGGCGGTCCGTTCGCCAACATCGCACACGGCTGCAACTCGGTGATCGCAACCTCGACGGCGCTGAAACTGGCCGATTACGTGGTGACCGAGGCCGGCTTCGGCGCCGATCTGGGGGCCGAGAAGTTCATGAACATCAAGTGCCGCAAGGCGGGGCTGGCGCCCAGCGTGGTGGTGATCGTGGCGACGGTGCGGGCGATGAAAATGAACGGCGGCGTCGCCAAGGCCGATCTGGGGCCAGAAAATGTGGCCGCGGTCCGGAAGGGCTGCCCGAACCTTGGCCGCCATATCGAGAACGTCAAAAGCTTCGGCGTGCCGGTGGTGGTGGCGATCAACCACTTCGTCACCGATACCGACGCGGAAGTGCAGGCGGTGAAGGATTACGTGAAGGGCCAGGGCTCCGAGGCGATCCTGTGCCAGCACTGGGAAAAGGGCAGCGCGGGGATCGAGGCGCTGGCGACCCGTGTGGCCGAGATCGCCGACAGCGGATCGTCGAACTTCGCGCCGATCTATCCCGACGAGATGAGCCTGATGGACAAGATCGAGACCATCGCCAAGCGGATCTACCGCGCCGACGAGGTGCTGGCCGACAAGTCGATCCGGGCGCAGCTGAAGACCTGGGAAGAGCAGGGCTATGGCGATCTGCCGATCTGCATGGCCAAGACGCAGTACTCGTTCTCGACCGACCCCAACCTGCGCGGTGCGCCGACCGGGCATTCGGTGCCGGTGCGCGAGGTGCGGCTGAGTGCGGGGGCGGGTTTTGTGGTGGTGATCTGCGGTGAGATCATGACGATGCCGGGCCTGCCAAGGGTGCCGTCGGCCGAGGCGATCATGCTGAACGGCGCCGGCCAGATCGAAGGGCTGTTTTAGGCGGATGCCCGGGCCGGGCGTCGAGCCCGGGGCCGGGCATGGTGCCTCCGGCGGGAATATTTTTGAACAAAAGAAGGACAGCGGAATGAGCGCGACGATCATCGACGGCAAGGCCTTTGCGGCCACGGTACGGGGCAAGGTGGCAGCGCATGTGGCGCGGTTGCAGGCAGATCACGGCCTGGTGCCTGGCCTGGCGGTGGTGCTGGTGGGCGCGGATCCGGCCAGCGAGGTCTATGTCCGCTCAAAGGGCAGGATGACCACCGAGGTGGGCATGAAGTCGGTCGAGCACCGGCTGTCTGCCGACACGTCAGAGGCCGATCTGTTGGCGCTGATCGAGACGCTGAACAAGGATGCCACGATCCACGGCATTCTTGTGCAGTTGCCGCTGCCCGGGCACCTCAACGAGGATCTTGTGATCAACGCCATCGATCCGGCCAAGGATGTCGATGGGTTCCATATCTCGAATGTCGGGCTGCTGGCGACGGGGCAGAAATCGATGGTGCCCTGCACGCCGCTGGGTTGCCTGATGATGCTGCGGGATCATCTGGGATCGCTCAGCGGGCTGAATGCCGTGGTGGTGGGCCGCTCGAACATCGTGGGCAAGCCGATGGCGCAACTTTTGCTGCGTGACAGCTGCACGGTGACGATCGCGCACAGCCGCACGCGCGATATCGAGGCAGTCTGCCGGGGTGCCGATATCCTGGTCGCGGCCGTGGGCCGGCCCGAGATGATCACCGGCGACTGGGTCAAACCCGGGGCCACGGTGATCGACGTGGGCATCAACCGGATCGACAAGCCGGAGGGCGGCACACGGCTGGTCGGCGATGTCGCGTTTGAAAGCGCCGCCGCTGTCGCCGGAGCCATCACCCCGGTGCCCGGCGGGGTCGGCCCGATGACCATCGCCTGCCTGCTGGCCAACACCCTCACCGCCGCCTGTCGCGCAAACCGGCTGCAAGAACCAGACGGGCTGACCGCGTGAGTTTGGATGTCGTCAAGTCGGAGAAGGCTCGGTCGAGTAGTGACATTGACAAAAGTCCTCAATATGAGCTGAACCGCATTTAGAATCCCAAAACCCTGCACGTCGTCAGCCTGACTCAGCGAAGATCAGCATGTAGGGATCATCGTACCCTGTAACAACGCAACAGATACATCCTTGCCGTTGTCGCAGGCAAAGACTTCCGCACCGACTATGATCAGGCGGCGGCCAGGCTTGATGACGCGGCCCTTGGCGACAAGCAACTCACCCTTGGCCGGGGCCAGCAAGTTGATCTTCATCTCGACAGTCAGCACCTCTGTCTCTTCGGGCATCAGCGATAAGGCGGCATAGCCCGCAGCACTGTCGCCAAGCGCAAAGGTCAAGCCGGCATGGGCGAACCCATGCTGTTGGCGGAGGCCACATAGGATCGGCGCCGCTATCGTGCAAGCCCCCGGCTCGATGCTATGCAACCGCGCGCCGAACGTTTGCATCAGGCTTTGCTGGTCGAAACTGCGACGCACCTTTTCGGCATATCCGTCGAAGCGCAAATGATGTTTCATGTCCGACCTCCGCACAAAGCAAGCGAAAGCCGTGCGGTTCCGCAACAGAAGATCGGCGAATATGTGCCGCGTTGCAAGCAGTGGTTGAACATCAAAAAATTCAGCATTAACGATATGAGTGTTACGAGTGATCTTGACTGAAGCCGGGGCAAATGTCTTCATTTTTCAAAGAGTTCCTGCGCGCTTTGCGGTCGGGCCATGGGCTATTTGCGTTTCTCGCCATTTCAACATTGCTGACGATTTCGGGACCATTCGGCACCTATGAGGATTTGAATTTCTTGCAACGAGCCAGATACTGGTTCTCTGTCGTCGGCCTTGCGATCCTGTTGGTTTACCTGATCCGTGAGGCGGTCGAACGATGTTGGCCGCTACGACCCTTTTGGTTGCGCGGAGCCTTGATCTCAACGCTATTTACTTTGGTCTTTACTCCGCTCGTCTATGGGTTGGCGCATCTGATGACGGGCGCGCAGCGTGGTGACCGGATTTCGCCGATCTGGCTGATTACTCTCGTCACCTTTTCGGTGGCCACCGCCGTGGTGCAATCTCGCCTTCTGTGGGAAACGGAGAACGGCGAACGGCGGCCGCGCCTTCTGGCACGAATCACTGACCCCGAAGCCTCTTGCATCCATCATGTAACTGTGCGCGACCATTATATCGAGGTTGCCACCGACCGTGGCACCGAGACGCTGCTTTTGCGGTTCTCTGATGCGATGCAGGAACTGGACGGGATAGACGGAATGCAGGTGCACCGATCGCATTGGGTAGCGCAGGAAGCGATTGATACTCTTAGCAGATCTGGCGGCAGGCTGGCCTTGCGGCTGAAGAATGGCAGCGAAGTGCCGGTTAGCCGGGCTTATCAGGAAGCGGTAGAATCGCGGTTTTCCTGACCTCGTGGCATCGGGATCCGGGCAAGGTTCGGCCCAGTAAGGATCGCCATCGCATTCGGAAGCATCAATCGGGAAAGTGCCTCGGCAGTGCTGTGTAGGCCGCCGGTGTAGGTGCCGTAAGCGGGCACGATCACGCGTGTCTTGTCATAGAGGAAACAGGAGCGAGTGATGGCGCGACCCTTTGCATGTAGTGTTGCCTTGGGGTGGTAGTGGCCCGAGATTTCGGCCCGTGCCTCAGCGCGCGCGATATGGCGGAACGTAAGTGGTGAGAGGGTGAGTTCGGCCAGATGTGTGCCCCCAAGGGCTGTCGGCCCGGCGTCGTGATTGCCCTCGATCCAGATCCAGCGCCGCCCCGCCTGCAGGCGGGTGATCCATAGGCGCGCCTCCTCGCTCAAGCTGTCGGCGGCCGCAAGATCATCGAAACTGTCTCCGAGGCAGATGACCGTTTTGGCGTTGGTTTGCTGAACGTCGCGGTCCAGCCGGCTCAGTGTGTCCTGCACTTCGTAGGGTGGTAGCATCGGGCCGCCGCGCCGCGCGGCACGCTCGGCCTTGCCAAGGTGCAGGTCCGACACCGTCAGTACCCAGTTTTCCGCCCACCAGAGCGCACCCGAGGAAAGGGCTGTCAGTATGGTGTCGGCGAAGTGAAAATCCTGACCGTTCATCCTTTGTTCTTGACCTTGAGCGATACGGATTGCAAGCATCATGATAGCCCCGCCGCTGACATGAGGGCCGCGGCTTCCTCAGCCAACAGACGCTCAGTTGCTGCGCCGTGGATCGGCACCTTGCTGACCTCGAGCAGCAAAGGGGCGGCGAGCGGGGTGACGCGGGGCAGCGTAACATGGTCGAGGCGGCCAGCGGTGCGGCGCAGCATATCCTCGATCCTGCCGTAGTCCACCAACCCCTTCATCGCTTCTTCGCGGGTGATCTGCAGCATCAGGTGGTCAGGGTCGTATTTCATCAGCGTGTCGTAAAGGATGTCCGAGGAGAATGTGGCCTGACGGCCGGATCGTTTGCCCTGCACAGTCTTGCGGTCAATCAGACCGGCGATGGTGGCCGAGGCCCGAAAGGTGCGCTTCATCACCGCATTTCCGCTCAGCCACGTCTGGAACGCATCCCGCAATGTATCAGGTTGCAGCAGCGTCGCCGGGTCCGCGACCGGATCCAGCCCCCAAATGAGCGTAGCGTAATCCGTAGCCACGAAACCCATCGGATGCAGGCCGAGCGCCTCCATCCTTTGCGTGGCCAATAGACCAAGTGTTTGCATCGCGTTGCGACCCGCGAACCCGTAGATGCAGGTGTGCGCCCGGCCATCATGCGGGAAACTCTCGACCAGCAGGCGGTCAGGCACTGGAAGGCGTGATACCTCGCGTTGCAGCGCCAGCCATTCGGCGGTGTGGCGCGGCAGGTCGGGCCAGCTGCCTTGCTGAAACATGCTGCAGGATACGCTCGGATAGCTGGGTCGACGTCGCGAATTTCGTTCCGCTGAAAACCGCGAACTTTGGCTTACGACCGGGATCCTTGCTGACCTCAACGGTCATTTCGCGCAGGTTTTCGTAGCGCACTACCTGCCCGCCGATCACGAAGGTGTCGCCGGGGGTGAGTGTGGCGGCGAAGGCCTCTTCGACCTCGCCCAGGGGTTGGCCGCCCATTCGGTTTTTGAGCCGGACCGTCAGTGTGTCCGTGTCCTGGATCGTGCCGATGTTCATGCGGATTTTTTGAGCCAGTCGCGGGTCGCGCAATTGCCACAAGCCATCGGGGCGTTGCTGCAGGCGCTGCCACCGGTCATAGGCGCGCAACGCATAGCCGCCGGTGGCGATGAAAGTCAGACAATCGTCGAACTCGGCGCGGGTCAGGTCGGCGTAACTTCCCGCCGTAGTCACTTCACGGTGGAGCGCGCTCGCCTCGAACGGCCCGGCGCAAGCGGTAATCATGATCTGTTGGCACAGCACATCGCGGGGGCCGCGTCCGCGAGGGTCGCCATCAAGATCGTGTTCTTTGGCCGCTTGCAATGCCGCGACGCACTCGACAACCTCAAAGCGATTTGCCGGGACCAGAAGCGCCTTTGAGGGCGCGTTGTAGCGGTGATTGGCGCGACCGATCCGCTGCACCAGCCGCTTGACGTTCTTCGGCGCGCCGACCTGTATCACAAGGTCTACATCGCCCCAATCAATGCCCAGATCGAGGCTACCTGTGCAGACGATGGCACGCAGATCACCGCGCACCATCGCTGCCTCTACTCGCTGTCGCTGCTCTCGATCGAGGCTGCCATGGTGGATTCCGATTGGAAGATTCTCGGTATTGGCCTGCCAAAGGTGGTGGAAGAATATCTCGGCCTGCGCGCGGGTGTTGTGAAATACCAGCGTTGTCCGGTGTTTGCGAATTTCCTCTAGCACCGCCGGGATCGCATGTTTCGCGCCGCCGCCAGACCAGGGCGGATCGTCTTCGGTCTGCAGCATTGCGATATCGGGATCGGGGCCGGGATCGGCGTGCAGAATCTCGCAAGGATCGGGGTGCCTTGCAAGGTATGTAGCGATGGCTTTAGGGTCTTCGACCGTTGCCGAAAGACCGACGCGTCGCAAATTGGGGCAAAGCGTCTGAAGCCGGGCAAGTCCCAACATCAGTTGATCGCCGCGCTTGTTTTCAGCCAAAGCGTGGATTTCATCGACGACCACACGCTGAAGCCCTGCGAACATGCGCGGCGCGTCCTCATAGCTGAGCAGCAAGGCCAGCGATTCTGGTGTGGTCAGCAAGATGTGCGGCGGGTCGGCACGCTGGCGCTTCTTTTGCGTGGCACTGGTATCGCCGGTCCGGTCTTCGACCCGGATCGGCAAGCCCATCTCTGCAATCGGCGTGCTGAGGTTGCGACGGATATCGGCGGCCAGCGCCTTGAGTGGTGAGATATAGAGCGTGTGCAGGCCCTCGTGCCGCCCGTGGGCCAACTCCGCGAGTGTCGGCAGGAATCCGGCCAGCGTCTTGCCGCCGCCGGTCGGTGCGATAAGCAAAAGCGCTGGCGCGGCAGAGCGATCCAGCATCGCCTGCTGATGCGGGTGGATCGACCAGCCGCGGGCGGAGAACCAGTTCTGAAACGGGTCGGGAAGTTGCGCCATGCGTCCAACCTAGAACGCAGTGGACCAGAGGGAAACTTACTTGATGCAAGTTGAGCGCAGAGAAGAATTTTTCTGGCCAATTTGATCCATGTTAATTTTCTTGTGATCACGGATCGTAAATTCGGTTCATCAGGATGGTGAGAGGGCATTCTGGGAGTATTAACCCGCCGTAAAGCAAAACGGCACCGCATAAGGCATTGGAGGAAATGGTATGAATTTGAACGTGAGAATGATGGCTCTGAGCGCGTCGATTGTTGTTGCGCCGGGTTTGGCATCCGCTCAGAATTGGGACGGTGTCTATGGTGGGCTTACTCTTGGGTATGTCAGCCATGACGCGACGCACACTTTCAGCAATGGTGCTCCCTCGGGCAGCTCTGATCCAGATGGAGCGCTTTATGGTGGCTTTGTCGGTTATGCTTATCAAACCGGTCAGACCGTTTTTGGCGCGGAACTGGATTTGGAAGGCAGCAGCGCTTCGGGAAGCTTCACCAACATGAGTGGCTCAACCTCGGGTGGTAAAGCCGAGCTGAACTGGCAAGGGTCTATCCGGGGCGTGCTCGGCTATGCTGGTAATCTGGGCCCCAATCCAGCTTTGTTCTACGCGACGGCTGGTTGGGCCTATGGCGATTTCGACTTTCGGGGCGGCCCCGCATCCGCCTTTCTTGGCAACAAGTACAGCGACAGCCTGGACGGCTGGACGGTCGGATTGGGGATCGATACGCGGCTTGCCAGCAATTGGTCATGGCGAGCGGAATATCGGTACACGGATTTCGGCAAGGCCAACGGGACGCTTGCACCGGCCTTCCCGAGTGTAAACATGCCGGTTTCCGTGAAGCAGCACGCGGTACGCATCGGCCTGCGCAGGGATTTCTGAGTCATTCCAAAAAAATGGAGATAGCGCAACCTGTCTAGGTTGCGCTATCTCATTGTGGTCTTTCCACTTAGTGAATGATCGTCTCTTCCTTGACGAACATGTTCGCCCAGGCGCGGTCGATCAGTGCGGGGGTCATCTGATAGGGAATGCCCTCGAACTCGCAGATCGCGATCATCTGGTCGATCAGAAAGATCGGTTGATAGTTCGCGTAGACGTTGTCGATCGTCGGGTATTTCTTCTTGATCAGGTGGATCAGCGCTTCTTCGTTCAGGGGCATCTTGCGCTTCTTGGCAACCATCGCGAAAATCTTCAGGTAATCCTGCTGATGCGGACCGTCGATCTTGATCTTGAAGAAGATCCGGCGAAGTGCGGCCTTGTCGAAGATCTCGTTCGGGTGGAAGTTGGTCGAGAAGATCACCAGCGTGTCAAACGGTGTTTCAAACTTTTCGCCCGATTGCAGTGCCAGAATATCCTTGGCCTCTTCCAACGGAACGATCCAGCGGTTGATAAGCGCCTGAGGCGGCTCGGACTGACGACCAAGGTCGTCGACGATGAAGACGCCGCCGGTGGATTTCAACTGTAACGGTGCCTGATAGGTCCGCGAAGTCGGATTGTAGACGAGGTCAAGCATGTCGAGCGTCAGTTCACCACCGGTGATCACGGTTGGGCGATTGCATAGCACATAACGCCGGTCATAGCGGTTCGAGGTGCGGCGAAGCGAATTAGGGTCATCGACCAGATCTTCGGCAATAGTGTGAACGATCGGGTCGTAGACAGTGATCACCTGGCCGGAATACTCGATCGCGCGTGGCACGAAGATATTGTCACCAAGCGCGTCGCGAATACCGTTTGAGATCGAGGATTTGCCGTTGCCCGGAGGCCCGTACATCAGAATTGACCGGCCAGCGCTGACTGCGGGCCCAAGATGGTCGATCAGTTCGTCAGGCAGAATAAGGTGACCCATCGCGCCCAGAAGTTGCTGGCGGGTCACCTGAATGTTGCGGATCGACTGGCGTTTCACCTGTTTGGCATATTCGGTCATCGGGATCGGCATCGCGCCATAATATTCCGACTGAGACAGCGCATCGAGTGCGCGGGCCTTGCCGGCATCCGATAGCCGATAGCCCATCTCGCCGCCCGAATTGGCATGCAACGTACCAGTCGCCTCGACAAGCTTTTGCGTGCGAGCAAGATCCACAAGCTCCTGTGTCACGTTAACCGGCAGGCACATCACACGTGCCAGTTCGGTCACTTGTTCCAAGTTTTGGCGGAACATGGTCTTTAGCAGGATATCGCGCATCATCACCATCGACAGCCCGGTATCGGTCATGCTGCGAGGGGCGGGCGGGGCCAGAACGGCGGGGGCATGCATATTCATCGGTCTACCTGTCTCTTCTCTTTGTTCTTGTTGCATTTCCACCGCCAAGGGGGGATTCGTTTCCAAAAACGCCGAACTGGTTTTGCGCCGCCCAATCAGACTCTGTAGTGTGTCCCAGAGATGCAAGAGGCCAGTCATGAGCAGACCCAATCCAACAATTTTGTTTGGCTTTTTTGTGGCGGTAATCGTTGCAATATGTGGTGCTTCGCTGCTCAAAGGCGGCGTCTACATTGGCAAACACGAAGGCGACACACTGCACATGCTGGAGATCGTGTTCCGGATGGCGTCTGGCGAGTGGCCGCATGTGGATTTCATGACCCCAATCGGTGCGTTGGCCGCAGCTCCGATCGCGCTCTTCGTTAAGCTGGGTTTTGGCATCGGAATGGCATTTATTCTGGCGCAAACCCTTGTGGCTATTGTACTTTTGCTACCGGTCTGGTGGGTCGCCCATTCCCGGTTAGCCGGCTTCCTGCCATATCTTTTCGGGTTGTTCGTTTTGGTCTTGGCCACCGCTCTGGTACATGGAGAGGCTCAGCCCAGCATCTCGCTTTCTATGCACTACAACCGTTGGGCCTGGGCGATCAGCTTTGTTGCCATCGCGCTGTCGATTCTACCCAATCAGGGCGTTGAGCGGCCAGTGGTCGATGGCGTGATTATTGGCGTGGCAATGGCCGCATTGGTTATGCTGAAGGTCACCTATTTCGCGGCGTTCTCGCTACCGGTCGCGCTTGCGCTGGTGCTGCGCGGGTCGATATTGGCGCTGATCGTGGCAGCGCTGACCGGGTTGGTCGTGGCGGGGCTCATTACGCTTGCTGGCGGGGTAGAGTTCTGGTTGGCCTATGCGGGCGATCTTCTAACTGTCGCGCGGTCCGAGATTCGCGCCGCGCCCAGTGGCACCTTGAGTGAGGTCGTGGCGGCCCCCGCCCATATCGGTGGCTCTCTGGTGTTGGTGCTGGGCGTGGTTTTTCTGCGGCAGGCCGAACAGGGAGTGGGCGGTCTGATCCTGTTGCTGCTGGTTCCGGGTTTCTTTTATGTGACATATCAGAACTATGCCAATGACCCGCAATGGCTGCTGCTTCTGGGTGTTCTGCTGCTGGCCATGCCGCCAGAGACCCCGATGCGGAACGGCTTTGGCTGGGATCTGAGGATTGCGTTGACGATGGTCGCCACGGCAGCCTTTGCGCTGGCCTCGCCATCTTTCATGAACCTCGCCTATAGCCCGTTCCGGCACTTCTGGGTTGATGTTACGCAATACAGCCCGATGATGCCGAAATCCGGGGTCCATGCAGATCTTTACGCTACTACACTGCGCGGCACACATGTTACCGCGCGGGTGCCGTTGGATGGTCCCGGCACGGCTTTCGCTTCTTACGCCACACTTCTTGATGAGAGAGAACCCGTAATCTTCAAGGGCGAGAGCCTGCCCGATTGCGAGGTCGAGTTGGGCCTGCCAGCCTATTTCGACACCATCGTTAGCGATCTGGAAGAGGCCGGTTTTGCACAGGGCAGGCGGCTTCTGGCGGCGGATCTCTTTTCCAGCCATTGGCTGTTCGGCCCGCTACAACCGCTAAAGGGCGGTGCGCCGTGGTATTATGGTGGGCTGCCGGGCTTCGATAGTGCCGATTATTTGCTGGTGCCGCTTTGCCCGATCATCCCCGAGGTGCGTCGCATGGTGCTGCAATCGGTCGAGGACGCGGGTGTGCCTCTGACCGAAGTGCACCGGACGCCACTCTTTATTCTCTATGAGAAGGGCTAGGCACCGAAGACGGCAGCGGCGGCGAGGTAGAAAATCAAGGTGCCGCCAAGGGCCAGCCCCATGGGAAAATCTGATTTGCTCCAGGACGCCCAGTCCGGCGTTCTGGCACGAAAAACAGCCGATCTTTTGAACATACGATGCGTCGCGACGGCCGCCAAAAGTACGGCCGCAAACAGGAACAGCATCATCCGCAGATCACCCAAAGCGACGAACGGCGCCATAGCGGCAGCGAACTTTGCGTCGCCCGCGCCGATGCTGCCGATCATGTTCAGAACAAATCCGATGGCAAGAACGACAACAAGGTGCAGCCAGCGCCAAGCATACTCTTCGAAGGGCAGGGCGATCAGACCGATCACCAGAAACACCACCGTCAGCGCCATCACCGCCTTGTTCGGGATCTTCATGAATTTCATGTCATTCCACGCCACCCAGATTGAAATGGGCAGCGCGAAGGGCAGGAACCAAAGCGCCGCGTAGGTGCTAAGCGTCATCGTCAGTTGGAGACGTTTTGATCCAGCGCGCGCAGGCTGCGCTCGGCGGCTTCGAAATACTGCGGATGGGTGTCGACGGCTTCCTGCAGCAGATCCACGCCCAATGGTCACGTCGCCCTGCTTGATCGCGGCGAGCGCCATGGTATGTAGCAGTTGCGCGCGCTCGATTTGGGTCATTGAGACGATCGGCAGATCATAGTTGCGCTGCGCACCGCGTGCCAGAACGATGTTGTTCTTTGCGGTGAACATGCTGGGATCGTAGCGCAACGCCTCGAAGAACAGCTTTTCGGCATCGGGGTACGCGCCTCGGGTCAGCTTGGAATAGCCCCAGTTGTTCAGTACACGCCGAGGGCTTGGTCGTCAGACCGACGGCCGTTTCGTAAAAGCTGTCGGACTTGCTCCATTCCTTGTTGCTGTCTGCGATCATCGCCTCCAGCCGGTACCGCTTGAATGTCTCGTAGGTCGGCGGAACCTTGTCCAGTTCGGCCTCGGCCTTGTCCCAGCTGCTGGTGCGGATCAGCGCATCGGCGTATTCCACCCGGTCGTCATTGTTGGCTTCGGGATGGTTGTTGACCCGGGCCCAGACACCAACCGCCTCGGTCGGCTTCTTGGCGCGGATCAGCGACTTGGCCAGCCCGCGCTGCACGTCGATCCGGTCGGGGTTGTCGGCGGCAGTGCGCTGGAAATAGGCGACCGCCTCATTCGGGTCGGCCGCAGCCAGCATCACATCGTTCAGGTTGCTTTCGTCGATGACGTTCACGCCCTTGATTGCGCGCTCGACATCCGCATCAGAGTTCTTGTTGCATGCCGAAAGGGCGACCGCGCCGCCAAGGCACAGCGATATAAAAAATGCGTGGCGCATTTGCCTGCGTCCTCTACTGCTCGGACGTTCGCTTTCTTATTATTGTGTCGACAGGAGAACGTATTCGCTTCGCCCCCGCCGCACCAGTGCGAACGTGCTGTTATCTTCTTCAGCATAACTTGACGATTCAAGTTTTGCGATAGCCAAGCGCAAATTCTCGCGAATTTCGGCACTTTCGCCACTGTCCAGCGCAAAGGCGGTGCGGAAGACACGCTCCGCCTCACCGATATTGCCCTGTTCCATCAGCACGACGCCCAGATTGTTCCAGGCAGGGACAAAGGTTTCGTCCTGTTTCAGCGCATTGCGCAACAATCTTTCGGCCTGGCCCAGACGCCCAAGCTTGAGGTTGGCCGACCCGAAGGCCGACAGCACATCGACATTGACGCCCGCGTTCGGCCGCCGGCGCGAAGATAGGCCTTCAGCGCCAGTTCATACTCGCCCGCCTGCATCAGCCGGTGCCCGACGATCAAGCCGTCGACCGCATCCTCGCCCGCCTTGACACCGGAAGGCGCGTAAGGGCTGTCCGGCATCGAGCGAAGGCCGCCTGCAGTGTCTGCAAGCGGCCATCAGCCCAAAGGCCAAACCCAAAGCTAGCCAGTTTTTCATCACATCAGAAGTTCGCGTTGCCCAGTGTTACAGCGATCTCGTAGATCGACGGTCCGATCAGGATGATCAGAAGCGGCGGCACGGTCAGCATCATTGTGGCGAGTGTCATCTTCGTGGGCAAGGTGTTTGCCTTCTCTTCCGCGCGCATGACGCGTTTGTCCCGCATTTCGGCGGCATAGACCCGCAGTGCCTCGGCGACCGATGTACCAAACGTCGCCGACTGGATCAGCACGGTGACGAAGCTCGAGACATCCGGCAACACCGGCGCGTTCGGACATGTCGCGCAGCACCGATACCCGGTCCTTGCCGGCCTTCATCTCGTGCGCAACGGTCTCGTATTCGTCGGCCAGGGCCGGAAAACCGGCGCGGATTTCCTTGGACACGCGGATGATGGACTGGTCCATCGACTGGCCAGCCTCGACGCAGACCAGCATCATGTCCAGCGAGTCCGGGAAGCCGTTGACGATCTGCTCCTGGCGTTCCTGCTGGCGCTTGGTCACCCAGTATTTCGGCAGGTAATAGCCCACAAGGCCCGGCCCGAGGATCGTCAGCACAATCGATCTTTGGTCGTCGGATCGCCTGTCGCCGTCTGATAAAGCGCGATCGCAACGCCGACCAGCAGCAGCAAAGAGCCAAGCGCGAACTGGATGAAGTAAAACGTCCGCACAGCGTTCTTCGAGCGGTAGCCGGCCTGCAGCAGCTTCAGCTTGATCGCCGAGAACTGTTCGGCGTCCTGCGGTTCCAGGAAGTTGGAATATTTCTCCAGCTTGTCCTTCTTGGACGAGGCGCGCAGCATCTTGGTCTTGTCGGTCGACTTGGTCGCGTGCGCGCGCCTGATCCTTCAGCTTGTCCAGCGGATCGACGTTCTTCTTCAGAAGGATCGGCAGGGTCAGAAGGATCAGGAACATGCCCAGAATGCCGACCGCCAGAAGCGGGCCGAAGGGGCCAAGTTGCTCTGTCAGGAACTGTCTTGATATTCTCCAGCATCTCCACTGCCCCTATACCTTGATGTTCACAAGTGACCGCATCACGAAGATGTTCACCACAAGAAAGCCTGCCACGACCAGACAGGCCGGGATGAAGTAGGCGGTAGTTTTCACGTCGTCATAGTAGTTCGGCTGGATCACATTGATGCCGACAAGTGCGGCGATCGGGAAGATCGACAGGAACATGCCCGACCATTTCGCCTCGGCCGTGATCGCCTTTGACCCGGCGGAACAACTTGAACCGCGACCGGATGACCTTGGACAGACCGTCCAGAATCTCGGCCAGATTACCGCCCGATTGCTGCTGGATCGTCACGGCAACGGCGAGAAAGCGCAAATCCTGCATGTCCAGCCGCTCGGCCATCGCCTTGAGCGCCTCGCCGACATCGCGGCCATAGGCGGCCTCGTCCGAGATGACGCCCATTTCAGAGGCCAGCGGATCCGGCACCTCTTTCGAAACGATGGTCAGCGCAGACGAGAACGGATGGCCGACGCGCAGATGATCGCACCATCAGTTCGACTGCGTCCGGCAGTTGTTCCTCGATCATCGACAGGCGTTTCTTGGCCTTGTTGTTCACCCAGACGAAGACGCCGCCAATGCCCATCACGTCGCAATCACCAGCCGGATCGGCAAGCTGGCCGTGGTGCCGAAGGTCAGGCCGATAAAGGCCACAACGCCCAGCACGACCATCATCACGATCAACTGCGATGGCGAGAAGGCGATGTTCGCCTTCTGTGCGCGGGCGGCGAGGATTGAATAAAGCGGGATCCCGCGGGCCTTCATGTGCTGGCCCATCTCCTTGCGGAGTTGTTCCAGAACCTGTTCTCGGCCGACGCCCTTTTCCAGCATCTCCAGACGCCGGTTGACGCGGTTGTTCAGGCTGATCGATTTGCCGAAAACCGTCAGGTAGATGCCTTCGACAAGCACCAGTACGGCGATGAAGATCAGGCCGTAGATAAGTGGTTCTGCGCTGATGACCATGGCGGATCAGTTCCCGTTGAATGGTTCAAAGATGGTTGCCGGCAGGTCGTAACCCCACATCCGGAAGCGCTCAGAGAAGTTCGAGCGGACGCCGGTAGCGGTGAAGTGACCGATGATCTTGTTTTCGGGCGTCAGGCCCACACGCTGATAGCGGAACACTTCCTGCATCGAGATCACGTCGCCCTCCATGCCCGGTAATCTCGGTGATCGAGGTCATGCGGCGCGAGCCGTCCTGCAGACGACTGGCCTGCACGATCAGGTTCACAGCAGATGCGATCTGGGCTCGGACCGCCTTGATCGGCATTTCGATACCGGCCATCGCGATCATGTTTTCCAGACGGGACACACCGTCACGTGCGCTGTTGGCGTGGATCGTGGTCATTGATCCATCGTGGCCGGTGTTCATGGCTTGCAGCATGTCGATAACTTCCTCGCCGCGCGTTTCGCCGACGATGATCCGGTCAGGTCGCATCCGCAGGGCGTTCTTCAGACAGTCGCGCTGCGAACAGCGCCCTTGCCCTCGACGTTGGGCGGGCGGCTTTCCATCCGGCCGACATGGGTCTGTTGCAGCTGAAGTTCGGCCGTATCCTCGATCGTCAGGATGCGTTCGGCATCGTCGATGAACGATGACAGCGCGTTCAGCGTGGTCGTCTTACCCGAACCGGTACCGCCCGATACGATGATGTTCAGGCGGGTGGCCACAGCGGCCTGCAAGATAGGCGGCCATTTCCTCGGTGAAGGCGCCGAACTTGACCAGATCGTCAATCGCCAGCTTTTCCTTCTTGAACTTACGAATGGAAACCAGCGAACCATCCACCGCAATCGGCGGCACCATCGCGTTGAAACGCGAGCCATCGGCCAGACGAGCGTCAACGTAAGGGTTGGACTTTCATCCACCCGGCGACCCACGGCGGACACGATCTTGTCGATGATCCGCAGACAGATGGCGTTCGTCCTTGAACGTGACATCAGTCAGTTGCAGCTTGCCGGCACGTTCCACGAAGATCTGCTGCGGGCCGTTGACCAGAATATCGTTGACGCTGTCGTCTTTCAGCAGCGTTTCCAGGGGGCCGAGGCCGGTAACCTCGTCGAACAGATCCTGATTCAGCGCCGCGCGTTCCTCACGGTTCAGCACGATCGCCATGTCTTCAAGCGCTTCGCCGGCGATCGCCGAAATCTCTGACCGCAGATCGGATTCTCGGTGGCGGTTTCCAGCGCGCCGAGGTTCAGGTTGTCCAGAAGCCGCTTGTGTAGCTCGACCTTGATCTCGCCCAGCCGTTCCTTACGCTTCTTTTCCTTGTCCATCGGCACGACCTGTGCCGAGACAGGCGCAGGTTTGCGCTTGACGCTGGATTTGGACTTCGGAGCGTCGCCAGCCTCGGGTGTCGACTTGGCCACCTCTACCAGTTGCGGCTTGGACTGCTCGGGTTTTTTGTAACGAGAAAACATTCAGGACTTTCCCCCAGGATCAGGCGCCCTCGGCGACAGACAGGTTGAGTTCATGTACGGATGCCGCAAGTTTCGCGATCTCCTTGCGAAGCGGGTTCTTGATGGCGGCCTCGGACAGCGGTATGCCCTGATCGCAGGCATCGTGCACGGCCTTGCCGCCATCGGGCATCATGACTTCGATCTTGATGTCCAGACTTTCTGCGAGCCGCTTGACCCGGCTCTTGCCAGCGAGGTCGGTGAATTTGGGCGACCGGTTCAGCACATAGCGCAGTTTTTCAAACGGCAACTCTTCGGATTTGAGCGCCCGGATCATCCTAAGCGCATTTTGCGCGGACCGCATATCCAGCTCCAAGCGGCGCGAAATAGACGTGCGCCGCATGCAAAACCGTTTCGGTCCACTGAACCACGGTCGAGGGCATGTCGATGACGACATAGTCGAAATTGGTGCGAGCCGCTTCCAGGATGCGTTCGACATCCTGAGAATTGATGATGTCCAACGGCAGCATCTCTGCCGGGGCTGTCAGCACTTGCATGCGTTCGTTGAAGGTCAGAAGCGCCTGCATGAAGCTGTCATTGTCCATCGTGGACGTGTCTGACAGCAATTCGTAAACCGATTCGCGGCGCGGCAAGTCCAGGAAGGTTGCGACTGAGCCGCCCTGAAGATCGAGATCCATCAGGCAGACGCGGGGCGGATTCTTCTTGTCTATGGTGGCGAGTTCCCAAGCAAGGTTCACCGCGAAGGTCGAAGAGCCGACGCCGCCAGCCAAGCCATGGACGGCAAGGACAACCGCATCGCGGTCGCCGGTTGCTTTGATCTTGGTTGCGGTTGCATCGATTGCCGGGTCGACGCGCTGGGGCGCAGGCGCACGAAGGCGCTCGATTGCGTCATGCAGGGCGCCTTCGGGAAGCGGGTAGGGCACGAATTCCTCGGCGCCCATCTTCAACAACTGGTGGAGCGCTATTGGGCTGACTTCTTCTGCAATAACAATGACTTTCACGTCATTCGCATTTGCTGTCTTGATGATGTCGGCGATCAGGGCGATCTTGTCTTCATCTTCGTCGTTCATCGCGATTGCGACGAATTCCAGATCCGCGGCGTCTGGTTGGCCGAAGAAAACCCGTGCGTCTTCGAACGACAGGTCGCCCCAACTTTCCCCGAGTTCCGCTTCCATATCCTCGATCAGCAGATCGAAATTCTGGACATCCCGGGAAATCGTGCAAGCCACGATCGGTGCGGGTTCTGGCTGCAATGCTACACTACTCGTCATTGCGTCACGTCCTTCCTGTTTCACTCATACCGGTTCCGGACACCTATGCTTCGCAATCGGGTCTGGGCCGGCGGGTCGAATGCGCGACTCACGATGGCCGCGCATTTGTCCCTTGAAGTGAAACTGAACGGGAAAATGGGCAAGATTGGGGCCAAAAAGCCGTAACAGTTCGGTTTTTTGCGACGGTGTGTCGACTTCAGGTTGATTGTTAACCGCCGCCGGTGTCTGCCAGTTCAGATTGACCCGTGACTTGGCGCTCGCCGCGCTCCGGACATACTCGCGGAAGATCACGGCTGCATACTTGCCATGCAACAGGGTCGGGTGGTTTCTTACGAAGCCCGAAACCTCTGTTACCGTACGCCGATTGCGGCGTTCGCGGTCGGATGTCGCGATTAGCGGCTGTGTCTCACCGAACGAGACCACCGCTTCCAGGCGCGACCGGCTGATGCCTTGCGTGCTAGGAACGCCACCACTGCCTGTGCGCGGCGCAGACCCAGACGTTTGTTATAGGCGTCCGAACCGACCAGATCAGTATGACCGAAGACCTTGAACCGCACTTCGGGGAACTGACGGATCCAGTCGGCTTGTTTCATCAGAACTGCCTGGGCGTCGGCGTCGATCGCGGTGCTGTCGAACGCGAAATTGATCATCGTCGGCACGTCATTGGTGAAACGCTGATTAAGATTGACCAGATAGCTGCGCTCGCCGTTCTGGACAAGCGTATTGTTCATCGTGGGATTGCCGAACCCGCCTTCGTCGATCTGCGATCCGGCCTCTTTATTCCAGCTTTGGAAGACGGTGGCGTCCGAGCAGGCGGTCAGGGTAAGTATGCTCGCCGCTGCCAGTAGTGTTTTTCTGTGCCTCAGCATGTCAATCACTCCATCACGTAGCCATAGGACCCGCCAAAGTCCTGTTTTGCAACTTCCCCGGCTGCGCCGGTTCTGGGGCGATTGCTCCCGGTCGTTTTGCCGAAAAGGAACAGTTCGGCTTCCGTCGGCGGGCGGATACGGTCGGTCGGAAGAGATAAGGCCTCGCCGCGCGTCGGCGTCACAAGATGAGGCGTGACGATGATCACAAGTTCGGATTGCGCACGCTGATAGTCGGCGCTGCGGAAAAGGGCCCCAAGGATCGGAATATCGCCCAACCATGGAACCTGGCCGTTCAGATCCTGAAAGTCGTCCTGCAAGAGGCCCGCAATCGCAAAGCTTTCGCCATCTCGCATCTCGATCGTGGTCGAGGTTTCGCGCCGCTTGAACGAATTGATCGCGAAGCCGTCATTCTGGAAAGAGATCGCTGCTGTCGATGCCGGATACGGCCGCGGTCAACTGCAGGTTAATGACGTCGCCGTCCACAACGCGCGGTGTGAAGTTCAACTCGACCCCGAAAGGTTTATACTCGACCGAAATACGCCGCCATCCGGGTCAACGACCGGGATCGGGTATTCGCCGCCGGCCAGAAACTTGGCCTCCTGGCCTGAAAGAGCCGTCAGGTTCGGTTCTGCCAAGGTGCGAACAACGCCTGTGCTTTCAAGAGCTTCCAGGGCCAGCGCCAGTTCAAGGCCGCCGGCGCTGAAACCAAAGATATAGCGCCCGGTCGCCTCTGTGGATGAGACCGCGCTGGTGTTCGGATTGCCGTCCAGTGCTGCGTTCAGATTGCCGCCATCAGCGAACAATCCGTTACCACCGGCAAAGCCGACATCGCCGCCACCAAGCGTTCCAGACGCACCGAGGCTCGAGGACAGGCTTTTCGACACGGAACGCTGCATTTCCGCAAACCGGACTTTCAGCATCACTTGCTGCGTGCCGCCAACCATCATCAGGTTAGACACCCGGTCCGGTGCATAGCGATTCGCGAGATCCAGTGCGCGATCAAGCTTGGTGATAGATGACACGACGCCCGACAGCACGATGCCGTCATTGGCGGTGCGAACCTCGATAGGTTCGTTTGGCAGGATTTGCCGCAGCCGTTCCTTGAACTCCGCGATGTCGGGGGTGACATGCACCTCGACATTGGTGATCAGGCGGCCATCCGGACCCAATAGGGTCAACGTGGTGCGCCCCGGTGCCTTGCCCAGCACATATATGGTGCGATCCGACAATGTTGAGATGTCGGCGATGCCTGGATTTGCAATCGAAAGTTCTGCGAAGGGCTGATCGGCTTCGACCACCACCGCGCGGTTCATTGGCACGCTCAAGTGCGCTTGATGTCTCGCCGTTCATGATGCGCAGCGTTTCCGCCGTGCCCATGGGCGCAGTTGCAACTGTAAGGGAAAAGCCCAACAGAGCCGCCTTAAGGAATTTGTCAATTTTCATGTGACCTGCCTCTCCGATCACGCCTCGTTTCGGGTCATTTCAACGCCCGATTTTGGAGGAAGATGCGTGAATTCCGCTTTTATTGCAAGAATCAATCGGTTGGCGACCGGTAGTTTATGTGGATAAGTGGCAACACAAGCCCATATCTAGGAAAAAAACCGGCCTGCACTCAAGATGTTGCAGGCCAGTCCGGAAACCGAAAATCGCATGGCGGTCTATTCGACGCAATCGATAGGGCGTTTCGATGATCTCAGAACCTTTACGTGTGCGGACCGAGCAGACTTTTTGGCGCTGCGTCTGAACGACCTGGCGCTCTTCGCGCCCAAGAAGGATGCGGGCGTCAACCTCGACGCTGTCGATCTCGTCGTTGTCTTCGGCACCAACCAGCGACAAAGCAAGACGTCCGGTTGCCTGAGCCTGGGCCAGACCGGCCACCTGTAACGGCGTCGCTTCGACTGTCACGGTGCGCGCGATTGTCGGATTGTTGCGATCTTCGTCGGCAATCTGGTCGACGGCAAGCAACTTGACGTTGGTTTCGATCAATTTCGTCAGATCGGCACCACCATTGTCGCCATTCGGATTGTAGTTCTGGCCCGTCCAGTAGACGTCGACCTTGTCGCCCGGGCGTAGGAAGCCCGACACACCGGAAGCCACATCGACCTTGATGGCAAAGGCGCGCATGCCTTTGGACAGCCGAGAAGACACACCAGCATCCTCGCCCGGTGCGGTGACCTTGATTGCCATGACCGCCTCGTCCTTTTCCATGGCGCGAATGACGGTGCGCAGATTGTCGTCGTTTTCACCTTGAGAGAACAACGCCTCTTTCTTCTGGAAAGCGCCGGCCGGGATCGCGTTTTCGGGCCATTTTACGACACGCACATCTTCGGGCCGCAGCTTCTCGCCATAGCGCAATGTGCGGGTCGAGACGAAAACATCGACCGTCGGCACGATCAGTGCACGGGCCGCACGTTCCGAGGCCAGTTCCGCCTGGTAGGCGTTAATATAGTCTTTGGCCATGAAACGGCCAAACCCGGCCAATCCCATGCCCAAAACCATGACCAATCCGAATACCAGACGCATGATCTGCCCTTTCCAACCTGGTGCCGAACTCGGCATTATCGTCCGACGGAACCCAATTCACTTCCATCATCCAGCATAGTTGCGAATTGGGGCGGAAGAATGAACAAAGGTGGTTCTTTAGAATTATCCCAACGTTCTTCGCCACGCTGATGCGGGCGATCGAGCTAGTTCAGTAGGTACTCTACGTCCTGGGCTTCAAGGTACGCGCCGATACCGGCCGAATGATCGAGCGCGCCGCGGGAACGGTAGTGATCACCGCGATGCCAAGTCCGACAATTGCTGCGGTCAGAACAACCCAATCGACTGTCACTGCGCCATTCTCTTCGGCTTATAAATTGTGCAAGCAGTTCTCGCATTAGTCTTTCCTCCAGTTTCGTTTCAACCTTGCCCCAGAAGGTCGGGTTTGCCGTCAGGCTATTCACATTCTCATTATCGGTGCCGAATTGGGCAAAATCATGAAGGTACTTAGCTAATTTGAAAACAGCAGGTTCACCTATACGAAACAATCCTGCTGAATTCGAAGTGATAGTAAAGGGAAAGGCCGCACCCCGAGAGGTGCGGCCCTTCACGACTCTCGTCCGCTATTAGTATGTGGTGACTTCCATCGCGGCGAGGTTCGAGCTGATCTTGCCGGCCAGGTCCTTGGTGCCGCCAGAGACCGAAGCCAGAACGGCGATGCCGAGGCCCACGATCGCTGCGGTCAGCACGACCCAGTCAACAGTTACAGCGCCGTCTTCGTCGCGCTTGAAGTTTTGTGCAAGTTTGAAAAGTTTCATGTCAGTTCTCCGATTTGGGTTGAGTTTCGCGGTCAGCGAATTAGTAGGTCGTGACTTCCATCGCGGACAGGTTCGAGCTGATCTTGCCGGCCAGGTCCTTGGTGCCGCCGGAAACCGAAGCCAGAACGGCGATGCCGAGGCCCACGATTGCTGCGGTCAACACGACCCAGTCAACAGTTACAGCGCCGTCTTCGTCGCGCTTGAAGTTCTGTGCAAGTTTGAACAGTTTCATATTGTTGTCCCTCCAAAGTTTCGTTGTCATTTCCATTTCACCTTGGCGGGTCAGATCAGGTCTTGTCTTGTTTGACCCGCTTTCCGTCTTGGCATGGGCTTATATGGCCGTCTGATTGGGGCAACAGTTGGGCGCGCTTCGTACAATTTTGGCGCCAAGTAAGAAAGTCATAAAAACAAGGTTAAGTCATTGAAAGAAAACAAAACAAAAATTTATAAAGTCTTCTTAATCCGGATTTCTACGGCGGTCTATTGGCGCGGGGTATTGGCGCAAAAACAGCCCATATTCGGTATTTTCCCTGAATCAAAAACAACAATAACTGGCTAACAGTACTTATTTTTGCGAAAGACTTAGTTAACGAAGTCACTGAGGCAGAGTAGAACCGCATGAAGCGGCGCTTTTTGAAATTGATGACAACGGTCAGTATTTGTCTGGCGACCGTAACGTGGGGTGAGAAGCACCGCGTCTTTTGTTGATTTCACGTTCAAGCGCGTCAAGGTTCCCACGTCCACGGCCGAAAACGTATAACCGTCCAGATTGACCCGAATGTCAGAACCCTACCGGTTTGCGCTGCCCTCCCGCCCAGATCAGCCAATTCCCGGACCGGCGGTGCCTTATGCCGGTGACTATGACTGGTACTGGGCTGCCGTATCGCCGCAACTGGTCGATGCCAGCCCCGGTCGGCTGGATGATGCGGTCAACAAGCTTACCAACGGCCCAGAAGGTAAAGGCGTGCCGACTCCTCGTCTGCAGGACCTGCAGAAGATCGCCGACAAGCACGGCACGGACATCCTTAAGGCGACGATCGGCACCCGGGTCTCTCCGGCGCTGGTTCTGGCTGTCATCGGCATCGAATCCGGCGGTCGCACCACTGCGGTCAGCAGTGCCGGTGCCACCGGCCTGATGCAGCTGATGCCCGCCACCGCCGAACGTTTCGGCGTCGAGCGATACCAAGATCGCCGCCGACAACATCCGCGGCGGCGTGGCGTATCTGGACTGGCTGATGAAAGAGTTCGGGGGCGACCCGGTGATGGTGCTGGCCAGCTACAATGCCGGAGAGAATGCGATCAAGAAGCACGAAGGTGTGCCGCCATACGCCGAAACCCGCGCCTATGTGCCCAAGAGTCTTGGCCGCGTGGTCAGTTGCGCGCGGCCTCTGCCTGACGCCGCCGCAGCTATTGTCAGACGGTTGCGTCTTCTCTGTCCGCCAGGCGAGGAACGATGGCTGACGTGAAACCGCTTGTGCTGGATGTCGATGGCACATTCCTGAAAACCGACATGTTATTTGAGTGTTTCTGGGCCGGGCTCGGCAAGGATCCCCTTCGCGTCCTTAAAATCAGCATTCTCAACCTGTCCCGCCTGCGCATCTAAACACGAACTTGCCGGGATCGCCGAACTGCGCACCGATCTTCTGCCGACGAACCCCGACATAAAGCAGCTGGCTAACGCCTGCCTTGGCGGCAGGGCGAGAGGTCGTGCTGGCCTCTGCATCGGACGAGAACCTCGTGCAGCGCCTCGCGGCGGATCACGGACTGTCATGCCGCATTTTCGCCTCGGACGGCCAGACCAACCTGAAAGGCGCCGCCAAAGCCGACGCCCTCGTCGCGGCATTCGGCGAAGGCGGTTTTGACTATGCAGGCAATGAAGTAAGATCGACTGCGCGATATGGGAGAAGTCGGAAAACGCGCTGATCGTCGGTGATCAGCCGGGCGATCGAACAATCGCTGGCCCGGATCGGCAAATCGGCCACGACCTATCCCGGCGGTTGGATGATGCGCGACCTGATCCGCGCGTTGCGGCCGCATCAATGGGTCAAGAATCGTGCTCTTGCTGCTGCCGATGCTGGCGGCGCATGACTTCTCGCTTGCCACGCTGTCGCTTGGTCCTTTTGGGCATGGCGGCCTTTCTCCGCCGCGGCGTCTCGGCCATCTATATCGTCAACGATCTTGCTCGACCTCGAAGCGGACAGGCTGCACGCAACGAAGCATCTGCGCCCCTTTGCCAGTGGTGCGGTGCCGATACATAGGTCGGAATGATCACCAGTCTGCTGCTGGGCGCTGTCGCTTTGGGGCTGGGCGTGCTGCTTGGGCCGTTTTCCTTGCTGGTGGTAATCGTCTACATGCTGCTGTCGCTGGCCTACTCGCTGCGGCTCAAGCGGATGCGCTGGATCGATATCGCGACGCTGGCCGCACTTTATACATTGCGCGTCGGCGGCGGGGCCGCGGCTGGACGAGTCGTCGTCACCGGTTTCATGCTGTCTTCATTTTCCCGATCTTCGTCACGTTGGGCTGTGTCAAGCGGCTGACAGAGCTGACGCTGGCCGCCAATGACGAACGGTTGCCCGGCCGTGGCTACGGCCGTTCGATCGCGGCGATCTGCTGAACGTGGCGGGGCTTAGGCGCCGTGGCGGCGCTGCTGACTTTCGTCGCCTACTACATTCACCGAACAAGCGCAGATGCTGTATCCGCGCGATGGATGCTGTGGCTGGCGCTTATTCCGATGGCCGCCTGGCTGATCCGGATGGTCCGGCTGGGCTATTTCGGCAAGCAGGACCATGACCCGATCGTTTTCGCGATGCGCGACAAGCGCGGGTTGGGCCTGCTGATGCTGACCTGTCGATCATGTTCTACGCGGCCGGGCTGTGGCAGGACTGGTTCGGATTCTGACAGTTCACGCCATTTGGCCGGATCGTTCAGTCGTTCGAAAAAGTCCTATGGCGTTTTTGCAAGAACCTGAATCGGAACACGCTGCCTTTCGCTATCTCTCGAACGCGTATTCCGCTACGCGATGCCTCTGGGTAAGGCCGAAAAGTCCTCAGATCGACATCTTCTTGAAAATCGGTTCCGGGATCGAGCGGATGATCAGCATGATGTAGCGCCAGAAGAACGGCGTGTAGATCACGTTTCGTTTCTTGGCGACCGCCTTCAGAATATCCTCGACCACCTTTTCGGGCGGCAGCGACAAGGAACATGCCCTCGATCCCCCAGGTCATGGCTGTATCCACGAAACCCGGCTTCACGGTCACTACATGCCCGCCCGACCGCGTCAGGCGGTTGCGCAGGCCGGAAAGATAAGTGTGAAATCCCGCCTTTGCGGCCCCGTAAACATAGTTGCCGATCCGGCCGCGGTCGCCCGCGACCGATCCGACACCCACGACCGTGCCGCCGCCGCGCGCCTCCATCACCGGGGCAAGCATCTGCAAGACCCGAGCCGGTCCCGTGAAATTGTCGGTCACGGTTCCGTCGATCAGCCCGGGATCGGCGTCGATGGCGGATTGGTCAGGCATCGAGCCGACAAAGACAGCGGCATTGATCTGACCCTCCTGCTGTTCCAGTCGTTCGATTAGTGCTGCGAAGCCTTCGGGCCTACGCGCGTCAAAGGTCAGCACCTCGGCCAGTTTTGCGCCGCGCAGCGCGCAATCCTGCGCGGTGGCTTTCAGATCGTCCGCATCTCGTCCGGCCAGAAAGACCGCATCGCCGCGTCCCGCAACCGCGCGGGCAAAGGTCCGCGCCATTGAGGATGTGGCGCCCAGAATGATCCAGCTTTCGCTCATTTCGTGTTCCTCAGGTTCAGGCGCCGCACCAGATCGGTGATCATCGCACCATCGGGGTCGGCCTTGGTCGCGGCCTTCAGCCATGCCCCATGTTCAGGATACATCGCGCTCACCCGGTCGGGTGCCATAAGCGCGTCCTTGGCAAAGTAAATCCGGCCGCCAACATCTTCCGCCATCCGCTCCAGATTGCCGATCAACACACGCGCGCCGCTGCGGTTGGGGAAATCGACAGCCAGCGTGTAGCCTTCCATCGGGAAAGACATATACCCAGCTCGCCCTGCACCCATGCGTTTCAGCACTGCCAAGGGCGAGGCCAGCCCAGAATTCGCGATCATTTCCAACATCTGGCGTAAGGCCGGGGCTTGATCCACTGGAACCACGCATTGGAACTGGTGGAAGCCACGCTTGCCGTATAGTCGGTTCCAGTTGTGGATTGCATCAAGCGGAAAGAATGGCGCGCTGATCGGCTTGACCGTTGTCCGCCCACCGGCCGGAACGCGACGAAAATAGAACTCGTTGAACATCCTCACGACCGGTGCCGATAGCGCCCAGTGTGGCGCGTTGAACGGCACCTCGCGGGCCTTGCCCTTGGTCGGCGATACGCCGGATGTGATCTCGCCTTCCTCCAGAATTCCGCGGCCGAGGTTCGCGCCCTTGGCGGTCGCGTCGATCCAGCCGACATTGTAATCGGCGCGAGAAGTCATCGAGCACCGACAGGAATTCATCCCAACCATCGACGCGGCGCTCGGTCAGCACCATCATATCGCCTTTGCAGGGCATCAACTGGATCTTGGCACTCGCGATCGCTCCGGTCTGGCCGAGGCCACCTACCGTCGCCTTGAACAGGTCCGTCGTCTTGTCGGGCGTCACTTTGCGCATCTTGTCGCCCTGCACCAGCGTGATCTCGGCCACGTGTTGGCCGAATGAACCGACGACATGGTGGTTCTTGCCATGCACATCATTTGCAATGCAGCCGCCGACGGTTGCAAAGCCGGTTCCGGGCATGACCGGCGGGATCCAGCCGCGCGCCGCAAAGACCCGCCCCAGATCGCCAATCATCGCGCCAGCTTCGACCTCGACCACCCCAGAGACGTCGCGTCAAACCCGATCATCCGGTCCAGCCGAGTCATATCAATCACGCGCCCGCCGTCGTTCAATGCGGCATCGCCGTAGCTGCGCAACCGTCCGATGGCGGGGGCAGGGGCCTCGGCCAATATGGCCCTCAGCACTGAAAGCCGCTCTGGTCGGGCGATCTCGGCACTCGCGTGCAACGCACGACCCCAGCCGGTGTATTCAGTTTTCTTCCAGCGCATCTTTACCCTTCATCGAATAACGTTCTGCGATCGGAAAGACGATCAGTCCGATGGCAATTGCGAACCACAGTGTCGTCACGCGAATAATCGCGGTTGCGGGCACACTAACCTCCATTGGCACGCCTTCAAGCACCAGAAGCGCCACCATTGCGGCCTCGGCGCCGCCGACACCGCCGGGCGCGCCGGTCAGCCCGCCTGCCAGCGTCGCGAAGATGAAGATCGCGACCGCCTTGGCTAGTCCGATATCGGCCCCCAGCCAGACCAGCAACAGATGAAACGCGTACCCTTCCGCAAACCACCCCAAAGCGCCGACGAATGCGGCCAACCCGAGCACCCACGGGCTGGAGAACCGCGACAGCGACCGCGCGGCGGTTCGAACCCGTGCGAAAATCCGCGGCCAACGCCCGACGATCCGATAGCCTGCGCCCGCGACCCAGACCAGCAGACGGGGGCGTGTTGCGATGAAGGCCGCCGCCAGCGCAAGACGCTGCTACCGGAAGCGCCCCGCCGATGCCCGTTGTCGAAAAAGCAATCGTCTAGCGCAAGGATGATCCCCATCGCTGCCAGGTCCGACGCGCGGTCCGCCAGCACCAGAGGTGCTGTGCGCTCAAACGCCCAGCCGGTTTCGCGGCTCAGCCAGCGCATCCGCACCAAGCTCGCCCACCCGGCCCGGTGTGACCGACATCGCGAAGCCGCCGAGATAGTGACGCAAGTTCTGAACGAAACCCCGTTGCGAGCCCCAGCTTGCGTGAGAAGATATGCCAGCGCAGCCCGCGGAACGCGTAGTTCAAAAGACTGAGCGCCAGGAGAACCACGAACTGGCCCCCGCTGAGTTTACGCAAGCTGCGCCATAGTCTCTTGCCACCCGGTCGCGGCTGCCAGACCGATCAGTCCCGCCAGAACCAGAATGAACAACCCGCCCAGCAATGCGACATCCCGCCAGCGGCGGCTAGCGCTACTGGGCAAGGGTCGGGGGATCGGGTCGAGGCTGCTCATTGTCATTGCCTGCGCATCTAGCGACAGATTTGGGCAGGATTATGAAGATGTTTCGGTTTCAGCGACAGTCCTGATGCGCGCGTGAACGGGAGCGGCTCGTTTCTGGCCGCCCCTTTGCCTGCAACTTCATAAGCCGGGTCAGACCAGTGTGGCCTCGGTAGCTTCGATCATCTGCTCGCGCGTCACGCCATCGGCGAGTTCCACGATATGCAAACCCTTGTGGGTTACATCCATTACACCGAGATTGGTGATGATCCGGTCCACGACACCTTTGCCGGTCAGCGGTAGGGTGCATTGCTTCAGCACCTTCGACTCGCCGTGTTTCGAAGTGTGATCCATCACCACGACCACCCGGCCGACACCGGCCACCAGATCCATCGCACCACCCATGCCCTTGACCAGCTTGCCGGGGATCATCCAGTTTGCCAGATCGCCATGCTCGCTGACTTCCATCGCACCCAGAATTGCCATCGCGATCTTGCCGCCGCGGATCATCCCAAAGCTGGTAGCGCTGTCGAAATAAGAGGTGTGCGGCAATTGCGTGATTGTCTGCTTTCCGGCGTTGATCAGATCAGGATCGACCGCATCGTCCGTCGGGAACGGACCCATGCCCAGCATGCCGTTTTCCGATTGCAGCGTCACATGCACCCCCTGGGGGATGTAGTTGCTGACCAGAGTAGGAATGCCAATGCCAAGGTTCACATACATTCCGTCTTCAAGTTCTTTGGCTGCGCGTTCGGCCATCTGATTGCGGTCCCAAGCCATTATGCTGCCCTCACTGTGCGCTGTTCAATCCGCTTTTCGTGCTCGCCCTGTATCAGGCGGTGCACATAGATGCCGGGCAGGTGGATGTTGTCGGGGTCCAGACTGCCAGCGGGCACGATTTCCTCAACCTCAGCCACGCAGACCTTGCCGCACATCGCTGCCGGCGGGTTGAAGTTGCGCGCTGTCTTGCGGAACACGAGGTTGCCGGTCTCGTCGGCCTTCCATGCCTTGACGATCGACAGGTCCGCCACGATCCCTCGTTCCAGAATATAGGTCTGGCCGTCGAAATCCTTGTGCTCCTTGCCTTCGGCAATCACCGTGCCGACACCGGTCTTGGTGTAAAAGCCGGGGATGCCGCAGCCTCCGGCCCGCATCCGTTCGGCCAAAGTGCCCTGCGGATTGAACTCCAATTCCAGCTCGCCCGAGAGGTACTGGCGCATGAATTCGGCATTCTCGCCCACATAGGACGAAATCATCTTCCTGACCTGCTTGGTCTGCAACAAGATGCCGATGCCGAAATCATCGACGCCCGCGTTGTTCGAGGCGAAGGTCATGTCCTTGGTCCCGGCTTCCTTGATCGCCTGCAACAGTAACTCCGGAATGCCGCACAGACCAAAGCCGCCCGCTGCAATCAGCATGCCGTCATGCAAGAGGCCGTGCAGGGCATCCGAGGCCGTGCCGTATACCTTTTTCATGGAATTCTCCCATCCATACACAGTTGTCACGTGTTTTGGCCAACGCCGTTGGTCAAGTCAATCTCTGCACCGCAGCACTGCGACCTCGATGCGGTGCCGCCGCCGCGTCAGCCGGTTTTTTTGCCGGCGACCTTCTTGACTGCCGGCTTCCTAGCGGCAGGTTTTTTCGCGGCGGCCTTCTTCGGGGCGGCTTTCTTGCCACCTTTCTTTCCGGACTTCTCGGCGATCAGCGCAATGGCCGCCTCCAGCGTCATGTCCGCAGGCTCGGTCCCCTTGGGCAGGGTCGCATTGACCTTGGCCCATTTGACATAGGGCCCATAGCGCCCATCCATCACCGCAATCGGTCCGCCATCGGGATGCTCGCCCAATTCCTTCAGCGCTTTCGCAGCCTCGCGGCCGCCACGGCCACGGCTGGCTTTCTTGGCAAGTTCCTCGACCGCACGGTTCATCCCGATGGTGAACACATCGTCGACTTCGGGTAGGTTCGCGTAAACCCGGCCATGCTTGACATAGGGCCCATAGCGCCCGATTCCGGCTTCGACGATCTCGCCATCCTCGGGATGCTTGCCGATTTCGCGCGGCAGGTTCAGCAACATCAACGCCTTCTCAAGATCCACTTCCGCGGCATCCCAGCCCTTCGGCAGACTGGCGCGCGGCGGCTTCGGAACCTCTTCGGTCGCCTCGCCGCGCTGCACATAAGGGCCAAAGCGACCATTGCGCAGGCTGATATCGTCGCCTTGATCCTCACCCAGAACCTTGCCATCGACCATTCCGGCATCGTCGCCGTTTGGCGCAGTCAATGGTCGGGTAAACCGGCATTCGGGATAGTTCGAACAGCCGATGAAAGCGCCGCCGGAACGCGCGGTCTTGAGGCTTAACCGCCCCTCGCCGCAATTAGGGCAGGCGCGGGGATTGCTGCCATCTTCTTTCGGCGGGAAGATATGCGGCTCCAACACCTCATCAATCTTGTCCAGAACCTCGCCGATTCGAAGATCGGCAGTCTCGGCGATAGCGGCCGAGAAATCGCGCCAGAACCTACCCAGAAGGTCCTTGTAGTCCCGCTCACCAGCGGAAACCTCGTCCAACTGGTTTTCAAGATCGGCAGTGAAGTCGTAGCCGACATACTGCCGGAAATAGTTGGTAAGGAAGATCGTGACCAACCGCCCCTTGTCCGACGGGATCAGCCGGTTCTTGTCCTTGGTCACATATTCGCGGTCCTGGATCGTGGTAACGATCGAGGCATAGGTGGAGGGACGACCGATCCCCAACTCCTCCATCCGCTTGACCAAAGACGCCTCGGTATAGCGCGGAGGCGGCTGGGTGAAATGCTGCTCGGGCTCGACCGATTTCTTCGCCGCCGGCTCACCTTCCGAAATTTGAGGCAGGCGCTTGTCGTCGTCATCGACAACGGCATCGTCGCGGCCTTCTTCGTAGACCTTCATGAATCCGTCGAACAACATCACTTGCCCTGTGGCGCGCAGTTCGATCTGCTCGTCGCGGCTGGCGACGTCGACGGTCGTGCGTTCCATCCGAGCGGCGGCCATCTGGCTGGCAATCGTGCGCTTCCAGATCAGATCGTAAAGCTTGCGCTGATCACCGTCTGATACCTTCAGCTTGTCCGGCGACAACGTCATCTCCGTCGGGCGGATACATTCGTGGGCTTCCTGCGCGTTCTTGGCCTTGTTCTTGTACATGCGCGGGCTGTCGGGCAAATAATCGGCCCCGTAGCGATCCTTGATCGCGTCTCGCGCGGCCATCACTGCCTCTGGCGCCATGTCGATGCCGTCGGTCCGCATATAGGTGATGTATCCTGCCTCGTAGAGCCTTTGAGCATTGCTCATCGTCTGGCGGGCGCCGAAGCCGAACTTGCGGCTGGCTTCCTGTTGCAGGGTCGAGGTCATGAACGGGGCGGACGGGTTCCGGCTGGCCGGTTTCGCCTCGACCGATTTCACGGTCAGGTCGCGGCTGGTGACCGCCTGCACGGCCAGTTCGGCCTGGGTCGCGTTCTCGATGTCGAACTTTTCAAGCTTCTTGCCCGCCAAGAACGGTCAGCCGCGCCTCGTAATTCCTGCCCGCGCGGTGTAGTCAGCACCGCCTTGACGGTCCAGTATTCCTGCGCCTTGAACGCCTCGATCTCCATCTCGCGCTCGACGATCAGGCGAAGACAGACCGATTGCACACGGCCCGCCGATTTCGCGCCCGGCAGCTTGCGCCACAGCACCGGCGACAGGTTGAACCCGACCAGGTAATCCAGCGCGCGGCGCGCGAGGTAGGCTTCGACCAGCGGCCGGTCCACCTGACGCGGGTTCTTCATCGCTTCGGTGACGGCGGATTTGGTGATCGCGTTGAACACGACCCGGCTGACCTTGGTGTCTTTCTTGATCGCCTTGCGGGCGGCCAGCGTTTCTTCCAGATGCCAGCTGATCGCCTCCCCCTCGCGATCAGGGTCGGTCGCGAGGATCAGTTCGTTGTCGTCCTTCAGCGCATCGACGATTGCTTTGACGTGCTTCTTGCTGTCGTTCGCCACTTCCCATTTCATCTCGAAATCATGCTCGGTATCAACCGAGCCATCTTTCGGCGGCAGGTCGCGGACATGACCGTAGGACGCCAGGACCGTGAAGTCATTCCCCAAATACTTGTTGATTGTCTTAGCTTTAGCTGGGGACTCGACAACGACAACTGGCATGAACTTCCTTCCGACTCAGGTCTCTTGCAGTGGCGCGGGACCATGTGGGGGCGATGGGTGGAATGTCAATGCGGCAGTCAAAAACGTGGTTCTTGGCAGTCCCGCGGTCCGATGTCAGCGCCACATCGCCGGCAGCAACAGCGCAAGGACCACCATGATTTCCAACCGCCCTGCGATCATTGCGGCGGCCAACGTGATCTTCGACGCATCCGGCACGTTTGTGAACGTGCCCGCCGGACCGATGACGCTGCCGAGCCCGGGACCAACATTCGCCAGCGCAGTCACCGCGCCCGAAAGCGAGGTTATCAGGTCATTGCCCTGCGATCCCAGAATCAGGGTGCAAACTGCCAGGATACCGGCAAACGACACGCTCATGACCAGCGCAGAGCGGAAGATGGCGGGATCAACCTGCTTGCGCCCGTAACGCATGGGAAAAACGCCGTGTGGATGCACAATTTCACGCAAAGCGACGCGGACCATCTGGGTAAGCACGATCAGCCGGTAAATCTTGAGCCCGCCCGCCGTCGAACCTGCGCATCCGCCAAAGAAGGTCAGTATAAAAAACAACGGCACGGCCAGGCTGCCCCAGGTCGTGTAGTCTCCAGCAGCGAAGCCTGTGGTCGTGATGACAGAGATTACGTCGAAAAAATCCTCGGCCACGCTGCGGGATGAACCGACACCGGATCCGATCCGGCTGACCAGCAGCATGAACACCGCTCCCGCGATGATTCCCAAAAACCAGCGAATCTGCGGATCGGGCCTAGGTTTCTGGCGCAAGTACAGGACTGTCACGAACAAGGTGAACGGCAGCCCTCCGAGGATCATGAAAACAGACCCCACCCAAAGGGTGCTGTTGTTCTCGAAAAAGCCCATCGATTGATCATGGGTGGAAAAGCCACCGGTCGACAGGGTCGTCATCGCGTGATTGACGGCATCGAAAACGCTCATGCCGCTCAGTACGTATCCAAGTCCGCAAAGCACGGTCAAAAGAACATAGACGGCAATGATCGATCTCACAATCGTCGCGAACCGCGGCAGGACCTTTTCAGAGCGGTCAGAGCTTTCAAGGCGAAACAGCTGCAAACCGCCGACCTTAAGAAACGGCAACACGATCAGGCCAAGCGACAACATCCCCGTGCCACCAAACCACTGGATCAACGAACGCCAGATCAGCGTACCGGGATCATAGCCGTCCAGCCCGATCAGAACCGTCGAACCCGTCGTGGTAAACCCCGATACAGTCTCAAAGGCGGCGTCGATATATCCAAGTTGAGTTGGCCCGACCATCAGCGGCGCCACCGATGTCATCGGCACGACCCACCACAGCATGTTTACAAGGATAATCCCGAAACGCGGCGTGATCTGGACTTGCACGCCACGGGTGGCGGTGGCGATCAACGCCCAGCAGAATCCGGTAATTGTCGATGCCCAGGCGAAATCAATCCACGAGGACTCGTCTGCAGCCAAGTTCACAAACGCGGGCACCAACATGGCGACCGCGATGCCGAAACCGGCGATACTCGTGACATGCAAGGCGGCACGAAGCTCTTCCATACCTCAGTTGGTAGTGGACCTGTGGTCCGGACGGCAAGCGGAATACCGCGCCGACGCTGGCGGCACTTCGGCAACCGCTCTCGTCGTTTCGACTGCGCGGGATTGAGGTTGGCCTTGTCGCCAGCGCTCAGGTTGCCACAGCCAGCGCGACGAGCCCGCCCGATTGTCGAACGATCCGGCCGTCCAACTCCAGGTTCACCAGTTCCGGCGCCACGTCGCGGGCCGAAAGCTTGAGATCGCGTATAAGCTGGTCTTCGGCCACCGGGCTTGGACCCAAGCGAGACAATATCTGATCATGCAGCGTTGACATCTCTGACAGGCTGCGGGGCGGGGCGGGTTTGACATCGGGTTCGGGCGCGGCCGTCGCGGGCTGGCGCGGGCTTCCCAGCACTTCCAGCACATCCTCGGCCCCGCGCACCAATGTGCCGCCATCGCGGATCAGCATGTTACAGCCCGAAGCCCGAGCATCGAACGGATGCCCCGGCACTGCTAGCACATCGCGGCCCTGATCCAGAGCATTGCGTGCCGTGATCAGGCTGCCCGAGCGCGCCGCCGCCTCGACCACCACCACCGCCCGGCACAGACCCGAGACGATGCGGTTGCGCTGCGGAAAGTGCCGCGCCTGCGGCTGCAATCCAGGGGGCTGTTCCGACAACCGCAGACCCTTTTCGCCGATCTCCTGCGCAAGAACTGCGTTTTCAGTCGGATAGAATACGTCGACGCCGCCGGCCATCACTGCCACTGTGCCGCGTTCCAATGCCGCCAGATGCGCCGCCGCGTCGATGCCACGCGCGAGACCCGAGACCACGACGTAGCCAGCCTCGCCCAGCCCTTCGGCCAATTTTCGCGCCATGCGGGTGCCCAGGCTTGACGCATTGCGCGCGCCTACCAGCGCCACCATCGGGCGCGCCAGAAGTGACCGGTCGCCCAGCACCCATAGCAACGGTGGTGCATCGGAAAGATCCGTCAGCGCCTCGGGATAACCATCCTCGCCAAAGCCGACCAGTTCCGCCCCGGCCAGCCTGCCCGCCTTCATTTCGGCCAGAACAACGCCTTCGGGGCAAATCGTATAGTCCCTTACGCCGGCGGCGGCCGCCACCTCGGGCAGGGCGTCCAATGCCGCCGCGGCACTGCCATGTTCGCTCATCATCCGGAAAAACGTCGCCGGTCCAACCCGGCGGGATCGCAAGAGACGAAGCCATGTCAGGCGATCATCCTCTTCGTGGGGTGGGGTGAGGGGGTGGGGTGAAGGGAATAAATCCTTGGCCATCCTCGTCTCCATCTCTTGCTGAAGACAACATGCGCCGGAGATGGTTAACGGACCGTGTATGGTTTCAGGGAATAAGAATCTTTCTGAAAACACGTACTTTCAAAGGGAAATCAGTGCCCAAACCGGCGAGCGTGGCTGTATGAGTTCCCGAATCAACCCAGCCCTGACGGGTGTAGAACCGAATGGCGCGGGTATTCTGGATTACGCAATCAAGCCACGCCTTTCGGATGCCGTTCGCTGCAAGCCGGCGCTCGCCTTCCTCCAGCAAAGCCACCGCAGCACCGGTTCCGCGCGCGTTGCGCGAAACGTAAATCTGATAAAGTTGATCATCTTGTATCGCGCAAAGCCCTGCCGGTGCGCCGATGGCCCCGATTGTGCGTACAGCGTCGCCGAGTGCATTTAGCCTTTCGCGAAAGTTGGCATGCGTTCGAATCGCGGTCAGGTCTGCCGGAACGCAGCAGGCGTGGGCATCGTGCCAAGCGTCATGCCATACGTCGGCTAGGGCATCAATCTCGCATGCATCTACACGCCTGACAGGCCAATCCGTCAAGCCGCCGATCCGCCTACAGTCAGGCCGCCGATCAGCAGAGTCGGTTGCCCAACGCCAACCGGCACCCATTGGCCGGCCTTGCCGCAGTTGCCGATGCCGGGATCCAGCTTCATGTCATTGCCGATGGCGCGGATCTTCTTCAGCGCCGTCGCGCCATCGCCGATCAGCGTCGCGCCCTTGACGGGCGCCCCGATCTTGCCATCCTTCACCCGGTAAGCCTCGGTGCAGGAGAAGACGAACTTGCCATTGGTGATATCGACCTGCCCGCCACCGAACCCAACGGCATAAATGCCGTCCTTCAGATCGGCCACGATCTCGGTCGGCTCGGCATCGCCGCCCAGCATGTAGGTGTTGGTCATCCGGGGCATCGGCGCATGGGCAAAGCTCTCGCGCCGCCCGTTGCCGGTGGGTTTCACCCCCATCAACCGCGCATTCTGCCGGTCCTGCATGTAGCCCACCAGCACACCGTCCTCGATCAGCACGTTCTTGCCAGAGGGCGTGCCTTCGTCGTCAACAGTCAGTGACCCGCGCCGGTCGGGGATCGTGCCGTCATCCAGCACCGTCACGCCCTTCGAGGCGATCTGCTGTCCCATCAGACCGGCAAAGGCGGAGGTTTTCTTGCGGTTGAAGTCGCCCTCCAGCCCGTGCCCGATGGCTTCGTGCAGCAATATCCCAGGCCATCCCGCGCCAAGCGCCACATCCATGACGCCCGCAGGCGCTGGCACCGCCTCAAGGTTCACCAGTGCGATCCGGAGCGCTTCACGCGCCGCGGACTGCCACTCTTCGGGCGCGATCAACCCGGTCAGCGCATATCGACCGCCCGAGCCGTGCCCACCCGAACTCGCGTCGGCCATTTTCTTCGACAATGACCGAGACATTGATCCGCACCATCGGCCGTGCATCGCGAACCAGATGGCCCTCGGGTCGCAGAATTTCGACCTCTTGCATCGACGCGGCAATCGTGGCCGAGACCTGCATCGACTCGGCTATCAAGCCCACGGGCATAGGCGTCGATCTCTCGCAGAGTCTCGATCTTTACCGGGAAAGCTGGCATCAAGCAGCGGGTCGTGGTCTGCGTAGAGCTTCCGATTCGTGGCTTGCGGCGCCGATGCCAGAGTGCCGCCGCCATCGCCCACGGCCAGCCGAGCCGTTTCGACCGCGCGCTTCAGCGCATTTTCGGAGATCTCGGTGGAATGGGCATAACCCGCAGTTTCGCCGCGCACAGCGCGCAGGCCAAAGCCTTCGGAGGCGTCGTAACTGGCATTCTTCACCCTCCCATCATCCAGCACCAGAACCTCTGAACGTCGCCGTTCCAGAAACAACTCTCCATCGTCTGCCCCAGCCACAGCTTCGCGCAGAAGCGACAGCGCGCGGTCGTGATCCAAAGCGGTCTCGAAGGGGCGGAATTGGTCTGCTGACATGGAATACCTCGGTTCTGAGCTGTGCAAATCGACAAAAGCGGCCGTTTGCCGCAATGGATTTGCTTGTTTACACGCTACTAATATGGTTTCACACGGCCCAGACACAACGGGGATTCCGTCAGAGAATGGCGGCAGGCCCGAAGCGAGGCGCTATACGCCGACAGTCGAACAGGAAGAGAAAATGCGCGTACTCACTATTCTTTCGGCCCTTTGGGCAAACGTCGGGGCACTTTTCTTGGCAGGCGCGGCCTTTGCCCAAGACGGGCTGGACGGGCCTTGAAATCGTCGGCAAACCGGTTGACGGCGGCGATGGGCTTTCAGCCTGCCGTAACGGAAGTTGCCCGGGACATCCACTGGCTGGACGGGATGATCAACATCATCATCGGCGTTATCGTGCTGTTCGTCGTGCTGCTGCTGGCGATCGTGATCCTGCGCTACAACGCCCGCTCGAACCCGACTGCCGCGCGATTCACCCACAACACGCCGGTCGAGGTGACCTGGACCATCGTGCCGATCATCATCCTAGTCTTCATCGGCGCGTTTTCGCTGCCGATCCTGTTCAAGCAGCAGGAAATCCCTGAAGCTGACATCACCATCAAGGCGACCGGCAACCAGTGGTACTGGACCTACGAATATCCCGACAGCGAATTCGGCTTTGACAGCTTCATGCTGACCCGCGACGAACTCGAAGCAAACGGCTACAGCCAAGACGAGTACCTGCTGGCCACCGATACCGCCGTCGTGATCCCGGTCAACAAGACCATCGTGATGCAGGTGACCGGCGCCGACGTGATCCATTCCTGGGCGATGCCGGCCTTCGGCGTCAAGCAGGACGGCGTTCCCGGCCGTCTGGCACAGCTGTGGTTCAAGGCAGAGCAGGAAGGCATCTATTTCGGCCAGTGCTCCGAGCTTTGCGGCAAGGACCACGCCTATATGCCGATCACGGTCAAGGTCGTGAGCCAGGAGGCCTATGACCAACTGGCTGCAGGGCGCGATTGCCGAATATGCCGGCACACCCGCATGCCGTGACCGTCGCCTCGAACGACTGATCCATGACGGTGCCGCGCCTGCAGGGGCGTGGCCCTGTTACCCAAGGCTGGATGAATGACTGACACGAGCGTCCTTGACCAAGAGAAAGAGGCGGGCTTCGGCGACTATGTCGCGCTGCTGAAGCCGCGCGTGATGTCGCTTGTGGTCTTCACGGCGCTGGTCGGCCTGCTGGTGGCGCCGGTCGACGTGCATCCGCTGGTCGGCTTCGCCTCGATCCTTTTCATCGCGATCGGGGCAGGGGCCTCGGGCGCGCTGAACATGTGGTACGACGCCGATATCGACCGGATCATGAGCCGCACCCGGGGCCGCCCGGTGCCCTCGGGCAAGGTCAGCGGCGGAAGAGGCGCTGGCCATCGGCGTCGCGCTGTCGGGCATGGCCGTGGTCATGCTGGCGCTGGCCGCGAATATCTTCGCCGCCGCGCTTGCTGGCCTTCACGATCTTCTTCTACGCCGTCGTCTACACGATGTGGCTGAAGCGCTGGACGCCACAGAACATCGTCATCGGCGGTGCCGCCGGGGCGTTTCCGCCGATGATCGGCTGGGCCGCGGCGACCGGCGGCGTGTCGCTGGAAAGCGCGCTGATGTTCGCGCTGATCTTCATGTGGACCCCGCCGCATTTCTGGGCGCTGGCGCTGTTCATGAAGGAAGACTACTCGAATGCCGGCGTGCCGATGCTGACCGTGACCCACGGCCGCCGCGTCACGCGCAACCACATCCTTGCTTACACGGTCCTGCTGGCTCCGGTCGCGCTCGGCCTTGGCATGACCTCGATCGGCGGTCCGGTCTACATGGTGGCCGCGCTGGCGATGAACCTGTGGTTCCTCAAGGGCGCACTGGACATCCAGCGCCGGGATGAGACTGAGGCCGAGGCCGACGGCTACAAGACAGAGAAGGCGTTCTTCCGCTTCTCGCTTTACTATCTCTTCCTGCATTTCGGCATGCTGCTGGTCGAGGCCACCTTGCGCGGCTTCGGGATCGGAGGCTGGTGATGGGTCTGGCCAAGGAACACGAGATTCACACCCGCCGTTTCGGCCGCAATCTGGGCGTCGGGCTGGCGCTGGCCTTCTTGGTGGCGCTGGTGTTTGGCCTGACCGTGGTCAAGGTCAAGGTGCTTGACCCCAAGATCGCCGCGCAGGAGGTTCAGCCAATGAAGCTGAAGGCAAGAACCGCACGCTTGCGCAGACTGTCGGCGTGGTGCTGGTGATGGGCGCGCTGGCTTGGGCCTCGGTGCCGTTCTACAACTGGTTCTGCCGCGTCACCGGCTTTGGCGGCGTCACTGGCGTGGCCGAGTGCCGGATCGGACGAGATCCTCGACCAGACCATCAAGATCCGCTTCGACGCCAATGTCGAACGCGGCATGCCCTGGGAGTTCAAGCCGATGGTCCGCGAGATGGAGCTGCGGATCGGCGAAACCGGGCTGGCCTTCTACGAGGCGACAAACCCGACCGACCGGCTGATCGCAGGCACCGCCAGCTTCAACGTCACGCCCTATGAGGCGGGCGGCTTTTTTACCAAGATCGACTGTTTCTGCTTCGAACAGCAGGTGCTGCAGCCCGGCGAAACGGTTCAGATGCCCGTCACCTTCTACGTCGACCCCGAAATCACCCGAGACCGCGATGCAAAGTTTGTAAATTACATCACGCTGTCCTACACATTCCACGAAACCGACCTGCCCGAGGAATTCGCCAATCTGGCGACTTCCCTGGACGGATCCAACTAAGACCCGAACGAGAGATCGCACATGGCGCACGAAAAGAACCACGACTACCACATTCTGCACCCGTCCATCTGGCCGTTCCTGGGCGCGGTGTCCGGGTTCATCATGCTGTTTGGAGCCGTCCTGTGGTTCCACGACATAACGCCGTTCGTGGCGCTGATCGGCCTCGTCGGGTGTTCTCTACGTCATGTACGCGCTGGTGGTCCGAAGTCGTGGCCGAGGCCCAGGACGGCGATCACACGCCGGTCGTCATGATCGGCCTGCGCTACGGCATGCTGATGTTCATCATGTCCGAAGTGATGTTCTTCGCCGCCTGGTTCTGGAGCTTCTTCAAGCACGCCATGTACCCGATGGGGCCGGACAGCCCGATGGTTGACGGCGTCTGGCCGCCGGCGGGGATCGAGACCTTCGATCCCTGGCACCTGCCGCTGATCAACACGCTGATCCTGCTGTGTTCGGGTGCCGCCGCAACCTGGGCGCACCATGCCATCGCGCATGACAACAACCGCAAGGACCTGATCAACGGGCTGGCGCTGGCCGTGGTCCTGGGCGTGCTCTTCACGGTGTTCCAGGCCTACGAATACAGCCACGCGGCCTTCGGCTTTTCCGGGCAACATCTACGGCGCCAACTTCTTCATGGCGACCGGGTTTCACGGCTTCCACGTGATCATCGGCACGATCTTCCTGACCGTCTGCCTGATCCGCGCAATGAAGGGCCATTTCACGCCCGAACATCACCTCGGCTTCGAGGCCGCTGCTTGGTACTGGCACTTCGTTGACGTGGTCTGGTTGTTCCTCTTTGCCGCGGTCTACGTCTGGGGCGGCTGACCGGAGAGTTCGCCTGCGGCGAGGATATTTGAGAGACAATGAGACGAACGGGCGCGGGGCGAAATCCCTCGCGCCTTTCGCTTGGAGGCGAGTGAATGACCCGGGCAATGATTGCCCCCTTGCTCTTTGGCCTGATCGGTGCGGCGGTGCTGGTCTCGCTGGGGGTCTGGCAGGTGCAGCGACTGGCCTGGAAAGAGGGCGTTCTGACGCGAGATCGAGGCGCGGATCGGTGCCGATCCGGTGCCGGTGCCGGCATGTGCCACCGACCCGACGGCGACCGCTATCTGCCGGTCGAGGCGACGGGCCGGTTGGGCGAGGAAGAGGTGCATGTGCTGGTCAGCCGCAAGCAGATCGGCGCGGGCTACCGGATCATCACCGCGCTCGATACCGGGCAGCCGACGGTTCCTTGCTGGATCGCGGTTTCGTGCCGCGACGAGGACAAGGATGCCCCGCGCGCCCTGCACGATGTGACGGTCGTCGGGCAACCTGCACTGGCCCGACGACCGCACCGGCGCGACCCCGGCCAATGACGTGGACGGCAACATCTGGTTCGCCCGCGACATCGCCGAACTGGCGGCGCAACTGCACACCGAGCCGGTGCTGATCATCGCGCGCTCCGATACCGGCGACGGGATCGAGCCGCTGCCGGTCGATACCGCCGCCATTCCCAACGATCATCTGCAGTATGCGATCACCTGGTTTTCGCTGGCCGCGGTCTGGTTGGGGATGACAGCGTTTCTGCTCTGGCGTATCAAGCGCCACGCCGGTTAGGGCAGGGGAGACCTCATGCGCTACATCTCGACCCGCGGTCAGGCCCCGGTGCTGACCTTCGAAGACGCCATGCTGACCGGGCTTGCCCGCGACGGCGGGCTTTATGTGCCCGAAACGATCCCCGACGACTGACGCACGCGGATATCGCGGCACTGGCGGGTCTGTCCTACGAAGAGGTCGCCTTTCGCGTGATGCGCCCCTTCGTCGGCGACAGCTTTTCAGCGATGCCGATTTCACCGGCTGCCATCACCCGCGCCTATCGAGGGCTTCGGCCATGACGCCCGCGCGCCGCTTGGTGCAGCTTGGCGCCGAACCATTTCCTGCTGGAACTGTTCCACGGCCCGACGCTGGCGTTCAAGGATTTCGCGATGCAGCTGATCGGCCAGCTCTTCGAGGTGGCGCTGACGCGACGTGGCGAGCGTGTCGACCATCGTCGGCGCCACCTCCGGCGATACCGGATCGGCGGCGATCGAGGCGTTCCGGGGGCTCGATGCGGTCGATGTGTTCATCCTCTTTCCCGCAGGGCCGCGTCAGCGAGGTGCAGCGCCGCCAGATGACCACGCCGACAGAGGCGAATGTCCACGCGCTGGCCGTTGCACGGCGATTTCGACGATTGCCAGGGCAAGCTCAAGGACATGTTCAACGACTTCGCCTTCCGCGACGAGGTGCGGCTGGCCGGCGTCAACTCGATCAACTGGGCGCGGGTGCTGGCGCAGGTGGTCTACTACTTCACCGCCGCCGTGTCGCTGGGCGCGCCGCATCGCCCGGTCAGCTTCACCGTGCCGACCGGCAATTTCGGCGACATCTTCGCAGGCTATATCGCGCCGCAGCATGGGCCTGCCGATCGAAAAACTGGTGATCGCCACGAACCAGAACGACATCCTGCACCGCACCCTGACGAGCGGAGCCTATACCACCAGCGGCGTGAAGCCCTCGATCAGCCCGTCGATGGACATCCAGGTCTCGTCGAACTTCGAACGCGCGCTTTTCGATGCCTACGGACGCGACGGCTGCGGCCGTGGCGCAGCTGATGGACGAGCTTGAAATCCGGCGGCGGATTCAAGGTCAGCCAGGGCGCGCTGGAGGTCTTGCGTGAAACCTTCGCCTCGGGTCGCGTGTCCGAGGAAGAAACCAGCACCACGATCCGCGTTACGCACGAGCGCACCGGTGAAATCCTTTGCCCGCACACCGCCGTCGGCGTGAAGGTTGCCGAGGACCATCTTGGCTCGACCCCGATGATCACACTGGCCACCGCCCATCCAGCGAAATTTCCCGACGCGGTCGAGGCCGCGACCGGCACTCGTCCGCCCCTTCCCAATCGGATGGCGGACCTCTATGAACGGCCCGAACGCGTGACCGGGGTCGCCAATGACCTCTGTCGCGCTCGAAACCCTGATCAAGGAGCGCCGCCAGCGTTGACCGTCCAGCTTCACACCCTGCCCAATGGCTTTCGTATTGTCACCGAGCATATGCCGGCCTCGAATCCGCCTCGATCGGCATCTGGATCGACGCCGGCGGCCGCCATGAGCGGCTCGACCAGAACGGCATCGCGCATTTCCTGGAACACATGGCGTTCAAGGGCACCAAGCGCCGGACTGCGCTGCAGATCGCCGAAGAGATCGAGGATGTCGGCGGCTACATAAATGCCTATACCAGCCGCGAGCTGACGGCATTCTATGCCCGCGTGCTGCGCGCCGATGTGCCGCTGGCGCTCGACGTGATCGCTGACATCCTCTTGAACCCGGTCTTCGATCCGGCAGAGATTGAGGTCGAGCGCGGCGTGATCTTGCAGGAAATCGGTCAGGCGCTGGATACGCCCGACGATGTGATCTTCGACTGGCTGCAGGAAAGCGCGTATCCCGAACAACCGCTCGGCCGCACCATACTTGGCCCAACCGAGCGTGTGTCCAGCTTCGACCGGCATGATCTTTCGGATTTCGTGGCCGAACATTACGGGCCCGAGCGGATGATCCTGTCTGCCGCAGGCGCTGTCGATCACGACACCATCGTGCGCACGGCGGAACGGCTATTCGGCCATCTTGACGTCGCGGCCGGCCTTCATCCAGACCGACGCGCAGTTCGAAAGCGGCGAACGGCACGAGGTCAAGGCGCTGGAACAGGTGCATTTCGCGCTCGGGTTCGAAAGCCCCGGCTACCGCGACGATGCGATCTATACCGCGCAGATCTTCTCGACCGCCTTCGGCGGCGGCATGTCCTCGCGCCTGTTTCAGGAAATCCGTGAAAAGCGTGGGCCTGTGCTACACGATCTACGCCCAGACCGGTGCCTATGCCGAAACCGGCATGACCACGATCTATGCCGGCACCAGCGCCGAGGATATCGGCGAACTGGCCGGCCTGACGATGGACGAGTTGAAACGCAGCGCCGACGACATGTCCCCGGCCGAAGTTGCGCGCGCGCGCGCGCAGATGAAGGCGGGGCTGCTGATGGGGCTGGAAAGCCCGTCGTCGCGCGCCGAGCGTCTGGCGCGGATGATCTCGATCTGGGGCAGGGTGCCCGAGCTGGAAGAAATCATCAGCCGGATCGATGCGGTGACCACGGGCGATGTGCGTGATTTTGCCGCGCGGAATGATCAAGGGCGATGCGGCGCTGGCGCTTTACGGCCCGGTCCAGAATGCGCCCCGTCTCGGCGACCTGCGTGAACGGCTCGCCGCCTGATGCTCAGCGCGTCGGCGCAAGGTCCGGATCGAGACCGAACGGATGGTCCTGCGCCCGCCACAGCATTCCGACTACCGGCAATGGTCGGCGCTGCGGCGTGACAGCGCTGACTTCCTGAAACCGTGGGAACCGACCTGGGCAGATGACCACCTGTCGCGGAGAGGCTTCACCAATCGGGTCTACTGGGCGCAGCGCTCGATCTCGGGCGATAACTGCCTTGCCGCTGTTCCTGATCCGCCGCGCGGACGACGCGCTTCTGGGTGCGATCACGCTGGACAATATCCGCCGCGGCCCGGCGCAGGCGGGTACGCTGCGGCTACTGGATCGGTCAGCCCTTCGCGCGTCAGGGCTACATGAGAGAGGCGCTCTTGGCGGTGGTGCACCATGCCTTCACCGCGCTGGACCTGAGCCGGATCGAAAGCGCCTGCCTGCCCGAAAACGCCGCCTCGCGCGGGGTGCTGGAGAAGTGCGGCTACAAATATGAAGGCGTGGCGCAAAGCTATCTGCAAATCAACGGTCGCTGGCGCAACCACGTGCTTTACGCCAACCTGCGCAGCGACCGCCGCGGCAAATCGGACATCGGCTGACGGCGCTCTTCGTGTCATACGCAGCCCATTCCGCGGCAAGAGGCAGCGGCACTGCGCGGAGTGCTTCCCGGCGCAGATACTTGCGCTGAAAAGACGCAGAAGTCCTGCGTCATTATCTTTTCTCAAATATTCTCGATGGAGGCTCCTCACATCCGATCCAATATCCACGGTGACAATTGCACCTGCCCTATTCTTGAGACCGGGAGGTCTGCCAATGTTCCGCATAGCCCTTGTTCTGATCTTGGTTGCGACCACGACGCCTGCCCAGCAGCGGCGGCCCAGCCATTGCATCGCGGTCGCCGAAGCGGCCCCGGGGTCTGGAGTTCATTCAGCGCGCCTCCTGGTCGGACACGGTTCCGGACTTCTCGGTCAGGATTTCCTACATCGATCATTCGATGTTCCTGATCCAGACCCCGGGCGGGCTCAGCGTCGCGACGGACTATACCGGATATACCGGCCCCGCGCCGTTCCTGCCCACTGCCGTCACCATGAACCACGCCCATTCCAGCCACTGGACCGAATTCGTCGATCCGGGCATCCCGCACGTTTTGCCGGGCTGGGGCACATTCGGCGAAGGGATCGAGCATCATCTCGACCTCGACGAAATGCTGATCCGCAATGTCTCACCGACATCCGGTCCGGCTTTGGCGGGGTCGAGGAATCCGGCAACTCGATCTTCATCTTCGAGGTCGAGGGTCTTTGCATCGGCCATCTCGGCCATCTGCACCATGAACCGAATGACGAACAATACGCCGCCCTTGGCCGCCTTGACGTTGTGATGGCCGCCGTTGATGGCGGGCTGACCGTGCCATCCCCACGATGGTCCGCATCATCAGG
>CAVQOV010000003.1:270000-499389 GCA_963714615.1 uncultured Alphaproteobacteria bacterium | reverse complement strand
ATCTTTGAAGCGTGGACAGATGCGCCATCACGGCGTCCTGTTCTGCATCGGCATATTCGATGACATCCAGCAGCGCCGAATGTGCCTTTTTCGCAACGGTAGTGTCGATGTCATCGCGCCAGACTGACCAGATCGGATAGGGAAAACGCGGCGCATCGGGAACGAGATGCAACTCACCGGCATCGAGATGCCGTCGGACATAGCGGGCAGGCAGGTAGGCCGCGAAGTTCCGCTTCAGGATATAGTGCGCGGTCAGCGCGCCAAGCGAGAACGTCAGGCCGGGATTGGTGAGGTCGGGCAGTTCCAGGGCATGGGCCTGCACGAATTCCGGCCCCCAGTCGACAAACAGGTAGCGCCCGTCCATATCCATCGTCGGATTGGCCCAGGGCGCGACCAGCACCAGTTCCTCATCCATGACCTTGGAGACAGACAGACCGGGGCGCAGCTGCGGCGTATAAATGAACGCCAGCTGCACCACGCCCTTCGATCAGGAAGCGGGTCAGCCGGTCGGGCATCCCCAATTCGGCCCGCAGGTTGAGTTCCGGCATGTTGTCGCGCAGCGCATCGATCATCCGAAAACCAAGACGCGGCCACAGCGAATACTGCGCGCCGATGGTCAGGCTTTTGGTGAAGCCTTCCGGGATCGCGACCTGCTGGCGCGCCTCCTCCCAGATCTTGACGAGGCTGAGCGCATAGCGTTCGAACACACGACCCGGCCGCTGTCAACTCTGCCCCGGCCTTGGAGCGGGTAAAAACCGGCCTGCCCAGCTCGGTCTCCAGCCGCTGGATGCGCAGCGAGACGGCGGACTGGGTGACAAAAAGCCGTTCGGACGCGGCCACGAAAGATCCGGCGGCGGCAACTTCGAGGAAGGTCTTGATCAGGGCGATATCCATCGCCGAACTATGAGCATTCCTCTGGGTAACTGCAAATATTATTCGTTTTCAGCACGTCAAATCCCGCGCTAGAAAGGTCAGGCAAGGGTGGGATGCCCGTCAGGATCCCCCCGGACCGGCTGGCCGAAGCTCTGCTCCAACGTCAGAGCACGGCCTCCGCCCTTGCACCCCTAGGCGCTTTGACGTGCAGAATGGTTTCCAAGTCCGCAGCACCGTGCTTTGCAGATGTCCGGAATTTCCCCACTGGAGGCAAGAAAAAGCCCTGCTCGCAACGAACAGGGCCTCGATTTCTTGGGGGGCTGGCCGAGACCTAGTGCAGCTTATCGCCGACCGTCTTGATCGCATCATCGACCAGCGCATTGCCATCAGCCGCAGTCATGTTGGCCGCAATCACATCGCTGGCCGCTGCAACCGCAATCTGGATGGCACGATCGCGGACATCCTTGACTGCTGCGGCCTGAGCCGAGGCAATCTGATCTTCCGCTGCCGCAAGACGGCGCTTGATCGAGGCTTTCAGATCGGCCTTGGCCTGCTCGGCAGCAAGTGCCGCTTCCTGCTTGGCATGTTCGATGATCCGTTCCGCCTGCTCTCTGACCTCTTTTTGCTTGCGCTCGTAAGAGGCCAGGATCGTCTGCGCCTCTTCGCGCAGAGCCTTGGCTTCGTTCAGATCGGCCTTGATGCCTTCTGCGCGAGCGTCAAGCGCACCGCCCAGCTTGGCGGGCACCTTGACATAGACCAGCACGCCGATGAACAGCAGGAACGCCAGCCACACGACAAAGTTGGTGTTGTAGAGCGAGAAGAACGGGATATCGCCGGCCGCCAGGGCGGGCGATGCGACGAAGGACAGAGTAAGCGAGAGTTTCTTCATGCTCTTATCCTTTCAACCGGGCTGTCACCGCAGCCGCAACCGCTTTGGCATCGGTCTTGCCCCCAAGGGACGCAACGATTTCTCTGGCGGTATCCTTGGCAACATCCTTGATGCTGTCGATCGCAGAGGCGCGGATCGCGCTGATAGCCTTTTCGGATTCGGCGGACTTCGCCGCGATCTGGGCATCGGCCTTGGCAATGGCGACATCAAGGTCGGCCTGGATGTCGGCCTTGGCCTCGGCCACGATACGCCCAGCTTCAGCACGGGCATCCGCCAGCGCCTGATTGTAGGCTTCCTCGGCCTTCACGGCCTGCAACTTCAGCTCTTCGGCGGCGGCCAGATCATTGGTGATCGTGCCCTGCCGTTCGGCCAGAACCGCCGCGATCCGGGGCAAAGCCACACGGCTCAGCACGAAGTAGATCGCGATCAGCGTCACCACCAGCCAGAAGATCTGGTTGGCGAAGGTCGAAAAGTCGAGCTGCGGCATGCCGACGCTTTCGGTCGCGTGACCCGCAGCTTCAGTCACCGCGTGTGTGCCCTCGGTGGCAGCTGTGGTTTCTGTTGCCATCTTGTCCTCCTGGAACCCGGGTTTACACCGGGCGGGCGACGCCTGTCACCCACCCGGCCGTAAGGATGGTCCGAAGGGTATTAGACGGCGAACATCAGCAGAAGAGCCACGAGGAACGAGAAGATCCCCAGTGCTTCCGCAAACGCAATACCGATGAACATCGTCGCCGTCTGACCGGCAGCGGCCGACGGGTTGCGCAGCGCGCCCGAGATGTAGTTGCCAACGACGTGGCCCACACCGACAGCGGCTCCGCCCATGCCCGTACAGGCCAGACCGGCACCGATGTATGCGCCCATTTGTACGATATCGCCTTCCATAGCAGTCTCCTTACGACTTGAATTGATTGGATTTCCCGTGACCGGCTTAGTGCCCCGGATGCAGTGCGTCCTTGAGGTAGACACAGGTGAGAATGGCAAACACATAGGCCTGGATGAAGGACACGAGGACCTCCAGCGCATAGACCGCGGTGATTGCCGCGACGGGTGCGATCGCGCCGACACCCAGCACGCCCGCGAAGCCGGCGAACACTTTGATCACGGCGTGGCCTGCCATCATGTTACCCGCAAGACGGATAGAGTGGCTGACCGGCCGCACGAAATAGGAAATGATCTCGATGATCGCCAGGATCGGGCGCAGCACCAGGGGAGCGGCCGAAATCCAGAAGATCGACAGGAACCCGACGCCGTTCTTGACGATGCCAAGGATCGTGACGAAGAAGAACACCGCCAGCGCCATCGTCGCGGTCACCGCGATATGGCTGGTGGTGGTGAAGGCCATCGGGATCAGCCCGAGAAAATTCGCGAAGACGATGAAGATGAACAGCGTCATGATATACGGGAAGTATTTCAACCCGTCCTTGCCGGCCACATCCTCGACCATCTTGTAGACGAAGCCGTAGGCCAGTTCCGCGATTGACTGGATCCGGCTCGGCACGATGGCGCGGCCGCGGGTGCCCAGCACCAGAAGGCCGATCACGCAAAGCACGGTCAGCGCCATCCAGAAGGTGACGTTGGTGGGCGTGTAGAAGTTGATCGCGTCGCCGCCGAACAGGGGCTTGACCACGAACTGATCCATCGGATGGATCTGAAGGCCGCTTGGTGCTGCTGCTTCTGTCGCCACGTCTAGTCCCCTCTCTCGTCCGCGCCAGCTGTGCCAGCAGTTTTTGACTTGTCGGCCGCCTCGGCCATCTTATCCTTCTGCACTTCGGTCGCCGTGCGCAGCATCACCCGCACCCCGGCCGCAAAGCCCAACAATATGAACAGCACCAGAAACATGGGCAGCGTTCCAAACAGGGAATCCAGCCCGTATCCGATACCAAAGCCGACCAGAAGGCCGGTCACCAGCTCGATCACCATGCGCCAGGCCAGATGTGCCTGTGAATGATGGTCTTCCATCTTCGAGGTCGGCTTTTCGGCCTTTTTCACCGCTTCGATCCGCTGTTCCAGCTTCGCAAGCCGGTCCTTGTCAGCCTGATCGATCATGGTGAAAGCCCCCTTCGGACAGTCGGGCGGAAACTAGAAACCGGCGAGGCCAGAGTCAAGCGCGGAAACCGGCAGGGCGTTATCGATTAATGCATTGTTATAATTGGATATTTACAGAAAATGATGAGGCGGGATCGGGCCGGAATGCTGCGGTTCGGGGGATTACAGCCGATTTGGCATATTTAACCTTTCGGTTGACGATTATCGGCGGCTGATCCAATGAGACGCGATGCATAGCCGCCTAGATGCCCTTTTCGCCGCCCTCGCCGATCCGACCCGTCGGGCAATCCTGACGATGCTGCTGGAAGATGACATGGCGGTCACCGACGTGGCCGAACCGTTCGACATGTCGCTGGCAGCGATTTCGAAGCATCTTGCGATCCTGACCCGCGCCGGGCTGATCAGCCAGGAAAAGCGCGGCCGGGTGAAATGGTGCAAGCTGGAACCCGACACGATGCGCGATGTCACCGTCTGGGTGCAGGGCTTCGGCCTGTTCGAGCCGGTGCACCTTGATGCGTTCGAACGGTTTCTGGAAAGCGAACTGCCGGGATCTGCCGAACGCGACTAGCCCGCCGAGCCGGATCTGTGACGCTGCAGAACCCGCCCGCTTCTTCTGTTTCCAAATATTCCCGCCGGAGGCAAACGGCCCGCAGGGCAAATCTCTTGACGCCGAAGGCGTCTCAATTCGAAAACACCGCTACCGCACCACGAAAACCGAGATCTTCGCGTGCGATGCCAGATACCCCGCATTCGACGAAAACACATACTCCGCAAGTCCCGGCACATGCGAGGCCATCACCACCAGATCGGCCCCAAGCGTGTCGCAGGCGTTGATGATATCGCGCTCCAGATCAACCGCCAGATCGTGCGAGGTGACGGGATAGGGATGCACATCGATCCCGAAATCCTCGCCCAGCGCCTTGGCGTAGTCGCCCAGCCTGGCCTCGTATTCCTCGGGCGTGCGGGCCCGGGCACTTGGCGTTTTGGCAGTGACACCGACGATGTAGTATTTGGCCGAGTATGTGCGGGCAAGGTCGCGGGCGACGCACAGGGCCTTGGACAAAGCCTCTTTGTGCGCGAGATCCACAGGGACGACGATTGTCTTGAACATGCCTTTTCCTCTTCCGGCGCGAGAATGCGACTTACGAAAAGCAGAATAGGCTTGCCGAAAACCGCTCGCTTTGCGGCAGATCAAGCAGAGCTCGGCCTTGAGCAGCATCGCCAGCGCCACCACCGTCAGCACGATCCCCGCCAGCACCGATGCGCGCGGCGCGCCGTTGCCCAGCGCAATCTCGCACAGGATCACCCAGCTGGGGGTCAGGTAGGTATAGGCCATCACCTTCGAGGACGGCATCCGCAGCACCGCATATTGCACCAGAACGAAGGTCACCGATCCGGCGAAGATCGCCGTGTAACCGATCGTCGCCCAGATCAGCCAGGACAGCCCTGCCCAGTCGGTCGATCGAATATCGCTCCAGCCATAGGCGACAAGGATCGCGAAGCCTGCCAGCAGCATGCCGAAGGTGAAGGTGACGGGCTCCTCGCCGCGGTTCAGCCGTCGCGACATCGGCGCATATATTCGCATGCGCGACCACGCCCCAGAAAAAGATCATCTCACCCTCGCCCGACCCGGAACGACAGCACGTGCGGCAAGATCGCCGCGGAAGATCACCCACAATGCCCCGATCGCGCCGACGATCAGCGCCAATGCGATGCGCGGCGTCGTGACTGACGCAGCAGAATCCGCGCCGCCAGCGCCGCGATTGCCGGCGTAAGGGTGAACACCGCCGCGACGGAAACTGGCGGCGCGGTTTTCAGCCCCTCGAACATGAGCACGAAATAAGATCGCGAAAAGCCCGCCGAGGATCAGATAGCGCCAGGGCGCCTGCGCCGCGCCGGCGTCAGCCCGCCCGTGGCCCAGGCCAAGCACGCCGATCACCACCGACGCGATTCAAACCGCGCCGCATTCAGCGCGGCAGGTGCGATGTCATTGGCGACCATGGATCCCAGGCTGAACGATCCCGCCACCAGCGCCGAAAACGCCAGCATCGCCAGATGCCCATGCAGCTCCTGCGATCGAGCGTTGGCCCGCGTTACTGCCACGCCTTGGCTTCTTCCTTCAGGAACTGGACGAAAGCCTGCACCTTGGCGGTCCGATGCAAATCGACATGGGTCACCAGCCAAAGCTCGATTGCCAGGCCGGATCGGGCGCCATCACTTCGACAAGGTCAGGCGATCCCGCCAGCAGACTGGCCGGGACAAAGCCAATCCCGGCGCCCTGCAAGACAGCGCTTTCCATCGCCAGAGGTTCCGTTGCGCGGAACACCATCGCCTCGGCCGGCACCCGATCGGCCAGCCAGCGAAACTGCGGCGCGCGCGTCAGCTCGGCGTCGGCGCTGATGAACACGATGCCCGGCGAATTCGGCGGGCGAAGCCGGCAGTCCATGACGCTTCGGCATAGCCCTGCGACGCCGCGAGCCGCGGCGCGTAGCCCTGCAACGGCTGCACCACATTGTCAGGCTCTTGCGGAAAGCTGCCCGCCCGGATCGCCACATGCGCCTCGCCGTATTCCAGCCGGAACAGGCGCGAGTCGGTCAGATAGCGGATCGTCAGCCCCTCATGTTCGGCCTGAAACCGCGCCAGCACCGGGGTCAGCAGCGCCGCAACACCGACCACGCTGGTCACCACCAGCTCTCCGGTAACGCCGCCACCCTTGCCCTTGATCCGCCCGATCAACTGCGAGAACTGGTCGTCAGTGGCCGGCGGCAACCTTCATCAGCTCCGCGCCCGCCTCGGTCGCGGTATAGCCGCGGGCATGGCGCTGAAACAGCTTGACGCCCAAGCCGGCCCTCCAAGGCATCGATATGGCGGATCACCGTCGCGTGATGCACGCCGAGCACCTCGGCCGCGCCGCTGACCGTGCCCAGACGCGCCACCTGATAGGCGGTGCGGATCTCATCCCAGTTGGAAAAACTCATTCCGGAAACCTCACGAATCGATCACGCAAATGTTCTGTGCAGAGATGAACAACCACGCGGCCAATGTTGGATAATTCAATCCCCATGTTCCAGCCCTATCTGTGACTGACTGGTCGGCGACCGGCCCGGATCTTCGGGACGGTGTACCGACAAGCAGGATGAATACAAAGGAGAATATCATGTCCATCCGCATTCTGACGATCGCCGCAGCCACGGCCGCTCTTTTCGCAGGTGCCGCTGGCGCGCAGACCACACCCCAGCCACGCGCCTTCAGCGGCGGTGAAGTGCAACTGGCCCGCCAAGCCGGTGTGACACCGGGTCGCTACAGCCTGTCCCAGCTTGCAGAGTTGATCGACGAACAACAGTTGAATCGGACCAACCGCATCAACTACATTCTTCGCCAGCCCTATGACGCAGCTGCCGAACAAAGCATCATGGCTGCGGCCGAAAGCCCAACGGCGACCTTCGGCACGGGCGACAACAGCTGACTGTGACCTCAGGTCGCAATCGGGATCAGAAGCCTTGAAAGAACCAAGGGCGCCCGCTTCATCGGGCGCCCTTTTACCGTGCGAACCAGCCCGCCTTTGATACCGCTTCGACCGCCTGCCACTCCTCGGCCAGCGATAGCCGTTCGGCCAGCACGAGGGAGTCCAGATCGGCGATTCTGGCCGCGCCTTCGCGCCGCAGATGATCCATCAGACGGTGCGAATGGATGATCTTTACCTCGGCATCCAGCGGCTCCCACGCCTCCAGCACAGTTACCCGGCGCAGGTTGAACTCGGGCGGCAACACGTAAAAGCGCAGGTCAGAAGACCAAAGCACGTCTTTCAGCACGATCTGGTCCCGCAACAGGCGAGAGGCATGGAACCGGCTCAGCCAGTCGGCAAGAAACTCGGCCATTGGCGCGGACCGCCGGTACAGAACCACGCCTGAATTCAACTGGGGAAACGCGTAGGGGGTCGTCACCTCCAACCCCTCGCGTATCAGCTTTGATGCGCGGCGTACGTCATGCGCCATCGCCAGATCGAACCGGTCGAGAATGCCCCAAAGATCGCCCAGATCCCCGACAACCAGCGTGTCGGCGTCCAGAAACAGCGTCCGGTCGAACCGGCTGAGCGCCATGCATTCCAGTTTGGCGCGGGGATGCACGACCGGCACGGCATGCACCTGATCAAAAATCTCCAGACCGTCGGCGCCACGGTCGTCGGTGAACAGATCAACAGACAGACCCGGATTGCTTGCCCGCAGAGACCGCGCTGACTGCAGCGCCAGATCGACGTATCCCGGCCCCGTCGCCACATAGATCACTCCCTCGGTCATCGGCTGTCTCCCGGATTTGCGAGAAAGGTAGAACCGCGCCCCGAAAGGGCAACCGGAAATCATCGTTCATCGTCCTGCAAATCTGCCCGCGGGCCGCAGCACTCCGCCGCCGCCGAAACGATTGCGACACGGCGCGGCGCGGCCTAATCTGTCCCGATGAAGGTCAAGCACAACGACCCCGATCTCTTGATCGTTGAAGAACGCCCCTGGTTCCTGGGCGTGATCTTTGGCGGTGGCGCGCTTGTGCTTTTCTGGGCCGGTATGGTCCGGCTGATCGCTCTCGAACTTGCGGGGTTCGCCTATATTGCGATCGGCCTGTTCCTGTTATTTTTCCTCTATCTCGTTCGTGCGCCGGGTTCAGGTGGTTTTCCACCGTCCCGAAGGCTGGGTCGAGATCCGCCAGCGCACCCTGACCCGATATGACCGCATCCGCCACGATCTGGCCGAGATCGAACGCGCGATGGTCCAGACCAACAATAGCGGTGATGGCGGCCCGACACATCGCGTGGCGCTGGTAATCCCGGACGGTCAGAGCAAGGGCAAGCATCCGTTGACCAACTACTATACCGGCGGCGCCGGCGCGGATCGCGCGACAAAGGCGATCAACGGCTGGCTTGACTCGGCGCGCACGCCGCGCCTAAACGCCCCCCAACATCCGGAAGTTATCAAGGCTTCCGGTCCTCTTTTGAAAAAGGGGATCGCCCTCCGTCAGCGCGTTGCGCCCACGGGGGCGCTTTCCATTTGGGCCGCTCGCTCCCTATCTGGGGCACCTGGCAACGGCGAAAGGACGCGACATGTTCGAGAACTCTCAGAACGCCTCTCCGGCGTCTTCGACCGGCTGACCAAGCAGGGCGCGCTGTCCGAGGACGACGTCAAGACCGCGCTGCGCGAGGTGCGCGTGGCGCTGCTCGAGGCCGACGTTTCGCTGCCGTCGCGCGCGATTTCGTCAAGGCGGTGCAGGACAAGGCCACCGGCCAGGCGGTGACCAAATCGGTCACGCCGGGCCAGCAGGTCGTCAAGATCGTCCATGACGAGCTGGTGCACGTGCTGACCGGCGAGAGACGATCCCGGCGCGCTGCAAGATCGACAACCCGCCCGCGCCGATCCTGATGGTCGGCCTGCAGGGCGGCGGCAAGACCACCACCACCGCCAAGCTCGCCAAGCGGCTCAAGGAACGGGACGGCAAGCGGGTGCTGATGGCCTCGCTCGACGTCAACCGCCCGGCCGCGATGGAGCAGCTCGGCGATCCTCGGCCAGCAGATCGGCGTCGATACCCTGCCGATCGTGCCGGGCCAGAAGCCGGTCGACATCGCCAGGCGCGCCAAGCCGCAGGCGACGCTGGGCGGCTACGACGTCTACATGCTCGACACCGCCGGCCGGCTGCAGATCGACGAAGTGCTGATGGACGAGGTCGAAGCAGGTCCGCGACGTGACCAACCCGCGCGAGACGCTGCTGGTGGTCGACGGGCTGACCGGCCAGGTCGCCGTCGAGGTGGCGGAGGAATTCGACGACAAGGTCGGCATCTCCGGCGTCGTGCTGACCCGGATGGACGGCGACGGGCGCGGCGGTGCGGCGCTGTCGATGCGCGCGGTCACCGGCAAGCCGATCCGGTTCGTCGGCCTCGGCGAGAAGATGGACGCGCTCGAAGACTTCGAGCCCGAGCGCATCGCCGGCCGCATCCTCGGCATGGGCGACATCGTCGCGCTGGTCGAGAAGGCGCAGGAAACCATCGAGGCCGAACAGGCCGAGCGGATGATGCGGCGCTTCCAGAAGGGTCAGTTCAACATGAACGACCTGAAGATGCAGCTCGAACAGATGCTGAAGATGGGCGGCATGGAAGGCGTCATGGGCATGATGCCCGGCATGGGCAAGATGGCCAAGCAGATGGAGGACGCGGGCTTCGACGACAGCATCCTCAGCCGCCAGATCGCGCTGATCCAGTCGATGACCAAGAAGGAACGCGCCAACCCGCAGATCCTGCAGGCCAGCCGCAAGAAGCGCATCGCCGCGGGTGCCGGCCTGGAGGTCAGCGAACTCAACCAGCTTCTGAAGATGCACCGGCAGATGGCGGACATGATGAAGAAGATGGGCAAGATGGGCAAAGGCGGATGCTGAAGCAGGCGATGAAGGGCATGTTCGGCGCAAAGGGCGGCATGCCCGGCGGCATGCCCGACATGAACGACCCCGAGGCGATGGAAGAGGCCGCCAAGATGCTCGGCGGCAAGCTGCCCGGCCTGGGCGGCGGCATGCAACTGCCCTCCGGCCTCTCGGGCTTCGGCAAGAAGAAATGACCCGGCTGCCCGCTGCACACATGCGCCGCAGGGTGCCGCAGCAGTGGCTGCGCAAGCGATCCGTGACCGGATTCCGAGTCTGGAAACCGAACGCCTGATCCTGCGCGCGCCCGAAGCCCGCGACTTCCCGGCCTGGGCCGCGATCCTCGCCGGCGAACGAGATCGGCTTCATCGGCGGCCCGACCATCGCCGAACGCGCCTTGGCGAATTCGCGATCTATATCGCCGGCTGGCTGCTTGCACGGTCACGGCCTGTGGTCTGTCGAGCGTCGGGAAGATCAAAGCTTCTGGGCTTCGTCCATCTCGGCCTCGAATGGGAAGACTACGAACCTGAGCTTGGCTGGATGTTCCTGCCCGAAGCCCGGGGTCAGGGCTACGCCACCGAAGCCGCGACAGGCCGCCCGCGATCATGCCTCGGACCTTCTGGGCGCGGGCACGTTCGTCAGCTATGTCAGCCCGGCCAACGCCCCGTCCTCTCGCCTTGCCGCACGGCTTGGTGCTGCGCGGGACGCAGATACCGAGGCCGCGATATCCGACGAAGTTCGCAGGTCTGGCGACACGGAGGCAGGGCATGAACGACGTAACCGAGCGTGCCGCAGAGCTTCTGAAAGAGCACCGCGACAGCATCGACCGGCTGGACGCGATCCTGGTCTTCACCCTGGCCGAGCGGTTCAAGCACACCCGGGCGGTCGGCAAGCTGAAGGCCGAGCACGATCTGCCGCCCTCTGACCCGGCCCGCGAAGATCAGCAGATCGCCCGGCTGGAGCGGCTTGCGAAAGAGGCCGATCTCGACCCCGAATTCGCCCGCGAATTCCTGAACTTCATCATCGAGGAAGTCATCAGGCACCACAAGAAACACCGCGAACCTGCCGGTTCGACAACACCAAGGAATGACAGGGGCTTGCGCCCCGTCGCAGATAGCCAGGAAATAGGAGAAAACATCATGGCTATGAAAATCCGTCTCGCCCGTGGCGGCTCGAAAAAGCGCCCGCATTACTCGATCGTCGCTGCCGACTCGCGGATGCCCCGCGATGGCCGCTTTATCGAGAAGCTGGGCACCTACAACCCGCTTTTGCCGAAAGACAGCGAAGAGCGCGTGAAGATGGACGCGGAACGCGTTCAGCACTGGCTGGGTCAGGGCGCACAGCCGACCGACCGTGTATCGCGGATGCTGGAAGCGGCAGGCGTTCTGGAAAAGAAGGTCCGCAGCAACCCCAACAAGGGCACGCCCGGCAAAGCCGCTGAAGAGCGCGCACAATCCAAGCTGGACAAGGCAGCCGCAGCAGCCGAAGCCGCTGCCGCGCCGAAGGAAGAGCCTGTAGTTGAAGAACCCGTAGCCGAAGAAGCACCCGCAGAGGAAGCCCCGGTAGCGGAAGCTGCGGCAGAAGAAGCACCCGCGGCGGAAGCCCCGGCAGCAGAAGAAGCACCGGCAGCGGAACCCGCTGCTGAGGAAGCACCGGCGGAAGAGACCAAGGAAGAAGCGAAAACCGCTGAATAATCCTCGGCCCTCTCCGATGGATGGAGGCGGATCGTGAAGATCATCGCGATACTGATGCTGGGCGCGGGCGTCTGGCTGGGCGTCAAGGCAGAGCGGTTCATGTATATGGACAGCTGCCTTGACGCTGGCGGCCGGATTGACCAGCGCGGCTTTTGCGATGGGGCAAGACCGGATGAGTAGCGACCGCATCTGCGTCGGCGCGATCGCCGGATCGTTCGGCGTCAAGGGAGAGGTGCGGCTGAAAAGCTTCTGCGCCGAACCCGAGGCCATTGTCGACTATGCGCCACTTTACACCGAAGACGGTGCGCGCAGTTTCATGCCCACTATCACTCAGGCCATCAAGAACGGTTTTGTCGCGCGCATTCCGGGGGTCACGAGCAAGGAAGCAGGCCGACGCCCTGCGCGGCGTCAGCCTTTTTGCCGACCGCGACAAACTGCCCGGCCTGCCGGATGACGAGTTCTACCATGCCGACCTGATCGGTCTGGATGTCGTCGACACGGGCGGCGACGGTTCTGGGGCAGGTCCGTGCGGTGCTGAACCACGGTGCGGGCGATCTGCTGGAAGTGTATGGGCCCGGCCTTAAGGCTTCGGTCTTGCTGCCGTTCACGCGCGCCGTCGTGCCGACCGTTGATCTTGCTGCTGGCCGGATCGTGGTCGACATGCCCGAGGGCATTGCCGAGTGACCCGCATCATCGTTCATGCCGGTTTTCACAAGACAGGCACGACGAGCCTGCAGGACTTCTTCAAGCAAAACCGCGCCGCGCTTGAACCGTGGCTTTCCTATTACGGCAAAGCGGATTTCCGGATGGCGGGCGCACATGCGCGGGTCTATGGCCAGCACCGCTATTGGTGGCGACGGCTGATGTTTCGCCGCGCGTTCCGGCGCTTTCTGGCCGATCTTCCGGATGCCCATACAATAGTGCTGTCGCGAGAAACCTTCGCCGGCGCCATGCCCGGTCACCGACGTTTTGGCGGCCGGCAGGTCGAAAGCTATGCGCCCGCCGCGATCCCGCTGGCGCGCGAAATCGTGGGCGAGCTGCGCGACCGCTTCGGCCCCGAGGTGACGGTTGAATTCCTCTACACCCTGCGCGACCGCGACAGCTGGTTGGCCAGTGTCCACGGGCACCTGTTGCGTTCGATCAACCTGCGCGCCGATCTTGCGGGTTTCCGCGCTGGCTTTCGCACCCTGCCCGACCCGGCCAGGGATGCCCAACGCATCGCTGCCGCACTTGCCCCGATCCCGGTCCACATCGCCTGGCTTGAAGACTACGCCGACCTGCCCGAAGGTCCGGCAGGGGCGGTGTTGGATCTGATCGGGTTTCCAGTGGAAATGCGCGACATGCTGAAACCCGCGCCGCACGGCAATCCCGGCCAGCCTGACGACCTGCGCGAGAGGCTTCCGCGCGCTCAACCTCAAGGGCGGTCGCCGCCACGAATTGAAAGCCGCCAAAGAGGCGCTGCTTGCCGCTTCTCGGCAAAAGCCGTAACCAGCGGCCATGACCGACAAACCGAAATCCCACGGACGCATCTCGATCGCCGCCACGCTGAAGCCGCGCGAGCTGATGACCGACACGCCCGATCTTGCCGGGCGCGTGGAGAGTCAGGGTCATCACGCTTTTCCCCGACGGCCTTTCCCGGCGTTCTGGGCGAATCGCTGACCGGCAAGGCGCTGCAGGACGGGCTGTGGCAGTTGCAGACTGTTGGACCTGCGCGAGTTTCGGCGAGGGCCGGCACAAGAACGTCGACGACACCCCGGCAGGCGGCGGCGCCGGCATGGTGCTGCGCGCCGATGTGCTGGCCCGGCGCTTGGCAGGCCGCGGCGATGGCACGCCGAAGGACCGCGCCCGCTGGCCGGTCATCTACCTGTCCCCGCGCGGCAAACCGCTTTGATCAGGCGATGGCGCGCCGCTTTGCCGCGGCCGAGGGCATGACCCTGCTGTGCGGCCGGTTCGAGGGCGTCGACGAGCGCGTGATCGAGCATTTCGGCATCGAAGAAGTCAGCCTTGGCGACTTCGTCCTGACCGGCGGAGAGATCGCCGCACAGGCCTTGATTGACGCGACGGTCCGGCTTATACCCCGCGTGCTTGGGAATCAGGCTTCGACCGAGGAGGAAATCCTTCTCGGATGGTCTTGCTTGAACATCCCCAGTACACGAAACCCGCCGTCTGGGAAGGCCGTGAGATACCCGAAGTGCTTCTGTCGGGGCATCACGGAAAGATCGCTGACTGGCGCCGGGTGATGGCCGAAAGGCTGACAAAGGAACGACGACCTGACCTCTGGCGGGCTTACTGTGCCAAGCACGATAGGGACCCGGATGAAGACCAAGAGCTCTGAGGACGCGCCAAACACTTCGCGGGAAAAACCGTGAGCATATAGGAGTAACCGCGATGGATCTTATCGCACAGCTGGAAGCCGAGCAGATTGCCGCGCTTGGCAAAGACATTCCGGATTTCAAGGCGGGTGACACCATCCGCGTCGGCTACAAGGTGACCGAAGGCACCCGCACGCCGCGTGCAGAACTACGAAGGCGTCTGCATCAGCCGCAAGCACGGCAAGGGCATCGCCGGCTCGTTCACCGTGCGCAAGATTTCCTTTGGCGAAGGCGTGGAGCGTGTGTTCCCGCTGCACTCGACCAACATCGACAGATCACCGTCGTGCGCCGTGGCCAGGTGCGTCGCGCCAAGCTGTACTACCTGCGTGCCCGTCGCGGTAAATCCGCGCGTATCGCCGAGGTCACCAACTACAAAGCGCTTGATGGCGCCGAAGCATAAGGAGCAGCCGAGATGAAAGCAGACATCCATCCCGACTATCACATGATCGACGTCAAGATGATTGATGGCACCGTCGTGCAGATGAAATCGACCTGGGGCAAGGAAGGCGACCAGCTGTCGCTGGACATCGACCCCTCGGTCCACCCGGCCTGGACCGGTGGCGGCACCCGCCTGATGGACACCGGCGGCCGCGTGTCGAAGTTCAAGAACAAATACGCGGGTCTGGGCTTCTGATTAACCCCTTCCGCGCGATACCGAAACACCGCCCCATGGGCGGTGTTTTTCGTTTGGCGTTGGATAGGGCGCAGTTCGAGCCGTTGCGGGTTGCAGGGCTTCGGTGAAAACATACAAGAACGGCCTCAGGGTCCGGAAATTTTGCAACACCACAGCCACCGGTTGATGGCGCCAAACGCTTCTGCTTCCAAATCCCGGACGCACAACATATAGTGCTGCTAACCCGAAACGTCGGGACACACGCGATCTGGCAGGGGCAGGAGAAAAACGGCAGTGGCGCATATAATCGTCGTCGGAAATGAAAAGGGCGGGGCCGGAAAATCCACCGTTTCCATGCATGTGGCAACCGTGCTGTCGCGCCTTGGTCACAGCGTCGGGGCACTGGATCTGGACCTGCGCCAAAAGACCTTCGGCCGCTACATCGAGAACCGGCTTGCGTTTTGCGTCCGTCAGGGTCTGGACCTTCCGACGCCCGAGTATCGCGACCTGCCGCAGATCGACAAGGCAACCCTTGCCGAAGGTGAGAACGTCTACGACAGCCGCCTGTCCGCCGCAGTGACTGGTTTGGAAAAATCAAGTGATTTCATACTGATCGATTGCCCCGGCTCGCATACCCGCCTGAGCCAGGTGGCGCATTCTCTGGCCGATACCTTGATCACGCCGATGAACGACAGCTACATCGATTTCGATCTTCTGGCCCATGTCGATCCGGAAACCAACAAGATCCTTGGCCCCTCGGTATATTCCGAAATGGTCTGGAACGCGCGTCAGTTGCGGTCGCAGGCCGGGCTGCCGCCGATCGACTGGGTGGTCGTGCGAAACCGGCTGGGCGCGCAGCAAATGCACAACAAGAAAAAGATCGGTGATGCGCTGGAGGATCTGTCGAAGCGCATCGGGTTCCGGGTGGCGCCGGGGTTTGGTGAGCGGGTGATCTTTCGCGAGCTGTTCCCGCGCGGCCTGACGCTTTTGGATCTAAAGGACATCGGGGTTCAGCAAATGAACATCTCGAACGTCGCGGCGCGTCAGGAATTGCGCGACCTGATGAAGGGGCTGAACCTGCCCGGGGTCAACGTGAACTTCTAGCCGGTCAGTTCAGCCGCGACAGGCGTTGCAGGAACGGATCGCTATCCAGATCGCCGCCTTTGAACCTGAAAAACATAGATTTTTCAATGACTTTCTCGATCTTCTCTTTGGCGGCTGGCATCCGGCGCGATGCGATGATCGCCTTGAGATCGTAGGCCAGTGCCGTCGGCATCGAGCGGTGCACGGGCTTGGGCCGTGCGGTGATGTTCGTCATCGTTCCAAGCTCTTCTACCGGGCTGAACCCATGGGTGTCGTCAGATTTCATGGCCGTGCACTCCTTGCGAATTGGCCCAGAACTACCCAGCCAATTCGGCACAAATTGGGCGGAAACTTGACTGTCAGGTGAAGGGTGCGCGGGGTCTGCGCGGCGGGCCTGCGGCGGGCCAGCGCGCGGTGTTGTATGCATTTGTTTAAAACATTCCGGAATGTTGTACGCTTTGTTGTACAACATTCGGGGACATTTCGATGATCGAACGGGTCAACACGGCTGACATAAGACGCGACTTCTCAGTGCTTTTGCGCCGGGTCGAGGAGGCGGGCGAAAAGGTGATCATCTGCCGCTACGGCAAACCGGCGGCGGCACTGGTGGCGATGCCGGACCTGCGGCGCATCTGGCACGAGGAGGACGAGGAACTGTCGGGCCCGGTCAACCCCGAAACCGGACGCCGGCGGGGCGGCCTGATCCGGGGCGACGACCTTGATGCCAGCGCCCCCGAAGGCTGGGCGGTGCGCTACGCCAAAACCCACGCCCAGAAACGCGCGGCCCGACGGCGGGAGCGCTACGAGGCGCGGAAAGCGGCGGAGGCGGCCGAGAAGACGCGGTGGTGGTTTTGGTGAAGGGGATGGCGGGGTGAACCCCGCCCTACGTTTTCCGCTGCTTCACACCAGAGCACCTGGATCGGACGGTTCCTGTTGAACCGGACGGACCCTGCTCGGTGCAAGAACAAATGCTCGCTGCCCAACCGAAATTTAACGCCTGCCAACGACATTGCAGACACGCAATACACCCCGCGCGATTCGCAGGGCGAAACCTACACAACGGGTGATCCATGGCGACGACGTATGAAGTCCTCTATCTGGGCACCGCGCCCGAGATCGACACTCTCGAAGGCAATGTGGCCAGCGAAAACAGCGGCGTCCTAGTCGGATCGACCTTCGGGTCGGCCGGATCACCGCTTGCCTATAACGCGCAAAGAACCTTTTCGCCGGTGGATTACTCGGGCGGCACCGTCAACATGTTTGACATCGACAACACCCGATCCAATGACACGTTCAGCATAGACGGCGGGCCGGCGCAGACGTTCGACGGGCTGGCAGTGTACAACGCGACCATCACCTACACCGATGGCACACCGCCCGCGACAATTACCGCAACCGTGTTTCAGGATATGGCCGGCAACCTCTACCTGGCGCCGGAAACCAGCGCGAACGCGGATCATGCGGCGATGATTGCCGCGCCCATCGAAAGCATCGCGCTGGATTCGGTTTATGCCACGTCGTCAAACCGGCTGGTCGCCGATCGGCAAAGTACCGATTTCGTGTGCTACGCTACGGGCGCGATCATCCTTACCGAGCGCGGCGATGTTGCGGTGGAAGATCTGCAAGTGGGCGACCTGGTCACGACGCTTGATCACGGGCCCCAGCCTGTCCGCTGGACCCGCAGCAGCACGCATCAACTTGAAGATGCCGAAGTCGAGGCCAAGCCGGTGCAGATCAAGGCCGGTGCATTGGGTCGGGGTCTGCCCACCCACGACCTGATCGTGTCACCGCAACACCGCATCCTTGTCGGCGGGGTTGGGCAACTGCAGCAGGTTTTCGCCAATGAGGCGTTTGCGCCAGCAAAATCTCTGACGGCTGTGCCGGGCATCCGCCACATGAAGGGCAAGGCGAAGATCAAGTGGATTCACTTCGCCTGTGACCAGCATGAGGTTATCCGCGCCAACGGCTGTTTGTCGGAATCGCTGCTGCTCGGGCCGATGGTCGTGAACGGGTTGCACCCCGCCGAACGCGAGGCCCTGACCGATATCTTCGGGGCCGCCCCAACGCCCGACGCGGCGCTGAACGGCCCGCCTGCACGCGACTGCCTGACCGTTGGGGCGGCACGGAGGCAGCTTGCCAAGCACGTCAAGGAGAGTGGTCGTTTCGTGGCACAGAAAATCCGGGAATGGGATGTGGATCTTGCGATGGAGCAATTCGAGGCAGAACGGATACCAAGAGCAATGCCCGTTGACCGTGCCCTCCGAAAGCAAGCCCGAGTTGCATGACCCTCGTTTTGCCGACGCCTCCGAGAGACCATTGACGGCCGCCAATCTGCGTCAGTTCTAAAGCTTCACGCTGCAATTCATGCCTTTCTCCAGCCATCAAAATCCGGTCGGATAGCTTGCAAATTCAACGTCCGACTTTGGGCTTGATGACTTGCGCGAGGTTCATGGCAAACCGATTTGACGAAGTACAAAGGGCAGCGCTTGGCCCGAGGCTGGGCGAAATCACGCAGCGGGCAGCTTGTTGGTCCGGGGCGGCGACGGTCAGTTCAGCTCGATCCGTTCGCAGGCCAGCGTCAGGGATTTCGATGGCCACCTCGTTGCCCTTGGCGTTCAGCGCGGGGCCGTCGTATTTGCAGGGCCAGGCTTCCAGCACCAGCCAGCGCATGACAGGCTCGTGCGCCTCGTTCAGGATCACGATGCTGGCGGTACGGCGGTCGATATTGCCGTCGATGATCGCCTTGCGCCATTGCCACAGAGCGTCCGAGGCGGTGATGCCGCGCTTGAGCGTGATGTTGCTGTATTTGGTCAGGCCGGGCAGCTTGCGGACAGCGTTTACCTTGTCGGTGCCGTCGCGGTATTCGATCACCTCGGTCTCGGAACTGAGGCCGGACACCTCTGCGAAGGCGGCGATCTCCAGCCCGTCAATTTCGACGATAAAGTTATAGTTTCCAAAGGGATCGGTGTTACGACGGGGCATGTTATCCTCGCTTGGTTCGGTTTCAGTTTAGCGGTTTTTTGCGAGTTGCGCGAGATGTGATTGGTTTTTGCGGTGCGCTGGGGGGGGTGGGTCTGTTAGAATGGGGTATGGCCCGCAGCCCCGCCACCGCGACGAAGACCGGCAATCCGGATGTGATTTTGGATCTGATCCTGCGTGACCGGGTGTTTTATCTGGTGCTTGCGAACCGGCGCGAGCATCCGGTGAGCGAGGTGCGGGTGGCGTTCCGGCGCAAGCTGATGGGGCTGGGCGGGGCGGTGGAAATCAGCGCTCTGGCCTTGTGGGCAAGGCTGGAATTCCTGGCGCCGGGCAAAACGATCGAGGTGCCGGTGGACCGGGCGGAGGTGTTTTTCGCGCGCGGGCCGGTCGCGCCGCTGACGCTGACGCTGAGTTATACCGACGCGGAGGGCGAGCGGTTTCAGGCGACGATCACCCACGATTTCGAGGCGTACCGGGGGTTTCCGGGGATCGTGGTGGGCTGAGTGCCGGGGGCGGGCCGGGAGCATTGCCGGTGGAAGCCGCCCGACCACTCAATCCCGGCTGATCCCGGGCGTCAGGTCTTGTAGGTTCTGTAGAGCTGTTCGACCGCCCATTGCGAAATCGCGACGAGCCGGAATTTTCCCTTCTTGTTTCTGCAATAGACCGCGACGGTCGTCGAGAAGACCCAAGGCACGAAAAGCCGGTCATAGTCGGCGGGTTCGATCTCGATCTTGGTTTCCTCCTTGTCGATCCGGGTCGTGGATTCTTCCAGCACGTTGCGCAGGCTGAATTCGCTTTCCAGCTTGGCGGCGACACGCTGGCCCGTCACCTTGTTGGAGGCTTCGGCTTCCAGAGAGGTCTTGATCGAATAGTTGGTCTCTAGCGTGGAATGGATCGTGGAGGCCACCTCGGCGTAATGCATCGTGGTTTTCCGCACACCTGCGGGGACCGTCTCGGTCGCGCGCGGGTTGGTGTTTATCGAATAGACCGGAACCGCGAAATACCGGTCTGCATACATCTGCTTGGCATAATCGCTGTTATAGAGGCTGTCGCCGACGCCGGACCATTCCGATTTCTCGATCTCGACAACGGCGCCCCGGGCGATGAAGAATTCCTTGGGCGGATACATGTACTTGTCCGGCATCGCGGCGGCGGCGTCGAACTGGTAGACCTCTTCCAGCGCCTCGAGTTCCTCCCAGTTCTGCACCAGTTGGTTCGAGGCCAGTTCGAGCTCCATGAAGCGGTGATAGTCGGGATCATCCCCCTCATCCTCGCGCAGCGTGTCTTCGGTCACCTGCATCTTGCCCATGATGGCGGTGATGGTGACGTTTCGGGTGAAGCTGCTGGATTTCTTCTCAAGCGCGGTCCAGCCGGCCTGCGAATAGAGGCCGGATGTGTTGAAGATGCCCGACGAGTTTCCGACATAGGGCACATCGACATAGATCGAGACCGCGCCGTAAGAAGGCTTTGTCTTATCGAGCCAGGTGCAAGAACACTCGTAGCCCGTCCAGGTGCCGCGCGCGGCCCGTATTCCCAGAGCATAGGCGGTTTCTCCTGGCGCGATGCTGCGGGGTTTGGTGTTGTCCTTGTTATCGGTATACCAATAGCCCCATTTCAGGTCGGGGGCGCTGACCGTGAGCTCCCTGTCGGTTCCGTTTGTAACGTTCAGTCTCAGTGCCCAAACCATGGCTTGCTCCGTCTGAAATCAAAATGGTTCTGCGTCTCTGCGGCAAAAATCGAGGCGCGATTGACCTTTCTTTGAAAGCTGGAATCCCTGATTTACACGTTGTTGCGGCTGCCGGGAATTCCTTGTTTCTGGCAAAAGTGCGGTTCACGCATACATTTTTTGGGCGAGCGAGTCACCGATTAATCGGCAAACGGTTGCCGTCTGCGTGGGACACCACCGCTCACAACATCGCCGGAACCACCAGATCCGGCGGCAGGTGCCCGTCTGCAAACGGCTTGATGTTGATGATCACCTTCTCGCTCATCTCGGTGCGGTCTTCCCCCGCGAAGATGTGCGGACCTTAAGGTAGCGCCCGCCCTTTGGAGGCGAGGCGGGCGCTGCCCGGGCCGAACGGGGCGGGGCCAATGCGCCTTATTCGGATTTGAGAGAAGAACGCCAGAGTGCGGTGGCCACGGCGATCCAGAATCCGGCGCGCAATACCATTGCGCCGACGGTGCGCTGCTCGTACGCGCCGCCGGAAAAGACGTGCCAGCCGAACAGGACGAAGATCAGCGACACGAGGACGGCAAGCAAAACCGCAAGCGCCGGGGCCCATGGCTTCTGCATCCAGATCCCGATGCCCGCGACGATGTAGAGGGCGCCGGACAGGAAATTGAACCAGAGAACGAAATTCACGACATTTCCGGCCGCGGCCCGAGCCTCGCCCGAGAACAGCACGCTGCCGCCAGAGACAAGCGTCAATGCACCGAAAAGAACCGCAACGACGCCAAGCGCGGACTTCCAGAATGGGCGCTTCATGACAACCTCCTGATCCAAAAATCCCGGCCTGAACGGTTCGACGGGGCGGGCGCTGCCCGGGCTGACGCCCGGTTGAGACAGGGACGAGGCGGGGTGAACCCCGCCCTACAACATCGCCGGAACCACCAGATCGGGCGGCCTGTGCCCATCCGCGAAGGTCTTGATGTTGATGATCACCTTCTCGCCCATCTCGGCGCGGCCCTCGACGGTGGCGGAGCCCATGTGGGGCAGCAGGACGACGTTCTTGAGCTCTCGCAGGCGGGGATTGATCTCGGCGCCACGCTCGAACACATCAAGGCCGGCGCCGGCGATCTCGGCGCTGCGCAGCATCCGGGTCAGGGCGTTCTCGTCGATGACCTCGCCGCGCGAGGTGTTCACGATGACGGCGGAGGGCTTCATCAGTTTCAGGCGCCGCGCGTTCATCAGGTGGAAGGTCGAGGGCGTGTGCGGGCAGTTGATCGAGAGAATGTCCATTCGGGCGACCATCTGATCGAGGGACTCCCAGTAGGTGGCCTCGTGTTCTTCCTCGATCTCGGGGCGCAGACGCTTGCGGTTGTGGTAGTGGACTTGCATGCCGAAGGCGCGGGCGCGGCGCGCGACGGCCTGACCGATGCGGCCCATGCCAAGGATGCCAAGGCGGCGGCCCATGATGCGGCCGCCCAGAAGCGCTGTGGGCGCCCAGCCCTGCCAGTGGCCCGATTGCATCAGCGCGAGGCCTTCAGGGATGCGGCGGGTGACGGCGAGGATCAGCGCGAGGGTCATGTCGGCGGTATCGTCGGTGACGACGCCGGGGGTGTTGGAGACAAGGATGCCGCGCTGGCGGGCGGTGTGGACATCGAGGTGGTCGATGCCGGCGCCGTAATTGGCGATGAGTTTGAGTTTGTCACCGGCCTGGGCGATGAGGGCGGCGTCGATATGATCGGTCAGGGTGGGCACCAGCACATCGGCGGATTGCATGGCGGCGGCGAGTTGTTCGCGCGTCAGGGGGGTATCGTCGTCGCGCAGCGTGACGTTGAAGAGTTCGGTCATCCGGGTCTCGACGACCTCTGGCAACCGTCGCGTGACGACAACACTCAGGCGCTGTGCGGGCATGTCGGAGGGCTCCTCTGGCTTTTCTTCCGGGCCGGTTGCTGGCAGAGTGGCAAGGAACGGCGAGAGGCACAAGGCGAAGCCGCGGAAGGGCGCAAAATAGCGCTGGCGGCAGAGGTGGAGCACGGGAATGTTACGGGCGCTGGTGATTTGTCTGGGGCTGGCAGGCGTTGTGCTGCCGGTTGGCGGGCGGGCGGACGAGTTGGGCGCGGTGGCCGAGCGCGGGCCGGTCACGAACCTGCCGTTGCCGCGGTTCGTGTCGGCAAAGGCGCAGGAGGTCAACGTGCGGCGCGGGCCGTCGATGACGCACCGGATCGACTGGGTGTTCAAGCGCCGCGACATGCCGCTGGAGATCACCGCGGAATTCGGCAACTGGCGCCGGGTGCGCGACAAGGACGGCGCGGGCGGCTGGGTGCATTATTCGTTGCTGTCGGGCGTGCGCACGGTGATCGTGGAGCGTGACCTGCTGGCGTTGCGGACCAAGCCCGATGCGGCGGCAGACGTGAATGCCTATGCCGAGGCGGGCGTGATCGCGCGGCTGGGCGAATGCGGCCCGGCGATGTGCCGGATCAGTGCCGACGGGTTCCGCGGCTGGGCCGACAAGGCTGCCCTGTGGGGCGTAACACCGGGCGAGATTCGCGAGTGAGGTTGCGGGGTAAGAGCCGAATGGCTGCCCTGCGCCCGGTTGTGGCGAACACTCTTGTCTCGAATACTCGCGTGATGCCCTGCCCCGCGCTGGCGGACGCGCGCGGGCCCTTGGCCCCCCGCAATCCGGACTCTGACACTGTGGTGTCGCAGTTCATGCGATCCGCCTGACCGGACAGCGCATCGAGGATCGTGCAATTCTCTTCAAATCGTCCGTTTGACTGACCTCACTGTTTAATCGGCCATTATCCCCAACCTCTCAGGATTGACGCTCACAGATTGCGGAGAGGCCGAGCATGGCAACAGTGACCGGTGGGTCGGGCGACGATACCCTGAACGGAACGGCCGACGCCGACGCCGACGACATTCAAGGCAACGGCGGCGACGACACCATCGATGCGGGCGGTGGTTCCGATACCATCGATGGTGGGGCCGGCAACGACCTTGTCGATGGTGGTGATGGCGGGGACATCCTTTCGGGCGGGGATGGCGACGACACCGTGACAGGCGGCGGCAGCGCCGGTGACATCGTGACGGGTGGGGCCGGCAACGACACCTTCGTCATCGTGGCAAACACCATCACCGACATAATCACCAATTTCGATCTGGGTGATGACGACGCAGACGGCAAATACAATGATCAGCTGGACCTGTCCCGCCGAACTGACGGCACCGGCCCCGGCGGGCAGATCACGTTGGCTGATCTGGTGGTGCAGGACGACGGCTATGGCAATGCGCAGCTGCTCTTTCCCAATGGCGATACCGTCGTGCTGGAGGGCGTTTCGCCAGCGCAGTTCAGCTCTGCGCAGCAGATGCAAGCCGCCGGAATTCCCTGTTTCACCCCGGCACTCTGATCGACACGGCGCGCGGCCCGATCGTGGTGGAACGGCTGCGGCCGGGCGACCTTGTGCGCACGCAGGGCCGAGGCTGGAAGCCGGTGCGCTGGATCGGCTGCCGGACGCTGGAGGCCACCGATCTGGAAGCGCAGCCCAACCTGCGGCCCGTGGTTATCCGCAAGGGCGCGCTGCGGAACGCACGGCGGATGCTGGTCTCGCCCCAGCATGGATTTCTGTTTGGCGGGCGTCTGGTCCGGGCCAAACATCTGACCGAGACCTTTGGCGGCAAGGTTGCGCAGTTGGATCGCAAGGCCACGTCGGCGACATATGTGCATTTCCTCTGCGATCGCCACGAAATCGTGTTTGCAGAGGGCACCGCGACCGAAAGCCTTTACCCCGGCCCTATAGCGATGCGCACCATGGACCTGTCTGCACTGGCCGAACTGCTGCTCTTGTTCCCGAAACTGGCGCGCGGTTTGACCGGAAAGGCCGAAACCGAAGCGGCCCATGGCCTGCCTGCCCGGACCTATACGACCGGCAGAGAACTGCGCCATGCGAATAGCCCGATAGAGAGGCTTCGACATCCCGGCCAACAGTGCAGCGTCGCGGCCTGAAACGCCGGGCCCGACACGCCGGCAGTGAAGGCTGATGATTGGGTAGCCGATGGGCGCGCAGCGGTCGGGGCCGCCCGGTTGGGCGACCCTGATGCTGCGCCGTGGTGGTGGCGTCAGTGGCGGTCGAGGATGACCTGGATCTGCCCGGCGCTGCCCATGCCGGTTTCTTCCAGAAGGTTCTTGATCTGGGCGACTTCGGCCAGTGACAGTTCCTGGATGCTGTCGGTGGGCAGGCCCATCGTGATGAAGGCGTTGTAGATCGCGCCGGTCAGCATGTTGTACTCATTCTCCATCGCCTGGGCCGAGGGGGCCAGGGCGGCGAGTGCGATGGCGGATGCGGTGGCGAGAGCCAGAATATTGCGTTTCATTGGTAGTCTCCTTATTTTTGTCGAGGTCTGTGTGCGCCGCGTTCGTTTCGTGGCCCTTTGACAGTACCAACCCGATGCCCGGCGGTTAAAACACGAAGCCATCACAGGTTGCTCACGGCCAGTTGGGTTGACTGTCATGGCGGCGTCCGGGGCAGTGCCGGCGGGGCAAGAAAATGGGTCAAGCCTCTGATATCGATACGTATTTTAGGTGGTGGCAGGGAACGCCACCTCACATCGCCGCAAGCCCGCGTGAGGCGCGGTGCCGTCACGGCGTTTGTTTCAGCCCAGCACCATTGTGTGCAGCACATCGCCGTGAGAACCGGGCGGATTTTGGACATGAAAGGGCGAGGTTTCGGGGGTGCGAAGGCCGGATTGTTACTGGACGCGCAGAGGGTGCCTGATGGTTACAGGTATCGCGCCGGCATTCCAGAGGGTGTGATGCGCGGAAGGTCCAGTTTTATCCGGCAGGGTCTGCTTTGCAGGACGAAGCAGACATTGCCCGCCGCTACCACCGGCGTCGGGCGCCCGGCTTCAACCGCGCACCCGCATGGCTTCACCCCTCCTGATGCTCGCACGTGACCATCGGGTTGAATGGCATCAGCTCACCCGCGGGATTCTCTCGGAACAGCCAAATGTGCTGGTCGTAATGGGGCATGAAGCCATGCGCCTCGTCACCGGGCGTGTTGGGATCGTCCTTCATGTGGTCCCATTGGCGGCCATTCATCATCGGCGGGCCGTCGTGACCGGCGGCCATCCACGCTGCCTCGAAGACCAGGTTCTCGACTCCGACAAGTTCCAGCGATCCGTCGGCCTGCGGCTCGTAAAGTAGGATCGCGGGAGCCATGAAGTCGGTGTAGGTGCTAGCTCCGTCGACGCGGTCGCCAGGAGGCGAAAGCTTCAGCAGATCGGGCCGAAGGTAGTGGATACCCATGCCGCCCCATTCCGGCGGCAAGCCCTCGTGTTCGGCGCTGATGCAGTGCCCCGACGGATCCCGAATGTACCCTTCAGCGAGCGCGACCTCGACATTCTTGTACTTCTCCGCTGCAGCCCGCATTGCGTCGAAGTCATAATCGTCTGCGAACACAGGACCAGCGAATACGATCGCTCCAGCAATGACGCCAAGTGATTTTCTCATTTTGAACCCCCCTGTTTTGAAGGTCCTTCCTGGGACCATTCTGATTTGAGAATACCACATTCCAGGGAACGCGGCGGGGAATTCTTGCGGCAGGTCGGCCTTCCGCCCAGCTCGATCGTTTACCGCCAAACAGAGAAGTTCTTTGAGTGCTTGCGTGGAACCGAGGGACACGCTTGGGCAGATACGTCAGCTTTGGGGTTTAAAGCTGCCGTCTGCCGCATCGCGATCGAGGCTTGTCAGACCGGATTTCGAGCGGGCACACGAGCATAGCCGGACCCGGACTCTGCAAAAACCCGGCACCCGGCCGGGTGCTGCCCGGACCGCCGGGCGCTGAAGGCAAGGGCGGTCGGCACCGGGCCGTCACACGCTGGTCGGCGTGAAGGTCAGGCTGGCGCCGTTGATGCAGTGCAGCAGCATGCCGTCGGCGATCACGATATGGCCCAGATGGCTGCCGCAGCGGCGGCAATGCGCCTCGATCATCGCGCCGGGGGCGTCGTTGTTCATGGCGGACCCGTATGCAAGGACCGGGCCGTCGACGTTGGTCAGCACCGAGTTCGGCGTGCTGTGGCGGAAGAAGGCCCAGCCCTTGTCGAGCGTGACTTTCCAATTGGCATCATAGGTATGCAGCTCGCACCCTTTGCAGGCATAGGTGCCGTTGCGGGTTTCGTTCCAGAGCGGGCTGGTCTTGGGCAGTTCGGTCGAGCCGCGGCGCAGGATCTTGTAATCTGCGTCGTTCAGCAGCGCCTTCCATTCGGCCTCGGTTCGGGTCAGTTCATACTCAAAGCCGTCCTCACCTGCGCGGACCTGAGCCTGCGCGGTTGCGGCACCGGCGATAACGACGCCAGAGGCCAGTCCGGTGCTCATGAAGCCGCGTCTTGAGATCGGGGGATATGTCATCGGTCTACTCCTTTGTGACGTTAGGGTAAGGCGCGGGGGTGATCGCGTGCAAAGCAAGCTGGCGTGAGGCATTTCACGGGGTTTGTCACCAATGGGTGAGGCCCGGATTTAGGGCTTGGTGGCGGGCAGGTGCGGCGCCCGGTTGCTTGTCATCGCCGGTGATTTGCCGCAGAAGATGGCCGCGAGGGGGGCGTGTGGAATGGATCGAAACGCTGCGGATCGGGACGGTGCCGGGGGCCGCACGGTGGTGCTGCATGCGGGCGATTACTGGCATGCGGCGATCCGCGACGGGCGGATCGACTTTTTCGTCAAACTGTCGAAACGGCTGATCCGTGACGGCATCGCGACGCGGCTGGTTTCACTGGGCGGAACGGCGTCAGAGGTTCTGCTGGGGCAAGATCAGGTGAACATCATCGTGGGCGGCGAGCGGTGCAAGGGGCGCAACCTGCTGCATGCCGCCCCGGCCTATGTCTGGGGCTTCTGGTATCTGGACCCGAAGGGGGTGAACTGGCACTCGTCGATCCGGCGGGCGGAATTCGATGCCGACACGGTGGATCCGGCGCAGGCCGAGTATTTCTTCAACGGCGTCACCGGCTACATGCTGCGGGAGAATGTTTCACGCACACCGCAGCCCGCGCGTGCCGATCCGCCGCTGGAGCCTGCCGCCGCCGTGATCTTTTGCCAGAACATCGAGGCGCGGCCGGATGCGCCGCAGTTCCTGACCACGGCCGAGATCATCCGCACCACGGCGCAGGCCGCCGAGGGGCTGGTTTATGTCAAGCCGCATCCGGGCCAGAGCCGGGCCCAAGAGCGGCGGGTGCAGGCGGCGGTGGCCGGGCATGCGAACCTGCGTCTGACGGATGCAAGCGTGCACGACCTGAACGCGGCGGCGCGGGTGGTGGTGACGCAGAACTCTGCCGCCGGGTTCGAGGCCCTGATGCAGAAAAAGCCGGTGATCACCTGCGCGCGGTCGGATTTCTGGCACGCGACACTGACGCCGCGCACCCCCGACGATCTGGCCGAGGCGGTCGGGTTCGCGCCCAAGGCGATGGCCGGGTTCGAGTATGAGAAATACTTCTGGTGGTTTCTGGAGGGCCATTGCCTTGAGCCGCAGAAGGATGAATTCGGCGCGCGGGTCTGGCAGAGGCTGCGGGATGTTGCCTGAGGGCAATCGGTTCCCGGCCGGTGCCTTGCGCTACAGGATCGCGCGCAACCGCTGCGCCAGTGCGCCGTGGCCGTCTTCGGGGAAATGGTGCACGTGCCAGCCGCAGGCCTGCGCTGCCGCGACATTTTCGGCGTGGTCATCGACAAGCATGATCTGATCGGGCTCCAGCCCCAGTTGATCCTCGATATGCCGGAAATAGCCGGCGTCGGGCTTGGCGACTTTCATCCGCCCCGATGAAAACACCGCATCCATGTGCCGCGAAAATCCCATCTCTGTCTCGATGAATTCGGTGCGCCGGTGTTCGTTGTTGGTGGCGATCACCTGCAACAGACCGGCGCGGCGCACCTGAGCGACAAGGCCCAGCATGTCGGCGCAGGGTTTGGCATCTTCGCGGAACCAGAAGTGCAGGATCTCCTCGACCTCGCCCTCATAGCCGACATGCGCCTGCCAGTCGCGCAGGTGGTCCAGCACGTCCTTTTCGCCACGCATGACGGGCCAGAAATCGCCAAAGACCTTTTGCGCGAAAAGTGCTGCATCGATGCCGAAAGCCGCTGCCAGCTTGTCTTGCCAGACGAAGCGGCCGTTTTCGATGCCGCGATTCAGAACGCCGTCAAAATCCCAGGCGATACAGCGGATGCGGTGCATGGCGATGCCTTTCCTTCGTGCGTCAGTGCAACTTGAGCCGGGCCTGCAGCGCCAGACAGGCGGCGCGGTCGGGATCTGTCCAATCGGCGTTGCGCGCACGGTACAGCATCGCCTGCGATTTCAGGATCAGCCCGTCGGCCAGCACCTTGAGGTGGTTAGCGCGCAGGGTTTCGCCGGTTGAGGTGATATCGGCGATTGCCTCGGCGGTTTCGTTCTTGACGGTGCCCTCGGTCGCGCCCTGACTATCGACGAGCTGGTAATCGGCGACGCCGTTTTCGCGCAAAAAGTCGCGCACCAGCCGGTGATACTTGGTGGCGATGCGCAGCCGGAATCCGTGGCGCGCGCGAAACTGCGCCGCCGCTGCATCCAGATCATCGAGTGTGTCGACATCGACCCAGGCGGTGGGCACCGCAAGCACCAGATCGGCCTGCCCGAACCCCAGTTCGGCCAGCGGTTCGACCTGCTGATCCCATGCCGCGATCTTGTCTTGCACCACGTCGGCGCCGGTCACACCCAGATGGATCCGGCCTGCCGCCAGTTGCTTGGGGATCTCGGTGGCGGCCATCAGCACAAGCTCGACATCATCGACGCCCTCGAACCGCGCCGGCATATTCGCGGTCGGTGCCGGTCAGTTTCAACTCGACGCCGCGCGCGCCGAACCAGTCGAAGGTCTTTTCCATCAGCCGGCCTTTGGACGGCACCGCCAGTTTCACACTCATGCGCGGGCCTCGTGCAAATGCAGGGTCAGTTCCGGGCGGATCACGCCGCCCACCGCGGGGATCGAGCGGCCCTGCCCCAGCACGCGGGTCAGCGCATCGTAGCGCCCGCCGGTGGCGACCGGGGGCAGATCGGGGCGCGTGGCGGCGGTGAAGCCAAACACGAAACCGTCGTAATATTCCATCGAGGTCCGGCCGTGGCTGGCCTCGAACGCCAGCGTGCTGACATCGACGCCGCGCTGGTCAAGTGCGTCGAGCCGCCGCGCCATCCGCGCGACGGCGTGGCTGATCGCGGGCAGATCGACCGACAGATCGCGCAGGTGTTCCAGCGCATCGGGGCTTTTGGCGCGCAGTTTGAGGATGTCTTCCAGCAGGTCGACCTCGGCGGCGCTGATCGGCGGCTCGGTGGCATCTTCGTGAAGCGCTGCGATCCGCTCGGCGATATCGGCAGCGCTGCGCAGACCGATCAGAGGCGTGGCGCGCGCCAGCGGGTCCGTTTCGGCCAGAAGTGCCGCGCGGGTCGGCGGCACCGGGCTGCGCCCGCCGAAGCGTTCCAGAAGCGCGCGGAACCGGCGCGGCCGCCAGATGTGGCGCGCCAGCGCGGCCTTGCGGCGCGTCGGTGGTGGACAGGCCGGCGACGGCGGCCATCAGGATGCCGATATCGCCGGTCGTGGCCGAAGCCCGAGCGGCGCCAGCATCTGCGCGAAGAGCGCGAAAACCTCGGCATCGGCGGCGGCGGGATTGGCGCGGTCGAACACCTCGTATCCGACTTGCAGGTATTCGCTGGCGCGCCGGCCCGGGGTTTCCTGACTGGCGAAACACCTCTCCGAGATAGGTGTAGCGCGCGGGATCGGCGCCGCCCTGCCATGTGCATCTGCACCACGGGCACGGTGAAATCGGGGCGCAGCATCTGTTCGCCGTTCAGCGGGTCATGGGTAACGAAGGCGCGGGCGCGGATATCCTCGCCGTAAAGGTCCAGCAGCGTGTCGGCGGGTTGCAGGATGTCGGTCTCGACCGCAACCGCGCCGGCGGCAAGAAACCCCGCCTGAAGCCGTGCGGCCTCGGCCCGGACCGCTGCCTTGCTGGGCATCATCGTTCGCCCGCCAGAATGCGGCGCACCTGCGCGACCAGATCGGCGCGCGGCACCTCGAACTGCGCGGGCTGGGATTTCCATTCCTCATGCGTGGCGCTGGCGGCGATCTTCGCGCCCAGCACCAGATCCTTGATCTGCACCACGCCTGCCGCCTTCTCGTCGCCGCCCTCGATCACGGCGACGGGGGAGTTGCGCTTGTCGGCGTATTTGAGCTGGTTGCCGAAGTTCTTGGGGTTGCCCAGATAGACCTCGGCGCGGATGCCCGCGTTGCGCAGTTCGGCGACCATCGCCTGATAGTCGGCCATGCGGTCGCGGTCCATCACGGTGACGACGACCGGGCCGGTTGTCGGCCGTGCTGATCCGGCCCTTGGCGTGCAGCGCGGCCAGCAGCCGGTCGACGCCGATGGAGATCCCGGTGGCGGGCACTTCCTGCCCGGTGAAGCGTTTGACCAGATCGTCATAGCGCCCGCCGCCCGCGACGCTGCCGAACTGGCGCGGGCGGCCCTTTTCATCGGTGATCTCGAAGGTCAGTTCCGCCTCGAAGACCGGGCCGGTATAATAGCCGAGGCCGCGCACGACGGAGGGGTCGATGACGATGCGGTCGGGGCCGTAGCCTTGCGCGCGCCAGAAGCTCGGCGATGGTTTCAAGCTCGTCGACGCCCTCGGTGCCGATCGACGGAATCCAGTCGACCAGACTCGTGCAGACCGCGCGACGGTCTCCGCGCCTGTGTCGCGTTTGGCGCTCCATGAACGCCATGATGATATCGGCCTGATCGCTCACGCAAGACCCGCGCCCTTTGTGAAATCGCCGCTTTCGTCCTTGCGACCCTCGCCCAGCAAGCGCGCGAACGCCGTCCGGCGCCAAGCCGGTCCAGCTTGTCGATGGCGCGCAGAACGATGCCGCGTTCCTCGGCGAACTTGATCGGTCGCCAGGATTCAGACGCCCGCGACCTCCAGCACGCCATTCAGAACCTTCCGGTTGTTCACCCGCACGATGTAATCGCCGCGCGGAATGCCCACGGCTTCCAGCGTATCGGCCAGCATCGCGCAGATCTCGGCATCCGCCGCGACACTGCCGCGCCCGACCGTATCCGCATCGCATTGATAGAACTGCCGGAACCGCCCCGGCCCCGGCTTTTCGTTGCGCCAGACCGGGCCCATCGCATAACGGCGATAAGGTGTCGGCAGGTCGTTGCGGTGCTGCGCATAGACCCGCGCCAGCGGGGCCGTCAGATCATAGCGCAGCGCCAGCCAATCGCCGGGCTTGTCGCCCTCGGCATCCTCTTGCCAGGCGAAGACCCCGGCATTCGGGCGGTCGACATCGGGCAGGAACTTGCCCAGCGCCTCGACCGTTTCGACGGCGGAACTTTCCAGCGCATCGAAGCCGTAGCGATGGTAAACCTCGGCGATCTGGTCCAGCATGGCCTTGCGCCCGGTCACCTCCGCGCCGAAATAGTCGCGAAAGCCCTTGGGCGTCTCGGCCTTGGGCCGGGGCTGCTTTTTGTCCTTTGCCATCGGTCATTGTCCTGCGAGTCCGTTCGCGGCGCGGTCTAGCCGAAGGGCGGCAGCGGGGCAAGCGGGCAGGTGGGACCGGAGGATGAGCGATGGAAGAGCGTATCACGCGGCTGGAAGAACAGGTGGCGCATCTGACGCGCGTGACCGAGGATCTGTCGGACGTGATCGCCCGCCAGGAGGCCGAGATCACGCGGCTGACGCGGCGCATGTCGATGCTGATGGAGCGTGAGGCGGAACGCGAGTTGCAAGAGGGCGGCACGCGTGCCGCTGGCCGACCAGAAGCCACCGCATTGGTGAACGGTCTGGTGCCTGGGATCAGGGGGCATGAGCCGGGCGAATGGGTCAGGTGATCGGCTTGAGGCCATTTCTACTTTTGAAGCTGGATGGTCCGGAGCCCGTGCAGCGTGTTGTCGGCAAGTTCGACGACCTCCAATGTCCTGATCGTCTCCGGAAATCGGAAAGGCCCCAAGTGCGGCCACATCCAGCCGTTCGATGATCGTCCGGTCCTTATGCGTGGCCACCGTCATATGGCGGACGATAGGGGCTGATCGCAGCTTCAGCTCCGCCCGGTGCGACCCGTCATGATATGGACGTTGTGACTGGTGCAACCTGCGATCCAGCGCGCGACTTTATGCCGGTCGATAGCTAGAGGACGTACCAGTTTGTGTGCCTTTTAGCGAAAGCAGATCGCAAGAACGATTTCGCTTGCCGTGCAACTCCACAGCTCACTCTGCACATACGCCTAGCCACACCTTCGCAGAGCGCCGAGGAATCTCCGGCTTGCGGGCGCGCATTCCCTAGCCCGAACACCAAAGTGACGTGCGGATCGCCACGAGCTTCGGCTCTTTCCGGTTGTCAATGGGCGACAGACCGGAACCGGTCGATACTCTCGGCCACACTCGGCTCGAATTCTGGATATGCCAGCACGTCAGATCATCGCGCGAAACGATGGGGCATTCGACTTCGAAGATCAACGGCAGCAACGTCCCGCATATCGGCCATCCAACCGCCCGAGATTTCAGGGGTCGTGAGCCTACATATCCTCGACGATGATGACGCCGCCCAGCGATTTGATCGCGCCCTTGATCTGCGGGTTCAGCGGGAATTCCATCGCTGGGCGTGATGTCGTATTCCGCGCCGGTGGCGCGATCCGACACGCAGAAGGTCAGCGGCCCCTTGCCGCGTGCGGCCTTGCCGTCTGTCATCCGCTCGAGCAGCGATTTGACGCTGAAAACCGCGGCCTCTTCATCGACGAAGACCTTGCAGCCCCATGCCGGCGGCGCCGGCCGCGACGGTGTCGATCGGGGCGAATCGAGCGGGCCAGCAGCTTGAGCTGCTCGGACTCCATCGTCGCCTCGACCGTCAGCACGACGTTGGCGCCGGTTTCCAGATAGTCGCGCGCGGCTTCCAGCGTGTCGGAAAACACCGTGACCTCGTAAAGCCCGGTCGGGTCAGACAGTTGCACGAAGGCAAAGCGGTTGCCGCGCGCCGATTTGCGTTCCTGCCGGCCGCTGACCGCACCCGCCATCTTGGCGACATGGCCGCCGCGTTCGGCCTGTGCCGCGACCTCTGCCAGCGTCATGACACCCTTGCGTTTCAGCGGGGTCATGTAATCGTCCAGCGGATGGCCGGACAGATAGAACCCGACCGCCTTGTGCTCTTCGGCCAGGCGTTCGTTCGGCAACCAGTCCTCGACCGGCGACAGGCGCGGTTCGGGCAGATCGTCGCCCGCCTCGCCAAAGAGCGACACCTGACTGGAATTGCGCTGGTCGTGGATCGCGGCGGAGTAGTTGACCAGCGCATCGAGGCTGTCGAACACGCGGCGGCGGTTCGGATCAAGCTGATCGAAGGCGCCGGACCGGGCCAGCATTTCCATCGGGCGCTTGCCGATACGTTTCAGATCGACCCGGCGGGCAAAATCGAAAAGTGTCACGAATGGCTTGTCGCCGCGCGCCGTCGGTGATCAGCTTCATCGCCTCGACACCGACGTTCTTCAGCGCGCCCAGCGCATAGACCAGCGGCCCTCGGACACGCTGAACGTCGCCTCGGACCGGTTCACGCAAGGCGGCATGATCTCAATCTCGAGCCCGCGCCGGACCTCTTCGGCATAGGTGGCCAGCTTGTCGGTCAGGTGGATATCGCAGTTCATCACGCCGGCCATGAATTCGACCGGGTGGTTCGCCTTGAGCCAGCCGGTCTGGTAGCTGACCACGGCATAGGCGGCGGCGTGGGATTTGTTGAAGCCGTAGTTGGCGAATTTTTCCAGAAGGTCGAAGACCTCGCTGGCCTTCTTCGCCTCGACGCCGTTGGCCTTGGCGCCGGCGTCGAATTTCGGGCGTTCCTTGGCCATCTCCTCGGCGATCTTCTTGCCCATCGCACGGCGCAGCAGGTCGGCGCCGCCAAGGCTGTAGCCCGCCATGACCTGCGCGATCTGCATCACCTGTTCCTGGTAGACGATGATGCCCTGGGTTTCCTCAAGGATGTGGTCGATCAGCGGGTGGATCGATTCCAGTTCCTTCAGCCCGTTCTTGACCTCGCAATAGGTCGGGATGTTCTCCATCGGGCCGGGACGGTAAAGTGCCACCAGCGCCACGATATCCTCGATGCAGGTCGGCTTCATGCGCCGCAGCGCGTCCATCATGCCAGAGCTTTCCACCTGAAACACCGCGACGGTCTTGGCGCTGGCGTAAAGCTGGTAGGTCTTTTCGTCATCCAGCGGGATCAGGCTGATGTCGATATCGATGCCGCGCAGTTTCAGCAGATCAAGCGCGTTCTGGATCACGGTCAGGGTTTTCAGGCCCAGAAAGTCGAACTTGACCAGCCCCGCCGCTTCGACCCATTTCATGTTGAACTGGGTGGCGGGCATGTCGGACCGCGGATCCTGATAGAGCGGCACCAGTTCATCCAGCGGGCGGTCACCGATCACCACGCCGGCGGCATGGGTCGAGGCGTTGCGCAGCAGTCCCTCGACCTGCATGCCGTATTTCAGCAAGCGGTCGACGACCTCTTCGTTCTTGGCCTCTTCGCGCAGGCGCGGCTCATCTGCCAGCGCCTTTTCGATGCTGACGGGCTTGACGCCCTCGACCGGGATCATCTTGGACAGCCGGTCGACCTGACCGTAGGGCATCTGCAAGCACGCGGCCCACGTCGCGCACGGCGGCCTTGGACAGAAGCGCGCCGAAGGTGATGATCTGGGCCACCTTGTCGCGGCCATATTTTTCCTGCACGTACTGGATCACCTCTTCGCGGCGGTCCATGCAGAAGTCGATGTCGAAGTCGGGCATCGACACGCGTTCGGGGTTCAGGAACCGCTCGAACAGCAGGCTGTAGCGCAGCGGATCAAGATCGGTGATCGTCAGCGCATAGGCCACCAGAGAGCCCGCACCAGAGCCGCGGCCCGGACCCACCGGAATATCGTGATCCTTGGCCCATTTGATGAAATCGGCAACGATCAGGAAGTAGCCGGGAAACCCCATGCCTTCGATGATGCCCAGCTCGAACTCGAGCCGTTTCTCGTATTCCTCGACCGGGGCCGAGGGTTCGATGACCGCGAGCCGGTCCTTGCAGGCCCTGCGACCGCCTGACGCCGCAGTTCCTGCACCTCGTCATCGGCGAATTTCGGCAGGATCGGATCGCGCTTCTAGGCCGCGAAGGCGCAGCGGCGGGCAATCTCGACGGTATTCTCGATGGCTTCGGGCAAGATCGGCAAAGAGCGTCGCCATTTCCTCGGGCGATTTGAAGTAATGCTGCGCGGTCAGGCGGCGGCGCGGTTCCTGCTGATCGACATAAGCGCCCTGCGGCGATGCAGATCAGCGCATCATGCGCCTCGTACATGTCGGGTTTGGGGAAATAGACATCATTGGTGGCCACCAGCGGCAGGTCCATCGCATAGGCCATCTCGACAAAGCCGCGTTCGGTCAGCCGCTCGGCCTCGGGCTGGCCGGCATCGCCGGGATGGCGCTGCAATTCGACATAAAGCCGGTCGGGATAGATCGCGGCCAAGCCGGGTCATCAGGGCCTGCGCCTTGGGATGCTGCGCCCTGTTGCAACAGGCGGCCGACCGGGCCGTCCGGCCCGCCGGTCAGGCAGATCAGCCCGTCGGAATGTGCCGCCAGTTCCTCGAGCGTCACCATCGGCAACTCGCCGCCCTTATCCAGATAAAGGCAGGAATTCAGCTTCATCAGGTTCAGGTAGCCGGCCTCGTTCTGGGCCAGCAGAACCAGCGGCGCGGGCGGTCTGGCGCGTTCGCCCGGCGGCGCCGGATCATAGGCCAGATCGACCTGACAGCCGACGATCGGCTGGATGCCGGCGCCGGTGGCGGCGACCGAGAATTCCAGCGCCGCGAACATGTTGTTGGTGTCGGTGACGGCGACGGCGGGCATGCCGTTCTGCGCGCACAAGCCCGGCCAGTTTCTTGACCGGAACCGCCCCTTCCAGCAGCGAATATTCGGTGTGCACGCGCAGGTGGATGAATTCGGGCGTGAGTGCTCATGTCGCAAGGTTATGCCAGCGGCACGGGATGCGAAAGCCCGGTACGACCGTTCGGCGTTGCAGTTTTGCGCGACAGTTCGGCGCGACCGTTCTGCTAAATTTGAAAGTGCTTCAGGACCGGCGCGGGAATCCTTGCTTGCCAGAATGGATTTTTTCCGGCTTTGCTGTTCGACAGTCAACGGGCCGCGCTTCTGCTTTACGCCGCATCGGGTAGTCGCGCCGCAGGTCTGATTGAAAAGAAAGCGGCGGATAAACGACATGGGAGTGCAGTTTCTTCTGAACGGAGAGACGGTTCGCGTCGAGGGGGAGGCCCCGACCCGGACATTGCTGGACTGGCTGCGAGAGACGCGCGGGCTGAAAGGCACCAAGGAAGGCTGCAACGAGGGCGATTGCGGGGCCTGCACCGTCATGGTCACCGATGCGCGTGGCAGCCGCGCGGTCAATGCCTGCATCCTGTTTCTGCCGCAACTGCACGGCAAGGCGGTGCGCACCGTCGAGGGTATGTCCGGCCCCGATGGTCAGATGCACCCGGTTCAATCGGCGATGGTCGACCATCACGGATCGCAGTGCGGGTTCTGCACGCCGGGGTTCGTGGTGTCGATGGCGGTGGCGCACAAGAACGGGCGCACGCGATCATGACGATCAGCTGGCCGGCAACCTCTGCCGCTGCACCGGCTATGCGCCGATCATCCGTGCGGCCGAGGCCGCTGCGGACGCAGCCTGTGCCCGACTGGATGGCAGAGGATCTGGCGTCGCTTGACGCGGCCGAGCACCGAGTATGCGATCCCGCGCTCATCGGACGAACTGGCCCATTGGTACGCCGCGCATCCCGATGCCGTGCTTGTCGGCGGGGCGACGGATGTAGGGCTTTGGGTGACCAAGCGGCTGGACGATCTGAAAGAGGTCGCGTTCCTTGCGCGCGTCGAGGATCTCAAGGACATCGAGATTGGCGAAGACACCATCCGCATCGGTGCCTGCGCGAGCGTGACGGATGTGATGCACGCCATCGCGCCGCTGCATCCCGATTTCGCCGAGATGCTGCGCCGTTATGGCTCGGTTCAGGTCCGCAATGCCGCGACGCATTGGCGGCAACATCGCCAACGGCTCGCCCATCGGGGACAGCCCGCCTGCGCTGATCGCACTGGGTGCCACGCTGCATCTGCGCAAGGGCGACGGTGCGGCGCGACATGCCGATCGAGGACTTCTTTCTGGACTATGGCAAGCAAGACCGCGCCAAGGGCGAATTTGTCGAGGCGGTCACTATTCCGCGCCAGGCGGACCGGCTGAAATGCTACAAGATGTCGAAGCGGTTCGATCAGGATATCTCGGCCGTTTGCGGGTGTTTCTCGATCCGCGTTGCGGACGGCAAGGTGACGGACGCGCGGATCGCGTTCGGCGGCATGGCGGGCATTCCCAAACGCGCCGCGGCGGTTGAGGCGGCCTTGGTCGGGCAGCCCTGGACCCGCGAAACGGTCGAGGCCGCGATGCCGCGATGGACGCTGATTTCACGCCGATGTCCGACATGCGCGCCTCTGCCGACTTACCGCCATGAAAACCGCCAAGAACATGCTGCTGCGTTATTTCCTTGAGGATCAGGGCCAGCCGACGCGCGTGCTGGAGGTGGCACCATGAGCGTCGCGAAGCCTCTCCCGCATGACGCGGCGCCGCTGCATGTGACGGGTCAGGCGCGCTATGTCGATGACATTCCGGTGCCCGCCAACTGTCTGCATCTGGCGTTTGGTCTGTCGACCGTTGCGCATGGCGAGATCACGTCGGTGGATCTGGCGGCCGTGCGGTCTGCGCCCGGCGTCGTTGCGGTGATGGTTGCCGCGGACTTGCCGTTTGCGAATGACGTGTCGCCCTCGGCCCATGACGAGCCGCTGTCTGGCGACGGGCACCGTGCATTATGTCGGGCAGCCGATCTTCATGGTCGTCGCGGAAAGCCATCTTGCCGCGCGCAAGGCCGCGCGGCTGGGCAAGATCGGCTATGCCGAAAGGCCCGCGCTGCTGACGATTGAGGACGGCACTGGCGGCTGACAGCCGGTTCGAGGATGGCCCGATCATCTGGTCAAAGGGCGATGCCGCCGCCGCTCTGGCAGCTGCCCAGCACCGGTTGCAGGGCAGCATCGAGATGGGCGGGCAAGAGCATTTCTATCTCGAAGGTCAGGCCGCCCTCGCGCTGCCGCAGGAAGGCGGCGACATGCTGGTGCATTCCTCGACCCAGCATCCGACCGAGATTCAGCACAAGGTGGCCGAGGCGATTGGCCTGCCGATGAATGCGGTGCGCGTCGAAATCCGCCGGATGGGTGGCGGTTTCGGCGGCAAGGAAAGCCAGGGCAATGCGCTGGCGGTTGGCTGTGCCGTTGCGGCCCGCGCCACCGGGCGGCCCTGCAAGATGCGCTATGACCGTGACGACGACATGATCATCACCGGCAAGCGGCACGATTTCCGCATCGACTATGACGTGGGGTTCGACGACGAGGGCCGGATCGCCGGGATCGAGTTCCGGCAATATGCCCGCTGCGGTTGGGCGCTGGATTTGTCGATGCCGGTTGCCGACCGGGCGATGCTGCATGCCGACAACGCCTATGACCTGCCTGCGGCGCGGATCGAGAGCCACCGGCTGAAGACCAACACCCAGTCCGCCACCGCCTATCGCGGCTTTGGCGGGCCGCAGGGGATGCTGGGGATCGAGCGGGTGCTGGACCACATCGCCCATGCCGTCGGGCGCGATCCCTATGACGTGCGGCGCGCAAATTTCTATGCCGATGCGGTGCCCAAACGGGCAGACAGCACGCAGCCCGACACTGACGAAGGCCGCGTCCTGCCCCGCGACGCCTCTGCCGATCTGACTTCGCGCGGCGCCCCCGCGGTTTCGGGCAACACCCCGCCCTCGCCCAAGGACGCGCAGACGACGCCCTACCACATGGCGGTCGAGGATTTCATCCTGAACGGGCTTTGCGACAAGCTGGAGCAGACGTCCGACTACCGCGCCCGCCGCAAGGCCGTGGCCGCGTGGAATGCCGGGAACGAAGTGCTGAAGAAGGGCATTGCGCTGACGCCGGTGAAGTTCGGGATCAGCTTTACGCTGACCCACCTTAATCAGGCGGGCGCGCTGGTGCATGTCTATCAGGACGGCTCGATCCACATGAACCACGGCGGCACCGAGATGGGACAGGGGTTGTTCCAGAAGGTGGCGCAGGTCGCGGCCGCGTCCTTCGGTGTCGATCTGGGTTCCGTCAAGATCACCGCGACGGATACCGCCAAGGTGCCGAACACATCGGCGACCGCTGCGTCCTCCGGCTCCGATCTGAACGGCATGGCGGTCAAGGCGGCCTGCGACACGATCCGCGAACGCATCGCCGCGTTCCTTGGCGAGCGGTATCAGACCCGTGATGTGCGGTTCGCGGACAACACGGTGCATGTCGGGGCGGAGGCGATGAGTTTCGCCGAAGCTGTCAAGCTGGCCTATGAAAACCGCATCAGCCTGTCGGCGACCGGGTTCTACAAGACGCCGAAGATCGAGTGGAACCGGGTTACCGGCAAGGGCCGCCCGTTCTACTATTTCGCCTACGGCGCGGCGGTGACCGAATGCGTGATCGACACGCTGACCGGCGAGAACCGCATCCTGCGGGTCGATATTCTGCACGATTGCGGCACCTCGCTGAACCCGGCCATCGACATTGGCCAGATCGAGGGCGGCTATGTGCAGGGCGCGGGCTGGCTGACCACCGAAGAACTGGTCTGGGACGACAAGGGACGGCTGCGCACGCATGCGCCTTCGACCTACAAGATCCCCGCCTGTTCCGACCGGCCCGACGTGTTCAACGTCAGCCTTTATGACGGGCAGAACCGCGAGGATACAATCTATCGCTCCAAGGCCGTGGGCGAGCCGCCGTTCATGCTGGGCATCTCGGCGCTGATGGCCTTGTCGGACGCGATTGCGGCCTGCGGCGACGGCTATCCATCGCTGGATGCGCCCGCTACAGCGGAACGGATTCTGACAACGCTTGACCGGGGGCGGCCATGAGTTTCGATCTGGAAGCCCTGCGGGCCGCCGTTGCGGAACATGGCCGTGTCGTGCGGGTTGTGGTCGCCGAGGTTTCGGGATCGGTGCCACGAGAGCCGGGCGCCGCGATGCTGGTCTGGGCGCACGGGCAAAGCGGCACCATCGGCGGCGGCTCGCTGGAGTTTGAGGCGGCGAAGCGCGCGCGCGGATTAAGCGCGGATCGCATCGACCGGGTGCCACTTGGCCCTGATTTGGGCCAGTGCTGCGGCGGTGCGGTGGTGTTGGTGTCCGAGGTTTATGACGCGGCGCGGGTTGCGGCGCTGGCCGAACCGTATTTTCTGCGCAACATTGGCGGCAAAAGCGACATGCCGCTGGCGCTTCAGCGCCAGATCACAGAGTCGCGGAACGCCAGCCAGCCGATCGGGCTGGCCTTCGCGCAGGGTTGGCTGCTGGAGGCGATAACCCCCGCCCGCACACCGCTTTGGGTGTTCGGCGCGGGCCATGTGGGGCGGGCGCTGATCGCGGTACTGAACCCGCTGGATGCGTTCGATCTGACATGGATCGACACCGCACCCGAGCGGTTTCCAGACAGCATACCGGCGGGCGTCACCCAGTTGATCGCCGCAAATCCCGCCGATCTGGTGCGCTATGCCCCAGCTGATGCCGAGCATCTGATCCTGACCTATTCGCACGCGCTGGATCTGGAGTTGTGCCACCGCCTGCTGGGGCACGGCTTTCGCTCGGCGGGTCTGATCGGGTCGCGCACGAAATGGGCGCGGTTTCGCAGCCGATTGCGCCAGCTGGGCCATTCCGACGCCCAGATCGCCCGCATCCAGTGCCCGATCGGGCAACCGGAACTGGGCAAGCATCCACAGGCGATTGCCATAGGGGTGGCCGCCGAACTGCTATCACAAAGGGCCCGGACAGAGGCCAAAAGGGACAGGGTAAGTTAGATGGCGAATGAACAAACGCTGCTGGCGGTCGAAGGGCTGACCAAGGCTTATCCCGGCGTTGTCGCGAACGATCATGTGTCGTTCAGCGTCATACCGGGCGAGGTGCATGCGCTTCTGGGCGAAAACGGTGCCGGCAAGTCGACGCTGGTCAAGATGATCTACGGGCTGGTGCAGCCGGACGGCGGCAAGATGATCTGGAAGGGCGCGCCCTATGAACCGGCCACACCGCATGCGGCGCGGTCGTCGGGCGTGGCGATGGTGTTTCAGCATTTCTCGCTGTTCGAGGCGCTGAACGTGGCCGAGAATGTGGCACTTGGGATGGAGACACCGCCGCCGATGCGCCAATTGTCGGCGCGTATCCGGGAGGTTTCGGAAACTTATGGGCTGCCGCTGGACCCTGACCGGCTGGTGGGTGAGCTGAGTGCCGGAGAGCGCCAACGGGTCGAGATCATCCGCTGCCTGTTGCAGGATCCCAAGCTGTTGATCATGGACGAACCGACCTCGGTTCTGACGCCGCAAGAGGTCGAGATCCTGTTCGAGACTCTGCGGAAACTGAGCCATGAGGGCACCGCGATCCTGTATATCTCGCACAAGCTTGAGGAAATCCGCTCGCTCTGCGACAGCGCCACCATTCTGCGGCTGGGCAAGGTGGTGGGCACCACCAACCCGCGCGAAAGCTCGGCGCGCGAACTGGCCGAGATGATGGTCGGCCAGACTCTGCATACGCCAAGCCGCGACAGCACCGATCTGGGCGACGTGGCGATCGAACTGACCGGTCTGTCGGTGAAATCCGCCAATCCGTTCGGCACCTCGCTGAAGGATGTGTCGCTGTCGGTGCGGGCGGGTGAGGTTCTGGGCATCGGCGGAGTGGCGGGCAACGGGCAGGACGAGTTGCTGGCGGCACTGTCTGGCGAAGCGCTGGCACCGCGCGCGGCGGTTCGCCTGAAGGGTCAGGATATCGGCCATCTTGGCCCCAATGCGCGGCGCGCGCTGGGCATTCTGGCGGCACCCGAGGAACGGCTGGGCCATGCCGCGGCCCCCGACATGAGCCTGACGGAAAACGCCGCACTGACGGGGACGATACGCCGCAAGCTGGCCAATCGGGGGCTTCCTGAAATGGGGGGCGGCCGAGGACTTCGCCAATGAGATCATCAAGGCGTTCGATGTGCGTACACCGGGGCCGGACAACGCGGCGCGCTCGCTATCGGGGGGCAACCTGCAGAAATTCGTGATCGGTCGCGAGGTGCTGCAAGACCCCGATGTGCTGGTCGTCAACCAGCCGACATGGGGTGTCGATGCCTCTGCCGCCGCTGCGATCCGGCAAGCCCTGCTCGACATGGCGGCCAAGGGGGCGGCGGTGATCTGCATCAGTCAGGATCTGGATGAGCTCATGGAAATCTCCGACCGCTTCGCCGCGCTGAACGAAGGCCGGCTGACCCCGCCGCGACCCGCGAAAGGGCTGACGGTGGACGAGATCGGCCTGATGATGGGCGGCGCGCATGACATGGAGGTGGCCCATGTTGACGCTTGAAAAACGCCCCTCGCCGTCGCGCATGTGGACGCTGCTGACGCCGCCTCTCGCGGTCGTGCTGACCATGGTCGCGGGCGGCATCCTGTTCGCGTTCCTCGGCAAGAACCCGGTCGAGGCGATCCGCACGATCTTCTGGGATCCGGTCTTTGGCGAGTTCGCCTTCTACTACCGCGGCCAGCTGCTGGTGAAGGCCGCGCCGCTGATCCTGATCGCGATCGGCCTGTCGCTCGGTTTTCGCGCCGGGATCTGGAACATCGGCGCCGAGGGTCAATACATCGTCGGCGCGATCTGCGGCGCGGGCGATCGGGCTGGCGTTCTATCCCGACCGAGAACCCGCTGATCTTCCCGCTTGATGATCCTTGCCGGCGCGCTTGGGCGGCTGGGCCTGGGCGATGATCCCGGCGACGCTGAAGGTGGTGTTCGGCACCAATGAGATCCTGGTCTCGCTGATGCTGGTCTATGTGGCCGAATCGATGCTGGCCTCGGTCTCGTCCAGCCTGCTGCGCAACCCGGACGGCATGGGCTTTCCGGGCAGCCGCAACTTCAAGGATTTCCCGGCGGCGCATAATGACTACCTGATCGAAAGCGCGGGCATTCACTGGGGCGTGGTCGCGGCCTTCATCGCGGTGATCTTCGCCTATGTGCTGCTGTCGCGTCACATCCTGGGCTTTCAGATCCGGCTGACCGGGCAATCAGCCCGCGCGCGGCACGCTTCGCGGGCGTCAACCCGTCGCGGCTGATCCTGTTCTGCCTTGGCACATCGGGCGCGCTGGCCGGGCTTGCGGGACTGTTCGAGGTGACCGGGCCGGCCGGCCAGATCAGCATCGACTTCAACTCTGGCTACGGGTTCACAGCGATCATCGTGGCGTTTCTGGGCCGGCTGCATCCGGTCGGCATCCTGCTGGCCGGGCTGCTGATGGCGCTGACCTATATCGGCGGCGAGGCGGCGCAAAGCACGCTTGGCCTGCCCGCCGCGGCGATACAGCTGTTGCAGGGGATGCTGCTGTTCTTCCTGCTGGCGGTCGATGTGCTGACCAATTTCCGCATTCGCTTTGGCAAGACGGAGGCCGCGTGATGGACCTGTCCTCAATCAATCCGCTGATCCTTCTGGCCTCGATCATGGTCGCGTCGACGCCGATCCTGCTGGCGGCCATCGGCGAAATGGTGGTGCGAAAAATCGGGCGTGCTGAACCTTGGCGTCGAGGGCATGATGATCACCGGCGCGGTCTGCGGCTTCGTCATCGCGGTCGAAACCGGCAGCCCGGCGATCGGATTTGTCGCGGCCGCAATCGGCGGCGCGGTGCTGTCGCTCTCTGTTCGGATTTCTGACGCAGTATCTCTTGTCCAATCAGGTGGCGACCGGGCTTGCGCTGACGCTGTTCGGCCTGGGCCTGTCGGCGCTGATCGGGCAGGGCTACGTCGGCATCAAGGCGCCTGTCACGGCGGACTTCAACATGCCCGCTGCTGTCGGACATTCCGATGATCGGGCGGATCGTGTTTCAGCATGACTGATGGTCTATTTCTCGATCGCGCTGATCGCGGCGGTCTGGGCGTTCCTCAAGTTCACCCGCGCCGGACTGATCCTGCGCGCGGTGGGCGAAAGCCACGATGCCGCCCATGCGCTTGGCTACAAGGTGGTGCGGATCCGGATGCTGGCGATCATGTTCGGGGGGGCCTGTGCCGGGCTCGGCGGCGCCTATGTCAGCCTGATCCGGGTGCCGCAATGGACCGAGGGCATGACCGCCGGTGCGGGCTGGATCGCGCTGGCCATCGTCGTCTTCGCCAGCTGGCGGCCATGGCGGGTTCTGCTGGGCGCCTATCTTTTCGGCGGCGTCACGGTGTCTGCAGCTGAACCTGCAGGCCGCGGGCGTTGCGATTCCGGTCGAGTACTTGTCGATGTCGCCCTATCTGATAACCATCCTCGTGCTGGTCATCATGTCGGCCAATCGCAGCCGCGCCGCCTTGGGTGCGCCGGCCGCCTTGGGCCGCGTTTTCCACGCCTCGCACTAGGGGCATTGCTGCAAAATCCGGGCGAAAAGCCCATACCAAAGGGGAGTAACTTATGAACAGAAGATCAATTCTTGCCGGGGCCGTGTTGGCCGTTGGCCTTGCCGGGGCTGCGTTCGCGCAGCAGACAAGACCAAGGTCGGTTTCATCTATGTCGGCCCGATCGGCGACGGCGGCTGGACCTATGAGCACCATCAGGGCCGTCTGGCCGTCGAGGAGCATTTCGGCGACAAGGTCGAAACCGTCTATCAGGAAAGCGTGCCGGAAGGCGCCGATGCCGAACGCGCGCTGACGCAGATGGCGCTGGGCGGGGCCGACATCATCTTCACCACCTCGTTCGGCTACATGGACCCGACGATCAACGTCGCGGCCAAATTCCCGAACGTGAAGTTCGAGCACGCGACCGGCTTCAAGCGCGCCGACAACGTCTCGACCTATTCCGCGCGCTTCTACGAAGGCCGCGCGGTGCAGGGGCTTATCGCGGGCAAGATGACCAAGACCGAACAAGATCGGCTATATCGGCTCTTTCCCGATCCCCGAAGTGATCCGTGGCATCAACAGCGCCTATATCCACGCCAAGAAGGTCAATCCGGATGTCGAGTTCTCGGTCGTCTGGGCCTACACTTGGTTCGACCCGGCGAAAGAGGCCGACGCCGCCACAGCGCTGATCGAACAGGGTGCGGACGTGATCCTGCAACACACCGATTCCACAGCACCGCATGCGGCTGCCGAAAAGGCGGGCAACGTCGATCACCTTCGGTCAGGCCTCTGACATGGCGGAATATGCGCCCAGCCCGCGGGTTTCGTCGATCATCGACAACTGGGCGCCGTACTACATCGCGCGCGTTCAGGCGGTGATGGACGGAACCTGGGAAAGCAACGACACCTGGGACGGTATCGGCCCCGGCATGGTCGAGATCGGTGAGATCAGCGATGCGGTTCCGGCGGATGTGAAGGCCGAAGCCGAGGCGCTGCGCGACTCGATCGCCTCGGGCGACTACCATCCGTTCACCGGCCCGCTGAACAAGCAGGACGGCTCGGCCTGGCTGGCCGAGGGCGAGATCGCCGATGACGGCACGCTGGCTGGCATGAACTTCTACGTCGAAGGTCTGACCGGCGACATTCCGAACTGAAACGGCGCAGTAGTCGTGAAAATCTGGGGGTCGGGCAATGCCCGGCCCCTTTTCCTTGGCGCGCCGGCCGTGCCACCGTCGGCGCCATGAAACAGATCTGACCACGCCCGACGGCACCCCGATTTCCCGCTTCTGCTTCGGCGCCATGCAATTCGGCCGCAAGGCCGATGAGGCCGCCGCCGCGGAGATGTTCGCGGCCTGCCGCGACGCCGGGATCAACTTCTTCGACACCGCCCATGTCTATAACGAAGGCCGGTCGGAAGAAATGCTGGGCCGCCTTGCCGCGAAGGATCGCGACAAGCTGTTCATCGCCACGAAATGCGCCAATGGCGACACATCGGACCGCGCGCTGATCCACAGCCAGTTCGACCAAAGCCTGAAGCGGCTTGGGCATGGACAGCGTCGATCTGCTCTACATCCACATGTGGAACGATGAGACGCCGCTGGAAGAAACCTTCGAAACACTCGCCGGGCTGGTGCGAAAGCGGCAAGACCCGGTTCATCGGCGTGTCGAACTATCGCCGCCTGGCAGGTGATGAAGGCCAATCAGGTCGCCAAGTCGTTCGGCATCGAGATCGCGGTGCTGCAACCGATGTACAACCTTGTCAAACGTCAGGTCGAGGTCGAGATCCTGCCGATGGCGCGGTCCGAGGGCTTCGCCGTCTGCCCCTATTCGCCGCTTGGCGGCGGGCTTTTGACCGGCAAGTACGCCGCCGGTCAGTCGGGCCGGCTGGAGACCGACAAGATGTATGCCGCGCGCTATGCGCCCGGACTGGATGCGCGACGCCGCCGCCGATCTGGCGGGCATCGCCGCCGAACTGGGCACTCAGCGCCGCGACGCTTGCCGTCGCCTGGGTCGCCCGCAATCCGCGCCGTCACCGCGCCGATCATCAGCGCCCGGTCGGCCGCAACAACTGCAGCCGTCGCTGGACGCGATGAGCTTCACGATGGACGACGCGCTCTACGCCCGGATCAGCGCGCTGTCGCCCGCCCCGCCCCCGGCCACCGATCGGCTGGAGGAAGCATGAACGATTTCCTCGTCATCGGCGGTGGCATCGCCGGGGTCTCGGCCGGCGCGCGGTTGTCGCATCTGGGCCGCGTCACGGTGCTGGAGGCAGAGGCCGGGCTTGGCTATCACACCTCTGGCCGGTCTGCCGCGCTGTTCGAGGAAAGCTACGGCAAGCCGACCACCATCGCGCTGAACAAGGCCAGCAAAGCCTATTTCCAGACCGCCAACGGCGGTGTTCTGTCGCCGCGCGGCTTGCTGCTGGTCGGGCGCGCCGAGGACGCGGACGCCTTCGCCGACGGATCTGGCGACAATGGCGATGGACCAGATCAGCGTCGCGGAGGCGCGCGCGATGGTGCCGATCCTGAACCCCGATGTGGTGACGCAGGCCGCCTATCACGCCGAGGCATGGGACATCGACACCGACCGGCTGATCCAGAACTTCGCGCGAGAGGTCCGCGCAGAACGGTGGCGAGGTGCTGACCAGTCAACGCGTCCGGATCGATCGCGCGCAGCGGCCCGGCTGGTCGGTCGACAACCGGCGGCTGGCACGTTCGACGGCACGAATGCTGGTCAACGCTGCCGGGTCGTGGGTCGATGAAATCGCGGCGATGGCGGGCATCGCGCCGCTCGGCTTCACGCCGCTGCGCCGCTCGATGGCGCGCATCCCGGCGCCCGGCGGGCATGATGTCTCGGGCTGGCCGATGATCTTCGGCACCGGGGAAACCTGGTACTGCAAGCCCGATGCGGGCAAAGCTGATCGTCTCTCCGGCCGAAGAAGACCCGAGCCACCCGCATGACGCCTGGCCCGACGACATGGTGCTGGCCGAAGGGTCTGGCGCGCTACGAGGAATTCGTGACCGAACCGGTGACGCGGCTGGAAAGCAGTTGGGCGGGCTTGCGCACCTTCGCGCCGGACCGGTCGCTGGTTCTGGGGCCGGATGCCGACGATCCCAGCTTCGTCTGGGTTGCCGGTCAGGGCGGCTACGGGTTTCAGACTTCACCCGCCGCCAGCCAACTTGTCGCCGATCTGGTGGCCGGGCGGCAGCCGGAACTGGCGCCCGACATCGTGGCGCGGCTTTCGCCGCGGCGGTTTCAGCGCGGGCTAGGCCTACGGGCGATAGGTATTCGACGCCGCTCGAGCGCCCTGTATTCCGCGGGCGGGTAGGAATTCGGTTCGCGCCGCAATTGCGGGAACCGTTGGACCAGCGCGTCGCGGAAATCATCACTCAGACTGGCAACGGCGCTTGCGGTCGGCAGGAAGCTTTCGACCGGCAAGCCGTTCACGCAGAAGATCTGATGGGTGTCGAAGACCAGGGTGAAGCACGCTACCGTTTCGGCGGAGCGATCGACATAGGCGGCATCGCTGGCGCCGGCCAGTTCGCGCGCCTCGATCAGGCAGCTCGCGTTGCTTTTCCTGCCCGGCCAGCCTGTAACCCGGCACCAGAACCCGGTGATCGGGCGCAAGGCACAGATCCTTTTGCGGCATCATCGGCCCCAGCGCCCGCGGCTTCAGCCGGATCGGCGCGAGGTCGGGGCGGGCCGCCATCTGGGCCGAAGTCACCTCGTCGTTTCCAGACCATCCGCACCGGTTGCAGGCCGGTGTCGCGCGTCACGATCAGATCGCCGGGGCGCACCAGTTCCACCCGTCTGGGGCCGCAGGGCGTACGCACATTGGCACCTTCGACAATGCCACCGGCAAAGCGAATCGTGGCGTCAGCGTCGCCGTCGATCTTCTTCAAGTAACTCATGCGCCCACCTGTTGCGTCTAGCGTGGACCCCCATCCAAATCCAACAATTCTAAGAAACTGTGTCCGAAATTGGGACAATGGATGGATTCTTTGGAATTCTACGGTTAATTTTTGAAAGTTCCCTTTGCAAATCAGGCAGTAACACCGAGAGTTGAGGCAGGTCGAAAGCATGCCATCACGACGATTGAACCTGCCCGACAGCGCCAGCCTGGCCGAGTCTGGCGCCGACGGGCGGATGTATGCGCCCTCTGCCGCACGCAATGTCGCAGGCGATTCTGGAGGTTGTGCAGCGTTCGCCCCCGCAACCGGGACCGTTCTGGAAATTGCCAGCGGCACCGGCGAACATGTGGCGCAATTTCGCCAGCGCCCTGCCCGGCCTGATCTGGCAACCCTCGGACATCGACGAGGCGCGGCTTGCCAGCATCCGAGCCTGGACCAGCGGGATCTGCCGAATGTCCGGCCCCCGATCCGGCTGGACGCGACGGAACCGGGATGGTCCAGCGGGCTCGCGTCCGCCCGACCTGATCTTCCTGTCCAACCTTCTGCATCTGATCAGCGAGGACGAGGCCCGACACCGTCGTGTCCGAGGCGGCCCGCCTTCTGGCGCCCGGCGGGACCCTGCTGATTTACGGCCCGTTCCGCCGCGGTGAGGATTTCGCCAGCGAAGGCGACCGACGATTTCCACGCCAGTCTGACGGCGCAGGATCCCGAGATCGGCTACAAGTCGTTCGAGACGGTCCAGGCCTGGCAATCCGCGGCCGGTTTGCACGACCTTCGGTGACCGAAATGCCCGCCAACAACCTGATCCTGTTAGCGCGAAAACCCCCGCGCGCTTAGCCGTCGATGCGGATCACCGCGTTCGTCGGATCGTAGGGGCTGTCCTCGACCACCTCGGCATCCCAGAGCTGGTTGAGCATCCGCACCTTCAGCTTCTGCCCGGTCTTGGCCAGATCGGGCCGGACATAGCCCATGCCGATCTGCTTGCCGAAAGGCACCGAATAGCCGCCCGAGGTCAGCCGCCCGACCTTGGTTCGCCATCATAGAGCGCCTCGCGCCCCCAGGGGTCGGCATCGTCCGGCCCGTCGATCAGCAGCGTCACGCACTTCGCGCGGATGCCGGTTTCCAGCATCGCCTGCCTTGCCGTGGAAGTCCTTGTCCAGATCGACGAAGCGGTCCAGCCCGGCCTCCAGCGGCGTCGCGTCGCGGCCCAGTTCGGTGCCGAAGGCGCGATAGGATTTCTCCTGCCGCAGCCAGTTCTGCGCCCGCGCGCCGACCAGCTTCAGCCCGTGCTTTTCGCCGGCCGTCATCAGCTGGTCCCACAGGTAGTTCTGCATCTCGATCGGGTGGTGCAATTCCCAGCCCAACTCGCCGGTATAGGCCACGCGGATCGCGCGGACCGGGCACATGCCAAGCTCGATCTTGCGCGCATCGACAGCCACGGGAAGCGCTTGTTCGACAGAACCGTTTCGGGATCGGCATCCTTGACGATCTCGTTCAGGATGTCGCGCGATTTCGGCCCGGCGATGGCGAAGACGCCCCATTGCGTCGTCACATCATGGATGTCGATATGGCCGAACTCGCCGCCTTGTCCTGCGGCCGCTTTCTTGCAGGTAATCGGCGTCATAGGCCGTCCATGCCCCGGCGGAGACGAGGTAATATTCATCCTCGGCCAGCCGCACGATGGTGTATTCGGTGCGCGTCGTGCCGGTTTCGGTCAGCGCATAGGTCAGGTTGATCCGGCCGACCTTGGGCAGCTTGTTGCAGGTGAACCAGTCCAGGAACTGCGGTCGCCCCCGGCCCGCGCACCAGATGCTTGGTAAAGGCGGTGGCGTCGATCAGGCCGGCGGTTTCGCGGATCGCCTTGGCCTCGTCTGCCGCATATTGCCACCAGCCGCCGCGCCGGAAACTGCGGCTGTCATGGTCGAAACCCTCGGGCGCATCCAGCGGGCCGTAGTAGTTCGGACGTTCCCAGCCGTTCACGCAGCCGAACTGCGCGCCCAGCGCCTTTTGCCGGTCATAGGCGGGCGCGGTGCGCAGCGGGCGGCAGGCTTCGCGTTCCTCATCCGGGTGGTGCAGGATGAAGACGTGGTCATAGCATTCCTCGTTCTTGCGCGCGGCATATTCGGTCGTCATCCACGACGCCGTAGCGCTTGGGGTCGAGGCTGGCCATGTCGATCTCGGCCTCGCCCTCGATCATCATCTGGGCGAGGTAATAGCCGGTGCCGCCCGCCGCCGTGATGCCGAAGCTGAAGCCTTCGGCCAGCCACATGTTGCGCAGGCCCGGCGCGGGGCCGACCAGCGGGTTGCCATCGGGCGTGTAGCAGATCGGGCCGTTGAAATCGTCCTTCAGACCCACCTCTTCCGAGGTCGGAATGCGGTGGATCATCGACATGTATTCCTCTTCGATCCGCTCCAGATCGAGCGGGAACAGATCGGCGCGGAAGCTGTCGGGCACGGCGTATTCGAACCGCGCCGGGGCGCCGTATTCATAGGGGCCAAGGATCCAGCCGCCGCGTTCCTCGCGGACATACCACTTGGCGTCGGCATCGCGCAGCACGGGGTGCTCGGCGTTGGTCTTGCGCCATTCGACCAGCGCCGGGTCGGGTTCGGTCACGATATACTGATGCTCGACCGGGATCGCCGGGATCTTGATGCCCAACAGCTTCGCGGTGCGCTGCGCATGGTTGCCGGTGGCGGTCACGACATGTTCGGCGGTGATCTCGGCGGTCTCGTCAGAGGCGACCAGGTTGCCGCCCTTCTCGACCATCTTGGTGATCGACACGACCCATTCCGACCCGGTCCAGCGATAGCCATCGACCTGCCATTTGCGCTCGATCGTGCAGCCATGCTGCCGCGCGCCCTTGGCCATCGCCTGCGTCACATCGGCGGGGTTGATGTAGCCGTCGGTCGGGTGAAAGATCGCGCCCTTCAGATCATCGGTGCGCACCAGCGGCCAGCGCTCCTTGATCTGCGCCGGGCGTCAGCCATTCGTAAGGAATGCCCACCGTCTCGGCGGTCGAGGCGTAGAGCATGTACTCGTCCATCCGCGCGTCGGTCTGCGCCATGCGCAGGTTGCCGACGACCGCGAAGCCGGCATTCAGGCCGGTCTCGGCCTCCAGCGATCTTGTAGAACTTCACCGAGTAGTCGTGGATATGGCTGGTCGCGTAGCCCATGTTGAACAAGGGCAGCAGACCGGCCGCATGCCAGGTGGAGCCGCTGGTCAGCTCGTCGCGTTCCAGCAGCATCGTGTCCCAGCCAGCTTTCGCCAGATGATAGGCGATCCCGGTGCCGACGGCGCCGCCGCCGACGACCAGTGCTTTGACATGCGTTTTCATCGGCCGACTCTCCGCCGGATTCCGTTGCTGCGCCTAAATTGCCCAAAGCGCGTGGAAAGGGAAAGAAAGAGCCGACCCAACATGGTGCGAAACCGACAGCGGGCGAATGCTTGCCCCTGAAATTGGCGCGGTCGTATAGATCGAGGGACTGCATCAGGGGGTGCGATGAAAGTCTGCAAGACCAAGGCCGAGACGCGCGCAACCCTCGCCGGTTTCCGCAAGGCGGGCGACAGCGATCGGCCTGGTGCCGACGATGGGCTACCTGCACGAAGGGCATATGGCGCTGGTCCGCGCCGCCACGGCGGATTGCGACCGGGTGGTGGTGTCGATCTTCGTCAACCCGACCCAGTTCGGCCCGAAAGAGGATCTGGCAAGCTACCCGCGTGACACCAACCGCGATCTCGAAATGCTGCATGCGGCGGGGGTGGATCTGGTGTTCATGCCCTCGCCGGACGAAATGTATCACCCTGAGAACGCAGACGATTGTCGAAACCGCTGGGTCTGTCGAAGATGCTGATCGGCAAGCTGCGGCCGGGGCATTTCCGCGGCGTGGCGACGGTGGTCGCGAAGCTTCTCAACATCACCCAGCCGGACCGCGCGTTTTTCGGCAAGAAGGATTACCAGCAACTGCGGGTCATCAAGACGATGGTCCGCGATCTGGACATGCCGGTCCGGATCATCGGTGTGCCGACGGTGCGAGAGGCGGACGGGCTGGCGATGTCTTCGCGCAACGTGCGGCTGACGCCCGAGGACCGCAAGGCCGCTGTGGTTCTGTCCAAGTCGTTGCTGATGGCCGACAAGCTGGTCGCCGAGGGCATCACCGCCAAGCAGCTGGAGCGCGAGATCCGCGACCGGATCGACGCCGAACCGCGCGCCAATGTGCAATCGGTCGATGTCCGCGACGCCGAGACTCTGGCCCCGGTCAAGGGGCGCATCACCGAGCCCAGGTCGTGGTTCTGCTTGCGGTCCGGTTCGGCGATGTCCTACTTGATAGATCAACGTGTTGTTTCCCCAGAGAAAGGCCCGAGATGAGCACCGAAGCGCAAAAGCCCGTCCGCCGGATCACCGCGCCGCAGATCACCGCGATGAAGGGCGGCGACGCCGATCGTCTCGCTGACGTCGTACCACGCGCATACCGCCGCGATCGTGGACAAATACGCCGATTTCATTCTGGTCGGGCGACAGCCTTGGCATGGTCATGCACGGCATGGAAACCACCGTGGGCGTGCCGCTGGACCTGATGATCATGCATGGCAAGGCGGTGGTGCGCGGCACCAAGCGGGCGCTGATCGTCGTCGACATGCCGTTCGGCATCTACGAGGAATCGCCGCAAGAGGCGTTTCGCAACGCGGCCAAGATCCTGAAGGAAACCGGCTGCGGCGCGGTCAAGCTGGAAGGCGGCAAGCGGATGGCCGAGACCGTGCATTTCCTGGTCGAGCGCGGCGTGCCGGTGATGGGCCATGTCGGGCTGACGCCGCAAGCGAGCCTGACGATGGGCGGGTTCAAGACGCAAGGCCGCGAAGAGGACACCTGGCCGATCCATATCGAAGATGCCAAGGCCGTGGCCGAGGCCGGCGCGTTTGCGATGGTCGTCGAAGGCGTGGTCGAACCGCTGGCCCGCAAGATCACCGATGCCGTCGACATCCCGACCATCGGTATCGGCGCGAGTGTCGATTGCGACGGGCAGATCCTGGTGCTGGAGGATATGCTGGGCCTCAACCCCAAGCCGCCGAAATTCGTCAAGGTCTACGGCTCGCTGGCCGCCGAGATCGAAAACTCGGTCAAGGCATATGCCGCCGAAGTGCGCGACCGCAGTTTCCCGACCGAGGATCAGACCTACCAGTAAAGCGCCTCTGCGCTATCGATTGCCCCGGTTGGGTGACGGGTGCCGGCTTGCGCTGGTGCTTAGCCGAACTTCAGGAAGAACTTGGAATACGGGACTTTCAGCCCCCCGACGGCACCGCGCAGTGCCTCTGGATCACCGCTGCGCGCGGCGGCCTGCATCTGATCGACCGACGCTTTGAAGGCAGCCGCCAGCGCATCATATTCGGCATTTCCCGCTGCCACTTCGGGCGGCGGGGATTGCAGGGCATCGTCAGCCAGATACGACAGAACCGCCGCCCGTTCGAGCAGGCTTTGCATCGCGGCCGCATCAAGGTTGGTCATGTCCATTTCCAGCACATGCTCCATCTCGGCGTGGTAGGCATTCATCCGGTCCGAAAACGTCTCGATGCCGTTGCGGGCATGCAGATCCCCGACCGCATCTCGGATGCCTTCCAAGGCCAGATGCGACGCAGGCAGTTTGCCTTCGGTGGCGGCGGCCTCGGCTTGTTGCAGATGATCGGTGACGGTGCTTAGCGTTTCTCCCCAAAGCGGATCCTCGGCATATTGCGGCGGCGGGGTCGCGGAATAATCCGACAGCAGCGCCGTCCACTTTGCGTCAAACGTGTCGAGGGCTTGCTGCGATTTCTCGGGGTTGCCGGAATTGGTTGCAAAAAGCGCGCTGCGATAGCTTGCATAGGCATCCGAAAAGGTCGCGTCGAAATCCGCGATGGGTCCGGCCATGGCCGCGCCTGACGAACTTAGAACGGAAACTGCCAGAGCTGCAAAAAACTTGTTCATGCTTGTTTTCTTTTCATGTCTTCGGTGTTTCAGATGAATGGGGACCCGCGCGCGCCCCCGATTGCGATCAGAACGGGTTTTGCTGCGAGCGGAATTCCCACACGGTTACTTTACCGTCGCCATCCGCATCGGCGGCCTCAAAACTTGCCTGCGCGCGGGATATGAACTCGGCCCGCGTTACCTTGCCGTCGCCGTCGGAATCCATCGCCTTGAACCTTGCGGTGCGGTTGACATAAAGCCGCTCGGTGTTGCGGCGGCCCATCGGCATCGCCGAAGGCGCGCTGTCCATGAACTCATCTTCCGTCACCGCATCGTCGCCATCCAGATCAAGCAGGGCAAATTCGACGCTGGCATGCTGCGACGCCTCGGTTGCGGTGACGAGCCCATCGCCATTGGTGTCGACCGGACGCGCCATCATGCCCATCCCACCGCCGAAAGCACCGAAACCGAACGGCATGTTCTGAAACATCTGTTGGGGCATCTCGTCACTGTCACTGTCGGCCAGCGCAACAGTGCCGGTCGCCAAAGTGGCGGCAACGGCGCCCAGGGCCGCAAGACGGCGAATGGAGAGGAAGGGAGGCATAACATTTCCTTTCGTTTTTGAATTGCCATCGGGGAAAAGGATAGGCCTTCCGTTTTTCATTTCAGCCACCCCGCCGCTTTGACTTGGCTCAACTTTTCGTGCGATTTTGGCCGGGCGGGTGAGAAAAGGCGAACTTGTGCCGACGTCGCCTGACGGCCGGCCTGCGGGTTTGGCGCGCTGGGCCGCTTGGGGGGCTGACATTGGGTGTGGGCCGCCGGGCCGGAGCGGCAAAACCCTGTTCAAGGCCGGTTAAATACTTGTGGTTCGTGCTGTTTCGGGTAGGCATGGTGCGGCGCTGTAAAGTGCCAAAGGATGGTTGACCAAGACCAACCCTTCGAAAATCCGAGAGGCGGGATCATGGCGGGTGCCGCAGACAAGACCATCTATCGCGTTTGGGCCAGACTAAGACCTGTCTTGCCGTTTGTGGTGACGGCGGCCTTGTTCGCAGGCGCGGCCTACGCCCTTTATCATCTTCTGCGGCCGGTTGATTTCAAACAGGTCATGGTAGAGATCCGCGCCACCCCGCCGCACATCATCGCGTTGTCGCTGCTTGCGACGATGGTGGGATATGCCGCCCTGATCGGCTATGACTGGTCGGCTCTGCGCTATATCGGCAAGAAGCTACCGATGCCGGTGATCGTCACAGGCGGCTTTCTGGCTTATGCCCTGGGAAACACCATTGGCGCAGGCCCGGTCACCGGGGGGGCGATCCGTTACCGGATTTATTCCTCGCTTGGTCTAACCGGATACGAGATCACCGCCATCTCGGTTTTCGGATCGCTGGCGTTCGGGCTTGGGGCGGTCATTGTCGGGTCGGCGGCGCTTGTATTCCATCCGTCGGCGTTAGAGTCGCTTACCTCTGCAAGCCCATACATTCTGCGTTGGATCGGAATAGCAGCGCTTGTGCTGGCAGGCGCGCTGCTTGTCGCGTTTGCAACACGCAAATCCGAGTTGCGCTTTCGCGGGCACCGGTTCGATGCCCCGTCGTTTTCGCTGCTGGGCGGCCAGCTTTTGTTCACCGCCGTTGATATTCTCATGGCGGCAATCGTTCTGTATCTGCTGCTGCCACCGACCGACCTTGGGTTTGCCACCTTCCTTGCGGCCTTTGCCGTTGCCATCCTTGCGGGCGTCATCAGCCATGTGCCGGGCGGTGTCGGCGTGTTCGAGGCGATCATCATCGCCACGATGCCTGCCTCGGTTCCCCTTGAACAGGTGGCGGCCGGCTTGCTGCTGTACCGGCTGATATATTATCTTGTGCCGTTCACCGCGGCCGTCATCACCTTGTCGATCAGCGAGTTCCGCATCGCCAGCGCCAAACAACAAGGCCGGCAACTGCAGGCCCTTGCCCCGGTCTTCCGGGCTGTCGTTTCAATCACGCCGGTCGCGATGTCGGCGATGATCTTCGCGTCCGGCATCTTCATGCTGATTTCAGCCGTGCTGCCGGCGCCCAGCGAAATCGCCGAGGACATCGAGCTGTTGCTGCCGCTTGGCTTTGTCGAGGGTGGCGCACTTTTGTCCAGTGCGCTTGGGGCTATCCTGATTGTGGTGGCGCATGGCATGATGCGCCGTGTCGAAGGGGCCTATTGGCTTGCGATCGCTGCCTTGGCGGGCGGTGTAGTGGCGGCGCTGGCGCACGAGTTGGACTATGGGCGTGCCATCATCATCGCATTGGCATTGCTGGTTTTGTTGCCGTGCCGACGCGAATTCTATCGCGGCACCCGACTGACGCGAAATGCGTTCTCTCTCAGTTGGCTGCTGCTGGTGGCGTCGGTGTTGGCGGCAAGCGCGGCAGTGCTGATGTTCGCGCTAAAGGCGACGCCCTATGCGAATGAATTGTGGTGGCAATTTGCCGTCGATCAAAGCGCGCCGCGTGCCATGCGCGCCGGGTTGGTCGGATCGTTGATCCTTGTGATTCTGACCCTGATCCTGGCGCTGCGGCCACCGAAATTCACGGCCAGGCTGGCCACGGACGACGATCTTGAGCGCGCGGCCGCGATCATCGCGACACAGGACAATCCGAATGCGAACCTTGCGCTGACCGGCGACAAGTCGATCCTCTTCTCGGACAGTGGCCGCGCCTTTCTGATGTACCGCATTCAGGGCCGGTCGTGGATCGCGCTTGGCGATCCGATCGGAGATCCCGGCGATGCGGCGCAATTGGCGTGGGAGTTCTACGATGCGGCCAATGCAGCGAACGCGCGGCCGGTCTTTTATGAAGCCTCGGCCGAGAACCTGCCCTTGTGGATCGAGATGGGTCTTGCGCTGCACAAGATGGGCGAGGAAGGGGTGGTGATGCTGGCGGACTTCGGATTGGAGGGCAGCCAGCGCAAAAAGCTGCGTGCGGCCCACAGCCGGGCGGGCCGCGATGGGTTCAGCTTTGAGGTTCTCGGCGCACCCCTCGACGATGCGACGATGGAGATCTTGCGCCAGATTTCGGACCGATGGCTTTCCGATAAGAAAAGTACGGAAAAGCAGTTTTCGGTTGGTCAGTTCGATCCTGCCTATCTGCGGCGGTTCCCGATTGCAGTTGTGCGCCACGAAGGCAGGATCGTCGCCTTTGCCAACATCATGACGACTGCGCGGGGGCGCAAGGCAACGATCGATCTGATGCGCCATGTCGGAGACACCCCGTCCGGTCTGATGGAGTATCTTTTCACCGAATTGATGCTCTACCTGAAGGCCGAGGGTTTCCAGGAGTTCAGTCTTGGCATGGCGCCGTTGGCCGGGCTTGAGACCCGCCGCGGCAGCCGCTGGACAGCGCGAATGGGGGCAATGGTTTATCGCCACGGCGGGCATTTCTACAATTTCGAGGGGTTGCGCAGTTTCAAGGACAAGTTCGATCCGGTATGGAGTTCACGCTTCCTTGTTGCCCCGCCGCGCGCGAACGTGATGCTGATCGCCGCTGATGCCGCAGCGCTGATCGCCGGCGGCATCCGCAGTGTTGTGGCCCCGCCGCGCGACCGGGCAAGCCAGCCGGAAGCGCTGTGAAAGCCTGCTGAAAACCCGATCAGCCGCGGCGCGCAAAGGACAGTTTACTCGCGTGCACGCAATACCCGCGCTGGTCGTACGTTGAGCGAGCGCAACGAGAAATAGAGCCCCGCAAGCATCGACAGGATGACGCCGCCAGAGACGATGGCGAGGGCGGACAGCGGCTCGAACCGAAAGTCGGTTTCCATCACGAAGTGCGATACCGCCCAGCCCGCCAGCCCGCCCGCGACAATCGCGACTAGCCCGGCGGCAAGCCCAAGGATCGCGGCGCGCCATGAAAAATTCGCCAGAACTGCGCCGCGTGTCGCGCCAAGCGTCTTGAGCACCGCCGCCTCGTAGGTGCGCGACCGTTCGCCCGCCGCCGCAGCGCCGATCAGCACGATGACCCCGGTCAGCAACGTCGCCATGGCGCCGTAGGTGATCGCCGCCGCAATTCCGCGCAACACCTCGCTTACCCGGTCGATAGCGTCGCGGACGCGGATCGCGGTGATGTTGGGGTAGGCAGTTGCAAGATCGCGCAGGATTGCGGCCTCGGATGCTTCATCGGCGTAGATCGTGGAAATCCAGGTATGCGGTGCCCCGGCCAGTGCAGCGGGGTCCATCGACATCACAAAGCCCATGCCGGCATTGGAAAAGTCGACCTCTCGGAAACTGGTGAGATTTGCCGTGATCTCGCGGCCCAGAACGTTGACGGTGATCCGGTCGCCCAGCGCCAGCCCCATCTCTTGTGCCTCTTCCGCTGCAAAACTGATCTGCGGACTGCCGGTATAGTCTTCGGGCCACCATGTGCCGGCCGTCACCTTGGTGCCATCTGGTGGACGCTCGGAATAGGTGATGCCGCGATCGCCATGAAGCACCCAGTGATCCCCCGCAACCTCGCTGGCCGGGCGGCCGTTGATCCGCGTTATGATGCCGCGCAGCATCGGCGCGGCTTCAACCTTTGTGACGCCAGGATCAGAGTTCAGCCGTTGCATGAACCCCTCCATCTGGTCCGACTGGATATCGACCACGAAATACGACGGCGCAACCTTTGGCAGGTCACGGGCAATCGCGCCCCGCAGGTTTGCGTCAATCTGGCCGACCGCTGCCAGCACCGACAGGCCCAGCCCCAGCGACAACACAACCGAAACCGCATCGCCACCGCGCCCGCCAACCGAGGCCAGCCCCAGCCGCAACGCGGTGTGGCCGCGCAGCAGAGCGCTTTGCGACAGAAACCGTGCCAGAGTGCGGGTTCCGATTGCCGCGGCCACAAGCGCAAGGAAGGCCGCGAAAATCCCGCCTGCGGCCCAGACCGTCAGCCGCAACTGCCCCGAAAGCAGCCCCGCCGCACTGACCAGAACCACTAGAATCACGCCGGTCAGCGCCACATAGCGCGACCGCGGCCAGCCGGTCAGCCCAAGCGAGGCATCGCGAAACAGCGCCGCCGCGCGGATGTTTTCGGTGCGTGACAAGGGCCACAGGGTGAACAGCAACGCCGCAAGCACACCGTACAGCGCCGCCTCGCCCAAGGCACCGGGATGCAGGCCCATCACCGCCGGCACCGGCAGCCGCGCCTCGATCACCGGGGCCAGCAGTATCGGCACCAACGCGCCAAGACCCAGCCCGATCACGATGCCGACAAGCGTCAGGGCCCCGATCTGGATCATGTAGATCTGCAGGATCGTCCGGCCCTCTGCCCCCAGCGATTTCAGCGTCGCGATGACCGGCACCTTTTCATCCAGATAGGCACGAACAGCGGCCGATACCCCGACGCCGCCAACCGCAAGACCCGCAATCCCGACAAGGATCAGAAACGTGCTGAGCCGCTCTACGAACCGCGTCACCCCCGGCGCACCGTTGCGACTGTCGCGCCACCTGAAGCCACCGCCCTCGACCGCGCCAAGCGCGCTTTGCCGGATCGCGTCAAGGTCGCTGCCCGCTGGCAATTTCAGCCGATAGCCGCTTTCGAAAAGCGTGCCGGGCTGCAACAGGCCCGAGTTGCCAAGATCGATGGTGCGCACGATCGTTCGCGGTCCCAACGTGAAGCCGCCCGTGGCGCTGTCAGGCTCGCGCAGCAGCAGCGCCGACAGCACGAAATCCTGCGACGCCCAACGTGAATGTCTGGCCAACTTTCAGACCCAGCCGGTCAACCAGAACCCTATCCATCACCGCGCCGGGCAGATCACCCTGCCCGTCCAGCGCCGCGCCAAGATCAACGGCCGGGTCCAGCCTGACCTGACCGTAAAGCGGATAGGCATTGTCTACCGCCTTGACCTGCGTCAGCCCGCGCTCGGCGGCGTCGCCTTGCCCGACAACCGCCATCGAGCGAAAATCGACGATCTCCGATACGGCCACCGCCACCTGGTTCATCCAGGCGCGTTCACCGGCGTTCCGCCATCCGGTAGGTCAGCTCGATCTCTGCATCGCCACCCAGTATGACGGCGCCTTCCTGCGGCAGCCCGGTCTCGATACTGCTTCGCACCGTGCCAACGGCGGCAATCGCCGCGACACCAAGGGCAAGGCAGGCCAGAAAAACCCGGAACCCCTTGATACCGCCGCGCATTTCCCGGCGTGCAATGCGCGCAGCGACGGTGAGGCTCATTCCGCGGCGTCCCGCTGCGCCTGGATGTCGATCATTCCGTCGCGCAGGTAGATCACCCGGTCGCAACGCTCTGCCAGTTCGGGGGCATGGGTCACCAGCACCAGCGTCGCCCCGTGCCGGTCGCGCAGATCGAACAGCAGGTCCATGATCGCCTGCCCGTTCGCCCCATCAAGATTTCCCGTCGGCTCATCCGCCAGCAGAATCGCAGGCCGAGGTGCCGCGGCACGCGCCAGCGCCACGCGCTGCTGCTCGCCGCCCGAAAGCTGCGACGGGTAGTGACCCACCCGATCGCCAAGCCCAACGGCCCGCAACTCGGCATTCGCACGGTCGAACGCATCAACGGCGCCCGCAAGCTCCAGCGGGGTTGCGACGTTTTCCAAAGCGGTCATCGTTGGAATAAGGTGGAAAGACTGAAAGACGATGCCCATATTGCCCCTGCGGAAGCGGGCCAGCGCGTCTTCGTCCAGTGTGGTCAGATCCTGCCCCGCAACCCGCACGACCCCGCCGGTGGCCTGTTCCAGACCGCCCAGCAACATCAGGAGCGACGATTTGCCCGACCCCGACGGACCGATCAGCCCAACCGTTTCGCCGCTGTCTATATCCAACGAGATACCGCGCAGGATATCGACCACGCCAGTGTTGCCCGACAGGCTGAGCCGGGCGTCTTTCAGGGAAATGATCGTCTCGGCCATCACGGGTGTCCTTGGGCTGCTCGCATGTCTTGGATATGGGGCTTTTGCCCTTGCCCGCAACCGCGGACTTGCACTCATTGTCGCCGGTGTCGCGTTAATGGCGGGTGAAGCCGTGCGCGCCAACCCCGCGATCATTGCGGCACTGGGCGACAGTCTGGTGCAAGGCTACGGTCTTCCGGCCGATCAGGGCTTTGTGCCACAGATGCAAGGCTGGCTCGACGCAAACGGTGTCGAGGCGGAACTGCTGAATGCCGGTGTATCGGGCGACACAACGGCCGGCGGGTCTGGCCCGCGTCGACTGGACGCTGTCCGCCGATGTCGATGCGCTGATCGTCTCGCTTGGCGGAAACGATGTCTTGCGGGGTCTCGACCCGGCCGTGTCGCGCATCAACCTTGACGGCATATTGGCAGCGGCCAAGGTGCGCGATATCCCGGTCTTGCTGATTGGCGTCGCAGCACCGGGCAACTACGGCGCCGATTACAAGGCGGAATTCGACGCGGTTTTCCCCGCGCTTTCGAAAACCTACGGCACGCTGCTGTACCCCAATTTCCTTCAGGCGCTGGCGGAGATGCCTGATCGGTCGGAAACGATCGCCCGCTATTTCCAACCCGACGGGCTGCATCCCAATGCGGCTGGCGTCGAGTTGATCGTCAAAAGCATCGGCCCGTCGGTTGCCGAACTCGCCGAACTGGCGCACCGTTAAGCCCAACTGCCTGCCCCGCTTTTCTTTTTCCTGAAATTATCCCCGCACAAACACTTCTCTTGCTCGGCACGGGCGCAATCTCTTTTCAGCGCTTCGGTTTGTCGTCGTAGTCATCGCTCAAATCCGGTGGCTGTCGCCTTCGGGATCGTCGAACTGTCGGCCCCGCAGCGCCCAGAAAAAGGCGGCAAGGCCCAGCCCCCCAAGGATCAGCGAAACCGGAATAAGATAGACAAGCACATTCATCGCCGGGTCAGCCTGAGCGCATTCAAAGAGACCGAGATTGAAGAGCCCGACATCGCCAAAGCGGCCGCCAGCGGCGTGGCAAGACCGGCCAGCGCCAGCGGGATCGCAACCATGTTGTAAAGCGCGGCGATGGTGAAATTCTCCTTGATGCGGCGGGTTGCAGAGCGCGACACCTTTATCGCGTCCGCAATCGGCGCCAGTGACCCGCCCAGAAGCACGATGTCAGAGACAACCCGTGCCGCTTCCAGCGCGCTGGCCGGAGAGATTGAGACATGCGCCGAAGCCAGGGCCGCGGTGTCGTTCAACCCGTCACCTATCATCAGAACCTTGCGCCCGGCCTTGGCCAGAACCGCAATCCGGGCGGCCTTGTCGGCGGGCAGCATCTGCGCCTCCCACGCCTCGATACCGACGCGGGCAGCGATATCAGCCACCGCCGCGGGCGCGTCGCCGGACAAAAGAACCATGTCCTTGCCCAGCCCGCGCAGTGCGGCAACAACTTCGGCCGCACCTTCGCGCAACGCGTCGACGAAGCTGAACGCAAGCGTGGGGCGATTTGCGACGCGCAAATAGGTTGCCGTCGCCTGCACCGCCTCTGCGCCGACCCAATCCGCGCGTCCAAGCCTGACGGTCTTGCCCTGCCAGCGCGCCTCTACGCCGTGGCCCGGCACTTCGTGCACATTCTCAAGCTGGGCGGGCGCGATGCCCGTGCGCTTGATTGCCTCGGCCAGCGAAAGCGCCAAGGGATGGGCAGAGCTGTCTGCCAGCGCCAGCGCCAGCGCCAGATCGCAGGGGGAATAGCCCGCCAGCCCGGTCACTTCGGGGCGGCCGCGCGTCAGAGTTCCGGTCTTATCGAAAACCACGGTATCGACCTCTGCCAGACGTTCCAGCGCGGTCGCACTCTTGATCAGCATACCGGCGCGGAACAGACGCCCCGACGCCGCCGTGGTGACGGCGGGCACCGCCAGCCCCAGTGCGCAGGGGCAAGTGATGATCAGCACCGCAACCGCGACGTTCAGCGAAAGGCGCACATCGCCCGAGGCCCAAAACCAGCCGCCAAAGGCCGCGAAAGCCAGAAGATGCACGACAGGCGCATACACCTGCGCCGCTTTGTCGGCCAGCGACGTGTAGCGATTGCGCGAGGTTTCAGCCATCGCCACAAGGTCGGCCATCCGGCGCAAGGATGTGTCCTGCCCCGCCGCCGTGACCTGCACCACCAGCGCGCCGGTCAGGTTCACCTCGCCCGCGCTGACAGCGGTGTCCGGCCCCGCTGCGACAGGCAGGCTTTCGCCGGTCAGAAGCGAGCGGTCGATCTCGCTGGCGCCCTCGCGCACGATACCGTCCACCGGCACGCGTGCGCCCGGCAATACCCGCACCAGATCACCCACGGCCAGCTTGGCCACCGCCACGGTTTCGCCGCTGGCGCGCAGGGCGCGGGGCACTTCCAGCGCGGTCAGCTCCTCGGCCGCGGATCGGGCGATGCTGCGGGTCCGGTGGTCAAGATAACGCCCCGCAAGCAAGAAGAATGTCAGCGAAAGGGCTGCATCGAAATAGGCGTGCTCGCCGCCTTGCATGGTTTCATAAACCGACATTGCAGAGGCCAGCACGATCGCCAGCGAGATCGGCACGTCCATGTTCAGCCGCCCGACGCGCAGCGCGCTCCAGGCGTTGGCAAAGAACGGCTGCGCCGAAAACGCGATCGTCGGCAGGGCGATCGCGGCCGAGATCCAGTGGAAGAGGTCACGGGTCGCTTCGGTTGCCCCCGACCAGACCGCGACCGACAACAGCATGACATTCATCATCGCAAAGCCGGCCACCGCCAGCCGCATCAGCAAGGCCCGTCCGCGCCCGTCGGTATCGGTTGCGCCCAGCGTGCCGGCATCCAGTTCGTGCGCCTCATAGCCAACGCCGGCCAACAGCTCGATCAGCCGGGCTGGCGTAACCTCGGGGTCAGCCTCGATGCTGGCGCGCTTGAGGGTCAGATTGACCCGCGCCGCGTGCACGCCGGGCGCGCCGTTGAGCGCGCGTTCCACGCCGGAAATACAGGCCGCGCAGTGGATCGCCGGCAGCGACAGCATGATGCTTGCATCCTTCACGGCGCGCGCGGCCAGATCCTCTGCCGCGGGGGCGGCGATGCAGGCGGGACAGGCCGACATCTGCGAGGCGCCGGACACGATCAGCCCTTCACGTAAAGCACGATGCGTTGCTGGAATCTGGTGCCATCCTCGGCGATCGCCACCATCCGGAGGTTCCAGTTGCCGGGTGCGAGATCGACGGCAGCGACATAGGCCGAACCGTCGAAGATGAACTCCGGCGTCCTGTCGTCCTTGACCTCGGTCGCGCGGCCCAGCGTGCTTGTCAGGTCGGCCACCTGCACCGGCTTGCCGCGCGCGTCGTTGATCGACAGGCGCAGAACGTCGCCCTCGACCTTGGCCGAGACATCCCAGCCAAGTGCAAGTTGCGCCTTGCGGTCGGCATCGAAACTCTGCGACGCGACGTAGGAGTTCTTGACCTCAAGCCCCGGAAACGTCGCCACAGCCTGATAGGCAAGGGTGATGTTCACGCCGATAATGACGGCAAAGGCCGAAGCGGTGACGATGAAGACCTGTCGGCCGGTGATGACCTTTTCGCTCATGGGGCACTTCCATTAAAGACCGTGTCGTTATAGGTGCGCTCGCCGCTTTGCAGATCCTCGACCCACAGCCGGAACTTGGTGCGGTCGGTAACGGCGGCCTCGCTTCCGTCAGGCGCCGTCACATAGACGCGTTGCAGCAGGGTTTCGTCGGCGGGCACGTCAACCACCAGATCATCCTCGCCTTCAAGGTTGATGCGCAGCACGCTATCAGAGGTCAGCGAAACATGGAATGGCCGGTCTTCGCCGTTCTTGTTGCGCAGCCGCACGTCATAGGTGTTGCGCACCGAACCATCCGACAAGGTTACGAACGTCGGGTTGCGGACCGGGGCGACGGTCATATCGATCTCTGGCCGGATAAAAAGCGCAAAAACCAGGCCAAAGCCCACCAAAGACCATAGTACCGTGTAAAGGATCGTGCGCGGGCGCAGGACGTGTTTCCAGATCGGTTTCGGCGGATTGCCTGCACGTTCGGCGGCCTCGTCGGTCAGCGCCATATAGTCGATCAGCCCGCGTGGCTTGCCGATCTTGTCCATCACCTCGTCGCAGGCGTCGATGCAAAGGCCGCAGGTGATGCAGGCCAGTTGCTGACCCTCGCGGATGTCGATGCCGACGGGGCAGACGTTGACGCAGGCCATGCAGTCGATGCAGTCGCCCAGCTTGTCGGCGTCTTCGGCCTTGCGGTGCTTGCCACGCGGCTCTCCGCGCCAACTGCGGTAGCCGACGATAAGGGTATCCTCATCGATCATCGCGGCCTGGATGCGTGGCCATGGGCACATGTAGATACACACCTGCTCGCGCGCGAAACCACCGAAAAGAACGGTGGTCATCGTGAGCACGGCGATGGTGGTATAGGCGATTGGATGGGCCTGGAAGGTCAGCAGATCATACATCAGTTTCGGCGCATCTGTGAAGTAGAACACCCAGGCGCCGCCGGTCGCCAGACCGATCAAAAGCCATATAAACCACTTGGTTAGTCCTAAGCCGCCACTTGCGGAAATCCCACTTGGCCTTCCACAATCTGACCCGCGCATTGCGGTCGCCCTCGATCCATCTTTCGGTCAGCACGAAGAGGTCGGTCCAGACAGTTTGAGGGCAGGTGTAGCCGCACCAGACGCGGCCCAGCGCGGAGGTGAAAAGAAAAAGGCCGAGCCCCGCCATGATCAGCAATCCGGCGATGAAATAGAATTCATGCGGCCAGATCTCGATCCAGAAGAAGAAAAAGCGGCGCCCGGCCAAGTCGACCAGAACTGCCTGGTCAGGGAGATTGGGACCCCGGTCCCATCGGATCCAGGGTGTTAGATAATAAACTCCAAGGGTTACCGCCATGATCCACCACTTGAGCGTGCGAAACTTGCCGCTGACTCGGCGCGGGAACACGGGCTCGCGGGCCGAATAAAGCGGCGGCGGGGTCTCGGTAGTAGACATCCAGGAATCGTCCGATCACAGTTCGCGTTGCAGCCCTTATGGTTCAGATCGGCAGGGGCAACCTTGACCTAGGTCAAGGGATCTGAGCGGCTTTTTTTTGCACGCAATCCCTTAAAGTCCCAAAACTTCCGAAAGATCGCTCCTTGACGTCTTCGAAGAAGGGGGCGCGGCTGGTTTCGCCTTCGTTCCGGCTGAAACCGAGGGGGCCAGAGCCGCGCGGGATTGGGCCAGTTGCCGGGCGTGTGGTGGGTTCAGCATGGGTCTGGCCAACGGTCCGTAGCTATCCGGCCACGCAGTTTGCAGCCGCGGCAAGCCGGCTCTGATCTGCATCCGCTGGCGTCCGTTCAGGACCGCAAGCGCCATCGGTCCGGGATAAAGGCTTTCGACAAGCGCGCCTTCGGCAAAGATGACCTCGTGCCGATCGAGCAGCAGCGAGATGTAGGTGACCTGGCGTTTTCCAGCCATTCGCCGAACGCCCGGCAAGGCGACGATGCTGTGGGCATGGGCAAACGCCTGATCGTTTCCGACACGCACCGCGACGTCGGGTCCGGCCACGACAAAGCGATGTTGCGGCGACACCACCAGACGGCGGCGCGGCAACCCCGCACCAAGTGAGCCTGCCCGGAACTCAATCGGTTTTTGTCGGTCGGGCGCATCGGTAAAGCACAGGCGGCGCGCACCGATCCAACGCAGCGGCTGCGCGCCGTGATCAAGCGTTTCAACCAGATCGCCTTCGCGCAGGTCTTCGACAGGTCTTTCACCATCGGCTGTCAGAATCAACGTTCCAGGGGCGAAACAGACGAATTGGACGCTGTCATAGCTTCTCTGTTCGAACCCGCCCCACCCCGTGTCATCGATGCTGGTCAGCTGGATGCTTTCGATGCCTTGCGTGCTCAGGATCGGGTAATTGTCCCAGGCCAACAAGAACAGATCGCCGTTCGTCACCTGAACAACGTCGATGACAATGTTGGTTGTGCTTCCATCGGCGAATTTGATCACCGAATTGTAGGTTATGAACGAGTCGAGTTCGGCCGTGGTCGCGCCCGACCCGGTATCATAGGTCAGCGATCCGTTGCCGGTATCTTGATCGGCATCAATGTATATCGTGGGGCTGTCGGTTTCGATCGTGACAATGTGGCTGAAAAGAGGATCGCTGGACGATCCGTAGGTGCCCAAAAGATTGCCCGCATTCTCTACGAAGTAATTGGATTCGTCGGTGTCGACATCGGCGGCATTCCCCAGGTAGATCCCTGAAATAAGAACGTCTTGTGCCATGCCCTGCGGTCCTGCCTGCGGCTAATCCGGTCAGTACAGAACAAGAACAGAATTTGATTTCGATGCTATTAACCAGGGGTTTTGGCACCGGAGTTCACTTCGGGAGGGCCAGCTATCGCAGGCTGTTGGCAGGTGCCGCGAACGCCCCGAAAAACCAAAACGGAGGCGCGGCTTTTGCCACACCGCCGTTCGATGATTTCAGCACCGACCCCGAAGAAACGCGCGAACAGGATCAGGGGTCGGTGCCTTGCCCGAGGGTTTTGAGGGCCCCGGGACTTCTGTGGGCCTATTCACCACCTCCAAGCTGGTGGACATAGGCCGCAACTGCATTCACTTCCGCATCAGACAGACGTTGACCCCAAGCGGGCATCACGCCGTAGCGGGCGTTGGTCACGGTTTCGGTCAGCGCCGCCTGATCGCCACCGTAGAGCCAGATCGCGTCGGTCAGGTTCGGCGCGCCTTGTTCGCGGTCACCGGTGCCAGCCTCCGTATGGCAGGCGGAACAGTTGTCAATGAACACGGTTTGGCCGGCCGAGGCGAGCGCCGCGTCATGATCCTGGCCCGACAGTTTCTGGACATAGGCAACCACTTGCGCGATTTCCTCGGCGCGTCAGAATCTCGCCAAAGGCTGGCATCTGCGAGAAACGGGCGTCGTCGTCGGTTTCGTTGCGGACGCCGTGGCGGATGGTGAGGGCAATATTTTCGATGTCGCCGCCCCAGAGCCAGTCATCATCCAACAGGTTCGGATAACCCTTGGCGCCCGCCGCACCAGAACCGTGGCACTGCGAACAGTTGGTCTTGAAGACCGCAGCACCGGCGTTGCGCGCGAAGCTTTGCAGCGCCGGATCGGCGGAAACGGTGGTCAGGTCGGCAGCCGCGAGTTTTGCCTCGATCTGCGGCGTTGGCGTCGGCGAAGGTCTGGATGTCCTTGGCCACTTCGGCGCGGGTCGAGTAGCCCAGGATGCCGGTCGTGGCGCCGCTGACCAGCGGCCAGGCGGGATAGGCGATGGTGTAGAGCACGGCCCAGAAGATCGTGGCGTAGAAGGTCCAGAGCCACCAGCGCGGCAGCGGGTTGTTGAATTCCTCGATCCCGTCCCAGGTGTGGCCGGTTGTTTCCGGATCCTGGTGCAAGGGTTGTTTGGGTTGCTTGGCCATCACTGAGCCCCCTCTGCGCGGCGGTCCGTGGTGGCCGCGGGTTTGTCTTCATGCCGGAACGGGATGTCGGAAATGTCCTTGTAGATCTCGCGGCTGCCCGGGCGGAACGCCCAGAGCACGCAGCCGGCGAAGAAAACGAACATTCCAAGCAGGAACCAGCTGTCGGCGATTTCGCGGAAGATATGGTAGTTCATGATATCCCCCTCATCGGCTTGCATCTGGCGTGAAGGTCGAGAAGTCGACCAGCGTGCCCAGCATCTGCATGTAGGCGATCAGTGCATCCATCTCTGATATGCCGGGCGCGCCGTCAAAGTTGCTGACCACGGCGCCGGGGTATCGTTCGACCGTGCCTTCCCAGTCCGCGTCGGGATCGGCCTGTGCGGCGAAGTCAGCCGCCGCCAGCTCGATCATTTCGTCAGTGTAGGGGACACCGACGATGCGGTGGGTCTTCATCAGGTCACCGGTGTATTCCGCGTCAATCAGCCGGTTGGCGAGGAACCCGTATTTCGGCATCACCGATTCCGGCACCACGGACTGCGGGTCGGTCAGATGGTCGACATGCCATTCATCCGAATAGCGGCCACCAACGCGGGCCAGATCCGGCCCGGTGCGCTTTGATCCCCACTGGAACGGATGGTCATACATCGATTCCGCCGCCAGCGAGTAGTGGCCGTAGCGCTCGACCTCATCGCGCATCGGGCGGATCATCTGGCTGTGGCAGACATAGCAGCCTTCGCGGATGTAGATATCACGCCCGGTCAGTTCCAGCGGCGAGTAGGGCCGCACACCTTCGACTTTCTCGATAGTGTTCTGAAGATAGAACAGGGGCGCGATTTCTACGATGCCGCCAACGCTCACGACGAGGAGGCTGAAGATCAGCAGCAGCGTCGCGTTTTTCTCAAGGATCTTGTGACGATCAAGAATTGCCATCTCTCCGGCCCTCCTATTCAGCCGGAGCCATGGCGGATACTTCGGCTTTCGCCGGAGATCTGCGCACAGTCATCCAGAGGTTATAACACATGATCAGCGCGCCGGTGAGGTACAGAAGACCCCCCGTTGCCCGGACCACATACATCGGGAACTTGGCGCCCACCGTGTCGGCAAAGCTGTTCACCAAGAAACCGTTGGCATCCACTTCGCGCCACATCAGGCCTTCCATGATCCCCGTCACCCACATCGAGGCGGCGTAAAGGATAATGCCGATCGTCGCGAGCCAGAAGTGCCAGTTCACCAGCGCCAGCGAGTACAGCCGCTCGCGGTTCCAAAGACGGGGCGTCAGGAAGTAGAGCGCGCCGAAGGTGATCATGCCGTTCCAGCCAAGCGCGCCGGAATGGACGTGACCGATGGTCCAGTCGGTATAATGCGACAGCGAGTTCACCGCGCGGATCGACATCATCGGACCCTCGAAGGTCGACATGCCGTAAAAGCCGATCGAGATGACCATCATCCGGATGATCGGATCGGTGCGCAGCTTGTCCCAGGCGCCCGACAGCGTCATCAGGCCGTTGATCATGCCACCCCACGATGGCATCCAAAGGACGATCGAGAACACCATGCCGAGGGTCGAGGCCCAGTCAGGCAGTGCGGTATAATGCAAATGGTGCGGACCGGCCCAGATATAAAGGAAAATCAGCGCCCAGAAGTGGATAATCGACAGCTTGTAGCTGTAAACTGGGCGTTCGGCCTGTTTGGGTACGAAATAGTACATCATGCCCAGAAAGCCCGCCGTCAGGAAGAAGCCCACGGCGTTATGACCGTACCACCACTGGGTCATCGCGTCCTGTACACCGGCAAAGACCTGCACCGATTTCGAGCCGAAGATCGAGACCGGGATCGACAGGTTGTTGACGACATGCAGCATCGCCACGGTGACGATGAACGACAGGTAGAACCAGTTGGCGACGTAGATATGCGGTTCTTTGCGCTTGATGAGAGTGCCAAGGAACACGGCCAGGTAGGCCAGCCAGACAACCGTCAGCCAAATGTCGACGTACCATTCGGGTTCTGCGTATTCCTTCGACTGGGTCGCGCCCAGAAGATATCCGGTGGCGGCCAGAACGATGAAAAGCTGATAGCCCCAGAACACGAACCATCCAGGTTGCCGCCCCAAAGCCGTGCGGCGCTGGTGCGTTGAACGACGTAGAACGACGTTGCGATCAAGGCGTTGCCGCCAAAGGCGAAGATCACCGCCGAGGTATGCAGTGGGCGCAGACGGCCGAAGTTGCCGTAGCCTTGCAACCATTCGTAGTTCAGCCCCGGAAACGCCAGTTCAAAGGCGATCCAGACCCCGACGAGGAACCCTGTTACGCCCCAAAGCGCAGTAGCGATGACGCCGGCGCGCACAACACCGTCAAGATACCCCAGCTCGGCGGCTGGTTTGGGCTCTTCGGTGTGGCGCAGCGTCCAGAGAAAGACACCGCCAGCCGTAAGCATGATGATGATGGCGTGGACCTGATAAGCCAGATCGCGCGCGTAATTGGCGGCGATGGCGGCCAGCAATGCCGTCAGCCCCAAAACCACCAGTTTCAGATAGTCCCACATATTCGCGTTCCCTCGTTCTAGAACGGACCTCGCCCTTGAGCTGACCGGACCCGGTTCGACAGGCTCGTGTCTGGACCGCACCCGCACCGGACGCTTTGATCCATGTCAAAGAGAAGCGGCCGGGCATTGCGCAATCTGCAATCAACACGACCCCGAAAACGCGGGTCGCGCAGATTTCCCGCTGGAGGAGGCATCATGGCTTTCAAGACCATAACAACAGTCGTCACCGATATGGACCTGCACCGCTCGGTGCTGGATGCCGCCGCCGACGTTGCTGCTCATGAAAAAGGTCATCTGGAGGTGTTCTGCCTGGGCATCGATCTATACCCAGCCCGGTTTCTACTATGCCGGGGCCGGGGCGATGGCGATGCAAAGCACGCTGGCCGAGGCGGAGGAGCGTGCGCTGAGCCTTGAAACGGCGGCAAAGGAACATCTGTCCAAGCGCGACATCTCTTGGGCGCGCCAATGCACTGGCGGCGCAGTCGGCCGGTCTGGGGCCGTTCCTGTCGCAGTACATGCGGTTCAGCGATCTGGTCGTGCTGGGGCAGCCTTATGGCAGCGGACGCGGTCAGGAAAGCGAGGCGATTGTCGAAGTCCTCGTTGTTCGATGCCGGTGCGCCGGTGATGGTGATGCCGGACGGGGTGGGGTTCCCGAAAAAGATCAAACACATCGTCGTGGCCTGGAACGAAAGCCGCGAGGCGCTGGCGGCGATCCATCGTGCGATGCCGCTGCTGATCGCCGCCGATATCGTCAATATCGCGATCATCGACCCACCGACCCATTCCAGCACTCGGTCTGACCCCGGCGGGGCGCTGTCACAGATGCTGGCGCGGCACGGCGTTCATGTCGAGATTTCGGTGCTGGCCAAGACAATGCCGCGGGTGTCCGACGTGATTGCCCGGCATGTGCAGGACGAGAGTGCCGACATCCTGGTGATGGGGGCCTATGGCCATTCGCGGTTCCGCGAATCGATTCTGGGCGGCGCGACACGGAACATGTTGCAGATGTCGAAAGTGCCGATCTTCATGGCGCATTGACGCGCCCGAAGGTCAGGTCAGCATGCCGCCATCGGCATCATCGCCTGTTTCGGCCAGAAGCAGCCCGAAATCCGGGATATGCACCTGTCGCGTGCCATTCAGTTCGATGACGCTATCGCGCTTCAGCGCCGAGATCTGGCGGCTGACGGTTTCCAGCGTCAGGCCAAGGTAATCCGCCATCGCCTCACGCGTCAGTGGAAGGTCGAAGCGCGCGCCATCGGGGTTGCGCGCCAGATTGAGCGAGGTATCGCGCCGCGCGATGATCGCGAGCAGGCTGGCGATCTTTTCGCGGGCAGTCTTGCGGCCCAACACCAGCATCCATTCGCGCGCGGAATCCAGCTCATTCAGGGTCATTTCCAACAGCCGCTGGCTGACATGCGGGTTTGTAAGCAACAGATCCTCGAACGGTTTGCGACGGAAACAGCAGAGCGTCAGATTGCTGACGGCGGTCACGTCATAGATCACCTTGTTGCGGCCCGGACGGCCCAAAAAGTCCGAGGGCAGCAAGAGGCCGACCATCTGGGTGCGGCCATCCTCCATGGTCTGTGTCAGGGCGGCGACGCCCGTGACCACCGAGGCCACGAAATCCATATGGTCGCCAGACCAGACAATCGGCTGCCCGGCTTCGTAATTGCGATAATACTTGATCTTTTCCAGCTGCTCCAACTCGTCCACTTCGCAGCGCGCGCAGACGGCATTGTGGCGGATCGGACAAGTTCCGCAGTCTTTGGCTTTGAAAGTGAGTTCATTCATAACAGCGGATTCCAATTGATCTAAATCAAGGCATTCGGACTATGCGAGTGAGTTAGATATGTGCATGAAGACAACATCGCAACTCCGCCGACTGGGACTGTTTGACGCGCGTGTACCGCGTTATACCAGCTACCCTACTGCACCACAATTCACCGCCCGCAGCAATGCCTCAGAGACTGAAGGCTGGATCAGGGCAATTCCCGCTGGTGCAACCATGTCGCTTTACGTGCATATCCCGTTCTGTCGCCGGTTGTGCTGGTTCTGCGCCTGCCGGACGCAGGGCACAAGCACGTCTGCACCGGTTGCAGCCTATATAGAGACGCTGAAGACGGAATTGCACACCCTCGCCAAATTGTTACCCGAGGGCGTCCGGCTGGAGCATCTGCACTGGGGCGGTGGCACGCCGACGCTGCTGGATCCCGACCGGATCACCGAGTTGGCGGGCGCGATCATGGATGTCGTGCCGCTGGCCAGCGGGGCGCAATTCTCGGTCGAGATCGACCCCTCAGAGATCGACGCGGCGCGGCTTGATGCGCTGGCGGCGGCCGGGATGAACCGGGCCTCGATCGGGGTGCAGGATTTCGATCCGCAGATACAGAATACGATCGGGCGCCAGCAAAGTTATGAAATCACCAAGGCGGCGGTGGATGCGTTGCGCGATCGCGGCATCGGCAGCCTGAACATGGACATCCTTTATGGCCTGCCGCACCAGACCGAGGCGCGGATCGCTGAAAGCGTGCAAAAGGTGCTGTCGATGTCGCCCGACCGGGTTGCACTGTACGGCTATGCGCATGTGCCGTGGATGGCCAAGCGCCAGACCCTGATCCCGACCGATGCGCTGCCGCGGCCCGAGGAGCGGCTGTCGCTTTACGAAACCGCGCGGCAGCTTTTCGTCTGGGACGACTATTCCGAGATCGGCATCGACCATTTCGCCCGGCCCGAGGACGGGCTGACGATTGCCCAGAAAACCGGACGGCTGCGGCGGAATTTCCAGGGCTATACCGAGGATACCTCGGAGACGCTGATCGGGATCGGGGCCTCGTCGATTTCGCGTTACCGACAAGGCTATGCCCAGAACGCGCCCGGAACATCGACCTATCAGGCGGCGATCCGCGGCGGCGAACTGGCGACGCGCAAGGGCCATGCCTTCTCGGCGCAGGATATCCAGCGGGGCCGGATCATCGAGGCGCTGATGTGCGACTTTGCGGTCGATTTCGGCGCGTTGGCGGCAAAGCTGGATGTTCCGGTGGAACGGCTGCGCGGCTATGCCGATGGCATCGAGGATGCATTTCCCGGAGTGGTCACACTGGCTGCGAACCGGCTGGAGATCCGGCCCGAGGGGCGCCCGCTGACCCGGATGATCGCCCGGCATTTCGACGCCTATTCATTGGCGGAAAGCGGGCACAGCCCCGCCGTGTGATCCCCGTTTGATCCGATTGCCCCGCCCCGCCTGACCGCCTAGAACTTGGCGCAGAGGCAACAGGGCAGGCAGATGGCAAATCCACTTTATGACGCGCTGTTCGCACCGCATCCGGGCAGCGACCAGCAGTTCCTGTCGATCCCCGACGGATCGGACGGGATCAGCTATGGGGCGTTTGTGGAACTGTCGGCGATGCTGGCCCACTCGCTGAGCGATCTGGGGCTGGCGCCCGGTGAACGGCTGGTGGCGCAGGTCGAAAAGTCGCCGATGGCGCTGGGGCTCTATGCGGCTTGCGTGATGGCGGGGGTGGTCTATCTGCCGCTGAACACTGGTTATACAGCCGAAGAGGTGCGCTATTTTCTGGGCGATTCCGGGGCGCGGGTCCTGATCTGCGACAGTGGCAAGGCCGCCGGGCTTGCGCCGGTGGCGACGGAGCTTGGTGCGCAGCTTCTGACGATGAATTCCGACGGGTCCGGCATGTTGCGCGACCTGTCCCGCCATAAGCCCCGCAGCTTCGCCCCGGTCGATCGCGATCCCACAGATCTGGCCGCGCTTTTGTACACCTCAGGCACCACGGGCCGCTCGAAAGGCGCGATGCTGAGCCATGCGAACCTGTTGTCGAACGCGCAAGTCTTGGCGCGGGAATGGCGGTTCACGGGCGATGACGTGCTGCTGCACGCTTTGCCGATCTTTCACACACACGGTCTGTTCGTGGCGACCAACATCTGCCTGCTGACCGGTGCGGCGATGATCCTGCTGCCGAAATTCGATGCCGATGCGGTGATTGCCGCCCTGCCCCATGCGACCGCCATGATGGGCGTGCCGACCTTCTACACCCGGCTTCTGGACGATCCGCGTTTCAGCCGCGAACTGGTCGCGCATATACGGCTCTTCACCTCTGGCTCGGCGCCCCTGCTGGCCGAAACACATGCGGCGTTCGAGGCGCGCACCGGGCACCGGATTCTGGAACGCTACGGCATGACCGAGACCAACATGAACACCTCGAACCCTTACACCGGGCCGAGGAAGGCGGGCACCGTTGGCAAGCCGCTGCCGGGTGTCGAGCTGAAAATCACCGATCCCGAAACCGGGGCGACGCTGCCCCGTGGCGAGACTGGTGTGATCGAGGTGCGCGGGCCGAATGTGTTTCAGGGCTACTGGCAGATGCCCGAAAAGACCGCCGAGGAATTGCGGGCGGACGGGTTCTTCATCACCGGCGACCTTGGGCGGATCGACGAGGACGGGTATGTCGTTATCGTGGGCCGGGCCAAAGATCTGATCATCTCGGGCGGCTACAATATCTATCCCAAAGAGGTCGAGCTGGTGCTGGACGAGATGCCGGGGGTTCTGGAAAGTGCGGTGATCGGCGTGCCGCATCCGGATTTTGGCGAGGGCGTGGTTGGGGTTCTGGTCGCGCGAGACGGGGCGGCGCTGGACGAGGCCGCGATACTGGCGGCGGCGGGCGCGCGGCTGGCGAAGTTCAAGCTGCCCAAGCGGCTGGTGGTGGTCGGGGCCTTGCCGCGCAATGCGATGGGCAAGGTGCAGAAGAACGTGCTGCGGCAGGACTACGGCGGGAGTTTCAAATGACCGATGATCTGATCGACCGGCTGAGCGCGATTTGCGGCAAGCGCCATGTGCTGACCGGCACGGACACCGCGCGCTACGGCACCGACTGGATGGGCAAATATGTCTCTCAGCCGTTGGCCGTGGTGCGGCCCGGCGATACCGCCGAGGTTGCCGCCGTGATGCGGCTGGCGCATGAAACCGGTACAGCGGTGGTGCCGATCGCGGGCAATACCGGGCTGGTCGGCGGCACCCATGCGCCGGGCGCGCTGATGCTGTCGGTCGAGCGGCTGAACCGCGTGCGCGAAATCCGCCCCGACGCGCGGATTGCCATCGTCGAGGCCGGGGTGATCCTGTCAAAGCTGCATGATGCCGTCGAGGCGCACGGTCTGGCCTTTCCGCTGTTCTTCGGCGCGCGCGGTTCGGCGATGATCGGCGGCAATCTGGCGACAAATGCGGGTGGATCGAATGTGCTGCGCTACGGCAATACACGCGCCCTCTGTCTGGGGCTGGAGGTGGTGCTGCCGGATGGCGAGGTGATGGATCTGATGAGCGAGTTGCACAAGGATAACTCGGGCTACGATCTGAAGGACCTGTTCATCGGCGCCGAGGGCACCCTTGGGGTTATCACGGCGGCGGTGCTAAAGCTGGTGCCACGCCCGCGCGCCTATGCCACCGCGATGGTGGCGGCGCGATCTTTGCCCGATGCACTGGTGTTGCTGAACCGGTTACAGGCGGCGACTGGCGGCATGGTCGAAGGGTTCGAGTTCATGCCGCGAACTTACCTGGCCCGCCTGAAAGAGGTGCTGCCTGAGCTGGCGCCACCACTCGGTTACGATCACGATGTTACGATCCTTGTGGAACTGGGTGCCGTCGCTCCGCGCGATGTGGACCCGGCCGAAGACGGATCGGTCCCGGTCGTGCGACTGCTGGAAGATACGCTTGCCACGCTGATCGAAGAAGGGCTGGCGCTGGACGCCGCCATCGCACAGTCGCAGGGCCAGCGGCTTGAGATGTGGAAAATCCGCGAAAGTGCTGCCGAGATCACGCTTGGCCGGCTGCCGATCATCGATACCGACGTTTGTGTGCCGCTGGATAAGGTTCCGGCCTTCATGGATCACGCGCTTGAGCGGTTGAAGGGCCTCGACCCCAAAGCCGATACGATTACCGTGTCGCATCTGGGCGACGGCAACCTGCATTTCTCGGTCTGGCCGTCATCGCAGGATCCCGATGCGCATGACCAGATCCGCGAAATGGTCGAGGATGTGACGCTGGAACTGGGTGGCTCATTCTCGGCCGAGCACGGGATCGGGTTGTCAAAGCTGACTTCGATGCAGCGGCGCAAGGATCCGGTGGCGCTGGCCGTGATGCGGCGGATCAAGCACGCGCTGGACCCCAAGGGGATCATGAATCCCGGCAAAGTCATTCCCGACGCTTAGACCCCTGCGCCTGATCGCGCAGGATCCGATGCTTAGCCTCGTGGCCCTGTCGATCATGTGTTTTGGTGCGGTCGCGGCGTCGATCGCGCCACATCAGTCACTGGTGGCAATCCGGGTTTTCAGTTTTTCGGATGCTGGCTACTCAGTGATCATGGCGCTGGGTTCGATGTTGTCGGTTGCGGCCGCGGTCGGGATCGGCATCCTGACGGACCAGCGTGCAGACCGCAGGTTGATCGCCGCTGGCTGCGCCGGTCTTGGTGCCGTTGGCGACGCGCTGGTGTTCCTGGCCCATGCGCCCTGGGCGTATTGGGTTGCGCATGTTCTGATCTTCCCGTTCTCGGTCGCACTTTTCGGCCAGCTTTTCGCCATTGCGCGGCTTGCGACCGCCGCCCGGCCAAGCACCGAGCGTGACGCGATCATGGCGGCGGTCTGGCTGCTGGTGCTGCCCGCGGCAATGGGGGCGGTGGTGACGCTATCGGTTCCGATTGCATATATGCAGGACCTGATGTCAGAACGCCCCGGAGCAGGCCGCGCGTTGATCGCAGTGCTGGGGGTCACGTCGCAGATTATCGCGGCGGCGGTGTTCGCGGTCGGCACCGCGCTGTCTGGTTACGGCTTTGCGGCGGTGCTTGGCGCGGCGCTGGCAGCGGTGGCCGGGGTGACTTTGCTGGTGATGGACCGGCGCAGGGCGATGGCCTAGCGCCAGTCGAAAAACCCCTCGCCGGCGCGGGCAAGCAGGCGTTTTGCCATGGCGCGACCAACCTCGGCACCGTCCTCGATGGGGCCGGTCTGATCGTCATGCAGGGCCTCTGATCCATCGGTGCGCAGGATCTCGCCGCGCAGGCGCAGGCGGCCTGTGTCAAGCTCGGCAAGCCCGGCAATGGGGGTCTGGCAAGACCCGTCGAGTGCCGTCAGAAAGGCGCGCTCTGCGGCCAATCGCTGCCCCGTGGGCACATCATGGATCGCGTCCAGAAGGTCCGCCGCGCGGGCATCGTCGGCCCGGCGCTCGATGCCGATAGCGCCTTGCGCCACGGCGGGCAACATCTGGTCCTCGTCGATCGGCGCATGCGGAACATCGGCAAGGTGCAGCCGGTTTAGGCCAGCCATCGCAAGGAATGTCGCCACCGCGACCCCGGCTTCCAGCTTTTTCAGTCGGGTCTGGACGTTGCCGCGAAACTCTACCACCTGCAGGTCGGGACGGCGATTTAAAAGCTGCGCGCGGCGGCGCAGGCTGGAGGTGCCGACGACGCTGCCCTCGGGCAGATCGGCCAGACCGCCGGCGCTCAGCGAGACGAAGGCATCGCGCGGATCCTCTCGCGGCAGGAAGCAATCAATGACCAGCCCGCCGGGTTGCAGCACCGGCATGTCCTTCATCGAATGGACGGCGATGTCGATGGCGTTGAACAGAAGGTCATTCTCAATCTCGCGGGTGAACAGGCCTTTGCCGCCAAGCTCTTTCAGCGGCCGGTCCTGCACCCGGTCGCCGGTGGTCGAGATAACAACGATCTCGAACGCCTCGTCGGGCAGGCCGAACGCGGCCATCAGTCTGCGCCGGACCTCATGCGCCTGCGCCAGCGCCAGCGGCGAGCCACGGGTGCCGATCTTGAGCGGCCGGGCCGCCGAGGGGAGTTCGACTTTCATGGCCCCTCCTCTACTTGTGAGTTGGCGCGCTGACAACCGGCACCGGGTTGACAAACTGTTGCAGGCACCCGACGACACCCGGGACAAAGGCAAGGGGCGGATCATGGCAACCGACAAGACAATTCTGCGCGCATTGGCCGGCGAAGTGCTGCCGACCCCGCCGATCTGGATGATGCGGCAAGCGGGCCGCTACCTGCCGGAATACCGCGCGACGCGCGCGAAGGCCGGCGATTTCCTGTCGCTCTGCTATAACCCCGAGCTTGCCGCCGAGGTCACGCTGCAACCGATCCGGCGCTTTGATTTCGACGCCGCGATCCTGTTCGCCGATATCCTGCTGGTGCCGCAGGCCTTGGGCGCGGATCTGTGGTTCGTCACCGGCGAGGGCCCGCGCCTATCCACCGTAACGGGGGCCGCAGATCTGGCCAAGCTGAAGCCGGTCGCGGACATCCACGCAGTCCTGAACCCGATCTACGAGACCGTGCGCATCCTGACGGGCGAACTGCCGCCAAAGACCACGCTGATCGGCTTTGCCGGCGCACCCTGGACCGTGGCGACCTACATGATCGCGGGGCAAGGCACCCCCGATCAGGGACCGGCGCACAAGTTGCGAGTTGAAGACCCCAAGACGTTCGACGCGCTGATGGATTTGTTGACCAAGGCGACCATCGAATACCTTTCGGCGCAGATCACGGCCGGGGCAGAGGTGGTGAAACTTTTCGACAGCTGGGCCGGATCACTGAAGGACGAGGCGTTCGCCAAATACGCGCTGGCCCCGGCGCGCGAGATCATCGCGGCGCTGAAATCCCGCCATCCGGGCACGCCGATCATCGCCTTCCCGCGCGAGGCGGGAAAGAACTACATAGGTTTCGCGCGCGAAACCGGTGCGGATTGCGTGGCGCTGGACAACTCGGTTTCCGCCGAGTGGGCGGCGAAACATGTTCAGGTCGACGGCTGCGTGCAGGGCAACCTTGCCCCCGGCCACATGGTCACCGGGGGGCAGGCGCTGATCGACGAGACAAGAGCGATCGTCAAAGCATTCTCGAAAGGCCCGCATATCTTCAACCTCGGCCACGGCATCACGCCGGACGCCAACCCTGACAACGTGCAGTTGATGATCGACACGGTTCGGGGCGGCTGACGCACCGGTTCGTGCGGGCCCACCGGGCCTGCCCCTGCGTCAATGTGTCCGGTTCTTTCGCGGGCGCATCGCCCACACATCGAGATGATGGGGAGGCATGCAGATGATGAATTCTCTTCCGGCAATGGCCGTCGTGGTGATGGCCGCTTTGGCAGGCTCGGTTTTCGCGCAGGATGGCGACCTTGATATCCCGCCGTTCCGTCTGATTTCGCCCGATGACGAGGGTGTGTCCGATCGGGCGGACCCTGCAAATTTCGATTTCAGCGGTGTGTGGGAATATGCGACCAGAGGCCATACCGTCTCGGGCATGTGCAACAATCCCGGCGAGGCGATGTCAGGATTGCTGGAGATCGGGACATCAGGCGGCGATGTGTCGCTGACGCTGGTTTCGGGGGCGGTCTGCAAGCCTGCGTCAATGTGCGATTACACTGGCCGGATTCAGAACCGCTATGTGATCGTCTCGAACACCGACCGGGTCGATGACGAAGGCGGCGAGGTGACCAACGCATTGCAACTGATCTTTGTCGGCGAAGAGACGGGCTTTGGCCGGGGTGGATCGTATTACCTGCATCCCGAAGGCTACGAATGCCAATGGGATTACGAGATCTTCTTTCACCGGCCCGATGTCGAAGGCGACATCTGGACGCCGGGCGTGGCCCAGAGCGAGGATTGACGACCTGCTGGCACTCGGCGGTCTTGCCGCTTGGTTACTCCCATTTGGCCAAGGGCGGCAGGCTCATCAGCACCGCATCGGCGTCATGGCCGGTTTCCAGCCCGAATTTGGTGCCGCGGTCGTAGACGAGGTTGTACTCGGCATAAAGCCCGCGATGGATCAGCTGGGTATCCTTGTCGGCCTCGGTCCAGGCCGTGTTTCGCCGTTGTTCGGTGATCGGCAGGAAAGCGGGCAGGAAGGCGCGGCCCACATTCTGGGTAAAGGCAAAGTCGGCGTCCCAGTCGCCGGAATTGTGATCGTCGTAGAAAATCCCGCCAACACCGCGTGCGCGGCCACGGTGCGGGATGAAGAAATACTCGTCCGCCCAAGCCTTATAGCGTGGATACAGATCAGCCCCATGCGGGTCGCAATGCTCTTTCTGCACGGCGTGGAAATGGGCGGTGTCCTCTGGATACTCGATGCAGGGGTTAAGGTCGGACCCGCCACCGAACCACCACGCGCCGGGGGTCCAGAACATCCGGGTATTCATGTGCACGGCGGGGGAGTGCGGGTTCTGCATATGCGCGACCAGGCTGATGCCCGAGGCCCAGAAGCGCGGATCGTCATCCATCCCCGGCACGCCACGCGCTGCCATCGCGGCCTGCGCGCGTTTGCCCAGCTGGCCGTAGACGGTCGAGATATTGACGCCCACCTTCTCGAAGACGCGGCCACCGCGCATCACGCTCATGATCCCGCCGCCGGCATCCAAACCGTCATCCGAGGTGCGACGCGTCGGGCTGACCACGAACCGGCCAGCGGGTGCTGACGCAAACGGGCCGGTGGTCTGGCTGTCCTCAAGCGCCTCGAAGGCCGTCGCGATCTGGTCGCGCAGGGCGCGGAACCATGCCGAGGCCTGATCCTTCTGGGCTTGCATCTGGTCTGACATTCCCGGTCTCCTGTCTTTTCCTGTCGGCCTGCCATTCGGCTGCGCCTCTTTAGCGCACTTTGAATTCGCCTGCCTGCGACCTATCTTAGCAGATGTCCGAGTTGTCAAAGGCGCCGCAATGAAACGCTTGCTTTTCCTACCACTTTTCCTGCTGGCGGCCTGTGCAACGCCGCGTGAGCAATGCATTTCGCAAGCTACAAGGGACATCCGCGTGCTGGACCGGCTGATTGCCGAAAGCCAAGACAATATCGAGCGCGGATACGGCTACTCGACAGAGACCTACACAACTTGGGACTGGGTGATCTGCGGCCGTCGCAAGGACGGGTCGTATTACTACTGCTTCGAACCCGAGGATCGGACGCGCCGCGTACCAGTCGCCGTCGATCTTGCCGAAGAGAAGCGGCGCCTCGACTCGATGGTTCTTAAGCGCGCCGAACTGGAACGCGAGGTCGGGCCGAAGATCGCGGCCTGCAATGCCGCCTATCCCGCCGAATAACGCGGCCGGCTAGTGCGACGCCGCATCGACGCTATCCACAAGGCTTCGCCCGCCATCCACCACAAGCACCTGACCGGTCACGAAAGCGGAGGCATCCGAGGCAAGGTATTGCGCCGTTTCGACCAGCTCGCTGGCCCCGGCGATGCGCCCAAGCGGCGTGTGGCGGATCAGGTTGTCACGCAGATCGACATCTTCGCGCAATGCCGCTTGCAAGCTGCTGCTCATCACGCTGCCAAGCGAGATCGCGTTCACCCGGACACGCTTGGGCGCCAGTGCCAGCGCCATCGAGCGGGTCATCTGTTCCAGCGCCGCGGTGCTAACCGAATAGGCCAGCAGATCGGGATGCGTACGCTCTGCCGCGATCGACGAGAGGTTGATGATCGCGCCCGCCTGCCCCTCGTTTTCTTCTTCCTTTGCCGCCTGCGCGATCATCTTGCGGGCGATGATCTGCGACAACCGGTAGCTGGTGATCAGGTTCTGCTGCAGCATCGTATCCAGTGAGGAATCGTCGGGGTCCAGCGGATCGGTCGGCATGATCTGACGGCTGGCATTGACCAGAATATCAACCCGGTCAAAGGCGTCTACGGTGGCCGAAAGCAGGTTCGCCAGCGTCAGTTTCTTGCGCAGGTCGCCGCAAAACAGGCGCAGACCGCTGTCATCTTGTATGGCTGCCTCGCCGCATTCCTCGGTCAGGCGCGCCTCATCCATATCGACGAACATGACATTGGCACCCTGCGACATGAAATGACGGGCGATGGACAGGCCGATTCCGTTGGCGGCCCCGGTGACGATGGCGGTCTTTCCGGCAATGGCGAAGGACATGGGTAGGTTTCCTGCTTTCGGTCCGCGAGGTCCGGGTCAGCCCGGCTTGCGGCGTGGTTTTGACAAGCGAAACACTTTGAACGACGGATCACCGGCAACTTCGGCCACCTCGTGGAAAGCGGCCGACAGGGCGGCTTCATAGGGCAAATGCCGGTTCGCGACCAGCCATACCGTGCCACTGGGCTTCGTCATGCGGGCGGTCGCCTGTATGAACGCCTGCCCCAGCGCCGGGTCCGCCGCGCGGGTCGCGTGAAACGGAGGGTTCATCACCACCGCGTCGAATGGCGATTCGGGCTGGAAGGTGGTGGCATCGGCCCAGTGAAACCGCGCGCGGGGATCGGTGACGTTGCGGCGGGCGCAGTCGAGTGCGGCGTGTTCCGCCTCGATCAGGTGGCACTCGGTAACCTTGGGGCTGGTCAGGATGTGGTGCGCGAGAAAGCCCCAGCCCGCACCCAGATCAGCGATGCGGCCCGCAAGTTCGCGGGGCAAGGCGGCCGCCAGCGCGGCGGACCCGCGATCCACGCCATCGGCCGAGAAAATACCGGGGACGGTGACAAAGCCGCCTTCCAGCCGGGTTTCGTTCCGATCAGCGGCCCAATCGGCAAAGTCACCGCCTGAGGCTACGAAGATCTTGCCATGCGCCTTTGACAAGGTTCCGACAATCGCGGCGCCATGCTTGCGGCAATCCTTGAGGATACTTTCGACGCCATCGGTCTTTTGCCCATCCACCACCACCGGTCCGCCACTGGTAACGCGCATCGCCTCGGCGATCAGGGCATGTGCCTCTGCCTTGGCGCGGGGCAGAAACACGACCGCAAGGGCATAGTCGTCAGTGGCAGAGGTGGCCGTGTCATAGCCCGCCCGCTGCAAGGCATCATGATCGGGGCGGAAGCCCTGCACGACCTGAACGCGGTCTTGTGGCAACGCCGAAAGGTCAGTGCCCGCGCGCGGCCGGAACACCGCGATGCGTCCGGCATCGGGCAGCGTAACGGCACCGTCCTGAACAGCAAGTGAAAGGCGAGAGGGGGTCATGGCAAGGGCCTTGGCCCTATTCCTTTTCCATCGTGCATTGCAGCGGATGCTGGTGGCGGCGCGCGAAATCCATCACCTGACTGACCTTCGTCTCGGCTATTTCGTAAGAAAACACACCCACGACCGCCAGCCCCTTCTTGTGCACGGTCAACATGATCTCGAACGCCTGCGCATGATTTAGGCCGAAAAACCGCTCCAGCACATGCACGACGAATTCCATCGGTGTGAAATCGTCATTCAGCAACATGACCTTGTAAAGCGGCGGGCGCTTGGTCTTGGGCTTGGTCTTGGTGACAACACCGGTCTCGCCATCCGTCTGGTCGGTCTTGTCAGACATCATGTGAAATGGCGAAATCAAAAGGCATTCCTCGGGCGTTTGAATTTGCGTGGCTCTGGGCGGACTATATAAGCGCTGTGAACCAAGTGAAAAGGGGGCGGTCCGGGTGAGTGGTGCGAATTGCGGGGGCATATGGCGGGTATGACAGGCAATCTGACAACAATCGGTTTCGACGCGGATGACACGCTGTGGCAGAACGAACGCTTCTTTCGCCTGACACAAGAGCGATTCGCCGCGTTGTTGGCCGATTATGCCGAGCCCGACCATCTGGCCGAGCGCCTGCTGGCCGCAGAGCGTCGGAACCTTGGCCATTACGGCTTTGGCATCAAGGGCTTCGTTCTGTCGATGATCGAAGCTGCCATCGAAGTGACCGAAGACCGGGTGCCCGCCACCGTGATCCGAGAGTTGATCGAGGCCGGGCAGGACATGTTGCAGCATCCGATCGAGCTGCTGCCGCATGCCCGCGAAACCATCGAGGCGCTGGCAGGTGAGTTTCATCTGTTGCTGATTACCAAGGGCGATCTTCTGGATCAGGAGCGCAAGCTGGCGCAATCGGGCCTGGGCGATCTGTTCGATGGAGTCGAGATCGTGTCGCGCAAGACCGCCGAGGTCTATGGCCGCATCTTCACGCGCCACGGCTCGGGACCGAAGGCGGCGATGATGGTTGGCAACTCAATGCGCTCTGATGTGGTGCCGGTGATCGAGGCCGGCGGCTGGGGCGTCTTTGTTCCGCATGATCTGACCTGGGCGCTGGAACACCACGAGCCGCCCGCCGGCCATCTGCGGTTTCGCGAGATTGCCGATTTGGGGCGGCTGCCCGGGTTGGTCGCGGAAATCCGGCGCGGCTGAGGCCACATTCCCGCCACAGTTGAGCATGTTGTAGGTTACTTTTTCTTAACCACAACATGTCGGTCGGACATATTAGAAACTTCACCAAAGTAGTTGAAAATAGGGTGTTTTCCGAATGCGCCCATTATGTTACGCTGCACTCGATATAAGAAAGCCAGGGACACAAGATCCCGGCATCTTGAGGCAGTAGAAGGCAAGCGACGTGGAAAAACGTCTGGGGCAGGTTGCCCGTTTTGGGCTATTTTTGTTGGCATTGACAGTGTTGGCGTTGTTGCCGCCGTTGCAGGCGCGCTCTGCGCCCTATGCCGCCATGGTGATGGATGCGCGATCGGGCGAAGTGCTGCATTCGCGCAATGCCGACACGCGGCTGCACCCCGCTTCCCTGACCAAGATGATGACGCTCTACATTACCTTCGAGGCGGTGCGTAAGGGCGAGATCTCGATGGATACGATGGTCACGATCTCCAAGAAGGCGGCGAATGAACCGCCCTCGAAACTGGGGATGAAGCCGGGCCAGAAGATCAAGCTGCGCTACCTTGTGCGCGCGGCGGCGGTGAAATCGGCCAACGACGCCGCGACCGCCATCGGTGAAGCGATCGAGGGGTCGGAAGCCGCTTTCGCCCGCCGGATGAACCGCACCGCGCAGGCGCTGGGGATGACCCGCACGACATTCAAGAACGCCCACGGGCTGACGGAATCGGGGCACCTTTCAACGGCACGGGACATGACGGTTCTGGGGCGGCGGCTGTTTTACGACTACCCCGAATATTACAACCTGTTTTCACGCCGCACGACTGATGCGGGCATCCGGAAGGTATCGCATACCAACCGTCGGTTCCTCGACAGCTATCCCGGTGCGGATGGCATCAAGACGGGCTACACCAGTGCGGCCGGGTTCAACCTTGTGGCCTCGGCCCAACATGGCAATGAACGGATCATCACCACCGTTTTCGGTGGCCGGTCGACCAGTGACCGCAATGCCAAGGTGGCCGAGTTGATGGATATGGGCTTTCGGCGCGCGCCTTCGAGCGCGCGGGTCAGCAAGCCGCCGTTGCCGGTTTACTCCAATGCCGATCCCGAGACGGCCCCTGTTATAGTCAGCGGCTCGGTGGGCAATGGCGAAGCGCCGGCCGCAGGCAAGGTGCTGCGTCTGGTGCGCGCGCCCAGCAAGAGCATTCGGCCGCCAGCGCGCCCGGGCGCTACCCCGGAAGCACCGGCGGACGAGGTGCTGCTGGCAATGGCCGACGACATAAATTCGGCGCTGCAAGAAGCCCAGGCGTCACCGCAACCGGTGCCCGCATCAGAACCGACGGCGGTGATTGCGCTAGAGCCGAAACCAGAAATCTCGATGGCCGAAGCCATCACGGAACCGGAAGCGACGCCAGCGGCTGAACTCGACAACGCGATCATCCTTGCCGAAGCAGAGACCGTTGAGATCGGCCCCGCCAGCGCTGCAGAACCCGAGCCCGTCCAGCCACAAGCGGTGATCGTTGCGGCAGCGGCAGAAAGCCCCCTGCCCGCGCCAAAGCCCCGCCCCGAGGGGCTGGTTCTTGCCTCGGCGAGTGCCACTGATCCGATCATCCTGGCCGAGCCGGTGACCAACGAACCCGAGGTTGTGACGCGGCTTTCGACCTCTGGCGGGCGGTTCTGGGGGATCAACGTAGGGCGCTACAATTCGCGCTACGAGGCTGAACGGATCCTGCTGAAAACCGCCCTGAATGAATTGGGCACTCTGGACGAGGCGTTGCGCAAGGTCGTTCCGAAAGGCGGCGGCTTCGACGCCAATTTCGTTGGCATGACGCAGGAAACCGCGGCGCTTGCCTGCCGCCGCCTTGCCGCGCGCAGCCTGCCTTGCGAGACAGTTGGACCAAGCTAAGGCTTTTTGCGAAATGAGGCGCCTTGCGGCGACACCCCGGATCAGGCGCTGCGGGCGGCGATCTGAAAGGCGGCGGCCATCAGCGTTTTGGTATAGTCCGATTGTGGCGCCTCGAAAATCGCCTTTGCCAAACCGGATTCCACGATGTCGCCCTCTTTCATCACAATCACCTTGTGCGCCACGGCCCGCACCACCTTCAGGTCGTGGCTGATGAACAGGTAGGCAAGCCGGTATTTGCGCTGCAATTCGCGCAGAAGTTCCACGATCTGCACCTGCACGGTCATGTCGAGCGCGCTGGTTGGTTCGTCGAGCACCACCAGCCGGGGCCGCAGGATCATCGCGCGGGCGATAGCGATGCGCTGGCGCTGGCCGCCCGAAAATTCATGCGGGTAGCGGTGCATCATGGCAGGGTCGAGGCCGACCTCGGCCATGATCTCGGCGACCATGTCGTGCTTGTTCTGGCCTTTCCTCGTGCCATGCACGCCCAGCCCCTCGGCGATGATCTCTTCCGCGGTCATCCGCGGGCTAAGCGAGCCGAACGGATCCTGAAACACGATCTGCATGTCGCGCCGAAGTGGACGGAGCTGTTTCGATTTCCATTTCTGGATGTTCTGGCCAAGGAACACGATCGGCCCCTCGGATGAGATCAGCCGCATGATCGCCAGCGCCAGCGTGGTCTTGCCGGACCCGCTTTCGCCGACGATGCCGATGGTCTCACCTTCCCGCACACTTAGCGTGGCCGCGTTCACGGCCTTCACGTGGCCCACGGTTTTCTTCAGCAGACCGCGCTGGATCGGGAACCAGATCCGCAAGTCTTCAGTACTGGCGATCTCTTGCGCGTCCTCGGGCACTGGGCCGGGCAAACCTGTGGATTCGGCCGAGAGCAGTGTTTGTGTGTAGTCATGCTGCGGATTGTCGAAGATTTCCTTCGTCACGCCCTGCTCGACGATCTCGCCGTCCTTCATCACGCAGACCCGGTCAGCGATCTTGCGCACGATGGTCAGGTCATGGGTGATGAACAGCATCGACATGCCCTCGGCCTTTTGCAGATCGGCCAGAAGAGTCGAGGATCTGCGCCTGAATGGTCACGTCGAGCGCCGTTGTGGGCTCGTCGGCGATCAACAATTCCGGCCCGTTCGCCAGCGCCATGGCGATCATCACGCGCTGGCGCTGGCCGCCCGACAACTGATGCGGATAGGCGCCGAGGCGGGATTTCGGGGTTCTGGATGCCGACCTTGTCGAGGAGTTCGATGATCCGCTTCCGCGCCGCCTCTCCGACCAACCCCTGATGCAGCGCCAGCGATTCCGCGAGTTGCTTTTCCAGCGTATGCAGCGGGTTGAGCGAGGTCATCGGTTCCTGAAAGATGAAACTGATATCATTGCCGCGGACCTTGCGCAGGCGGGCTTCTTTCGCGCCGACCATTTCCTCGCCGTCATAGGTGACAGACCCGGTGATCGTGGCGCTGTCGGGCAAGAGCGACACCGTGGACAGCGCCGTGACGGACTTGCCCGGACCCGCTTTCGCCGACCAGCGCCACGGTTTCGCCCTTTGCGATGCTGAAGGAAACGTTCCGGACCGCCGGATGATCGCGGCCGTCCTGCCGGAAGCTGACGGACAGGTTCTCGACCCTCAGGATATCGCTCATTGGAAGGTCTTTCGCGGATCGAAAGCGTCGCGGACGCCCTCGAAGATGAAGACCAGCAGCGAGAGCATGATGGCATAGGTGAAGAAGGCGGTGAAGCCCAGCCACGGCGCCTGCAGGTTCTGCTTGGCTTGCAAGGTCAGCTCGCCCAGCGAGGGGGCCGAGGAAGGCAGGCCGAAGCCGAGGAAATCGAGCGACGCCAGTGTGCCGATCGTGCCGGTGATGATGAACGGCAGCATGGTGACGGTGGCGACCATCGCATTTGGCAGCATATGGCGGAACATTATTACGCGGTTCGACACACCCAGCGCGCGGGCGGCGCGGACATATTCGAAGTTGCGAGCGCGCAGGAATTCGGCGCGCACAACGCCAACCAGCGCAGGCCAGCCGAACAGGATGGTAATAAAGACCAGAAGCCAGAAACTTCGCCCCAATATCGCAAAGAGAATGATGATGACGTAAAGCGACGGGGTCGATCCCCAGATTTCCAGGAACCGCTGGAACAGAAGATCGGTCCAGCCGCCGAAATAGCCCTGCACCGCCCCTGCGAGGATGCCCAGAAGCGAGGTGGCGACCGTCACCATGATGGTGAAGAAGATCGACAGCCGAAAGCCGTAGATCACCCGGGCAAGCACGTCACGCTTGGTGTCGTCGGTGCCCAGAATGTGGTTATCCCAGTTTGGCGGCGCCGGGGCCACGCCCTGCACGTCCGAGATCGTGTTGAATTTGTAGGGGATCGGCGGCCACAGCATCCAGCCCTTCTCGATCGGCTCGCCATCGACGACGCCCGTCTTTGCCTGTTCGTAGACACCCTCGGGATCATCCCAGCAGGCGTCCAGCCCGCCGGACTCGATCAGGCATTTCACCTCGATATCGCGGTAGATCGCCTCGGTCTTGAAATCGCCGCCATAGGCGGTTTCGGGGTAGAACTTGAAGATCGGCATCCGGATCTCGCCGCGATAGTTCACCAGGATCGGTTTGTCATTGGCAATGAACTCGGCAAACAGCGACAGCCCGAACAGCACCGAGAAGATGATCAGCGACCAGTAGGCCCGGCGGTTGCGGGTGAAATTGCGCCAGCGGCGCTGGTTCAGCGGTGACAGGATCATGTCTCACGCACCTCAAAGTCGATGCGCGGATCGACGAAGACATACATCAGATCCGAAAGGATGCCGATCACAAGGCCCATCAGGCCGAAGAAGAACAGCGTGCCGAAGATCACCGGATAGTCGCGCGCGACGGCGGCCTCGAAGCCCAGTCGGCCAAGACCGTCCAGCGAGAAGATCGTCTCGATGATCAGCGAGCCGCCGAAAAAGACGCCGATGAAGACCGACGGGAAGCCCGCGATCACGATCAGCATCGCGTTGCGGAAAACATGGCCGTAGAGGACGCGGTTCTCGGCCAGACCCTTGGCTTTGGCGGTGATCACGTATTGCTTCTTGATCTCGTCGAGAAAGCTGTTCTTGGTCAGAAGCGTCAATGTCGCGAAGGCCGAGATCGTCGAGGCGGTGACCGGCAAAGCGATGTGCCAGAAATAGTCGATGATCTTGCCGAACCACGACAGACTTTCCCAGTTGTCGGATGTCAGGCCGCGAAGCGGAAAGATCTGCCAGTACGATCCGCCCGCAAAGAGCACCAGCAACAGGATCGCGAACAAAAAGCCGGGGATCGCATAGGCAACGATGATGATGCCGCTGGTCCATGTGTCGAACCCGGACCCGTCGCGCACCGCCTTGCGGATGCCCAAAGGGATCGAGACCGCATAGGCGATGATCGTGGACCACAGGCCGAGCGAGATCGAGACCGGCAGCTTTTCCCAAACCAGATCGAGCACGCCGATCGAGCGGAAATAGCTCTCTCCGAAATCGAAGCGCATGTAGTCCCACATCATCGTCAGGAACCGTTCCAGCGGCGGCTTGTCGAAGCCGAACTGCTTTTCCAGCCGCGCGATGAACTCGGGGGGCAGGCCGCGAGCGCCGATATATTCGTCATTACCGCCGCCCTGCATGCCGACCTCGGCATCTCCGGTGCCGCCCGCAATGGTCGCAAAGACATCACCCTGCCCCTGCATGTTCGCGATGATCTGCTCGATCGGGCCGCCGGGCACGAACTGGGTCAGCGTGAAGTTGATGATCATGACGCCCAGCAACGTAGGGATCACAAGCAGCAACCGCCTGAGGATATATGCGCCCATCTGGCTTTCCTGTCGGCTTCGGCTTACCGAAGCGCCCCGGCTGATTTCAGCTCTGCGGCCTTGTCGGCGTTGAACCACCAGAAATCAAGGTTCCCCAGCGCATAGGGCGGCATGTTTTCGGGATGTTCGAACATGTCGTAATAGGCAACCCAGTGCTTGCCCAGATACCACGCCGGCACGATGAAGCGTTCGGCGCGCATGATCCGGTCGATGGCGCGCACGGCGGTGGCCATTTCATCATAGGTCTTGGCGTCCACCGCGACCTCGATCAGCTTGTCCACGGCTGGCGAAGAATACCCCGCCGGGTTGAACACGTCCCCGACTCCGCCCTTGCCGAACCGCTGGTCCAGGCCCAGCCCTTCTTCCAGCCCGACGGTGTAACCGTCGAATATCATGTCCCAGTCGAAGGCGCGTTCACGGTTGGTGTACTGCGACGGGTCGACGCGAGTATAGCGCGCATCGACGCCCAGTTGCTTGAGGTTCTCGATGTAGGGCATGATGATCCGGTCGAACGTCGGGGTGGACGACAGGAATTCCAGCGTGAGCGTCTCGCCGTCCTTGCGGCGCACACCGTCATCGCCCACGATCCATCCGGCCGCTTCCAGCAGCTGCGAGGCGCGGCGCAGGTTCTTGCGGTCCATCTGCCGGTCGCCAGAGGTATGCGGCACCACCACCGGCTCGGTCAGGATCGCCGGGTCGATCAGATCCTTCACCGACTCCAGCAGCTCCAGTTCCTTGCCCTCGGGTACGCCCTTCGCCTCCAGCGGGCTGCCCTGCCAGAAGCTCTCGCGCTGCCGGAACAGCCCGTATTGCAAAGAGTCGTTGGTCCAGGTGAAGTTGAACATCAGCCCGATCGCCTCGCGCACCCGGATGTCCTGAAACTTCTCGCGCCGCAGGTTGAAGACAAAGCCCGTGGCGCCGGGAAGCGTGCCATCATCCAGTTCTTCCAGCTTCACCCAGCCCTTGTCCACGGCGGGAAAGTCATAGGCTGTGGCCCAGCTCAGGCTGCTGGTCTCCTGGCGGAAGGTGTATTCACCGGCCTTGAACGCCTCCATCGCGGCTTGGCTGTCGGCGAAATACTCGACCCGGATGATGTCGAAGTTGTTGCGCCCGACGTTGATCGGCAATTCCCTGCCCCAATAGTCCGGGTTGCGCTTGTACACGATGCGGCGGTTGATGTCATAACTGTCCAGCACATAAGGCCCAGACCCCGGCGAGATCGCCAGCGAGCTTTCATCCAGCCGCGTGCCGGTTTTTTCGTACCACGCCTTCGACCAGACTGGCACGCCGCCGGCCTGGTTGATCAGGTTCTTGCGCGGAACATCCGGCGCAAAGGTGAACTTCACCGTGTAATCGTCCAGCGCCTCGGCAGTCGGGATCAGCGCCTTGATTGCCGTTGCATAGGACGGCAGACCCTGTTCCAGCAGCAGGTAGTGGCTGAACACCACGTCATGCGCGGTCACCGGCGTACCGTCGGAAAAGCGTGCGTCCTTGCGCATGTGGAAAATCACCCAATCCTGGCTTTCGGGGTATTCCAGGCTTTCGCACAGCAGGCAGTATTCGGCGCTGATCTCATCTGCCGTGCCGACCATCAGGGATTCGTAGCCGATCGTTGACAGCACCGCGGCTCGTCCCTTGCTGGAATAAGGATTGAAACTATCGAACGTGCCCTGCGCCCAGACCGAGATTTCACCGCCCTTCGGGGCATCGGGGTTCACATATTCGAGATGCTTGAAATCGGGCGGATACTTGAACTCGCCAAAGGTGGAAAAACCATAGGCCTTGATGATCTCCTCGGCGCGGACGGCGGCGGCGGCAACACATGTGAGAAAGATCAGCGAGAAACAAAGGATCAGACGCGACTTCGGGCCGGTATCCTTTGTGCGTGCCAGCGCTTTGGCAGTCCTTGGTTGGCGCTGCATTCCAATCTCCTTCATCCATGTACGGGCCGCGAGCGACCTGAGGCATTCAGGCAAAGCTAAAGGGCGTGCTGGCGAACAATCAAGTTGATTATCCGTGAATAGCAGGTGAACACACCGTTCGGCGCAGATAGTTTATCGCAACACCTAGACTCACCGGATTTCACAAAAAAGGCCGCCCGGATCGGAGCGGCCTTGTTCGAATGATTCTGCACGATGTGCGATCAGCCGCCCAGCGATTGCAGATAGCTGATGAGGTTGGCACGATCCTCCGGCTTGGACAGGCCGGCGAAGGTCATCTTGGTGCCCGCAGCATAACCCTTCGGGTTCTCGATGAAATGGCTCAACTCCTCCGGCGTCCAGTCGCCCGGCAATTCGGTCAGCACGGCGGAATAGTTGAAACCCGGGACCGAGCCGATATCGCGGCCGACAACGCCATCCAGATGCGGCCCGGTGCCGTTGGTGCCATCCAGCTTGTGACAGGCCTTGCACTTGCCGAAGACCTTTTCGCCTTTGGCCGGATCGGCAGATGCCAGAAGCGTGGTGAAATCGACGGCTGTCGCCGCCTCACCGCCGCCGCCCGTCGCTTCACCAGCGGCAATTGGATAGGCCATCACATGCTCGCCCTCGCCATGCGCCTCGGCACCGACGTGGTACAGGCTTTCGGCCGCCGTATTGCCCAGCAGAAACACCAGAAACGTCCCGCAAAGGCCGCCGATGATCTTGGTCATTGTCATTGTGTCGAACATGTCGCGTTCCGTCTTGTCCTGAATTTGGCGCTATCTATCCGTTTCCCCCGGCAAGTTTCAAGGTATAAGACCCGCGACCAAACGCGCAGACCAAAAAACAGAGACGAAAATACCATGACAGGACGGATCGCATTTCAGGGAGAACCCGGCGCCTACTCCCATCAGGCCTGCCGAGAGGCCCGCCCCGGATTGGAAGCGATCCCTTGTGCGACTTTCGAGGACACGATCGAAACGGTGCGCAAGGGCGAGGCCGATCTGGCGATGCTGCCGGTGGAAAACTCGACCTACGGCCGGGTGGCCGACATTCACCACCTGTTGCCCGTCCTCTGGTCTGCATATCATCGATGAGGCGTTCGTGCGGGTGCATATCAACCTCTTGGGCGTTCCCGGCGCACGGCTGGAAAACGTGCAAAGCGCGATGAGCCATACGGTGCTGCTGGGCCAGTGCCGGGATTTCCTGCGCTCGAAGGGTATCCGGCCGGTCACCGGGGCCGATACCGCGGGATCTGCGCAGCATGTCGCTGAAGTCGGCGATCCGAAACAGGCAGCACTGGCGTCAGAACTGGCCGGAGATATCTACGGGCTGGACGTGCTGGCGCGCCACATCGAGGATCACGACAACAACACCACGCGCTTCCTGATCATGGCGCGCGAACCCGATTTCAAGCGCCGCGGCAAGGCGGGGATGATCACGTCTTTCGTGTTCCGCGTGCGCAACATTCCGGCAGCACTTTACAAGGCGATGGGCGGCTTTGCGACCAATGGCGTGAACATGACCAAGCTGGAAAGCTACATGGTCGACGGGGTCGTTTTCGGCCACCCAGTTCTATGCCGATATCGAGGGCCACCCCGATGACCGCAACGTGCAGCTTGCGCTGGAGGAATTGAACTTCTTCACCACGCATATGACGCTGCTTGGGGTCTATCCCGCCGATCCGCGCCGGCATTAGGGCGTCAGACCCGCACACCCATGCTGCGGTTGTATTGCTCTTCGATATCCTTGCCGAACCGCTCGACCCGTGCCTCGAACCGGCCATACAGATTGCCCTTCGCGAATTTCAGAGACTGAATCAGCAGCCGCGCAGACAAGCTTCGGGGCCGCATGTCCAGCCCCACGATGACGCGTGTCTTGGCGCGCGACAGCGCCATGAAATCAACGGTCAGATCGGCCTCTACCCCGCCCGAGACGGATTGGATGAGATAGGCGTTGGGATTGTCATACTTTGCCAGTTCGGCATTGATCCTGCGGGCCTTGCCGCGAAAGGTGAAACTTGCATCCCAGCGCATCCCGGAGGCATTGCAGGGCAGATCGTCGGCACGCACGACCTCGACGCCCCGGCGCAGAGCCTGCTTTTCGAAACCGATGAAATCGGACGCCCGCTGGAACACGAAGTCGATCGGCGCGTCGATGTCCTGTCTGGTCGAAAACTTCATCGCGTCTTGTCTGCCCCGGTTGCGTCTTTGGGTTTTGCGGTTAATCGAGCCTGTCCGCAAGCCAGTTCCGCAACAGAAAATGCGCGATCGCTCCTTTACGGGCCGGTTTGATGCCGGTGTGGTTGCCGGCAAAAACCTCCATCAACTCTTCCCGGCTGACCCAAAGCGCCTCTTCGATTTCGGTCGGGTCGATGGTGATCTGGTGGCCGGTGGCGCGCCCGCTGCACCCCAACATCAGTGAGGACGGGAACGGCCAAGGCTGCGATGCCAGATAGCCGACCTCGGCCACGGTGATCCCCGCCTCTTCGAAAACCTCGCGGCGCACGGCGGCCTCGATGGTCTCTCCGGGCTCGACGAACCCTGCCAGCAGTGAATACATCCCCTCGGGCCAGCCCGGTGAGCGGCCCAAAAGCACGCTGTTGCCGTGGGTGATCAGCATGATCACGACCGGATCGGTGCGCGGGAAGTGATGCGCGCCGCAGGCCGGGCAGTCGCGCTGCCAGCCAGCTTGCCCAACCAGCGTCGCCGCCCCGCATTTGGCGCAAAAGCCGTGGCTTTCATGCCAGCCAAGGATCGCGCGCGCCGTTGCCACCAGTTCGGCGTCGCGCGGGGTCAGCCGTGTCATCACACCGCGCAGCTCGGCAAAGCGGTGATCTTCCGGCAGGCCCGCGTGGCGCTGTTCGCTGGGGTCGAAAAAGGCGCCCAGCGTGTCGGGCAGTTCCTGCGGCTCCCAGCCCGAGATGTCATAGGCAAAATGCGCGCCCGCGTCGCCCAGCCCCAGGAAGGTCGGCGGCTCGTCGGCCAGCTGGAAGACCGGACTGTCGAGCGGCAGCCACGCCGCGGCGGCATTGTCGGCGCCGCAAAACAGCGGCTTGCCGCGCCAGATCGGCAGGGCGCGCGTTGCAGGGTTGGCCAAGAGTGCGGCAATGCCCGCCGGATCGGCGCGTAGATGCGCCGCGCGGTCCAGAGCGGATCCACCAAAGGTGACCGTTTCGGCAAGTTTCATGCGCCACCCGTTTTCGGCTTATGTGCCACGCGGCCATGCGCAATGCAAACACCGCGCTGGCGTTGCAACATCAACAACCTATTCGTGCTTTTCGACGATCTTCACAACCTTTTCGGTATTGGCAAGAAATCGCCGACATGACAAAACGTAATAAGGGCGTTTCGCGGAAAGGTCGTAGGTTATTCTCAGAAATCCGAAAATATTGGGGGTATTCCGATGTCTAACCGTATGCATTCGCATCTCAGTCGCCGGGGCTTTCTGTCTGGCACTCTCGCCGGCGCTTCGTTGATCGCTCTGCATCCCTTCTCGGTCCGCGCGGCATCGAACCAGGCGCATTTGCGGATCATGGAGACAACCGACCTGCATGTGCATGTCTATCCCTATGACTATTACTCCGACAAACCGATTGACACTGTGGGTCTTGCCCGCACCGCCGCCCATATCCGCGATGTGCGGGCCGAGGCGACAAATTCGATGCTGCTGGACAACGGCGACTTCCTGCAGGGCAACCCGATGGGCGACTACATCGCATACGAGCGGGGGATGAAGGATGGCGACATGCATCCGATCATTGCCGCGATGAACACGCTGGGGTTCGACGGCTCGACCCTTGGCAACCACGAGTTCAACTACGGGCTGGATTTCCTGATGAAATCGGTGGCTGGGGCGGACTTCCCGATTGTCTCGGCCAATGTGGCCAAGACCATGGGCGCCGCCGCGACCGCTGATGAAACACTGGTGCCGCCATATATCATCTTGGACCGGACGGTGGTTGACGGCGACGGTGTCGAGCATCCGATCCGCGTCGGCGTGATTGGCTTCGTCCCACCGCAGATCATGACCTGGGACCGGCGGCATCTGGAAGGCAATGTCAGCACTCGCGACATCGTTGACACCGCCCGCGCCTACGTCCCACAGATCAAAGAGGAAGGCGCCGACATCATCATCGCGCTGTCGCATTCCGGCATAGGATCGGCCGAGCATACAGATGGCATGGAAAACGCCTCGGTCCCGCTGGCTGCAGTCGACGGCCTCGACGCGATCATGACCGGGCACAGCCACCTCGTGTTTCCCTCCGACACCTATGCCGATTACGCCGCCGTCGATGTGGCAAACGGCACGATCCACGGCAAACCCGCAGTGATGGGCGGCTTCTGGGGCTCGCACCTTGGCGTGATCGATCTGATGCTGGAGCGCTCGGGAAATGAATGGAAGGTCATCACCCATTCAAGCGAAGTGCGCCCGATCTCGAAGCGCAACGAGGATCGTTCGATCTCGACTTTGGTGGAAAGCGATCAGGCGGTGCTGGATTCAGTCAAGCCAGAGCACGAGGCGACGCTGGAATACATCCGCCGCGCAGTCGGCAAGACTTCGGCGCCGCTGCACAGCTACTTTGCGCTGGTGGCCGACGACCCGTCGGTGCAGATCGTGTCGATCGCGCAGAAATGGTACATCGAAGACATGATGAAGGGCACTGAATATGAGGGCCTTCCCATCCTGTCTGCTGCGGCACCATTCAAGGCAGGGGGTCGCGGCGGGGCGGAATACTATACCGATGTGCCCGCTGGCGATGTGGCGATCAAGAACGTGGCCGATCTGTATCTCTATCCCAACACGATCCGCGCCGTGAAAGTCACCGGGGCCCAACTGAAGGATTGGCTGGAGCGGTCTGCCGGCATGTTCAATCAGATCACACCCGGTCAGGCCGATCAGCCGCTGCTCAATCCAGACTTCCCCAGCTACAACTTCGACGTGATCGACGGCGTGACCTATCAGATCGATCTGTCGGAACCATCGCGATTCGATCCCAAGGGCGGCCCACTGAACAACGATGCCAACCGTATCGTCGATCTGATGTACAACGGCGAGCCGGTTGACCCGACCGACGAGTTCGTGGTCGCGACCAACAATTACCGGGCCGGCGGCGGCGGCGACTTCCCCGGCGCCAAGGGTGATACGGTAATATTCGAAGGACCAGACACGAACCGGGACATCATCGTGCGTTATATCGTCGAAGAAGGTACGATCAATCCGTCCGCCGATGGCAACTGGCACTTCGCGCACCTGCCCGACACGTCGGTGATTTTTGAGACCGGTCCAAAAGCCAAGGACTATGTCGCAGACGTCAAGGGCGTGAACCTCGAAGAGATCGGAACGAACGAGGATGGCTTCGCGCTCTTCCGTATTCAGCTTTAACTGCTACAACCCGGATCGGGCGGATTTCGCCGCCCGGTCCGGAGTTGCCAATGTCCCTGAAATACGCTGCCGTCATCTTTGATCTGGACGGGCTTGCTGATCGATACCGAGTTCGACCTCTGTCGAGATCGGTATTTCCACGCTGGCCGAGTTTGGCCATGAGGTGGAGCGCGATTTCATGCTGTCGATGATCGGCGTCGACGAAGTGGAATGCGCCGGCATGATGCGCGCGCATCTGGGTGAGGATCTGGACTTTCAGGCCTTCGACACGCGGTGGCGAGAGCTGTGTCGCGCGCGGCACGCCGAAGGCATCGCGCAGAAATCCGGCGCCGACGACGCTGTTGCGCGGTCTTGCCGCCGCCGCAATTCCCGCGTGCTGTCGCAACCAATTCGCGGGCCGAGGCCGCGACGCCGCAAGCTGGAACAATCCGGGCTGCACCGACATTTCGCCCATGTCGTGGGTTTCGATCTGGTTACGGCACCAAAACCCGCTCCCGATGTCTATCTGATGGCGGCCGAGCTGCTGGGCGTCGATCCCGCCGATTGCCTTGCGTTCGAAGATTCCGATCCCGGCGTTGCTGCGGCCTTGGCCGCCGGCATGACGGTCGTTCAGGTGCCTGATCTGATCCCCAGCCGCACCAATCGCGCGCATTTCAACGCCGAAAGTCTGGCTCTTACGGGACACATCTTGGCCGCAAATATTCCGCGCGAGCGCATCCGATGCTTGGCACGCAATCCGTCAGACACAGGCCTAAATAATGCGTTGAGAGGTTGGCGCGGGCGAACGCCTCGCCAACCCGGCCAGGTCCGGAAGGAAGCAACCGTAACGAGTTCTCGTTTGGGTCGTTGTCCAGCCTCTCACCCAACACCGCGCACAACAGGAGGGCGAACATGACTGTCTTTGCACCCCTTCCGGGCGCGCCTGTCTGGCTGCGTAAACTCGCCATTTCCGCAAGCCCGATGACCCGATCGCCCGTGCCGGGAGCATGGAGCGGTTTCGCGTTCGATCTCAAGGGCTTGTTTCACATGACCAATTCCGCCCTTCTCTCTGGCCGATCTTGGCTGGACACAATTCTATCAATCGCAACTGTCGCTGGAAGAATGCGAAAGCCACCAGCCGCTGCGCGTTACCGAAGTGCACCGCAATGCGCTCGACACGCTTGGCCCGGACGGGCCTGTCAGGCGTGCCGATGACCGGCGATTTCGCCGATCATGGCGTCGCCGTTGGCGACTGGATCCTGACCTTGCGAAACCACCGGCCACCCAGAGCGGGTCCTGGACCGCAAAAGCCTGCTGCAACGGCGCGCCGCCAGGTTCCGAACCCTCGGCGCAACTGATCGCCGCGAATATCGACACGCTTGTTCATCACCTCGTCCTGCAATGCCGATTTCAATCCGGCCCGGCTGGAGCGCTATCTGGCGCTGGCGTTGCAGGCCGGGGTCGATCCGGTGATCGTGCTGACCAAGGCCGATCTGGCCGACGACGCCGACGATTACCGTCGCCGCGCCGAAGCGATCATGCGCGGCGTGCTGGTCGAGGTGATCGACGCCAAGTCGGCGGATGTTCTGGACCGGCTGGCGCCGTTCTGCGCCAAGGGCCGCACCGTGGCCCTGCTGGGATCGTCTGGCGTGGGCAAATCGACGCTGACCAATGCCCTGACCGGCGAACATGCCGCGACCCAAGAAGTCCGCGAGGATGACGCCAAGGGCCGCCACACCACCACCGCCCGCTCGATGCATCGCACCGCGACCGGTGGCTGGCTGATCGACACGCCCGGTATCCGCGAGTTGCGGCTCTTCGATGTCGGCGAGGGGTTGGACGAGGTGTTCGAGGATATCGTGGAGCTGGCCGAAGGTTGCCGGTTCAACGACTGCGCGCATGAGACAGAACCGGGCTGCGCCGTTCAGGCCGCGATTGCGGCGGGGACACTGGAACCAGAACGTCTGCGGCGCTGGCAAAAACTGCAACGTGAGGATCGGCACAATACCGAAAGCGTCGCCGAGCATCGCGCCCGGGCGCGCGGAATGCAGAAGGTATATCGCACCGGCAAGGAACGCGCGAAGGCCAAAAAGGGCGAGTTGGGCTGACACCGGGGTCAGGGATGGCTCGTCCGTCCCCAAAGCACCAAGCCGACCAAAACCAACAGCAACGCAAATGCCATCCCAAGGGGCACGCCGCTGATCCGGCGAATGCCGGACCGGCGGGGAAATCCTCGCCCGATGCCCCAAAGCGCCAATGCGATCATCCCCGCGATGCCCTGCCAGCCAAGAAATCCCCGCAGCCGATTCGGGCCACGCGTGAACCCGTCGCCTGTGGGGTCCTGAAAGAGCGGCACCAGCGAATAGCCCCAGGCCGCAGCCCAAAGGGCCAGCAGAACCATCAGCGCCAGTGCCTTGCCGTCTTGCGGGTTGTCGGACATCCACGCCTCCTTGGGTTCAGCCTAGGCCCCAGACGCGGCAGGGCAAGGGCTTTGGGCCATCGCGCGCTGGACCTTGGCGGTTCGCCGCCCTAACCTGACCGGGTTGCGAATCCGGGGGATGCATGGCCGACGAGACACCATCGAACTATCAGGTTCTGGCCCGGAAATACCGGCCCGAAACGTTTGCTGACCTCGTTGGGCAAGACGCGATGGTGCGCACCCTGAAGAACGCCTTTGCCGCCGACCGGATAGCGCAGGCCTTCATCATGACCGGCATCCGGGGGACCGGGAAAACCACCACCGCCCGGATCATCGCCAAGGGCATGAACTGCATTGGTCCCGATGGCAAGGGTGGCCCCACGACCGACCCTTGCGGTGTCTGCGAGCACTGCGTCGCAATCGCCGAGGGCCGCCATGTCGACGTGATGGAAATGGACGCCGCCAGCCGCACCGGCGTCGGCGATATCCGCGAGATCATCGACTCGGTGCATTACCGCGCGGCTTCGGCGCGCTACAAGATCTATATCATCGACGAGGTTCACATGCTGTCGACCAGCGCGTTCAACGCGCTGTTGAAGACCCTGGAAGAACCACCGGCGCATGTGAAATTCATCTTCGCCACCACCGAGATCCGCAAGGTGCCGGTGACCGTGCTGTCGCGCTGCCAGCGCTTCGACCTGCGTCGGATCGAACCCGACGTGATGATCGAACTGCTGAAAAAGATCGCCAAGGCCGAAGGTGGCCAGATCAGCGACGAGGCTTTGGCTTTGATCACCCGTGCAGCCGAAGGTTCGGCGCGGGATGCGACTTCGCTGCTGGATCAGGCGCTTAAGCCACGGCGCTGGCGAAACCACTGCCGAGCAGGTGCGCGCGATGCTGGGGCTGGCCGATCGGGGCCGGGTCATGGACCTGTTCGACATGATCATGCAAGGCGACGCTGCGGGCGCACTGACGGAGCTTGGCTCGCAATATGCCGATGGCGCCGATCCGACGGCGGTGCTGCGCGATCTGGCGGAACTGACGCATTGGGTCTCGGTCATCAAGATCACGCCCGAGGCCGCCGAGGATCCGACAATCGGGCCGGACGAGCGCACGCGCGGTCAGGATCTGGCCCAGCGCCTGCCGATGCGGGCGATGACGCGGATGTGGCAAATGCTGCTGAAGGCACTCGAAGAGGTCGCGATGGCCCCGAACGCAATGATGGCAGCGGAAATGGCGGTCATCCGGCTGACCCATGTCGCCGACCTGCCCTCGCCCGAGGATCTGGTGCGCAAGTTGCAGGAACTGCCTCCACCCTCCCCTGGCGGCGGCGGCGACCCTGCACCGCGCGGCGGCGGATCGGTCACGCAGTCCGCTCCGCAAGCGCGCAGTCCACAGCCGACGCATGGTCCTACTGCGCCATGGTGCCGCCACCGCCGTGGCGCTGGCGCCGGAAAATGCGTTGGCACGTTATGCCACTTTCGAGCAGGTCATCGAACTGATCCGCCACAACCGGGACGTCAAGCTGCTGGTCGAGGTCGAGTCCACCTTGCGGCTGGCTCGCTATTCGCCCGGCCGGATCGAGTTTGTTCCCACGGATAACGCACCCGCCGATCTGGCGCAGAGGCTGGGCGCGCGGTTGCAGACTTGGACGGGGGTTCGCTGGGGCGTAAGCATCGTGAACGAAGGCGGCGGCCAGACCATTACCGAGATCCGCGACGCCGACCTTCTTGAATCCGAGGCCAAGGCGCGCGAGCATCCGCTGGTCGCTGCGGTCTTCGAGGCCTTCCCCGATGCCCGGATCACCGACATCCGGACGCCGCAGGAAATCGTAGCCGAAGCCGCCGTCGAGGCGTTGCCCGAGGTCGATGAGGAATGGGATCCGTTCGAAGAGGACTGATGCGCATGGCCCTGAACACGACGCCTCTGCATCCGAAATTCGGCCTGACGGTTCATGACGTCGATCTGCGCGATGTGACGGCAGACCATCTTTTCCCCGAGATCCGGCAAGCCTTCGACCGGCATTCTGCGCTGCTGTTTCCGGCGCAGTCCATCAGCGATGCCGATCATACGCGGCTGGCCGAATTGTTCGGCCCGCTGGAAAATCGCGATGCGATGGCGGCGGGCCGCGAGGTGCCTTTCGAGGTTTCGGCAGTCTCGAACGAGGCCGGTGACGGCAAAGTGACTGCGGCCGACAGCCTGCATACGCTGAACCTGCAAGGCAACATGCTTTGGCACACCGACAGCACGTTCCTGCCGGTGCCCGCGCTGGTGAACCTCTTGACCGCGCGCGTGCTGCCGACCGAAGGCGGCGAGACCGAACTGGCCTCGACGCGGGCCGCCTGGGCCGAGATGCCCGCCGCCTTGAAAGTGCGGTTGAAGGAGGCGATCATCTGGCACCGGCTGTCGCATTCGCGCAGGAAAATCTCGGCGGAATTGGGCGCATTGCCGGTGATGAACCGCTGGCCGGACCGGCCGTGGCGGGCGATCTGGACCAATCCGACGACCGGGGCAGAGTCGCTCTTTATCGCCTCGCATGCCTTTGCGATCGAGGGCATGGGGCTGGAGGAAGGTCAGGCGCTGATCGATGAGGCGGTCGCCTTCTGCACCAGCCCTGATTACGTCTATACCCATCGCTGGAAGGTCGGCGACGTGCTGATCTGGGACGAACGGGCGACGCTGCATCGCGGCCGGCCGTGGCCCTATGACCAGCCACGGACACTTAAAAGCATCTGTTGTTCTGCCACCGATGCCGACGGGCTTCAGTGGGTCCGGATCGTTTGAGTGTCGGCCCTTGTCGGCCCGCCCTGCGATCCGTATCTAGGGGACAACCGAAGATGCCCAATGGGAGTATGACATGCTGAAAGGTCTAGGCGGCCTTGGTGATATGGCCAAGATGATGAAAGCCGCGCAGGAAATGCAGACCAAGATGGCGGCGCTGCAGGAAGAGATGCACAACCTGAAAGTCACCGGCGAATCCGGTGCGGGGCTGGTCAAGGCGACGGTAACGGCCAAGGGCGAACTGGTCGCGCTGGATATCGACCCCTCGATTTTCAACGCCGATGAGAAGGAAGTCGTTGAGGATTTGATCCTGGCCGCGATCAAGGATGCGCAGATGAAGGGCACCGCGCGGGCCCAGAAGGAAATGAGCAAGCTGACCGAGGGCATGGGCCTGCCTGCCGACATGAAACTGCCGTTCTAGAGCGAGATGACTTTACACAGAAACATACGCCGCGAAATTCGCCCGGCCTTGGGGCGAGTTCCGATGCTGTTCAAAGCCGTCTTGCGTTAGGCCGCCCGTTGTCAGACGCCACCCGCGACATCGAAACGCTGATCGAGATGATGGCGAAGCTGCCGGGGCTCGGGCCGCGCTCTGCCCGGCGCGCCGTGCTGCATCTGATCAAGAAGCGGGGGCAATTGATGGCCCCGTTGGCCGATGCGATGCACCGCGTTGCCGCCAGCGCGCGGGAATGCCTGAACTGCGGCAATATCGGCACAACCGATATTTGCGATATCTGCACCTCTGAGAAGCGCGCAACAGGTGAGTTGTGCATCGTTGAGGATGTAGCCGATCTGTGGGCGATGGAGCGCGGGCAGGCGTTCAAGGGGCGCTATCACGTATTGGGCGGAACGCTGTCGGCGCTGGACGCGATCGGGCCGGACGAGTTGCGGATCCCGAAGTTGCGCGACCGGGTGGACGCCGAGGGGATCACCGAGGTGATACTGGCGCTGAATGCCACCATCGACGGTCAGACCACCGCGCATTACATCGCCGAGCAGTTGGAAGGCCGAGTCAAGGTCACCTCGCTGGCGCAAGGCGTGCCGATTGGCGGAGAGCTGGACTATCTGGATGACGGCACGATCTCCGCCGCTTTGAAGGCGCGAAAGTCGTTTTAGAATTGAGACGCGCTGACGCGCGCCACACCTCTCCTCTCGCGTCCTCTGGACGCTCGGACTGCGCGCCGCGCGGGGATATTTTTGAACAGAAGAAGCATGGAGTCGGGGCGGGCCGAACGCGACCGACGATAAATTCTTCGTGAGGCCGCATGTCTTGGCGTATCACTTCTCGAACTGTTGCGTTGGGACGGATATGGACGGTTCAAAACGCGAATGAGGAGCAGACATCATGACCCAGTTCAATTCCCCCCGACGGCAGTTCCTGACGCTTGGCGCGGCGGCCCTGCTGCCGCTTGCCGCGCCGCAGATCCTGCGCGCGCAAGTGCTTGATCCGGAGGAGTTGGTGGATAACGACTTTCGCCGCAATGCATCAAGTTTCGCCACCCAGCGCTGGCAAGATCATTTCGAAACGCTTGGCATTGCGACCATCGTCGCCGACACGACCTCGCGGGCGCTGCACTACTGGAACGCTGACGGGACGGACTATCGGATCTATCCGACCTCGGTGCCGCTGACGGAAAGCCTCACGCGGCGTGGATACACCAAGGTCATGCGCAAGAAGGTCGGCCCCGACTGGACCCCGACCGCGAACATGATCGAGCGCGATCCTACCTTGAAATACATGCCGGCGGGGCCGGGCAATCCGCTGGGCACGCATGCGATGTATCTGGACTGGCCGGCGTATCTGATCCACGGCACCCATGACACGCGCAAGATCGGTCGGCGGTCTTCATCAGGCTGCATCGGGCTTTACAACGAGAAGATCGCGGAGCTTTTCGCAATCACGCCCGTGGGCACACAGGTGCGGCTGATCTGACACCGCAACATCGCGGCAACAAAAAACCCCGGCGTTTCAAGGCCGGGGTTTTCGTTTTCGGGGATCGGATCGGATCAATCCTCGTCGTCATCCTCGGCATCATCGGGCAGGTTGAAGAAGCTGTCGGCATCAACCGGCTTTTGGCGCGCGTGTTCATCCTCGTCGTCATCGTTGCCCGACAGCGTGAAGGTTTCCAGACCCGAGATCGCGGTCGGGATCTTGGGATCCGCGGACATACCCAGAGACTGTTCGGTCGACACCAGCTTGCGCCGTTCATCGTCCGACATCACGGTGCCTTCCGTGGCTTTCTTCGACGCTGCCTTTTGCACGACGGCATCCAGTTCCGATTGCTTGCAGAGCCCCAGCGCCACCGGGTCGATCGGGGTGATGTTGCCGATGTTCCAATGCGTCCGCTCGCGAATCGCCTGGATGGTCGGCTTGGTGGTGCCCACGAGCTTGCCGATCTGGCCATCGCTGAGTTCGGGGTGGAACTTGACCAGCCACAGGATCGAGGCAGGGCGGTCCTGCCGCTTGGACAGTGGCGTGTAGCGCGGCCCACGGCGCTTTTCCTCGCCCACTGCGGCGGCGTTGAACTTGAGCTTCAGCTTGTGGGTCGGATCCTTCTCGGCCGCCGCGATTTCTTCGGCGGTCAGCTGGTTGTTGGCGATCGGGTCGAACCCTTTGACGCCCGCAGCCACATCGCCATCTGCAATGCCCTGCACCTCCAACTCATGCATTTCGCAGAAATCCGCGACCTGCTTGAACGTAAGCGTCGTGTTGTCCACCAGCCATACGGCGGTCGCTTTCGCCATGATCGGTTTGGCCATCTTGCGTCTCCTTCGACAAATTCGCCCCGGGGCCGGGAAATCGGCTGGTCCGGCTGGACCCTTCACTCAATTTCGGGGAAGTTGTGGCTTATATACTCGTCCCTCGTCGGAAGGAAAAGAGGAAATGCGCTGGCTGCTTGCCATGATCCTGACCGCCGGGCTGGCCCATGCCGACGGCGAGGCGGCGGGTGATTTCGATTATTACGTGCTATCGCTTTCGTGGTCGCCGAACTGGTGTGCCATGGAGGGCGATGCGCGAAGCTCGCCGCAATGCGACGAAAAGCGCAATCTGGGATGGGTGTTGCACGGGCTTTGGCCGCAGTACGAGCGTGGCTGGCCAAGTTATTGCCGGACGTCCCAAAGCGATCCCAGCCGCGCCGAAACCGACGCGATGGCTGATATCATGGGAACGCCGGGGGCGGCCTGGTATCAGTGGCAGAAGCACGGGCGCTGCTCGGGTCTGTCGGCGAAAGCCTATTTTACCGCAGCGCGCGATGCTCTATACGGATGTCATCCGGCCAGAGGTTTTCCGCAAGTTGGAGCGTGCCGTCACCCTTCCGGCTACTGTGGTCGAGGAGGCATTCTTGAAGGACAACCCATCTTGGGCGGCGGATATGGTGACGATCACTTGCAAGGCTGACCGGATTCAGGAAGTGCGGGTCTGTCTGACAAAAGAGCTGGAGGTACGCGAGTGCGGCGCAGATGTAGCGCGGGATTGTGCGCTGCCCGACGCATTGCTTGATCCGGTTCGCTAAGGATCGGCACTTGTCGATCCAGTCGGCTCTTCATCCGTCATGCAACATTCAGAACGATTTTTCCGATGTGGTCGCTGCTTTCCAGCCGCGCGTGGGCTTTGGCTGCATCGGCAAGGTCAAAGCTGGAATCCATCACCGGCGCAATGCGACCTGCATCGAGCAGGGGCCAGACCTTTTCGGACAACTCGCGGGCTATCCGCGCCTTGGCCAGATCAGACTGCGGGCGCAGAGTGGAGCCGGTGATCGTCAGGCGGCGCACCATTACCTCGGCGAAGTTCAGCTCAACCTTGGGGCCTTGCAGAAACGCGATCTGCACGAGCCGGCCGTCATCTGCAAGGGCCTCGATGTTTCGGGGCAAGTAGTCGCCACCAACCATATCGAGGATCAGATTCGCACCGCCTTCGGCGTTCAGGATTTTCACGAAATCCTCTTCGCGGTAATTGATTGCCCGTTCGGCGCCAAGGGCCAGACAGGTTTCGCATTTTTCGCCGAACCGGCCGTGGTGAACACGCGGGCGCCCAGGATATGCGCCAGTTGGATGGCCGTGGTTCCAATGCCGGATGATCCGCCATGGACGAGAAACCGCTCCCCTGCCTTCAGCCCGCCGCGCATGAAGACGTTGGTCCAGACGGTGAAATAACGTCTCGGGCAGGCAGGCGGCGGATTTCAGGTCCATACCTTTGGGGATCGGCAGGGCATGGGCCGCAGGCGTCACGGCATATTCGGCATAGCCGCCACCGGGCAAAAGCGCGCAGACCTGATCGCCGACAGACCATTCCGTGACGCCCGGGCCCAGTGCCGCGACCGTCCCCGACGCCTCGAGCCCCGGCAGGTCCGAGGCGGTCGGCGGCGGCGCATAGCTGCCTGCGCGCTGCAGCGCGTCTGGCCGGTTTACGCCGGCATAGGCAACCTTGACAAGGATCTGCCCATGGCGGGGCTGCGGCACGGGGCGCTCGACCAGTTTCAGAACCTCGGGCCCGCCGGGCGTGCTGATTTCGACGGCGCGCATCGCGTTGGGAAGGCTCATCGCGCGACCCTCTGACGGGCCCCAATGCCCGGGCAGATCTGTGCGGCCACGTCTCGGCGCGCGGATGCCACCAAACACCGAATTCGCAATGCTGACGAGCGGCTTGAGCACTGCATTCTCACGGACGGCGGATTTGAACTTTTCGAACCGCATCACATCGTCGATCCGGCGATCAAGAAACGCCCAGGTCGCGGCATGGCCTTCGGATGTCGTCGCCCAGCCAGATACAGCACGGTCGACCCATAGACGCCCGACAGGATTGCGCGCTTGGAATACCAGTTAAGATCATCGGACGTGTCGCCGAGCGCTGTCCAGATCTTGTCCGCGTGCCCCAGATCAGCGCAGCGCCCTCGGCGGCGTGCTGCGGCAGGGCATAAAAGCTCATGCCGCGGCGCAGGATTTCCTTGTCCGTCACAGCCTCCAGCCGGAACCGCACCGCGGCAGCAACCTTTTCGCTGTAGCGCAGAGCCGACAGATCCTCGGACATCATGCGCGCCAGCATCTGGTCATCGCCGCGCCGGTGATAGGCGGCGGCAAGATCAGCGGCGCCGCGCGGAAACATCGCGCGCGCCGCGGCCACACTCAGCGCGGCATCGGCGGCAGCCGCCTGAAACGTCGCCTCGCTCCAGCCGTCGAACGGCACATGAGCCAGTGCGGCATCCAGCATAATGTCCTTGATATCCTGCGTCATTTCAGGCCGCCTTCGATCCGTTTTGCCCAGTAGACAAGATAGGGCCGCCCTGCTATACGGCCACTTCCTGCAATTTATGCAACTCTAACTTAGGAAGGTGGTGAAAACCACATGCAGGTCAGTGTTCGCGACAACAATGTCGATCAGGCGCTTCGTGCCCTGAAGAAAAAGCTACAGCGTGAGGGTGTCTTTCGCGAAATGAAGCTCAAGCAGCATTTCGAGAAACCGTCCGAGAAAAAAGCGCGCGAGAAGGCAGAAGCCATCCGCCGTGCCCGCAAGCTGGCTCGGAAGAAAGCACTGCGCGAGAGCGGACTTTAGTCCACCAAGCGCACTGGGCGGGGCAACCCGCCAATCAGATAACCCCCGAAGCGAAAGCTCGGGGGTTTGTCTTTTTCAGACCGGCAGCGCCGTCGTCTTGAAAACCGTTCGCAGCGCAAAGCTTGAATGCATCTGCGCCACGCCGGGCAGCCGCGCCAGATGGCGGCGGTGGATCTGCGCGAAATGCTCGGTATCCAGCGCCACGACTTTCAGCAGGTAATCGGCGGTTCCGGCCATCAGGTGGCATTCCAGAACGTCCGGTACCTTCGCCACTTCACGCTCGAACGCATCCAGCACCTCATCGGCCTGCCCGGCCAGCGTGATCTCGACGAACACAGTCGAGGGGCGGCCGATCTTGCGCGGGTCCAACAGCGCCACATAGTCCTGGATATAACCCGCCTTTTCCAGATGCTGCACACGCCGATGACAGGCCGAGGGCGACAGGTTCACCTTCTCTGACAATTCGGCATTCGAGATCCGGCCGCGCTTTTGCAGCACTTCCAGAATATGGCGATCTATCCGATCCAATTTGATTTCCATGCAAGATTTCCGCGTATTTGTCAGTTTCTTCGAATATTCACCGCATAAACATCGCACGGCCGCCTCAAATGTCAAAGCAATTGCAAGCGAAAAGATGCACCCTGCGCGCGCATGACATGGGAGGTTTCAATGCAGATCGGTTGCCCGAAAGAGATCAAGCCACAGGAATTCCGCGTCGGCCTGACGCCCAACGCCGCGCGCGAGGCGGTAGAGAACGGGCACAGCGTGCTGGTCGAAACCAATGCCGGGGCCGGATCCGGCTTTCCGGATGCAGACTATCTGGCCGCCGGCGCCAAGATCGCGGCGACCGCGGCGGATGTCTTTGCCTCAGCCGACATGATCGTCAAGGTCAAGGAGCCGCAGGCGGGCGAGCGCAAGATGCTGCGTGAGGGCCAACTTCTGTTCACCTACCTGCACCTCGCCCCCGATCCCGAGCAGACCAAGGATCTGATGGCCTCTGGCGCCACCTGTATCGCCTATGAAACCGTGACCGACGATCGCGGCGGCCTGCCGCTGCTGGCGCCGATGTCAGAGGTTGCGGGTCGGCTGGCGCCTCAGGTCGGCGCGTGGACGCTGCAAAAGGCCAATGGCGGGCGTGGCGTGCTCTTGGGCGGCGTTCCGGGCGTCGGCCCGGCGCGCGTGCTGGTGATCGGCGGCGGCGTCGTCGGCACCCATGCGGCCAAGATCGCGGCGGGCATGGGCGCGGACGTCACCGTGCTCGACCGGTCGATCCCGCGCCTGCGCTATCTCGACGATGTATTCGGCGGCACCTTCAAGAACTCCTTTGCCAGCGCCGGCAACGTCGATCGAACTGGCGCGTCAGGCCGACATGATCATCGGCGCGGTGCTGATCCCGGGGGCAGCGGCGCCAAAACTGATCAGTCGCGCACAGCTGTCAGAGTTGAAGCCCGGCGCGGCGCTCGTCGATGTCGCCATCGACCAGGGCGGCTGCTTTGAGACCTCGAAAGCCACGACGCACCAGGATCCGATCTACGAGGTCGACGGCATCATGCATTACTGCGTCGCCAACATGCCCGGCGCCGTTGCCCGAACCTCGACCATTGCGCTTGGCAATGCGACGATGCCGTTCATGCTGGCACTTGCCAACAAGGGCTGGCGCAAGGCCTGTCAGGACGATCCGCATCTTCTGAACGGTCTGAACGTGCATGCCGGCCAGCTGACCTATGCCGCGGTCGGCACGGCGCTGGGTATCGACGTTCTGGCGCCGGCACAGGCACTCAAGAATTAGAGCTCGATAGATCGAACTCAAAAAGGCCCGCCGGATCGGCGGGCCTTTTTCGTTGGATTGCAAGCATAGCGCTATTTCTTCAGCGCGTCGCGGATCTCTATCAAAAGATCAACTTCGCTGGGCCCGGTCCGGGCGCAGGCGCCGCCTCTTCCGTTTTTCGGCAGATGCGTCTTTGACGCGGTTGACCATCTTGACCAGCAAGAACACGACCCAGGCGATGATCAGGAAGTTGATCAGCGCCATGATGAAGTTGCCATACGCAAAAATCGCGGCATCCGCACCGTCGCCAAGCTTGAAGCCAAGACCCGAGAAATCAATACCACCCATGAAAAGGCTGATGATCGGGTTGATCAGGTCGTCCACAAGAGATGTGACGATGGCCGTAAAGGCCGCGCCGATGATGATACCAACGGCCATGTCCATGACATTGCCTTTGGCGATGAAATCCTTGAACTCATTTAGCATACTAGTGTCCCCACTTTTGTACCTACACGCGCCTTCTGCGCATTCGCGCACTGCATTTAGCATAGTTCGGCAAATTTGAGACTCATTTCTGCGGGGAAAATTCAGCCATGCCTCACCCTCAAATGACGCGGAAACAGGATCACCGCGGCAGCCGAGTGTCCGGTCACAAGAAGATGGCCAGCCCGGCAAGTCGTTACCCGTTAGCCAAGGGGGCAGGGTCACCTCGACACTGAGGTTGATGCTCCGGACCGGTGGGGCTGGGCCGACGTTCGGAAAGCTTGATAGTTCTCGCAAAGTCTAACGCCCCGCGGTCAACCGCGGCCGGAACATCCCGTTACGCGACTAATCCGGCAAGGATCCGGTCAGCACGTACCGCAAGATCTGCACCACCTGCTGCGGCTCTTGCGCAACCGCCAAGGCCGCAGCATCGACCTCTTTGAGGGCATGCTGATGGTCGGGGCCGTGCAAAACCACAAGTGATTTTCCAAGCGCGGCGGCATAGCCCGCGTCAAATGCCGCATTCCACTGCTTGTACTTCTCGCCAAATCGCACCACCACAACATCCGCGTCCTCGATCCCCTTGCGGGTTCGGATGGCGTTCAGTTTGGCGCCCTTGTGATCGTGCCAGAACTTGTCCGGCTCGGCGCCCAGAATGTTGACACCGCAGTCATCGGACGCTGCGTGGTCGGTCACCGGACCGGAAAACGAAACATCCAGCCCCATCGCACCTTCGATGATCTGCTCTCTCCAGTCCGTATGTATCTCACCCGACAGATAGACGTTCAGCGACATGCGTCTTCCTTTCATTGTCTCTCAAATATCCCCGCCGGAGGCTCCGCCCTAGCCGCGCAGCACCCCGCCGGTAGCTTTCCCGACCTTCTCGACAATCAGCGCCGACACCGTCTCGATCTCTTTCTCGGTCAGGGTCTTTTCGGTGGGCTGCAACCGCACCGAGATCGCCAGTGATTTCTTGCCCGCGCCCATCTGCGCCTCGGCGTTAGGTCCAATGAACTCGTCGAAAATCCGAACACTGTCGATCAGCGCCTTGTCGGCACCGGCCGCAGCATTGACCAGCGTAAGCGCTTCGACGCCCGCATCCACGACAAACGCGAAATCACGCTCAACCGCCTGCAGATCGTGCAAAGCCAGCGCGGGGCGTGTGGTTGTCTTCGATTTCGGGAACGGCACGCGCTCAGGAAAGACAGAGAAGGCCATCGCCGGCCCCTTCACATCCAGTGCCCGCAAGCACCCTCGGATGCACTTCGCCAAACACCGCCAGCACGTTCTTCGGCCCAAGACTGATCTGCCCCGACCGCCCCGGATGCCACCAATCAGAAGCACCGCGCTGGATCATTGCCTTGGCGGGCGCGCCGATGGCGGCCAGAACGGCCTCGGCATCGGCCTTGGCGTCGAAACACGTCCACACGGGCGGCGCGACGCCATAGGGATCGCGCGAATTCGTATGTCCCACCAGTAGTCCCGCGACCTGCACATGCTGATCCTCAGGCTCGCCGCCGTGAAAGGCCGGGCCGACCTCGAACAAGGGCCAGATCCATGAACCCCCGCGCCTGATTGCGCGCCGCCGCCTGCAACAATCCCGGCAGCAGATCGGGCCGCATATGGCTCATCTCGGACGATATCGGGTTTTCCAGCCGCGTCGCATCCTGACCGCCGCCGAACAGCGCCGCGCTGGCCGCATCAATGAACGAATAGGTCACGCATTCATTGTATCCCAAGACAGCCGCCGTGCGCCGCGCATCGCGTTCGCGGATCTGCATCGGCGTCAGGATCGGCCGCGGCACGCCCACCTGCGCGCGGGCCATCGGCATCCCCTGCAGCTTGGTCAGCGACGCCACCCGCGCCACCTCCTCGACCAGATCAGAAGACCCCTGCACATCGGGCCGCCACGACGGCACATGCGCCATGTCGCCCTCGATCCGGAACCCCAAAGCCTCCAGCGTGCGCCGCTGTTCCGCCGCCGGAATATCCATCCCGACAAGGCTCTGCACCCGGTCGGTGTCCAGCTTGTAGGCCCGTGATACGTCCGGTACCGCCCCCGCAACGACGACCTCGGACGCCTCGCCCCCACAAAACTCCATGATCATCTGCGTTGCCAGTTCGATCGCCGGCGCGTTGAACGCCGGGATCAATGCCGCGCTCGTTGCGATATCGCGCGTCGGAATTCACCTTCAACTGCCGCCCCGTCGCGGCGATCGACAGCGTGTCCCAGACCGCGGCCTCCAGAAACACATCCGTCGTCGCCTCGGTGCAGCCCGTCGCCTGCGCCGCCCATGATCCCCGCAACGCTCTCGACCCCGCTGTCGTCCGAGATCACCACCATGCCCGCTGCCAGCGTGTAGTCCTTGTCGTCCAGCGCCGTCAGCACCTCGCCGCCCTTGGCCTGTGCACCCGCAGATCGCCCTTGACCTTGGCCGCATCGAAGACGTGCAGCGGGCGGTTCCGGTCGTAGGTGAAGAAGTTCGTCACATCGACCAACGCCGAGATCGGCCGCAACCCGATAGCGCGCAGCCGGTCCTGCAACCATTTCGGGCTGGGGCCGTTCTTCACGCCTTTGATCAGCCGACCCATGAACACGTGGCAGCCATCGCCCGCGGTATCGGCATCAATCGTCACCTTGATCGGGCTGACGAACGTGCCCGCAACCTTGCGCCTCTTTCGCCGGTTTCAGCGTGCCCAGCCCCCGCGCCGCCAGATCGCGGGCGATGCCGCGCACACCCAGCGCATCGGGGCGGTTCGGCGTGATCGCGATGTCGATGACCGGATCGACCTTTGCCGGATCATGCTCGGCCAGCCAGTCGATGAACCGATCGCCGACCTTGCCCGAAGTGCAGCTCGATGATCCCGTCATGTTCCTCGCTCAGTTCCATCTCGCGTTCGGAACACATCATGCCGTGGCTCTCGACGCCGCGGATCTTGCCGACCTGGATCGTGGTGTCGATGCCGGGGATATACATGCCCGGCTTGGCCACGACGACCGTGATCCCGGCCCGCGCATTCGGCGCGCCGCAGATGATCTGCTTGTCGCCCTCGTCGGTTTCAACGATGCAAACCCGCAGCTTGTCGGCATCAGGATGCTTTTCGGCGGTCTTGACCTTGCCCAGCGTGAAATCCTTCAGCGCATCCAGCGGGTTCTCGACCCCCTCAACCTCCAGCCCCAGATCGGTCAGCGCATAGGTGATCTCATCGACCGAGGCGGTCGTGTCGAGGTGATCTTTCAGCCAGGACAGCGTGAATTTCATATCCGTTGATCCTTGTGTTCCGGTATCGCGCAACTCCCGCGCCTGACCTGAGGGGTGGGCGCGAACGCGCCTGCCCCGTGGGGGCAGGTCAGGCGCGGCCCAAGCAAAGCTTGGGCAAGAAGGGTGGCAACCGTCATTCCGTCTGCCCCTCCGACCCAAGGTCTTCAACAACCTCGAACCGTTCGCAAATCATCATCATATCCGGCGCCCAGCCGCCATTGCGCTCGAAATAGCGCGCGGTGGTCGTCATACCATTCCCGGTAGGTCTCGTTCTCACCCTCGGCCAACGCGAAATCCTCACTGATCTCGCTCAGCGGCATCTCCTCGACCGAAACCGTCCGCACCACCACCGCAGGCGTCCCATCCCACTCGGTAATGATATCGCAGCGCCCGACCACCGGCTTGGCCTCCTTGCCCGGCCCGAAATCCGACAACCGCCCCATCGTCGCCCGCTTCTTGCCCGCGCGGACGAGCGCGATCAGTTCGCGGTTCATCGCATCGGAATCGCCGAAGCGGAAGGTTACGGCATTGGGGTATTTGGAGCTGCGAGTGAGGGAATCATTCCGTCGCTATCCACTGCAAGATCCTCAAGATTCTCTCCCAATCCTGCTCCGAAATTTCGAGCGGCGAGACACTGTCGCCGGTGAAGTCATTGCCGCCGAAACAGATGAATATCCATCGAAACTCATTCGGTGAGCAGAACGGCCAGCGCTTCGAGACGTCGTCTCTGTGAACCCGTTTTGAGATCACCCAATGGCTGAATCGAGAACGGGAGACCAAGCTTCGGGCCAGACGATCAGTAACTACCGCGTCCAAATCGAGGTATCCATCGACTCAAGAATGGCCCTGTGAAAGAATGCAAGAGCATTGCAGTCATCGCCCTTCGACACCCGTCTTGAATGTACCAGGTCGGGCTTTGCGATGCGAACGCGTTTCATTGCTGGTCACGAAATCGTTGAAACAGCCCACAACCAAGCTTCAACAGTCCTCGTTTGATGTCTTCAATGTTCCGACTTGCAAATGTGAAGAGACTACGTCCATGACCACCGACCTAACCCCGCATGCCGCAACCCATCCGACCTGCTATAGTCCGGATCGCACCCGACCCGCCCCCGTCACGCCATGGCGTGCCTGCGGCACGACGGCGCGTGCGATGCACCCACCCTCGGGCCGGGCGCAATCCGTCTCGTCATATGCAGCATCGATCCTCATCGCACGAAACTCTAACTTCAAGTTACCGCTAACATCAACAATCCCAACACCTTGACTATGCGTCCACATGTGGACACTACCGATTTACCCCGCCATGCAGGGTCGGCACATCCAGCGCCGAGAACCCGTAATGCCGCAGCCAGCGCAGGTCTGAATCAAAGAACGCCCGCAGGTCCGGAATCCCGTATTTCAGCATCGCCAGCCGGTCGATTCCCATCCCGAAAGCAAAGCCCTGCCACTGATCCGGATCGACCCCCGCCGCCGATAGAACCTTCGGATGAACCATGCCGGACCCCAGCACTTCCAGCCAGTCATCGCCCTCACCCACCTTCACGGTGCCGCCTTCCCACGAACACTGAATATCGACCTCTGCCGAGGGTTCAGTGAACGGAAAATGCGAGGCCCGGAACCGGGTCCGAACCCCGGTCCCGAAGAAGGCCGAAAAGAACTCCTCCAGCACCCATTTCAGGTTCGCCATCGACAAGATCCCGGTCCATCGCCAACCCCTCGATCTGGTGGAACATCGGGGTATGGGTCTGATCGTAATCGGCCCGATAAACCCGCCCCGGCGCGATCACCCGCGATCGGCGCGCCATGCTTGGCCATCGCCCGGATCTGCACCGGGCTGGTATGGGTCCGCAGCACATGCGGCGGCCGGTTGTCGCCCGGATCGCGGTGCATGTAGAACGTATCCATCTCGGTCCGCGTCGGATGTTCCGGCGGGATATTCAGCGCGTCGAAATTGTACCAGTCACTTTCGATCTGCGGCCCTTCGGCGACGACAAAGCCCATGTCGGCGAAGATCGCGCTGACCTCATCGGTGACCTGGCTGACCGGATGGATCGTGCCCTGCGGACGCGGCCGCCCCGGCAGCGTGACGTCCAGCCATTCATGGCGCAGCCGTTCGTCAAGGGCCGCATCCGCCAGCGCCGATTTCTTGGCGGCAAGGGCCGAGGCGATCTCATCCTTCAGCGCGTTCAGCTTCGGTCCGGCGACCTGCCGTTCCTCGGGCGTCATCTTGCCCAGTTCGCGCATCTTCAGCGCCACTTCGCCCTGCTTGCCCATGGCCTGCAACGCGAATATCCTCCAGCGCAGCCTCATCGGCTGCGTTGGCGATAGCGCCCAGATATTTCTGCCTCAGATCGTCCATTGCGACCCCCGTGGTTATGTCTGGAACCTGCTACCCAGACACCCCCGTGAATGCAAGGCCGCCGGGGCACGCGCGCGGCGGATTTGTCGCAACGGACAGGGCTTGCCTGTCGCCCCGGCAGGCGCAAAAGCGATCACATATCCCGAAGGAGGCGAGAGATGTCCAGGGAACGGCCAAAAACAACGCAGCTACACCGGCCCGGTTTTCCTGAGCGGCGGGTTCCGTCCGTTCTTTCTGCTCGGCGCGATCTGGGCGGCTTTGGCGATGCTTTGTGGATCGCGGTTATCAGCGGCGATCTCGAATTGCCGACCGCGTTCGATCCGGTCGACTGGCACGCGCACGAGCTGATGTTCGGCTATGGCGCGGCGATCGTCTGCGGCTTCCTGCTGACGGCAGTGCCGAACTGGACCGGGCGGTTGCCGGTCATGGGCTGGCCGCTGGCGGTGTCTGGTGGGCCTTTGGGTGCTGGGACGGGTGGTGGTGACGTTCGGCGCGGCCTTGCCGATCTGGGTGGTGATCATCGGCGATCTGTCCTTCCTCGCCGCCTTGGTGATCGTTATCGCGCGAGAGATCTGGTCGGGCGCGAACTGGCGCAACCTGCCGGTCGTGGGCTTGTGCCTGCTGCTGCTGGCGGGCAATGCGGTTTTCCACTGCCGTTGCTGCGAGAGCGAGCGTTGCGGCCTCTGGCATCGGCGCACGACTGGGCGCGGCGGCGCTGGTGATGCTGCTGTCGGTGATCGGCGGGCGCGTCGTTCCCAGCTTTACCCGCAACTGGCTGGCGCAGCGCGGTCCGGGTCGGATGCCGATGCCCATAAACCGCTACGATGAGGTGACACTGGGTGTATCCGGTCTGGCGCTGGCCGGCTTGGATTCTCGCTGCCGGTCATTCGCCGACGCCGCGGGCCTGGCGCTTGCCGGGCTGCTTCAGGCGATCCGTCTGGCGCGTTGGGCCGGCGTACCGGACGTTTGCCGAGCCGTTGGTTGCTGTGCTGCACGTTGCGTATGCCTTCGTGCCGGTCGGCTTCCTTTCTGCTGGCGCGGCGTGGCTGACGCCTTCGGTGCCGCCGCTGATTGGCCTGCACGCCTGGATGACCGGTGCGGTCGGGCTTGATGACGCTGGCGATGATGACGCGCGCCAGTCTGGGGCATACCGGACGCGCGTTGCGCGCGGGACTGGCCGAGATCGCGATTTTCGGTCTGGCGCTTGCTGGCCGTGCTGGCCCGGATCACGGCAGGGCTGACCGGGCCGACATGGACGCTGGACCTGTCCGGCCTGGCCTGGATCGCGGCGTTTGCGGCTCTTTTCCGTGGCCTATTGGCCGGTCCTGACCGGGCCGCGAGTGGCGGCGAAGAAACCGATGGCCGCACCGCAACCCAGTTAAGCAAAAAGGCCCGCCGTTTGAGGGCGGGCCTTGTGGTACTCGGGTTAGCTGCGACAATCAGGCGAGCGCGGCCTTCGCCTTGTCGACGATCGCGCCGAACGCATCGGGCTCATGCACAGCCAGATCGGCCAGAACCTTGCGGTCCACCTCGATCCCGGCGAGCGACAGGCCGTTGATGAAACGGCTGAATAAGTCAGCGTCTGCATCGATGCTGCGCACGGCGGCGTTGATCCGCTGGATCCACAGCGCGCGGAAGTTGCGCTTGCGGTTCTTGCGGTCGCGGGTCGCGTACTGGTTGGCCTTGTCCACGGCCTGCGTGGCGGTCCGGAAGTTGCGGCTGCGGTTACCATAGTAACCCTTGGCGGCCTTCAGGACTTTCTTGTGGCGGGCGTGGGTAACGGTTCCGCTTTTTACTCGAGACATCTGTCAGACCTCCTTATCGGTCGTAGGGCATGTAGGACTTGATGATCTTTGCGTCCTGATCGGACAGCACAGTCGTCCCGCGTGCATCACGAATGAATTTCTTGGTCCGTTTGATCATCCCGTGCCGTTTTCCGGCCTGGGCGGCGAGAACCTTACCGGTCGCGCGTAATCTTGAAGCGCTTCTTGGCGCTTGATTTGGTCTTCATCTTGGGCATTTCCGTCTCCTTCTCGGGTCGGTAGAATGCGCAACTCGGCATGCCACTTTCGGCCGGACGCACAGTTAGACTGGGGGCGTATAGGGGGCTAAGGGCGCTGAGGCAAGGGACAAAAGCACGACAGCCTAGCGCAGGTAATGCGCGACCACACGGGTGAACACGGCGGGGATTTCGCCAAAGGAATAACCGCCGGGCTGTTGGGTCACTGCAAGCGCGACCAGACCGCCACCGATCATGATCATGATCGCGGCGGCGCGGGGCGTCCGGCTTTCGGAAAAGGCACTGATCACCGAGGGGATCGCCAAAGCGCTGACAATGAGGCCAAGTACCAGAAACAGATCATTCATCATTACATCGAGTCCCTCTTCACACCTAGCAGAGCCATTACTCGGGATCGGTGTTGAAAATCAACCTTTCCTCGCACGGTGCAACCCTGAGGATATTGGTCGACCCCGGCTGGTTGAACGGAATGCCGGCGGTGACCACGATGTGAGTCCTTCTCGGTGGCGAAGCCTTCGGTACGCGCGGCGCGGGCGGCATTGACCACCGCCATCTTGAAACGCTCGATCTCGCCAGTCATCACGCAATGCATCCCCCACGACAGCGCCAGACGGCGGGCCGTTCCGATACGCGAGGTCATCGCAATGATCGGAACGCGCGGGCGTTCGCGCGCGGTCAGCAGCGCCGTCGTTCCAGATTCTAGAAAAGCAACAAATAACCTTGATATCAGTGGTTTCCGCGATTTCCCGAGCGGCGGACACGATGGCGTCGGCGATGGTCTCTCTGGTGCCGGCACGGCTTGCCTCGATCACTTCGCGGTAAAGCGGATCACTCTCGACCTCGATCGCGACATTGTCCATCGTGGTCACGGCTTCGACCGGATAGTTGCCCGCAGCACTTTCCGCAGACAGCATGACGGCATCGGCGCCTTCGTAGATTGCTGTAGCAACGTCCGAGACTTCGGCGCGTGTGGGCATCGGACTGTCGATCATGCTTTCCAGCATCTGTGTCGCCACGATCACAGGTTTGGCGGCGGCGCGGCAGGCGCGGACCATGCGTTTCTGGATCGGCGGGACGTTCTGCACGGGCAGTTCCACGCCCAGATCGCCGCGCGCCACCATGATGCCATCAGAGGCTGCCAGTATGCTGTCAAATGCCTTGACTGCTGCGGGTTTCTCGATCTTGGACATGATTGCGGCGCGACCGGCGGCGAGGGCGCGGCCCTCTTCGACATCGGCGGCGCGCTGCACGAAAGAAAGCGCCAGCCAGTCGATGCCCAGCTGGCAGGCGAACTCCAGATCCGTGCGGTCCTTTTCAGACAAGGCGGCCAGCGGCAGTACGACATCGGGCACATTCACGCCCTTGCGGTTAGAAACGGTTCCACCCGCGATCACGGTGCAATTGGCAAAGTCGCGGCCGCACTCATCGACCTTCAGACGGATCTTGCCATCGTTGACCAGAAGCGACGCGCCGGGCTCGAGGGCGTCGAAAATTTCCTTGTGGGGCAGGCAGACACGGGTCTTGTCACCTTCGGCCTTGTCCAGATCCAGACGGAATTTCTGACCGTCTTCCAGCTCTTCCTCGCCGTTCTTGAAGACGCCCAGGCGCAGTTTCGGGCCCTGCAGATCGGCGAGAATTGCAATCGGGCGGCCGGTGTCTTTTTCAATTTTGCGAATGATTTCGTGGCGCGCACGGATGTCGGCATGATCGCCGTGGCTCATGTTCAGACGAAACACATCGGCGCCTGCCTCAAACAGCGCACGGATGGTTTCGTAGTCGTTGGATGCCGGGCCCAACGTGGCAACGATCTTTACTCTGCGAAGGCGTCTCATCATGCCTCGTTCCTTTTTGTCACGATATTTCATGTCGTTGGGCCATGGCCTGTATGGATGCAATTCCCGCGACGTGACAACTGGCGCTTTCGGTTCGAGTTGCGTAAGCAGGGCTAGACGGTAACCAGACGGCAGTTACATGACACAAGCACCTTACGAAATCATTGGAAACAACACGGGATTCCCGTTGGCTGATCGCATGCGATCATGCCACGAACCGGGTTCCGCCCGAGGTTTGCGGCGGCGATCTGGGCCTTGTCCCCGGCGGAAATGCAACGTCACATCGCCTATGATATCGGTGCCGCGGGGGTGACGCGGCGGCTGGCTGACCTGCTGGACGCGCCCGGCGATCCTGTCGCGGTTTTCGCGGCTGGTGATCGATCCGAACCGGGGCGAAGACGATCCGACGCTGATGATGCGGGTCTATGACGGCACCATAATTCCGGGAAATCGCCACGCCGATGCGGCCGAAATCGAGCGTCGGCTGAACGCCTATTATCGGCCCTATCACGCGGCATACACCGATCTTGCGGCGCGCCGTGACGACGCAATTATCGTTGCAGTTCATAGCTTTACGCCAAAGCTGAATAGCCGTGCGCCGCGACCGTGGCACATCGGCATCCTGCATGCCGACTGGGATACGCGGCTGTCCGCGCCGCTTGTTGGAGGCGCTTGCACCGCGAACCGGGCATATGTCGTCGCGGCCAATGAACCCTATGCCGGGCACCTGCCGGGCGATGCGGTGGACCGGCACGCCTTGCAACCCGGGCGGCCGAATGCTTTGATCGAGATACGGCAGGATCTGATCGCCGACGAGGCCGGTCAGCAGGAATGGGCAGAGCGTCTGGCGCGGTTGCTGCCAGACGCGCTGGCGGCCAGCGGTATCTAGCCAAGAGGTTGAAAATGGACGAAAAAATCAAGACAGAACTGGAAGCCGCCGCGTTCCGTAGGCTGCGCGAACACCTGATGGACAAGCGCCCGGATGTGCAGAATATCGACCTGATGAACCTGGGCGGTTTCTGCCGCAACTGCCTGTCGCGCTGGTATCAGGAAGCCGCGAACGAACGCGGCATCGAGATGACCAAGGAAGAAGGCCGCGCAGGCGTTTTACGGGATGCCGTACGAGCAATGGCGGGCCGAGAACCAGACCGAGGCCAGCGATGCCAAGAAGGCGGAATTCGAAGAAGCGTTCCGCCAGAATGTCGGCGGCGGCAGCGAGTGACGGCTGAGCCGTAAATACGATGTTGTACGCGATGTTGTATGCTTTTCTTTAAAACATTTCGGAATGTTGTACGCGATGTTGTACAACATTGATGTTGCGCAAACGGCCGGCCCGGCAGACGGTACCCCGGCCGAGCGCCGGGTTTACCGGATATTCACGGATAATTCGGCCCCGGATGCGCTGGCTTCTGCGATCACCCAGCCCAGAACCGCCTGTCTGGCAGGTGTCGGTTTTTGCGCCGCCGGATGAACGAGGTGATAGCCGCTCTGGTCCGCTCGGGTGTCACGCCACAAGACAACCAGCCGCCCCCTGGCGATTTCATCCCCCAACAGCAGCCGCGGGGCAAGCGCCACGCCCTGCCCGTTCGCAGCCGCATCCATCGCGAGGGCGGTCTGATTGAATTGCAGTATCCGATGCTGCGGCTTCAGGCCGTCTTTTGCGAACAGCTTTTCCCAGTAGCTGTGACTGTCCTGGATCAGCCGGTGACTGGCAAAGTCCGGAAACCGATCTATGGGCGAAATCGTCGCGGCATGGTCGGGGCTTGAGATTGCACACAGATCGAGGGGGGCGAGAAGCGTCGCCTCAAGTTCCTCGGCAAATGGGCCGCGCCCCTGCCGTATGGCAAGATCCACGCCATCGGTCTTGAAATCCGCCAGTGCGTCGCTGGCGACGATCTGCAGGTCGATGTCGGGATGGGTTCGGGCAAAACCGCCCAGTCGCGGCACCAGCCATTTCGCCGCGAACGACGGAGTGACGCTAAGCGTGATCCGGGTGCTTTCGGGGCGCAGGGACTGGGTGGCCTCCGCGATGATCGCAAGAGCACGGCGCACGGGCACGTGGTAGTCCTTGCCGGTTCGCGTCAGAGCAAGGCCGCGGGGTTGGCGACTAAATAGCTGAAGGCCCAGATCAGCCTCTAGCCGGCGGACCTGCTGGGCGACGGCGCCCTGGGTCAGGTTCAGTTCCTCGGCTGCGAGGCGGAAGTTCAGGTGCCGGGCGGCCGCGTCGAACATCCGGAGCGTGTTGAGATTTGGTATCCGCAAGAGTCTTGCACCTTCATGCCAGTAGATTTCCTACAGCCTTGAGCGATGAGACATGATTGGTCAAGCGCGGGCGGCGGCGCCATATTCAGTGAAACCCCGAAAAACTAGAGGTGCGATCATGACGAATGACAGAGTGGCCCTTGTTACCGCAGGCAGCATGATCGGTCGGGGTCAAGCCGCGTTCATGCTCAAATGGGTCGCCTCGGTGATCCAGATCATGGGCTATTCGGCCACTGCCTTTGGCATGACGCCGCTTAACATCTACCTGTTTCTGGTCGGGCTGGTCGGATGGTTCATCGTCGGGGTCATGTGGAACGACCGGGCGATCATGCTGATCCATATCGTTGCATTGGGCGCGATGGTGATCGGGCTGGCAAGCTGAGATAGCCCTAAACGCCGGCTTTGCGGCTTTCTTCGAGATAGATTTCACGCAGGCGGGTGGCCACCGGGCCGGGTTTGCCGGTGCCCAGCGGCGTGCCGTCAATCTGAACCACCGGCATCACGAAGGCCGAGGCGCTGGTGATGAAGGCCTCGTCGGCGGCGAGGGCCTCGGCGATGGTGAAGGGGCGTTCCTCGACCACCATCTGCGCTTCGCTTGGCGAACCGCAGCACGGCGGCGCGGGTGATGCCATGCAGGATTTCGTGGCCCAGATGGCGGGTCACGATCTTGCCGCCGCTCACGATGTAGGCGTTGTTCGAGGTGCCTTCGGTGACATGGCCATCCTCGACCATCCAGGCATCATCTGCGCCGGCCTTTTTCGCCATCATCTTGCCCATCGAGGGATACAGAAGCTGCACCGTCTTGATGTCACGACGGCCCCAGCGGATATCCTCGATCGAGATGATCTTGATGCCCTGTTGGGCCGCCGGGTTGTCGGCAAGGCCGGGTTTGGCCTGGGTGAAGAGGACAATCGTCGAGGGCGTGGTCGCCGGGTCGGGGAAGGCGAAATCGCGGTCGCCGGGATTGCCGCGGGTGATTTGCAGGTAGATCATGCCGTCGGTGATGTCGTTGCGCCGCAACCAGTTCGCGGTGAATTTCAAGCAGTTCGTCCATCTCGACCGGGGCGGCCATCTCAAGTTCGCCCAGCGAGCGTTGCAGGCGCTGCGCATGGCCTGCAAAATCGATCAGCTTGCCACCCAGCACCGAGGTCACCTCGTAAACGCCATCGGCCATCAGAAAGCCGCGGTCGAAGATCGAGATCTTGGCGTCTTCCTCTGGCAGGTAGTCGCCATTCACATAGACGGTCCGGCTCATCGATGCACTCCTTGCACTGTATCTTGTGGTATTCGGCCAGAAGGAACGCAGGGTCAAGGGCGGACGGGTCAGAGATGAATGCTGCACCTGCAAAATGCGGCTTGCGTGCGGGCAAGCACTATTCTACCCAAACAAGGACCCGACAACGCAATTTACTTACCAAGGAAATCCCATGTCGCTTCCGCATCCAGCCCACGCCCCCTGCCCGCCCCAACCGTTGCCAGTTGTTCGGCCCCGGATCGCGCCCCGCGATTTTCGAGAAGATGGCGGCGAGTGCGGCGGATGTGATCAACCTGGATCTCGAGGATTCGGTGGCGCCCGATGACAAGGCCCCGGCGCGCGCGAACGTCATCGAGGCGATAGGCGCGGTCGACTGGGGCAAGAAGTACGCTGAGTGTCCGGATCAACGGGCTGGATACGCCGTGGTGGTACCGCGATGTGGTAGAGTTGCTGGAACAGGCGGGCGACCGGCTGGACCAGATCATGATCCCGAAGGTGGGTTGTGCGGCGGATGTCTATGCGGTCGACGCGCTGGTCACGGCCATCGAGCGGGCCAAGGGGCGGGCCAGGCCGATCGCCTTCGAGGTGATCATCGAGAGCGCCGCTGGAATCGCACATGTCGAGGAGATTGCCGCCAGCTCGCCAAGGTTGCAGGCGATGAGCCTTGGGGCGGCCGATTTCGCGGCCTCGATGGGGATGCAGACAACCGGCATCGGCGGCACGCAGGAAAATTACTACATGGCCCATGAGGGCGCGAAATACTGGTCCGACCCATGGCATTGGGCGCAAGCGGCCATTGTCGCGGCCTGCCGGACACACGGTGTCCTGCCCGTAGACGGGCCGTTCGGGGATTTCAGCGACGACGAAGGGTTCGTGGCGCAGGCGCGTCGGTCGGCGACATTGGGGATGGTCGGGAAATGGGCGATCCATCCCAAACAGGTGGCATTGTCGAACGAGGTCTTCACCCCGTCCGAGGCGCAGGTCGCCGAGGCGCGCGAGATCCTGGCAGCGATGGAGAGGGCCAAGGGCGAAGGCGCCGGGGCGACGGTCTACAAGGGGCGGCTCGTGGATATCGCGTCGATCAAACAGGCCGAAGTGATCGTGCGCCAATCCGAGATGATCGCGGCAGACTAAGAGGATTTGCGCCGCTGGCTGCGCCCGCGCCGCGGTGCGCTCCGCGCGGGGATATTTCGAAACAGAAGAATGACCGGACAGGCTTTTCTTCTGTTTCGAAATATCCCCGCCGGAGGCAGACCCGAGCCCGTTCGGGAACCGAACGGGCGAGACGAACTCTTGCGCCGCAGGCGCTCAATTCAGCTTGTCGCCAGAAGCGCGGTGATCTCCGCGAGGCTGGGCATCGATGGCGCGGTGCCGGGCCGGGTGACCGAAATGCCTGCCGTGGCGCAGCCGAAGCGCACCGCATCCAGCGGGTCGGCGCCGCGCGCCAGCGCGGCGGCGAAACCGCCGTTGAAGGCATCGCCGGCACCGGTGGTCTCGACGACCGGGCCGGCTGAATCGGCGGGAACATGTTCGGTGCGGGTGCCATCATGGAAAAGCACGCCCGTTTTCGCCGAGCGTGATGATCGCGGTGCCGACGCCGCGTCTCAGCAGGTTCCGGGCGGCCTTCGTGGCATCGTCGAGGCCGGAGACCTTGATGCCGGTCAGTCGCCTCGCTTCGGTTTCGTTCGGCGTGACGTAATCGCAAAGCGCCAGCATGTCCGGCGCGATTTCCGCCGCCGGGGCGGGGTTGAGGATGGTGACGGCACCGCCTGCGCGGGCGATTTCGAGCGCGCGGTGCGCCGCGGGCATCGGTTGTTCAAGCTGGGTGACGAAGACTTTCGCGCCGCGCGATCAGATCGGCGCGCGCCTCGACGTCGGCGACCGAGATTCGGCCAGCGGCGCCGGGGCAGATGATGATGGCATTGTTGCCGGTCGCGTCCTCGATGAAGATATAGGCGGCGCCGGTGTAGCTGTCGGCGTCTTCGGTGATTTCGGGCACGACCCCGGCCTTGGCCCAGGTTGCGCGCGCCATGTCGGCGAAGGGGTCGCGTCCGAGGCGCGTGATGAAATGCACGCGACCGCCCGCCATGGCGGCGGCGACGGCCTGGTTGCTGCCCTTGCCGCCCGGACCAAGCGCGAAGCTGTTGCCCATGATCGTCTCGCCCATCCGGGGCTGCCGGGCGGCGCGATAGGCGGTGTCGGCGACGAAGACGCCGAGGATGACGATGCGGTCTGACATGGGTCTACACCTCGGGCGGGATCACGCCCTTGCGGAAGATGAAGCAGCCGTAGAACCGCCGCTCGCCGGTCTGGATCACGGCATAGGCGTCGCGGGCGGCATCGTAGAAATCGAAGCGCTCGATGCTGATCATCGGGCGGTCGCGGCCCTCGGCCTTGTCGATCGCCTTTTGCACCTCGGCCTGCACCGGCGGCATGGTATCGGGTTCGCCGACGATCTCCATCCGGCCGGCGAAATCATCGACGAAGGTGTCGAGCGGCAGCACCGACAGCACCGCCTCGACCGCCTGTGCCGCCGTCAGGTTTTCCATCCGCAGCAGCTCTCCGTGCACGGTATCCTGGGCCACGGAGTCGGACGGGAAGTTGGTGTCGGCGATGACGATCTGGTCGCCGTGGCCCATCGCGCGCAGCGCGTAGAGCACATCGGCATTCAGGCGCGGGTCTATTCCCTTGAGCATTGGCTTCCCCTTTCGACAGGCGTTGGCCGGTTTCCCGGTCGAAGATGTGGATATTGTCGCCCTCGGGCGCGAGGCTGATGGCCTGACCGGGCTTGAACTGATGTCTTGTGCGAAAGATCGAGGTCACGTCCTTGTCCGTCATCCGCACCACGACGTGGATTTCCGATCCGGTCGGCTCGATGACCAGCACCTTGCCGCTCATTCCCTTGTCCGACAGCATCGAGGTGTTCGGGGCGGATGCCCAGCATGATCTTGTGGCCGTCCTTCAGGTCGGATTTCGCGGGCAGGTCGATGCGGGCGCCTTCGACATCCGCCCATGCCTTGGCACCGTCGCGACGCACGACTGTATCGAGCATGTTCATCGCGGGCGAGCCGATGAAGCTGGCGACGAAGATGTTGGCGGGGTGGTCGTAGACCTCGAGCGGCGTGCCGATCTGTTCGATATAGCCGTTCTGCATCACCACGATCTTGTCGGCCATGGTCATGGCCTCGATCTGGTCGTGGGTGACGTAGACGGTGGTGGTCGTAAGCCGCTGGTGCAGTTCGCGGATCTCGGTGCGCATCTGCACGCGCAGCTTGGCGTCGAGGTTCGACAGCGGTTCGTCGAACAGGAACACCTGCGGGTCGCGCACGATCGCGCGTCCCATCGCGACGCGCTGGCGCTGACCGCCCGACAGCGCGCGCGGGTAGCGCCGAGATAGGGCGTGAGGCCCAGCACCTCGGCGGCGCGGGTGACGCGGTCGGCGATCTCGGCCTTGTCCATCCTCTTCATCCGCAGCGCGAAGGCCATGTTGGCGCCGACGGTCTTGTGCGGGTAAAGCGCATAGTTCTGGAACACCATGGCGATGTCGCGTTCGGCCGGCGGCAGATTGTTCACGACGCGGTCGCCGATGGAAATCTGGCCGGCGGTGATGCTTTCGAGCCCCGCGATCATCCGCAGCAGCGTGGACTTGCCGCAGCCCGAAGGGCCGACGAGGACGACGAACTCGCCATCGGCGATGTCCACGTCGAGGCCGTGGATGACCTCGACCGCGCCGTAGGATTTGCGCAGTGATCGAACTTTAACCTCGGCCATCCCGCCCCGCTTGTGTCGCTGTGCCGTCTAACGACTAGCTTAGCTTTTGGGGTCTGTCCACGATGCTGCGCGGGCATCGGACACGATTCTTGACTTAGCGTCACCTTGCTGAAATGGTTTTCCTTGTTGGCGCAAACATCGGGTCGGGGAACACGCCAAGCTGCGGAAGTTGCTTAAGAAACATTTACGGATCGAAAGCCCGTGCTGCCGGGTCATCCGGTCTGCCGCAGAATGTGCCGACCTTTGCCGTAGGGAGGAATTTTTCATGAAAGTCGAGATTTACAATCAGATGCTGCGGGCCGGAAAGATCAGCCGGCGCAACGTGATGAAGGGCATGGCCAGCGTGGGCGCGATGTCGGCGATGGGCGGGCTTGGCAGCCCGGGCTTTGCCGCCTCGCATGCCAATGTCCGCGCCGAGATCCTGAAGATCCCCGGCGTCGGCATGGGATCGCCGACCGATGCCGACTGGCAGAAGGTCGGCGAAATGTGCCTGGGGCCAACGATGGACAACGTCGCCGAGGGCGAGTTCGCCGGTGTCGAGCTGACCTTCATGGGGCTCAACAACCAGAACCTGCACAACTTCCTGTTCCGCGGCTTCCTGAAGCCGTGGGAAGCCTATACCGGCGCCAAGATCAACTGGATCGATCTGGCGCAGGCCGATTACAACGCGCGCCTGCAGCAGTCGATCGCGACCGGCACCGTCGATTTCGACATCATCGAGATGGGCGCGCCGTTCGAGGGCGATACCGCCGGCCAGGGCCTGCTTGTCGGAGATGCCGGACTGGGTGCAAGACCCAGATCGACATGGACGATTACGTCGGCTACCTGAAGGCGCCGGTCGGCACCTGGGACGGCAAGACCTACCGCATCTCGATCGACGGCGACTGCCACACCTTCGGCTACCGCACGGACTACTTCGACCGACGCCGGCGATCAGCCGCCGCAACCGGCATGAGCGAGGCGCCGACGACCTGGCAGCAGGTGCAGGCGTTCACCAAGTTCCTGAAGGGCCAGAAGGATCCGCTGACCGGACTGGACGCGCATGGCTATCTCGACCCGCTGAAGGGCTGGGGCGGTTTCGGCTTCTACTTCCTCGAAAACCGCGCCACGGCCTATGCCAAGCATCCCGGACGATCCGGCCTGGCTGTTCGATCCCGACACCATGAAGCCGCGGGTCAACAACCCGGCCTTCGTGCGCGCGATCCAGGACGTGATGGACGTGATGGGCACGCAGCCCGCCGACCAGATCAACGCCGATCCCGGCACCACCGCGTTCCAGCAGTTCCTGGCCGGCACCGGCTCGATGCTGTCGCTGGTGGGGCGACGTCGGATCTTCGGCGCGCACCTCCGACAGGTCGGTCGTCGGCGATGTGGTCGGCTTCTCGATCCTGCCGGGCTCGGACGATGTCTACAACTGCGCCGACCGGCGAATGGGACACGCTGCCACGGGGCCGAACTTTGCGCCGAACATGGCCTATATCGGCTGGGGCGTTTACGTGATGGCCGCGCGTCGACGGCGACGAGAAGAAGCACAAGGCGGCCTGGTCTGCTGCGGCGCATCTCGGCGGCAAGGACATCGCCTTGTGGATGTCGGCCTATCCGTCGGGCTTCCAGCCTTACCGCAACTCCCACTTCCAGTACGACGAATGGGAAGCGGCAGGCTATGACCGGGCCTATATCGAGGACTATCTCGGCTCGAACGCTCGACAGCTACAACCACCCGAACGCCGCCATCGAACCGCGTATCCCGGGCATCTTCCAGTACTACTCGGTCGCCGAGGACGAACTGGCGAAGGGCTTTGCCGGCCAATACGGATCGGCGCCAGGAAACCGCCGACGCCATTGCCGCGGCCTGGGAGAAGATCACCGACCAGATCGGCCGCGACAGCCAGATCGCGCTCTACAAGGCGTCGCTGGGGATGTGAGCGGGCTGCAATGACGACGGGCGCGCGCGGATGCGCGCCCGTTTCGTTCGGACGCTGCTGCCGCGGGCCAGTTCTCTCGCGCCTCGGACACTGCGTTCGGCGGTGAACTCTCGCCGAATCAGATGGCATCTTCTGTTCCAGATTCCCGCCAGCCATGCAAGTCTTCAGACCTGACGCTGGTCAGTGAGCAATGGCGAAGGCGATCTTCTCCACGTCGTGACGGCGGATGACATTTCCGACCGCGCGCCAGGCCTTCGGCAAGGCGCTGATCTGGGGTCGTTCGCGGCGCTGGTTCTCGTGGCGCTTGCTGCAGGCGCCGACCGGGTCGGCTGGATCGATCTCGGCTTTCGGACATGGCGGCCGGTGCTCTACGCCTACATCCTCTGGGCCGTCTGCCTGTGCTGGGCGCAGGTGCTGATCCGCGGCGAGCAGGGCAAGCGCGCGCTGTTCGTGCTGCCGGCCGCGCTTGTTCGTCATCTCGATGGTGGTGTTTCCGCTGATCTTCGGCCTTGGCATCGCGTTTTCCGACTGGAACCTGTCCTCGCCGACCGGGCGGCAGGTTCAACGGTCTCGACAACATCCGGCAGATGTGGCGCGATCCGTTCTACTGGAACGCGCTGACAACATGGTCTGGTATACGCTGGCGATCCTGGTGGAATATGCCATCGCATTCGGCCTGGCGCTGCTGCTCAACGCCGAGATCCGGGCGCGCAAGTTCTTCCGCGTGGCGTTCCTGCTGCCGCTGATGCTGTCGCCCGTGGCGGTCAGCTGGATGATCGGCAAGTCGATGCTGGAGATCCGGTTCGGCCCGCTCGCGCGGCTGGCGCGCTGGCTGGGCTGGGACAACCCGTCATTCTTCGGCTCGCCCGAAATCGCGCGGTTCACGATCATGGTGATGGATGCCTGGACCTTCATCCCGTTCATGATGATCATGATCCTGGCCGGCCTGCAGGCGATCCCGAAGGAAGTGCACGAGGCCGCCGGGTCGATGGCGCCATCGGCTGGCGCGGCTTCTGGGAGGTCACCTTTCCGCTGATGCTGCCGGTCTCGATCACCGCGATCCTGATCCGGATCATCTTCAAGCTGAAGACTCGCCGACATCATCATCAACGTCACATCCGGCGGACCCGGCGGTGCCACCGACAGCGTCACCAGCTTCATCTTCCGCGAATACCGCGACCGGTCGAATGTCGGCTACGGCACGCTGCTGGCGATGGTCTATCTGGTGCTGATCGTCATCGCGATCACGATCTTCATGAAGCTGGCGGATCGCTGGATGAACCCGAGGTACTAGATGTCGGACGCGCAGATCTTCCACGACAGCCGATCCGGACCGGGCGCACGGGCGCAGGTGGTTCGCGGGCCGGGTCGCGATCTACGGCTCCTGCTCCTCTGGACGGTGATCTGCCTGTTCCCGATCTACTGGACCATCACCACCAGCTTCAAGATGGCGCCGGACGTGATGCAGGGCAACATGATCCCCTGGGTCGATTTCACGCCGAAATGGCTGGGCTGGCGGTCGCTCGGGCTGTCGCCCGACACCATCGGCAACGAATCGCACCGTGCGCGACGAATTCATGAAGCGGTTCACCAATTCAGCGTGGTGTCACTCAGCGCCTCGGCGCTCGCGGTGATCCTCGGCGTCTCGCCGCCTACGGGCTGTCGCGGTTCAGCTACAAGTTCGGCTTCATGCGCAACCCGGACATCTCGTTCTTCTTCCTCAGCCAGCTGATCCTGCCGCCGGTGGTGCTCGCCCTGCCGTTCCTGGTGCTCTACAAGGAGCTGGCGCTGCTGGACACGCGGATCGGGCTGATCCTGCTCTACACGCTGACGGTGCTGCCGATCGTCATCTGGATCATGCGCGACCAGTTCGCGTCGATCCCGATCGAACTGGAAGAGGCGGCGCTGGTCGACGGGCTGTCGATCTGGGGCGCCTTCCTGACGATCATCCTGCCGATCGCCCTGCCCGGCATGGTCGCGGCGTTCATCCTCAGCCTGGTGCTGACCTGGAACGAGTATTTCTTCGCCGCGCTGCTGACCGGATCGAACGCCAATCACGCTGCCGGTGATGGTGGCCAGCCAGACCGGCAGCCAGGGCATCAGCTGGTGGTCGATGGCGGCGCTGTCGTTCGCGGCGATCGTGCCGCTGATCGTCATCGGCATCGTGCTGGAACGCTACATCATCAAGGGCATGACCGCCGGCGCGGTGAAATAGCCCGCTCTGGCCTTCTTCTGTTCGGAAATATCCCGGGGGTGCGGGGGCTGGCCCCCCGCGGGTCGGCTGACGCGCAGCGTCAGTCGAAAAGCCGACGCAGCCGCTCAAGGATCAGCGCAACGCCCGCGCTCGCCCAGCTCGGCGGTCGCCGCTTGTGGCGCGTTTCCACATACCACGGGCGCTCGCCCTGAAGCCGCTCCATCTCGACCGCCTCGGGCGCCAGCGCCAGCATCAGCGAGGTTTCCCCGATCCCGGCATGGTCGAACGGATAGCTCGGCGATGATCTCGGGCGTCATCAGCGGATGGATGCGGATCCAGTTGAACGGATCCTCGCCCGCGGCCTGCTGGGCATAGTAGTCCTGCATCGCGGCGTCGCCCCACCAGCCCTCGCCGCGCTCGTGTTCGAGGAACCGGAACATCGCCTGCCGGCCGGCGAAGCGGAAGGCGAGGTCGGTCGGCATGCCGTGCGCGAAATTCTCGGTCTGGTGGTGGATCATCGCGTGGATGTTGCGAAAGCCGATCCGCAGCAGCGCGTGGAACATCTCCTCGGCGAAGGGCGCGAGCTTGCCGGCGTCGACCTGCAGGTTGCCGGTGCCCTCGGGTCCGGCGACCGCATAGCTGGCGGCGCCGTAGTAGAACGGCGGCAGGATGACGATCTCACGCTCCGGCCTCCAGCCGGTCGAGCATCCGGGTGACGGCAAGCGTGTCCATGCCGAGCGGCAGGTGCTCGCCGTGATATTCCAGCACGCCGATCGGCAGCACCACGGGTGTGTTCGCGGCGATCGCGGCGCGGATCTGGTGGGGCAGCATCAGCTCGTAGCGCATCGGCTATTCCATGTTGGTGTGGCGCGCGCGCATCGCCTCGGGGATAACCCCAAGCTGGTCGCGCAAGCTTCAGCACCATCACCTCGAACAGCACGAACAGCGCGCCTTCGTAGAGCGAGCCCATCGGCAGGATCGATTGTGCGTCCGGGCCGGTGTCGGTGGCCATGGTCTGCGCCGGGATGGTGAGCGCTTGGGTCGCGAGCCGGGCGGAACGCGCGTCCGGGGTGGCTGTCAGGAACAGCACCTCGGCGCCTGCCTCCCGCGCGACCTGCATCAGGGCGGCTGACGGTGGCGAGTTCGCCCGGTCCGGCGGACGCGATCAGCAGGTCGCCCGGGCCGAGCGGCGGCGCGGTCATGTCGCCCTGCATCGAGACATCCAGCCCCAGATGATACAGCCGCATCGCGAAACCGCGAAGTTGCAGCGCCTCGCGGCCGCAGCCGTAAAGCATGATCTTGCGGGCGCTTCGCGATGCGCTCGCAGGCGCGCTCGATCTGCGGCTGGATCGATGGCGTCAAGGACACCGCCAAGATCGGCCAGTGCGGCGTCGATCAGCGGTTTCATGGCGCTCTCCCAGCAGCGTGAGCGATGTCTCGGGTCTGGGTGTAGAGCCGTTTGAACAGACTCGTATTGGCGGTCGTAAACCGCATGCGGCATGCGGCTCGATTCGCGGTCCTCGGCGGATTCCACCGGGTGATGTCTCCGGGCCTTGCACGTGCCGATGGCCAGCGCCGCCAGGTAGGCGTCGCCGTAACTCGCGCCGATGGATTTCTCGCTGACGATCTGCGGCACCTTCGCGATGTCCGAGGTCGCCTGCAGCCAGACCGGGTTCTTCACGCCGCCGCCGACGGCGAGGATGCGGTTGGCGGGCTGGCCAGTTTCGCGAAAGGTCTCGATCACATGGGCGGTGCCGCTGGCGATGCCTTCCAGCAAGCGCGCGGAACATGTCGCCGCGCGTATGGGTCAGGTTCAGGCCGAAGAACGTGCCCTTGGCGCGGGCATCGTGGATCGGTGTGCGCTCGCCCGTGAAATAGGGCAGCACCAGCAATCCCGTTGGCGCCGGGCGGCGAGGCGGCGGCCTCGGCGCCAGCGTGCCGAAGGCGGTTTCGCGCGGCAGTTCGCGGGCGAACTGATCGCGGAACCAGTGGGTCAGCGTGCCGCTGGTCGACAGCCCCGCCATGCTGGCGTGCTGGCCGGGAAAAAGCCACGGCGCGTACCACAGGCGGGGGTCGTTCACGCGGCCTTCGGTGAGCGCGATGATGAAGATGGTCGAGCCATACATCACCATCATGTCGCCCGGCTGCTGGACGCCGACGCTGACCGCCTCGGCCGCGGCGTCGATGGTGCCGCAGGTCACCGGCGTGCCGATCGGCCAGGCCGGTTTCGGCGGCGGCTTTCGCGGTGATGGTTCCTGCGATCTCGGTGGACCACATCAGGCGCGGCAGTTGTTCCGGGGCGATGATGTCGGGCGCGAGGTCGTCGGTCCAGTCCTGCTTCGCCACGTCATAGAGCGGGCTGAAATTGGCCGCCGTGTAGTGATCGATGACGTATTCGCCGGTCAGGCGGAAGACGAGGTAGGTGGTCGACGACAGGATCTTCGCGGTCTGGGCGTAGATCTTCGGGCGGTTGTTCTTCAGCCAGAGGATTTTCGGGCCGACCGATTGCGAGGTCAGCGCATTGCCGCAGGTCTGCATGATGCGGTCTTCGCCGATGCGGGTCGGTGAGCTCTTCGATCTCGGCCTCGGCGCGGGTGTCGACGCCGTAAAGCACGGCATTCATCAGGGGTTTGCCGTCTGCATCGACCGGCAGCATGCACGGGCCGATGGCGCTGGTGGCGACGGCCTTGATGTCTTCGGGCTCGATCCCGGATTGGGCCAGCAGTTGGCGGCTGATGGTGCAGAAATCGTCCCACCAATCCTGATCCGCGCGATGCTCGGCCCAGCCGGGTTGCGGCACGATCATCTCGTGCGGCGCGGTGGCGGTGGCGATGATGGTGCCGGTGGCGTCGACGATCACGCCCTTGGACTCGAAGGTGCCGATGTCGATGCCGAGGGTGTAGGACATCAGGCCGATCCGTCGCGGTCAGCGCGAAGTCCGGGTCGATCGCGGCAAGTGCGGCGACCAGCAGCGTGGTCAGGCCCGCAAGATCGGCCAGGTCGCAGACCTCGAGGCTGGAATGCGAGTAGCGCATCGGAAAGCCGAGGTCGATCGAGGCGACGCCCTCGCCCGACAGCTGGACGTAGGAGAGGTCGGTCAGCACGCCGACTGTGCGCGCTGCGTTGCAGCGGCATGCTTGGCGGCTTCGCGGTCATCCTCGAACAGTTTCACCAGCGCGGGATGCGGGATGACGCCGTTCAGCGTGCCGCGCCCGTGGAAGGAATAGAGGCTCATGCCGGGGCCGCCGCCCAGCTGCATCTCGCCGCGATCGGCCATGTCGGGCGTATCGGTGGCCAAGCATCAGGTCGATCTGGATGGCGATATCGGGGCTGAGGGTCTGCGCCGCGACAACCGCGCCGCGCAGGTTGAATTCCTCCTGCACCGACGAAGACGAGATGCACGGTCGGGCCGGATTTGCGCTTGGCCAGAGCCTGCGGCCACCTCGATCAGCACGGCGCAGCCGGCGCGGTCATCGACGCGAGGTGCCGGCGATGCGGTCGCCGGCCAGTTCCAGCGCCTGCGGGCGGTAGACGACGGGCGTGCCGATGTGGACGCCCGCCGCCTCGGCCTCGTCGGCGTTGCGTGAACCGGCATCGATCGTAAAGCTCGCGGTAGCGCGCACGACGTGGTATTTCTCGTCCGGCGTGGTGGCGTGATGGCTCTTGTTGGCGATGACGCCGGGCACGTCCGCCCTTCGCCGACGCAGATCAGCACCGCCTGCGACGCCAGCGCGCGTTCCGGCACGCCGCCCAGCCGTTCGACCCGGATCAGGCCCGTCGGCGTCGATCTTGCGGACGACGAAGCCAAGCTGATCCATATGGGTGAACAGCATGACCGAGGGCGCGTCCGGATCGCCCTCGAAGCGTGGCGATCAGATTGCCGAGGCGGTCGGATGCGGCTGTCGATGCCGACGGCGTTGCAGCCGGCGCGGCGATGGCGCGGCGCACCCGGTCCTCGTGGCCCGAAAGGCCGGGGATCGAGCATCAGGTCGGTAAGGATCTCCGCGCAGGCTGTCGCGCATCACTTGCCCCCGCGCGCCGCGCGGACCTTGGCCATGAAATCCGCCGGCGCGGTCGGGGTCGATGGCGTTCCAGGTGTCGCCGTCGACCTTCAGCGACGAGCCGACGATGCAGCCGTCGGCGATCTTGCAGGACATCGGCGACGGTGGCGTGCTTGACGCCGGTATTGGCCAGGACCGGCGTGTCGGGCAGCACCTTCTTGACCGCCTCGAGATCGGCCATCTTCGCCGCCTCGCCGGTGATCTGGCCCGAGACCAGCACCGCGTCGGGGATCGAGGAAAACACCGCGCTGCGCGCCCGGTCGGGCAAGCGGGCGGCGGTCGAGGCTGTCGGCGAACTCGGCCGAGACGTTGTAGAGCATCGCGAGGTCGTGCCGGCCCAGCCGGTCGCGGTAGCGCATCGCCTTGCCGGCATCGGGCGTCCACGGCCCCATGTCAGAGGCGTAGGTGCCGGTGAAGATCTCGCGCACGAAGGCGGCACCGGTGGCGGCGGCCAGCGCGATGGTCGATATCGGATCCCAGAGCACGTTGACGCCGAAGGGCACGGTGATCTCGTCGCGCAACGGCCGATCACGAAGGCCATCGTGGCGGTCGAGGCGGTGTCGACGTTGAACTCGTAGGGGCGGTCGTTTTCGTTGCCGAACATCACGGCGTCGAAGCCCGCCTTTTGCAGCGCGCTGCAGATCCGTCGGCGCGGCCTCGACTAGGCCGTTCAGCCCGCCATGCGCGTCGTGCAGCGGCGATCCGGGCAGCGCGCCGAGATGCACCATGCCGATCACCGGCTTTTTCATCGCCGAAACACGGCCTGAAACTTGCTCATCCCATTTCCCTCTGATTTGGTTCGGGAAAGCCTAGCGTGGTAAGGCTATTGTTCCCAAGATGAATCATACTAACCTGCGGGCGGACAGGGGGGCGGCATGGCATTGCAAACGACGGCATTGGGACCGGATCGGCAACGGCGGGTTGAGCTTTACCAAGCTGGGCTTCGGGACCGCGCCCTTGGGCAACCTCTACCGCGCGATTTCCGATGACGAGGCGCAGCGATCCTGGAAATGGCATGGGACGGGCGGGGTTCGGTATTACGACACCGCGCCGCTTTATGGGCTGGGGCTGAGCGAGACCCGGCTGAACCGGTTTCTGCGCGGCAAGCCGCGCGATGAATATGTGCTGTCGACCAAGATCGGGCGGCTGTTGCAGCGCGACGACGCCCGACAAGCGCGACGGGTTCGGCAAGTGGTTCGACGTGCCCATCCGCAACGAGGTTTACGATTACGGCTATGACGGCGACGATGCGGTCTGTTGGAATTCTCGCTGGAGCGGCTGGGTGTGGACCGGGTCGATGTGCTGTTCGCGCATGATCTGGACATGGCGAACCACGAGAGTCCGCGAAGTGCTGGAGGACAAGCTGTCGGAACTGATGGCGGGCGGTTACCGGGCGCTGATGCAGATGCGCGATCAGGGGGTGATCAAGGCGTTCGGCGCGGGCGTGAACGAATGGCAGTCGTGCCAGTGGCTGGCGGAGCGCGGCGATTTCGACCTGTTCCTGCTGGCCGGGCGCTACACGTTGCTGGAACAAGAGGCGCTGGACAGTTTCCTGCCGCTTTGCGAGGCGCGCGGGATCGGGATCGTGATCGGCGGGCCGTATAATTCCGGCATTCTGGCGACCGGGCCGCGCGAGGGGGCGTTTTACAACTACGATCCCGCGCCGCCAGAGATCCTGGCGCGGGTCGGCAGGATCGAGGCGGTCTGCAAGGCGCACGGCGTGCGGATGGTGGACGCGGCGTTTCAGTTTCCGCTGCATCATCCGGCGGTGGTTTCGGTGATTCCCGGCGGGCAGGGCGTGGCCGAGATGAAAGGCAATCTGGCGGCGGCGAAGGCGGAGATACCGGCGGCGTTATGGCAGGACCTGAAGGCGCAGGGCCTGATGCGGCAGGACGCGCCCACGCCCTAGGAGGCAGACATGGTTCAGATCGACGCGCATCAGCATTACTGGAACCCCGCGCGGGGCGATTACGACTGGATGCCGAAGGACAATCCGGTGCTGTCGCGGCCCTACGCGCCCGCCGATCTGGCCCCGGCCTTGGCCGAAGCGGGGGTCGACGCATACGGTGCTGGTGCAGGCCGCCGCGACGGTTGCGGAGACCGAATACATGCTGGGGATCGCGGATGCGACGCCATCGGTCGCGGGCGTCGTCGGCTGGGTCGATTTCGAGCGGCCGGACGATCTGGCGCAGTTGAAGCGGCTGGCGGGGCATCCGAAGTTCCTTGGCGTGCGGCCGATGATTCAGGACATTCCGGACGTCGACTGGATGCTGCGCGACGATGTGCAGTGGGGGTTCCGGGCGGTTTGCGATCTGGGGCTGTCGCTTCGACGCGTTGGGCTTTCCGCAGCATCTGGCGAATTTTGCCACGCTTCTGGCGCGCTACCCGACGATGCGGGTGGTGGTGGATCACTGCATGAAGCCGCAGATCCGCGACCATTCCGAAGCGAGTTTCAAGCTGCTGGGCCGACGGCATGTCGCGGCTGGCCGAGGCGGGGGCGTTCTGCAAGTTCTCGGGTCTGGTGACCGAGGCGGGCGAGGACTGGACGGTGGATCAGTTGCGGCCTTACGCGGCGCATGTCTTGTCGGCCTTCGGGGCGGAGCGCGTGATGTGGGGATCGGACTGGCCGGTGGTGCGGTTGCGCGCGGAATACGCGCGCTGGCGGGCGGCGGCGATGGAGTTGACGGCGGAGCTGTCGCCCGAGGGTCAGGCGCGGGTCTTTGGCGGGACGGCCGTGGAGTTCTACGGGCTGCCAGTCTGAGAGTTCAGGAAGATTTCCACGGTTTCGGCGGTGATCGTGTCGCGCTCTGACGACCGGGCTTGCGACATGCAGCGCGGCGGCGGCCTGAGCGAAGCCGGCGGCCTTGGTCAGCGTTGCGCCGTGGTCCAGCTGTGCTGCGAGCGCGCCGATGAAGGCATCGCCTGCGCCGTGGCTTGAGATCGGTCTGAACGTTGTGGGCGGGCATCGCGCGGGTCTGACCGTTTTCGTGCAGGATCAAGCCCGTCTGCGCCCAGCGTCAGGATGACGGCGGGGCCGAACGCGGCCGAGTTGCGCGGCGGCTGTTTCGGGGTTCAGGTTCGCGTCGGTTTGGCCGAGCAGGTCGGCCGCCTCGACCCGGTTCACGATCAGCAGGTCGATTTGCGCGAGCAGGCCGGGTTCAGGCGGCCGCGCCGGGGCGGCGTTGAGGATCACGGTGCGGCCAGCGGCGCGGCCCTCGGTGGCAAAGGCAAGGTTCGCCGCACCGGGGATTTCGTTCTGCAAAAGCACGATGCGGGCGGTTTCGGGTATTTCGATTTTCGCGGGATCGATGCTCTGGTTGACGCCCGAAACGATGACGGCGCCGTAATCGCCGCTGGCCTCGACGATCGCGACGCTCATCCCCGACGCGCCCGGCAGTTGCATAACCTGGTGGTGATCGACATTGGCGGCGCTCAGCGCGTCCAGCAGACGCTGGCCGAAGGCGTCATTTCCGACACAACCGGCCATTGCGGTGGGTGCGCCCATCTTGGCGGCGGCGATGGCCTGATTGCCGCCCTTGCCGCCGATCTGATAGTCGACGTCCTGCCCCACGACGGTTTCATCGCGGCGCGGCAGATGCGGGGCGGTGACGATGACATCGAGATGCAGGGCTCCGACGACGAAGACCGACATCAGGCGCGCCCGTAAAGCGCGTCGGCGACGATGCGCAGGCTGATCGCGGCGTCCTGTCTCGCGATTGCCGCGGCGAGGTCTGCGTTGCCGCGCAGGGTTTCGGCCACGGCGCGCAGGCGGTTGGCCATCGCGATGTTGGTGCGGGCTTCCTCGACCGGGTTCAGGCCGCTGTGATCGGGGAAGGTGTCGAAATAGATCACGCCGTCATAGCCGATGCGGTCAAGTTCCACGAAGAGTTCGACGGTCTGCACCGGATGCACGCTGCCGACCATCAGGCCGTCATCGCGCTTGCCGTAGCCGTCGTTCAGGTGAACGCCCAGCAGCCGCGAATGACGCGCGACAAGGTGGGCGGCATGGGCCGGCATCTCATCGGCATAAAGCACATGCGCGAAATCGAGGGTGACGCCGGTGTTCTTGCGCCCGGCCTCTTTGAGCGCCAGCAGCGTGGTGCCGATGTCGGGCATCAGCGCATAGGCGCGAGGCTCGTTCGGTTTGTATTCGATGGCGATATCGAGGGCGGGGTTGTGGTCGGCGACCTCTGCCAGTGCGGCGATGGTATCGTCCCACATCCGCGCGTAATCGGCCTGAAAGGCATAGTCGAACCCGTCCTGCCCCATCCAGAGCGTCATCAGGCTGCCGCCCATTTCGGCCAGCGCATCGAGCCCGCGTTTGGTCAGGTCGATGGCGGCGCGGCGAGTGCTGGCATCGGGGTTGGTGAACGCGCCGATGGCAAAGCCGGGATCGGTGTAATAGCGCATCGCAAGGCCGTTCAGCGCCATGTTCTGATCGGCCAGAAGGCCGGTCAGGGTCGCGGGATCATGGGCCGCAAAATGGTCGGGGTAATTGAGGTCGGCGGCATCGAGACCGCCCACTTGCCCCGCGCCCGCGATCATGTCGGCGACGCTGCCCTTGCCGGATTTGAAGGCATTCAGGCGGGCGGCGTATTTGGGTTTGTTGGGGGCTGGCACGGGCTCAGGCCCCCCATGTACGGCGCAGCACCGAGACCCAGTTTTCGTGGCAGATCTTGCGCATCAGGTCGGGACCATAGCCGTGATCGATCATCGCCTGTTGCAGGTTTGGCAGGCCGGCGACATCCTCGATATCCTGCGGCACGGTGGCGCCGTCGAAATCCGAGCCGAGGCCGACGTGATCCTCGCCCAGATGCTCGATCAGGTGGTCGAGATGTTGCAGCATCGGCTCCAGCGTCATGTTGGGCGATTTGCGGCCATCGGGGCGCAGGAAGCACGGTGGCGAAGTTCAGACCGACCATGCCGCCGGATGTCCCTGATCACGGCAAGCTGACGGTCGGTCAGGTTGCGGGTGCTTGGCGTCACCGCATGGGCGTTGGAATGGGTGGCGACGAGCGGCGCGTCGCTGATCGCGGCGACGTCGTCGAAGCCCTTTTCGTTCAGGTGCGACAGGTCGATCATGATCTTGAGCTCGTTGCACTCGCGGACCAGCGCCTTGCCGGCATCGGTCAGGCCGGGGCCGGTGTCGGGGTCGCCGGGATAGCGGAACGGCACGCCGTGGCCGAAGACGGTCGGGCGGCTCCAGACCGGGCCGAGCGTGCGCAGGCCGGCGGCGTGCCAGACGTGCAGCGCGTCAAGATCGGGGCCGATCGGCTCGGCGCCTTCCATATGCATGATCGCCGATGATCGTGCCGGTGTCGAGGCAGCTCTGCAGCTCGGCGGCGGTGCGGCAGATCTTGAAGTGCGTCAGGGGCGGCGCGTTCCATCCACATCAGGTGCCCGGCCATCGCCAGCGCGACAGGCTGCGCCGCTGTGTGGTCGATCAGGTCATCGAGCGGCAGGTCGTAGGGCGGCGCGTCCATGATCGCATCGCGGTCGGGGGCGTCGAAGGGTTGCGGCGAGGCGATGTAGATCGCGAAGAAGCCGCCCGCAAAGCCGCCCTTCTTCATCCGCGGCAGGTCGAGATGGCCCTTGCCTTCGCCCTTCAGCCAGATGGTTTCGCGGTTCGCGGGGTCGCGCAGCAGGCGCAGCAGGAAGTCGTTGTGGCCGTCGAAGACGGGGATCGGTTTGGTCAACTGGCTAGGTCCTCTGTGTGCGGCGCGGTAGCCAAGGCTCGCGGTCAGCAGTTTGCGGGTATAGTCCTGCGCGGCGCGGCGCGATTGCAGGCTTTCGCGGGTCATTTCCTCGACCGCCTGGCCGTGCTGCATCACCATCAGCCGTTCGCACATATGCGCGACGACCGAAAGGTCGTGGCTGACCAGAACATAGGTCAGGCCGCGCTCGCCGCGGATGCGGTCGAGAAGGTTCAGCACCTCGGCCTGGATCGAGGCGTCGAGCGCCGAGGTCGGTTCGTCGAGCAGCAGGATGCGGGGTTCGAGGATCAGCGCGCGGGCGATGGCGACGCGCTGGCGCTGGCCGCCCGACAGCTGGTGCGGATAGCGAAAGCGGAAGCCCTTGCCGAGGCCGACATCCTCCAGCGCCTGTTCGACGCGGGTCTCGCGGTCGGTGAAGCCGTGGATCGCCAGCGGTTCGGACAGCACCTTGTCGACCGTGTGGCGCGGATGCAGCGAGGCGTAGGGGTCCTGAAACACCATCTGGACCTTGCGGTAGAAATCCGGGCGGCGCGGCTGGGTCAGTTCCTTGCCCGTCAATCCGGATGGTGCCGCCGGTGATCGGGGCCAGACCGCAGATCGCGCGCAGCACGGTGGACTTGCCCGAACCGCTTTCGCCGACGATGCCGTAGCTTTCGCCCTCGGCCACCGAGAAGCGTGACACCGCGCACGGCGTGGACGTGTTCGGCGCCTTTCGAGAAGGTGACCTCGAGATCGGTGATATCCAGAAGCGCCATCAGAGCGCCCAAGCCGCGTCGCGCTGCAGCGTCGGCAGCGGGCGCTGGCCGCCTTCGATCTTCGGCAGGCAGTTGAACAGGCCCTGCGTGTAGGGATGCTTGGCGCGGGTCAGTTCGGTCGCCTTGACCTCTTCGACCACCTGGCCGGCATACATCACCAGCACCCGGTCGCAGAACGACGACACCAGCCGCAGGTCGTGGCTGATGAAGATCAGGCCCATGCCGCGGTCGGTGACCAGGTGCGTCGAGGATGCGCAGCACCTCGATCTGCACGGTCACGTCGAGCGCCGAGGTCGGTTCATCGGCGATCAGCAGTTCGGGTTCGGTGACCAGCATCATCGCGATCATCGCGCGCTGGCCCATGCCGCCGGAAAGCTCGTGCGGATAGGCGTTCATCACCCGCTCGGGGTCGCGGATCTGCACGGCGTTCAGCATCTCGACGCCGCGCTCGCGGGCCTCGGCCTTGGTCGCCTTGCGGTGGGTGCGGTAGGTCTCGATCAGTTGCCGGCCGATGGTCATCACCGGGTTCAGCGAGAATTTCGGGTCCTGCATCACCATGCTGATCCGTTCGCCGCGGATGTCGTGCCATTGCGATTTGGTCGCGTTGCGCAGGTCGATGCCGTCGAATTCCAGCCGGTCGGCGGTGGCGGTGCCGGGCGGCGGCGTCAGGCCAAGGATGGCGCGGCCGGTCTGCGACTTGCCGGAGCCGGATTCGCCGACGATGCCAAGCCGTTCCTTGCCCATCGCGAAAGAGACGCCGCGCACGACCTCGACCGGGCCCTGCCGCGAGGGGAAAGCGATGCGCAGGTTCTTGACGGTCAGAAGATCGGTCATCCGCGCCCCTTCGGATCGAGCACGTCGCGCAGGCCGTCGCCCAGCAGGTTGAAGCCGAGCGAGACGATGAAGATGGCGATGCCGGGCATGGTGGCGACCCACCAGAAATCGATCAGGAAGCGGCGGCCGGCGGCGATCATCGCGCCCCATTCGGGCTGCGGCGGCTGCGCGCCGAGGCCGAGAAAACCCAGGCCGGCGGCGGTCAGGATGATACCCGGCCATGTCGAGCGTCACCCGGATGATCACCGACGACAGGCACAAGCGGCACGACGTGGCCCGAGATGATCCGCGCGCTGGAGGCGCCCTGCAGACGGATCGCGGCGATGTAGTCGGTGTCGCGGATGGTCAGCGTCTCGGCGCGGGCGAGGCGGGCATAGGGCGGCCAGGAGGTGATGGCGATGGCGATGATCGCGTTCTCGATGCCGGGGCCGAGGGCGGCGACGAAGGCCAGCGCCAGGATCAGGCGCGGGAAGGCCAGGAAGATATCGGTGATCCGCATCAGGACGGTATCGACCCAGCCGCCGAAATAGCCGGCCGTGGTGCCGACCAGCAGCCCGATCGGCGTGGCGATGATCGCCACCAGCGCGACCACCATCAGCGTCAGACGCGAGCCGTAGACGACGCGGCTGAAGATGTCGCGGGCCTGATCGTCGGTGCCCATCAGATGCGCCCACGACGGCGGCAGCAGGCGGGCGGTGCGCAGGTCGCCGCCAACCAGCGGATCGTAGGGCGCGATCGAAGTCGGCGAAGATGGCGACAAGGACCAGCAGCACGAACGATGCCAAGGCCGATCATTGCCAGCTTGTTCTGCCGGAAGGCCAGCCAGGTCCGGTACATCTGGCCCAGCCGGGCCTGCCGGCGCGAGGCGGGCTGGTCGGTCAGCAGCCATTCGCGGCGCGGTGATGTCGGCGATGCTCATCCGCGCCTCCTGACCCGTGGGTCGAGCAGGGTGTAAAGCAGGTCCGACAGCAGGTTGAGGCCGACGAAGATCACGCCGATCACCAGCGTGCCGCCAAGCACGGCGTTCATGTCGGCGTTTTGCAGGGAGTTGGTCAGGTATTGGCCAAGGCCCGGCCAGGCGAAGACGGTTTCGGTCAGCACCGAGCCTTCCAGCAGGCCGGCATAGGACAGCGCGATCACCGTCACCAGCGGCACGGCGGCATTGCGCAGCGCATGGACCCAGATGATCCGCCATTCCGGCACGCCCTTGACGCGGGCGGTGGTGATGTATTCCTGCGCCAGTTCGTTCAGCATGAAGCTGCGGGTCATCCGGCTGATATAGGCCATCGAGTAATAGCCCAGCAGCGAGGCCGGCAGCAGCAGATGCGACACCACGTTGCGGAACGCATCCCACTGGCCCTGCATGGCGCTGTCGATCAGCAACAGCCCGGTGGTCTGCGTGAAGGAATATTCATAGGAGATGTCGATCCGGCCGGGGCCGGCGACCCAGCCCAGTTTGGCGTAGAAGACCAGCAGCCCAAGCAGACCGAGCCAGAAGATCGGGGCGGAATAGCCGATGAGGCCCAGAACACGCGGACCACCTGGTCGGCCAGCTTGCCCTGCTTGACGGCGGCCAGAACACCGATCGGCAGGCCGAGAACGGTGCCGATGATGATGCCGACGGTGGCAAGTTCCAGCGTGGCGGGGAAGACGCGCAGGATGTCTTCGGTGATGGCTTTCTTGGTCAGGAAGGACTGGCCGAAATCGCCGGTCAGCATCTTCTTGCAGATAAATCCAGAATTGTTCGTAAAGCGGCTTGTCGAGGCCAAGCTCGATAAACGCCTTGTCATAGACCGATTGCGAGGCGCGGTCGCCGACGACGGCCAGCACCGGATCGACCGGCACGATGCGGCCGATCAGGAACGTCACCAGCAGCAGGCCGAAAAAGGTCATCGCCAGCGTGGCGAGCAGCTTGGCGACCTTCCACAAAAAGGCCGAAGGGGCGCGGTTGCGCCCCCCCGTTTCATTTGCAGTCAGGCTCATTACTTGGTCACGGCCTTGAACGAGTTGTCGTTGAACGACGGACCGACGATGAAGCCCTCGACGTTCTTGCGGAAGCCAAGAACCTCGATTTCCTGGAACATGATCACGAAGGGCGAGACCTCCTGGTGCTCTTTCTGCAGGGCCAGATACATCTCGGCGCGCTTGCCGGCATCGCGCTTCCAGAACGGCAGCATCAGCCTTGGCGGTCATTTCCGGGATATCCCAGGCATTGCGCCATGCCAGCGGCTTGGAGGCCGCATCGTCGGAGTTGTCGGGGTTGCGCGCGAAGGTATCGGCGTTGGTATGCGGATCCTGATAGTCCGGACCCCAGCGGCCGATATAGATGTCGTGGTTGCGGGCGCGATACTTGGTCAGCGTCTGCTGGCCGTCGCCCGGGATCAGTTCCATCTTGATGCCGGCCAGCGCCATGGTCTGCTGGATCGCCTGTGCCATCGCGGTGATTTCGGGCGTGTTGCGGGTGTCCATCGTGACGGTGAAGCCATCCGGAACGCCGGCAGCGGCCAAGCAGTTCCTTGGCCTTTTCGACATTCAGCGCTGAACGGGTTGTCTTCCAGCGCGCCGAGGAAGCCGTGCGGCAGGAAGGCCTGATGCACCTCGACCTTGCCCTTCATGATCGTGTCGGCGATGGTGGCGTAGTCGACCAGATACTTCATCGCCTGACGCACTTCGGGCTTGGACAGGTACTCGTTCTTCTGGTTCAGGCCCAGGTAGTAGATCGAGCCCTTGACGCCGCTTTCGATGCGAATGTCGGGATTGCCCTCGAGTGCCGCGATATCTTCCGCGCCAAGGTTGCGGGCGATGTCGATGTCACCCTTTTCCAGCAGCAGGCGCTGGGTCGAGGTTTCCGGGATGTGGCGATAGATCGCGCGCGCCATCGGCGGGGCGTCGCCGGAATAGTTGTCGTTGCGTTCCAGCACGACGACTTCGTTGGCGCGCCATTCGCGGATGGTGAAGGCGCCGGAACCGGCATAGGCGGTCTTGAGCCAGTTGTAGCCAAGATCGCCGTCGACTTCATGCTCTAGCACAAGTTGCTTGTCGACGATGAAGCCGACGGTCGCGGTCAGGCAATACAGCACCAGTGTCGGCGCATAGGGCTTGTCCATCTTGAAATCGAAGGTTGTAGTCGCCGGTCTTGACGATCATGTCATCGACATTGTCGGCGTTCAGGCCGAACTGGGTCAGGATGAAGGCCGGCGACTTGTCGAGCTTGACCACGCGGGTCAGCGAGAACACCACATCATCGGCGGTGATCGGGTTGCCCGAGGCGAATTTCATGCCGTCGCGGATGCTTGAAGCTGATCGTCATGCCGTCCGCTGCGACTTCCCAGCTTTCGGCGATGACGCCGAAGATGTCGGACACGTCCTTGACGTTGTAGCCGATCAGGCCCTGATAGCTGTTGCCGAGGATTTCGGAGGCGGTGAATTCGAAGACTTCGGCCGGGTCGAGCGAGATGACATCGTCGATCGACCAGGCCTGGATCAGCGTGTCGGGCGGCGTTTCGGCCTGCGCCGCGGGCGTTGTCAGCCCGGCAAACAGCGCCACCGCAGCGGCAGCGAAAAATCGTGGGACGTGTAGCATTGTGAACCCCCTGTTCAGTTGTTCGCAGGTCACGGCGAAGGGCCGCGCCTACGTGATACCCGATTAGCGCGGTTGGCCAGATTGATGTCAAGCGGGTTGCCTTACGCCAGGGGGCCCAACGCACGGATTTCTGTCTGAAAATCAGGTCGCTCTGCCGGACCATGGCGTGATGCCCTGCGCGTTTACATAAATCGCGCGCAAGGTCGTGGTGGCGCAGATAAAGAGTCGGTTGTGCTTGGGGCCGCCAAAGCAGAGGTTTGCGACAACCTCGTCGATCAGGATCTTGCCCAGAAGGGTGCCATCAGGCGCAAAGCAATGCACGCCGTCGCCTGCCGAGCTCCAGATATGGCCGTTGGTATCGACGCGAAAGCCGTCGAAAAGACCGCTCTCGGATTCCATCAGGGTCGTGCCGGGGCCAACGCTGTTGCCGTTCTGCGCCAGCGGATAGGCGCGGATCTTGGGGGTGCAGTCGGGCACATGGGTGCGGCCGGTATCAGCCACGTAAAGCTGCGATTCATCGGGCGAAAAGGCCAGCCCGTTCGGCTGTACCATATCGTCGATCACCATCGTTACCGCGCCCGAGACGTCGATGCGGTAGACCTGTCTTGCGCCGATCTCGGACGGGGCGGCATCGCCTTCGTATTCGCTGTCGATGCCATAGCTGGGATCGGTGAACCAGATCGAGCCGTCCGACTTAACCACCACGTCATTGGGAGAATTGAAGCGCTTGCCGTTGATCCGGTCGGCCAGGATGCTGGTGCGGCCGTCATGCTCGATCCGGCTGACGGCGCGGCCGCGATGTTCGCAAGAGATCAGCCTGCCTTCTGCATCCACCGCGTGGCCGTTCTGGTTGCGGGCCGGTTGTTCAAACACCGAAACGACGCCGTTCTGCTCATCCCACCGCAACGTGCGGTCGTTCGGGATGTCGGACCAGATCAGGTAACGCCCGGCGGGAAAATAGGCCGGGCCTTCACACCAACGACCACCCGACCACAACAGATCGACACGCGCGTTCGTGTGGACCAGCTTGGCGAAACGCGGATCGCGGATCTCGTACTGGGTGGCGGGCATGGGATGTCCTTGCGCTAAGCTCTTTGTGCGACAGCTAACACCGGGCTGCGATCCCGGTAAACAGCGCAATCACCGGGCGGCTTGTTGCATCTGTTTGGTGGTCCGGCCATATAATGACGGGCAATAAGGCACCGGAGCGCGTGATGACCAACTACCTTGAATTCGAAAAACCGCTGGCAGAGATCGAAGGCAAGGCGGAAGAGCTGCGCGCGCTGGCCCGCGCGAACAAGGAAATGGATGTCGAGAAGGAAGCCGCGGCGCTGGACAAGAAGGCCGACACGATGCTGCGCGACCTGTACAAATCGCTTGATCCGTGGCGCAAATGCCAGGTTGCGCGCCACCCCGACCGGCCACATTGCAAGGACTACATCGAAGCCCTGTTCACCGAATACACGCCACTGGCCGGCGACCGGAATTTTGCCGACGATCATGCGGTGATGGGCGGGCTTGCGCGGCTGGGCGGCACCCCGGTGATGGTGATCGGCCACGAGAAGGGCAATGACACCAAGACCCGGATCGAGCGCAATTTCGGCATGGCGCGCCCCGAAGGTTACCGCAAGGCGATCCGGCTGATGGATATTGCCGACCGGTTTGGTGTGCCGATCATCACGCTGGTCGACACGCCCGGTGCCTATCCCGGCAAGGGCGCCGAGGAACGCGGCCAGTCCGAGGCGATCGCGCGTTCAACCCAGAAATGCCTTCAGGTCAAGGTGCCGCTGATTTCCGTGATCATCGGCGAAGGCGGATCGGGCGGCGCTGTGGCGTTTGCCAGCGGCAATTCGGTCGCGATGCTGGAGCATTCGATCTATTCGGTGATCAGCCCGGAAGGCTGCGCAAGCATCCTGTGGAAGGATGCCGAGAAGATGCGCGAGGCCGCCGAGGCACTGCGGCTGACGGCGCAGGATTTGCTGAAGCTCGGCGTGATCGACAAGATCATCCCCGAACCCATGGGCGGTGCGCAGCGTGACCGCAAGACGGCGATGGCCGATGTCGGCAAGGCGGTCGAGGCGATGCTGCGGGATCTGGCGAAGAAAAAGCCGGAGGTGCTGGTAAAAGAGCGGCGGCAGAAATATCTGGATATGGGCACCAAGGGGCTGGCGGCATGAGCGCCGGTACCCCGCGGGCCGTGCCTGACGGCCGGATGGTCCTGCGGATGCCGGATGCATGGCACGGGGCGTCGTTGTAGCCTGACGCCAGCAAAGGAGGTTTGTCATGACCAGATTGCGGCTGCTCGCGCTTGGGGCACTGGGGCTTTTCGGCGCGCTTATGGCGTTTGAGATGCTGCAATCGGACGAGCCGTTTTCCTATGCGATACTGGCCGCCGAGGTTTTCGAGAAGGCGCTGCTGGTGGGCGCCGTGGCAATGACTTCTTTCGTGTCGATTGAAACGCGCGCGATGCGCGTTGAACGCAAGACCCTGATTTCGGAGCTGCGCGATGCCCGGCTGGACAGTGCGCGCTGGCGCGACGCCGCGCGCAATCATGTGCAGGGATTGTCGCGCGCAATTGCCGCGCAGTTTCGCGACTGGGGGCTTACAGAGGCCGAGGCGGATGTTGCCGGGCTGATGCTGAAAGGCCTTTCGCACAAGGAAATCGCGGTTCTGCGCACCTGTTCGGAAGCGACGGTGCGCCAGCATGCTGCCACGGTCTATCGCAAGTCGTGCCTGACCAGCCGGGCGCAACTGACCGGTTTCTTCCTTGAAGACCTGTTGATGCCGCAAGCGGAACGCGACGGTCCGGGGCTGGCCGTTGTGGCCGCATCAAAGGCCTGATCTCTACCACATCGTATTTGCAGCGCGGTCGGACCAGTCTTCGTCATAGGCCGCGCCGCCAACCGCGTCGCCCGTCATTGCGGCGAGGATCTGGCCGGCGCTTGGCAGGTCCGCGCTTTCATCGCCCGAGGTCCAGAGCCGGGCGCGCAGGATCGCGCGCGAGCACTGACTGTAGACCTCGGCGATCCGCACGACAATGACGGAAGCGGGCTGGACGGTCTTGCGGGCAAAGCGCGCGCGCAGGTCGTTGTCGGCGGTGATTTGCGCGGTGCCGTTCACCCGGATCACGTTGGTCGAGCCGGGGACCATGAACATCAGCGACACGCGCGGATCGCGGATGATGTTGCGCAAGGTGTCCAGGCGCTGGTTGCCGCGCCAGTCGGGCATTGCGAGATGCCGGTCATCGAGCGGTGTCACCACCGGGCCGTCATCGCCGCGCGGCGAGGCATCGGTGCCCTCGGGGCCGACAGTCGAGAGGATGCAGAACCGCGAGCGCGCGATCCAGGCGGCATACTCCGGGGTCAGCCGGTCGGCGACCTTGCGCAACGCGGTGTCGCCGGGGGTGCCGTAGAGCGCATGCAGGTCTTGCAGCGTTTCAATCGGCTTCATCTGGTGCTCCCAGCTTCAGACCGGCCTCTGTCATCAGCCGATTTGAACCGGACTCGATGGAGTGTTCCAGTTCTTTCATGAAGGCGTCGATCGCCATGCCCGATCTTGATGCGCGGCAGGAATTCCACCACCGCAAGGCCGGGATGGCGCATCAGGCCGTGGCGCTTCCAGAAGACGCCGACATTGGTGGCGGCGGGCACGCAATCCTCACCGGTCTCGCGGTAAAGCACGCCGGTGCCGATCTTGTAGGGCGCGGTCGCCCCGGCGGCGACGCGGGTGCCTTGCGGAAAGATGATCAGCTGGCCGGGCAGTTGCTTGCCCGATTTCACATCCGCCACCATCTGCTTGATCGCCAGACTGCGCTTGCCGCGATCCACCGCGATGCAGCCGATGCGCTGCGCGTAATAGCCCACGATGGGGGCCCATTTGAGCTGTTGCTTCATGATGAATTTCGGCCGTGGCACGACCGAGACGATAATGATGATGTCAAAGAAACTTTGATGCTTCGAGGCGATCAGCACCTCGTCGATGGGCACGTCGCCCCGCACTTCGGAGCGCAGGCCGACCATCCAGCGGGCGGTCCAGCGCACCCAGTTGCAGTAGGTGTGGACCGCGCGGAAGGCCCAGTCGCGTTTCCAGATGGCCAATGGGGTGAAAAACAGCGCCATGAGCAACATCATCAGATACATCTGCACGATGAAGGCCAGCGAGCGGAGCCATTGAACCGGTTTTCAGCATCAGGTCAGCTTTCGCAAGGAACGGAAGGCGGCGATGCGTGTGGCAAGAAAGGCCACGACGGCCGCCGCGAGCGGCACCGCAAAGAGCCACAAGCCATTCGACCCCCTGAAAGCCGAGGCCGGTGAGAAAGCCGTTCGCTGGCTGCGCCCGGGGGCCAAGCGCAATGACGATGGCCGCGACCAAGGTGCCCGACGGCTGCGCCCAAGAGCGCGCGCAGGGTGAAGCGCCGCACGAAAGCGCGCGCGATATAGCTGTCGAGCGCACCGACGAGCCGCAGAACGCGGATCACCTGACCGTTGGCGGCCAGCGCCGAATTGGCCGCCAGCGCCACCATCGCCGCCGTCGTCGCGGCGATCAGGGTGATCGCCAACAGCCCCAGCATCCGGATACGCTCGGCGGCGGCGACCAGCGGTTCGCGCCAGCGCGTGTGGTCATCGAGCACTGCGCCCGGCGCCTCGGCCTGAAGGCGCAGACGCAGGCCTTCGGCGTCGAACCCCTCGGCGGTCTCGATGATCTCGATCAGCTTCGGGATCGGCAGCGTGTCGAGCGGCAGATCGGGGCCGAACCAGGGTTCCAGAAGGGCGCGTTCTTCGGCCTCGTCCAGCGCGCGGGCCATGGCGATGCCCGGTGTGGTTTCCAGCACCGCCAGCACGGCTGCGGTCTGCGCGGCGACCTGCCCGGCCGGGGCAGAGATCCGCACCGTGGCGGTGCGGGCCAGTTCCTGCTGACCAGCGATCGGCCAGCCGCCCGGTGGCAAACGACAGCGCCAGCGCGAAAACCGCCAGAAACGCCATCGCGCCGGCGGAGAAAACCGTCAGCCGCGCGGTGAAGCCAGAGGGCGGCACGACGCGATCGGCCTGGACGTTGCCGCGCAGCAGGACGGGCAGAGCAAACCGGGTCACAGATCGGCCCCCGCAAGCTGGATCTGCCGGTCGCGGATGCGCAGCACGCGGGCCGAGACCTGCGCCTTGGCGCTGCGGATCAGGTTCAGATCATGGGTGGCAATCAGGATCGTCTTGCCCATCTTGTTCAGTTCGACCAGCAGGGTCAGCAGCCGCAGCGACATCTCCCAATCGACGTTGCCGGTGGGTTCATCGGCGATCACCACGTCGGGCGACATGATCACGGCGCGCGCGAGCGCCGCGCGCTGGCGCTCGCCGCCCGACAGTTCCGGCGGCAGCGCATCGGCGCGCTCTGAAAGGCCCACCCAGGCCATCAGTTCGGCAAGATCGTTCGAACTCGTCCCGGCGATTGGCGGTGGCCAGCGGCAGCGCGACATTCTCGGCGATCGGCAGGTGGTCGAGAAACTGGCAATCCTGATGCACCACCCCGATCCGGCGGCGCATCCGTGCGACATCGTCGCGTGAAAGCGACCGGGCGTCACGATCAAACAGCATGACATGGCCCGAGCTTGGCATCAGATCGGAATAGCAAAGCCGCAGCAGAGTGGTCTTGCCCGACCCCGACGGCCCGGTCAGGAAATGGAACGATCCGGGCTGCAATTGCAGGGAAATCCCTGACAAAAGCTCGGAGGCGCCATAGCCATAGGTCACGTTTTCCAGTTTGATCACGGTTGGTTCTGCCCCCTGCCTGCCGCGACAGTTTTGCCTCACGCCGGACGGTCTTTCAATGTGGCGCGGCGCAAAAGCTTGGATTGTTGGTGCGGCTTTGCTAAAAATCGAACAAAATGAGGCAGTCGGCCCCGACTTTTGCGGTGCATAAGCGAGTTTCGGGGCCATAAAAATATTTGAGGGGGCAGCATGCGGCTGATTTGTCCGAATTGCGGTGCGCAATACGAAGTGGATGACAGCGTCATCCCCGAGGGTGGCCGTGACGTTCAGTGTTCCAATTGCGGACATACGTGGTTTCAGCGGCCCGCCAATCGCGACCGTGAACTGGCCGACGAAATGGGCCTTGAACTGCCCGAAGAGCAGGACGACGTTGCGGACGAGGCCGAGGAGCAGGAGAAGGCCGCCAAGGATACCGAAGTGGTCGCAGAGGCCGCCGCTGGCACCGACGCGGAACATCTGCCCGAGGATGAATTCAAGGACGCTTCCGAAGAAGAGTCCGATCATCTTCCCGAAGACGAATTCGAGGACGAGCCCGAGGAACCGGCGTTGACCCGGCGCGAGCTTGACCCCGCGGTTGCCGGCATCTTGCGCGAGGAGGCCGAACGCGAGGCTGCCGAACGCGCCGAAGAGGGCGTTGGGCTTGAGACGCAGCCCGATCTGGGGTTGGAAAGTGGCGAAGACAGCGAGGCGGCGCGAGAGCGCATGGCGCGCTTGCGCGGCCTGCCCGACGATGAAGAAGAAAGCGATCAGGAAGAAGTCGCGGTCGCAGCCGTCGTGGCCGCATCGGCGCGCCGCGATCTGCTGCCCGACATCGAAGAGATCAACTCGACCCTGACAGCGTCTTCGGACCGGGACGAGGAGGATGACGAAGACCGCGAGGAAAAACGCCAGCGCAGCGGCTTCCGGCGGGGATTCATTCTGGCGGTGGTGTTCTTCGTGGTTCTGGCGCTGATCTATTCCTATGCGCCGCGTATCGTTCAATCTTATCCGCAAACGGAACCGGCGCTGTCGGCCTATGTCGATTTGGTGAACGCATTGCGCCAGTGGGTGGACGGGATCTTGCAGAAAGCGGTCGAGAAGCTGACCGTTGTGCTGTCGCAGTTGGGCGGTGGCGAAGGCTAGAAGCGATCCACGGCGGGATCGGCCTTTCGTGCATTGACGTATCGGTGAATACCCCGGACCTCGGGTGGGCGTTCTTGCTCTGGCGCCCCAAGCGCGCAGCGGCAGACTGAACGGGCCCTGATTGTCGACCCGGGACACGAGGACTGCTTTGAGTCCAGATTGTTTGGTTTCCGGAAGGCTCTTGTAGTACCCCGGCGCCGAGGTGACGACATCAAAGGTCGCGTCTTCGGCCGGTAGCGCCATCGCATCCGCTGTATGGAATTCGGCGCGGGGGTCGGCGATCCTTTACCGTGCGTGCGACACAAACCCGTCAGACGGGTCGATCGCGGTGACAGTTGCGAAGGATCGCTTCGGTTACCACGCCGGTTCCGCAACCGATCTCCAGCCAGTCGGCCTGCTGGGGTGGTTCCAGCCATGCGAGAAATTCAGCGGCAAGCTGCCTGCTCCAGCGACCCATGTAGTGTTCGTAGGCGTCACCCGCGCTCCAGGGCATCGAATTTCGACGATGTTTCCATCGCGCGGGGCTCCTGTTTGGTCATGAGTATCACAACGTCAGACCATCGCTGCTTAGGAATGCGCGGGCCGCGCGGATTCAGAACCGGTCGAGCAGGCGCTTGAGGTAATCCAACTCGACATCCGGGCGGCTCTGGTCGCTGGAGCGGCGGCGGATTTCATCCAGCAACTCGCGGGCGCGGCGATAGACATCGTCGCCCTGCAAAAGCTGTTCATCGGTGCCGATCCGGCCATTGGCACCGCTGTCGCGGCCCAAGGGATCGCGGCGGTTCGGGCTATCGTTCTGGCCGAAAGCCTCGCCCTGCTGGCCGCTTTGTTGCTGCTGTTGCTGGGCCAGTTCGCGGCCGAGTTCGCGCATCCCCTCGCGCAGTGCCTCCATCGCCTCGGCCTGATTGTCGAGCGCACCGGCAAAATCCTCTTCCCGCAGCGCCTCTTCGGCGCCATCCATGGCACGGCCGGCACGATCCAACGCATCGCGCGCGGCTTCGCCACCGGGGGTGCCCGCGCCGGGCAGGTTCTGGGTTTGCTGGTTCAGTTGGTTGCGCAGAGCCTGCTGGCGGTCGGCGAGGCCCTGACCGGGCTGGTTGCCCTGCCCCTGGCCCTGTCCCTGACCGGGTTGTTGGCCCTGGCCCTGCTGGCCGTTTTGCCCCTGCTGGCCGTTTTGCCCCTGCTGGCCCTGTTGGCCTTGCTGGCCATCCTGACCTTGCCGACCCTGTTGTCCTTGCTGTCCTTGTTGGCCCTGTTCGCCCTGCTGGCCCTGTTCGCCTTGCTGACCATTATCGCCGAACTGCTCCTGCAGATCGCCGAACGTTTCATCGTTCAGCCCCTGCTGCTGGCGCAAGGTATCCGCGAGGCCCTCCATCGCCTGCTGGCCGGGGCTTTGCTGACCCTGACCCTGGCCCTGCGTGACCTGCATGTTCTCCATCAACTGACGCAGCTGTTCCAGCAACTGCTGCGCCTCGGCGGTGCGGCCCTGTTCCATCAGTTCCTGCAGCCGGTTCAGCATCTCTTGCAACTGGTCGCCGGTGATTTCCTGCATGTCCTGGTTCTGGGCCTGCTGGTTGCCGTCCTGCTGGCTTTGCTCGGCGAGTTGCTGCATGTAGTCCTGCATCGCGTCGCGCAGTTCTTGCATCAGCTCTGCGATTTCCTCATCCGTGGCGCCCTGCTGCATCGCCTCGGACAGCCGGTCTTGCGCGCGGCGCAGACGTTCCAGCGCGTCCGAGAGGCTGCCATCCTCGATCAGCGTGGCGATGTCCCAGAGCGCCTGCGCAATCTCGTCGCGACGCTCGGTGGAAAGCTGTTCGTATTCGACGCCCATTTCCAGCCGGCGGATCGCGACGCGCAGCATCAGGTAGGCGGTCGAACTGTCAAAGATCTCGTCGGGCCGGTAGCTGACGGCGCGCAGCACCTGCGCGACACGCGGCGCATTGGTGCGGTTCCACAGAAGATCGCGGCGCTGTTCGATCAGCGCGTTGGCCAGCGGGTCGAAGAACCGCCGGCCCGGCAGGATGATCGGCAGCGGATCGGCGGCGCCTTGCTGGCCGGCGGCGTCCTCGGCGCTCAGCGTGACGTTCACGGGCAAGGTGGCCCAGGGATGCTGGGCAGAGATTTCTCGATCAGGGTTTCGGCGAACTCGGCGCGGTCGCCGCTGATCGGCATCGGCAGGTCAAGCAGGATCGGTTCCTGCGGCTCGGGATCGACGACCTGGCCGTAGCGGCGATCGACGGCGGTCAGGTCCAGTTCGATCCGGGCGGCGCCTGCGACAACGCCGTAATCGTCCTGCGCGGTAAACGGCAGGCGCATTTCGCCGTTCACGCCGCGTTCGACCTCGCCATCGGGCTGCACGGTGGGTGGGGCGTCGGGCACCATCTCGATCTGCCACGTGCGGCCACCGGCGCCGTCGATGGAGAGGTGCCCGACTGCGTCACGGTGAAAGTCCTGCGACGGGTCGGCGGCACTGGTGATCTCCGCGGTCCGGCCCGAGACGGTTTCGGCGACGGTCAGCGCGCCGACCTCGCCGTAAAGCCGCAGCGTGATGCGGCTGCCTGCCGGGACCGACAGGCTGTCCTGGGTGATGTCGGCCAGATAGAGCGAGGGCTTGCCGGTATAGACCGGCGGCTCGACCCAGCCTTCCCAGGTGGGCCCGCCGGCATAGCGGGCCGTGACGCCCGGGCGCGAGTTCGGTCACCGAGGCAACGCGCCAGACAGAGCCGAAGATCAGCGCCATCGACGAAGGCCAGCAACGGCGACGTAGCGCAGCGCATAAGGGTCGCGCTTGGATATCCGCAGGTCGGGCTCGACGGCGCGGGCGCGTGCGGCGCGTTCGGCCATCCGGGCGACATGGGCATTCCAGACGGCGCGCGGATTTCGCGTCGCCCGCGCCGATGGCCTGCTGATCGAGGATCGCGGTGATCGGACGGCCCGGCAGCGTGCGGTCCAGCCGGTCCAGCGCCTCGGCCTGCGACGGCCAGTGAAAGCGGCGGATGCCAACGACCAGCGCCACGATGGCCCCAGGATCGGCAGCACCGAGATCGGCCCAGCCGACTTCCAGCGACAGCACTGTCCTGCAGACCGAACATCAGCGCCGCCAGCATGGCCAGGACGACAGAAGCAAAGTGGCCAGAAGCGCACGCGTCAGCCGTTCCGCCACCATGCCGGCGCGGGTCAGGCCAAGCGGCCAGCGCAGTTTCCGCGCTGCCACGTCAGGGAGGATCGGATTTCTGCGCCATTTACCCTGCAGTTAAGGCCCGCTCCGGAGAGCGTCCCCCGGTCAAAGCCACTGCAGGAATGGTATCCCGATTTATCATTTCGTCAAAGGTCGGACGGGCGCGTATGACAGCGAATTGATCGCCCTGCACCATGCACCTCGGGGATCAGCGGGCGGGAATTGTACTCGCTCGCCATCACCGCGCCGTATGCGCCGGCCGAGCGGAACGCGACCAGATCGCCCGCGGCCAGCGGCGGCATGTCGCGCTGCTCTGGCGAAGGTATCGCCGGATTCGCAGACCGGGCCGACGATGTCGATCGGCGCCTGTTCGGTGCCCGGCTGCAGGTTCGACGACCGGCACGATATCGTGGTAAGAGCCATACATCGACGGCCGGATCAGGTCGTTCATCGCGGCTGTCCAGAATAAGAAAATTCCGTTCCTCGCCGGATTTCACGTAGATCACTTCGCTGACCATGATCCCGGCGTTGCCGGAAATCAGACGGCCCGGCTCGATCTCTACCTCGCAACCCAGATCGCCGATCGCGCTGCGTTTGATGACCTCGCCGTATTCCAGCGGCAGCGGTGGCGCCTTGTTCGAGCGTTCGTAGGGAATGCCAAGCCCGCCGCCCAGATCGAGCCGCCGGATATCATGCCCGTCGGCGCGAAGTTGCCGGGTCAAGCTCGGCGACCATGGCATAGGCCTGCTCGAACGGTTCCAGATCGGTCAACTGGCTGCCGATATGGACGTCGATGCCGATGATCTTCAAGCCCGCGCAACAAAGCGCGCCTCGCGCTAAACCTCACGGGCACGTGCGATCGGGATGCCGAACTTGTTCTCCTTCCTGCCGGTCGCGATCTTCTCATGCGTTTTCGCATCCACATCGGGGTTGACCCGGATCGTGATCGGCGCGATTTTCCCCATGGAAAGAGCGACTTCGTTCAGTGCAGCCATTTCCGGCTCGCTCTCGACGTTGAACTGGCGGATACCGCCTTCAAGCGCCACGCGCATCTCGGCGCGGGTCTTGCCGACGCCGGAAAACACGATCCGGTCGCCGGGAATGCCCGCCGCCTTCGCCTTGAGGTATTCGCCCACCGACACCACGTCGATGCCGGCGCCAAGATTGCCCATCAGACGCACCACCGCGAGGTTCGAGTTCGACTTCATCGCAAAGCAGACGAGGTGATTTAAGCCTGTCAGGGCCTCGTCAAACAGCGTGTAATGCCGGGTCAGGGTGGCAGCGGAGTAGCAGTAGAACGGGGTGCCGACGGCGGCCGCAATCTCTGATACCGGCACATCTTCGGCGTGGAGGATACCGTTGCGGTAAAGAAAATGGTCCATATGCGCTCCGACCCTGGGGTCGCTCGTTCTTATATGTTTTCTTTGAAGACTTTAAAGGTCTGAATGGCCGTTCTTTGAAGTGTTCAAACGTCTCGAACCCGGCCTGACCCGAAGAATCCGGTATTTTCGGCAATGCAGGCGGCACGACGCTGCGCCTGCTCGTCAAAGCACAAAGCGCGGGCTATGAAAGCGCACGGCACATTTGGCCGGTTTGAGACGGCTACATTCATGCGCCCTAAAATTCTGACCACGATGCAAACCTACGACCGCACCCAGTTCATGGCCGATCTGCTGGCTGGCATGACCGTGGCGATGGTCGCCCTGCCGCTGAGCCTTGCGATTGCGATTGCGTCCGGTGCGGACCCAGCCAACCGGGCTGGTCACGGCGATTGTTGGCGGGATTCCTGATTTCGCTGCTGGGAGGCAGCCGGGTGCAGATCGGCGGGCCGACAGGGGCGTTCATCGTCGTCGTCTTCGGGGTGATCGCGGAGCATGGCTATGACGGGCTGGTCATCGCCACGTTCATGGCGGGCTTCATCCTGCTGGTCGCGGGGTATCTGCAGGCCGGAAATCTTGTCGCCTACGTGCCCGAGGCCGTGGTCAACGGGTTCACCATCGGCATCGCGATCATCATCGCGACAAGCCAGATCAAGGATCTGTTCGGGCTGGATCTGTCGGTGGTTCCGGCCGATTTCGTTGACAAGGTTCCGGCACTTTGGCGGCGCAAGGACCACGCTGAACGGTGCGGCGCTGATCATCGGGCTGGCCACGATGATCCTGATCGTGCTGTTGCGCCGCGCCGCGCCGCGTTTTCCGGGGCTGATCGTCGCGGTCGGGGTGACCTCGGCCGTGGTTGTGCTGGCGGCATTGCCGGTGGATACGATCGCCTCGCGCTTCGGAGCATTGCCGAACCGTCTGCCCTGGCCGTCGTTGCCAGCGATAACGGTGGCGCGGATGATCGAGCTGCTGCCCTCCGCCTTCGTGATCGCATTTCTGGCCGGGGTCGAATCGCTTTTGTCGGCGATGGTCGCGGATCGGATGATTGGCGGCAGATATCGCGCCAATGCAGAGGTCTTGGCGCAGGGCGTTGCCAATATCGGATCGGCGCTGTTTGGCGGCCTGCCCGCGACCGGGGCGATTGCGCGCACCGCGACCAATGTGCGCGCCGGGGGCAAGACACCCGTGGCCGGGCTGGTCCATGCACTCACGATATTGCTGGTGATGATGGTGGCGGCACCGCTGGCTGGCTATCTGGCGATGCCTGCGCTTGCCGCTTTGCTGATGCTGACGGCCTGGAACATGAGTGAGCCGCACAAATGGCGCGGTTATCTGACCGGCCGGCGGTCGGACGTGTTCCTGTTGTTCCTGACGTTGGGTCTGACGGTGATCACCGATCTGGCGGTCGCCATCGGCGTTGGTGTCGGCGTGGGGCTGGCGCTGCGACTGCGGCGCAGGAACCAACCGCCCGCCGAATGGCACACGCCCGAGCCGTAGCCCGGCAAACGCATCTCCGGCGGTGGTTGCAGTGCTGCGAAACTGCACGGGTCAGGCCACCGCCTTGCGGATCGGAGCGAACGGACTTAGGCCCAGCCATTGCTGCATCTTGTCCTCCAGTTCCCGGCTGCCGACAAGATTGATCAGGCCTTCATCGACCGAGGCCCTGACCGTTCTTACACCCATCCAGATTTCCGTCATGGTTCGCAGGCCGACGGAGATGAACAGATCGACGTCGAATTCCGGATCGACCGAGCAAAGGTCAACGTCTCGCCCCGGCTCGATCACCAGCCACCATTTCCTGCGCGCCGGCTCTACATCCGTGTAGGTGACTTGTATCGTCGATTTTCTGCGCGGCATCGGGTCGGTATTCAGATTGCGCCGCATGTCCCACATCAACAGCCCGACATCTAGGTTTTCGAGACTGAGCTCGGAACTGACCCAGCGCTGACCCCAAATGCCGACAGCCTCGACCACCGCGCGAAGATCGCGCCCGGAGGCAGTCAGGCGATACTCGAAGACCTCGGGATCGTCGGAGGCCGGCGCCCGCTGGATCACGTTCGCCGCCTCCAGATCCTTCAGCCTTTTCGACAACAGCGCCGGAGACATGCGCGGAACGCCGCGGCGCAGGTCATTGAACCGGGTCGATCCTGCGACCAACTCTCGCAGCAGAACCATCGTCCAGCGCGAACACAGGATTTCCGACGCCATCGCGACCGGGCAAAACTGCTTGTAGCTGCCATCTGCCATTTGTGCACCCTTCCTTGGATGATCAAAGCATAGGGAGGAAACCCCAAACCGATCCAGTTCAGATTCTATACCGGGGTCGATTCAGTTCCTGAACTGGTTCGGACGGGGCCGCTCGGGGCACTCTATTTGCAGCGAAGGGGACTGGCCCCTCGCCGGAAAGAAACTGAAAAGGAAGCAAGATATGCCCCTCGTGGATATTCAGCTGATCAAAGGCGTTTTCGACGGCGATCAGAAGAAGGAAATGATTGAAAAAGTGACCGACGCGATGGTTGCGATCGAAGGCGAAGCCATGCGCGGCGTGACATGGGTTCGGGTTCAGGAAGTGGCCAGCGGCGAATGGGGGATCGGCGGTCAGGTTATGACAGCCGATGCGGTCAAGGCAATACAGGCGGGCGCGTGAGGTAGCCCGCCACAAGGCCCGGAGGCTGACCAAGGTCGGCTTCCGGTGCTACATCACCGGCCGTGTCCGCAGAAACAGATACAGCGGCAGGCCGCAGCTGACGCCAATGAGGAAAGTCGCCGGGATGCACCAGAGCGCCGACCAGTTCTTGCGGACATAGGTTTCGGCCAGCGCCCAGATCGTAAGCGCGATGGCCGCGATGGTCAGATCCCAGGTCAGGCCGGTGGTGGCGGCGTTGGCATGCCAGGCGTCGATCATGCCCGCAAGCGACCAGCTGTTTTCATTGAACCAGGCGATGAACCAGATCATCGGGTGGATGGCGCCCCAGATGGTCAGCGCAAGGTAGATCATCCGCAGACGAGACATCAGTTGCCGCCCGCGATGCCGATTTCGGCCGTTCCGGTGACGCTGACGCCGGGTGTGGCCAGTGTGTCATCGGTCGGGCGGATCGGCGCACCGTCGACGCCACAGGCGGCGAGTGTCAGAGCGGTCAGGCAAAGCGCGAGTATCCGGATCATTTGAGCACCTTTTTCCAGCGTGTGATCTGCTTGCGGACCTGCGCGGGCGCAGTGCCCCCATAAGACGTGCGCGAGGCGACAGAGTTTTCCACGCCAAGCACGTTGAACACGTCTTGGCGTGATGCCCTTGTGGACCTTCTGCATCTGTTCAAGCGTCAGGTCGGGCAGATCGCAGCCCTGTTGCTCGGCCAATGCAACCAGAGTGCCGGTGATGTGGTGGGCATCGCGGAACGGCAGGTTCAGGTCCCTGACCAGCCAGTCGGCAAGATCGGTGGCGGTGGAAAAGCCGCTGGCGGCGGCAGATTTCAGCGCGTCGCGGTTGGCGGTCAGGTCACGGACCATGCCATCCATCGCGGCGAGCGCCAGCATCAGGCTGTCGGCCGCGTCAAAGACCTGTTCCTTGTCTTCCTGCATGTCCTTGGAATAGGTCAGCGGCAGCCCCTTCATCACCGTGAACAACCCGACCATCGCGCCCATGATCCGGCCGATCTTGGCGCGGATCAGTTCGGCGGCGTCGGGGTTCTTTTTCTGCGGCATGATGGAACTGCCGGTCGAGAACCGGTCGCTGAGGGCCACGAAGCGGAACTGGGCCGAGGACCAGATCACCAGCTCTTCGGCGAAGCGGCTAAGGTGCATGGCGCAGATCGTGGCGGCAGACAGGAACTCCAGCGCGAAATCGCGGTCGGCCACGGCATCCAGAGAATTGGCGGCGGGGCGGTCAAAGCCCAGCGCCTTTGCCGTCATGTCGCGGTCGATGGGGAACGAGGTTCCGGCCAGCGCCGCGGCACCCAGGGGACTTTCGTTCATCCGTTTGCGGGCATCGCGGAAACGGCTGGCATCGCGGCCCAGCATCTCGACATAGGCCATCATGTGGTGGCCCCATGTGACCGGCTGTGCGACCTGCAAATGCGTGAAGCCGGGCATGACCCAGCCTGCGCCCGCCTCGGCCTGCGCCAGGAACGCCTTTTGCAGGGTGGTGATGCCGGTGATCGCCGCATCGGTCTGGTCGCGGACCCACATCCGAAAATCCAGCGCCACCTGATCGTTGCGCGACCGCGCGGTGTGCAGCCGGCCCGCCGGTTCGCCGATGAAATCCTTGAGCCGGGATTCGACGTTCATGTGGATGTCTTCCAGCGCCGCCGAAAACGGGAAATGGCCTGTCTCGATTTCTGACAAGACCGTGAGCAGCCCTTCCCCGATCGCCTTTGCATCGCTATCGGTGATGATACCCTGTGTGGCCAGCATTGCCGCATGGGCGCGAGACCCTGCTATGTCTTGGGCAGCCAATCGCTGGTCGAACGAGATCGAGGCATTGATCGCCTCCATGATCGCGTCCGGTCCGGCGGCGAAGCGCCCGCCCCACATGGCATTCTGGGTCTTTTTGGTCATTCTTACCCCCCGGAGGGTTCATGCGCTGGTTTCTGTCCGCCGTTCTCTATACGGCCCTTGTCTTTGGTGCAAATACCGCTTTCGCCGACACGGCCGCGCTGGAGGCGCTGCGCGACGGGTCGATGAAGAAGCTCGTCTTCTCGGACCCCGCCGAGGTTTCGCAGGTCACCTTCACCGACCCCGAGGGCGGCGAACATCGGTTGGCGGACTGGCAGGGCAAGGTGGTGCTGGTGAACTTCTGGGCGACATGGTGCGCGCCGTGCCGCAAAGAGATGCCGATGCTGGAAGCGTTGCAGGTCGAGTTCGGCGGCGACGACTTCGAGGTCGTCACGATTGCGACTGGGCGGAACCTGCTGCCAGCCATCACCCGGTTCTTCGACGAAGTTGGGGTCACGCAACTGCCGATCCTGCTGGATCCCAAGCAGGAGCTGGCGCGCGACATGGCGGTGCTTGGGCTGCCGATCACCGTGATCCTCAACCGCGAAGGGCAAGAGATCGCGCGGCTGCGCGGCGATGCAGAATGGGACAGCGAGAGTGCGAGGGCAATTGTGGCGGCACTGGTCGCAGGGACGTGAAAAACCGCCTTTGGCCCCCGCCGGATTTCTCTAGGATGCTTCTGAGGCACATGATAGTCGTGTTCTGATGGCCGAACTCTGAGATCTCAGCACCTCTCGGATCGGTTCTTACCGGCGGAAGGAACGACGAAGATGTCAACTTCCAATGCTGATCAGTCAGATTTCTGGAACTCGGAACCAGGACAGAACTGGGTGAAGTTCGCAGCTGACCTTGATGAAATCCACCGCAACGTCACCGATCTGCTGCTTGAGGCGAGCGAAGCGACAGACGGCGAACGCATTGCGGATATCGGCTGTGGGGCCGGGGCGTCGACCTTTGCTCTTGCCGTTCGCGCCGGTCCTTCAGGCCATGTCACTGGAATAGATGTCTCCGCTCCATTGCTGCAACTTGCCAAGGATCGCAAAGCGAACCTGAATATCCCGAACACCTCGTTCTTGCTTGCAGACGCCCAAGATCACGTCTTTCCGCCGGAAGAGTTCGATCTGGTCGCGTCCCGCTTTGGCTTGATGTTTTTCGCCGATCCAGAAGTGGCCTTCAAGAACATCGCGGGCGCGGTGCGGAAATCTGGCCGAATTGCCTTTGTAGCCTGGGCTGGCCCGGAGCAGAATCCGTGGTTCCGGCTTCCGCAGACGATTGCCATTGATCATCTCGGACCGGTGCCGCCGGTCCCGCCCGAAGCGCCCGGTCCCATGGCGTTTCGTGACATCGACCGGGTGCTAGGTATTCTGGAGGCGGCAGGGTTTTCCGATTGCGAGGGCACCTGCCGTGACACGTACCTTCACCATTCCGGCGGTGTCGATGCCATCGTGCGGCTTGCGTCGCATGTCGGCCCGACAGCCCGAATTGTAAGGGCCAAAGGCGGATCATCCGAAGATCATAATATCATCATGGAAAGAGTCGCGGATGAGTTGTTGCAGTTTCAGGGGCGCGACGGCGTTCGGATCCCCGCCGGCATAAACGTCTTTCGCGCGCGCCGACGATAGGTTTCAGGCCATGGGTTGGGGTGGTGCGGCGAACACGCCAACCGGACTCTAGCCGATCGCCGCCACCCGCGCATGACAAGGGCAACTCACCATGTGGTCATTCACCATCCCGGTCGCCTGCATGAAGGCGTAGATGATGGTCGGACCGCAGAACTTGAAACCCTCGGCCTTGAGATCCTTCGAAATCCGTTTCGATAGTCACGGTTTCGGCGGGCACCTCGGCCATCGAGGTAAAGCGGTTCTGCAGCGGCTTGCCGTCCACGTAATCCCACAAGAAGCGGTCGAAGCCCTGCCGTTCTTCGATCCGTTCCCAAGCGCGGGCGTTGCCGATGGTGGCCTCGATCTTGCCGCGGTGGCGGACGATACCGGGGTCGGCCAGACAAGCGCTGCACGTCGGGCTCGCCCCAGGTTGCGATTCGCACCGGGTCGAATCCCTCGAAAGCGGCGCGGAAATTGTCGCGCTTGCGCAGGATGGTGATCCAGGCCAGCCCGGCCTGAAAGCCGTCGAGGACCAGCTTTTCCCAAAGCGCCCGGCTGTCGTATTCCGGCACGCCCCATTCGCTGTCGTGATAGGTGACGTATAGCGGATCGTCACCGCACCAGGTGCATCTTCCGTCCATGATTTTCCCAGTTCCAGGCCCCAAGGCAGGCAGCTTTGGGCATTCTAGATCGAATTGGAACTAAATGGGAACATTTACCCGGTCTTAATCTGTTCCGGTCCATTGTGAGGCTGGTCAGAAGGAGTGGGACGCCCATGTCAGATACTCACGTTCAAGACCCGATCAATAACGATGAAATGCTGGACGATCCCGTAACCGCTGCGGTGCGCGAACGCGATCGCGATGTTCTGACGATGGTGCGCGAGGCGCTGGCCGATCAGCGCGTGATGCTGGCCTATCAGCCGGTGGTCCGTGCCGGTCGGCCCGACCGGCCTGCCTTTTATCGAAGGCCTGATCCGCATCATGGACACGACCGGGCCGGATCATCCCGGCGCGCGATTTCATCGAGGTTGTCGAAACCGACGAGATCGGGCGGATGATCGACTGCTTGTCGCTGCAACTGGGGCTGGAGGCGCTGGAGGCGGAACCCGGCTTGCGGCTTGTCGATCAACATGTCGGCGCGCTCGATCGGCTATCCGCGCTGGAACCGCACCTTGCGGCGTGGGCTGAAATCCGACCCGACGATCGGCGAGCGGCTGATCCTCGAGATCACCGAAAGCTCTGCCATGGTGATGCCCGATATCGTACGGGTCTTCATGGCCAACCTGCAATCGAGGGGCATCTCTTTCGCCTTGGATGATTTCGGGTCAGGCTTCACCTCGTTCCGCTATCTCAAGGATTTCTATTTCGACATCCTGAAGATCGACGGCCAGTTCATCCGCGACATCCACAAGAACCCCGACAATCAGGTGCTTGTGCGCAGCGCTGGTCTCGATTGCGCAGCATTTCGACATGTTCACCGTCGCGGAAATGGTCGAAAGCGCCGAGGACGCCGAGTTCCTGATCGACGCCGGGCTCGATTGCCTGCAGGGCTATCATTTCGGTGTGCCAAAGCTGCGCCCGGACGGAGCGCTGGGAACCGAAGAACAGCGCGAGGCGGGATAGACCCGCACGCGCGGCAATCGCTATGGCCGCTATGGCGCACGCCTGCGCGCCGTGACCCTTGCGGTTGCAAATGCTGCGTTTGCATCATACCAATTCCCCATCTGGCGGGGATTGGGGCTGTTGCGTTGTCAAAGCGCCAATTACACTCCTTGCCAACGCACCGTTCTGGGAGAGAGCCATCATGACCAATGTCGTCATCGCATCCGCAGCCCGCACCGCCGTGGGCAGCTTCGGCGGAGCCTTCGCCAATACCCCTGCCCATGATCTGGGCACGGCCGTGCTGGAAGCGCTGGTCGCGCGCGCCGGGATCGACAAGGCCGAGGTGTCCGAAACCATCCTCGGCCAGGTGCTGACCGCCGGTCAGGGCCAGAACCCGGCGCGCCAGGCGCATATCAATGCCGGCCTGCCGATCGAAAGCGCGGCCTGGAGCATCAATCAGGTCTGCGGCTCGGGCCTGCGCGCCGTGGCGCTGGCGCGCACAGCATATCCAGCTTGGCGACGCGGACATCGTGGCCGCCGGCGGACAGGAGAACATGTCGATGAGCCCGCATGTCGCCAACCTGCGGCAGGGCCACAAGATGGGCGACATGTCGTTCATCGATTCGATGATCAAGGACGGGCTGTGGGATGCGTTCAACGGCTACCACATGGGCCAGACCGCGGAAAACGTCGCGCAGAAGTGGCAGATCAGCCGCGAGCAGCAGGACGAATTCGCCGTCGCCAGCCAGAACAAGGCCGAAGCCGCGCAGAAGGCCGGCAAAGTTCGACGACGAGGTCGTGGCCTTCACCGTCAAGACCCGCAAGGGCGACATCGTCGTCGACAAGGACGAATACATCCGCCTCGGCGCAACGCATGGAAGCCATGCAAAAGCTGCGCCCGGCCTTCACCAAGGACGGCTCCGTGACCGCCGGCAACGCCTCGGGCATCAATGACGGCGCGGCTGGTGCGCTGCTGATGAGTGTCGAGGAGGCCGCCAAGCGCGGCATCAAGCCGCTGGCCCGGATCGCAAGCTATGCGACCGCCGGAGCTCGACCCGTCGATCATGGGTGTCGGGCCGATCCATGCCAGCCGCAAGGCGCTGGAAAAGGCCGGCTGGAAGGCCGAGGATCTGGATCTGGTCGAAGCGAACGAGGCCTTTGCCGCGCAGGCTTGCGCGGTCAACAAGGACATGGGCTGGGATCCGGCGATCGTGAACGTCAACGGCGGCGCGATTGCGATTGGCCACCCGATCGGTGCCTCGGGCGCTCGCATCCTGAACACGCTGCTGTTCGAGATGCAGCGCCGCGACGCCAAGAAGGGCCTTGCGACGCTGTGCATCGGCGGCGGCATGGGCGTTGCCATGTGCCTGGAGCGCGACTGAGCAATCGGCAAATCGAGCGCGCAATATTGTTGCGCGCCTACGCGTCGCTTTCGGTAACACCGTTACAACGAACATTTCAGGGAGGAGACTATCATGTCCAGAGTTGCACTGGTCACCGGCGGTACGCGCGGCATCGGCGCCGCGATCAGCACGGCGCTGAAAGACGCAGGCTACAAAGTTGCGGCGAACTATGCCGGCAATGACGAAGCCGCGGCGGCCTTCACCAAGGAAACCGGCATCCCGACGTTCAAATGGTCGGTCGCCGACTACGACGCCTGCGTCGAGGGCGTGAAAAAGGTCGAGGCCGAGCTGGGCCCGATCGAAGTTCTGGTCAACAATGCCGGCATCACCCGCGACGCGCCGTTCCACAAGATGACGCCGCAGCAGTGGAAAGAGGTCATCGACACCAACCTGTCGGGCGTGTTCAACATGACCCACCCGATCTGGCCCGGCATGCGCGAGCGCAAGTTCGGGCGGGTGATCACGATCAGCTCGATCAACGGCCAGAAGGGACAGTTCGCGCAAGTGAACTATGCCGCCTCCAAGGCCGGCGATCTGGGGATCACCAAGAGCGCTGGCGCAAGAAGGCGCGCGTTTCGGCATCACCGCGAACGCGGTCTGCCCGGGCTATATCGCCACCGAAATGGTGATGGCGGTGCCGGAAAAGGTGCGCGAATCGATCATCGCGCAGATCCCGGCCGGGCGTCTGGGCGAGCCGTCGGAGATCGCGCGTTGCGTGGTGTTCCTGGCGTCCGACGACGCCGAGTTCATCAACGGTTCGACGATTTCCGCCAACGGGGCGCAGTTCTTCGTTTGAGACTCATATCGCTGACGCTAAAGGCCGGCCTGGGGCCGGCCTTTTTCAGGACCGACCTCCATTCGTGCTTGCGATCCAAGCCTGCGCATCAAGGAGAAGCCGTTGACCAGACCCCGCGCAACGCTGATCGGATTTGTCGCCGTCCTTCTCTGGGCGCTGTTGGCGCTTTTCACGGTGTTCACGGCACCGATGCCGCCTTTGCAGCTGAACGCGGTCTGCTTTGCCATCGGCGGCGTGATCGGGGTGATCTGGATTGTCGCGACGGGCGGCATCGGGCGGCTGCGCGGGGTGCCGTGGTACGTCTATGTCTTCGGCACGGCGGGGCTCTTCGGCTATCATTTCCTGTATTTCTCGGCGCTGCGCGCGGCCCCCGCAGCCGAAGCCGGTCTGATCGCCTATCTCTGGCCGCTGCTGATCGTGCTGTTCTCGGGGTTGTTGCCGGGCGAGAGATTGCGCACGGGCCATGTGATCGGCGCGGCGATCAGCTTTGCCGGGGCGGCGCTTGTCGTGACTGGGCGGCGCGACCGGGTTCGATCCGGCGCATCTGGCGGGGTATCTTCTGGCCGTAGGCTGCGCGCTGACATGGTCAGGCTATTCGGTGCTGTCGCGCCGTCTCGGGCAGGATCCCGACCGAAAGCGTCGCGGTGTTCTGCATTCTGACAGCGGCATTGTCGTTGCTGGCGCATCTGTCACTGGAACAGACGGTCTGGCCGGCGACAAGTCTTGGCTGGGGCGCAATGCTGGCGCTTGGCCTTGGCCCGGTGGGGCTGGCGTTTTACGTCTGGGATATCGGCGTCAAGCAAGGCGACATACAGATTCTGGGTGTCGCGTCCTATGCGGCGCCGTTGCTGTCAACGCTTGCGCTGATCGTGGCCGGGGTTGCCCAACCACGCTGGTCGCTGCTGCTTGCAGCCGCATTTGATCGCGGGCGGGGCTTTGCTGGCGGCCCGCGCCAGTCGCAGCCTCGCCGACACGTCTCAGGCGTGAGACAGCCTTTCTATTTCCTCTTTGATATGAAGCTTCTGCTTCTTGAGTTCGCGAATCTGGAGATCGTCTGTCGCCGGGCTGCGTTGTGCCTGTTCGACTTTCTCCGAGAGGGATTGATGTTTTTTCCGGAGTTCCTGCAAATGCGAACTCATGGTCATGTTAGTCCTCCTGAAGATGTTACTGCTGTAGCCTGATCCGACCACAAATTCCGAGTTCGTGTCACGCCTTGTCGGGCGCGACATGGAATTGCCGTGAGTTTGGTGAGGAAACTGTAACGAAGTCGTTAATTGTTGATCGGCAAAGCGGCACCATTGCGCAACATGTCGCGCACGGCGGCGGTGTAGCTTTCGCCGTCACGCTCGTGCCTGTCGCCGTCATGCAGGATCAGCGGGCGCAAGCAGCCGAAATGCGCCGCGCCCACCCTTGCGGGCCTGCACGATCACCAGTTCGGCAGCGCGGCCAATACGGGGCGCCAGCGGCAAGACCGTGACGCTGCCCAGCCGGTGGTCGAGCGCACGAGAGCACGTCGTGCAGGCGGTCGGCCTTCTGGATCAGGGTCAGCCAACCCCTGGGCGCCAGGCGTGGCGTTGCCGCCGCGATCCAGTCGGCCAGCGGTGTTTCGCCCGCCAGCGCCGCGTCGCGGCCGACATCGGCCGAGGCCGGTGCCATGGGATCTGCTGAAAATAGGGCGGATTGGCGATGACGTGGTCGAAATTTTGCGCTTTCAGCTCGGCGGGCAGGCTGCGCAGGTCGGCGGTGAAAACGGTCATCGGGATACCGTTCGTAGCTGCATTGCGGCGGGCTAGGTCGGCATAGTCGGGCTGCAATTCGACCCCGGTCAGGCGCAACCCGGGCACCCGCCTACCAAGGCAGAGCGATGCCACCCCTGCGCCGCAGCCCAGTTCAAGAACGCGACTGGCCGGGCTCTGCGGGCACAGCCGCTGCCAGCAGCACCGGATCGACCCCGGCACGATAGCCGTTGCGAGGCTGGGATATCGTCAGGCAGCCCGCCAAGGAACTTGTCCTCTGTCAGATCGCTGTCGGCGAACCCCACGGGATCAGAACCCGGTGTCGATCTGATTGTCGCGCAAAACCACGCTGGCGCGGAAGTGATCCTGCGCCCGAACCATCAGGCGGCGCGGCAAAACGCCTATGGAACCTTCCAGCGCGCTCATGTGGACGTCGATTGGAAAGCAGTCTATACCCTCGCCCTGCAAGAGAGCGGTGGCGTAGGCGATGATCGTCGGATCGGTGGTGCGCAGAAGCTCTTTCATAATCCGGGACTTAAGGGCAGTTGCCCGTCTTTGTCGAGAGAAGTGACGAGAGCGTGATGGGGCTGGACGACGTTGCAGTGAAACCGCATGAGCGGTTGGCCGGGTTTCTGGCCGAGGATTTGGCTGCGGTGAATGCGCTGATCCGCGAGCGGATGGCGTCCGAACACGCGCCGCGCATTCCCGAAGTGACGGCGCATCTGGTCGAGGCGGGCGGCAAGCGGCTGCGGCCGATGCTGACGCTGGCGGCGGCGCGGATGTGCGGCTATGACGGGCCGTTTCATGTGCATCTGGCCGCGACGGTGGAGTTCATTCACACCGCGACGCTGCTGCATGACGACGTGGTCGATGAAAGCCGGAAACGCCGGGGGCGGCCCACGGCTAACCTGCTGTGGGACAACAAATCCAGCGTGCTGGTCGGCGACTATCTGTTCGCGCGGTCGTTCCAGCTTGATGGTCGAAACCGGATCGTTGCGGGTGCTGGACATTCTGGCCAATGCCTCGGCCACGATTGCCGAAGGCGAGGTGTTGCAGCTGACGGCGGCGCAGGATCTGGCGACGGACGAAGCGACCTATCTCAAGATCGTGCGCGGCAAGACGGCGGCGCTGTTTTCGGCGGCGACCGAAGTGGGCGGCGTGATTGCCGAGGCACCGGAAGCGCAGGTCGACGCGCTGCACACGTATGGCGATGCGTTGGGCGTGAGTTTCCAGATTGTCGATGACCTGCTGGATTACGGCGGCTCGACAGCCGACCATCGGCAAGAACGTCGGCGACGATTTCCGCGAGCGCAAGCTGACGCTGCCGGTGATCAAGGCGGTGGCCAAGGCCGATGCCGCGGAGCGCGCGTTCTGGGCTGCGCGTGATCGAAAAGGGTGACCAGCGCGACGGCGATCTGGACCACGCGATGGCGTTGTTGACCAAGCACGGCGCACTGGATGCGGCGCGGGGCGACGCATTGGGTTGGACAAACCGCGCCAAGACCGCACTGGGCGAACTGCCCGAGGGGCCGTTACGCGATATGCTGCTGGATCTGGCGGATTACGTGGTGGCGCGGATCAGCTGACCACCGGCATCGCCTTTGCCTTCTGATCGCCAAGGATACCGCCAGCGACCCACCATTCGGGACGATCGCGGCGGATCAACTCGCCCGCCACGATGGCGCTGGCCTTGTCGGGAAACACTGCAAAACAAGTGGCGCCCGAGCCTGACATCCGGGTCAGCATTGCCCGGTCTGATTTTTCCAGACGGTCCAGCACCTCGGCGATACCCGGTTGCAGTTTCAGCGCGGTGGCCTGCAGGTCGTTGCGTTGTTGGCCAAGCCATGCAACGAAATCCGCGACCCCGGGAAACCGTGGTACCGTTTCGGGCATCGGCGGGCTGATCTTGGGGCGAAGCTGATCGAATACCTCGGCGGTCGAGACCGGCAGGCGCGGATTGACCAGAAGCGCGGGCAGCGGCGGCAAGCCCGGCAGCAGGTCCACCTTCTCGCCGATGCCGCGCACGCGGGCGGGGCTGGACATCATGCACATCGGGATATCGGCGCCCAGTTCCAGAAGCTGCTTGGCATAGGGCAGCAGGGCGGCATCCCCCATCTTCGCCATGTCGCCCATTCGCCAGAACTGCAACAGCCCGCGCAGGGCGGCGGCGGCATCGGCGGAACCGCCGCCCATACCGGAAGCGGCCGGCAGGTTCTTGGTCAGCACGATCTAGGCGGCGTGGTCGGGTGAGAGCATGCGGGCGACCTTGAGGACGAGGTTCTCCGTGTCCTCTGGCACGTCCAGCCGTTCCGGCCCCTCGACCGTCAGCATCAGGGTCTTGGCCTGCTGGATCGTCAGAGTGTCGCCGAAAGGCGCAAACACCACCAGGCTGTCCAGGATGTGATAGCCGTCACGCCGCTGGCCGGTGACGTGCAGGGTCAGATTGATCTTGGCGGGCGCGAAAACCTTAACCGTCGTTTGACCGAGTGATAGGATCGCCGCCTTCTTCTTCCAATACGACATCAAGACCCACCTCAAGCTTACGCCGGATGCGCGTTGCATCCTTGTCTTCGGGTTCAAATGACAGCGCGCGATGCCACTGGAACTCTGCTTCCCGGTGGCGACCGACGGCCCAGAACACATCGCCCAAATGATCGTTGACGATAGGATCGACGGGCGTCAGTTCTGCAGCCCGCTCCATCACATCAACCGCTTCGCCGTAGCGCCCAAGCCGGTAAAGCACCCAGCCGAGGCTGTCGGTGATATATCCGTCATCGGGCCGCCCGGCGACCGCGCGTTCGATCATGTCCAACGCCTCGTCAAGGTTCTGTTTCATCTCGACAAAGGAATAACCCAGATAATTCAGCACCTGCGGTTGATCTGGCGACAGCTCAAGCGCTTTGCGGAAATCCGCCTCGGCGTTGGGCCACTGGTCGGTGCGTTCATAGGTAATGCCACGGGCGAAGTAGATCGGCCATTGCGCGGGGTCCGGCTCTTTGATCAGGGCGATGGCGGCGTCATAGGCTGCAGTCGCCTCGGCGTAACGTTCCTCGCTGCGCAAAAGGTCGCCAAGGGCGATATGGACGCCGGGCTGATCGGGATGGCTTTGCGCCAGCTTGCCGAGCACGTTGATCGCGCCTTCGGTATCGCCAGAGCGACGCAGCGCGTCGGCGCGGCCAAGTTCGGCTGCATGAAAGGCAGGATCGTCTGCGGGGATCAGATTATACTCGGCGTTGGCCAGATCATAGCGGCCAAGCCGTTCGAGAAGCTGCGCCGACAGAAGGATGGCATCGACATGGTCGGGTTTCAGATACTCGGCCATCCGGGTGTAAAGCAATGTGTAGGCGTCCTCTGCCTCACCCATGAGCGCGCCGGCGATGGAAAAGAACACCTCTGCCACGCCGTCGCGGGCCGAGGCCACGGTATGGAACGGCAGCGTTTCTCCGGCCACAAGACGGTTGCGAATCATTTCAAGGCCGGGGTCCAGATTGCCACTGAAGACAGTGTCGATCAGCTCGATCGCGGCGTCGTCTCGTTCCAGTTGGCTAAGGATCTCGACATGCGCTAGCACGCCGCGCCGTGTGGCAGGAAGCGTCACACCGGACCGGCCGGACAGGATTTCGTCTGCGCCTTCCAGATCGCCCGCAACGGCCAGCGCCAACGCCTTGTGGTAAAGCCCAAAATTCTGCAAGCCGGGGGCCTTGGACACCTCATCGAACGACCCAAGCGCCTCTGACATCCGGCCTTCGCCGAACTGCACCCAGGCCAGCACCAGCCCATCGACCAGCGGGCCAACTGTATCGCCTTTATCCAGCATCTTGAAGGCGGCGGCATAATCCTCGCGCGCCACGGCGTCGGACAACAGGACAAGGTTGGAAACCTGATCGCCGCTGTTGAGGTCATGCAGGCGGCGGGCAATCGGCAGGGCGCGGTCGACAGCGCCGGCCCCGACATGCGACAGGATCGCAGCCTCCATCAGCGCCGGGTTCGAGGGATCCTGCACCAAAGCGCGGGTATAGTAGTTGGCTGCCGTGTTGAAATCAAAGTCGATGCTGGCGCTGCGTCCGGCAAGGTAGGCACCGGCCAACCCCTCTGCCTGAAGCGTCTGAAACGGGATCACAACCAGCACGGTAGATACCAGCAATGCGGAAAGGGACGTTTTGAACACCTGCGCGGCACCTCTGCGGTCGAATTCAGAGCAAACCTAATCGGTCGGCACAGCGGATACAATGCGGGGCGACATTTTGGCCGCCCCGATGACGCAGGAGTTACATGTTCGGATAGTTCGGCCCGTCACCGCCCTGCGGCACGGTCCATACGATATTCTCGCTGGGGTCCTTGATGTCGCAGGTCTTGCAATGGACGCAGTTCTGGAAATTGATCACGAAACGGGGATCCTTGCCCTCTTCGCTGACCACCTCATAGACCCCGGCCGGGCAATAGCGCTGTGCGGGTTCAGCGTATTTCGGCAGGTTCACGTCAATCGGAATGCTGGGGTCTTTCAGCCTGAGATGCGGCGGCTGGCTTTCCTCGTGGTTGGTCATCGAGAAGCTCACATTGGTCAGCCGGTCGAACGACAGCACGCCATCGGGCTTGGGATAGTCGATGGGTTTGTGCATGCTGGCGGGCTCGGTGGCCTGCGCGTCGTTCTTGCCGTGCTTGAGCGTGCCGAAGATCGAAAAGCCAAACAGGTTGTTTGTCCACATATCCAGACCACCCAGCGCCAGCGAGGCCATCAGGCCATAGCGCGACCAGAGTGGTTTGACGTTGCGCACGCGCTTGAGATCCTTGGCGATGGGACCAGAGCGCAGATCGCTTTCGTAGGCCGACAGTTCGTCGCCCGAACGGCCCGCGGCGATGGCCTTTTGCGCCGCCTCCGCCGCCGCGATGCCGGACAGCATGGCGTTGTGGTTGCCCTTGATCCGCGGCACGTTCACCAGACCAGCCGAACAGCCCAACAGCGCGCCGCCGGGAAAGACGATCTTGGGCAGGGATTGCCAGCCGCCTTCGGTGATCGCACGCGCACCGTAAGCCACGCGCTTGCCGCCTTTCAGAAGATCCGCGACGACCGGGTGATGCTTGAAGCGCTGAAACTCCATATAGGGGTAGAGGTACGGATTCTTGTAGTTCAGATGCACCACAAAGCCGACATAGACCTGATTGTTATCAAGGTGATAGATGAACGATCCGCCCCCGGCATTGCCACCCAAGGGCCAGCCCATCGTGTGCGTGACGGTGCCTTCGTGGTGCTTGGCGGGGTCAACCTCCCAGATTTCCTTCATCCCGAGGCCGAATTTCGGCACGTCATGATCTTTGGCAAGGTCGTATCTGGCGATTGCCTCTTTCGACAATGAGCCGCGCACGCCTTCGGACAGGAACACGTACTTGCCGTGCAGTTCCATGCCGGGCTCATAGGCATCGCCGGGGGTGCCGTCGGGGTTCTTGCCAAACTCACCGGCGACAACGCCTTTGACCTCACCGTTCTCGCCATAGACAAGTTCCGAACACGACATGCCGGGGAAAATCTCGACCCCCATCGCCTCGGCCTGTTCCGCCATCCAGCGGCAGACATTGCCCATCGAAACGATATAGTTGCCGTGGTTCGACATCAGCGGCGGCATCAGGAAATTCGGAATCCGCAACTTGCCGCTTTCGCCCAGCATGTAGAAATTATCGCGGCGGACGGGCACGGTAACCGGGGCGCCCTTCTTCCTCCAGTCCGGGATCAGAGCGTTCAGGCCGCATGGGTCCAGCACGGCGCCCGAAAGGATATGCGCGCCGACTTCAGAGCCCTTTTCCAGGACCACGACGTTCAGATCGGCATCAAGCTGTTTCAGCCGGATTGCGGCAGAGAGGCCCGCAGGCCCAGCGCCAACGATCACCACGTCATATTCCATCGACTCGCGTATCGTTTCGGTCATTGCTTGCCTCTCCAAACGGAACAGACGCCCAAGGGCGCCTGCTTGTGAACGGACCTTCGATGCCGGGGTTACCTTACCTAGGCGGAATGGGTCAATCCTGACACCGCGTCCCAACCACCGGTTTTGCAGCGAAAAAGTGGTGCGCGCGTGCTGAGCGGCCGGCATTGCCGCGGTTTTTTGGCGATTAGCCGCGCCCGCAGTTTTGACTGCTTGCCAAGGGTGCTCGAATTTGGTTGGGTCAACGGCAATAATAAATTCAAGAAATAGCGTCCCATTCCATGGAAAAAATACCAATGACCCGCGCAGGTCACACTGCGCTGAATGACGAATTGAAGACCCTGAAGTCGGTCGAACGCCCTGCAATCATCAAGGCGATTGCCGAGGCGCGCGAGCATGGCGATCTGTCAGAGAATGCCGAATACCACTCGGCGCGCGAAAAGCAGAGCTTCATCGAGGGCCGGATCAAGGAGCTGGAAGGCATCCTGTCGCTGGCCGAGGTCATCGACCCGAAATCGCTGTCGGGCACGATCAAGTTCGGCGCGACGGTGCGACTGGTCGACGAGGATACCGACGAAGAGAAGACTTATCAGATCGTCGGCGAGCCGGAGGCGGATATCGAAGCCGGCAAGCTGAACCTCAAATCGCCGCTGGCGCGGGCTTTGATTGGCAAGGATGAAGGTGACAGCATCGACGTCAGCACACCCGGTGGCGTCAAGAGCTACGAGGTTCTGAGCGTCAATTTCATATGAAAAGACGCCAATAGGTGGGGGCCTGGGGCATGTCGGAACCAAAACGGGAAAAAACCATCGACCTTGGCATCTATTCCAGGGCGATCGAGCGCAGTGGCATGACCTCGACTGAGGTCATCGCGCTGATCCTGTCGGTGCTGTGGCTGTTGGGGGTGACGCTTTTCTTCGTCTTTGCCGGAAGCAGCGGTGACGGTCCGGGGCCGCAGGTTGATACGCTGCGCTTCGTGATGACGTTGATTGCCATCTTCATGCCGGTCGCGCTGATCTGGGTTGCCGCCTCTGCCGCGCGCAGCAGCCGGATCATGAAAGAGGAATCCGCGCGCCTGCAAGCCGCGATCAATGCGATGCGCCACAGCTACCTGCAACAGCAGCAGTCCAGCGCCACCGGGATCAAGCCTTCGCTGGAACGCAAGCTGGAAGAAATCGCAGCGGCGCAGCGCAAGACCGATGCGGCGATTGCCACCTTCACCTCGATCCGGCCCACTGCTGCGGAAACCGCCGCAGCACAGCAGAAGGCCGCGCTGACAAGCGCTGCCCCGGCGCAGGGACAGGAACAAGCGTCGCTGGCTTTGGGCACCCCCGCCGAGGCGCTTTCGCCGCCCTTGTCGATCGACGACTTCATCCGCGCCCTGCATTTCCCCGAAACCGCCGAAGACAAGGAAGGCTTCCGCGCCCTGCGCCGCGCCTTGCAGGACCGGCACGTGGCGCAACTGGTTCAGGCAGCGCAGGACGTGCTGACGCTGCTAAGCCAGGACGGCATCTATATGGACGACCTGCGACCCGACCGGGCCCGGCCGGAAATCTGGCGAAAGTTCGCGCAAGGCGAGCGCGGCAAGACGGTGGCGGCCCTGGGCGGCGTGCGCGACCGCTCAAGCCTGGCGCTGGCCGCGGGCCGGATGCGGCAGGATCCGATCTTTCGCGATTCGGTGCACCATTTCCTGCGCAAATTCGACCACACCTTCGCTGGGTTTGAAGCCAATGCCAGCGATCAGGAAATCGCCGAGCTGATGGATACGCGCACCGCGCGCGCCTTCATGCTGCTGGGGCGGGTGACCGGGACGTTCGACTAGGGCGACAATCTTTCCGGCTCTTGAGCGGCAGGTCTTTTCGGTGATGCCGCCAAATTGAGACGCCTGCGGCGTCATTCCTTCTGGCACTTCGTGCAGTTGCCTCCGGCGGGGATATTTTTCGAAAGAAGAAGCGGATTTGTTTTCTTTTCAGCGCAAATGCCCTGACTGAAGGTATCAAATGATCTCTTGCGCGGCAGGCGCGCTGTTTTCAGGAAACGCGCCACCTCAGATCCCGAAACTTTCGTAGGGGATGTAGCGTACCGGGTCGCCGCGGCGGATGTCTGTGGCACCGTCATCCAGTTCGACCAGCCCCCTGGCCCAGCTGAGGCCCGAGATGCGGCCAGAGCCTTCGGACTGGAACACTTCTGCGTGGCCCGCGGGTGTCAGGCGCGCGCGCAGGTATTCCCGGCGGCCGGGTTTCTTGCGCTTTTCGAAGGCGGCAGGGACGGTGAAGGCTTGCGGTACGATCCAGTCGCCGCCGGCCATGACCGAGAATGCAGGCCGGGCAAAGATCAGGGCGCAGACAAGAGCCGCGACCGGGTTGCCCGGCAGGCCGAAAACCGGGATCTGGTTCCAGATGCCAAGCGCCAGAGGACGGCCGGGCTTTATCGCGATGCGCCACGTGGACATGGCGCCGGCTTCGGTGAGCAGGGCCGAGACGTGGTCTTCGTCGCCAGCGGAGGCGCCGCCAGAGGTGAGGATCACATCGGCCTTGCACTCTGCCGCGTTCAGGCTGTCGCGCAGCGCGGCGCGGTCGTCGGGGACATGGCCGAGATCGACCGGGGCGTAGCCCCACGCGGCGGCGAGGCTAAGCAGCATCGGGCGGTTGGCGTCGAATGTCTTGTCGGGCGCGTTAGTGCTGCCGGGGGCCACCACCTCGTCTCCGGTTGACAGCACGCCGACACGCAGGCGGCCGAAAACCGGCGCCTGGCTGCATCCCGTGGCGGCCAGCAATGCGCAGTCTTGCGGGCGCAGCCGGTGGCCTTTAGGCAGGATCACCGCGCCGGCTTGCACATCCTCTGCGGCCTTGCGCGTGTTGGCCCTGGCGTGGATGCCCGGCCCAAAGGCGACATGGGCGTCGGTGGCTGTCACGTCCTCTTGCAGGATCACGGTATCGACACCCTTGGGCAAAAGCGCGCCAGTCAGGATGCGGATTGCCTGACCGGGCGGAACGGCGCCCGGGTAAGGTTCACCGGCGGCGGCGCGCCCATTGACCAGCGGCAGCATCTGCGCGCCGGTGCCAAGGCTGGCATGGGCGAAACCGTAGCCATCGACGGCGGAATTGGCGGCGGGCGGATTTGCGCGGAGCGCCTTGACATCCGCGGCGAGGATGCGGCCTGAAAGTTCGGGGAGGGGCAGGATTTCGGTGCCGACGACCTGAGATATGCTATCTTTGAGCGTTGCCAGAGCCTGATCGACTGGCACCCAGCTGACCCCCGGCGGAAGGGCGAAGCAATCGTTTTTCAGCCGCGGCGGTGGTGACGATTTCTGCGCCGCGGCCTGCGCCGCCTGTATCAGATCCTGTTCTGCTCCGGCGCCCAGAATCCAGCCCTCTTCGACCAGCGCCGGACCGCTGGCGGCATCCAGCGCCGCGCCCAGTGTGCCGCGCACGGACATCTCCGCAAGGGCCCCCGCAAGCAGCCTGACCTGAAGCGCGTCTTTCGCGGCGGCCGGGTCGTTTGCCATCGCTTGTGCTACCAGCGGGCCCAGTAGCGAGGGGTAGACCTCGGCCAGTACGATGGGCGCATCGGCGATCTCGAACGGCCAGACAGACAGGTGCGATTCGAATTTCTCGCGCAAGTGCCAGAGCCGCGGCAAGCCCAGCAGGGTTTGCGAGCCGACCGACCCGGTGGTGTACAGCTTCCAGACCGGTTGCGCGCGCGCCACCTGCGCCTCGACCGCGCGACGTTCAGGCAGGCCGTGATCGGCGCGCTGGGTTCCCTTTTCCGGCACGCCGTTGGCTGCAACATTGGCCGGTCTGCCCCAGAATGGGCCGGTGCCGGGAAAGAGGGCGTTAAGATGCGAGGCGACATCGAAGCGGTTGTTGGTATTGTCGAGCGCGTCTTTCACAGCGCCAGCCAGCCATTCCCAGACCGCCAGCGCATCTGCCCGTCCGGTAACGGTTTCGGCGAAACCCGCCGGATAGCCAAAGGGAAAATCGAAACCAATCAGCATGCGGCGACCGGCGGCGCGTTCGGCAACGATCCGTGCCTCGATATCGGCCATCGCCTCGGTCCTGGTCCGGTGGTAGGTTTCGCCGGTTCCGGCGGGTCCGACCGAGCCCAGCCAGATCGCATCTGCCGCGGGTCGCTTGGGGGAGGGCGAGGAGCGGGCCGACCAGTCGACGATCAGGATCGTGTCGAACCGCGTCACAAGCCGGCCTCTGTCAGGATGAAATCGGCGATGGCCTTGGTGTCGTTCAGCTCAAAAACCGGGATCTGAATACCGGACAGCCGGGTGTCGCTGGCGATGGCGCGGACCGTGGCATCGGCGGGGGCGATCAACGGACTGCCGGTTTCGGCGCGGTGGGCCTCGACCTTGGGGTGGGTGTCGCGTTTGTAACCTTCGACCAGCACCAGATCGACGGGGGCAAGGCGGGTCAGCAGGTCAGCGAGGGTCGATTCGTCCTCGGCCCGGTTTTCGTGCATCAGCGCCCAGCGGTTGCGCGACGAAAGTAGCACCTCTGTTGCGCCAGCGATGCGGTGGCGGTGGCTGTCCTTGCCGGGCTGGTCCACATCGAAGCTGTGATGAGCGTGTTTGACGGTCGAGACCGTAATGCCGCGCCCGGTGATCTCTGTCACCAACCGTTCCATCAGCCCGGTCTTGCCGGCATTCTTCCAACCGACGACACCGTAAATCCGCATCAGACCCCCTCTGCCAGCATTTTCCGCGCCACGGCTCAGGTCGGCGGGGGTGTTGATGTTGAAGAACGGGTCTTGCCCAGTAACGTCGAACATCACGGTCGCGGTGCCGTGTTTGTCTGTCCATTGCACGACCTTGCGCAGACCGTCCTTCAAGCGCCGCGCGCAGATCATCACGAAGCGCGACCGGCCAGAGGCCGAAAGTGGGGTGGCGGGTCTTGCCGCGGTCGGGATGCGGGCGTGGCGGCAATTGCGATGGGGTGGGTGGGGTCGGTTGCATGTTCCAGCCGCTCGACCAGATCGCGCGGGAAGAACGGCGTGTCGGCGGCAACGGAAACCACTTGGCTCGCCCCCTGCCCTGCCGCCCAGTCGAGCCCGGCCAGAACGCCGGCCAGAGGCCCGGCGAAGCCTTCGATGCTGTCGGGCAGGACCGGCAGGCCAAGATCGGCAAAGCGCGCCGGGTCGCCATTGGCGTTCAGCGCGAGGCCGGCGACCTGCGGCGCGATACGGGCGATGACATGGTCGATCAGCCGCCGGTCGCCCAGCGAATGCAGGCACTTGTCGCCGCCACCCATACGCGTTGCGAGGCCACCGGCCAGGATGATGCCGTGCGGGCGGGTCATCGCTCTGCCCCCTTGCGGCGGTGGCGCTTGTCATCTTCGGGCACCGATGCGAGGTCGGCGTCGCGGATCAGACGGTCTTCGCCTGCAAGGCACACGAAACGCTGGCCGCGCATCCGGCCGATCAGGGTCAGGCCGACCTCGCGCGCGATCTCGACCCCCCAGGCGGTGAAGCCGGAGCGCGAAGCGAGCACCGGGATGCCCATCATGCGCGGTCTTGATCACCATCTCCGAGGTCAGCCGGCCGGTGGTGTAGAGGATCTTGTCCTCGGCACCGACACCTTCTGACAGCATCCAGCCAGCGATCTTGTCGACGGCGTTGTGGCGGCCGACATCCTCCATATAGACCAGCGGGCGGTCGCGGTGGCAAAGCACGGTGCCGTGGATCGCGCCCGCCTCGAGATAGAGGCTGGGCGTGCGGTTGATCTTGTGGGCAAGCGCGTAAAGCCACGAGGTGCGAACCTCGGTCGCGGGCAGCGTCAGACCCTGCAAGCCCCTCCATCATGTCGCCGAAAACCGTGCCAACGGCGCAGCCCGAGGTGCGGGTCTTTTTCTTCAGCTTTCTCTTCATAGGTGGTCTGGCTTCGGTGCGCACGACGACGGTCTGAATCTCGTCGTCATACTGGACTGCCAGTAACATCCTCGGCCGATCGCAGCATGCCCTGATTGCGCAGGAACCCCAGCGCCAGATATTCGGGGTAGTCGCCGATGGTCATCGCGGTGACGATTTCCTGACTGTTGAGGTAGATCGTCAGCGGGCGTTCCTCGACCACCGAAATCTCGGTTACGGCACCGGTCTGGTCGATGCCGGTGACGGCACGCGTCAGGCCGGGGCGCGCCGGATCGGGGGCCACGAGATATTCTGGAATGCCGTCAGCAATTGTCATTTGAACCCGCCGCCTCTGCAAGGTATCGAAACCGAACCTCGCGATATTAGGATCACAGCGTGTCCGTCACCACAACCAAATCCGCCTTCTGGCGAGGCTTTCGGGACGGGTTGCCATTCATCCTGGGGGCTGCGCCCTTTGGTCTGCTGTTCGGCGTTCTGGCGACCGAAGCCGGGACTGAACCTTGCCGAGGTGATGAGCATGGGCGTGCTGGTGATTGCCGGTGCGTCGCAATTTACCGCATTGGCGCAGATGCAGGAGAACGCGCCGGTCGTCATGGTTCTGGCGGCCGCTCTGGCGGTGAACATGCGGATGGCGATGTATTCTGCGGCTCTTGCGCCGCATCTGGGGCGCTGCGCCGTTCTGGCAGCGGGCGGTGGCGGCCTACATCCTTGTCGACAATACCTATGCCGTCAGCGCGGCAGAGTTCGATCGGCGGCCTGATCAGACAACGGCCGCAGAAGATGGCCTTTTACATTGGCTGCGCGATCCCGGTCTGGGTGGTGTGGTATGCCGCCACCCTGACGGGCGCGCTGCTGGGCCAGACGATTCCGCCGGAATTCGCGCTGGATTTCGCGGTGCCGATTGCGTTTCTGGCGATCGTCGCGCCGATGCTGCGCACAATCGCGCATGTTGCGGCGGCGCTGACCTCGATGATCCTGGGGCTGGCGCTGGCGTTCCTGCCGTATTCCAGCGGGCTGCTGATTGCCGCAGCCGTCGCGATGATCGTCGGGTCCGAGATCGAGCGGCGCATGGGAGACAGGTTTCGATGAACTATTCAAACGCAGAGATCTGGATCGTCATCATCGGGCTGGGTGCTGGCACCTACCTGATCCGGCTTTCGTTTCTCGGCCCTCTGGGGCGCGCAAATCTGCCGGCCTATGTGCTGCGGCTGTTGCGTTACACGCCGGTCGCTGTGATCCCCGCGCTGGTGGCGCCTCTGGTGCTGTGGCCCGCTGCAACCGGGGGCCAGCCGGACGCCGCGCGTATTCTGGCCGCACTTGCGGCAACGGCGCTTGGCGTCTGGACCAAGAACGTCATCGTGGCGATTTTTGGCGGTGCGGCGGTGCTGTACGTTGGCCTGTATCTGCTCTGACCGCGCGGATCAGATGCCATAGGCGGCGATGAAGCCAGAATTGTCTGCGGGATCATCATCGTAAACGGTTCGCGTGGTAACGCCGGGCAGCCTCGCGAATGCCTCAGAGGCTTTCTTGGGGAACCATGTCGAAGGTATCGAACTCGAACCCCGGTACGCCACGCAGGATAGCTGTAATCGCCTTGGTGCACTGGGCTTTGGGCACCGCGCCGTAGGCCATCGCCCGCTGCATCACAAGTTCGGCGACCTGCGGCGAAACCTCGATCTCTTGTATGATGACGTGGTACTGGATGCGGGCATGGTAGTCGATGTAGAAATCGACGGCCTTGTCGGTCATGCCGAAATGCACGTCGTTGCGTTCCGGAAGGTTCGGGTGATACCAAGTGCCCGCGGGGTCGAAGATTACCCGTTGCGAGCCATTGATCAGCAGGCCGGCATGAGCGCCGGTGCCCCGGAAATTGTCTACCACCGTGAAAAGCGTCAGCTTTGGCCCGCCGCCGTGAGAATACGCCGCGCGCGTCACCTCGACCTGCGGCGCCCATTTGGGCTCTGCCGTCGTGCCGCACGCGGCAACCAGCGCGCAGGCAAGAAGGGCAAGGCAAAGGCGGGCAACTGGGAATCATCTTACGCAAAGACGGACTAGCCGTTGACCATGGCAATAAAGAGAAGGATCAGCAGCGACGATGATCGCGCCCCAGCTTACCGTCTTCACGAAGCCGCCAAAGGTCTTTTCCTGAGTGTCGATATCCATCTTGCCGTGTTCGTGTTCTGCCATGTTCGCACCCTGATATTGATCTGTTGTCACCGGACTTAGACGATTCCGGTCCGGCCTGTCACGGCCCCAGAACGCGCACAAAATCGCCAGCTTCAGTCTTTTTCCAGATCTTCGGCCAGCCGAAAGCCGATCCGTTTCGGGGCCTCCTCGGTTTCTTGCTTGGGCAGGGCGCGCAGGGTTACGCCCAACTGGCTGACATGCTGGATCAGCTGGGTCTTGGCGCCGAATTCGTCGGTGCCGTAGAAGGTCACGATGTCGGGGTCGAAATAGCCGATCCCCTCGATCCGCAGCACGCCCGGCCGTGCCGCCTGCGAACCCCACGGCGATCTCGTGCTCGTTGTCGAGCTGTTCCTCGAAATTCTGGATATAGAGGATGAGCCGTTCATAGGCCCATTCGGCGGGGCTTTTCTGGTCGACCGGCTTGCTGGGACAGCGCGGCCGGCAGCGGCTTCTGTTCGGCCGAAACCGGCGCGTTCGGATTGGCGTGGATGACCCGCGCGCAGGGCATGGCAGAGGCTTCGTGCGCCTCGGCGGTGGTTGCGATCTCGTCGTCCATCAGGCCCCCTTTCGCTGCCACAACCATGCCCCATCCTCGCGCCTGGTGCGAGTAACCTTTCCGGTCTGATGAAGGTGATTGACATGGGCCACCGCCTCGACCAGCGCCAGACCGTATGCGCCCTCGCCGATCTCGCGCTTGAACAGCGGCAGAAAGCAGTCGGCGGCGGTCTTGCGGTTGGTCCAGATGATCCAGCAGACGCGTCCAGCGCGCCGTGATGGTTGTCAATCAATTGCCGCAGGCGCAGCGGCAGGCCGGTGAAGGGCAGTTTGTGGCCGGGCAGCACAAGCTGGCGGTCATTGGCGTGGGGCGCAAGGCGTTCGCAGGCTTCCAGCCATTCGGCGACGGGATCGGCCTCGGGTTCGGTGGCATAGACGCCGAGGTTGGGCGAGATCGAGGGCAGCAACTGATCGCCGCCGAGCACCAGATCGCCGTCTTCGGACCAGAGCGTGGCATGTTCCGGCGCATGGCCATTGCCGATGCGGACGTGCCAGTCGCGCCCGCCGGCAGTGAACGTGTCGCCCTCTTTGATCCGGGTGAAGCCCAGCGGCATAGGCGTGACGATATCGGCAAAGTTGAACGGGCGTTCACGGCGGCGCTTGTCGAAGGTCGCGGCATCCATTCCGGCCGCAGCGCCAGAAGGCCAGTGTCTCGGGCTTGGGCTCTGCATGTTCATCCAGCACCAGCATCCGCGCCATCAGCCAGGCGGTGCGGGTCGTCACCAGTTCCGCGCCATGCTCGGTCTGGAACCAGCCGGCCAGCCCGATATGGTCGGGATGGTGATGGGTCACGATGACCCGGCGCAGCGGCTTGCCCGCCAAGCGGGCCGTCCAGCAGCTGTCTGCCACATCGCGCGGGTCTTTTCGGTGTCAAATCCGGTATCGACGATGGTCCAGCCATCGCCATCGTCCAGCACGAAGCAGTTGACGTGATCCAGCGCCATCGGCAGCGGCAGACGCAGCCAGAGCACGCCCTCGGCCACTTCGGTGACGGCTCCGAAATCCGGCGGCGTTTCGACAAGGTAGCGCAGCTTTTCGGTGCGGTGCCTGGCTCATCGTGCGACAGGTCTTCGACGCTCAGCGCATAAAGATCGGCCGCACCTTCACGGACATGCGCCAGCAATGCGGCATGTTCCGGCAACATCCGCTTGATGTAGAACCGCGCCAGCCGAACATGGGGGCCCGTGCCGCCCTCTGCCATCGCCGACTTCAGGTGGTAATGCGCGCCCAAGCACCCGTGCGAAGGCGCGCAGGAACGGCACCGCGCCGGCGAAGCGGTCGTTCAGGTCGGTTTGCGCCACCAGCCATTCGGTGGTTTCGCGCAGGGTTTCGGCGGCACTCCAGACGGCCTTGGGCCATGTTGGGAAAATCGCGGCGGGCAGCCTCGGCGGTTTCCTCGATCTCGTCAAGCAGGCGATAGGCGGCGTCACCGCCGTCCGACCAGCTTGCGCGCCACAAGATCCATCGCCTGAATGCCGTTGGTGCCTTCGTAGATCGCCGTCACACGGACGTCGCGGGAATACTGCGCAGCACCGGTTTGTTCGATATAGCCCATGCCGCCATGCACCTGAACGCCGAGATGCGCGACCTCGCAGCCGGTGTCGGTGCCGAAAGCCTTGGCGATGGGCGTCAGGAAGGCGGCGCGGGCCTGCCAGTCGGCATCACCCGTCGCGCGGCCCATGTCGATCGCCACTGCACAGGCAAGCGCGATGGCGCGGGCGGCGTAGGTATCGGCCTTCATCGTGGCCAGCATCCGGCGCACATCGGCATGGTCGATGATCGCGCCGGTGCCATCCTCGATCGGGCTCTTGCCCTGCTTGCGGCTCGATCGCATAGGCCAGTGCGTGCTGATAGGCACCCTCGGCCACGCCGATGCCCTGTACGCCGACACCCAGCCGTGCGTTGTTCATCATGGTGAACATCGCCTTCATGCCCTGATGCGGCTCGCCGACCAGCCAGCCGGTGGCGCCGTCGAACTGCATCACCGCGGTGGGTGAGCCGTGCAGGCCCATCTTGTGTTCCAGGCTGACCACGTTCAGGCTGTTGGCCTTGCCGGGATTGCCATCCGCATCGGGAATGTATTTCGGCACCATGAACAGGCTGATCCCCTTGGTGCCCGGCACCGCCGTCGGGCAGCCGCGCCAGCACAAGATGGCAGACGTTGGCGGTGAAATCGTTATCGCCCCAGCTGATATAGATCTTCTGGCCGGTGATCGCGTAGGTGCCGTCGCCGTTCGGCTCTGCCTTGGTCCGAAGCGCGCCCACATCCGACCCGGCCTGCGGTTCGGTCAGGTTCATCGTGCCGGACCATTCGCCCGAAATCAGCTTGGGCAGGTAGATCGCCTTGATCGCATCGCTGGCATGGTGATCCAGCGCCTCGATCTGGCCCTGCGTCATCAGCGGGTTCAGTTGCAGCGACAGGCAGGCCGCGGCCATCATGTCATTGACGGCCGTCGTCACCGTCTGCGGCAAGCCCATGCCGCCGTGTTCGGCGCTGGCGCGCGATGCCGACCCAGCCACCCTCGGCAATCGCTCGGTAGCCTTCGGCAAATCCGGGCGAGGTGCGGACGACGCCGTTTTCCAGCACCGCCGGGTGCGTGTCGCCATTGCGCTGCAACGGTGCAAGGACGTCCTCGCAAAGTCTTCCCGGCCTCGGTCAGAATGGCAGCGGTCACATCATCGGTTGCTTCGGAAAAAAGCTCGGTCGCGGTCACCTGGTCCAGACCGACGACATGGTCAAACAAGAACTGAAAATCGTTCAAAGGCGCGCGATAAGCCATCTGGCCTCCTGAAACTCGGCTTGGCTTCGGGCCGGTCAGCACGTAAGAAATGCGTTCAACTCTTCAAGGGTATCCGATGGGCAATGTCCATCAACCTGAACGCAGCGTCACGGGCCATGAACCGCAAAGAAACCAGACTGTTGCAGGCAAACGATAGCGGCGTGGCCGCCGCCGCGCGGATCCTGCGACTGGGCGGGCTTGTCGCCTTCCCGACCGAGACGGTCTACGGGCTGGGCGCGGATGCGCGCAACGACGCGGCCGTGGCCCGGATATTCGAGGCCAAGGGACGGCCACAGTTCAATCCGCTGATCGTGCATGTCGCCTCTGCCGCAGGCGGCCGAGGAGATTGCAGAGTTCGACGCTGACCGCGCGACGGCTGGCCTCGGCCTTCTGGCCCGGGCCGCTGACGCTGGTCCTGCCGCTGCGACCGGATGCAGGCCTTTCGGCGCTGATCAGCGCAGGTTTGCCAAGTGTCGCGATCCGGGTGCCGGAACACCCGCTGGCGACAGCGCCTGCTGGCGGCGTTCGATGGGCCTGTCGCGGCACCTTCGGCCAACCCGTCAGGGCGGATCAGCCCGACCACGGCGCGGCATGTGATCGACGGTCTGTCGGGGCGGATCGAGGCGGTGCTGGATGGCGGAGCCTGCGGCGTTGGCGTTGAAAGCACCATCGTCGGGCTTCATGCCCGATCCCACCCTGCTGCGAGCCGGCGGACTACCTGCCGAAGCGATCGAGGCCTGCCTTGGCCGGGCATTGTCACAGGCAGAGCCCAGCGAGCGGCCGAATGCGCCGGGGCAACTTGAGTCGCATTATGCGCCGAAGGCCGCGCTGCGCCTGAATGCGAACGGGCCGGGCCCCCGGCGAACTGCTGCTGGGATTTGGCGCGGTGGACTGCGATCTCAACCTGTCGTCGGCCGGCGATCTGACCGAGGCTGCGGCCAACCTTTTCCGCCATCTGCACGATCTGGATGCGCGCGCATCGGGTGGCATCGCGGTTTCACCGATCCCCGATCATGGGCTTGGTCGCGCGATCAACGATCGCCTGACGCCGCGCCGCCGCACCGCGCACCTAGGCACGTCCCGCCGCCGCCGACAGGCCTGTCGGATCAACCCCCAGCGAATTCAGCGCATTGCCCCATTTCGTGCCGCTGTCACGCGCAAAGACAAGCTCGGGCGTCGCATCGCAGGTCAGCCAGCCATTGCGCAGAATCTCTTCCTCCAAGCTGCCCGGGGCCCCAGCCGGAATAGCCCAGCATCAGCAAAGCGCAGACGTCGGGCCCTTGGCCCTTGGCGAGTTGCTCCAGCACATCCAATGTCGCGGTCATCCCGAAAAGGTCTGCCGACGCGCAGGGTCGTGTCATTGGCGGCGTAATCGCTGGAATGCAGCACGAAGCCGCGTCCGTGTTCGACCGGGCCGCCAAAATGCACCCGGATTGCACGGCCCTCTGTGGCCCTGGGGATGTTCAGCTGTTCCAGCAGATCATCAACATCCACGCCCGGAGCGGGCTTGTTGACGATCAGTCCCATCGACCCGTCGGCGGAATGCGCACAAATCAGGATCACCGCCTTCTCGAATCGCGGGTCGCCCATTCCGGGCATCGCGACCAGCAGTTTTCCGGTCAGATCGATGGAATCGAGATTCGTGGACATAACGCGATGATGGGCCATTGCGTGGGCGCGACACAAGAGTGCCGAACGCCGCGGTCGGCAAGGCATCTCTGATTTGTGATTTCCCTATTGCGCGAACATCCCTAGGTTCGCCACATGTTCAGGACCCTTCTTTCCAGGATTGCCGCTGGCCTTCATGCTGGCACTGCCGCCGACCATGGCGCAGGCGCAAAGCAATATTATCGTGCTGGAAGATGTCGCCAAGGTCGATATCCTGCCTGGCTGGCGAACCGAAATCCGGCACCCATATGGCGGCGCTCCGGGTGCGTTTGGCTCCGGGCTGGAAGACCTATTGGCGCGCGCCCGGCGATGGCGGAATTCCGCCGCGTTTCGATTGGGACGGGTCGGTGAACCTCAAGGCCGTGCAGTTTCACTGGCCAGTGCCAAGGTTTTCGCGATCAACGGCATCGCAGTCGATCGGCTATCACGATGAACTGATTCTGCCGATCGAGACTGACGCCAGCGGTAGCCGGCAAGGACATTTCGATGCGCGCAAGCGTCGAACTGGGGGTGTGCGAAGAGATCTGCCTGCCGATGCAAGTCGATCTGTGCGCCGATCTGGTGCCCGGACGCGGCCGACGATCCGGCGATCAGGGCCAGCCTTGTCGAACCAACCCGCAACGGCGCGGTCGATGGGCGTTTCCGGGGCGACCTGCGTTGTCGATCCGATCACCGACGGGCTGCGCGTGACGGCGCGGATCGAGATGCCGGATCTCGGCTCAGAGGTCGCGGTGCTGGAACTGCCCGACAAGACAATCTGGATTTCACAGTCCGATATGGCCCGCGAAGGCGCGATGTTGACCGCCACCGCCGATATGGTGCCTGCCAATGCCGCGCCTTTCCTGCTGAACCGGTCCGATGTGCAGAATCACGGTCCTGGGCGACGATCAGGCGGTCGAAATCCAGTCGGCTGTCCCGCCAGCTAGGCGCTGCGGCGGCGCAAGCCGAACCAAACCGCGCCGCAGCGTGAAAGCCAGCAGAACCAGCAACGCCGACCCAAGGGCGAACAGGCCGAACGACATCGGCATCAGTGGCGCGTCACGCAGGCCGCGGGAAGATCGCGGTCACGGCGGCGGGCAGTTGCCCCTTCAAGTACCGCAGAGCCAAGCGTCGCCGCGAACAGCGCCGCAATTGCCGCGGCCGACCAGCATCGGTCAGGGCCCCGACGCTGCGCGCCCGGCCGCCAAGCCGCAGCGACCGGCGCAAGGCGCGGAACTGCTTGCCGACATCCTGCTGCATCGCCATCAGCGCGGGCACCACCAGCAGCACCAGAACCATGCCGAAGCCAAGCCCGTAGACCAGCGTGATGATCGTGGGTTTCAGGAACTGCGCCTGCTGCGAAGTCTCGAACAGCAGCGGCGCCAGCCCCAGCACCGTCGTGGCCGTGGTCAGCAGCACCGGCCGCAGCCGGTCGGCGGTGCCGTCGATGATCGCCGGGATCAATCCGCGCTCTTCGGCATATTCGTCGATGGTGGTCACCAGCACGATGGAATCGTTGATGATGATCCCGGTCATCCCGATCAGCCCGACGACCGAGAACATCGAAAGCGGCACCTCCCAGGCAACATGGCCGTAGATCGCCCCGACAAGGCCGAAGGGAATCACCGCCATGACCACGATGGGGCGGGTCCAGCTGCCGAAGATCCAGGCCAGCGTCAGGAAGATGCCCAAGAGGCACAGCATGAACCCCAGGAGCGCATCGCTCAGGAATTCGCGTTCCTGCTCGGCCAGTCCGGCCAGACGCCAGGCGACGCCGTGATCCTCTTCGATCCGGGGCAGGATCGAGGTTTCGAGGTCTGCCATGATCTCTGCGGCGCGGGCGGGATCATCCTCGGACAGGTCGCCGGTCACATTGACCAGCCGCAACCCGTTCTCGCGCCGGATCGTTGAAAAGCCGCTGTTGCCGCTCGACCGTCACGATATCGGACAGGCTGACATAGGTTCCCGCGGCGGTGCGCACCTGCGTGCGTGTCCAGGAAATCCGCGGTCAGCTCGCTCTCGCGGCAGTTCCACGCGGATCGCGGCGGATCGCGGCCCGTCCGGATAGGTCGCCGCCTCGATCCCGTTCAGCCGGTTGCGCAGCACCCGGCCCAGCCCGTCGATGGTGATGCCCAGCGCCTGACCCTGCGGGGTCAGGTCCAGCACCAGTTCATCCTTGTCATAGGCCAGGCTGTCCTCCAGCGCCGACACCTCGGGATACTGCGCCAGCGCGGTCTTCAGACGCCTCGGCCGCGGCTTTCAGCGTCTCGCTGTCGGCACCGTAAAGCTCGACATCCAGCGCGTCGCCGCCCGGGCCGCCGCGCCAGCCGCGGAAACTGACGGTCTCGACCATCGGATGGTTGCGCACCGCGTCCTGCAACGTCGGCGACGAACTCGAAAGAGGAATAGGGCCGCAGATCGGCGTCGATCAACTCGATCGAGATGCCGCCCAACTGCCAGCTTTCCTTGGTATCTGCCCCGGCCAGACCGCGCCCGGAATTGCCGCCGATCTCGGCGATCACATAGTCCAGCGGGTTGGTGCCATGCTCGGCCTCGTATTGCGCGCCAACCTCTGCTCGTCGCGCGCTGCAACTCGCGCATCATCGCCAGCGTGTCCTCGCGGGTCGCACCGGGCAGCATCGCGAAATTGCCAGACACGCTGCCCTGTTCGGGCGAGTTGAAGAACCGCCATTGCAGATCGCCACGCACGAAGATCGCGGCCTGCGAGGCCAGCACCAGAATCGCTCCGGCCAGCACCGGGTAGCGCGCCCACACGACCAGCCGCGATGGCATGGCGGAAGATGCCGTCGCGGACCCAGCAAATCCGCGGTTCACGATCCGGCTGGGCATGTCGTACCAGTGCCGCTTGCCCGAATGCATCAGCGCATGGCTCATGTGGTTGGGCAGGACCAGAAAGCATTCGACAAGCGACGCGATCAGGACCACGATCACCGTGAACGGGAATGTCGGCAATCAGCGTCGCCGAACCGGCCGCCAATGGCCATCAGGCCGAAGAATGCGATGATCGTGGTCACGCTGGACGAAAAGACCGGCGCGAACATCCGGCGCGCGGCGTTCTCGGCGGCTTCGACCGGCGCCTCCTTCAGGCGTCGGACACGGAAATCGGCATGTTCGCCGACGACGATGGCATCGTCCACCACGATGCCCAGCGTGATGATCAGAGCGAACAGCGAGATCGCGTTGAAGGTCAGTCCGAACGCATACATGATCGCGACCGCCGCCATCATCGATACCGGAATGCCCGCCGCGACCCAGAAAGCGGTGCGCGCATTCAGGAACAGGAACAGCAGCGTCACCACCAGCCCAAGCCCGAGCAGGCCGTTGTCCAGCAGGATGTTCAGCCGCGCGGTGATCTGTTCCGCCCGGGTGCGGATCAGATCCAGCGTCACGCCCGCCGGGCAGGGTGCGCTCCATTTCGGCGGCGACCGTCCTCGACCTGGCGCTGGATCCGAACCGCGTCGCCGCCTTCGGACCGGTCGACGCGGACCGAGATCGCCGGATTCTCGCCGACGAAGAACACCCGGTCGCGGTCTATTCCCTCGATGCGGACCCGCGCCACGATCGCCGATGGTCAGCTTCGAGCCGTCGGGGTTCGAGCGCAGACACGATCGCCGCAATCTCTTCGGCGCTGCGCTTGGCGATGCCGGTGCGCACGCGCGCGGTGCCACCGCCGACATCGCCAGCGGGATCGGCCTCTGCCGCGCCGGCGATGGCATCGGCGATCTCGGCCATGGTGATATCATTCTGGATCAACGCCAGCGATGGCACCTCGACGATGGTTTCGGGCGCCGCGACGCCGCTGATCGTGGTCCGCGTCACTCCGACCGCGAAAAGCCGTGTCACGAATTCATCCGCGAAGCGGCCCAGCTGATCGACGCCGACCGGGCCGGTGATCACCACATCCGTCACCCGGTCGCGCCAGGCGCCGCGCCGCACCTTGGGGTCGTCGGCATCTTCGGGCAGGTTGTTCACCGCATCGACCGCCGCCTGCACATCGTCGGCGGCGCGCGCCATGTCCCAGCCCGGTTCGAATTCCAGATGCGATCCTGGCCCGCCCCTCGCGAGACGTGGCGCTGCTGTGCGCTCGACACCCTCGACCGTCAGCAGCGCCGGTTCCAGCACCTGAACGATGGCGCGGTCGACATCCTCGGCCCCGGCCCCGCTCCAGGTGACCGAAACGCCGACGTTCTCGATGATGACATCCGGGAAATACTGCGCCCGCATCCGCGGAAAGGCGGCAAGACCGGCCGCCAGCATGATCACCAGCACCAGATTGGCGGCGGTGCGGTGGCGGGTGAAATACGACAGCATGACCGCCCGCCATTCCGCTGCACGCGCCCGGCCACCGCCTAGCCCCCCATCCGGGCTTCGATGCGCTCGACCACCTGCGCCGGCACCATCGGTTGCTGCAATTGCGCCAGCACCCGGGCCTTGGCCTCGGCCGGCATGCCCGTGTTGCCTTCGATGAAGGCAACCAGTTCGGCGCGCCGTTCGTCGGTCAGTTCCAGCATCTCGGGTTCGGCGGCAGCGGTTTCTTCGGCGCCGTCGCGGCGCGATCGGACGCACCTTGATCCCGACGCCCAGCAGCGGCGAGCGTTCCGCCACGATCTGCCGTCCGGCAATCCGGTCAGCGGGAACGATCACGTCATCCTCCTGGCGCCGCAGCACCGGCACCGCGATCTCCTCCAGCCGGTCATCGGCGCCAACGACCAGAACCGAGGCGAACGATCCAACCGCCGTCGCAGGCAGCAGCGCGACATCCTCAAGCGGCCGCTTCCATGATCCGGACGGTAACGAAATCGCCGGGCCGAAAGCCCTTGGCCTCGTCAAGCCGCGCAAACAAAAGGCGCCCGGTCTGGCCTTCGCCGACAGCGGCGCTTTCGCGGGTGATCTTGCCTGTCGTCGCCAGATCGACGCCGAAAATATCCAGCGACACATCGACCTCGGCTTCGGTCAGCCTGCCGGTCTCATCCAGCAGCCGTGCATATTGCGGAGTAGACACCCGGAACGCCACTTCCAGCGCGTCGGCATCAACGATCTGCGCCAGACGTTCGTTGTTTGCGACAAGCCCGCCCTCGACCACCGAAACCTCGGCCAGCGTTCCGGCAAAGCCCGCGAAAATCTGCGTGTCCGACAGTCCGCGCTCGGCCTCGGCCAATGCGATGCGGACGCGTTCCAGAGACGTCTCTGCCTGATCCACCCGCGCCTCGGCCGAGGCGATCGCCTGACGGCTGGACAGAACAGCCTGGCCGGCAGCGGAAGCCGCCAGTTCGGCAGTCTCAACAGCGGCATCGGTACCGACACCGCGCGATGACAGATTCTGCTGCCGTTCCAGCGCCGCGGTCACGCAGCCGCGCCTGCCGCTCTGCCGCGGCCAGTTCATCGCGCGCCAGTTCCAGCCCGCGCTTGGCGTCGCGCAGTTCCGCCTCGGCCTCCGTCAGATCGGTGCGGGCGACATCGACGTGCGGCCTGTGCGTCCTGCGGGTCGATCCGCACCAGAAGCTGCCCTGCTTCGACCGCGCCGCCCTCCTCGAACCCGTCGGCAAGTTCCACGATGCGCCCGCCGGCGCTGCTGCGCAGATCCAGCGTCCGGCGGCTGCGCACCTCGCCGAACGCAGTCAGGACCGGGGTGATCGTTGCCGGCTTCGACCGTCACGACATTGACCGCAAACACCCGTTCGCGCGCTGGCTGGGCAAAAGCTTTCCTCGGCCCAGCGGGTCTGCAAGCGCCTCGTAAAAGGTATTGCCCGCCCAGGCCAGAATGCCGACGGTCAGCGACAGCAGAAACAGGCCGACAAGGCTGCGGCGCAGAAATCGCATTAAAACTCGGTCCTTACATGACCCAAGGCAAGACACTGAATAATAGGTTCAGCGCCGGAATTGTCCAAAACACAATAGCTTTACGCAAGTGGCACTCATTTCCGTCGCTTGTGTTCGTCCAATCGCGGAAAAATCTCGACAAAGTTGCAGGGCCGGTGACGGTAATCGAGCTGCAACGACAGGATTTCGTCCCAGGCATCCTTGCAGGCACCGGGACTGCCCGGCAGCGCAAACAGGTAGGTGCCGTTTGCCACCCCGCCGGTGGCGCGCGACTGCACCGCCGACGTGCCGATCTTGTTCATCGAGACGATGGTAAAGACGGTGGCGAAGGCCTCGATCTCTTTCTCATAGACATCGCGATGCGCCTCGACCGTCACGTCGCGCCCCGTCAACCCGGTGCCGCCGGTCGAGATCACCACGTCGATCGCCGGGGTCCGCACACCAGCCGCGCAATTGCGCGGCGATCTGGTCGCGTTCGTCCTGCACGATGGCGCGGGCCGCAAGGCTGTGGCCCGCCGCGTCGATCCGGTCCACCAGCGTCTGGCCGGATTTGTCATCGGCCTGCGGTCCGGGTGTCCGACACGGTCAGCACCGCAATCCGGACCGGGATGAATTCCTTGTCACCGTCTTCTATACGCGACATCCGTTCAACTCCGTTCACCAAGGGCAAGCCGCAACGCCAGCGCGGCAAACACCGAGGCGCTGACCCAGCCCAAAATCACGCCGAACCGGGGCGAGCGTGCAATGCCGCGCCCGATGCCGCCCGCAAAGACACCAACGGCGCCGTTCACGATCAGTCCGCCCGCTGAAAGGATCAGCCCGAACAGCAAGAACTGCGTCAGGATCGGGCCGCGTTCAGGGTCGACAAATTGCGGCACGAACGCCAGCACGAAAAGAATGACCTTGGGGTTCGTGAGGTTCACAATCAGCGCCTCGCGGAACGCCCGCGACGGCCGGATCTGCGGCACATCGGGCGCAACAGCGCCATGACGGACCGCCGAGATGGCAAGCCACACAAGATAGGCCACGCCGCCCCACCGGATCGCATCGAATAGCCACGGCGAGGTGGCCACCAGCGCGCCCAGCCCCAGCCCGGCGACCAGACACATGGACCATCCCGCCCAGCGCGATCCCGGCATCGGCGGCAAGCGCCGCACGCGGCCCGCCGCGCAGCCCCTGCCCAAGGCAGAACATCATGTCAGCCCCCGGCGTCAGGTTCAGCGCAAGCGCCGCCGGAACAAAGGCCAGCAAGCGTCAGCGGGTCAACGATCATGACTTCCCCCGCAGCCACGCCTGCAGCATCAAAAGGTCATGCCACGCCTCGCGCTTGGCATGCGGATTGCGCAACAGATACGCCGGATGAAACATCGGCAGCGCCGGCAGGTCCAGCGCGGTGGTCCAGTTGCCGCGCATCCGGGTGATCCCCTTGCGCCCCAACAACGCCTGACACGAGACATTGCCCATCAGCACCAGAACCTCGGGCTGCGCCAGTTCGACATGCCGCTGCACGAACGGCAGCATCATTGCGATTTCCTCGGCCGTCGGCTCGCGGTTCTGCGGCGGTCGCCAGGGCAGGACGTTGGTGATGTAAATCGCAGCGCCCGGATCGCTGGCATCGCGGGCCATGCCGATCGCCGCGAACATCCGGTCCAGCAACTGCCCGGCCCGCCCGACAAAGGGCTTGCCCTGCATGTCTTCGTCGCGCCCCGGCGCTTCTCCGATGATCATGACTCGGGCCGCCGGGTTGCCATCGGCAAAAACCGTGGTCTTGGCGCCGCGCTTCAACTCGCACAGATCATACCCCGCCAATGCTGCCGCAAGCCCCTCAAGATCGGCTGCAAGCGACGCCGCCTCGCGCGCCACGGCGACCGGATCGGCGGCCTCAGCGGGGGCGAAATCAGCGGCCGCAGCTTCCGGGGCCGAACTGGATGCCACCGCCGATTTGGCCCGGGGCGGCGCATCGGGCAGATCGAACCGGTTCACCGGGGCATCGCAGATCGCCTCGGTCGCGCCAAGCTCGACCTGCCACTCCAACAAAGCGCGCGCGGCGTCAAAATCCAGATACGATTCCATAGCGCCAAGCTATCCCGCCTCCGGACAGTCGGAAACCGCAAAATCACCACCTTTTCTTTGCGCAAGCCGCCTCACCCGAGGCGTGGTTCCTCGGCGAGAGCGCCGCAATTTCTGGCCTCCGGCGGGGATATTTCCAAGACAATGAAGATGAGCAGCCAGCCTTGCCCGACGCATCTTTGCCGCCTATAAGCCGGAGAGTTCATCGACGGGGCGCCATGACCTTCAGGCAGAAGCACTTACTGGGCATCGAACCGCTTCACCCCGACGAGATTCGTACTCTTCTTGATCTTGCGGACCGCTATGCCGATCTGAACCGGAATTCGGGCCCGACCGAAAAGGCATTGTCCGGCCTCACGCAGGTCAACATGTTCTTCGAGAACTCGACCCGCACGCTGGCCAGTTTCGAACTGGCCGGAAAGCGGCTGGGTGCTACCGTGATGAACATGGCGATGCAGGCGTCGTCGATCAAGAAGGGCGAAACCCTGATCGACACCGCGCTGACCCTGAACGCGATGCATCCCGATCTGCTGGTCGTGCGCCACCCGCATTCGGGGGCGGTGAACCTTCTGGCCGAGAAGGTCAACTGCGCCGTGCTGAACGCCGGGGACGGGCGCCACGAACATCCCACCCAGGCGCTGCTGGACGCGCTGACGATCCGCCGCGCCAAGGGCCGGCTGCACCGGCTGACCGTGGCGATCTGCGGCGACATCGCGCACAGCCGTGTCGCGCGCTCGAACATCATCCTGTTGGGCAAGATGGAGAATCGCATCCGCCTGATCGGCCCGCCCACGCTGATCCCGGCCGGAGCGGCGGATTGGGGTGTCGAGGTTTACGGCGACATGGCCGATGGGCTGAAGGGCGCCGACGTCGTGATGATGCTGCGCTTGCAGAAAGAACGGATGGACGGCGCGTTCATCCCCTCCGAACGCGAATATTTCCACCGCTTCGGGCTGGATACCGAGAAACTCGCGCACGCCAAGCCCGACGCCATCGTGATGCATCCAGGCCCGATGAACCGAGGCGTCGAGATCGACGGAACGCTGGCCGACGACATCAACCGCAGCCACATTCAGGAACAGGTCGAGATGGGCGTTGCCGTGCGGATGGCGGCGATGGAGTTGCTGGCGCGGAATTTGGGTACGACGCCGAAGGAGGTGTGGGTGTGACCCTGATCCTCAACAACGCCCGTCTGATCGACCCCGAGGCCGGGACCGAGATACTCGGTACCGTTAAGATTTCGGCAGGAAAGATTACCGAAATTCTAACGCAACCCATTGAAAATATTGAGATGTTTCGCGCACGAAACATTTCTGGGGAAGCTGCTGATTCCACTGCTGAAATTCTCGATTGTGCCGGAAAATACCTCGCCCCCGGGATTGTCGATATCGGCGTGAAGGTCTCTGAGCCCGGTGAGCGGCACAAAGAGAGCTTCCGATCGGCCGGGCTGGCGGCGGCGGCGGGCGGCGTCACCACGATGGTCACCCGGCCCGACACGACCCCCGCCATCGACAATCCAGAACTGCTGGAATTCGTCACCCGGCGCGCGGCTGCGGCCTCTGCCGTCAACGTGCTGCACATGTCGGCGCTGACCCGTGACCGCGCCGGCCGCGAGATGGTCGAGATCGGCTTCATGCTGGACGCCGGTGCCGTGGCCTTCACCGATTGCGATCATGTGGTCGAGGATACCAAGGTCGCCTCGCGGCTGCCTGACGTACGCGCGGTCACTGGATGCGCTGATCATCGGCCACCCGCAGGATCCGGGACTGTCGCGAGGGGCCTGCACCACCAGCGGTAAGTTCGCGTCGTTGCGCGGTCTGCCGCAGGTCTCGCCAATGGCCGAGCGGATGGGACTGGACCGTGACCTTGCGCTCGTCGAGATGACCGGCGTGCGCTATCACGCCGACCAGATCACCAGCGCCCGGTCGCTGCCCCGGCTGGAGCGCGCCAAGGCCAACGGGCTGGATGTGACCGCCGGTGTCAGCATCCACCACCTGACGCTGAACGAACTGGACGTCGGCGACTACCGCACCTTCTTCAAGGTCAAGCCGCCGCTTCGGTCCGAGGATGACCGTGTCGCGATGGTCGAGGCCGTGGCTTCGGGCCTGATCGACATCATCAGTTCGATGCACACGCCGCAGGACGAGGAAAGCAAGCGCCTGCCGTTCGAGGAGGCCGCCAGCGGTGCGGTGGCGCTGGAAACCCTGCTGCCCGCCGCGTTGCGCCTTTATCATGCCGAGGCGATCACCCTGCCGCAACTGTTCCGCGCGCTGGCGCTGAACCCGGCGAAGCGGCTGGGTCTGCCGCAGGGTCGGCTGGCCGTTGGTGCGCCTGCCGATCTGGTGCTGTTCGACGCGGACGCGCCCTTCGTGCTGGACCGCTTCAAGCTGCACTCGAAATCCAAGAACACCCCCTTTGACGGGCAGCGGATGCAGGGCAAGGTGCTTGGAACCTGGGTGGGCGGGAAACGGGTGTTCGGATGATCTATATCGTGGTTGCGGCAGCGGCCTATCTGCTGGGATCGATCCCGTTCGGGATAGTAATGGCGCGGGCGTTCGGGCTGGGCGACATCCGCAAGATCGGGTCGGGCAACATCGGCGCCACGAATGTGCTGCGCACCGGCAACAAGCTGGCCGCCGTGCTGACGCTTGTACTGGATGCGGGAAAAGGTGCTGTGGCGGTGCTTGTGGCACGGGCGCTGGTCGGAGAGGATGCGGCAGGGCTGGCGGGCCTGTTTGCGATGCTCGGGCACCTTTATTCGGTGTTCCTGAAGTTCAACGGCGGCAAAGGCGTGGCGACGTTCCTTGGCACCCTTCTGGCGCTTTCATTCCCGGTCGGGCTGGCCGCCTGCGTGACCTGGCTGATCGTTGCCATCACCATGCGTTATTCGTCGCTGGCGGCTCTGGTCGCGGCGGCATTGGCCCCGGTCTATACTTACGTTTTCTATCACCGGCAGGGCGCGGTTCTGGTTCTGCTACTGGCCGCTTTGATTTTTTATCGCCATGGTGCCAATATCAAACGACTTCTGGACCGCACTGAACCGAAAATTGGGCAGAAGAAATAGCAGCAAGGAGTTGCGAAATGGATTTCTCAACCGCCGTCCGGACCTGTTTTCAGAAGTATGTAGTCTTCACCGGACGCGCCCAGCGATCCGAATTCTGGTACTTCGTGCTGTTCAATATCCTCGGCAGCATTGTTCTGGGCATCGTCGATTCGATCCTGTTTGGGTGGGCGAGCGACAATGCCAGCAGTGCTTGGCGGGATTTTTGGCCTGATCATGTTTCTTCCAAGCATTTCGGTCGCGGTTCGCCGTCTGCACGATACCGACCGGTCCGGCTGGTGGTGGTGGCTGTGGCTGATTCCGCTGATCGGCTGGATCATCCTGATCATCTGGTACGCGACTGTGGGCACCGACGGCCCGAACCGGTTCGGACCGGATCCGCTGGAAGGCGCATCAGGGGGCGACGAGGAATTCGCGCATCGCTCGTCGATCCCGTCTGTGGCGCGCAAAGACTGATCGGCTGGTCCTAGTAGGAATACTCGGCATAGACGCGGGTCAGGTCGCCGTTCCAGTCGCCGTGGTAATGCTCCAGCAACTCATCCGCAGGGGCCATGCCGGTTTCCACGCTTTCCTTGAGCGCGTTCAGGAAATGCGTCTCGTCCGGCACCATGCCGCCCGCACCGGGCATGGCGCGGGCTTTCAGACCGGCCTCGGAAATCGCAACGGCCTCGCGCGCCAGCTCATGCATGCTGATGCCGTTGACCTTCGCCTGCAAGTCCGTCGACTGACGCGGCAACCCGCAACGCCTCGCGGGTTTCGGCATCCCAGCCCTTGACCAGATCCCATGCGGCATCGAGTGCGGTCTGGTCATAGGTCAGCCCGACCCAGAAGGCGGGCAGCGCGCACAGCCGTCGCCACGGGCCGCCATCGGCACCGCGCATCTCGATGAATTTCTTCAGCCGGGCCTCGGGGAAGACGGTGGTCAGGTGATCGGCCCAATCCGACAGGGTCGGCTTTTCGCCGGGCAAAGCGGGCAGTTCGCCCTTCAGGAAATCGCGGAATGACTGGCCCAGCGCGTCGATGTACTTGCCGTCGCGGTAGACGAAATACATCGGCACATCGAGCACCCAGTCGGCGTATTGCTCAAACCCGAAGCCGTCCTCGAACACGAACGGCAGCATGCCGGTGCGCGCTGGGATCAAGATCGCGCCAGATCCGGGCGCGCCAGGACTTGTGGCCGTTGAGCTTGCCCTCGAAGAACGGCGAGTTGGCGAACAAGCGCGGTCGCCACCGGCTGCAAAGCCAGCGCCACGCGCATCTTCTGCACCATGTCGGCCTCTGACCCGAAATCGAGATTCACCTGAACCGTGCAGGTCCGGCGCATCATCTGGGTGCCGTGGGTGCCGACCTTTTGCATGTAGGCATCCATCAGCTTGTAACGGCCCTTGGGCATCAGCGGCATCTGCTCATGCGTCCAGATCGGCGCGGCCCCCAGCCCGATGAACCGCGCGCCGATCTTGTCGGCGACGGTCTTAACCTCGCGCAGGTGCTCGTTCACCTCGTCGCAGGTCTGGTGGATCGTCTCCAGCGGCGCGCCGGACAGTTCCAGCTGTCCGCCCGGTTCGAGGCTGACATTGGCACCGTCCTTGACCAGCCCGATGATGTTGCCGCCTTCCAGAATCGGCTGCCAGCCAAAGCCGTCGCGCAAGCCCTCGAGCATCGCCTTGATCGAGCGCGGCCCGTCATAGGGCAGCGGCAACAGCGTGTCCTTGCAATAGCCGAATTTCTCGTGCTCGGTGCCGATGCGCCAATCTTTCTTGGGCTTGCAGCCAGCGGCCAGATACTCGGCCAGCTGCTCGTGCCGCGTCGATCGGCCCGCCGCCGGACTGGGGGATGGACATATTCGCGCTCCGGACTTGCTTGGCTTCAGGGTCGGGCAAGGCTTGGTGCGAAAGAGCGGCGAAGTCAATGCAGGGCGGGCGCTGCTGCCTGCCAGATCACGACCTGTCTGTCCGGGGTGCCTGTCAGCTCTGTCAGCATCCGTTCGGTCTGAATTCCTTCGAGCCCGGCAAAGACGTCAAACAGCGCCTCGGCGCCTTCGGCATTGGTGGGAATGCGCAAGGGCGGAGAGTGCGGATCGTGCAGTATCCATTGCGAGACCGGCTTGGTCGTGGGGTCCAGCTCGACCTTCGTCAGCTCGGCGACGGCCATGGCGCCACCTTCGTAAGGGCCATAATAAGCGACCTGGCCTTCCATGACATGCACGACCCCCGCGCCGCCACTTCCGGTGCGAAAACGTGCGCGCTGGATGCCGGCGAAGAACAGCAGCGCCCCGGCGATGGTCAGCGAAGTGCCGATGATCTGCAGGATGCCGTCAGCCGGCAATGGCCCAGTACATCCCCAGGATCGAGACGAACACGCCAATGAATCGCCTCACGGCATCGCCAAATCGCCTCTTTCAGTTCAGGTCGTACAAACTGCATCACCAATCACCGAGTGTACTTTGCCACAGGGTCAAGCGCCGCGACGGCGGCTGTATCGGCCCGCAGAATGCGCGGACCTAGGCTAATCTGTGTCATTCTCGGCAAATTTCCAAGCCGCTCTCGCTCATTGTCGCTGAAACCGCCCTCGGGTCCAATCAAAATCGCCCATGGGCCGCGCGTTGCCTTGGCCAGCGTGTCCTTCGTGCCAGCCCGCGCCTCGTCGCAGAACAACAGCTGCCGGCCCTTCGGGCCAGTCCGTCAAGCAACCGGTCGAGTTTCTGCAAGGCCCTCGACCGGCGGCACGAAGGTGGCGCCGCATTGCTCGGCGGCCTCCACGGCATGGGCTTGCAGCCTGTCCTGCCGGATGCGCTCGGAATTGGTGAATTCGGTCTGCACCGGCAGGATGCGCGCGACGCCCATCTCGACCGCTTTCTCGACGATGAAATCGGTGCGCGCCTTCTTGATCGGCGCGAAAAGCAGCCACAGGTCGGGCGGCATCCGCTGCGGGCGGGTCTGCTCGCAGACAGCGCAGCACGCCGCCACGTTTGCCGGCCTCTGCCACCTGTGCCAGATATTCGCCATCGCGCCCGTTGAACAGCAGCAGCATGCGCGCCCTTCGCCAGCCGCATCACGCCAAAAAGATAGTGCGCCTGCTCCCGCGTCAGAGGAACCGATTGCCCCGCCCCAAGCGGGTGATCTACATACAGCCTGATTTTTGCGCCCGTCATGAAAGGCAATCTATGACCGTCACCGGAAATACGCCAGAGACCGAAGGACAGGTTTCCGACGCCGTCACGGGCAACTGGGTCGATCGTCTTGCCCCGGTCTGGTCGCGGCCCTATCTGCGGCTGTCGCGGGCGGACCGGCCGATCGGCACGTGGCTGTTGCTGTTGCCGTGCTGGTGGGGCGCATTTCTGGCTGCGGCGTCGCAAGGTGCGTTCGGGCTGCGCGAGGCATGGGTTCTGGTCGGGTGCGGCATCGGGGCCTGGCTGATGCGCGGCGCGGGCTGCACCTGGAACGACATCACCGACCGCAACTTCGACGCGACGGTGGCGCGCACCCGGTCGCGGCCGATTCCCTCGGGGCAGGTTTCGGTGCGGCAGGCCGGGGTGTGGCTGGCGCTACAGGCGCTGGTGGCCTTTGCGATCCTGCTGACCTTTCACATTACCGCGATCATGCTGGGCGTCAGCCTCGCTGGTGCTGGTGGTGATTTACCCGTTCGCCAAGCGGTTCACCTGGTGGCCGCAGGTGTTTCTGGGGCTGGCGTTCAACTGGGGTGCGCTATTGGCCTGGGCGGCGGTGACGGGCAGCCTCGATTGGCCACCGGTGGTCCTTGTATCTTTCCGGCATCGCCTGGACGCTGTTCTACGACACGATCTATGCGCATCAGGACAAGGAGGACGACGCGCTGATCGGCGTTAAATCCACCGCGCGCCTGTTTGGCACAGCGACATACCGCTGGCTGCGCTGGTTTCTGGTCGCCGCCGTTCTGTCTGATGACGCTGGCGATCTTACTGGCGCTGCTGCCTGCCGCCAATCCGCTGGCTCTGGCTCGTCGCGCTGGGCGGGCCCTGGGCGCTTTGGCTGGCATCTGGCGTGGCAGATCCGCACGCTCGACATCGACGATCCGGCCCTCTGCATGCGGCTATTCCGATCGAACCGCAATGCCGGGCTGATCCCTGCGCTGTTTGTCGCCATTGCCAGCGCGCTGTGATTGCGGCAGGACGGTCGAGGCCCTAGTTAGGAACCAGTTTCCGGGATAGTCCGAGTTGAATGCGCCTTCAGACCTTTCCTTCCAGTCCTCATCGCCCTCGGGCTTGCCGCTGTTCTGGCCACGGTTACCTCGGTCATCGCGGTCTCGGCGATCGAGACGCGATCCCAGCAGGATGTTCACCGGGTGCTCGATCTGAACGGTTACGGCTGGGTCGATGTCGAGGTTGACGGGCTACAGGTGCATCCTGCGCGGCTCGGCCCCGGACGAAGCGACACGGTTCCGCGCGCTCAGCCTGGCGGGCACCATGGTCGATGCCGCGCGGGTGATCGACATGATGGATGTCGCCGATCCCGAACCCATCGTGCCGCCGCGCTTTTCCATCGAGATTCTGCGCAACGACGACGGCATCTCGTTGATCGGGCTGATCCCGGCGACCATGGACCGCGAGGCGACGTTGGACCGGATCAGCGAATCTGGCCGGGCGAAACGCAGGTCACCGACCTGATGGAAATCGCCGACTATCCGGCCCCGGCAGAGTGGGACAGCGCGTTGGAGTTCGGATTGGACGCGCTGGCCAAGCTGCCACGCTCGAAAATCTCGATCGCGGCCGATCGGATTGACCTAAAGGCCATTAGCGATAGTGCCGCCGAGAAACGGCGGCTAGAGGCCGAGTTCGCGCGCAATGCGCCCGATCAGGTTCCGCTAAGCGTGGAAATCACCGCCCCCCGCCCGGTCATCACGCCGTTTACGTTGCGCTTCCTGATCGACGAGCGCGGGGCCCGGTTCGACGCCTGCTCGACCGATACCGAAACCGGGCGCGCCAAGATCCTGCATGCCGCCGCCGAGGCCGGGCCTGCAAGGCAAGGTCAGCTGCACAATCGGTCTGGGCATCCCCAGCCCGACATGGGACGAGGCCGTCGTCATCGGCATCCGCAAGCTGGCGGAACTGGGTGGCGGCTCGATCACCTTCAGTGACGCCGATGTCACTCTGGTGGCGCCCGAAACCACCCCGCAAGCCACCTTCGACGATATCGTCGGGCGAATTGACGGCGGCGCTGCCGGATGTCTTCTCGTTGCATGCCGTCCTGCCCGAACCGGTCAAGATCGACGGCACCGGCGAGGGCAGCGGCCCGCCCGAATTCATCGCCACGCTCAGCCCCGAGGGCGAGGTGCAATTGCGCGGCCGCATTCCCGACGACCGCGCCCGCGTCGCTGCCGAAAGCTTTGCGCGCGCCAATTTCGGCAGCGCTCAGGTGACCGGGTCAATGAGGCTCGACGATACCTTGCCGTCGGGGCTGGTCGACACGGGTTCTGGCCTCGTTGCAGGTGCTGGGATTCCTGAACAACGGCAGCGTGGTGATGCAACCCGATGTGGTCGAGATCCGCGGCACCACCGGCGATCCAGAGGCCAGCGCCGAAATATCGCGCATCCTGTCGGAAAAATTGGGCGAGGCCGAGGATTTTCGGATCAACGTGACCTACGAGCCCAAGCTTGATCCGGTGCTGAACCTGCCGACGGCAGAGGACTGCGCCAAGCAGATCAATCAGGTGCTTGCTGTCCGCAAGATCACATTTGATCCGGGGTCCGCCGATATCGACGGCGAGTCGCGTGAAACCGTCGACAAGATCGCGGAAATTATGAAGGACTGCACCGATTTCCCGATGGAAATCGCGGGCTACACCGACAGTCAGGGCCGCGAGGTGATGAACGAGACGCTAAGCCAGGCGCGTGCCGATGCGGTGTTGAACGCCCTGCTGGCGCGCCGTGTTCTGACCTCGAACCTGAACGCCAAGGGCTATGGCGAGGCCGATCCGATCGCCGACAATGGTACCGAAGAAGGCCGCGAGGCGAACCGGCGTATTGAATTCAGGCTCATCTTGCCGGAAGAAGAGGGTGCGCCCGAGACAGCGGGCGATACCGCCGCCACTGAAGACGAAACCGACGCAAGACCCTGCGCCCGACACGGACCAGACAGAGAGCCCGGATGAACAGAACTGAATTCGTCATCGCAACCGCCATCATCCTTTTCGTGGCGTTCATGCTGGGGTGGTTCGCGCATTGGCTGGTGCACCGCTTCATGCGGGTGTCACAATCGGACATGAGCGAGATCGACCACATGGCGCATCAGCTGCATGAGGCCGAAGAGCAGCGCGATCAGGCCGTCACCTTCTATCAGCAGCGCGAAGCTGAGATGACGCAACCAGTTGACCCAGACCGAGGCCGAACTGCGCGCCGCGATGGACGGGCTGCGCGATGCGCGCCACGAGGCTGAAGAATTGCGCTCTCATATCGAGCGCATGACCAGCAACGCCTGACGCCTACCAGCGTTTCAGCGCGTCCTCGTCTTCGGTCCTTGGCCGCAACCCAGCTTGCACCGTCTCGGGTGACTTCCTTCTTCCAGAACGGCGCGCGCGATTTCAGGTAATCCATCAGGAACTCGGCCGCCTGAAAGGCATCGCTCGGTGCGGGGCGGCGGTGGCGACCATCATGATCTGGTCACCGGGGGCCAATGCGCCCGTAGCGGTGGATGATCAGACTGTCGCCAAGGTTCCAGCGGCTGACGGCTTCTGCCTCGATCTTCTCGATCGCCGATTGCGTCATCGCCGGATAATGCTCGATCAGCATATGCGTCCAAGCCGCCCGTCGCATCCCGCACCACGCCGGTGAAGGTGACGATGGCCCCCATATCGGTGCGGTCCTGTGCAAACGCCGGCAAGCTCTGCCCCGAGATCGAAGGCGGCTTGCTGAACCCGGACCGTCACGACCCTCAGCCCCCGGTCATCGGCGGGAAAAACGCCACTTCGCGGGCACCGGCCAAGGGCGCGTCGAAATCGGTCAGTTCCTGATCGACGGCGACCCGCAGGGCCGAAAGATCGGCGAATGCCGCCTGCATAGCGATCTTCGCGGTGCGCGCAACTCCTCGACCAGATCGGCCACGGTTCCGGCATCGGTCTCGATCCGCTCTTTCGGCAGCCCGATCCGTTCGCGGACCCATGCAAAATAAACCACGTCGATCATGCCGCACTCCTCGTCGCGCAGATAGGGCAGCGCCTTGCGGAAATAATCCCAGCCGGTCAACAGTGTCAGGATCGCGGCAACCCACAACAGGCACGACGCCACCGGTACAGCTGCCACAGCATGCCGTTGTATTTCCACGCAATGCCCAACACGATCCTCTTCCTGACCGCATCAGGATGGCGCTGATCAGGTCATCGTCCATGCCAAAGACCTGCATTCCAAAATAATGCTCGAAAAGCCTGTGTGCCAAACAGCACCGCGATCGCGATCATCTGCGCCGTGGTTTTCCACTTCGCCAGTTTGGTCACCTGTAACGTCCCGGCAGTCGCGCCCAGAAATTCGCGCAAGCCCGAAACAAAGACCTCGCGGAACAGGATGATCGGTCGCGGGCAGCAGGATCCATGGGTTCATCCCGGAAATACCCGTGATCACCAGAAGCGCGATCACCACCATCGCCTTGTCGGCAATCGGGTCGAGCATCGCGCCGAAGCGGCTTTCCTGCCGCCACAGCGCGCGCCAGGTAGCCGTCGAAATAATCGGTGACCGCCGCGCCCAGAAACAGCACCAGCGCGAACCAGTCCGCCCAGGGGCGGTTGAAATACAGGAACATGACCGCGACACCGGGTGCTGCGAGCAACCGCAGAATCGTCAGGATATTCGGGATCGTCCATTTCATGCGGATGACAGCCTTAACCGCGTCAGCCCTTGTCATGGAAGAAGTCATAGATCGTCTCGGCGATCGTGTCCGAAATCCCCTCGACCGCCTTGAGATCGGCCAGTCCGGCGCGGCGACACCGCCTTGGCGCTGCCGAAATGCGCCAGCAGCGCGCGTTTGCGGGTGGCGCCGACGCCGGGCACATCGTCCAGCGGCGTCGCACCGATCGCCTTGGCGCGTTTGGCGCGGTGGGTGCCGATGGCAAAGCGGTGCGCCTCGTCGCGCAGGCGCTGGACGAAGTAGAGCACCGGATCATTGTGGCGCAGCGCGAACGGGCGCTTGCCGGGGCGGTGGAATTCCTCTTTCCCGGCGTCGCGGTCGACGCCCTTGGCGACGCCGATCATCGGCGATATCCTCGACCCCCTGTTCGCGCATGATCTCGGCCACGGCGCTGACCTGCCCGGCGCCGCCGTCGATCAGCAACAGGTCGGGCCAGGTGTCGCCTTGCCGGTCGGGGTCTTCCTTCAGAAGGCGGTTGAAGCGGCGGGTCAGGACCTCTTTCATCATGCCGAAATCGTCGCCGGGGGTCAGGTCTTCGCCCTTGATGTTGAACTTGCGGTACTGGCTTTTGATGAACCCGTCCGGCCCTGCGACGATCATCGCGCCCACCGCATTGGTGCCCTGAATATGCGAGTTGTCGTAGACCTCGATCCGCTGCGGCGGCGCGTCCAGATCGAAGGCTTCGGCCAGCCCGGCCAGCAGCTTGGTCTGGGTCGCGCTTTCCGACATCTTGCGCGCCAGGCTTTCGCGGGCGTTGCGCGCGGCGTTCATCACCAGTTCCGCCTTCTCGCCCCGCTGCGGCACGGCAATTTCCACCTTGCGCCCGGCCTTCTGGCTCAGCGCCTCTGTCATCAGGTCAGCGTCCTCGATCGGATGCGACAGCAGGATCAGTCGCGGCGGTTCCTTGGTGTCGTAGAACTGGCCGATGAAGGCCTCCAGCACTTCGGCGGCTTCGGCGCCCGAGCCGGTGCGGGGATAGTAATCGCGGTTGCCCCAGTTCTGATGCGCGCGGATGAAGAACACCTGCACGCAGGCCTGTCCGCCATCCATATGCAGCGCGATCACGTCGGCCTCGGCCACGCCGCGCGGGTTGATGCCCTGCGCCTGCTGCACTTGCGTCAGCGCCCGGATACGGTCGCGCAGGGCGGCGGCGCGCTCGAACTCCATCGCTTCGCTGGCACGCTCCATCTGGGCGGCCAGCTTGTTCTGCACCTTGGTCGATTTGCCCTGCAGGAACCGCTCGGCATCGGCGACCAGAGCGCGCATAGTCGGCCTCCGAGACATAGCCGACGCAGGGCGCGGAGCAGCGCTTGATCTGGTAAAGCAGGCAGGGGCGGGTGCGGCTCTCGAACATCGCATCCGAGCAGTTGCGCAGCAGGAACACCTTTTGCAACTGGTTCAGCGTCCGGTTGACCGCACCCGCACTGGCGAAGGGGCCGTAATAGCTGCCCTTTTCGGTCTTCGCGCCGCGATGCTTCTTGATCTGCGGAAAGGCGTGATCCTTGGCGACAAGGATGTTGGGAAAGCTCTTGTCGTCGCGCAGCAGCACGTTGTAGCGCGGCTTGAGCTGCTTGATCAGGTTCTGTTCAAGCAGCAGCGCCTCGGTCTCTGTCCGCGTCGTCAGGAACATCATCGAGGCGGTTTCGGAGATCATCCGCGCGATGCGGCCGGAATGCCCGCCGGGCTTGGCGTAGTTCGACACCCGCTTCTTCAGGTTCCGCGCCTTGCCGACATAAAGCACCGCGCCCTTGTCATCGAGCATCCGGTACACGCCGGGCGAGTTGTCCAGCGTGTTCAGATATCCCGCCACGCGAGCGTGGCCGGTGGCGATTTTCCGCGGCTTCTGTTTTCGCGTGTCGTCGGGCATGTCGCGGGCCGAGTGATTCCTTGTTTGGCTGCAACCTTATATCGGCGTGGTTCAAGAGGAAACCTGTCCACGAAATCTGTGGATAACTCTGGTGGTAAGATTTGGGCATCCGGAATTTCTCTTTATATTCGGCTGGCTTCGTTGGTTTGCCTAAAAATTAGGCAGCACCATAAGCCATTGTTATTAAATGGTATTATTTTGACCAATCGGCAAATAATTGATAACATTAGCAAATTCGTAACAGTTTCGTGACGGATGTCGGCGAAGGTGCACAAGTCAAGCCCCCATGCAGCGATATTGTCGCAGTTGGCTATTCCGACCGATCACATCCGGGGTCTGCCAGCCCAGGTGCTGGCCGCCATCGACGCACAGCAGCTGTCCCGTGACGGCGGGCGCGTCCAGAAGATAGCGCAGTGCTGCCACGATATCTTCGGGGTTCGCGCCGCGCTGCAAAATCGTGGCGGCGCGCTGCTTGGCGAAGTGTTCCGCGGACTGGCGCGCGCCGATCATCGTCGGCCCCGGCGCGATGGCGTTCACCCGAATCTTCGGGCGCCAGTGCCTGTGCCGCCGTCTGGGTGAACGCCCAAAGTCCCATCTTGGCAATCGTATAGGTCATGAATTCCGGCGTCAGCTTGTCGCACCCGCTGATCGACCATGTTGACGACCAGGCCCTGCGCCACCAGCTCTCCGTTCGCGTCGTCGCTCGGGCATCGGGGATCTGCGCGGCCAGCGCCTGCGTCAGCACGAAGGGCGCGCGCAGGTTCGATCCGATATGGCGGTCCCAGCTTTCGCGGGTGGCGGTCGTGGATGTTGTCATAGTCGAAGATCGAGGCATTGTTGACCAGCACCGTGATCGGCCCGCCCAGCCCTTCGGCGGCCTGTCCCATCAGTGCCTGCGTCTGATGCCTCGTCCAGCAGATCGGCCTGCAGCGTCACCGCCCGCTGGCCCAGCGCCCGGATCTCTTCGGCCACCGCTTCGGCTTCGGCCCGCGACGTGGCGTAATGCACCGCCACGTCATGGCCGCGGTCCGCAAGGCACAGCGCCATCGCCCGCCCCAACCGTTTCCCGGCCCCGGTCACCAATGCCCGCCTGTTCGGCATCTGCGCCTGCTCCGTCATATCAGCAGCACCACTACATAGCCGACATAACCTGCGGTCAAGACGGCCCCGAGAGGCGCGAGATATCTTTCTTGAGATAAGCGAACGGGAAGGATCAGCAGCGCCACGGCCAGCATCACCCACATGTCGAACTGGCAGAATCTCGGTCCGGGATCGGGATCGTGCCGAACAGCGACGCGATGCCGAGGATCGCCAGAGATGTTGCGATGTTCGAGCCGATGACGTTGCCAAGCGCCACATCGGCCTGGCGGCGCATCGCGGCGACCAGCGTTGTTGCCAGTTCGGGCAGCGACGTGCCGACCGCGACCAGTGTCAGGCCGATCACCGTTTCGCTGATCCCGAAGGACCGGGCGATCGAGGTGGCGCTGTCGACCAGCATATCGGCCCCGATCGGCAAGCCGACAAGGCCCACCGCCAGAAAGGCCATGATCTTCCACCAGGCCATGTGCGGGTCGGCGCCTTCCAGCGTCACCTCGCCATATTCTGCGCGGTGCGCCCGCGCGTTGCGGACCTCGTTCAGCAGGATCCCGGCATAGATCGCCAAAAGCAGCAGCCCCGTTACCCATGTCAGGGCACCAAACACGGCAAGCCCAAGAAACAGGACCGACACCATGACCATCTGGGCATAGCTTTCGCGGCTGTTGCAGCGCGAGGTGTTCATCCCGAACAACATCGCCGGCAGGCCCAGCACCAGCAGGACATTGGCGATGTTCGAGCCAACGACATTGCCGATTGCAATGCCCGGCACGTCCTCCAGCACGGCCTGTACCGAGACCAGCAATTCAGGCGCCGAGGTGCCGAAGGCAACAATGGTCAACCCGACGATCAGCGCTGGAATACCCAGACGCAGGCTCAGGTTGACCGCCCCGCGCACCAGCACGTCGCCGGCCACAACAAGGATTACCAGACCAATACCAGCCAGCGCGAAATCCATCACGACCCTATTGTTTTCGCTCGCACGTGCACCCGGCCTTGCCGATCCGATAGCGCCCGCATTTGTTGCATTTGGCGGCCTGCAAGCGTTTTTGCCCGGGAAAGCGCAGCTTGCCGAACATCGCCAGCACAAGGATGCCGATCAGGAAAAGGGAAACCGTCTTGACCAAGGCCTACAGCCCGTAGCGCGCATAAAGCGCGCGCTCTTCGACCGCGCCCAGCGCATCCTCGACCATGCGCACCCCGAAGCGCGACAGAAGCGGCCGCTTTTGCGAGTAAGGCACCAGTTTTACCTTGTCGCCAAAACGCTCTTTCATCTTCGGCACCAGATGCCCGATGCCATCGGCAAGCCCCAGATCAACGCCGGTCTGGCCGATCCAGAACTCACCGGTGAACAGATCCGGGCTATCCGCCAGCTTGGTGTCGCGCCGGCGCTTGATCTGGTCGATGAAGGTGACGTGCATCTGGTTCAGGATCGCCTTCAGCCGCTTCACATCGGTGGGCTTTTCCGGCTCGAACGGATCCAGCGTGCTTTTCGACTTGCCCGCAGTGTAGACACGCCGCTCGATCCCGTGACGGTCGATGAATTCGTGCAGGCCGAAATTCGCAGAGATCACTCCGATCGATCCGACGATCGAGCTTGGATCCAGCCATATCTCATCCGCCGCCGACGCCAGCCAGTAGCCGCCCGATGCCGCGACATCCTCGACGAAAGCATAGACCGGGATCTTGCTTTCGTCGGCCAGCCGCCGGATCCGCGCCGCGATCAGCGAAGATTGCACCGGCGAGCCGCCCGGAGAGTTGATCACCAGCGCCACGGCGTCCGGCTTGCGGCGCCGGAAGGCGCGCTCGATGATCGGCGCAAGGCCGGTATCGTTCAGCATGATGCCGCGCGAGGCAGAAGATATCGTGCCTTCAAGACGCAACACCGACACAACAGGGTCGGATTTTATAAATGGAATCCAGCGTTTCATCCGCCTGATGTAGAGTGCCCCGCGCAAGGGAACAAGGCAATGCGCGCCACTTCTTGCGCCAGCGGGTGATTTCCATATCGCGACCGGCCACCTTGACCGCCGCATCCGGTTGAACCCAAGCTGCCTTGGCCCCAAGGGCGCCGGATCAGCCGATCAGCGCTTTCAGGTGGCTGACGACGCTGCGCGCCAGCGCTGCGGGCTCGTACCCGCCTTCCAGCATAGAGACGATGCGCCCCTCGCAATGCGTCTTTGCGATCTTCGACAATTCGCCTGATATCCAACTGAAATCCGCCTCGGTCAGCTTCACCCCGGACATGTCATCCAGATAATGCGCATCGAAACCTGCCGATATCAGCACCAGTTGCGGGTCAAATTCCGACAGTGCGGGCAGCCAGTGCTGGGCAATCGCCTTTCGAAACGAGGCACCGTTTGTTCCGTTGACCATCGGCACATCGATCAGGTTGCGCGTATCCGATGCGTGGCCGGTGTAGGGATAGAACGGATGCTGAAAGCTAGAGCAGAACAGCACCCTGGTCATCCTGCCTGAAGATGTCCTCGGTGCCGTTGCCGTGATGCACGTCGAAATCCACGATCGCCACGCGATCAAGGCCATGCTCGGCCATCGCATGCCCGGCCGCAACAGCGATGTTGTTGAACAGGCAAAAGCCCATCGCCTTGTCGTGCTCTGCGTGATGCCCCGGCGGGCGCACCATGCAAAACGCCGGCGACGCCTCGCCCTTCATCACAAGGTCGACGCCAAGAATGCCGGCGCCCGCCGCCCTTAACGAGGCGTTCAGGGTGCCGGGTGACATCACCGTGTCACCGTCGATTTCCACCGATCCCTCTGTCGGGGCCATGGCAAAGACCCGCTGCACATACTCTGCGTCGTGAACGCGTTGCAGTTGTTGCTGGCTGGCGAGGGGCGCGTCGTAGTGGCGCGCAATGAAATCGAGACCGGACATGATGATCTGATTGTTGATCGCCTCCAGCCGCTCGGGCGTGTCGGGATGATAGGGCCCGGCATCGTGCAACAGGCAATCCGGATGCGAAATGATAGCCAGCATGGTTTCCAAAATCCTGCGCTAGAAGATGTTCACAGCCAACGCTGCACCGCAAACACGCTGCTGTCGTCCGGCACACGCTTGACCGAGAAATCAAGGTCTTCCATCAACCGAAGCATGCTGGAATTCTTTGCAAGTACAGTGCCTTGCATGACCGTAAGACCATGCGATCGCGCGGCTTCCATCAACGCTTTCATCAGCGTTGTTCCAATGCCCTGGCCCTGCAACTGATCAGACACGACGATCGCAAACTCGCAGCTGGTTTCATCGGAATTGATCGAGTAGCGGGCCACGCCCTGTTGTGTTTCAACGCCATTTTCGACGGTGACGGCGATCAGCGCCATTTCGCGGCTATAGTCGATCTGCGTGAACTGGGCCAGCATCGTTGGCGTCAGTTGCGCTATCGACCCCATGAACCTAAGCTCTTTCGTTTCCGCCGAAAGCTGGCTGACGAAGGCTTGTTCGCTATCGGCATCCTCGGGGCGGATCGGGCGGATGATCAGCGGCGTTCCATTGTCAAGATGGACCGTCTGGACCAGATGTCTGGGATAGGGCGTGATGGCCATGTGATCATGCCGGCCAGCCCGCGCCGGAGGCCGCGCCACGACAATGCGCGCGTCAACCGCAAGCGCTCCGGCCGGCCCTGCAAGAAGCGGATTGATGTCAAGTTGCTGGATTTCGGGCAATTCGCAGACCATGTCCGAAACCCGCAGCAAAACGTCCACCACGGCTTTGCGGTCCACCGCGGCGCGATCGCGAAAAGCGTCCAGCAATCGCGACACCCGGGTTCGGTTGATCAGTCGTCCGGCCAGAACGGAATTCAGCGGCGGCAAGGCGACCGAACTGTCGCGCAAGATCTCGACCATCGTGCCGCCTGCGCCAAACAGGATTGCGGGGCCAAATACCGGATCCCGGCTGGCCCCGATCACCAGTTCCCGCGCATCCTGAACCTGCGCCATCTTTTCAACCGTCACGCCAAGGATCTCGGCATCGGGCCGGGCCGCTTTTGCCGTTTCGGTGATCTGGGTGAATGCAAGCCTCAGGTCCGCCGCATTCATGATCCCCAGCCGCACGCCGCCCACGTCGGACTTGTGCGTGATCTGCGGCGAGTTGATCTTCATCGCCACCGGAAAGCCGACGGTTTCGGCCGCGATCAGCGCCTTGGCCGCGCTGTCGGCTTCCAGCGTCGTGTTGATCGGAATGCGAAATGCGCGCAGAATCGCCTTGGATTCAATATCGGTCAGCATCGAACGACCATCCGCCAACACGGCCGACAAGAATCATCCGCGCGCCCTCGATATCCGGAGGATCAAGATCAGACAGCGGACCCGGTGTTTCAAGCGCCAGCTGCCGGTTCTGGTTGTGTTCGGCAAGATAGGAAAACGCCTCGACCGCGCGTTCCGGCGTCGTGAAATCGGGGATCCCGCTGGCGCTCAGCAAGTCGCGCCCCTCGGCAACAGATGTCTCGCCCATCCAGCACGCCAGGATCGGTTTCTTGCGTCTTTTCCGCCGCCGCCGTCAACCACCGCCTTCGCCGCCTCGGTCGCATCGCTCATCGCCTGCGGCGTCAGCATCACCATGACGCCGTCGAAATTCTTGTCCTCGATGCAGGCTTTCACGGCGGCGGCATAGTGGTCGGGCGTGGCATCGCCCAGAATGTCGATCGGATTGCCCTTCGACCAGAACGGCGAAAGCACCTTGTTCAGCGCCTCGATTGTCTTGTCGGAGGGTGCAGCAAGATCGACGCCAAGATCGCCAGCGCGGTCGGCCGCAAGAACACCCGCGCCACCGCCATTCGTGATGATCCCCAGCCGGTTGCCGCGCGATCGCCGGTTCGGCGACAGAATCTCGGCAGCCGCGAACAGCTGGCCGAACGTCTGCGCCCGCACCGCCCCGATACGTTCCAGCGCCGCGTCAAACACCTCGTCAGAGCCCATCAGCGCCCCGGTATGCGTATGCGCCGCCTTGGAGCTTTGTGCATGGCGCCCGGCTTTCAGCACGATAACCGGCTTCAGCCGGGCCGCGCCGCGCAACGCACTGATGAAACTTCGCGCATCCCGGACACCTTCGACATAAAGCAGAATGGCTGCGGTTTTCGGATCGGTTGCAAGGAACCGGGCAACATCGCCAAAACCGATATTCGCCGAATTCCCAAGCGAGACGATCGCCGAGAACCCAAGGTGGTTCGGCTCGGCCCAATCGGAGATCGCCGAACACAGCGCGCCAGATTGCGAAACCAGCGCCAGACGCCCCGCTGGCGTGCCGGATTTCAGGAATGTCGCGTTCATTCCGATCCACGGACGCACCAGCCCCACGCAATTGGGCCCCAGAAACCGCACGCCCGCACGCTTGGCAACCTCGCACAGCCTGGCTTCTTCGGCCTTGCCGTCTTCGCCGGCCTCGCCAAAACCCGCGGAAATCACGATCGCATTTCGAACCCCCACCGCGCCGCAATCCTCCAGAATACCCGCTACGGCCGCAGCAGGTGTCGCGATGACGGCAAGATCGATATCCTGCTCCACGTCCTTGATGCTCGGGTAGCAACGAAGCCCGCGCACGGTCTTGTACTTTGGATTTACCGGAATGATCGTGCCCTTGAAACCACCGGCCAAGACATTGGAAAACAGCTTGGAACCAACGCTGCGACCAGACTCGCTGGCGCCAAAGACCGCGATGGATGTCGGGTTGAAGAGAGGCTCAAGCGGGTTTTGGGCCATGGGTCAGTTTCCAGACATAAAAGAGAGGACGTTCAGGCCGCACTATGGCCCCGGTCGCAGGCACGGTTCTTTGACTGAAATCAACCAATGCCAAATCGGCGGCGAACTCAATTCGCTGGCCCCGCTGCCAACTGGCCCGTTGCCATCGGCGTGGCTTATCCCGTCAGGATCGGTCGCAGCGCTTCCGTTTCGGCCCCGATGAAATCGAAGAAAGCCGCAACGCGGGGGGTCGTGCGAACATCGGGATGGGCGAGGATGCGCCACGGGCGTGTCAGTTCCGGCACCGGGCCAAGAACGCGGACAAGCTCGGGCTCCTTGTCGCCAAGCGCCATCGGCAACGCAGCGATGCCCAGGCCCGCCTTGACCGAACTGATCAGGCCAAGAATTGATGTGTTGTGCGATGCGATCACCGCCTGCGGCGCAATCTCTGCCAGCCACTGCGTCAGGCGGTGGCCCGCCATCGAAGCATCCAGCGCTACGATCGGAAAGTTGCGGATCGCGTCAACATCTTCCGGTTTTCCATTCAGCTCCACGAAAGACCTGCTGGCGAAAACGGCCCAAAGGGAATTGGCGATCTTGCGGCCGATCAGGTCGCCGTCGTCGGTATCGCCTGACCGCAGCGCCACATCGGCGTCGCCCTTGGCCAGATCCATGTATTTGTCGCTCAGAACGAACTCGACCCGAAGTTCTGGATACAACTCGTGGAACTTGTCGATCAGGCCGGATTTGGTCATCAGATACATGATCGGCTCGGGACACGTCAGGCGGACGATATTCCCCGCATCATGGGCCAGCCGTTCCAGATGCTGCACCAGCGCGCCTGCGGCAAGTTCCACCTCTTCGGCATACGGCAACAGCGCCAGCCCGAAAGGCGTAAGCCGATAGCCAGTCGGATGCCGCTTGACCAAGGGCCGCCCGAGGCTCGTTTCAAGTTCGCCAAGCCGGCGGTGCACGGTGGACTGGCTTTTGTTCATCAGGCGCGCCGCGGCCAGCGTGCTGCCGCTTCGCGCGACCGCCAGGAAATACCGAAGATCGTTCCAGTCCAGCACGGCACGCGCTCCTCCAAGGCCGCAAACGCCCCGGCCCGGTTATGCAGATTTGACGAAATCTCATCCAAAAACGCTGCTGCCGGATCGCTGCCAGCCGCAGTATCCTCACTATTCAAGAGTTTAGCAGAAACTATCCAACTTCAACATTCTTTTGAGGAACAGCGTGATGTCGTTTCCCAGACTGATCAGTGTTGCCACAGCGGTTGTATTCCTCCCCGGGCTCGCACTCTCCGCCACCTGCCTGACCTACGCTCCGACAACCTTTCCCGATACCGGTACTTGTGTGAACGCCCAAGCCCATACGTCCGTCGGAGCCACCTTTAATATCGGCAACCCAACCTACGGGCCGTCGTCCGTCAGTGTTCTTGCCGGCCAGACTGACCTGGACGCACATGCATCCGCTTTCGCGGGTCCTGGTCTTCTGCGGTTGTCCGCCTTTGCCAGCGACGGCGGCAGTGACGTCACCTCGGTTGCGTCCGCCCGTGCCCAGGCCGGGTTTTCCGACATGGGGCGCATCGGTCTGCCGGGTGCGAAACTGGGCGATCCGGTTCATGGCACGGTCACGGTGGCGATTGGCGGAGTTCGACCGGCGATGCCGGAATTGGACCGGCTTATACGCATCTGAACGTTGCATCGATCACCTCGACCGGCGCCTTCGGCGGGTCGTTATACGCCATCGACCGCCCGGCGAACGGCCAATACGCATTCAACTCGTACGTCGGAGACAGCATTTTCGTATCGCTCGGCCTCGAGGTCTTTGCCGATGCCGGGGTCGCACACCCTTTGGCCTATGCGGATTATGGCAACACTGCGCACCTGTTCATCGACTTCTCGACTGCGGGTGCGTTTCTTGATGCCGTTAGCGGCCATGACTATCGGTCCGCCCCGGTCGAATTTCCGACGGTTCCGGTTCCTGCTGCCTTGCCGCTTCTGTTGTCGGGACTGGGCGCGCTTGCATCTGGCCGGTTCTGGGCCCGGCGTGCGCGTCGTACTTCACGATCGGTCCCAAGGGTGTCCGCATAGTTGGCCACGCCGCTTTCAAACGCTGTGACCGTTCCCGCGCCGATGTCGCATCTTTCTTCACATAAGGAGCACCATGATGTCACTTCCTTCCCTGATCAGGCTTGTCGCCGCGGCCGCCCTGATCCCCGCTCTCGCCTCGGCCGATGCCAGCCTCGCGGCGTTGCCAAAGGCGGTCCTCGATGCCAACGTTGCGGGGATGCCGTCGGCTGCGGATCAGGAAATCCGCGTCTTGACGGCAGAGGTCGGCCCGGGCCAGATCACGGTCCACCACACGCACCGCTTTCCGGTCACGACCTATGTGCTGGACGGCGCGATGACCTTCACCTTTGACGGGCAGCAGCCGGTAACCGTGGCGGCCGGGCAAGCCTTTGTGGAGCTGCCCGATGTCGGGGTAACCGGCACGAACCCCAGCAGCACGGAAATGGCGCATGTCGTCATGTTCTACGTCAGCGACCCCGCAGCGCCGTTTCTTGAGGTCATCAACTAGTATTGGCCAGGAGCACCAAACATGGATATCCGCACAGCGCGATCCGATCAGGAAGCGGCGGCGGCACGGCAATGGGATCAGGCCGCCGCCGGCTGGAATGCACATTCACCGCTGATCCGAGGCTGGCTGCGGCTGGCCACGGATGCCATGATATCATGTGCAAACATCTCGCCCGGGATGCGCGTGCTGGATGTGGCGGCAGGGGCTGGCGATCAGACCTTGGATGTTGCCACTCGGGTCGGCCCGGAAGGCGCCGTGCTTGCAACCGATATCTCGCCCGCGATTCTGGCCTATGCCGCTGCGAATGCGTCCGCCGCAGGCCTGCGCAACGTCGATACCTGCGTGGCGAGCGCCGAACGCCTGCCGCTGGACGATGCCAGCTTCGATGCCGCGATCTGTCGGCTTGGTCTTATGCTGATGCCGCGTCCAGCCGTGGCGCTGCGCGAAATTCGGCGCATCCTGAAACCGGGCGCGCGGTTGGCGGCGCTGGTCTTTTCGGACATCGGCAGCAATCCATGCCTTGCCATCATGATGCGTGTGGCAGCCACGCACGCCGGGGCGACACCGGGCGATCCGTACCGGTCGGGCAGTCTGGTCAGCCTCGGCAAACCCGGGCTTCTGGCAGCGACGTTGGGCCGCGCCGGGTTCTCACATGTCGTGACAACCCGCATGCCGGCCCCGATGGTCCTGCCCAGCCTGCGCCACTATACCGATTTCGTCCGTGACAGCGGCGCGCCGGTGGTCGCCCTGCTGGCACACCTAAGCCCTTCCGCCCGCGCGCAAGCCTGGGCAGAGATCGAAGATCAGCTCGGCGTATTCTCCACCCCCAATGGCTGGAGCGGCCCCAACGAGCTGCTTCTGGCGACAGGTGTGATATGACCATGCACCGTCTGGCGCGAGTTCGATCTGGACCATCAAGAAGATGGGTAGTGACCTGCCACCGAGAATTTCCTCCAGTTTGGCTTAGAGTTGGACCAAACTTGGTGTGCTACCCAAAGTGTCCCCGGTCTGGGCTAGATTTTCCGCGTATTAATCACACAGACGGGCTGGATACGCCTGGCAATTTCATCAGCGATGCCGGGACTTTGTTCCCGATCGCGCTGTGCGGTCTTTCTTCGTTGTAGTCTCTGCGCCAAGCCTCCAACTTTTCGGCCGTATCTTCAAGGCCCATGAACCAGTGGGCGTTCAGGCATTCGGCCCGGAATTTGCCGTTGAAGGCCTCGATGTAGGCGTTGTCGGTGGGCTTTCCGGGTCGGGAGAAGTCGAGCGTAACGTTCCGTTGATAGGCCCAAAGATCCATGTCGCGGGAGATAAATTCGCTGCCGTTATCGACCCTGATCGTCTTAGGGTAGCCGGTCTGGCGACAGGCCCGATCTAGCGTTGTGACCACATCCTCGCCCTTATAGCTGAACTTGGCATCAAGCACTGGAACATACCGCGAGAACGTATCAACGACGGTCAGGATGCGGATCTTGCGCCCTGTCGCCAGTTGATCATGTACAAAGTCCATTGCCCAAACATCATACGGAGCAACAGCTTCTTTGCGGTCTTCACGCAGCTTTGCCTTCACCCGGCGCTTGGGTGTCTTGTTGCGCAATTGCATGCCCAACTCCTTGTAAATCCTGTATGTCTTCTTGGCATTGATGTCCCAGCCCTCACGCCGCAGCAGGACGTGAACGCGCCGGTAGCCAAACCGTACACGGGTCTGGCATATATCTCTGATCCGCTGTTCTATCGCGGCCTGGTCGGGTCGACGGAATCTGTACCGATACGTCCGGGTATCGATCCGGATGAGCCCGCAGGCCCGCCGGATCGATACCCGCCAATCATTTCTAATCCCGTCAACCAGCGTTCGTTTCCGAGCAGGCCTTAGAGCTTTCGCTTCAGCACGTCCTGAAGCATCTCCTTGTCGAGCGCCAAATTGGCCACGATCTTCTTCAGCCGAGAGTTCTCATCCTCCAACTCACGCAACCGCTTCATGTCGGTCGGCAACATCCCGGCGTACTTCTTCTTCCAGTTGAAGTACGTCGCCGAGCTGATCCCGGCTTTCCGGCAGATCTCCGCGACCGTCGTGCCGTCCTAGCCCTGCTTGATGATGAACGCCTTCTGCGCGTCCGTGAAATTCGATGCCTTCATGCGTTTCCGCTCCTTTCCCAGCCAAGGAATCATCACGGAAAACTCTAGCCATAACCGAGGACGTTTTCGGGGGTCACACCAATTGGATTCCATCGAGGATTTCGTGAGCGACATCAACCGCGCACGGGTGCTACGGGTCCGTTCCGTAATAATGCGGACACCAGAAGTGCCGGGCGAACGGGCGGACGGGATTGATCATGATGACACGCTGGAATTTGTGATTGCACTGTCCGAAGGCGGCACCGCCCTCAGCTATCGCGTGATGAAGGACGACTAGCCGGTTGGCGCTCTGGACATGCGTAAACCGGTCCGCCGGTCAAGCAGTCAGTAGCCGGGCTGCCGCCGTGTCCCAGCTTAAGCCAACCGGGTCGCCCACGGAAACGGATGCCCGCTCGCCCTCGGCGTTCGAGCTGAAGACGGTGACCGGGGTGTCGAGGCCGTCGATATCCACAAGAAGGTGGCTGCGGTCGCCCAGATAGGCGATCGAGCGGACCTTGCCCCGAAGTTGCCCCTCGCCCGCCGGTTGCAGGCGTATCTTTTCGGGACGAACCGCGATGTCGGCAGGCTGGCCGACGACCGCGCCGCTGCCAATGGCCACAAGCGGGCCGAGCGGACCGGCGTCGACGGTCACGCCATCGGGCGACTGCACCGCAACCTTGCCGGGGAAAAAGTTCATGGTGCCGATGAACCCCGCCACCTCGCGACTGGCGGGGCGTGTGTAAAGGCCGTCGGGCGTGTCGATCTGCAACACCTTGCCGCCGGACATCACGGCGATGCGGTCCGACAGCGTCAGAGCCTCTTCCTGATCGTGGGTGACGAAGACGAAGGTGATGCCGACAGTGCGTTGCAGGGCGCGCAGTTCGTGCTGCATTTCTTCGCGCAGCTTCTTGTCGAGCGCCGACAATGGCTCATCAAGCAACAACACCTTGGGGCGGCAGACGAGCGCGCGCGCCAAGGCGACGCGTTGGCGCTGGCCGCCCGAAAGCTGGTTGGCGCTGCGATCATCGAGGCCGGTAAGTTTCACCATCGCCAGAGCGTCGGCGACGCGGGTTTTCGCCTCGGCCTTCGACACGTTCAGGTAGGGCAGGCCATAGCCGACGTTTTCGGCAACGCTGAGGTGGGGAAAGATCGCATAGCTCTGGAACACCATGTTGGTCGGTCGCTTGTTGGGCGGGATACCCTTCATCGGCTGGCCGTCGATCAGAAGCTGGCCTTGGGTCGGGTCCTCGATGCCCGCGAGGATGCGCAGCAGCGTGGTCTTGCCGCACCCAGACGCGCCCAGCAGCGAAAAGAATTCGCCGTGGCCGATGTCGAAAGTGATGCCGTGCAGGGCGCGGAAAGTGCCGAAATCCTTGCTGACGTTCTGAAGCTGGATGATCGGCTTGGACATCAAAGCTCTCCGGGATTGCTCGAGGGCGTGCCGCGGCGGCGGAGCACTTCGGCGAGGACCACGAGGATCGCCGAGCCGAGAAGGATCAGGGTTCCAAGTGCGAGCGTTCCGGGCAGGCGGTTCGGGAAGCGCAGCTGCGAATAGAGGAACACCGGCAGCGTGTTCTGGGTGCCCGTCAAAAAGAACGAGATCACGAACTCATCGAACGAGATGATGAAACACAGCAGTAGCGAAGAGATCACCCCGGGCATCGCCAGCGGCAGGGTGATCCGGCGAAAGGTGCTCCACCGGCTGGCCCCCAGATCGCCCGAGGCTTCTTCGAGCGAGCGGTCGAAACCTTCCAGCCGCGACATCAGGACCGTCATGCCGAACGGGATGCACAGCATCAAGTGGCCGGCGGCGACGGTCCAGAGCGACAGCGGCACGCCGAGCACCCGCAACAGGATAACCAGAAGTGCCACGCCGAGCACGATGGAGGGAACGACAAGCGGCAGCATGATGAACGACAACAGGCCCGCGCTGCCGGGAATGCGGTGCCGGGTGAAGGCCATGGCAGCAGGCAGGCCCAGAGCGGTGGCGGTGACGGACACACCGATGCCGAGCAGCAGCGAGTTTTTCAGCGCCGTCATCATCGAGGTGTTCTGCGCCATCTCGCCATAGTGCTTCAGGGTCAGGCCTTCGATGGGGAAGGTCGCGAAATTGGCCTGGTTCAGCGAAAAAAGCGGCATCAGCAGCATTGGACCGTAAAGAAAGATCACGAATAGGATGGCATAGACGGTAAGCAGATCGAAACGGCGGCTCATCCGTTGACCCTCGCGCGGATGCGGCGATAGCCGATGGCCCAGAGAAAAATCACCACCAGCACAGCGATGACCAGCAGCGTGACAAGCGATACGGCCGCGCCTAGCGGGGCGTTGTCCTGCTTGAGGAAAAGTTGCTGCACCAGCGAGCCGATCATCGTGCCGCCGGTGCCGCCGACAAGCGAGGGCGTCACGTAATCGCCGACGGTGGGGATGAAAACCAGCAGTGTGGCGGTGATCGTGCCGGGCAACGACAACGGCAGGGTGATCCGCCGGAAGCGCTTCCAGCGGCTGTCGCCGAGGTCCGAGGCCGCCTCTAGCAGCGAACGGTCGATCTTTTCGAGGCTCACGTAGATCGGCAACACCGCGAAGGCGATCCAGCTGTGCGCGAGGGTGATCATCACCGCGAGCGGGTTGTAGAGCAAGAATTCGAGTGGTTTGTCCGTGATCCCCGCCGCCATCAGCCCTGAATTGATCGCGCCGTTGTAGCCCAGCACGATCTTCCACGAAAATACCCGCAAGAGATAGCTGGTCCAGAACGGGATGGTCAGCAGGATGATCCACATCGCCTTGTTGCGCGTCACCCGGAAGGCAAGAAAATAGGCCATCGGATAGGCCACGCCAATAACCACTATGGTGGCCACAAGGGACATCACCAGCGATTTCAGCAAAAGGATCGCCGGGACCGGATAGGCCAGCGGGAAATGAACCCCCATCCAGGTGACGCCGGGACCGGGTTCGATCAGTTTCCAGTAATTCGCAAGGGTGAAGCTGCGATCAATCGTGAACCCCTGTTGGGTCCAGAATGACATCACGATCAACGCCAGCAGCGGCGCGGCAAGGGTCGCCACCATCACCAGCATCGCCGGTGTCAGCAGGGCGACCCCGCGTCCGGTATGGCTGCCGGCCATGACGGACTAGATTTTCAGGGCCTTGATGTCGTTCCACACCCGGGTCTGTTCGACCTGTTGCGCGTCGGTCGGATTGCGGAACATGATTGCCTGCGCCATCATCTCGACCGGGTTTGTGATGCCCATGGACGCGACGTCTTCGGGGTTGGCGACCTGAAAGCTTTTCGCGTTGGCGTGGCCGTAGCCCGATTGCTCGATCAGCACCTTGCCGGTTTCGGGGCTAAGCCAGGCATCGACGAAATCATAAGCCAGCTGTTCGTCGGCCTGCCCGGTGTTGAGCAGCGTCAGCCCGCAAAACCAGGTGAAGAACCCTTCCTTGGGTTGCGCGTATTCCACCGGCACTCCTTCAGCGCGCAGGTTCTTGACCAGGTCGTTCCAGGCATAGGCCGCCACGATCTCGCCCGAGGCCATGGCCTGTTGCAGTTCGGATGCGTCGGTCCACAGGAACCGCGACGTGTTCACGCCTTTGGTGCCCCATTCCTGCGCGGCCTTCTGAAGTGCGTCACCTTCCAGCTTGTAGGCCTCGTCATAGGGCATGCCGCCGACCATCGCGCCGATCTGGATCACCAGTTCGTTATCGAGCATCGACACTTTGCCCTCGTAGGCCGGATCGTAGAAGATTTCCCAGGTCGGATCGGCGGCGAAGCTGGGGTCGATCAGGTCGGATCGGTAAGCGATAGAGGAATTGCCCCAGTCGGCAGGCGCCATGACGATGCGCCCGTCCATCAGGACGCCCTCAGCCTCTTTGAGCGCGGGGAAGACATCGGGCCAGTTGGACAATCTTGCCGGGTCGATATCCTTGACCAGTCCGGCACTGACGAAGCGACCGACGGAATAGTTGCAGGGGTGCATGACGTCGGCGGCAAAGCCGGCGCGAACCTTTGCCAGCGCTTCCTCCTCGCTGGAAAAGATCGAAAAGTTGGGCAGTCCGCCGTGTTTGGCGACATAAGGTTGAATGTAGTCGGCCACGTCGTAGCCGCCCCATTCAAGCGCGGTGAGCGGCGCGCCCTGGGCCGCGGAAAAGCGCGGCAGGACCGTGACGCCGACACCGAAGGCTCCGGCGGATGCCAGCATCTGACGGCGCGAAATCTTGCCTTGCGACAGCTTGTCGATGAACTTGATGCGTTGCATGGTCCGCCCCCCTGATTCAAATGATCATTTACCCTGACATGGGCGTCAGGATTTCCAAAGCATATTTTCTGCTTGGCGCTTCAGCCCGTTGAGGCATAGCTTCCGGTTGTCTGCGACCCGGAAAGTATGGCCATGCAAAGCCCCGATCTGATCGTCATCAACGCGCGTATCGTCACCATGGATCCGGTCTGGCCCACGGCCCAGGCACTGGCCGTCAGCGGTGGTCGTGTCGTCGCCTTGGGTGGCGACGCAGACATCCGTGCGCTGGCAGGAAGGGCGACGCGGGTGGTCGATGCGGGCGGGCGGATGGTACTGCCGGGATTGCAGGACACCCACATCCACCTGCAGGACAGCGGTCAGGATTATTCGCAGAACGCGGTGCTGACCGATGCGCGCACGCCCGACGAACTGGTGGATATTCTTGCGGCGTTTGCGGCGGGACAGGCGACGCCCTGGATCACCGGGGTCGGCTGGTATTCCGGCATCTTCAGCGCCGACAACCTCGACCGGGTGCTGCTGGATCGCGCGGTGCCCGACCGGCCCTGCATGATCGTGGCCTCGGACGGGCACAACGCCTGTCTCAACTCGCTGGCGGTCGAGGCGACCGGAGTGCAGGACGCCGCCGATCCGCAGAACGGCCATTTCGTGCGCGACGCGCAGGGCCGCGCCACCGGCATGGTCTACGAAGAGGCCGTGGCCTGGGTCGAGGCGCGGATGCCTGCGCCGACCGACGATTTCTTTGTCGCTGGCGTCACATGGGCCGCCGGTCTGGCCAACCGGCATGGCATCACCGGCGTGCTCGACGCGCGGGTCAAGGAGCGTCATGTGCGGGTTTACAACCGGATGGCCGCGAAGGACGCGCTGACGGTGCGGGTCGGGTCGACCGCCTTGGTCAACGCGTTCGACAAGACCAGCGAAGCCGTCGACCGCCTGAGCGATTTCCGTGCCGGAGCGCAGAGCGACATGTTCAAGGTCCATTCCGCCAAGTTCTTTTTCGACGGTGTGGTCGAAAACGGCACGGCGGCAATGATCGCCCCCTATTCCGACACCGGCCTGAATGCGCCGGTGATGTTCGAAACCGCCCAGATTGCCGAGATGTTCACCGCCTTCGATGCCGCGCGTTTCCAGATTCACGTCCACTGCATCGGTGACATGGCTGTCCGGGCGGCGCTTGACGGGATGGAGGCGGCGCGGCGGGCAAATTGCGCGTGGCCCTCGGACCATCAGATCGCGCATATCCAGTTCATCGACCCCGCCGACGTGGGCCGGTTCCGGCCTTTGGGGGTGATGGCCAACGTCCAGCCGCTGTGGGCACGCCACGAATCCGCGGTGGACGACATGGCAGTGCCTGCGGCGGGAAACGACCGATCGCAGTGGATGTACGCGTTCCGGTCGCTCTTGGATACCGGCGCGGGCATGGCATTGTCGTCGGACTGGGGGGTCAGCACGCTCAACCCGTTCGAGATCATGGAAACCGCGGTGACGCGGCAACCGCCCAAGGCCGAAGGATCGATCCCGCCCTTCCTGCCCGAACAGCGCATCAGCCGGATCGAGGCCCTGCGCGGATACACGACGATGGCGGCCCGTGCGGCATGGCGAAGCTATGACACCGGGTCTCTGGGACTCGGAAAATATGCCGATCTGATCGTCATCGACCGCGATATCCTGACCTGCGACGCCCACGACATCGGCGATACCAAGGTGTTGCTGACCCTACTGGGAGGTCGGGAGGTCTGGCAGGCGGGCGATTTCTGAAGCGCCGCCATTTTCGTGATGAGAGTTGATCTGACCAGAGATCGACTAGTCGGTTTTTGCGGTCAAAGTTCGGTGCCGACCACGTACTGGTCGGCGATCTCAACGACCGACATGCCAATGTCGCCCTCCAGATGATGAACGTCTGTCTCTCGCGTGTGTCGATTTCCATTCTTGCACGCCTTTCACGTTCGCGGGATCGACGCGGAAAGCGCGACCGATAATCGTGGGCTTTTTCGGGCGTCACTTCAAACCGGAACAAAGCCAACCGACGCGGGCCGTCAGGGGATCAGGTCACCGCAGAAGGCATCTAGTCCATTCGCTCCTGCAGCAAATTCGGCAATCCGCCGATTGTGCGCTTACGGCACGATTGCCAGTTTCTGCCGAGTTGATTTGTAGCACCAATGTAGCACCGCTAGTTTGAGCTAGAATGCAAAAAAGCGCCCAAGAGGGCGCTAATACTTTGTAAATGCTGGTTTATTTTGGTTGCGGGAGTAGGATTTGAACCTACGACCTTCAGGTTATGAGCCTGACGAGCTACCGGGCTGCTCCATCCCGCGCCAATTGCGCTGCCTCAAGCATGTCGAAATGTATGAGGCGCATCGAAAGAGAGATAAAATTGAGTTTCTTACTAGGTTTGGCAGTGACCTACTCTCCCACATCTTAAGATGCAGTACCATCGGCGCGACGGCACTTAACGACCGAGTTCGGGATGGGATCGGGTGTTTTGCTCGCGCTATGACCACCAAACCAAGAAAGAAACTCAAACATCAATCCAAATCAAGCCACCTATGTGTATGCTTTTGATCCCGCCAGGTTTCCCTGACGTTTAGCCAAACCTGGCTTTTACTGGATCAAATCAAGCCTATCGAGCAATTAGTACCGGTCAACTGAACGCATTGCTGCGCTTACATCTCCGGCCTATCGACGTGGTGGTCTTCCACGGCTCTCAGGGAGATCTTGTTTTGAAGGGGGCTTCCCGCTTAGATGCCTTCAGCGGTTATCCTTTCCGATCATAGCTACCCTGCACTGCGGCTGGCGCCACAACAGGTCCACCAGTGGATCGTTCACCCCGGTCCTCTCGTACTAGGGGCAACTCTTCTCAAATCTCCTACACCCACGGCAGATAGGGACCGAACTGTCTCACGACGTTCTAAACCCAGCTCACGTACCTCTTTAAATGGCGAACAGCCATACCCTTGGGACCTGCTCCAGCCCCAGGATGAGATGAGCCGACATCGAGGTGCCAAACGGTGCCGTCGATATGGACTCTTGGGCACCATCAGCCTGTTATCCCCAGCGTACCTTTTATCCGTTGAGCGATGGCCCACCCACGTGGGACCACCGGATCACTATGGCCGTCTTTCGACTCTGCTCGACTTGTCAGTCTTGCAGTCAGGCTGGC
>CAVQOV010000003.1:0-265000 GCA_963714615.1 uncultured Alphaproteobacteria bacterium | reverse complement strand
CCCTGACTCGCCCCGGATTCGCATACCGAGTCGGATCTCAGGCCGCGACTCGCGCCCGACTCCATCGAATCCGCAGCGCCAGCAGCAGCAGAATCGCCGCCAGATACAGCAGTCGGCTCGATCTGCCAGCTCTTTGCCAGCATCACGTAATGCAGCGCCGCCCAGAATCGCCGCCGGATAGGTCAGCCGGTGCCAGACCCGCCAGCGCATCGCGCCCAGCTTTGCGCACCGACCAGTTGTTCGAGGTCACGGCCAGCGGGATCAGCAGCACAGAACGCCGCCATGCCGATGGTGATATAGGGCCGCTTCAGGATATCGCCCAGGATCTGGCTCCAGATCTGCACATCCAGGAACAGCCAGACCAGCAGATGCAGTGTTATATAGTAGAAGACCAGTAGCCCCAGCGCCCGGCGGAAGCGGAACAGGCTGATACCGGTCAGATTGCGCAGCGGCGTGACCGCCAGAACCACGATGAACAGTTTCAGCCCGAACAGGCCCAACTCATGCTCCAGCGCCCTGATCGGTTCAACGCCCAGTCCGCCGGTCAGCCCCAGATACAGGAACCAGAACGCCGGCAGCGCGCCGACTATATATATAGCCGCGGCGGGAAGTCGCGGACGGGCCGTTGATCCGTGCGTGCATTCATCGCGGCTCTGCTATCCGCAACAGCTTTCGCCCGCCTGAACCGGCGGACAGGGCACTGTCCCGTAAGAGCAGAAGACACAGCAATCGCCGGCTTCGGTCGCAACACCGCGCCGCAGGCTCTGCATTCGTAGAACCACTGGCAAGCATCCACCGGCATCTCTTCAGATGCCTCGGCCTTGCAGCGCGGGCAGGTCAGAAGCGAAACCAGTTGCATCAGTAGAACTTCGTCAGGTCCATCCCGGCATAAAGCCCGGCGACCTCTTCGTCGTAGCCGTTGAACATCAGCGTCGGCACCCGCTTGGCGAACAACCCGCCGCCGACCTTGCGTTCGCTCGCCTGGCTCCAGCGCGGATGATCGACCTCGGGGTTCACGTTGCTGTAGAACCCGTATTCGTCGGGCATGCTGCATGTTCCAGCGTCGCCTCGGGCTGTTCCTGCCACCAGCGAGATCCGCACGATCGACTTGATCGACTTGAACCCGTACTTCCACGGCACCACCAGCCGCAGCGGCGCGCCGTTCTGGTTCGGCAGTCTCCTCGCCGTAAAGCCCGGTCGCCAGTATCGTCAGCGGATGCATCGCCTCGTCCAGCCGCAGCCCCTCGCGGTAGGGCCAGTCCAGCAGTCGGATAGCGTTGCCCCGGCATCTCTTCCGGCCGCACCAGCGTTTCGAAATAGACGTATTTCGCCGAGGGCTGCACGCCGACCCGGTCCAGCAAGCGTCGCCAGCTCGAACCCGACCCACGGGATCACCATCGACCAGGCCTCGACACAGCGGAACCGGTAGATGCGTTCCTCCATCGTCACGCCCGACAACAGATCGGCCAGATCGTAATCGCCCGGCTTCTCGACCAGCCCGTCGATCTCCACCGACCACGGATCGGTCGTCAGCGTGTCGGCATTGTCCGCCGGATCTTCCTTGCCGGTGCCGAATTCGTAGAAGTTGTTGTAGCCGGTGATCTCTTCCAGCGTGTTCGGCGCCTCGTCCGTGGAATAGCGCGCTTGGCACGGTCGTGATCCCCGCCAGCGCCGGCGCGGCGATCGAGCCCGATCGCCAGCGCCCCCGCCCCCGCCATCACCTGGCGCCGGTTCAGATAGTCCGCCCTCGGCGTCACATCGGACCAGTTCAGATCATTCTTCCAGCGTCCCGGCATCGCATCCTCCAGCATTCCCGTCCAGCCAATACCTAGACGCCGGCCCCGCGCCAAGCCAAACCAACTGATCTCACGAAGATGTTGGACGCTGAAACCTCACGCAGCGCTCACGCGTGATCACAAGAATGTGAGCTGGAACGCGCGCGAAACGCCCCGGCTTAGCGCGCGATACCGCATCGTCAAATGTCGTCGGCAGAAATCCCCGGTCATCCAGCGGCGGCCTCGCGGCCGTATCCGTCACGATGCCCAAGACACGGGGCACGCAAACCGAAAGACAGGAGAAGTCATATGCTACGCCGCACATTCCTTTCGATCACCACCGCCACCCTTCTGGCCACCCCGGCCTTCGCCGAAAGCCACACCAAGGACATCGTCGATACCGCCGTCGATGCGGGCTCGTTCACCACACTGGTCGCCGCCGTTCAGGCCGCCGGCCTGGTCGAGACGCTGAAAGGCGAAGGCCCGTTCACCGTCTTCGCTCCCACCGATGAGGCTTTCGCCGCCCTGCCCGCAGGCACTGTCGAAGAACTGCTGAAGCCCGAGAACAAGGACAAGCTGACAGCGATCCTGACCTACCACGTCGTGCCGGGCAAAGTGATGTCCACGGACCTCTCCAATGACATGAAGGCCGCTACGGTCGAGGGCAGCGAAGTCACGATCATGACCGAAGGCGGCGTGATGGTGAACGGTGCCAACGTCACCACCGCCGATATCGAGGCCTCGAACGGCGTGATCCACGTCATCGACGCCGTGATCCTGCCGCCCTCGGCAATGTAATCACCGGAACCCAATCGGGGGCGGGCTTTGGACCGCCCCGTTTTTGCTGATAACCAAGAGGGAAGTGAAAATATGAACCGTCGTTTCGCACTGAAATCCGTCGCCGCCGTCGCATTGCTTGCCGTGACCGCCGCCTGTACGCCCGATGATGGCATCCGACCCGACATCGTCGATGTCGCCAGCTCCAATGCCGATTTCTCGACGCTGGTCGCCGCTGTTTCGGCCGCCGGTCTTGTCGACACGCTGAAAAGCGAAGGCCCGTTCACCGTCTTCGCCCCGACCAACGCGGCGTTCGCGGCCCTGCCCGCCGGTACCGTCGAAACCTTGCTGAAGCCGGAGAACAAGGACCAGCTGGTCAAGATCCTGACCTATCATGTGGTGCCGGGCAAAGTGACCTCTGACCAACTGGCCGGCAAGCGCCTGTCCGTCGCCACGGTCGAAGGCAGCAAGGTCCATATCGACGGCCGCAAGCGGCGTCAAGGTCGAGAACGCCACCGTCACGGCCGCCGACATCATGGCCTCGAACGGCGTGATCCACGTCATCGACAAGGTGCTGCTGCCGAAGTAAGCGCCCGAAACCGTGCTGGGCGACTGTCCGCACGGCCCTCATGCTACCGTCGGCTATCCGCGACAGCACGGGGTGAGCTGTCCATGAGCTTCATCAAGACCGTTTCCGAGAAGCCGCCACCGGCGACACCGCCGCACTTTACGACACGGCGCGCGTCGCCAACGGGCCAGTCCCGAACATGACCCGCGCCTTCAGCCACCGCCCGAATACATGCCGCCTGGTGCGGCCTTCTGGACGCGATCAAGGCGCGGATGGACCCGCGGCGATACGAGCTTGTGACACTCGCCGCCGCCCTCGCCTTGCGCAGTTCCTATTGCGCGCTGGCACATGGCTCCGTGCTGCTGCGTGATTTCTTCACCGCCGAGGAATTGCGCGCCATCGCCACCGACTATCGCCATGCCGACCTGCTGCCGGTCGATATCGCCGCCATGGATTATGCGCAGGCCATCGCCACCGATGCCGCCGCCGTCACCCCTGTCGCATATCGAGGCGCTTCGCATCCACGGCCTGACCGATGGGAAATCTCCGACATCGCCGCCGCCGCCGCTGCGCGCGCTTCTTCAGCAAGTTTCTCGACGCGCTCGGCACCCATCCCGATGCCAGCTACGCCGACCTGCCGGCACCGCTTCGCGACCGTCTGACAGTCGGGCGCAGGATCGAGAAGTAGGCCCGCCCATCCGAAGCCGACCGCACTGGCCTCTACTTCATCTTTCCACAAATGTCCTCGCCGAAGGCGAAAGCCCCGCCGTCGGCGGGGCTTTCGTCCTCAGTGAACCGTGGCCTCATCGGGCTTCGGCCGGTTGCTGGCGGCAACCCTGTCGCCCACGATCAAGCCGTCGACCCCGGCGCTGACCGGCATGGTGTCACCGTCGACCACATCGCCGGCCAGCAGCATCTCGGCCAACTGATCCTGCAACGACGCGCTGGATCACCCGCTTCAGCGGGCGCGCACCGTAGACCGGGTCATAGCCTTCATCGGCCAGCCAGGATTTCGCGCTCTGATCCAGATCCAGCGTGATGTTGCGCGCCGCCAGACGCTTTCTGCAGCCGGCCCAAGCTGGATCTCGACGATCCCGTCCATATCCGCCCGGCTCAGCCGGTCGAAGATGATGGTCTCGTCCAGACGGTTCAGGAACTCGGGCCGGAAATGCGCCCGCACCGCTTCCATCACGTCGCGCTTGGCCTGCGCCGGATCCGCCCCGTCAGGCATCTGGCTCAGCGCCTGGCTGCCCAAGGTTCGAGGTCAGCACGATCAGCGTCTGCTTGAAGTCCACCCGGTGGCCCTGACCATCGGTCAGCACACCGTCATCCAGAACCTGCAACAGCACGTTGAAGACCTCCGGATGCGCCTTTTCGACCTCGTCGAACAGCACACCTGATAGGGCCGGCGCCGCACCGCTTCGGTCAGCACGCCGCCCTCGTCATAGCCGACATAGCCCGGAGGCGCGCCGATCAGACGCGAAACCGAATGCTTCTCCATGAACTCGGACATGTCGATCCGCACCATCGCGGCGTCGTCGTCAAACAGATACTCGGCCACCGCCTTGGTCAGCTCGGTCTTGCCGACACCCGTCGGCCCGAGGAACAGGAACGAGCCCAAAGGCCGGCTTTCGTCCTGCAACCCGGCGCGCGAACGGCGCACCGCATTGGCCACGGCCGTCACGGCCTGCCTTCTGGCCGATCACCCGCTTGCCAAGCTCCTCTTCCATCCTCAGCAGCTTGTCGCGCTCGCCTTCCAGCATCTTGCTGGTCGGAATACCGGTCCAGCGCTCGACCACCTCGGCGATCTGCTCGGGCCGCACGGCCTCCTCGACCATCAGCGCATCGCCTTCGGCCTCGGCCTCGGCCAGCTGCTTCTCAAGCTGCGGAATGACGCCATAGGACAGCTCTCCGGCCTTGGCCAGATTGCCCTCGCGCTTGGCATGGTCCAGTTCCATCCGCGCCTGGTCCAGCTGCTCCTTCAGCCCGCGAGAGCCTTCCAGCCGGTCGCGTTCGGCCTGCCACTGCGCCGTCATCGCCTCGGACTTCTCGCTCAGATCGGCCAGCTCTTTCGTCAGCTTCTCCAGCCGGTCCTTCGACGCCTTGTCGTCTTCCTTCTTCAGCGCCTCGGCCTCGATCTGCTTTTGCAGGATCTCGCGGTCCAGATTGTCCAACTCCTCGGGCTTGCTATCCACCTCCATCCGCAGCCGCGACGCGGCCTCGTCCATCAGGTCGATCGCCTTGTCCGGCAGGAACCGGTCGGTGATGTAGCGATGCGACAGCGTCGCCGCCGCCACCAAGGCCGAGTCCGAGATCCGCACCCCGTGGTGCAGCTCGTACTTCTCCTTGATGCCGCGCAGGATGCGAAATCGTGTCCTCGACCGTCGGCTCCTCGACCAGCAACGGCTGGAACCGCCGCGCCAAGGCCGCGTCCTTTTCGACATGCTTGCGATATTCATCCAGCGTCGTGGCACCCACGCAGTGCAACTCGCCCCGCGCCAAAGCGGGTTTCAGAAGGTTCGAGGCATCCATCGCCCCGTCCGCCTTGCCCGCGCCGACCAGCGTGTGCATCTCGTCGATGAACAGGATGATCTCACCCGCCGCCGCGGTCACTTCCGACAGAACCGCCTTCAGCCGCTCCTCGAACTCACCGCGATACTTCGCACCGGCGATCAGCGCGCCCATGTCCAACGCCATCAGCCGCTTGTTGCGCAGGATCTCCGGCACGTCGCCATCGATGATCCGCAGCGCAAGACCTTCCGCAATCGCGGTCTTGCCCACGCCGGGTTCGCCGATCAGCACCGGGTTGTTCTTGGTGCGGCGGCTCAGCACCTGCATCGTGCGGCGAATTTCCTCGTCGCGGCCGATGATCGGGTCGATCTTGCCATCCTCGGCCGCCTCGGTCAGATCGCGCGCATATTTCTTCAGCGCGTCATAGCCTTCCTCGGCACTGGCGCTATCCGCCGTCCGACCCTTGCGGATATCGTTGATCGCACCGTTCAGCTTCTGCGCCGTCATCGCGCCAGCTTCCAGCGCGTCCTTGGCCGGCGAACGCACAACCGCCAAAGCCGTCAGAATCCGCTCCACCGGCACGAAACTGTCGCCCGCTTTCGTGGCGATCTTCTCGGCCTCGTCCAGCACCTTGGCGGTCTGCTGGTCCATATAGGTCTGGCCCGCGTCACCCGTCACTTTCGGGATTTTCGCCAAAGCCGCATCCACGGCCTCGACCACCCGCGCAGGCTCGCCGCCCGCACGTTTGATCAGGTTGCTCGCAAGCCCCTGATCGTCATCCATCAATGCTTTCAGCAAATGCTCGGGCGCCAGCCTCTGGTGGCTTTCGCGCATCGCAATGGTCTGGGCCGCTTGCAAAAACCCCCGCGACCGCTCCGTGAACTTTTCCATGTCCATCGGTTCTCTCCTTTGTCAAAGCGCCCGCCCCTTGGTGCGCCCGCTTTTGCGGCACGAACCCTTTGCAGGCCTTGCAAGGTATTTGGGGACCGAACCGGCTGCCTTCAAGACCGGCCAGCACAAAGGTCGCACCCCCAAGGGGATGCGGCCTTGCCGCGAGTGGCAGCGTTGATCAGTTCGCGGTTTCGGGTGCCGGCACGGCATCCGGCGCGCTGGCGTCAGGCACCGGATTGGCCTCGGACCCTTCGATACCGGCAGGTGCCCCCTCGGGATTGCCCGGCACAAGAACATCGCCCGCCGTCGCACCCGACGGATCGATCGTTTCGACATCGACATTGGTGTTGCCCGGCACGGCGGGGCCGGTGCCCGAACTGCCGCCGATCACGAAGGCCACGATGACCAGCGCGATCACCACGGCGCCCGCGATAAACCAGACCGCGCCACTGCTGGTTTCGGTGTTGACGACGCGCATGGTATCGCGGTCGCGGGGATGGTCGGCCTCATGTCTGTAAGCCATGATATGCTCCTTTCACTCTGCATCTGCACCCAAAACGCAGCCCGCCGTGTCAGGTTCCGGTGATCGGCTTCAGCCACCACCCTCCGGCCAGAATTCGCCGATATTGCCTTGCCGCAAGGCCAGTCCGCCGCCTAAACAAGCCGAAATCCGCAACGCGAGGCCCCCTATGCAAAATGACCGCCTGATCGTCGCCCTCGATGTGCCGAACGCGCTGGATGGCCTGAAACTGGCCAAGCAGATCGGCGACGCCGCCAGCTTCTACAAGATCGGCCTCGGCATGCTGACCGGCGGCGGTCTCGCGCTGGCGAACGAGCTCAAATCCGAACACGGCAAGCGCATTTTCCTCGATATGAAGTTCTTCGACATCCCCGCCACGGTTGAGGCCGCCGTGCGCGGCATCGCCCAGTTCGATCTCGATTTCCTCACCGTCCACGGCGATCCCTACGTGGTGCGCGCCGCCCGCGAAGGCGCTGCCGGATCGAACCTCAAGATCCTCGCCGTCACGATCCTGACCTCGCTGGACCGCGCCGACCTTGACGACGCGCTGCTTGGGCCCGGCCAAGTGCCCGATCTGGTCGTCGAGCGCGCCGCCCGCGCGTTTCAGGCCGGCGCCGACGGCATCATCTGCTCGCCGCAGGAAGCCGCGAAAATCCGCGCCCTGCCAGAGGCCGACGGCCGGCTGATCGTCACCCCCGGCGTGCGCCCGATGGGCTCCGACAAGGGCGATCAGAAACGCATCGCCACCCCGGCACAGGCCATCGCCGACGGTGCCGACCACATCGTCGTCGGCCGCCCGGTATGGCGCGCCGATAACCCGCGGCAGGCCGCGCTTGATATCCAGGCCGAGATCGCCCGCGCCGCGCAGATCAATTCGCGCGCGCATGTGACCTGAAACTCGCGTAGCATTGCCGCCGCGCTTGGCCGCCCGTCGCTGGCGTTCGCGACCGGGTGACCGTCAGCCGCGCCGCGCCGCCTCGATCGCGGCAACGTCGATCTTGCGCATCTCCATCATCGCGTCGAATGCGCGTTTGGCCTCTGCGCCGCCAATGGCCATCGCCTCGGTCAGCACGCGCGGCGTGATCTGCCACGAGATGCCCCATTTGTCCCTGCACCACCCGCACATGCTTTCCTCGCCACCATTGCCGACGATGGCGTTCCAGTAGCGGTCGGTCTCTTCCTGATCGTCGGTGGCGATCATGAACGAGAACGCCTCGCTGGGCCTGAACGCCGTTCCGCCGTTGAGTCCCATACAAGGAATGCCGACAACCGTGAAGTCTACCGTCAGCACGTCACCGGCCTTGCCGGACGGATAGTCGCTGGGCGCATGGTGGACGGCATCGACCGAGCTGCCCGGAAACGTCATTGCGTAAAAACGGGCAGCGGCCTCGGCATCCTTGTCATACCACAGGCAGATCGTGTTCTTGGGGCTTGTCATTTGCGTGTCCTTTCTGCGTCGACGCCACTCCGTTCGGTTCATCGTGGCGCGTCCGGGCGCCAACAACAAGCAACGCGCATCGGCGTCTCCCGTTCCACCAGCCGCGCCAAAAAATCTTGGCTATGTCTCGAAACGGTGTTGGTCTGCTTTGCGGGGCTTTGCCGCCGTTACAGCGCCAAAGGTGATATCCCGCCTGCGAAGGCCGCCAGTATCGGCGCGAGTACTGCAAGGCCGGCGCGCAGGTAATCAGCGGCCCCCTCTTTCAATCCATGCGAATCCCGCCAGTCATTGACATCCAACCGCGCTCCGGTCTTGGCACTTCGCCCCGCGGTTTCGGCAAGCTTTCGCACCCGGCCATCCAAAATCAGGGCAACGGGAATATAGAAACTCAGGATCAACAAGCTGAAGTAGGTGCCTGTATAAAGCGCTGAAGCCAATACGACGGCGCTGTAAGCCGACCGTTCGGCGTCCAAGACCAACGGTAGCGGCCAGTACATCCAACTCGTCGCAAAAAACATGCCAAAGGTAAGGGTCAGGCTGGACAGATAAAGCTGCACCCGCATCTGTCGCAGGTTTTCCGCCAACAGCGCCGCCTCTTGCTCAACATCATCGCTGTCACGGGATTCCAGGCACAGGATCATGCCAATAATCAACGCACCTACACCAAGGGCCGCAAGGACATTGACGATGTCCAATATGCGGTTGAGCAAGGAAATGATCGGTGTCTCGCCACATCGGCCCAGCAACCAATAGTCGTCAGGCCCATTGCAGCCCGGCAAGGTTCCCCGCGATAGGGCGGCCTCAAAGACCTCAGCACCAAGGCGGTGGTATACGCGCGGCCCGTCAGGGGTTGCGTTGTGTTGAAGCGTGGGGACGACGACCATCAAAAGGATGATGATGATCGTGGCCAATGCTGCCGCTCTTGTTTCAAGGGCCGTCGGGCGCGCCAGACTGCGAACCAGCAAGGCGACGGCCAGCACCGTAAAAGCCGAAAATATCCATGTCGCAGCAAGGAATCTGTATCGCCCCGCCGCTTCCAGCCAATGGCGCCCGTCTTGAACGATGTCAGACGGCACATTCAGGTCCACGGCCATCAGGTAGTCGGTGATCACGGCGTTGATCCAGAAAATGCTGATAGGGACCAATACGATGGCAAAATATCGTACTTTTACGCGATGAATGGCCACACCCGACCTCTTACGATGATTCAAAGTCATGAACGAATACGTAGCATAAAAGCGGTTTGTCCGCATAACAGTGACTGACACGGAAGACCCTGTGCGCACCCGCGCCCCTGGCGCAATTAGGCAACTACGGCACCGCTGACGTTGTCCGAATTGCGGAATCTAGCGACATGCCAATAATCCCGGCCTCCGGGCAGACCGCACAATTGGTCAATCCGGCAAAGCAGTCATCGCCCCTGATCGGCGCAATCTCTCGCGAACCGCTCAGGGTTCGTCGTTGATGTCCCGGTCCCAGATCTTGACCCCGCCCCGGCGCAACCGGAACACCCGGCGCAGCACCAGCCACGCCACCAGCGACAGCACCGCCGCGATCAGCACCAGCCCCGGCAGCGACGACCCCGCCACGCCGATAAACACCAGCGCCCCGGTCAGCACCAACCCGATGGCAAAGCCCAGAAACACATAGCCCGGCACCACCACCTCAAGCACAGCCAACACCACGCCCGCGACCACCCAGACCCACCATTCCTGCCACAGCGCCATCACCCGCGCCCCTGCAACATCTTGAACGCATCGCCGAACGCCTCCAGCGCCTGCGCCGGCACGATCACCGTCTGCTTGCCCGCACCCTGACCCACGGCCGTCAACGCCTCGACCTGCTTCAGCGCCACCTGATACTGCGCCGCCTCCAGCCCGTTCTCGCGGATCGCGACCGCGATCACCCCCGTCGCATAGGCCTCGGCATCCGCCAGAACCCGCCGCGCCTTGGCTTCCTGCTCGGCCGCATACAGCTCCGCATCCGCGTTCAGCTCCACCGACCGCTTCTTGCCCTCGGCCTCCGTCACATTCGCCCGCCGCGCCCGTTCCGCATTCAACTGCTGCAACATCGCCGCCCGCGTCGCCTCATCCAGGTTCACATCCAGAACCTCGGCCCGCGTCACCTCGATCCCCCAGTCATCGACCATCGCCGCCACCAGCTCGCGCACCATCGCCGATCAGCTCGCGTCCGGTTCGACTGCACCTGATCCAGCTCCAGCTTGCCGATCTCGGACCGCACGATCCCCGCCACCGTCGTCGCAATCGCGCCGTCCACATCGCGGATCCGGTACACCGTCTTTTCCGGCTCGGTAATCCGGTAGAACACGCTCGTCTCGACCCGCACCAGCACGTTATCGGCGGTAATCGCGTCCTGCTCGGCATTCGGCAACTGCCGCTCCAGAATGCTGATCTTGTGCGCGATCCGGTCCAGAAACGGCACGATAAAGTTGATCCCCGGCCCCAGCACCGCCCGCAACCGGCCAAACCGCTCGACCACATGCTTTTCCGACTGCGGCACGATCTTCACCCCCATGAAGATCACGATGATCACCAGCGCCGCCACCGCCAGAACCACCGCATTTCCGCCCACGAAATCCGCTATCAACTGCTCGTAATCCATCACATATCTCCCCGTTTCGCGGACTATGCCCACAGTTACCCGAATGTCAAAGCACCGAAAAAGCACCGAACGCGCCGCAACACCCCCCGGCCCCGTGGTATCGCCCCCCGACCCAACCACAAAGGCCAGCCCGATGCCCGACACCGTCCACCAGATCCCGCTCACCCTGATCGACGCCGCCGCCCTGCCCCGCGACCGCACCACCACCGATCCCACCGCCCTTGCCGAGCTCACCAATTCCATCGCCCGCCACGGCCTGCGCCAACCGATTGAGCTCTTCGCCACCGACGACGGCTTCGCGCTGATCTCGGGCCACCGCCGCCTGCAAGCCTTCCGCCAGCTTGCCGCGAACCGGCCAGAGTTCGCCACCGTGCCCGCCTTCCTGCGCAGCCCCGCAACGCTGGCCGAGGCGCTCGCCGCGATGGTCGAGGAAAACGACATCCGCGCCGACATCTCGCCGTGGGAGCAGGGCCGGATCATCGTCACCGCCTGGGCCGACCGGCACTTTCGACACGCTCGACGCCGCGGTCGACGGGCTCTACCCCTCCGCCGCCCGCCAGCGCAAACGCCCGCCTGCGTGACATGGCCCGCGTCGTGATGGAATTCGACGGCCACCTTGCCACGCCCGAGCGTCTGAACCAGCGCCAGATGCTCCGCCTCGCCGCCGCCGCGCGCGCCGGCTTCACCGCCCTCATCCGCCACGCCCTCACCCAGTCCCACGCGACCAGCCTGCCCCGCCAATGGCAGGTGCTCGAAGCGGTGCTGGCCGAGGCCGAAGTCCGAAGCCCGCACCCGATCCGATGCCCGATCCCATCCCCGGCCGCCCCCGCCGCCTCGTCACCCCCCGCCCCGGCCTGCGCATCCGCCGAGAACTTGCCCCCGAAGGCTGGGTGCTGAGATTCACCGGGCCCGAAGCGACCGGCGGGCTGATGGAGGACATCATGGACGAGGTGGAACGGTTGTACGGGCAGTGAGCGGCGTCATGTAGGGTGGGCTTCAGCCCACCATCTCTCCCGCCATCCCTCCCACCAACCTCGCGGCCCGTTCCCTGATCAACCCCCTCCCGCAACCCAAGTCACGTAGGGCGGGCTTCAGCCCGCCATCTCCCCCACCAACCTCGCCGCCCGTTTCCTGATCTTCCCCCGCCCGCAGCCCAAAGTGATGCAGGGTGGGCTTCCAGCCCACCATCCTCCCCACCACCTCGCGCTCCGTTTCCCTATCAACCCCCGCCCGTAGCCCGAAAGCTACGGGCCGCGCCCGACCCGCCGCCAGGGCGGGCGCGTTGGGAACCTCAAAACGCGACTTATCCCACGAAGAAGAACGATTTCTTAGTAACTACATGCACAGTATATTGAGAACAGCGTTCCAATTGTCGCTACAGCTTGTATTCCCTGTGGACTTTCCGCGGTTGCACCGCGATGATGAAGGACATCAAAGTTGGAGAATTTAGGGATGAAGCCAACGGATACTGCTGCTGCAACAGATTTGCGGGCGTTCCTTGCGGACCAGCGTTTTTCAACTGTTCTTGCTGACCCGCCTTGGCGTTTCACGAACCGCACGGGAAAGGTCGCTCCAGAGCACAAGCGGCTGTCCCGATACCCCACTTTGACTCTGGAAGAGATTTGCGCGCTCCCTGTGGCCGAACACGTGAAAGACCGTGCTCATTGTTACATGTGGGTTCCAAACGCATTGCTACCCGATGGGCTTGAAGTGTTGAAAGCTTGGGGCTTTGAGTACAAATCAAACATCATTTGGCACAAAATTCGGAAGGACGGCGGATCCGATGGTCGTGGCGTCGGATTTTACTTCCGCAATGTTTCCGAGATCCTGCTGTTTGGAACGCGAGGCAAGAACGTCAGAACGCTTGCCCCGGGTCGAAGCCAAGTGAATATGATCTGCACCCGAAAACGGGAGCATTCGCGAAAACCCGACGAGCAGTATGGTGTAATCGAATCCTGTTCGTGGGGGCCATATCTGGAGTTGTTCGGGCGCGGGGTTCGCGAAAACTGGACTGTCTGGGGCAACCAGGCTGACGAGGATTACAAACCAGACTGGGACACTTACCAATACAATTCGAGCGTTCGTACTGCGGCAGAGTGACTACTCCACAACAATGGAAGCAGGCAGTCCCACCAGTAAGAGCGGGCACGGATTGCCAACACCGCGCGCCACGCGCTCTTCCAACTTTGACCAATGTGTAGTTGCCTGACCAAACTTGTCGGCGACGAATTGCTTTGAAAAGGCTTCTTGGTAGGTTGCGCCTCCGGCAACGGCCTTAGCCACAATGGCGCGTTGCCGCGACGTTCGGTCTTTCATATCGAAAATCGAAAGTCCGGTCTCATCGACAACATTGGACTTTGCGAGGCGACGCCGAACAATTTCGACCAACCCGCTTTGCATCGACACGCCGCGGGTGACGATCACTCCAAGGCTTATCGCAGATTGCGCATGCAGACGTTGAAAGTTCTCAAGATCGCGGTCAAAAAACGGATCCTTGTTGTTCCATTCGATTTCCAGCGCAATGGTCCCTTTGCCTGATCGTCGAACATGATCAATCTCGTGGGTAATCGAAACCTGCTCAACGCCGTCAATGAAATTCTGAAAGCGGAAGTTGTGCTTGGTCCAATCCTTTCCATGTACCGTCCTGCGCAGGTTCTGAGTGCCTTTTTGCTTCACCGCCCCCACGAGGCGATCAGCTCTTCAGCAGGAATCTGACAATGTAACGCAGCGTCATCAACTAGTTCCTGAGCCTCACTCGGAAAATCCACGCTGAGAATAGCATTTGCGTGATTCTTGATGATAATCTCAAACCCAGCATCGCGAAGTTTCTCGAACAATCAATTTCTCCGGTTTAGGACGATGTTCACGCGGTTAGCAGTTGCGGGACAACAGATCTACTATCTTGGTTAACAAAAAGTGCCATGCAAGCGTAGGGTGCGTATTCACGCACCATTCCCAACAACCCCCCCCACCCCTAGCGTCAACCCCCACCGCACGCCACACCCAAACCCTGAACAAATCCCTAACCGAAAAATCCTACCCCTTTGATATCCAACACAATTCCATAATGTCCACATGTGGACACGCGGGGAGTGTCAACCGGCCCGACTTGCCCTATCATCCCCCCATCATGCCCGCCCTCTGCCACGATTGCCTCCATCAATTCCAAACCGGCCCCCGCTGCCCGGCCTGCCGCTCCCCAAGGATCGTCAGCCACCCCGAACTCAACGACCTCACCATCGCTCACATGGATTGCGACGCCTTCTACGCCTCCGTCGAGAAACGCGACAATCCCGCGATCCGAGACCAGCCCGTCATCATCGGCGGCGGCCGCCGAGGCGTCGTCTCCACCGCCTGCTACATCGCCCGCATCAAGGGCGTCCGCTCCGCCATGCCGATGTTCCAGGCCCTGAAACTCTGCCCCGAAGCCGTCGTCGTGAAACCCCGGATGGCCGCCTACGTCGAAGCCTCCCGCGCGATCCGCGCGATGATGGACGAACTCACCCCCTCGATCGAACCGCTGTCGCTCGACGAAGCATTCCTGGACCTCACCGGCACCCACCGCCTCCACCACGCCCCGCCCGCGCTGATGCTGGCCAAGCTGACCAAACGGATGCAGACCGAGCTCGGCCTCACCGGTTCGATCGGCCTCTCGCACAACAAGTTCCTCGCCAAGGTCGCCTCCGACCTCGACAAACCGCGCGGCTTCTCGGTGATCGGGCAAGCCGAAACCGCCACCTTCCTGCGCGACAAACCCGTGCGCCTGATCTGGGGCGTCGGGCAAGCCACCCAATCCGCACTCGACAAGGCCGGCATCCGAACCTTCGCCGACCTCCTGCGCTGGGACCGCAAAGACCTGAACGCCCGCTTCGGCTCCATGGGTGACAGGCTCTGGCACCTCGCACGAGGCCAGGACCGACGCCGCGTCTCGGCCCATGCACCGATGAAGTCGATCTCGAACGAAACCACCTTCTTCGATGACACATCCGACGCCGACATCCTCGACGGCCACATCTGGCGGCTGGCCGAGAAGGTCTCGGACCGCGCCAAGGCCCGCAACCTCGCCGGGCGCGTCGTGACACTCAAACTCAAGCGCGCCAACCACAGCCTGCTGACCCGCCGCATCAGCCTGCACGACCCGACCCAGATCGCCGACCGCATCTACCGGACCGCCCGCGACCTCTTCGATCAGGCCGGCGATCAGGGCCCCTACCGGCTGATCGGCGTCGGTCTGTCGGACATCACGCCCGATACCGCCGCCGATCTCTCGGGCGACCTGCTCGACCCCGACGCCACTAAACGCGGCAAGGCCGAACGCGCTGCCGACCGGATTCGCGCGAAGTTCGGCCCGGGCGCCATCGTCAAGGGCCGCGCCCTGCGCTGATATCCTCTACCGTTTGAAAATACTCCCGCGCGGAGCGCACCGCGGTGCGGGCAAAGCCCGCAGCGCAAACCCTATTCCGCCGCCAGCGGAACCTCATGCGCACCGAAGGCCGCCAAAAGCGCCACGACCTTGGTTATCACCGCCTTGAACTCTTCGAAATTGGCATTCGGCTCGATCGTCTTCTCATCCATGTAAAGTGCACGGTCAATCTCGACCTGCACCACGTGCTGCTCGCGCGAAGGGCGACCGTAATGCTGCGCGGTGAACGCCCCGGCAAACGGCGCATTCCGCGTTACGATCAACCCGACCGAAGCGAAAGCCGCTTCGATCTGCTCGACCACTTCGTTTCCCGCGGCGGCACCAAACCGGTCTCCCAGCACGATATCGGGGCGGGGGCCGCGCCCGTGGCAGATCGAATCGATCGCCTCATGCGGCATCGAGTGACAATCGACCAAAATCGTCTCGCCGAACCGGGCATGGCTTTCGTCCAGAAGCGCCTGAAGCCGCGCGTGATAGGGATGCCAATACCGCGCCAGCCGGTCCTCAGCCTCCCGCTTGCTCAACTTGCCTTGATAGATCGACCGTCCATTCGCCACCACGCGCGGCACAACGCCAAGCCCGGAACTGACCCGAGGATTGTGGGTAACGCGGCGCACATCCTCGATCAGCGCGGGGTCAAGCTCATCCGCCGAGCGGTTGAGGTCGATAAAGGCGCGCGGCACCCGCGCCGCCAGCAAAGGCGCACCAAAGCGTGGCCCCGCCCCGAACAGCTGATCGACAAAGGCATCCTCCGAGGTCCGGATCGCGCGTTCGTCCAGAACAGAGGCGTGCAGGAACGATGCCGGATAATCCCGCCCGCTGTGCGGCGACGCGAAAACCACGCTTGTGGTCCAGCTTTCGGGCATGTCCAGCCGGAATGGCACGTGGCGGTCTCCTTCGCTCATGCCACGACTATAGCGGGATTCTTTAAGTTACCAAAAGCCCTTGAAAGCCCCACCGACTCCTTTTATAGACCTGCGAACCGACGCGGCTTCCCCCGCGTCTTGTTGTTTTGGGCGCGCCCGCGATGGCAGGACATGGGATAATGCGACGTTCGGGCGTATAGCTCAGCGGTAGAGCACTACGTTGACATCGTAGGGGTCACAAGTTCGAACCTTGTTACGCCCACCATCGTCCCCTCAATTGGGGGCAGAACAGTTTTGGCGCCCAGCGCCGCATGAAGAGGAGAGGACCATGAAGGTCAGAAACTCGCTCCGCTCGCTCAAGAGCCGGCACCGCGATTGCCGTATCGTGCGCCGCAAGGGTCGCGTATACGTCATCAACAAGACTCAGCGCCGTTTCAAAGCTCGTCAGGGCTGAGCGCGACTGCTGTCCACATGTGGACAAATGGCTAACCTACTGAAATTCCACAAATAGCAGTGCGGACATTCATCCTTCGTTAACCCTATGACAGGGCCGCGCGGAGGGGGTGGACACAAGATGTGGCCGCCAGCCATGGTCCTGAAACGCCCCCCTAATGTATCATCTGTTCGGAAATATCCCGGGGGTCCAAGGGGGCAGCGCCCCCTTGCCGGTCGCCGTGCGTGAAACGCGCGGCGAAATCCCTGCTGCGCAAGGCGTGTTGCCAGCCCGTCCTTGCTATCGAACCTCGATCACCACGATGCCAGTCTTTTGCCCTGTCTCCACGTATCGGAACGCCTCGACGATATCCTCCAGGGGATAGCTGCGGTCAAAGACGCCCCGGAACCGCCCATCTGCCAACAGCTCCGCGAGTTTTCGAACAAATCCCGGTGCGTCCTCTGGAAACGGTATCCGGACACGTCGACGTCTAGTCATGCTGAACCAGCCGCTGAGAATAATGTTGGACCAACCGGGGCCAAGATCGGTTGCAGCGAATATCCCGCCCGCTTTCAGAAGTGGACGACAGGCGAACCACGAGGTCTTTCCAACGGCATCGAAAACCAGATCGAAGGTCTCTCCGGTCGCGGTGAAGTCCACTTCCTCGTAATTCACGATATGGTCGGCGCCGAGCCGAGCGGCAAGTTCCAGATGCCTGTATCCAACGACCGCAGTGACCTCTGCGCCCTGAGCCTTTGCAAGTTGAACCGCCGCAGTACCGATGGCCCCGGACGCGCCGTAGATCAGACACCGCTGGCCTTCGCGCAGCAATCGGGTGGTGGCACTGGCATACCACGCGCCTTCGCCAACCACCGCCGCCGCGAACGCGAGGTCGCCCGGTATGCGCGCAACGGCCCCGTCAGCGGGTGTGCAGAAGTATTCGGCATGCGCACCAAATCGGTCGGGCAACAGGCCGAATACCCGGTCTCCGGTTTGAAACGCGGTCACGCCGTCGCCCAGTGCATCCACCACACCCGCGAAATCCATGCCCAGCGTCCGCATCTTGGGGCGCAACAGCCCGGTCATCGCCCTGGCGAAGAACGGATGCGCCCGAAGCGTGGCAGTATCGGTGCGGTTCACAGTCGTTGCGAAAACCCGCACCCGGATTTCGCCTGCCGACGGTTGCGGGATCGGGATGTGGCAAAGCGAAAGCCTCTCGGGCGCGCCATATCGATCGAATACCACCGCCTTCATCTTTGATGCGCCGGTCATGATTTAAGCTTACCAGTTCCGGATCGGATGTCAGTACCTTCCAACGGTCATGCCTTCATGGTGCCGGGCATTTCAGCGCTTGCGACGACAGGGTGCGCGTGGGCGCTAACCGAACCGAAATCGCCTTGGCGCCGCGAAACCTCATTTCTAGCGCAGGATCGAATCCGCAAGAATGCGAACCACTGTCTGTTGGCTCAGGAACCCCGTCACCGGCAGGTCGCGGGCCTGCTGGAAACGGCGGATCGCGCGGCGGGTTGCCTTGTCGAACTCGCCATCCACCTCGCCGGGCTTCAGGCCCAACGCCTCCAGCCGGCCCTCGATCAGCGACCGGGTCTGTTTGTTGAGCTTCAGCGCCTCTTCGGCCTGCCGCGCCGTGGCATTGGCCTGTTCGTTGCTGGTCTCTTCGGTCAGATCCTCGATCCTTGCGCGGGCCTCTTGGGCGAAGGCACCGTTCGGGTTGGCAGCAAGGTAGTCGCGGTAGCCCGCCACGGTGCCCGCGGCAACCGCCCGATCCCACGCCGCGCGATCCGCCTGCGCGGCGGCGGCGCGTTTCTGTTCCTCGTAAACCTCCAGCCGGGTCTGTGCGACTTCGGCGAAAACCCCGTCCGGATAGCGTTTGAGGTAGGCCCGCAGACCCGGCTCATCGCCCGCAGCGCCGGTCGCGGCCCAATAGCCGCGATCCTGGCGCTCTTGTTCCAGCCGCCGCGCTTCCGCCTCGGCCTCCAGCTCGGCGGCGCGGCGGGCGGCCTGCGCATCCAGCCGCGCGATCTGGTCGCGGGTCAGATAGCCGGTCGTCGCCACGCCATTGGCCGATTGCCAGCGACCGATCGCGGCACGAGAGCCCGCGCCGAACAATCCGTCAATCCCGCGCGGGTCGATATCAAGGATCGAGAGGTTGCGCTGCACCGCGCGCTTCTGGTCGCGGCTAAGCCCCAAAGCCTCTTCGCCCAGCCTTGCCGCCCGGTTCGGTTCCGACTGGATCGCGCGGATCAGCCGGTTCGCCTCGGCCACGTTGGGGCCATCGGGAAAGCGGCGAATATAATCCTGATAGGCTGCAATCGCATCCGCCGCGCGGGCCGCTCTCCAGGCTGCGGCCTCATCGCCACCAGCGCTTGGCAAGACGGGCACCAACGGGCCGGGCGCCTCGGCTGCGATGAACCGGAAGTCCTGCGGTGCATAACCCGCGACAACCAGGCCCTGGCGCCGCGCCGCCTGTACCGTCTGCGCCATCGCGGGCAGCGGCAGCACATCCTCGGCAAACCCCGCGACCGCCCGCGCACCGCCGCGCACCAGCGTCACGCCCTGTGCGATGTCGGGCTGGCCCGGACCAAGGCCCAGATAGGGCGCGCCGGATGCGCCGGTCTCGCCATCCTCGGCAAGCAGCAACAGCGCCTTGCCGGGATGCGCCGCAAGCACCGTCATCACGGCCGACAGCGGCAGCGCGTTGTGCGCCACATCCGCCAACCCGGGCGAGGCCGGTGCGTCGACCCCCAGCAGCCACGCCTCGCGGTCGCTGTTCATGAATCGCCCCGACAGCACCACCAGCACCCGCTCGGTTTCAGCCGATGCCGCAACGAACTGATCAAAGGCATCGCTCAGCTCGATCGCCGAGGCATTTTCGCGCGCGATAACATCGAACCCAAGCGATTCCAGTTCGTCGGCGGCGGCCCCGACATCGGCACCACTTCGCAGATCGCGCAACGCGGCGTAATCCTCGTTCCCGATGATCAGCGCAACATCGGCATTTGCAGCTGCGGCCAGCCCCAGAACGGCCACCGTGGACAATAACAGATGCTTCATCGGGTACTCCTATGGGTTCAACGCATTAACGCGGGGCTATTCGTCATAGTTCCTCTGGTCGTCGATCACCTTGCCATCATTGGGCAGGCTGCCCGGCGCCACGACCTCGACAGTGCCCTTCAACTTCAATACCGCCGCGACGCTGGCCTGATATGCAATAACATCGCCGCCCTCGGCCTCGATCTGCACCGTCATTGCATCGGCATCGCCATCGCGCGTGGCGATCACACGCGCCTTGGTAGCCTCGGGATGCCGTGCCACCAGTTCGGCCACCTGTTCGGGGCGCACGAACATGCCCTTGATCTTGGTGGTCTGGTCGGCGCGCCCCATCCATCCTTTGATCCGCATGTTGGTGCGCCCGCAGGGGCTTATCCCGGGCATTACCGCGCTCAGATCTCCGGTCGCAAAGCGGATCAGCGGATAGTCCGGGTTCAGCGTCGTTACCACGACCTCGCCCACCTCGCCCTCCGCCACCGGAATGCCGGTGCCAGGGCGCACGATCTCGACGATCACACCCTCATCCACGATCATCCCTTCGGCCGCTTCGCTTTCATAGGCGATATTGCCAAGATCGGCGGTTGCATAGTTCTGAAGGCACAGAATGCCCCGGTCGGCATAGTCCTGCCGCAGCGACGGAAACAGCGCCCCGCCGCCGACCGTGGCTTTGGTGATCTTCAGACGCACACCCATCTTCTCGGCCTTGTCCAGAATCACCTTCAGATAATCCGGCGTTCCGGCATAGGCGGTCGATCCGACATCATGCGCCGCGCGCACCTGCATCTCGGTCTGGCCGGTCCCGGCGGGCAACACGGTGGCCCCCACCGCCCGCGCCCCGTTTTCAAAGATCATCCCCGCCGGTGTCAGGTGATAGGAAAAGCAGTTCTGAACGACATCGCCCCTGCCGATACCGCAGGCATGCAGAAATCGCGCGATCCGCCACCAGTCATGCGATACCCGGCCGGGCTCGTAGATCGGACCCGGCGACTGGAACACATGCTCCATCTCGTGGACCGCAAGCGTCGTGAACCCGCCGAACGGCGGATGCTGTGCCTGCGCGGCGCCGATGCCCGATTTGCGCAGCACCGGCAGCCCGGCCAAGGCCCGCACACTCGTGACATCGCCCGCCGAAACGCCCGCCAGATGCGCCGCCAATCCGGGCGCCCGCGTGATCGCAGATGCAACCATAACGGGCAATTTCTCGCTCAAATCCGCCGCCCGCTGATCAGCGCTCCGCGTTTCCAGCGCATCGTAGTATCCAGCCATCACAAGTCCTTTTTCGCTGTCCTGTCCTGCGACAGACCGTCGCCGCGACATTGTATACCATTGTCTACCGTCACGCCCTGCCCCTACCCGTGCCGCAACGTCAAGTGAAGAGTAAGTTTGCCGATGACCCAGATCACCGAAAGCCGCCAGACCAAACTGACCCCCGACCAGATCGACGCCCGCATCATCCTGCACGACGATCTCGAAGTCATGGAGGCCGATTTCTCCGATCTCCACCTCGCCACTCAGGCCGAGGTCAACGCGTTTTATGACAGGGTCGAGGATCGCATCGCGGCCAGCGGCCATGACCAGTGGTTCTTCCTCGTCAACTATTCCAACGCCCGCATCGACCCCGACGCCTGGTTCGCCTTCGCCCGCCGCGGCAAGACCCTGAACATGGCGCATTCCATGGGTTCGGTCCGCTTTGACGCGTCCGAGGAAACCCGCCGCCAGATCGAGAACGCCGCCGGCACCGACGCCTTCGATCCCAACCTCTTCGCCAGCCGCACCGACGCGCTTGAGCGTCTGAAATCGCTGCCCTCGCAGCGCGTTCACCGCACCGCATACACCCCGAACTACACCGAGGCCGATTTTGCGCCCCGCATCCGCTTTCTGCCCGACGACGCAGATCATGGAGGTCGATTTCCACAATTTCACCTTCCACCATTCGCGCGATGTCAACGATTTCTACGACCATATCGAGGACCGGATCAAAGCGACCGACCAGAAATGGTTCTTCCTGATCAACTACAACGGCTGCCAGATCATGCCAGAGGCATGGGTCCACTATGCCCGCCGCGGCAAGGCGCTGAACATCGCCGCCTCGCTCGGCTCTGTCCGCTACGCGACCGGCTCGGAAACCGAAGCCGAAATCCGTCAGCGCGCCCAAAGCCAGGATTTTCGCCCCAACATCCGCAACACGCGGGCCGAAGCCATCGCGCGGATAGATGAGATGAAGGCCGAAGCCGCCTGAACCGGCAGCCGGGTTCACGCCGCCCCGGCACGGTAAACCACGCGCCCGCCGCAGATCGTCAGCGCAACGTCAAGCTGTCGATCGCGTCGGGCGCCACCGCCTCGATATCGCCGCTCAGCAGCACCAGATCGGCCAGATACCCCTTGCGCAGCATCCCCTTGCGATCATCCGTATGCTCGGCGTACGCCCCGCCGATCGTGTAGGCCGCCAGCGTCGCCATCAGCCCGATGCGTTCGTCCTGCAAACCCTCGGCCCACGGCTGGCGCGTCACCGCCGCCCTGATCCCGCGCAGCACCGACACATCCGAAACTGGCCAGTCCGAGGCAAACGCCAGCCGCGCCCCGGCCTCGGCCAGCGTTCGCCAGCGATAGGCATCCGCCCACCGCGCGCGCCCGATCCGGCTGGTCGTCGGCTCCATCGGAAAATCCATAGCACCCGGCGGATGCGGCGGCTGGACCGAGGCCACAATGCCCAACGCACCCAGCCGCGCCACGTCGCCGCGATCAATCAGTTCGATATGCTCGATCCGGTGCCGAGATGTCCCGAGGCCCGTTGGCCGCGCGCGCCGCCGCATAGCCGTCGATCACCGCATGCACCGCCGCATCGCCGATCGAATGCACCGCGATCTGCAAGCCGCGCCGGTCCGCCTCGACCGCGATCTCGGCGAAGCGGTCGGGCGCGAACAACGGCTCGCTCCGCCATCCCGGCCGATCCGGATAGTCGTTCAGCATCCACGCCGTGCCGCTGTCGATCACCCCGTCCATGAACATCTTGACGAACCCCGAGGTCAGCCAGTCGCCCTGCCAGTCCCGCGCCATCGCGCTGGCCTTTTCCAGCGCGTCGAGTTCCATGAACGGCTTGAAATGGAACGCCACCTTGACCCGTGCGGTCAGCGCGCCTGCGTCCTGCAACTCGCGCAGCAGTTCCAGCGTGTAAAGATTGCCGTCCATATTGACCGCCGAGGTCACCCCGTGCCGCGCCAGATGCGCCAACCCGCGCGCCATCATCGCCCGGTCGGCGGCGCGTTCGGCATCTGTCGGCACCGGGTCCGGCTCGCCGCCCGTGCGCAGGCCCAGCGTCACACGCTCTTCGCCCGACAACGCCACCACCGGCGAATAGGCGGCAGGCTCTCGCAACTCGCCGCTCGCCAGCCCGTCGGCGCCCATCACAACCTCGCTGCCGGTACCGCAGTCCTTGCCGTGCAAGATCCCTGCCGCCGTCAGCGCAGCCGTATTCGCCCAGATCGTATGATGATCCGCCGCCGTCATCGCGAAGGGCCGGTCGGGCAGGATCGCGTCCAGATCGTGCCTTGTGGCAGGCCGCCCGAAGATCTCGTAATCCGCGCCCTGCGCCATCAGCAAGGGCCGATCGGGATGCGCCGCGGCGAACGCCCGCACCGCCTCCCCCACAGCCTCGATCCCGTGCAACCCGGCAAGCTGCAGATGCGCCAGTTCGGCGCCACCCATGAACAGGTGCAGATGGCTTTCGACAAACCCCGGCAACAGCGTCGCGCCGCCCGCGTCGATCACCTCGGTCGCGGGGCCGGCCAGTGAACGAACATCCGCATCCGACCCCACGGCCAGTATCCGCCCGTCACGCATGGCCACCGCTGCCGCACGCGGCGCGGCCTCATCCATGGTCAGCACAGCGGCATTCACCACGATCAGATCGGCAGTCGTCATCGGATCACCCCAAGGTCAGGCCAGCCAGCGCTTGCGCCGCCGATAGCTGCGCACATCGCGGAATGATTTGCGGCCCTCATCCGAGACGCCAAGATAGAATTCCTTCACGTCCTGATTCTCGCGCAGATCGGCGGCAGGCCCGTCCATCACCACGCGCCCGGATTCCAGAATATAGCCGTAATGCGCGAACCGCAGCGCCACGTTGGTGTTCTGCTCGGCCAGAAGAAAGCTGACGCCTTCCTTTTCGTTAAGATCCTTCACGATCCCGAAAATCTCTTCCACCAACTGCGGCGCCAGCCCCATCGAAGGCTCGTCCAGCAGGATCGTCTCGGGTCGGCTCATCAGCGCGCGGCCGATCGCCACCATCTGCTGCTCGCCACCACTGGTATACCCGGCCTGGCTTTTCCGCCGCTCTTTCAGCCGTGGAAAGTACGTATAAACCAGCTCCAGATCCTTCTCGACCGCACCACGACCGTCGCGCCGCGTATAGGCGCCGGTCATCAGATTTTCCTCGACCGTCAGATGCTCAAAGCAATGCCGCCCCTCCATCACCTGAATGACACCCTTCTTCACCAGATCGGAGGGCGACAGATCCTGCACCCGCTCACCGCGATACAGGATCGACCCCTTGGTCACCTCGCCGCGTTCCGAATGCAACAGGTTGGAAATCGCCTTGAGCGTCGTCGTCTTGCCCGCGCCATTGCCGCCCAAAAGCGCGGTAATCCCGCCCTTGGGCAACCGTCAGGCTGACCCCTTTCAGCACCAGAATGACGTGATTGTAGATCACCTCGATATTGTTGACCTCAAGCAGCGTCTCTTTGGTCTCGCCAACATCCAGCATCGGGCTTCTTCTTCCTGAAAATATCCAAAATCCCCCGGCCAGCCACATGGGCCAGCCGGGGGATGTGCTCTTAGTTACAGCGCTCGACGATTCCGGCCTCGGCAGCGTAAGCCGCCGAATCCTCCAGAATCAGCGGCTCGATCACTTCCATATCCGACTGCGATATAATCGGTGATCTGGGTCCACTTGCCAGTGGTAGCGTCCCATTGCTGAACGATACCCAGCCCGTTGCCACCGTGGTTTTCGCAAGACACGGTGAACTCGGGCCCGAAGTTCGGCAAACCCAGTTCCGTCCATCTTGGCCGCGTCGATCGCCAGCGCCTCCATGCCGTCGCGCATCTGCGCTGCGTTGATCGCGGTCACACCCGAAAGCTCCTGCGCTTTCTTGGCGGCCTCGACAGCCAGCATCGCGGCATACATGCCCCGGTTATACAGGACCGTACCCGACTGATCGCCCGCACCAGCCGCCATGCCCTTGTCGTAGACATAGGTCTTGAGGTCGGCATAAATCGGGAAATCGGCACCCGGCGCGTGCATGTTCAGCGCCTTGTAGCCGTTGGCGCCTTCGCCCACCGGCAGCACGTCATTCTCGGACCCCGACCACCAGATGCCGATGAAATGATCCATCGGGAACCGGATATTCGCGGCTTCCTGAATCGCGACCTGGTTCATCACGCCCCAGCCCCACATCAGCACGTAATCCGGCTTGTCGCGGCGGATCTGCAACCACTGGGATTTCTGCTCCTGCCCCGGATGGTCCACCGGGATCTCGACGAACTCGAAGCCATGCTTCTTCGACAGCTCCTGCAAGGTCCGGATCGGCTCCTTGCCGTAGGCCGAGTTGTGATAGACCAGCGCGATCTTCTTGCCGCTGATGTCGCCGCCTTCCTGATCCAGGATGTGCTTCACCGCGATGCTGGCGCCGTCCCAGTAGTTCGCGGGATAGTTGAAGATCCACTCGAACACCTTGCCGTTCTTGGCGGAAGTCCGGCCGTAACCCATCGAATGCACCGGAATGCCGTCGGCGCTGGCTTTCGGGATCAGCTGATAGGTGATGCCCGTGGACAGCGGCTGATAGACCAGCGCACCTTCGCCCTTGGTGGCCTCGTAGCATTCCACACCCTTCTCGGTGTTATAGCCGGTCTCGCATTCGATCATCTTGATCTTCTCGCCGCCGATGCCGCCATCGCGTTCGTTGATCAGCGTGAAGTAGTCCTGATAGCCGTCCGCAAACGGGATGCCGTTCGCGGCATAAGGCCCGGTCCGGTAGCTGAGCGCGGGGAACACAAGGTCCGCCAGCGCCGGTGCAGCGGCCATCACGCCTGCCACCACCATGGTTGCCAGTTTCAGTTTCATCGGTCGTTTTCCTCCCTTGGTTAACCTGTCCGATAGTCCGGGCTTGCCCCGGTCGTTCATCGGCCCGACCCTAATGCGGGAAGGGCCAAAGCCGTAGTTTTTCCTTCGTCAGCCGCCACAGCTGCGCCAGCCCATGCGGCTCCATGATCAGAAAGCCGATGATCAGCCCGCCGACGATCATGAACTCGATATGCGCGGCCAGATCGGTGGGCCAGTCCAGCTGCCCCACCAGTATGTTCTTCAACAGAACCGGCAGCAGCACCATGAACGCCGCCCCCGCGAATGATCCAAGGATAGAGCCGAGCCCGCCGATGATCACCATGAACAGGACCAGAAACGACTTCTGGATGCCAAACGCCTCGCCCACCTCGACAGCCCCCAGATAGACGCTGAAGAACAGCGCGCCAGCGACCCCGATGAAGAACGAGGACACCGCAAAGGCCGACAGCTTGGCGGTCAGTGGGTTCACCCCGATGATCTCGGCCGCGATATCCATATCCCGGATCGCCATCCAGCGCCGCCCCACCGAGCCGCGCGTCAGGTTGCGCGCGATCCAGGCCACCAGAACCACGATGATCAGGCAGAACATGTACTTCGCCCAGGCCTCGGTATTGGGCCCGGTCACGATGATGCCGAACACCGTCCGCTCGGGGCTGCTGATCTGGCCCGAGGCCGAATAGTTGTAAAACCACGGCACCTTGTTGAACAGCCACACCAGAAAGAACTGCGCCGCCAGCGTCGCCACGGCCAGATAGAACCCCTTGATCCGCAAAGACGGCAGGCCAAAGATCACGCCGACCCCGGCGGTGATCACGCCCGCGATCAGCACGTGAAAGAAGATGCTCACATCGGGAAAAGACGTCATCAGCTTGTAACAAGCATAGGCCCCCACCGCCATGAACCCGCCGGTTCCCAGCGACACCTGCCCGCAATAGCCGGTCAGGATGTTCAACCCGAAGGCCGCAATCGCATAGATCAGAAACGGCACGAACACCGCATTCGCCCAGTAGTCGTTGATGACGAACGGGATCACCAGAAACGCCACCGCAAGGATGACGTAATACCCCCAGCGATCGAACTTGATCGGGAAGGTCTGGTTGTCCTTCTCGTAGGTGGTGCTGAAATCGCCAGCTTCACGGTAGAGCATCAGCCAAATTCCTTCGCGTCACCGGGCCAGTCATCGCCTTGCGGATCCACCAGACAAAACCGATGCCCCGTCGGCGCTTCCATCACGATCCAGGTCTTGATCCGCGCCACCTCTTTCGCGCCCAGCGCCTTCAGCCGTCCGCATTCGGCCTCCTTGTCGTCCGTCTCGATATCCAGATGCACCCGTGGGTCATGGTCGACCGCCTGCAACAGCACCTTGGGCATCCCGGTGTGATTGTCGAATGACGGCATACTTCCCGCGCTCGTCGATCTTGCCTTCTTTGCCCAGCATCGCCGACCAGAAAGCTGCCGCCTCTGTCAGATCGTCGGTCTTGCAGTCGATGCATACGACCCCGATGCGCTGCTTATGCATCTTCACACCCTCTCGATAATCTTGTCGCCGAACAGGCCCTGCGGCCGGAACACCAGAAACACCAACGCCAGCACATAGGCGAACCAGTTCTCGGTCGCGCCGCCGATCATCGGGGCCAATCGAAAACTCGAACAGCTTCTCGCCGACGCCGATGATCAGCCCGCCGACAATCGCGCCGGGGATCGAGGTGAACCCGCCCAGCATCAGCACCGGCAGCGCCTTGAGCGCGATCAGCGACAGCGAGAACTGCACCCCAGATTTCGCGCCCCACATCATCCCGGCGACCAGCGCGACGAAGCCGGCAATCGACCAGACCAGCACCCAGATGAACCGCAGCGAGATACCGACCGACAAGGCCGCCTGATGGTCATCCGCCACCGCCCGCAGCGCGCGGCCCTGCTTGGTGTATTGCGAAAACAGCGTCAGCCCGATCACCAGAAGGGCGGCGATCACGGTGGCCACCATATCCAGCTTGTCGATGAAGAAGCCGTAGCCGAAGCAGTCGAATCCGTGGCCGACTCGACAGTGTCGGATATCCCCTGCGGCAGCCCGACATCCAGCTTCTTGATGTCCGAGCCCCACATGATGTCGCCGAAGCCTTCCATGAAATAGGCCAGGCCGATCGTCGCCATGAACAGGATGATATCGGGCTGGTTCACGAGATGCTTGAGCACCAGCCGCTCCACCAGTATCGCCAACACGATCATCACGCCCAGGTCAGCAGGATCGCCAGCAGCGACGGCACCGTCCAGCCGAAATGATGCAGATCGGTCCCGAAGATCGCGTTGATCAGATGCGCGAACGGCACCTGCCCGTCCATGATCCCGACCAGCGTCAGCGCCGCGAAAAGCGCCATCACGCCTTGGGCATAATTGAAGATGCCCGAGGCCTTGAAGATCAGCACGAAGCCCAGCGCCACCAGCGCATAAAGCACCCCGGCCATCAGCCCGTTCAGCGTGACCTCCATCGCGAAAAGAAGCTGCTCAGGCATCCGCGCCTCCCACTCGGCAATCAGTCATGGCTCACCCCCAGATAGGCGTCGATCACATCTTGATTGGATCGCACCTCATCGGGCGTTCCGTCGCCGATCTTCTTGCCGTAATCCATCACGACAACCCGATCCGACAGATCCATCACCACGCCCATGTCATGTTCGATAAGTGCAATTGTAGTGCCGAATTCATCGTTTACGTCGAGAATAAAGCGGGACATGTCCTCTTTTTCCTCGACATTCATCCCTGCCATCGGCTCATCCAGCAGCAATAGCTTCGGCTCGGCCGCCAGCGCGCGGGCCAGTTCGACCCGCTTCTTCAACCCGTACGGCAGGCGCGCCACCGGGGTCTTGCGGATATGCTGGATTTCCAGAAAATCGATGACCCGCTCAACGCGTCCGCGGTTCTCCACTTCCTCGCGCTGGGCGCGGCCCCACCAAAGGCCTGCGCCACCATGCCGGAGTTCATATGCGTCAGCCGCCCGGTCATGATGTTGTCCAGAACGCTCATCCCCTCGAACAAGGCGATGTTCTGAAAGGTTCGCGCAATCCCCTGTGCGGCCACCTGATAAGGCTTCATCTGCGGTCGCCGCTGCCCCCGAAACCAGACTTCGCCATCCTGCGGCACATAGAACCCGCTGATGACGTTCAGCATGCTGGATTTCCCGGCCCCGTTCGGCCCGATGATCGCCCGGATCTCGCCCTCGCGGATGTCGAACGAGATATCCTTGATCGCCTCGACCCCGCCGAACCGCAGGGTGATGTTCTTCATCTCCATCAGAACGCCGCCGATCTTGCGGCCATCCTCGGTGGTATAACCCGCGGCCCCGGCATCAAGCATCGGCCGCACCTTTCTTCTGTTCTGAAATATCCCCGCCGGAGGCTCCAACCTTCATTCCGCCGCCATCCTTCCCGCATCCGCCGCCACGGCCGCATCGCGGATCTCCAGCGTCGCCGTGATCTTGCCCTTGCGGCCATCCTCATAGGTCACTTCGGTCTCGGTATAAACGCGGTCCTTGCCACCATAAAGCGCCTCCAGCAGATCGGCGAACTTCTCTTCCACGAACCGCCGCCGCACCTTGCGGGTCCGGGTCATCTCGCCGTCATCGGCATCCAGTTCCTTGTGCAGGATCAGGAACCGGTGGACCTGACAGCCCGACAGCATCTCGTCCCCGGCGATAGAGCGGTTCGCCTCTTCGATATGGTCCTTGATCATCGCCAGAACCATCGGATGCCCGGCCAGCTCCTGATAACTCGCATAAGCGATATTGTTGCGCTCGGCCCAGTTGCCCACCGCCGTCAGATCGATGTTGACGAAGGCGGTGCAATAGTCGCGGCCATTGCCGAAAACCACGGCCTCAAGAATGTTGGGATAGAACTTCAGCTTGTTCTCGACATACTTCGGCGCGAACAGCCGCCCGTCGGCCATCTTGCCCACATCCTTGGCGCGGTCGATGATCCGCAGATGCCCGGTCTCGGGCTCGATGAACCCGGCATCACCAGTGGCAACCCAGCCCTCGGGATCCTTGGTGTCCTTGGTGCTTTCGGGGTTCTTGAAATATTCGACGAACGTGCCGGGCGAGCGGTAGAAGACCTCGCCGTTTTCGGCGATCTTCAATTCGACGCCCGGCGACGGCACACCGACCGTGTCAGATCGCACCTCGCCATCCGGCTGCTGGGTGATGAAAACGCTGGCTTCGGTCTGCCCATAAAGCTGTTTCAGATTGATCCCGAGCGAGCGGTAGAAATCGAAAATCTCCGGCCCGATCGCTTCGCCGGCAGTGTAGCCCACCCGCACCCGCGAAAACCCAAGCGTGTTCTTCAGCGGACCGTAAACAAAGAGATTCCCGAGCGCATATTTGAACCTGTCCCAGCCACCCACCGGCTTGCCGTCCAGCAGCGCCGGCCCGACCTTGCGCGCATGGTCCATGAACACCCGGAACAGCCAGCGCTTGAACCGCCCCGCGTCCTCCATCCGGATCATCACATTGGTCAGCTGGGTCTCGAAACACCCGCGGCGGCGCAAAATAATAGGTCGGTCCGATCTCTCGCAGATCGGTCATCATCGTGTCAGCCGATTCCGGGCAGTTCACGCAAAACCCGGTCCAGTAGGCCTGCCCGATGGAAAAGATGAAATCGCCGACCCATGCCATCGGCAGATAGGCCAGTATCTCGTCGCCCGGCCGCAGATGATCGAATTCGGATGAGTTTTTCGAGGTTTCGATGATGTTGCGGTTCGACAGAACCACGCCCTTGGGCCGCCCCGTCGTGCCCGATGTGTACAGCATCACGCAGGTGTCGTCATAGGTGATCGCGGCTTCGCGCCTGGCCAGTTCGGCCTCGAACCGTTCATGCGCGGCGCGGCCCTCGGCCTGAACATCCTTCATCGAATGCAGCCGCGAATGGTCGTATTTCCGCAGGCCGCGCGCATCAAGATAGATCACGTGGTCGATGACCTTGACCCGTTCCTGCACCTCGAGAACCTTGTCGACCTGCTCCTGATCGGCGGCCACAACGAACCGTGCGCCGCAATTCTCCAGCACATAGGCCATCTCTTCGGCCACCGCGTCCTGATACAGCGGCACCGGGATAGCGCCGACCTTCTGTGCTGCCACCATGGCCCAGTAAAGCGCCGGACGGTTGCGCCCGATGATCGCAACGTAATCGCCCTTTTCAATGCCCAGAGACAGCAGCCCCAGCGCAATCGCACGGATTTCCTCAGAGGTCGCGATCCAGCTCCAGCTTTGCCAGATCCCGAATTCCTTCTCACGATACGCCGTGTTCGCCCCGAATTTCCGGGCATTCCGCGCCAGCAAGGCCGGAATAGAGTTCAACGCGCCGTTGGCCGCCGTCTGGTCTGCCAAAGTATCTCCTCCCGTTGCCGGTTATCCGGCCCCCGCCCGCTTTGCGGTGTCAGGGCATTGGTCGCGCAACATTGTTGCTTGTCCCGGCGACAGCACGACTAAAGCCGAACCAATTTTGAATGTAAACGATGTCAGCGGTAACGGAAGAAAATTTTTTAAACGCTTGTTCAATTAATCGCGCAAAGCCACCTTCGCGGCCAACTGTCGATTGGCAAATCCGATGCTTTGGCATAAGCCGCTTGTCGAACAAAGGAACCATCCATGACGCATCTCTGGGTCCGCGCCGAACAGCGCGAGCATGAAGAACGGGTCGGCCTAACGCCCGAGGGTGCCGCCGCCCTGATCGCTGCGGGCATCACCGTCACCGTCGAGGACAGCGCCACGCGCGCTATCCCCATCGACGGCTACCGCGACGCTGGCTGCACCATCGCCCTTGAAGGCGCTTGGCCCTCGGCCCCCGCCGATGCGATCATCTTCGGCCTCAAGGAACTGCCCGATAACGGCACCCCGCTGCCGCACCGCCACATCATGTTCGGCCACGCCTTCAAGGGCCAACCCGAAGGCAAGGTTCTGCTGCAACGCTTCAAGGCGGGGGGCGGCGCGCTTTACGATCTGGAATACCTGGTGGCAAAGGATGGCCGCCGCGTCGCCGCCTTCGGCTATTGGGCCGGGTTCGCCGGTGCCGCAGTGGCGCTGAAATGCTGGGCGGCGCAACAGCAGGACGATGCCGTCGACCCGCTGGAAACCTATCCCGACGCCGACGCGCTGATCGACGATGTCAGCGCTGATCTCAATTCAACGCTGCTGCCGCGCCCCTCGGTCATCGTGATCGGTGCCAAGGGCCGTGTCGGCACCGGCGCGCGCGACCTCTGCGCCGCCCTTGATGTGCCAACGACAGATTGGGACATCGCCGAGACAGCCCACGGCGGCCCGTTCCCCGAAGTACTGGACCACGACATCTTCCTGAACTGTATCCTCGCCACACCCGGCTGCCCGGTCTTCGTTCCGGCCTCTGCCCTAACCGCCCCACGCCGCCTGTCGGTGATCGGCGACATCGCCTGCGACCCGACCTCCGAATTTTCCCCGGTCAAGGTCTACGACCAGACCACCACTTGGGACGACCCCGCGATCCGCGTCCATGACGACCCGCCGCTTGACGTGACCGCAATCGATAATCTGCCCTCATTGCTGCCGGTGGAAGCCTCGCAGGATTTCGCGGCGCAGCTCCTGCCGTCGCTGCTGGCACTCGATGATCTGGAGGCCGGAGTCTGGGGCCGGGCGCGCGCGATCTTCGACCGTGAAATCGCCGCGCTGTGAGCCCGTAATGTTGTACAACATCGCGTACAACACGATCCGGTGTTTTAAAGAAAAGCATACAACATTCGCTTTTCAGGTGGGCCGGTAGATATCGTCTTCCTCGTCGACAGGGTCGACCCCAAGCTTTGAAAGCCCTTCTTCCAGATAATCCGCAAGCAGCGGAATCCCCAAAAGATAGTCCTCTGTAGGCGTCGTCGCCTCTTCCTTTGCCATCGCAATCGCCTCGGCCAATTCCTCTGGCCCATAGGTTTCGCGCCCGATCCACATCACCGCAACCAGCTCTGCTTTCTCATCGTCATTCAAGTCCGAAATGAAGCTGCGCAGCTCCTGTTCCGTCGCGTCGCCGCGCCTTGTTTCCAGGATCGTCTCGGCATCCGCAGCATCGCCCGGCGAATCCCAACGCCCGACTTTCGCGTCGATTTCTCTTGCGCGAACAATAACATAGGCAACCTTCTCGGTGCTGATATCAAGCATAAACGGGTTCACTTTCCAAGGTGTTCAGGGCTTCGGCTTTGTTAAGGGTACCACGTTCTGCTCGTCCGGTGCCAGTTCCTCAAAGTCGAAATTATCCAGCCGCGCCGCGCGCTTTCCGGCGCGCTCGGCAGCGGTGTTGATGCCGTCCAGATCGCCCCGCGCCTGCGTGAAATGGGTGTTAAGCTTGTCCACCCGTTCGACCACCAGTTCAACATCCCGGTGCAGCTGTTTCAGCGTCGAACGGATCGCGCCCGCCTGCTCGCGCATCCGCGCATCCTTCAGGATCGCCCGCATCGTATTCAGCGTCGCCATGCACGTCGTCGGCGACACGATCCACACCCGCGCGTCAAACCCCTCGCGTACAAGTTCTGGGAAATTTGCGTGCAATTCCGCATAGATAGCCTCTGACGGCAGGAACATCAGCGCACCGTCAGCGGTCTCTCCCTCCAGAATATACCGCTCGGAAATCGCCTTGATATGCGCCTTGACCGAGGACTTGAAGAAGGCAATCGCCTCTTTCGATTTCCCATTGCGTATCGGCCCTGCGCAATGCCTCATAAGCCTCCAGCGGAAACTTTGCATCCACCACGATCGGTCCCGGCGGGTTGGGCAAATGGATCAGGCAATCGGCGCGCCTGCCGTTCGACAAGGTGACCTGCAACGCGTAGCTGTCCTTGGGCAACGCCTTGCCGACAATGTCGGTCAACTGGATCTCTCCGAACGCGCCGCGGGTTTGCTTGTTTGATAGAATATCCTGCAATGACAATACGTTACCTGACAGCTTCTCGATATTCTCTTGTGCTTTGTCGATGGTCTGCAAGCGCTGCTGCAACTCTCCGAGCGACTGTGCGGTGCGGCGCGAGGTACCCTCGAGGTTCTCGCCCATCGCCTTGCTGACATCGGCCAGCCGCTGCTCCATCAGATGCAGCATCTTCACCTGACTGGCCGCCTGCGCCTCTGACACGTGGTTCAAGCCGCCGCTCAGTTGCTGCTGCCCGTCCGACAACAACCGAACCTGCTGGCCCAGCATCCCCATCTGCTGCGCGATCGGTGCGACCATGCGCGCAGATTCCCCGGCACGGCGCACCGACATGATCAACAGAATGAACACAAGCAGCACCGCGCCTGCGCCGATTAACACAGCGATTACAATGGGATCACTGAATGCATAAGAGGTGTCGCCGATCTGGATCATGTCCGCCCGAACAGCCTTTCGATATCGCTGAGTTTCAACGCCACATAGGTCGGGCGGCCATGATTGCACTGGCCCGAATGCGGTGTCGCCTCCATTTCGCGCAACAGCGCGTTCATCTCTTCGCCCCGCATCCAGCGCCCCGAACGGATGGAACCGTGGCACGCCACCCGGCTCAGGATCGCCTCGATCCGAACCTGCACCGTCTGGCTGTCGCCCAGATCGTCGAGTTCATCCAGGATATCCGTCAGCATCGCCTTGGCATCGACTTGGCCAAGGATTGCAGGGGTTTCGCGCACCGCCACCGCGTTACCGCCGAAGGGTTCCAAGGTCAGCCCCAGGCGCGACAGGTCTGGCGCCAATTCCAGCAAACGCGCCGCGTCACTTTCGCATAGTTCCACGATCTCGGGGATCAGAAGCGCCTGCGCCGCAACGCCGTTCTCGGCCATCTGACGCTTGAGTTTCTCATAGACCAAGCGTTCATGGGCGGCATGCTGATCAACGATGACGATGCCATCTTCGGTCTGGGAAATAATATAGTTTTCATGAACTTGCGCGCGAGCAGCGCCCAAAGGGTGGCTTTCTTGATCCGGCGTTTCGGCAGCCTCTTCGACCCGTGCAAAGCGTTCTGCCGTTTCAGCAAATCCCGGTGCCTGCGCGTCATATGACGCGCGTATGGCGCCCCGTGTCGGGCGGTCCATCTGGTAAACCCGCGGTTCGGTTGCCTCGGGCCGGAACGCCCCCAGCGTTGCCCCGGCCACGGTGGTCGAGGCCCGGTGCCCGGCCTCGGCGAGGGCATGGCGCAGCGCTGAAACGATCAACCCCCGCGCCAGGCCAGGTTCACGGAACCGAACCTCTGATTTGGCGGGATGGACGTTCACATCCACCCGGTGCGGATCGCAATCAAGGAACAGCACGGCGGCGGGGTGTCGGTCGCGCGACAGGAAATCCTGATAGGCCCCGCGCAAGGCACCGACCAACAGCTTGTCGCGCACAGGCCGACCGTTGACGAACAGGAACTGCGTCACGGCAGAGCCGCGCGAATAGGTTGGCAAGGCCGCGTACCCGGTTAGGTGCAGACCCTCACGTTCGGCATCGATCGCAAGCGAGTTGTCGATGAAATCCGCGCCCAGAACCGTCGCCAGACGCCCATGCAGCGCGCCGAACAGATCGCCGGTCTGGGCATCGGCGCGGAAGGTCACCCGCCCCTCGCCGCCACCGCTTACATCGCGCAGGCTGAAGCTCACAAAGGGTTCCGCCATCGCCAGCCGCTTTACGACATCGGTGATCGCTTGCGCCTCTGCCCGGTCGGAGCGCATGAACTTGAGGCGGGCGGGCGTGGCGTAGAACAGGTCTCTCAACTCCACGACCGTGCCGGACCGCAGGGCAGCGGGGCGTACCGGTTCCATCTGACCGCCGGATACTGCAATCGTCGCGGCGTCTTGCCCGGAAACCCGAGAGGTAATCGTCAGCCGCCCGACCGCACCAAGAGAGGGCAAGGCCTCGCCTCGAAACCCGAAGCTGTTGATGTTCAGCAGATCCGACCCGTCGATCTTGGAGGTCGCATGCCGGGAAAGAGCCAGCGGCAGTTCCTCCGCCGTCATCCCGCAGCCATCATCGGTGACCCGGATCAGCGTTTTGCCGCCATCGGCAAGGGCAATCTCGATCCGTCCGGCGCCGGCGTCGATTGCGTTTTCCAGCAGTTCCTTGACTGCCGAAGCGGGCCGTTCAACAACCTCACCCGCCGCGATCCGGTTGATCGCAGTTTCATCCAGCTGGCGGATGACCGGGCGGCTTTCGCCTATCTTGGGGTTCGAGGTTGGCATGACACCAGACTTAGCATGCTCCCCGCCGATTCGGCCATGCGAAATCAGTTGGTGCTGTCCAGCCCCTCGGGCCGGCCGACCACCACGAAATGCAGGTTCTCGGGCTGGTAGATGCGTTTGGCGACGCGACGGATGTCTTCCATCGTCACCGCCATGACCTGATCGTTCCGTTCGGTCACATAGCTGGGCGGCAGGTCGATCATCTGCATCCCGACCATGATACGCGCAATGGGCGCATTGCCGTCAAAGCGCAACGCGTAGGCGCCAGTCAGATAGGTTTTGGCGTCGGTCAATTCTTCCTCGGTGATCGCATCCGCGGCCACCTTTGCCCATTCGTCCTGAATCACCTTGACCGCCTCGGCCATCTTCGAATTGTCGGACTGCACCCGCCCCACGATCAGCTCACTATAGTCCATCGGCAGCAAAGCCGTGCCGATACCATAGGTCAGGCCGCGCTTCTCCCGGACCTCTGTCATCAGTCGCGAATCCTGACCGTCGCCGCCAAAGACCTCGTTCAGGATGTAGGCGGTCATGTAATCCGGATCGTCACGCTTGATGCCCTGATGGCCAAAAATCGCCACCGATTGCGGCGTATCGAAGGGCACCACGGTGATACCCCCGTTCAGCTGGTAGCTCGCCGGTTCCGCGAGCGGGGCACCGGTTGCAGGAAGATCGCCAAACAGCTGGTCCAGAAGCGCCGAAAGCTCTGCCGCCGTGATATCACCAACCGCCGAGACAAAAAGCCTGTCGCGCGCGAAAGCCGCATCATGCGCCGCAATGATATCATCGCGCGTCAGCCCGTTAATGCTGTCCTCAGTCCCCTCGTCGGACGTGCCGTAAGGGTGATCGCCCCATGCCAACGAATCGAACGTCCGGCGAGCGATAGCGCCGGGGTCAGTCTTGTCGCTTCGGATGCTGGACAGCACCTGCTCTCGGACCCGATCGATATCCACCTGATCGAAATTCGGCTCCATGATCGAACTTTTCAGCAGCGCCACTGCCTGATCCCGGTTCTCGGAAAGGAACCGGGCGGAAATCGCAATGACATCATCATAGGCGCGGTATTCGAAACTCGCCGCCAACGCCTCGCGCGCTGCGGAAAAACCGCGACTGTCCAACGCGCCCGCGCCTTCCTCCAGCAATCCGGTCATCAGATTGACCACGCCGCGCTTGCCCGCAGGATCCAGCGTCGTGCCGCCCTTGAAGCGGATTTCCAACGCAGTGAAGGGGATAGAATGCTCTTCGACCAGCCAGACGTCGATACCACCAGGCGTCGTGAGGGTCTGAATATCGACAGCGGCACGTGCGGGCAGCGCTGCGGCGACCAGCCAAAGCGCCAAGACAAAGCGGATCATTGCATCACCTCGGTCGCGGGCGCATCGGCCGGCATCAGCCAACCGGTCACAGCCCTGCGCCGATCGAAAACCTTGCGAGCGGACTGCATGACTTCGTCTTCGGTCACCGCCATCAGGATATCGGTCCAACCTTCAATATCCGCAATGGTCAGGCCCGATGTCAGCCCTTCGCCATAGCGCCGGGCAAGCGATTGAATATTGTCCTCTTCGTAAATCTGCGACGCCTTGATCTGGAATTTCAGCCGCTCAAACTGCTCGGCATCGACACCTTCATCGAGGAACTCCGCGACGGCCTGATCCAGCGCGGCCTCGGCCGCTTTCAGGTCGGTGCCCGGCGTCGGCACCATGATCAACCCGAAGGTCGTATCGTCAAGCGAGGCACCGTCATAAAAAGCCGAGGCATAGACCGCCTGCTGCGTCTCGAATTGCAGCTTGCGGCCAAGCACCGAAGTGGCCCCATTGCCCCCCAGCAACTCGGCCAGAATGGTCAGCCTGGCGGCTTCCAACTGATCACCGGCATCACGCTCGGGCGCCAGATAGGTGCGCATGACATATGGTTGCGCCACCCGCGGATCGGCAAAAGACAGACGACGTTCGGCAAGTTGCGGCGGCTCTTCGGGGCGAACCCTCGCCGGAAGGTCGAGAGTGGGCTTGATCGGGCCGTAATATGTTTCCGCCAGCGCGCGTACCTCATCGGGTTGCACATCGCCCGCCACCACAAGCACAGCGTTGTTCGGCGCGTAGTAGCGTTGGTAGAAGGCGAAAGCATCGGCACGGTTCAATTGCCGGATCTCGTGCCGCCATCCGATGATCGGAATACCGTAGGCATGGTTCAGATATTGCGCCGCGCGGGTTTGTTCCTGGAACAAGGCCCCCGGGTCGTTGTCGATCCGCTGATTGCGCTCTTCCAGCACCACGTCGCGTTCTGTACGCACATCGTCCTCTGTCATTTGCAGGTCACGCATCCGGTCGGATTCCATCTGCATCATCAGTTCCAGTCGATCCGAGGCAATGCGTTGAAAATATGCGGTGTAGTCCCAGCTGGTGAAGGCATTATCCGATCCGCCATTGCGCGACACGGTGGCCGACAACTCGCCCGCTGCCAGATCATCGGTGCCCTTGAACAGCAGGTGTTCCAGAAAATGCGCGATACCGGATTTGCCCAGCGGTTCGTCGGCCGCGCCGACCTTGTACCAGACCATGTGAACCACGACCGGCGCACGGTGATCTTCCAGCACCACGACCTGCATTCCGTTTTCCAGGCTGAAACTGCTGACCTCGCCCGCCCACGACAGAACTGGGAAGAGAATTATGGCAAGAGCAACAGCGACGGTGCGAAACATGAAGCGTCCTTTGAGATGCATTGTCTGTTAGATACCGTCCTTCCGGCATACATCAAGCGGATCGCGAGTATGTGACCGGCGGTGGCGCTATTACTGGGGCGGTGCGCTTGGGGTTCTAATTCCGAACGCGCGCAACCGCAGCAGTTCCGCCTCCTGATCCAGCGCGTCCTTGCGGTAGATCCGATAGTAACGGGCATTTCCAAGATTGCCGAAAGTCGGGAAGAACCCGCGCCCTTTGCGCACTGCTTCGTCCGCGGCAGCCAGTTCCTCTCTTACGCCCGGCTGAACACCGTAGCGAAGGGCGTGATTGACAAGTGCGCCGTCGGCAGCGGGAATGCCAGAGCCGGTCAGCGCGGCGGGGTTGCCGCCCAGTGCTGCAACCGCATCCGATATCGGCGTCGGATCGGTCAGATTGCTGCCGCCGGGTGTCGGGACGGGCAGGTTCGTCAGATCATCAGGCGATTGCAGCGCCTTGCTGGGCAATACCGAAAATTCATCAGGCCCCTGCTTGTCGCCGCGAAGATTCAACATACCCGGCCGACCGCCGGTGCACGCAGAAAGCCCTGCTACCACCACGAGCATCAGCCCGATCTTGCCCAAATTCACCCGCATCAACGCTCCCTCGGCTTGATTGGTCTTTGTTTAGCTGATGAAATCAAGCACGTCACGCCGCCTTTTTGCGACCGGTGAACAGGATCAGGCCGGCCGCTCCGCAAAAAATCGCCACGTCGGCAATGTTGAATGCGAACGGGTTCTCGATCCCACAGCACGACATGTTCAGAAAATCCGCAACCGCGCCGTAGATCAGGCGGTCAACCACGTTGCCCATGGCCCCACCGATCAGGATACCGGCAGAAATCAGGCCAAGCCGTCCGGCCTGATCCCGCCTGACCCAGATGGCGACCCACACAGAGATCGCGATGGCCACGCCAATCAACACCCATCGCATGACCTCGGCGTCATGCGAAAACAGGCCGAAGTTGACACCCCGGTTCCAGGCCATGCGAAAACTCAGCAATGGCGGCAGCACGTCGATGGTGCCACGCGTTTGCAAATCCAGACCGAAAACCACAAGGTATTTGGTAACCTGATCCAACAGGAACACCACCAGGCCGGACCAGATCATTGGGCGCATCGACATCGTTTCCTAGTGCCGGAAATGGCGCATGCCGGTAAAGACCATGGCGAGCCCGGCTTCATCCGCAGCCTTGATAACCTCATCGTCGCGCATCGAACCGCCGGGCTGGATCACCGCAGTTGCGCCAGCTTGGGCGGCGGTCAAGAGACCGTCGGGAAACGGGAAGAAAGCATCCGAGGCCACTACAGAGCCTTTGACCGTCGGTTCCGCCAATCCCAAGGCCTCGGCCATGTCGGCGGATTTGCGGGCCGCGATTCGGGTGCTGTCGATGCGGCTCATCTGGCCGGCACCGATTCCCATGGTCGCACCAGATTTGGCATAAACGATCGCATTCGATTTGACGTGTTTGGCCACCTTCCAGGCAAAGAGAAGATCAGCGAGTTCCGCCTTGGTTGGCGCGCGTTGGGTCACGACCCTCAGGTCGGCGGCGATGATATGCCCGTTGTCCTTGTCTTGCACCAGAAACCCGCCCGAGACCTGGCGAACCGTCAGACTGGCGGCCTTCGGGTCCGGCAGGTCATCGGTGGTTAGCAGGCGCAGGTTCTTCTTCGCGGCAAACACCGCTTTCGCAGCTGCGTCGGCACCCGGCGCGATCACGACTTCGGTAAATATCTCGCAGATCCGTTCCGCCGTCGGGCCGTCCAGCGGCTGGTTCAGGGCGATGATTCCGCCAAAGGCGCTGGTGCGGTCGCAGTCGAAGGCGGCCTGATAGGCCTCTGCCAGCGTCGCGCCGCGCGCGACACCGCAGGGATTGGCGTGTTTGATAATGGCGCACGCCGGCCCATCGGCAGGATCGAACTCGGCCACCAGTTCGAATGCTGCGTCGGTGTCGTTGATGTTGTTGTAGGATAGTTCCTTGCCCTGCCACTGTTTCGCGGTGGCTACACCCGGACGGTCGGAGCCATCGCGGTAGAACGCCGCCGCCTGATGCGGGTTCTCGCCATAGCGCAGAGTCTGCGCCAAGGTGCCCGCAAAGGCGCGATAGCGGGGGGCGGTCTGACCGATTGCGCCGGCCATCCAGTTCGACACCGCAGCGTCATAGGCGGCAGTGCGCGCAAAGGCGTTCTGCGCCAGCTTCTTGCGAAACTTCAGGCAGGTTGAACCGTGATGTCGTTCAAGCTCTTCAAGTATCGCGTCGTAATCCTCGACATCGACGACCACATTGACGAAGGCATGGTTCTTGGCCGCCGCCCGGATCATCGCGGGCCCACCGATGTCGATATTCTCGACGCAGGTGTCATAGTCGGCACCCTTCGCGACAGTTGCCTCAAACGGATAGAGGTTCACGACCAGCAGGTCGATCGGCTGAATCGCATGCGCCTTCATCGCCGCCAGATGATCGGCATTATCGCGCAACGCCAAGAGCCCGCCATGTACCGCGGGATGCAGCGTCTTGACCCGGCCATCCATCATCTCGGGGAAACCCGTTATGTCGGCAACATCGGTCACCGCCAACCCGGCCTCGCGCAACATCCCCGCGCTGCCGCCGGTAGACAGCAACTCGATCCCGCGTCCGGCCAAACCCTGCGCAAGCTTCAACAGCCCGTTCTTGTCGGAAACGGAAATCAACGCGCGTCGCACGGGCACGAGGTTGGTCATCAGGAATCTCCCAAGGGTCTAGGTCAGCTCTGCGCCGTCGTCCCGCTCCAGGTCGCGAACCGCATTCTGGGGTTTCCTGCGCCTTGGCGAGCGTCCAGCGAATGCGCGTCGCATACTCGACCGTGACGCCGGATAAAACCACCTGTTTCGTCGCACGTGGCTTCAGGCGCCCCTTTTCCAGATAAACACTCGGCTCGAGCGAGAGTCGTGTGGCGCCATCATGCCGGAACACCCAGATCTCACCGCTTTTCAACGCCATCGACACTGCATTGCCGCCCATATCAAGCAAGGCGTCAACATCAGGGTGCAGATGGAACCGGATCTGATACGCGATACCTTGCAGTTTGGTGCGGTCCAGCGCCTTTTCGAACAATTTTTCGTCGGCCTTCTCGATCGCAGCCAGAGTATCCTCACCCGCGAGGCTGCGGCCGCTGTGCGACAGGTCGATCCGGCGAATATGAGTCAATCCGTGGGTCGGCAGGTATCCGTCATGACCAACGATGATGCCCTGAAAATCATCCTCGGTCAGGAACTGCACACGCACTTCGCTTGGCGTATCGGCCAGAACCTCGCGCGCCTGCCCGCCCACAACTCTGCGCGGACCTAGCCGGGAGGAGGAATAGCCCTCGATCCCGAGCGTGGAATGCGACGGCGTTGCGCGCCCAGCCCGCCGCCAGTCGGCACCAAAACTGACGCCGGAGCCGCAATTCACCACCAGCGGCCTTCGACCCGAGGTCAGTTCGAAGGCCAGGGTCGAAGCATGCGCGTTGTAGGAATTCGCGCCCGTAGGTGGCTTGGCCGCGTCGATAATAACGCTGGTGCGACCGCCATGCAACCGGGCAAACCCCATCGACAGACCGGCCGGAGCGCCGGATTTGACGCCTGAAGTGGCCAAGTGCATGATCCAGGCGTCCCTCCAATCCGCGCCCGCCACCATGAAATCGGGCCAACCCGCCATCGCTGTGGCGCAGCGCCCTGAGAGTGGGCGCGATGCGATCAATCGCCGCCAGATGCTCTTTGGTTGCCATACGCCCAGACTCGGCCAAGGCGGACGCCGCCCAGTTCAGAAGCGTGAAGACCTCCAGCAATTCCTCTGGGTTGCGGGTCGGGATGCCGCCTTCGTCGTCGATCTGGCTGGCGCATTCGCCGGCCAGCGCCTTCATGGCAGGATCGACGCGATCCTCCATCCCCTCCAGCGCGATGCCGGCATAGATCAGGCCCGTCAGCGCCTCGAACCGCGGCAGGCCAGCGGTTGCGCTGTGCCAACGTCGCGACAGAAAGATCGTCTGCTGCCCCAGATGACCGGTAGTACGCACCTGAATAGGCACTGTCTTGCCCGTTCAGCAGGAAGATCGCGTGATTGATCCAGCGGATCAGCCGCCGACCCGTCAGATCCGGCGTCCAGCCCGGCCCGGTGCCCCTGCCGTAAAGCGCGATCCAGTCGGCCAGCCAGGCCTGCGACTTCTGCCGTGCAGTCAAATCGCCGACGGCGGCCAGATCGTCGAGCCAGCCGAACCCCTGCACCTCTTCGTCGAAAGCCGCGTTCTGGTCGCGGTAAGCGCCAGATCGAGCTTCTGGCATCCTCGACACACGGATCCCGGCAAACAGGAAATTGCCCGCCACCAACTGTCGGCCTCGCGCAAAAGATCCGATGGTCCGGGGCTCGGGCTGCGACAGAAATGCCGACACCGAGCGCCCGCGCGCCGAGCGCCATGCGTGCCAGCGATTCATCCATCGCGTCCAGCGGGCGGACCAATTCTCTGGCTGGGTCACAGGAAGCCGTTCGTTTCAACTTGCATTTGGTCGTCGCCTCGGTCGCCGGATCATTCGCCGAACAGGCCGAACAGGGCCACTGTACGGCAAGGCTCGCGCCGAGTTCAAAGGAAAACTCTGTTCCGAACGCAGATCGGCGTAGTTGCCATGGGATTTCCGGCACCGCCTTGACCCATGCCAACATTCCCGTAGGTTGGCCGCGATTTCAGGTTCACCCCGGAGGACATATGACCCAGCGCCTGCACCTTGTCTTTGGCGGCGAGCTGACCGACCCGACCAGCAACACGTTTCGCAATGTCGACGATATTCACATCGTTGGGATCTATCCCTGACTATGCCAAGGCCTACAATGCCTGGAAGGCAGAGGCGCAGCGCACCGTCGACAATGCCCATATGCGCTACTACATCGCCCATCTGCACCGCCTTCGCGACGAGGAAGCCCCCGCATCCTCGACTGAGGAGCTTGGGAACTGATCGTCCGCAATGGGCCTGCCGCTTGCCCTTTACTATCTGACTCAGGGCGTTCAGCCAGAGAAACCCGCGCCAGCGGCGCCTGTGCCCGTGTCGGTTCAGCGCCCTGATGGCTTGCTGGTCTGGTTGCATGCGCCCCGGCCAGAGGATCATCCCATTGTCCGAGACCTTCAGGCCAGATTATCCGCGCGGAATCCGGATTTGCAGTTTCTGGTCACATCCGATCATGCGATGGATGCGAACTGGCCGAAGAACTGTATCCGTCAGCCGGTTCCGGAAGATACACGCCCGGCCGTGACCCGGTTCGTCGAAAACTGGAGGCCGGATGTCGCCGCATGGCTTGGCGGTGATCTGCGCCCCGGCCTGATTGCCGCAGCTGCGTCGGCCCAGGTGCCGATCTATATGCTCGATACCGGGGACGCCCATGCCGCAACGATTTTTCAAAGCCGCATTCCCGGGTTGCGCCGTTCCATAATTCGTCAGTTCGAGATGATTCTGGCCGGCGACCATGCGACAGCGGCGGCCTTTCGCCGGGCTGGAGCGAAGGCCGCGCAGATCCGCACCACCGGCGTTCTTGAGCGTGGCGTCGAGACCTTGCATTGCCTCGAAGCCGAACGCGATACACTGGCGTATCTGTTTGCGGCACGGCCGATCTGGCTCGCGGCCGAAATCCACCGCGACGAGTACGATCCCGTTTTGACCGCCCATGCCGCCGCACTGCGCCGGACCCATCGACTGCTGTTGATCCTCGTGCCGTCGGACGCGACCGACGGTGCGGCCTTGGCCAAAATGCTGACAGAACGCGACATGTCGTTCGAAATGCGCTCGACCGGGGCGGAACCAGAGGCTGAAACCCAGGTCTACGTGGCGGATACCGAAGGTGAGATGGGTCTGTGGTACCGCCTCGCGCCGACGTCCTTTCTGGGGCACAGTTTGGTGAAGGGTGACGGCCATGGTCCGCATCCATTCAACGCAGCCGCCCTTGGATCGGTGGTGCTGCACGGCCCGCAAACCGATGACCATCGCGATGCTTATCTGCGGCTTCAGCGAGCCAATGCATCGCGGCAAATCGCCGACGCCGGCGAACTTGCGGCGGCGATCGACACATTGTTGGCGCCGGACAAGGCCGCGGAGATGGCCCATGCTGCATGGCAAGTCTGCTCTGCCGGTGCAGAAGTTACCGATCTGGTGCTGGACCTGCTTTCCCAAGCGCTTGCCAAGCGCAAGGTCTCTGGATGAAGGCGCCCAAGTTCTGGAACAACGCCCCCGGCGTACCTGGCTGGCAGGCGAGCCTTCTTGCGCCACTTGGCTGGGTCTACGCGGCTGCGACAGCGCGGCGCGTTGCAACGGGCGATGGCCATCGGGCCAGCGTGCCGGTCATTTGTGTTGGCAATCTGAACGTCGGCGGCACCGGAAAGACCCCGACCGTGATCGCCCTGATCGAGCATCTCAAGGGCATGGGCCTGTCACCGCATGTCGTGTCGCGCGGCTATGGCGGCAAACTGCCCGGTCCCGAACAGATCAACGAGCGGCACCACTCGGCGCAGGATTTCGGCGATGAACCGTTGTTGCTGGCAGCTTTCGCACCAACATGGGTTGCGCGCGACCGCGCCGCTGGCGTGCGACAAGCCGAGGCGGCGGGCGCGGACGTGGTTCTGCTTGATGACGGTTTTCAGAACCCTAGCGTGCAAAAGGACATCTCTGTCGTGGTTGTTGATGCGGCGGCCGGGTTTGGAAACGGCCGGGTAGTCCCGGCTGGCCCTTTGCGAGAGCCTGTCAAGGCGGGTCTGCGGCGCGCTGATCTTGTGCTCTCGATTGGCGCGCCAGAGGCGCAGACCGCTTTCGATAGGACTTGGGGCCATGCCGTTCCGTGCCCAAGGTTGCGTGGGCACTTGCGGCCGCTACCGACGGGAATGGATTGGGAGGGGCTGAAGGTTCTGGCTTTTGCCGGTATCGGCAATCCGGGCAAGTTCTTTGCCACCCTGAGGGTGCTTGGCGCCGATCTGATCCGCGCCGAGGCACTGGACGATCACCAGCCCCTGACGGACAAGCTGATGAAACGACTGGAACTGGAAGCGGCAGCACGTGGCGCCCAGCTTGTAACCACAGAAAAAGATGCCGTGCGTCTGCCGTCGGGGTTCCGCAGCAAGGTAGCTGACGCTGCCGGTGCGCCTTGTTCTGGAGGATTGGACGGAACTCGATGCCGCGCTGGACCGGATCGGCCTTAGCGCTTCTTCAGTCCGGCCCTGATCTCTTCACCATGTTCGTTCAGCTTTGGCGAAGCCCTTTGCAGCGGCAGGTCCGCGCCCGAGAACCTGAAAGGCGCGCGGACCGTTGGCACCCCATCGATATCAGAGCGCAGGCCGCGGTGGATGACCTGCGGGTCTGCAAAGACTTCTGACATATCGTTGATCGGCCCGGCCGGCACGCCCGCAGCCTCGCAAGCCGCCAGCAGATCGGCCTTTGTGCGGTTCATTGTCTTGGCAGTAAGTAACTGCGTCAGTTGATCACGGTTCTCGATGCGGTCTGAATTTGTTCTGAACTCTGCGGCTTCGGCCAGATGTTGCACCTTCAGCAAGCCGCACAGGCGGCGGTACTGACCATCATTTCCAGTGGCGATGATAATCCAGCCATCCGAACAATCGAACACCTGATAGGGCACCAGGTTGGGATGCGCATTGCCAAGCCTGCGGGGCGCAGTGCCGGTCGACAGGTAATTCATCGCCTGATTGGCGGTGATCGCCGTTGCCACATCCAACAAAGACATGTCGATATGCTGCCCCTGCCCGGTTGCTGTGCGTTGATGCACCGCAGCCAGAATCGCCACTGCGGAATAGACCCCGGTGAATACATCGGTCACCGCCACGCCCACCTTTTGCGGCTGTCCCGCGGGGTCGCCGGTGACCGACATCAGCCCGGACATGCCCTGGATGATAAAGTCGTAGCCCGCCCGCTGGGCGTACGGCCCGTCTTGGCCGAAACCGGTGATCGAGCAATAGATCAGCGCCGGATTGACCTGCGCGAGGCTGGCATAGTCCAGCCCGTATTTCTCAAGGCCGCCGACCTTGAAATTCTCGATCAGGATATCGGCATCGGCGACCAGTTCGCGAACGGTCTCCTGACCCTCGGAAGTGCTGAAATCGACACTGATACTGCGTTTTCCACGGTTGCAGCTGTGAAAATACGCGGCCGACCTGTCGCCCTCGCGCTCTATGAACGGCGGGCCCCACTGGCGCGTGTCGTCGCCTTCGGGGCTTTCGACCTTGATGACATCCGCCCCAAGATCGGCCAGCATCTGCCCGGCCCAGGGACCAGCCAGAATGCGCGCCAGTTCGACGACCTTGAGGCCCGAAAGCGGACGTCACTACTCGGCCAGCTTTTCGTCCAGCGTGGCCGCGAAATCAGCGTAGTTCATATTGCTGTATTTCTTGCCGTTGATGACGAAGGTCGGGGTCGAACTCAATGTTATCTGCCTCGGCGTTTTTCTGATAGGCCGCGACCAAGGCCTTGGCCTGCTCACCGTCATTCATGCAAGCGTCCAGTTCGGCATCCGACAGGCCCGCCTTCTTGCCGATCTTGCGCAGGTTCTGGGCGATCTGGGTTGGATCGCCACCGGCCACCCATTCCTCTTGGGTTTCATAAATCATGTCTGCAATGCCAAAATACCTCATCTCTCCGCCACAGCGCGCGACCATCGCGGCCCACAGGCCGAAGCGGTCGAAATAAACCTCTCTGTAGATGAAGTTGATCTTGCCGGTGTCGATGTAGTTCGATTTCAGCTTGCCAAAGACGGTCTGGTGGAAATTCCGGCAGTGCGGACAGGTATACGAGGCATATTCGATGACCGTCACTTTGGCATCCGGATTGCCCATCGACATCTCGGCCACGCCGGAGATGTCGACGGCAGTGGCATCTTGCGCCATGGCAGCCACCAGATTGGGCCCGCTACTGCCGGGCTGCATTGCATACCACAGGCCGGCGGCTCCGATCAGAGCGGCAGGCGCGGCGATGAGTAGTTGTCTGCGGTTCATGAAATTGCCTCTTTACCGTTTGGGTCGGGATAGAACGTTTTGCCCCAGCGCTTCAAGCGCATGGCGCAGACTGTCATCTGTCACGTCTGCGGCAACATCCCGAGCGGTGGCGGTTATCGTGGGGTCCGGAGCGGCCGGTTCGGCCTTGGGAGCGGGTTTGAACGCGACCTGGCCTTCGGCGAACCCGGTTGGCGCGGTCTGCGTGATGCGGATACGCGCGATTGCGGCGTAGCCGTAGCAGGCATTCACCTTTTCCTTAATCTTGGGCAGTTCGGCCTGCAACATCGGTGCGTTCGCCCCCGTCGTCAGCACGGTCAACGTTGCGCCGAAACCGCCCTGAGCGTAGCTGATCTTGACCGGAATCGCCATGTTAGAGACGCTTTCACCAACGATCTCGGCCCAATGCGTGAGCAACCGCGATTCGGCGAAGCCCCGGGTTTCGGTGGCCCGGCGGATCTGGCCCTGCAACAGACCCGAGGTCGCTCGAACCCCTTGGTCCGGCGCTTCGTTCCGTTTCGCGGGGTTGAAGGTTGCGTCATCTCTGGCATGTCCTGCATTCAGGCCTATTCTAAACAGGAGTTTGGGGCAGACCAGCACAAAGCAATGACCGGAGCCATAAAGATTGCGTGACAAAGATTACAGCGCCGTTCTGCTGGGTTGGTACGATCGCCATGCCCGCGTGATGCCCTGGCGGGTCTTGCCGGCCGAGCGTGCCGCGGGGGCGCTTCCGGACCCCTACCGTATCTGGCTGTCCGAGGTGATGCTGCAACAGACCACGGTTGCGGCGGTGCACAGCTATTTCCTGCGTTTCACGGCGCGCTGGCCGACTGTCGCGGCGCTTGCCGCGGCCGAGGATGGCGATGTCATGGGGGAATGGGCCGGGCTGGGGTATTATGCCCGAGCCCGCAATCTTTTGAAATGCGCACGCGTGGTAGCGGTCGAGCATGGCGGAATTTTCCCAAGCGATTACAATGCACTGCTGAAACTGCCCGGGATAGGCCCCTACACCGCTGCCGCGATTGCGGCGATTGCGTTTGACCAGCCGGAAACCGTGGTTGACGGCAACGTCGAGCGGGTGATGGCGCGGCTTTTCGATGTTCACACACCGCTGCCCGCAGCCAAGCCCGAACTGACCGCTATCGCAGCCCGTCTGACGCCTGCGCGAACGGGCTGGAGATTACGCTCAGGCGGTGATGGATCTGGGTGCCACGATCTGCACCCCAAAATCGCCTGCTTGCGGCATTTGCCCCTTGTTAGAGCCTTGTTTGGCGCGCGCCGACGGGGCTACAGGCCGAACTGCCGCGCAAGCTGCCCAAGCAAGCGAAGCCTACCCGGCATGGCATCGCCTATGTTGCCCGGCGCAGCGACGGGGCTTGGCTGTTGGAGCGTCGGCCAGATCGAGGATTGCTGGGCGGGATGCTGGGATGGCCTGGATCGGACTGGGGCGCGGCCGCGACCGAGGCTGCCGCCAGTTGCGGCCGATTGGCAGGATCCGGGGGCCGAAGTGCGCCATACGTTCACGCATTTTCACCTGCGGTTGTCGTTGCGAACAGCGGTGGTTCCACTGAAAACAGTGCCTAACAAGGGTATTTTCCTGCCCAACACCAACTTTCGCCCATCGGACCTGCCCACTGTGATGCGCAAGGCATATGACCTTGCGGCGCAAAACCTTGCAATGGATTGAGCCCTGTCACCACGGCTGCTATGCTGCGCGCGAAACCGGAGGCTTGAATGATCCCGCCCAACCAAGTGGCCAGACTGCAAAACGCGCTGCCTTTCTGGCTGTCGCTTTCGCTGGTGCCGGTGGTGCTTTATGCAGCGAAACAAGGCGGTTGGGCGCTTGCTCTGCCGGCGTTGGCCAGTTGGGGCGTGTTTTCGGTTCTTGACCTTCTGGCGGGGCTGGACACCGAGAATGCTGATCTGGAAACCAACGACAGCCAGCTCTTTTGGTACCGGCTTGTCACCATCATTTGGTTCCCGATTCAGTTTGCTGTGACCTTTGGGCTGATCTGGTATGTCGATGTGTCCGACCACCTGAATGCCTTTGAAAAGATTGTACTTTTCTTTGGTGTAGGGATCCTGTCCGGGACCATCGGGATCAACTACAGCCATGAATTGATGCACCAGAAGAACCGGTTTGAACGCTGGTTGGGCGATCTGTTGCTGGCCATCGGTGATGTATTCGCATTTCCGGTCCGAGCACTTGCTGGTGCATCACCGCTATGTCGGCACCCCGCGCGACCCGGTGACGGCGCGCTATAACGAAGGTTTCCATCAGTTCTTTCCGCGCGTTCTGGTGCAGTGCTTTCCGGTCTGCGTGGCGGGCCGAAAAGGCGATGCTGGCGCGCAAGGGGCTGCCGGTGACGGACGCCTCAAACCCGTTCTGGCGCTATTGGGCTATGCAGGGCGGGTTTATGTTTTTGGCAATAATTCTAGGGGGTTGGGTTGGTCTTGGCCTGTTTCTGTATCAGGCTTTCATCGCGATCTGGCAGCTTGAACTGGTGAATTACATCGAGCATTATGGCCTGACGCGAAAGCACTTCGGCGAGGGCAAATACGAGCATGTGCAGCCGCGCCATTCGTGGAACTCGGCGATGAGGGTTTCGAACTGGCTGCTGATCAATTTGCAGCGCCATTCGGACCATCACTACAAGCCTGACAGGCGTTTTCCCTTGTTGCAGAACTATACCGAGGCGGACGCGCCGCAGTTGCCCTATGGCTATCCGGTGATGACGCTGGCGGCGATGTGGCCGCCGTTGTGGCGGCGGGTGATGAACCCCAGAGTGCGCAAATGGCGGGCGATGTATTATCCGGAAATCACCGATTGGGCGGCCTACAAGGCGGCAAGCAATCCGATGCCAAGATAGCGGTGTTGTACAGGATGTTGTACGCGATTCTTTAAAACATTGAATCGTGTTGTACGCTTTGTTTTAAAACATGCAAACAATGTTCCTGCTTTGTCCTGCCTGTTTTTTGGGCATTTCCGACCGTGCGGCGCGTTCACCGAATCTTCGCAATTGGCCGGGCGTTTCTGCGCGCTGGACGGCGCTGGCGAAATGGATAGGCAGGCCCGTAGCGATCATGTAGGCATCGGGAATAGATGCAAAATTCGTTTCATCACCCAAAGGACGATCTGCAATGAAAAGCCTGATCTTCATTTCGGCGCTTGCCGTTTCCCTGACACAGGCGGTGGCGCAAGAGGCCGCTGGAACCGGGCAGTCATTTGATGAGCTGTTCACGGACTCGGTGAACGAGGATCTGGCCAGGGAAGCAGAGGAGGCGGCGGCCATCAAGGCGGCGCGGCCGACCGAAGAAGCGTATGCCGCGGGTTGCGCCGCCAAGGGGGCGCTGGCCGCGAAGGCTGCGATCAACAGCAAAGGCGGCGTGGCGCTTGAGCAGACTCAGGCGCAAATCTGGGCCGATCCCGAGGTTCCCGAGGGCCTGACGCAACTGGGCAGCGACATGATGGTCACGGCGGTCTATGAGTATATGGCGGGAATGGCGCCTGCGGATGTCAGCGCGCTGATCGAGAAACAGTGTCTGATCCGCTGATCGGGCGGTGCTGAACGTCAGCGCAACCTCTTAGCGTATCTCTGGCAGGCGGCGCGCGACGGTGATCGCGGCGGTCATGGCGTTTTCGGTGCCGGCACGTTCCGTATTCACGTGAATGATCAGATTGGCCTGCGTGATCAGCGAGAGTTGCTGGCGCGCGGGGGACCACACCGCCTGAACGCCAAGATCCTCGACCGGCTGGGCGTCTGAATAGGACGACAGGACGCGGGAGAAATCCTCTGGCGCGCCGGCCTCGGCGTAGACGACGACAAGTTTCTTGCCGTCGGGCTTGCCGCCGAGTTTGATCCGCGCGGCGTCATCCGCGTCGACGGGGCCCCAGATATAGCTGCACGCCGGGCGCTTTTTAGTGTCGCATTCAGCATATTTCAGGGTGTCGTCGGGGCCGAAGGTGAAAACCTCGCGCAGGGTTTCTTCGGCCAGCGGGATCGGGGCCGGGCCAGCCAGAACCGGAGCGGTGGAGGCAAGGATCAGGGCCAGCATGGCGCAGGTCCGGCGCGATTTTGAGTGAGCCAACATGGTACCTCTTGCAAACGGGTTTTGATGACGCGGTGTTTCGGGTCCGGTTCAGCGGCTTCCGACATCGCCTTCCCAGACCGCATCTATCCGTCCTGCGGGATCGGCAAAGATGGTGATGGTGTCACCCACGGGGGGCAGTTTGCCCGGATCATCGGGCCGCGAGCGCCCGCTGCCGCCCTTGGCATCGGTCCAGAGCGCGCGGGCCTGATCCTTGGTGTTGGCCTTTTGTTTGGGATCGACGGCATGGCTGGTGACGGTGGCTTCGCGCATCTCGCCGTGGTCGCGCAAGCCAATCAGGGCGCGGGCCTTTCCGATAAGAAAGCCGCTGCCACCGATGCCTGCGGCCAAGAGACCGATTGTCAGTGCAAGGCCGCGCCAGCCCATCGTCGCGGTGCGGCCAATATCAACCTCACTGATCGTGGGGTCGCCGGGCAGGTAGCGCACCGAAACCGGGCCGCCGACCTCGACGCTGTCGTAGAACTCGACCGTGACGTTTTGCAGGCCGCGCGTGTAGGGATCATCCGGCGTCGGGAAAGAATAGCTGACGCGGTAGCTATAGGACTTGTTACTTTTTGACCGGGTCTTGTTCGTGACCTCGCCAAACGCCTCTGCCCCATCGCTGGCCAGAAGGCTTGCGGCCTGGCGGGAGGTGGCGTTGTAGAGGCCAATGCCGATGCCCGCGAAGATCAGCAACAGTGCGATCCAGCCGCCCGAGCGCCAGAACATCGCAAGGGCCGAGCGTTTTTCGTAGGTCATCGCGAAATCCTTTGGTTGCAATCCGTCACGCACTGGCCGGTTCCGTCCGGCCCAACCTTGCACGGAAAATGCAGGTTTGGAAAAAAAAGCCCCGCCTTGGAGGAAGGCGGGGCAAAGTTGTGCCGTGGTGTCAGGCCACAGGCACCGGCGGTAACATCGGTCAGTCCAGTTCGGACCGTATCTGTTGTCTGAGAAGGTCGATCGGCACATCGTGGCCGTCGCGTTTGAAGCACCAGTATGTCCAGCCGTTGCAGCTGGGCGCGCCTTCGAGGGCGGCGCCGACCTGATGGATCGAGCCGCGCACATCGTCGGAAATCAGGGTGCCATCGGCGCGGACCTTGGCGGCGTGGCGACCGTTCATCGAGCGCAGCATTTCGCCGGGGCGCAGCATGCCACGTTCAACCAGCTGGCCGAAGGGCACACGCGGTTCGGCGCGCTTCGAGGTCGAGACTTGCAGCGCCTCGCGGTCGAACTTGCGAATCCGCGACAGGCGCTTTTCGGCGTGCCTGCGGTAGGTATCCTCGCGCTCGATGCCGATGAAATCGCGGCCCAGCATTTTCGCGACAGCACCCGTGGTGCCGGTTCCAAAGAACGGATCCAGCACCACGTCGCCAGCGTTGGTCGTGCCGAGCAGAACACGATGCAACAGACTTTCGGGTTTTTGGGTGGGATGCGCCTTGTCGCCGTTTTCATCCTTGAGCCGCTCGCCGCCATTGCAGATCGGCAGCACCCAGTCGGACCGCATCTGGATGCCCTCGTTCAGGGACTTGAGCGCCTCGTAGTTGAAGGTGTATTTGCTGGCCTCGTCGCGGCTGGCCCAGATCATCGTTTCATGCGCGTTGGTAAAGCGTTTGCCACGGAAATTCGGCATCGGGTTCGATTTGCGCCAGACCACATCGTTCAGGATCCAGTAACCCTGATTCTGCAGCGCAGCAGCCGACGCGGAAGATGTTGTGATACGAGCCGATGACCCAGATCGCGCCATTGGGTTTCAGAAGCCGACGGGCGGCGGCAAGCCAATCCTGGGTGAACTTGTCATAGGTCGCGAAGCTGGCGAACTGATCCCAGGCATCATCGACGGCATCGACCTTGGAATTGTCGGGGCGGTGCAGATCGCCCTTGAGTTGCAGGTTATAGGGCGGATCGGCGAAAATCAGGTCGATCGAACCGGCCGGAAGGCTGTTCATCACCTCGATGCAGTCACCGGGCACAATCTGGTTGAGCGGCAGCGTTGCCGCCACCTCTTTGGTCTTTGTTGTCATCTCTGCCTCTGTCCCGGCGCCGTTTTCGACGCGCTATTTGTTGAGGACCAAGATGAGTCAAAGCTGATTCGGCGTCAAATTCTTTTTTGAATCAGTCACTTACAGATTTTTCTTGATACAAGATGTTGTGCACCGGCTCGGAAGGAACGTCTATGGTGTGGGGTCACACCGAGATTTCGCAAAGCGACCTGATGCTCTTTTGTCGGGTAGCCGGCATTGCGATCCCAGCCGTAGCCGGGGTGCTGTTGCGCCAAATCCACCATCAGCCGGTCGCGCCAGATTTTCGCGACGATCGAGGCGGCCGCAGATCGAGAGGCAGCGGCTGTCACCCTTGACCAGCGCCTTGGCGCGGCCCCTGAGGGCGGGCGGGATGCGGTTGCCATCGACGAGCACGTGATCGGCCGGGGTGGCAAGGCCCGCAACCGCACGTTCCATCGCCAGCATCGAGGCGTGCAGAATGTTGAGGTGGTCGATTTCCGCGACGCTGGCCTGTCCCACCGCGACATCGGCGGTTTGCCACAGGATATCCGCGATCCTCTGGCGCTTGGCGTGGCTGAGGCGTTTCGAATCGTTCAGCCCCTGGGGGATGCAGGCGGGATCGAGCCGGACGGCGGCGGCAATGACAGGGCCGGCCAGCGGGCCGCGACCAACCTCATCGACGCCAACGACGCAGGATTTTCCCAAGCCGAAGGCGGTTGTCTCGAAGCTGAAATCAGGCGGGGGGTTGGCCATGCGGGCAGGGAAGCGGGATTGGCCGCGGGGTGCAAGCGGAAAGCGGCGGCACCTTGTTGGCGGAGGGGGACCGTTCGGACAAAAGAAATGGGCGCGCTGCCGCTGACAACGCGCCCTACCTTTAAAAATGGCACTCGCTAAAAATGCTCAACCAAGAAAAATTGCGAAAAATATCGCCACTTCAGATCACAATACTTAGTCGATTCTCTCGACCGCTCCTTAACCTGCGTCAATCTCTGGGCCCTTGGCGGGGCCAAACGATATGGTTTTCAGGGAAAAGGCCGCGAAAAAAAGGGGCGGGGGTCTGCTTTACCTCCCGCCCCAGTCCGGCGCGAATGCTGGGGATGCGCGCCGGGTGCTCTCCGGCGGCTAGCGCCGCCGGGCCTCGACTCGGTAACCGCGCGACCGCAGACAGGCTGCGTCATAGGCCGGGGCGCGGCTGAACTGGCGGCCCTCGGTGCGGCGGCAGGTGCTCGGAAGATGGCGGGTGGACCCCATGACGCCGGCCATGCAGCGTTCGCCGAAAACACCCTGCATGCCGTTGCGGCCGGAATAGCGGTAAAAGCACTGGCTGGGGACAAGGCGGTTGGTCTGCCAGAAATTGCCGCGCTGCTTGTCATGCCCGTAGGCGTTGCCGCGAGCCTTATCCTTGTAATGTCCGTATGCATTGCCACGACCGCGATCATTGTCGTAGTCGCGGCCGCGATCATAGGACGGCACCTGGTATCGCGGCGGATTGCGCTTGCTGTAATAGGTCTTGGGTTTTTTCTTGTCGGACTTCGATTTGTCCTCGAGGATTTTCGTCAGCGCGAGAGCCGCGATGGCGCTGCCGACGATGAGGGCCACGTCCTGAGTGTCAGCGCGGGCGGGGGCGGGGGCGGTCACGCCTGCAAACGCGATGCCGAGTGACAATAGCCCTGCGGTCAGATGCATTCTCATGGGGTCGTCCTTTCACTTGGCGACCGGGCGTTTCCGGCCTTGATGAAAGAACTTTGCGGCGGCCGGGCCGCGCTAAACAATAACGCAGGCGTGTTATCGGATAACAGCGCGGCAAAACCAGGCGGCTATTGAATATCGCGGATGATTTCGCCACCGTCCGGGGCATGAAACAGATATTCGCCCTTCCCCTTGCCGCAGTTCTGGCCCTGGCCCTTGCAGGGCCGGGATTTGCCGCATGTTTCGCCGATTACAAGGCCAAGCGCGACAAGCCGCTGCGGCTGCATTACGGTGTGATCGAGCTGAGCGATGCGGCTTGCGACGATCCGGGTCTTGCCCGGGCCGAGATTGCAGAACGCATTGCCGCAGGCAACTGGGATCTTCTGAACGTCATGTCCACCTTCGGGCGCGGCGGTCTGGGGCAAAGGGAAAAGAATGCTGGGAAGTTTTTCCTCCGTTACTGACAGCCGGAACGGGGCGCGGGTGATCGGATTCGGAATTGCCGCGATCGTCGGCGATCCTGCTGATCGCGGCGGTGCTGTTGTTTCTGAACCTGCCGGATGCCAATGCGTTCAACGCGCGGGTCGAGCAGATCTTCGTGGCGAATGACGATCTGACCTCGGGGCCCGAGATCAAGCTGCTGGAGATATTGGCCGAGAGCGGGACGGCGTTTTCGGACGTGCTGGCGAGTTACCGGATGGTGATTTTCGTGCTGCTGGTCTTTGCCACCGCGCTGCTGGTCGCGGCGCTGGTGTTTCTGGTGACGATCATCGCGCTGAACCGCCGGATGGGGGAGATCGAGCGGTCGGGGATTCAGGTGAACTCGCTTCTGATCAGCCGGGACGAGCGGGTGGTTTATCTGAACAACATGGAATTCAAGCTGACCGAGGCGGCGATCGAGACGCTGTCGGTGCTGGCCGAGGCGCGGATGGACGAGGATGTGCTGACCGGGGCCGAGATCGAGGCGGTGATCTCTGGCCGCGACGCGTCCGATTGCGACGAGGCGGCGGGGGCGACGCGGATCAAGCGGCTGCGCGATACGCTGGGCAACCAGATGGTGAGCGAGTTGTTGATCAAGAACATCGCGCGCAAGGGCTACATGCTGTCGATCGACAAGGATGTGATCCGGATGCTCTAAGGCGCTTTGCGTTTTTCTTGGCCAAGTCGTATCGCTTTTTGCCCAACTTTTGGGGCGAAAAGCGATGCGCGATAATGCAAGGCGCGCGCGAGGGATTGCGCCGCGGGCTTCGCCCGCGTCGCGGTGCGCTCCGCGCGGGGATATTTTCGGACAAATAATGGTCAGTGGAAGTCGAGCTGGACTTTCATTGCGGCTGTACGGTCGCTGGCTTGATCGAAGGCTTCGGCGGCGCGGGCGAGCGGCAGGGTGTGGGTGATCAGGGGCTGCACGTCGATCAGGTGCTTTTGCATGAGTTCGACGGCGATGGCGAATTCGGAATGGAAGCGGAAGGTGCCTTTGAGGGTCAGTTCCTTTGCGGTGATCATCTGCATCGGGATCGTCTTGTCGCCGCCCATGCCGACCTGAACAAGGGTGCCGCCGGGGCGCAGCGTTGGGATGCCGCCGCTCAGCGCGGAGCCGGCGCCCGAGCATTCGAACATCACGTCGAAATAGCCTTTGTCGGCCTCGAAGCGTTGCAGCGCGTCGGGAGATGTGGCGGTGTTGAGCGCGGCGTCGGCCCCGGCGGCATGGGCTGCATCGAGGGTGAAATCGGAAAGGTCGGTCGCGACGATCTCGGCCGCACCGGCGCGGCGGGCGGCGAGGATCGGTCAGCACGCCGATCGGGCCGCAGCCGGTGACAAGCACGCGTTTGCCAAGCAGTTCGCCGGCCTGGCGCACCGCATGCAGGCAGACCGCCAGCGGTTCGGCCATCGCGGCCTCGCCGGGCGCGAGCCCGTCGGCGGGCACGCATTGGCTGGCATCGGCGACGAGGGCCTGACGGAAGGCGCCCTGAATATGCGGGAAAGGCATCGCGGAGCCGTAAAAGCGCATGTTCATGCAGTGGTTTGGCAAGCCTTCGTGGCAGTAGCGGCATGGCCGCAGGGGCGCGAGGGCGAGACCGCGACAAGCTGGCCCTTGGTGAGGTTGGTGACGCCGTCGCCCAGTGCCTCGAACATGGCCCGCGACCTCGTGGCCGAGGATCATCGGTTCCTTCAGGCGCACGGTGCCGAAGCCGCCGTGGTTGTAATAGTGCAGATCGCTGCCGCAGATGCCGCCTGTCGCCAGACGGACCAGAACCTGGCCGGGGCCGGGTGCGGGCGTGTCCTGATCCTCGATCCGCAGATCCCGGGCGGCGTGGATGACGATGGCTTTCATGCTGATCCTTTCGTGCATGGCAGAGATTGCACGCAAGCGCGCGGGCGCGAAAGGTCAGATATCTATGTCGGCCCAGATCAGGTGGTGGTCGGACGCGGCGTGATGCTGGCGGATCAGTTCGGGATAGGTTGCCCAGCGCTTCGGCCTTGATCCGGGCCATGCGCCCTTGCGGAAGATGCCGCCGTCGGTGACGTGCGCGAAGAGCGCGGGCGACAGCAAGAGGTAATCGATCTTGCTGCTGTCATTTCCCAGCGCATGGGTGCCGATGCCGCGATGGCCGTTCTGCGACATTGAATTCAACGCTGGTGAAGGCGGCATGGTCGGACACGTCGCGCAGGTCTGTCTGGGTGAAAAGCGGCTGCAATTCGGCGCTGTCGGGCGTATCGTTGAGATCGCCGAGCACGACGACGTTATCGACGCCTTCGCCGCGCAGGCGGTTGTAGATGGCCGCGACAGTGGTGGATTGGGCAAGGCGCTTGGCCCTTGAGGTAGGATCATTGCCGCCGAATTTCGACTTGAAATGATTGGGAATGACGATCACGCGCGCGCCCGAGGGCGTGGTGATTTCGTATTCCGGGCAGTCGCGACTGAAGATCGGGAAGCCGTCGGGCTTGAGATCATCGACATGGCTGCGCACCGTGCCGATGGGAAAGCCGTTCGCGGCTGGCCAGACCGACATCGATGCCGCGATCATCGTTGCCGTCGATGATCATCAGATGGCGATAGGTTTCGGGCAGGTTCATCTTTTCGGCCATGAAGGTCTGGAACGCCTTCAGGACCGGGCGGCTTTCGGCCTCGACCACCGCAATCACGTCGGCGCCGACCTCTGCGATCACGCGGGCGGTCAGCAGCATCGCGGTTTCATCGACGGTTTCGGTCTTGAGTTCGACCCAGCCGACCCAATCCTCGCGCCCGTCGGCGACAATCTCTCGCGGGAGTGACGAATCGCGGGGGCGCTTGATCAGCTGACCCCGGATCTTGCGGATGCGGGTGAAGGTGGCGTTGCTGCCTTCGTCACGGTGCAACATGCCAAGGCGTTCGATCAGCACCAGCATGCGGGCCTTGTCGGCGGCGGTATAGATGTCTTTTTCAAAGAGTTTGTTCAGTTCGGCATGATCATCCAGCACCTGCTGATGCGCGGTCGGATCATCCGAGTTGAACGCCTTGGCGCGGTCGAACAGGTTCTCGACGTTGAATGCGGCAATCTTCATGAGCAATCTCCCTGATTAATGGGGCATTTCTACCATGAAGTGTGACCGCTACCTAAGCCTTCGTAAGATCTCTAGCGAGGCATAGCCATCGGGGATCATGCCGACCCTTGCCTGAAAGGAGCGGATCGCGGCGATCGTATTGGGGCCGATCACGCCATCGACGCCCTGGGTGTTGAAGCCCGCGCTGGTCAGGCGGTTCTGCATCTCCTGTTTCTCGGAAAAGCTGAGCGAGCGGTCGTCGCGTGGCCAGCCGGCGCGCAATGCGGGGCCGCCCTTGATGCGGTCCGACAGGTGGCCGACGGCGATGACATAGGCGTCGGCCTTGTTGTAGCGCTCGATCACGTGGAAGTTCTGGAAGATCATGAACGCGGCACCCTGCGCGCCCGCCGGAAGCAGGATCGAGGCGGCGCCGTATTCGGGGATCTTGCGGCCCTGCGGCATCGCGGACGCCAAGTGCTGTCCAGTCGGCGACGGATTTCTTCACGCGCTCGCCGGAGAGGTCGTAGTCGAAGCCCTTGGGCAGGGCGACTTCGACCCCCCAGGGCTGGCCCTTGCGCCAGCCGAAGCGCGCCAGGTACGCGGCGGTGGAGGCCAGCGCGTCGGCGGGATTGTCGGACCAGATGTCACGCTTGCCGTCGCCGGTGAAATCGACGGCATAGGCAAGGTAGCTGGTCGGGATGAACTGGGTGTGGCCCATCGCGCCGGCCCACGATCCGGTCATGTTGCGGGGGCTGACATTGCCCTGCTGGATGATCTTGAGCGCCGCGATCAGTTGTTGTTCGAAAAAGCCGCGACGGCGGCCATCAAAGGCCAGCGTGGCGAGGGATTCGATCAGCGGCATGTCGCCGCGATGGGTACCATAGGCGCTTTCCAGCCCCCAGATCGCTGCGACAACCTCTTTCTCGACACCGTATTTCGCCTCGACCGCGTCAAGGATCTTGCGGTTCTGGCGCAGCGCTTGCTTGCCGTTCGAGACGCGGGTGTCAGAGACTGCGCGGTCCAGATATTCCCAGATCTGCTTGGTGAATTCGGACTGGTTGCGGTCTTTCTGGATGACGTTGGTGTTGTATTGCACGCCCTTGAAGGCGGCATCGAAAGTCGGCTGCCGAGATCCCGTTGCGCAGCGCCTTGCCGCGGAAGCCTTCGATCCAGCGCCGAAAGCCGAGATTGAGCGGTGTCGGCCTGCACCATGATCACATCCTCTTTCGGCGCACCATGTTGGGCGCGCGTCTGCCGCTGTCCAGAGCGGCTGGCACCGGCATGGGCCTGCGGTCGCGGCGCCGAAGAGGCACATGAGTATCAATGTCACGACGGTGAAGAAGGCGCATCGGGTGGATCCTGTTGGCTGCTCTTGGTTTTTTCGCAAGACTAGCACGATCCGGCATCCGATCGAAAGCACCCTGCGGCGATTTGGCAAGGTTTCGCTAGTGCCGCTTACGCTCGACCTTGCGCTTGGTCTTGGCGGATTTCTTGCGCGACTCGTTCGCCGCGCGCGAGGTCACCTTGCCGCGTCCCCGGCTTGGCCCGCGCGGCAGCGGCGCTGCCCTCGACCGACAGCAGTTCCAGCATCAGACCGCCAGTGACGGGCACCGATTCGGCCAACCGCACGGTCACGCGCTGGCCAAGGCCGATGGTCAGCCCGGTTTCCGAGCCCGGTCAGGGTGTTGCGCGTCCGCGTCATGGCGAAAGAATTCGCGGCCCAGCGTGCGGATCGGGATCAGCCCGTCGGCGCCGGTTTCATCCAGCTTCACGAAGGCGCCGAAGCGGGCGATGCCGGAGATCCGGCCGGGGAACTCGTTGCCGACCCGTTCGGACAGGTAAGCCGCAAGATAGCGGTCGGTGGTGTCGCGTTCGGCCGCCATCGAGCGGCGCTCGGTTTCCGAGATGTGGGCGGCGGTTTCGTGCAGCGTTTCGATATCGTCCGGCGACAGCCCGTCCTTGCCCCAGCCGTGCGCCGAGATCAGCGCGCGGTGCACGATCAGGTCGGAATAGCGACGGATCGGCGAGGTGAAATGCGCGTATGCTTTCAGCGCCAGGCCGAAATGGCCGAAATTCTCGGGGTTGTAATAGGCCTGCGGCATCGAGCGCAGGGTGGACATGTTGATCAGCTCGTCGAACTCGGTGCCCTCTGCCTGACCGAGCAGGCGGTTGAGGTGCTGGGTGTGCAGCACCTGCCCCTTGGCCAGCGTGAAGCCCGACGCCTGCGCGACCTCGCGCAGCGCCTCCAGCTTTTCGGGCGAGGGTTCCTCGTGGACGCGGAACAGCAGCGGGCGCTGGAGCCGGATCAGTTCTTCGGCGGCGGCGACATTGGCGAGGATCATGAATTCCTCGATCAGCCGGTGCGCGTCGAGGCGTTCGGCGATGTTCACCGACTGTCGACCTTGCCATCCTCGGACAGGATGATCTTGCGTTCGGGCAGGTCGAGGTCGAGCGGCTGGCGCGTCTGCGCGGGCCTTGGTGGTCGCCTGATAGGCGGCGTAGAGCGGGGTGATGACCTCATCCATCAGCGGCGCGGTCTTGTCGTTGGGCTGCGCCGTCGCTGCGCCGCCTGCACCTCGACATAGTTCAGCGTGGCGACGGATTTCATCAGGCCGCGGGTGAAGCGGTGGCTGATCTTGTTGCCCTTGGCATCCAGCACCATGCGCACGGCAAGGCAGGCGCGCGGGACGCCTTCGTGCAGGCGACAGAGATCGCCCGACAGCCGATCCGGCAGCATCGGCACGACGCGGTCGGGGAAATAGGTGGAATTGCCGCGCTTGCGGGCCTCGCGGTCGAGCGCCGAGCCGGGCGTGACGTAATGGGCGACATCGGCGATGGCGACCCAGACGACATGGCCGCCTTCGTTCTTGGGAGTTGTCATCGGCATGGGCCCAGACCGCATCGTCATGGTCGCGGGCATCGGCGGGGTCGATGGTGACCAGCGGCAGCGGTCGCAGATCCTCGCGGTCGCCAAGGCCCGCGGGCTTCTCGGCGTCGGCCTCGGCGATCACCTCATCGGGGAAATCATCGGGGATGCCGTGCTGGTGAATCGCAATAAGAGACACTGCTTTTGGCGCAGACGGATCGCCAAGGCGGTTGACGATGCGGGCCTGCGGCAGGCCCATGCGGCCTTTGGGCCCGGTCTGTTCAGCCTCGACCAGTTCGCCGTCTTTCGCGCCCTCGGTGGCCTTACCGGTCACCGATCCATTCCTTGTCGGCGCCCTTGTCGATCGGCACGATCCGCCCGCCGTCGGCGATCTTGCGGAAGATGCCGAGAATGCGGTGCGGGTTGGTGCCGATACGGCGGATCAGACGGCCCTGATACTGGTGATCTTCGCCCTGCAACCTCTTGCAGACGGCCAAGGATGCGGTCGCCTTCGCCCAGCGCCGGATCGGAGGCTTTCAGGACCAGCAGGATGCGCGGGTCGGGGCCGTCGCCCTGCCATTCCAGCGGGCGGGCGAAGAGATCGCCCTGGGCATCCGGGGCCCGCACTTGCAGCACCGCGACCGGCGGCAGCTTTTCGGGGTCGCGATAGGTTTTCTTGCGCTTCTCCAGATGGCCCTCGGTCCTCAAGCTCTTTCAGCAGCCGCTTCAGGTCGATCCGGGCGGCGCCCTTGATGCCGAACGCGCGGGCGATGTCGCGCTTGGCCGTCAGCGTCGGGTTTTCGGAAATCCAGGTGAGGATTTCCTCTTTGGTTGGAATATTGCTCATGCGCGAGTGATTTAGCACGGGCGCGGCGGGCGCGTCGCGGGGAAAACGAGGGGCTAAAGGTCGGCGGCCGTATCCACGTCGTGCAGAATGTCAGATAGGCGATGCGATGCCCGCATCATGGTGAGAACAGTATCTGACAAGGCATGTTCGCTTGACCAGCGGACGTTGGCGAACAGCGCGGGCGGCGCCGGGCGCTGCCGCTTCAGGCCGATCAGCCAATAGCCGCCATCCTGCGCCGGGCCGATCACCGCGTCATGCGCGCCGAGCGCGCGGAATGCGCGGGCGACATGGGCCTTGTGAATGCCGGGGATATCGGCGCCGATGATCAGCACCGGGCCGGGCGGCATCGTCGTCGAAGACGCGCTTCATGCGTGCGCCAAGATTGCCGGTGCCCTGCGGGCAGACGCGGCAGGTCGGCAGGCCAGAAGTCGGCTTGTCAGACCCTGTTTGTCGGGCGAAACGGCAAGAGATCAGCTGCCAGCGCGGATCGCGCAGACGGCGGATCAGGCGGCGGCGTCTGGTGGCGGAACCACCACGCGGCGGCGGTCATGCCGATATCGCGCCCAAGCCGGGTTTTCACACGGCCTGCGCGCGGCTCCTTGACCATGATGCACAAGGCGCGGCCGGTGGTTACGCGAAATAGTCACGCAATATCCGGCCGTAGATCGCCTTGAGCTGGTGGATCTCGTTCGACCGACACTCGTTCATCGACCTGATGCATGGTCTTGCCGACAAGGCCGAATTCCACGACCGGGCAGTGATCCTTGACGAAGCGTGCGTCCGAGGTGCCACCCGAAGTCGAAAGGTCCGGCGTCACGCCGGTTTCGGCCTGCACCGCCCTTGCAACAAGATCCGAGAGGGCGCCGGGCGGCGTCAGGAAGCTTTCGCCCGAAACCTGCGACCCGCATCTCGATCCCGACGCCGGTTTCTGCCGCGACCTGGTCGGCGACCTCGTTCAGCCATGCGGTCAGGCTGTCGGAAGCTGTGGCTGTCATTGAAGCGGATGTTGACCGTGGCGCGACACTCGCCGGGATCACGTTGTTGGCGGGATTGCCGGTGTCGATGGTGGTGGCGGCCAGCGTCGAAGGCGTCGAAATGCTCGGTGCCCTCGTCCAGCTGCGTGCCAGCAGAGCCGATCAATCAGCCGGGCGATGGCGGGAACCGGATTCTTTGCACGATGCGGATAGGCGGAGTGACCCTGCACACCGCGCGCAGTGAAATACGCTGTCATAGAGCCTCTTCGGCCGATCTTGATCGCATCGCCCATGCCGTTCGGGCGAGGTCGGTTCGCCCACCAGACAGACCGACATGGCTTCGCCGATCTGCGGCCATCCAATCAAGAAGCGCCGTGGTGCCATCGACCGCGTCGCCTTCTTCATCGCCGGTTATCGCAAGAATCGACGGCGCCATCCGGCGGCGTATCGCGGACGAAATCGACAGCGGCGGCGGCGAAGGCAGCGACCCCGGATTTCATGTCGGTCGCGCCGCGGCCCCAGAGCATGCCGTCCTTGATCTCGGCCGCCGAAGGGATCGGCAGGTCCAGGCGGCAGGCGTCGCCGACCGGGACCACATCGGTATGGCCGTTGAACCCGAAGCTGCGGGCGTGGCCCTTGTCGCCCCAGCGGGCGAAGAGGTTGGCAACGCCGCCGCGGTCGACGCGGGTGCAGGTGAAACCCGGCGTCCGACAGAAGCGTCTTCCAGCAGATGCAGCGCCCCGCCTTCGGCCGGTGTGACCGAGGGACAGCGGACGAGTTCGGCGGTCAGTGCAACCGGATCGGTCGGTGATATTCTGCATGGCATCGCCTCTTCGGTTCTGATCTGGTTAACCACTCGCGGCCCACATCGCAACGGTTGCAACTATGTGGCGAATTGGAGACACCTGTGATTCGACGTAATCGCGACACCGCTTCCAAGCAGTTAACAGCAGGCGTCCCTGGGATGCATACTGGCGGCAATAAAAAACGTCCTGAGGCAGGACAGCGGGCCAATGTGCCCAACGAGCGGTAGTACACCAAAAATCGCGCCCTGACGCGGCGCGCGTATTGGCTTCTGTCGGCCTGCCTCGTGAAGAGCAGGGGCAGGTATGGTTACCGCATCAGATTGCCGGTCAATACAGGTGCGTCGCGCCACGCAGATGGCGCAGGAGATCTTCGGCGAGCGGCGTGACGGTCGTAGGCGCAAGCTATACCGGCGACAGGAATTCATCGGGCATCTACAACAACGGCGATAGCGTTTCGCCGGGGGTCACGCCGAGCAATACCGGCGTTATCCTGTCGACCGGGCGGGTCCGGGATTTCACCAACAACACGGGCAGGCCAACCAGTCCACCAACACCTCGACCAACACCGAGCGGTGTGAACAACAGCGCCGACTTCAACGCGATTGCCGGCACGTCACACCTACGACGCCGCGATTCTGGACGTCGATTTCATCCCGACCGGCGACACGATGACGATGCAGTTCGTGTTTTCGTCCGAGGAGTACCCGGAATACGCCGGATCGATCTACAACGACGTGGTTGGCGTCTGGATCAACGGCACGCATGTTCCGCTATCGGTCGGGCAACGGCAATACCAGCGTCGGCAACGTCAACCATTCCAACAACATCAACCTTTACAACGACAACACCGCCGATCAGTTCAACACCGAGATGGACGGTTTCACCGTCACCATGACGCTGACGATCCCGGTCAACCCCGGCGTCGTCAACTCGATCCGGATCGGCATCGCGGACACCGCCGACAGCAACTACGATTCCAACCTTCTGATCGCCGGCGGACAGCGTGCAGACGGTGCTGATCGCCAATGACGACAGCTGTCACGATCGGCGAACGGCGGCACCAAGACGCTCGACGTGCTGGCCAATGACGACAGTGCCGCGGGCGGCAGCCTGACGATCACGCATATCAACGGTATCGCGGTGACGGCGGGCAGCAGCGTGACGCTGGCGACCGGGCAGGTCGTGACGCTGAACGCCGACGGCACCTTCTCGATCCAGACCGATCTGGACGTCGAAAAGGTCAGTTTCACCTACGGCATTCAGGATTCGACGCGGCCAGACCGATACCGGCTTTGTCACCGTCAACACCGTACCATGTTTTGTGGCCGGCACGCTGATCCGCACGCCGGGCGGCGACGTTCCGGTCGAAGCGCTTGCGCCCGGCGATCTGGTGATGACGGTCGATGACGGACCGCAGCCGCTGCGCTGGATCGGCAGCGCGAGGTCGCGGGCACGCGGCAAGCTGGCGCCGATCCGGTTCGAGGCCGGCGCGCTTGGTCAGCATAGACGTGCTGCTGTTGTCGCCGCAGCACCGGGTGATGATCCGCGACACCTATGCCGAACTGATGTTCGGCGAGCCCGAGGTGCTGGTGGCGGCCAAGGATCTGGTGAACGACCGGTCGATCCGGCGGGTCGAGTGCGAAAGCGTGACGTATGTGCACATCCTGTTTCGACCGCATCAGGTGGTCTGTTCCGAGGGTCTGGCGACCGAAAGCTTCCTGCCCGGCCCGCAAACCACAAAAAGTTTCGAGAACCATGTGATGGAGGAAATTTGCCATATTTTTCCTCAATTAGACCCGCATACCGGCGCGGGTTACGGCCCGGCGGCGCGGCCGGGATTGCGCAACTTCGAGGCCCAGGCGCTGCTTGTGGCCAGATGGGCGGCCTGACGCGATGAACACACCCAACAGTATATCCGGACCGGGCGAATGAGCTGGATCGGCATCAACCCCTACCCGCCCAGCTTTGCGTCACGCAAGGCACGGCCCAACATGGCCTTCGACCCGACCGATCCGGATAGTGAAAATCGTTATAAAGACACGCTTTTGGTGCGCGGCACGGTGATGTTCGAGACCGAGATTCCGGACCTGACGCAGCGCCGGGTGCCAGTATTGTCGTTTCAGTCCGACATCGGCTGGCGGCGGCGGTTTTCAGTGGATATTGCCGGTACGCATTTGGGGGCACCCTCGATCCGGCTGAGCGTGGTGCAGGGCGATGCGACCGCCACGGCGGCATTGTCGAGCAGCGAATTTGGGCCCGGCGCGCGGATCAGGGTCAGCTACACATGGGACGCCCCTGCCCGCCGCGCCCATCTGACGATCCAGTCGCTGGACCGCTTTGCGATATATCAGGCGCCTGTCGCCAATCCGCTGCCGATGCCGCTGGCCGATCTGCGCGAGATCGTCTCAATCGGTCCGGCAACGGTGGTCGAAGACGGCATTGCCTGCCTTGCGATTGCCGATCACGTGGCGCCGATCTGCCTGAATTCGGGTCTGATGCAGGGCAATCTGGTGGCCACCACCGAGGGCTATCGCCCGGTCGAGCGGCTGGCGCTGGGCGACATGCTGCACACCGTGCATGGCGGGGCGCAACCGATCCGCTGGATCACCCGCACCGAAGTGCCCGCGGTTGGGCATTTCGCGCCGATCCGGATGCGCGCGCCGTTCTTCGGCCTCTCGCAGGATATTCTGGTGGCGCAAAGCCAGGGCGTGCTGATCAGCGGACCGGACGCGGAGTACCTGTTTGGTGCGGATATGGTGCTGGTCAAGGCGCAGGATCTGACCAGCCTGCATTCGGTGCAATACGAACCCGATCTGCCGGTTGTGACCTATTATCAGATCCTGCTGGACAGCCACGAATGCATCGATGTCGCCGGAACTTGGGCCGAAAGCCTGTATATCGGCCAACTTGGGCGGTGCGCCGGGGGTGGCGGGAACCACGCCCTTGTCAGCATTGCCGGCCGCGGTCTTGCCGCGCCATTCCCAGACGGTTGCACGCGCGCTTCGCAGCTATGAGGCGGCGTCGCTGCTGAGCGAACTGACCGCCTGAGAACTTGGCGTTGCGCGGCAGGGGCATGCCGTGCCATAAGGCTCTGCACCTTGGGGATAGGGACTTGCGACGGTTTTTCGCAGCGCTGCTGCTATTGTATACATTCACGTCTGGCGTGCTGGCGCAGGATTTGAAAATCGCGACCGTAACCCGGCCGCCGTTTTCGCTTGCCATCGAGGGCAAGGAGACCGGGTTCAGCATCGATCTGTGGTCGGCTCTTGGCCAAGGATCTGGGGCAAGGTTTACCAGATCGTGCGGACCGCCGATTTCCGCGAGATGCTGCGCATGGTGGAGGACGGCGAAGTTGACGCGGCGGTGGCCAATATCTCGATCACTGCGGGACGCGAGGTGGTGATGGATTTCACCCAGCCGATCTTTGAGAGCGGCTTGCAGATCATGGTTGACCGCGACCAGAGTGACAGCCTGACCGTGCTGGCCGCGATCATGTCGCGCGACCTTCTGATCGCGATTGCCATCGCGTTTGCGCTGTTGTTCGCGGGAGGGTTGCTGATGTGGCGGCTGGAGCGGAAATCGCAGCCCTATTTCGACAGGCCGATGAAAGAGGCGATGTTCCCGTCGTTCTGGTGGGCGCTGAACCTTGTGGTGAACGGCGGCTTCGAGGAACGCGCGCCGACCACGATCTTTGGCCGGATCTTCGGCGTGTTCCTGGTGGTCTCGTCGCTGTTCATCGTGTCGATCTTCGTGGCCAAGATCACCGCAGCGCTGACCGTCGATGCGATCCAAAGCTCGGTCAATTCGGTCAATGACCTCTATGACAAGCAGGTCGGCACGATCGAGGGATCGACAGCCGCTGCGTTCATGGAAGGCCGCGGGCTGGCTTTTGCCGGCTATCCGGGGCTGGAGGAGTTGATCGAGGGGTTCGAGGCCGGCGAGTTGGACGCGGTGGTCTTCGACGCGCCGATCCTAGCCTATTATGCCTCACGCTCTGATGGAAAGGCGCGGCTGGTCGGGCCGGTGTTCCTGCGCGAGAATTACGGCATTGCCCTGCCCACCGGCAGCGCGCTGTCGGAACGGGTTAATCAGAGCCTTCTGAAGCTGCGCGAGAATGGCACGTATGGGCGCATTTACAGCGACTGGTTCGGCGTGCCGCCGGGTGGGTGATGGTCAGGTCTTGTCGTAGAACGGCGTCATTTGCGCCACGATGACCGAGTTCTCATCGAGCGCCCTTTGCATGAGCGCGCGTTCCTCTTCGCTGATGTCGTGACCCTCGGCCAGACGTTCCTGAAGCGTGCCGTAGCCCGACACATCGAGCGGCGCCATGTCGGCCTGTTTCAGGATCGCGACGGTTTCGCGCACCGCCTCGGCCTCATCTATACCGGAGGCATAGCACATCAGCGCGGCCCCGGTCGCGCCTTTGGGCAGGCCGTCGCCTTTGCTGCGGCCGACCTCGACGAGGAGGGTATAGACCTGCTGGCGGGAGGGTTTGTCAGCTTTCACGGCTTGCAGACCCGAGGTTTTGCGCTGCCTGCGGCATCGCCGCAAAAGGGGGGCGCTGCCCCCCTTGGCCCTGACGGGCCCTCCCCCCGAGATATTTTCGCGGAAAAAGAAGCATCAGGCCCTCAGAAGCTCGTTGATGGCGGTTTTCGAGCGGGTCTTTTCGTCGACGCGCTTCACGATCACCGCGCAATAGAGACTGATATTGTTCTTCGACGGCATCGAGCCAGCGACAACGACGGAATAGGGCGGCACTTCGCCGTAGGTGACTTCGCCGGTGTCGCGGTCGACGATCTTGGTGGATTTGCCGATGAAGACGCCCATGCCGAGCACCGAGCCTTCGCGGACGATGCAGCCCTCGACGACCTCGGAGCGGGCGCCGATGAAGCAGTTGTCCTCGATGATCGTGGGGCCGGCCTGCATCGGTTCCAGCACGCCGCCGATGCCGACGCCGCCGGACAGATGCACGTTCTTGCCGATCTGTGCGCAGGAACCGACCGTGGCCCAGGTATCGACCATCGTGCCGGTGTCGACATAGGCGCCAAGATTGACGAAAGACGGCATCAGGATGACGCCGGGCGCGATGTAGGCGGATTTGCGGACGATGCAGTTGGGCACCGCGCGAAAGCCCGCGGCCTTCCACTGATTGTCGCCCCAGCCCTTGAACTTGCTGTCGACCTTGTCCCACCAGCCGCGCGCCCTGCGGACCGCCCGTCTTGCTGGTTCCATATCCTTGATGCGGAAGCCCAGCAGCACCGCCTTTTTCGCCCATTGGTTCACATGCCAGTCGCCGTTTGCCTGCCTTTCGGCCACCCGCAGCTTGCCGCTGTCCAGCGCGTTCAGCGTATCCTCGATCGCTTCGCGGGTCTCGCCGGTGGTGGCAGGCGTGATGCGTGTCGCGGGTGTCCCATGCGGCTTCGATGGCGGCTTCCAGCTGGGCGTTGGACATGGCTCTTCTCCGATTTGTCATGTGGCATCTGGTCGCCCGTGGCTATAGTGCCTGAAACCGACACGCGCAATCAGGAGCACCTAATGAAAGACGAACCCCGCGCGCATCCCTTTCGGGATTCGCATCAGGATCGCGAGACCGCCAAGGATATCCCCGACACGCCGCAAACCCGTGTCTGCCGGCCTACCGGCTGGCCTTCGACGATACCGATTTCCTGTGTCGCGATGAATTGCGGCCGGTGCGGTCTGCAACTGGAACTGTCTGAAACCCGAGATGCTGATGACCGAATACGGGGTCGAATCCACGGTTGTGCTGTTCGGCGGCGCGCGGATACCGGAGCCTGCGCGCAAGGACACCGCGCGGACCGAAACACTGGCGGAACTGTCGAAATATCTACGACGAGGCGCGTGAATTCGCGCGGCTGATGACGTTGCGCTCGGTGGTCAACGGGCACCGGCATGACGTAATCGTCACCGGCGGCGGGCCGGGGGTGATGGAGGCCGGCAACCGCGGCGCGGCGGATGCGGGCGGTGTTTCCATCGGGCTGAACATCGTGTTGCCGCATGAACAGGCGCCGAACGAATATGTCACGCCGGATCTGTGCTTCAACTTTCACTATTTCGGCATCCGCAAGATGCATTTCCTGATGCGGGCCAAGGCGCTGGCGGTCTTTCCGGGCGGGTTCGGCACGCTTGATGAGATGTTCGAGACGCTGACGCTGATCCAGACCGGACGCATGGAGCAGATGCCGGTTCTGCTGTTCGGCGAGGCGTTCTGGCGCAAGATCATCAACTGGGAGGCGCTGGCGGAGGCGGGCACGATCTCGGACGAGGATCTGAAACTGTTCCGGTTTGTCGAGACCGCTGCCGAGGCGGTTGCAGCGATCGACAGCTGGGAGGGCGCGGGCGAAAAGCGCGCGGCAATTCCGGGGCGGTAGCCGCCTTCTTGCACGATCATGCCCTATGGATTGCGCCCGATACATGCCTGATCATACGGATACGCCGTACCGGGAGGGCATGGTAGATAATGCAACCAGATGTGGTAAATCGTGTACGAGCTGCTGACGCGGCTGGTCTGCAGCGATCGGATCCTTGATGCGGCTCGTACTGGTGCATTGGCTGGGCGGCCGTTACCGTCGGGCTTGAGCCACGTCGCATCCCCTTTCACCTCGGCATGCTTTGGAATGCTTGGAATGCTCTTCGGCGTTCTGTTGCCGTGGTTTCTGATGATCCTGCTGATCTGGCGGTTCTGCCTGCATGGCGGTTCTGATCCGCCCGGACCGCCCGGTCCGCTGGCTTGCTCGATGATCTCGCGCGACATCGCTGACCGATGAGCGGATTTTCGGTGGCGCGTTTCGGTTTCGTCTGATGGTCGTGATGGTTGGCACCTTCGCCTACTCTCAAGTCAATCATTCCCTACTCTCAACCCGTTCAGCTGGGATCCCTTGTTCGCCCAGATGGACCGCGTCGTGCACGGCGGCACACGATCCTTATGCGCTGCTGATGGCCCTGACGGTCACGCCGCTGTGCACCACGGCGATCAACGCCGGCTTACCATTTCTGGTTGTTCCTGGTCTATTTCGTGATCTTTCCTGCCTGTTTCGCCACGGCCGCACCGCGCAGGTCGGCGATACGCTGTTGGTTGCGTTGGCCTGACATTCATCATCGGTGGCAATGTGCTGGCCACCGTGTTTTCCTCGGCGGGGCCGGTTTATTTCGAGCGCTTGGGCTATGGTGCGGATTTCGCGCCGTTGATGGCGATGCTGCGCGACGTTTGCCGAGATCAGCCCGGTCTGGGCGCTGGATGTGCAGGATACGCTTTGGCAGCGGGCATATCGCCAGTGGTCCGATCAGCGGGATCTCGGCGATGCCCAGCATGCACATGGCCAGTTCGACGCTGCTGGCGATCTACGGATTTCGCTATGCGCGATGGTCTGGCTGGTTGCTGACCGGGTTCGCACTGTTGATCCTGGTCGGTTCGGTTCAACTGGCCTGGCACTATGCAATCGACAGCTATGCGGGCGCGGTGCTGGCGATGCTGTGCTGGTGGCTGGCGGCGCGGCTGGACGGGCCGCAGGCGCTGTCCGGATCAGCCTAGTCCCGGCTCTGCCGCGATCTCCTTGCGGGACTTGCGGGCGCGCTTTCAGTCGCCGATTTCAACTGGCCACAGGCGGCCATGATATCCTCGCCGCGCGGGGTGCGGATCGGGCTGGCGTAGCCGGCCTTGTAGACGATGTCGGCGAAGCTCTCGATCCGCTCCCAGTCCGACCGTTCATAGGGCGCGCCGGGCCATTCGTTGAACGGGATCAGGTTGATCTTGGCCGGGATGCCCTGGATCAGCTTGACCAGACGGCGGGCATCGGCATCGCTGTCGTTCACGCCCTTCAGCATCACGTATTCGAAGGTGATCCGTTCCGAATTCGAGACCTTGGGATAGTCGCGAAGCGCGTTCAAAAGCGTCTCTATGTTCCATTTTTTGTTGATCGGAACCAGCTTGTCGCGCACCTCGTCGGTGGTGGCGTGAAAGCTGATGGCCAGTTGGCAGCCGATTTCCTCGGCGGTCTTGGCGATCTCTGGCACGACGCCCGAGGTCGACAGCGTGATGCGGCGGCGCGACAGCTGGATGCCTTCGGGTCCATCGCGATCTTCATCGCGTCGCGCACGGCGTCGAAATTATAAAGCGGCTCACCCATGCCCATCAGGACGACGTTCGACAACAGCCGGGTTTCATCCTTGGGCGCGCCGGGTACCGGCCATTCGCCAAGGTCGTCACGCGCCAGCATGACCTGGCCGACAATCTCGGCCGCCGTCAGGTTGCGGACGAGTTTCTGGGTGCCGGTGTGGCAGAACGAACAAGTCAGCGTGCAACCCACCTGGGACGAGATGCAGAGCGTGCCGCGCTCGGACTCGGGGATATAGACGGTTTCAACCTCATGGCCGCCCGCGATGCGGACCAGATACTTGCGGGTGCCATCGGCAGAGACCTGTTTAGACACTATTTCCGGTATCTCGATCACGAATTTTTCTGCCAGCTCCGCCCGGTAAGCCTTCGACAGATTGGTCATCGCGTCGAAGTCGCGCACGCCCCATTGGTATAGCCACTGCCAGATCTGGCCAGCCCGCATCTTCGCCTGCCGCTCGGGCGTGCCGGCGGCGATCAGCGTATCGCGCAGCGCGTCACGTGTCAGGCCGACAAGGTTCACCGGCCCCTCGGGCAATTTCCGGGGGATCGTGTGTACGTCCTGAGTGATGGGCGCGGTGGCCGTCATGGTTCGCTCCGTCAAGGGTCTGGCCTTATATGGCACTGGCAGGGCAAGTTTCAAAGCAAAACGCCCCGGCACGGACCGGGGCGCGAAAGAGGCAGGCCGCGCGGGCTACTGGGCGCAGCGCTTTTCAGCCTCGTCCAGCGCAGCGGTGAAGCCGAGCAGCGAAAAGGTGTCTTTCGTCTGGGTACCGCGCGCCGAACGGGCCGTTACAACGGCGTCGGCGCCGCGCTTCATGGCCGTGATGATCTTGGCATCGTCGCCCGCAGAGGCCGACCATGCCCATTCGCCATCGGTGAAAAGCTCGAACGTGTTGCCGCTGATGTCGAGCGAGACCGTCGAGCCGCCGGCGAAGGGATAGCCACCGGTGAACGAAACCTCGCCCGCGGCGCCACCGGGGCGGTACGTTACAAACAGCAGGATATCGCCGCGGTTCACGGCGACCACGCGACCATCCTTGGAGTTCACGGTTTCCTTGGGGCTGGACACGCCCCAGCATTCCTTGGGGTCAGCTTCGACAAAGACGCTCCAATCGGTTTTCGCGGCGACGCGATTCGTGGATTCCTCTTGTGCAAAGGCGGTTGTGGTTGCCAAGCCAAGTGCCGTGCCAAGAAGGGCAGCCAAAATGGGTGATGTCATGTGTTTCACAGCCTCCAGCTGTCTTTGCCTCTTGGGGCCGTCCCGGACTCGTCTTTAGCGTGCCTGCTGGGAGTGGACCCATTTTCATCTCGATTGCCATAGTCTAACGTATTGCAGGCAGTTTTTAAAAGACCTGTTGGCGAAAAATCGCGTAGGCGTGAGGGGATATCGGGCATGGCCAAAGCAGTGGAAATGATCGAGGTTTGGCGTGGGCCGATCCGGGAGAACGTGCATTCCGGCCATGCGGTGATCTGCGATACCGAGGGCACGATCATCGAGGCCTGGGGCGATCCGGATGCGGTGATTCTGCCGCGATCGTCGTGCAAGATGATCCAGGCGCTGCCGTTGGTCGAAAGCGGTGCGGCTGACGCGTTCGGGCTGACGACGCAGCAGCTTGCTCTGTCCTGCGCCTCGCATCGCGGTGCCGCGATCCATACCGATAGAGTGACGCGGTGGCTGAGTGATCTGGGGCTGGGAGAGGCCGATCTGCGCTGTGGGCCGCAGGAGCCGGCGGATACAGAGGCACGAAATGCCCTTATCAGAGCCTATTCCGAGCCCTGCCAGATCCACAACAACTGTTCCGGCAAGCATTCGGGGTTCCTGACGTACACCAAGCATATCGGGGCGGGTCCGGAATATGTGGAGGTCTCGCATCCTTTGCAGTTGGCGATCCGCGCCGGTTTTGAGGAAGTGACCGGCCTGGACAGCCCCGGCTACGGGATCGACGGCTGCTCGGCGCCGAATTTCGCCACCACGGTGCATGGGCTGGCCCGCGCGATGGGCTATTTCGCAGGGGCATCGGGCGGGCCTTCGGCGCGCGACAAAGCGGCGGTTCGACTGCACGAGGCGATGCGGCTGCATCCTGAACTGGTTTCAGGAGAGGGGGCAGCGGCGACCGAACTGATGCGTGCGACGGGCGGCGAGGTTGCCGTGAAAAGCGGTGCAGATGGTGTCTATATCGCGATATTGCCCGATCAACGGCTTGGGGTGGCGCTTAAACTCTTGGATGGCAGCGACAAGGCCAAGGCGGCAGCGATGGCGGCGCTGCTGATCCGTCTGGGCGCATTGACGGCCGAGCATCCGACGGCCCGGCACTACATTAATACCGTCGAGCGCAACCGGCGTGGGTTGCAGACCGGAACCATGAAGGCCGCGCCGGGGTTCACCGTTTAGAGGCTATGGGGGCTGTCTGCCCCTCTGCACCTGACAGCACATTCACCCCGAGGATACTTTTAGACAAATAATGATCAAGGTGCGAACTCGGCGCGCGCGTAGCCCTGAATATAGAGCAAGGCCGTGAGGTCGCCGTGATTGACGCGGATATCGCATTGGGCGGCGACCGAGGGTTTCGCATGAAGCGCGACACCAGCCCCCGCAAGTTGCAGCATTCCAAGGTCATTGGCGCCATCGCCGACCGCCATCACCTGATCGTGAGTGAGGTCAAGGCCGGCCGAGATTTCCCGCAGCGCCGCGACTTTGGCGTCGCGGCCAAGAATTGGCTCGGCGACACGGCCGGCAAGCTGGCCGTTTTCGATCAGCAGGGTGTTTGCGCGGCTCTCGTCAAAGCCCAGATCGCTGGCGATTTTCGCGGCGAAGTCGGTGAAACCGCCCGAGACCAGTACGGTATGGGCACCGTCGGCTTTCATCGTGGCGATCAGCACACGGGCACCGGGCATGAGGGTGATGCGGGTGGCCAGAACAGTCTCTATTACAGAGGATTTGAGGCCCTTGAGCAGGCTGACTTGTTCACGCAGGGCGGCTTCGAAATTCAACTCTCCGTTCATCGCGCGGGCGGTGATGTCGGCGACATGCGCGCCGACGCCAGCCTCGGCGGCAAGCTCGTCGATGCATTCCTGCTGGATCATCGTCGAGTCCATGTCGGCGACCAGCATCCGTTTCTTGCGGCCCTGACTGGCTTGCAGCACCAGATCGACGCCCATTGCCTGAAGGTCTTGCCAGATGTCCCAACGGTTCGAGGGAATTTCCGTGATGTGGAACTCCGCCGCTTCGTCCGGCGACAGCCAAAGCGCATCGCTGCCGCCCCAAGCGTTACGCAACGACTCGACCAATCCCTTGTCGAGGCGGGGATTTTCCGGAGAGGTCAGCAGGGTGACGGCATGCATGGGCAGGTTTCCGATGGTGAACACTGGCGTCGTTTTTGGGCGTCGTTTTTTGCGGCTCAAGCGGCGCTATAGCGACGTTTTCCCACTTGTGAAAGGCCGGGCGGGGCCGTATTTGCAAAGGTGGGACACCCCTCCCCAACGAGGGGCGCATATCTGAGAGGATACCAGCAATGGTTACCAAGACTCCGGCATCGCGGCCGGTCAATCCGCGGTTTTCGTCCGGCCCCTGTGCCAAACCTCCTGTATTCACTTTGAACTCTTTGGCTGACGCCCCTTTGGGCCGGTCGCACCGGGCCGCTGTCGGGAAGGCAAAACTGCGCGAAGCCATCGACAAGACACGCGACATTCTTGGCGTACCGGAAGATTACCGGATCGGGATCGTGCCCGCCTCGGATACCGGGGCGGTCGAGATGGCGATGTGGTCGATGCTGGGCGCGCGCCCGGTCGAGATGCTGGCCTGGGAAAGCTTTGGCGCGGGCTGGGTGACCGATGTGGTCAAGCAGCTGAAGCTGGATGCGGTAGTGCGGACAGCCGATTACGGCGAGATCGTCGATTTCGCTGAGGTCGATTTCGACAAGGACGTGGTGTTCACCTGGAACGGCACGACCAGCGGGGTGAGGGTGCCGAACGGGGATGCGATTCCCGTTGATCGTCAAGGGGTTACGATATGCGACGCGACCTCGGCGGCGTTTGCGATGGAGCTGCCTTGGGAGAAGCTGGATGTGGTGACGTTCAGTTGGCAGAAGGTGCTGGGCGGCGAGGCGGCGCATGGGATGCTGATTCTGTCGCCTCGTGCGGTCGAGCGGCTGGAAAGCTATACCCCGGCCTGGCCCTTGCCAAAGATTTTCCGGCTGACCAAGGGTGGCAAGCTGATCGAAGGGATCTTCGTCGGCGAGACGATCAACACACCCTCGATGCTGGCCGTCGAGGACTATATTCAGGCGCTGAACTGGGCGAAATCGGTGGGTGGGCTGCCCGGGATGACTGCACGGGCGAACGCGAATGCGGCCGTGTTAGAGACGTTTTGCGCGGAAAACGACTGGATCGCGAACCTTGCCGTTGATCCGGCCACGCGCAGCAACACCAGCGTCTGCCTGAAATTCACCGATCCACGGATCAAGGACGGCGCGGCTTTTGCAAAGGCGGTGGCCAAGCGGCTGGAGGCGGAAGGCGTCGCCTATGATATCGGCGCGTACCGCGACGCGCCGCCGGGGTTGCGGATCTGGTGCGGCGGGACGGTCGAGACGTCTGACCTGGAGGCGCTGATGCCTTGGATCCGCTGGGCCTTCGAGACCGAGATCGCGGCGCAGTCTGTCGCCGCCTGACATCTGACTTTTCGGCGGGCCCTGATCGAGCCTGCCCCTTCCTTTCATCTTGTATCAGGAGTGCCAAACATGGCCCCCAAAGTTCTTGTTTCCGACAAGCTGTCGGACACCGCCGTGCAGATCTTCCGCGACCGAGGCATCGACGTTACGTTTGAACCTGACCTTGGCAAAGACAAGGAGGCGCTGCTGGCAGCGATTTCCGAATATGACGGGCTGGCGATCCGGTCTGCCACCAAGGTGACCGCAAAGCTGCTGGACGCGGCGACGAACCTCAAGATCGTGGCGCGCGCCGGGATCGGGGTTGATAATGTCGACATCCCTGCCGCCTCGAAAAAGGGTGTGATCGTGATGAACACACCGTTCGGGAACTCGATCACCACCGCCGAACATGCGATTGCGATGATGTTCGCGGTGGCCCGCCAGATCCCCGAAGCCAACGCCAGCACCCAGGCCGGGAAATGGGAAAAGAGCCGCTTCATGGGGGTCGAGCTGACCGCCAAGACGCTGGGCGTGATCGGCGCGGGCAACATCGGGTCCATCGTTTGCGATCGGGCGCATGGGCTGAAGATGAAGGTTATCGCCTATGACCCGTTCCTGACCGAAGAACGCGCGCTTCAGATCGGCGTGCAGAAGGTCGAGCTGGACGAGTTGCTGGCGCGCGCTGATTTCATCACGCTGCACGTGCCGCTGACCGACAAGACGCGCAACATCATCTCAAAAGAGGCTCTGACAAAGGTGAAAAAGGGCGTTCGGATCATCAACTGCGCGCGTGGCGGGCTAATCGACGAGGCCGCTTTGGCCGAGGCGATCAAGGCGGGCGATGTCGCCGGGGCGGCGTTGGATGTGTTCGAGGTGGAGCCGGCGACGGACTCGCCCTTGTTCGGGTTGCCGGACGTGGTTTGCACGCCGCATCTGGGGGCCTCGACCAGCGAGGCGCAGGAGAACGTTGCGATTCAGGTGGCGGAACAGATGTCGGATTACTTGCTGACCGGGCGCCGTGACGAACGCACTGAACATGCCAAGTGTGACGGCAGAGGAGGCGGCGGTCATGGGACCATGGGTGAAACTGGCAACGCATCTGGGCGCGTTTGTCGGCCAGATGACCGACGAACCGATCAAGGCGATCAACATCCTTTACAACGGTTCTGTCGCCAAGATGAACACCGCCGCGCTGAATGCCGCGGCGGTGGCCGGTATCATGAAGGCGGTGAACCCCGAGGTGAACATGGTTTCGGCCCCGGTGGTGGCGAAGGAGCGCGGGGTCAACATCTCGACCACGACGCAAGAGAAGACCGGCGTGTTCGACGCCTATATCAAGCTGACCGTGGTGACCGAAGAGCGCGAAAGGTCCATTGCAGGAACTGTTTTCAGCGATGGCAAGCCGCGTTTCATCCAGATCAAGGGCATCACCATCGACGCCGAGATCGGGCGACACATGCTGTATACGACAAACAACGACGTGCCCGGGATCATCGGCCTTCTGGGGCAAACCATGGGTGAGAACGGCGTCAACATCGCCAACTTCACGCTGGGCCGGTCAGAGCGTGGGCGCGATGCGATTGCGCTGCTTTATGTCGATGATGCGATCCCCGAACCGGTTCTGGCAAAATTGCGCGCGACCGGCATGTTCCAGCAGGTCAAACCGCTGGAGTTCGACGTGGCATGAGGCGTGGCGCGTACTTGCCGTTGACGTAACGTCGCGGGAACCAATCGGGATGGCAGTGGTTGTCTTTTCATAGCGAACTGCACTGCGGGCAGCTATCGGCAGATGCCGGCGGCGCCTGCGGTCAGGGGAAATGAAAGGAACGCGAGATGAACATTTTACGCCCGATTATGGCCGGACTTCTGATCACCACGGCCAGTGCCGCATATGCGGCCCAAGTTACCGTGAGCAAGGTCGAGGTTGATGCCGAACTGTCCGATGTGAACAACAAGGCCGCCCTCGAATACTATCCGAACATCAAGCAGGATCTGGAAACCGCGATCAGCGAAGAGCTGTTTCCGCTGACCGGCGACGATGGCTACACCGTCAAGGTCCGGATCACTGAAATCAGTCTGGATGGTCAGCCGCTGAAGGCCGACAAGGGCTTCAACACGCTGGACGGCTGGGTCTTTGTCTACCCGCCCGCGGCCGATCAAAGCGATCAGGATGACGGTGCCGCCGAGGCCGCGCCGCAGCAAGAGTTCAACATTCAGTTGAACGCGACCGCGATGGGCGAAGGCATCATGCCCGGCACCGAGGACTATTACCGCGCCATGATCGCCGCTTTTGCGCAAAGCACCGGCGAGAAGGTCAAGGACATGGACGCGGCCGTCGAGTAACGAAAATCCTGTCGTTTGAATGTTTCTTGTGTGAGTGTCTGACGACAGGACCGCGCCCTGCATGTGAAAACATGCGGGGCGTTTTTTGTCCGGGCGGTCGATGATTTACGGCGATGCGCGGTTGAACCAGCGCTGTGCGTAAGCCTGTAGGCGCGGGTCCGGCAGGGTGCGCCAGGACGGACCGAGGTGATCCGTCGGTCAGCCTCGAACAGCAACGCCGCGCCGATGCTGGTGCCGGTTGCCGAGCCTGCGGCGATAACCGGGCGCCCGGTCGCGGTGGCCAGCATCTGGCGGAAAAAGCGATTGCGCGCGAAAGGGCCTTCGACGATCGTGTCGCCCATCGCCCCGGTGATCTTCAGGCACTCGGCCGTCATCAGCGCCAGATACCACGACAGCGCGACCTCTCGCATCCCGCTGCCCGGGTGTCGGCTGTGCAGGCTGCCAGCGGGCAGGCGTGGCCGGGGAATGGCCCGGTACGTGGCTCTATCGCTGGCAAAAGCAGGATATTTTCGGCGAGAACCCGGCCCACATCGGTTGCGGTTGCCGAGGTGGGATGGCCTTGGTTGACCAGTTCGAATTCGCGTCCACCCATGAAGCGGGCCGAGGGCACCGGATCGCCCAACGCATTGACGTTGATCAGGGTGTCTCGGCCGGGATCGAGCGCCACCTTGATGCCCCCGACCGCCATCACCACGACCCAGGTGCCGGTCGAAACAACCGCGAAGGGGGCGGGCCGTGAGATCAGATGCGGGTAAAGCGAAGCGTTGCTGTCATGGATGCCGCACGCGACTGAAGGTGCCGGGGGTAAGGCCGGTTTCCGCCGCGATTTCAGGCAGAATCGGCCCGAGGATCTCATCCGAGCGGCGGGCGGGCGCGATCTTGGCCCGGATGTTCAGGCGATCGACGAGGGTCGAGAACTGCCCAAGATGCGGGTTCCACAGGTCGGTGTGGCAGCCAAGCGAAGTCACATCCGTTACCGCAACGCCGGTCAGCCGATGGGCCCAGTATTGCGGGTATGTCAGGATCATAGCGGCGCGGCCATGCAACGCCGGGTCGGTCCGGAACTGCCAATGAAGCTGCGCACCGACATTCAGCCCATACGCAAGGCGCGGAGAGCCGGTTTCAGCGAAAGGCGGGCGCAGGGCATCATAGTCGGCGGAAACTGTGTCTGGCCCGGTGTGTTCATAGTCTAACACCGGCGCTGCGAGTGTTCCGTCACGCGCTAGCAACACCACGCTCGCGCCGTGAGTGGTGATCGAGATGGCGTCGATCCGGAATTCCGCGTGGAAATCCCGCAAGCTGGTCTTGAGGAAAGCCCAGTGCCCCTCGGTGTCGAAATGCGGCCAGGGTGGGCCGGGCAGCACCGTGTTCGGGCGGGTGGTGACGGCGACCTCTGTCAGGCTGTACAGGTCGACCAGCGCCAGCTTGGCATTGGTCTTGCCGATGTCGATGACGGCGATGTGGCGCGGGCCGGTCATTGCATGTGAAAGACGGGCACCAGCGGCGTGGCGACGGGTTCGTCATTGGCTTGGGTTTCCATGATGTCGGCCATATGCGCCCACCAGCGCTGCATCAACGGATGGTCGGGCAGCCTGTCCATGCCGTGATCGTCGGTGCGGCAGAGAACGGCGAACAGGATGTTTGTTTCCGGGTCGAGGTGGATCGAGTAATCGGACACGCCTGATTCCCGCAGAAGCGTGACTAATTCGGGCCAAATTGCATCGTGCCGGCGTTTGTACTCGTCTGATTTGCCGGGCAGGAGGTGCATCTTGAAGGCGTACTTCTGCATCAATCCCGCCGCTCCCTAATCCGGGCCCAGAGCCGCGGCAGGGCGATGACCCCGATCAGCAAGAGGCCAATGAAGATCGACATCACGATGCCGGGCACGTTCAGCAGGCCAAGGCCGAACGTCACCAGCCCCATGACGAAGGCCGCTATAACCACACCCGGGATCGAGCCGGACCCGCCAAGGATGTTGACGCCGCCCAGAACGACCATGGTGACCACCTCGAGCTCCCAACCAAGCGCGATTGAGGGACGAGTTCGAGCCGAGGCGCGAAGTCAGGCAGATCGCAGCGATGCCGGACATCAGGCCGGTCAGCAGAAAGAGGATGAATTTGACGCGCTGGACCCGGATACCGGAAAAGAGTGCCGCCGTGGGGTTGTTGCCGATGGCAAAGACAGCGCGGCCGAAATTGGTCTTGTGCAAAAGCACGAAGTAGATCAGCGCCAGCACGGCAAACAGCACGAATTCGAAACTGAACACCCACCAAACATAGCCCTGACCGAAATAGGCAAAGCCCGACGGGTAGCCGCGAAAGGCGCCGTCGCCCAAGACGATGTAGCTGATGCCGCGAAAGAGACTCATCGTGCCGATTGTCACGACGATGGACGGCAGGCCAAGAATAGTCACTAACACGGCGTTGAACGTGCCACACAAAAGGCCGACGGCAAGACCGATCAGCACGAGTTCGGGCACGCCGGCGCCCAATTGCACCGCCGCCCCCATCGCGGTCGAGGTCAGAGCAATGATCGAGGCGACGGACAGGTCGATCTCTCCGGCGATGATCAAAAGCGCCATGGCGAAGGCGATCATTGCCTTTTCGGTGAAGTTGAACGTTGCGTCCGAGAGGTTCCACGCGTTCAGGAAATACGGCGACGCGAAGGAGTTGAGGGTGAAGATGCCGATCGCAACGACCAGCAACAACAGCTCCCAACTGCGCAAAAGGCGCTGGGTGGGCGTGGTCAGGCGGTCGGGGATATGGCGGTCGGGGACGCTCATGCCGCGTGCTCCGCTTTTTTCAGGATCACGCGGCCCTTGCGGCGGCTCGCCTGCGCGTTGAAGGCGACCGCGATGATAATGGCACTGCCGGAAATCGCCAGCTGCCAGAACGGCGATATGTTGACGACCGGCAGCGCGTTCTTGACGACGCCAAGGAACAGCGCGCCCAGCAGCGCACCGCCGACAGAGCCAATTCCGCCCGCAATAGAGACACCTCCGATGACGCAGGCAGCGACCACCTCCAACTCAAACCCGCCAGCGATATCGACGTAGGCGACGGCGTAGCGCGCGACCCAAAGATAGCCGGTAAGGCCGGCCAAAGCACCCGACAGCACGAAAGCGGCGAACTGGGTCTGTCCCACGTTGATGCCGGTATAGACCGCGGCGTGCGGGTTGCCGCCGACAGCATAGAAGGCGCGACCAAGCGGTGTGCGGGTGACAACGACGAAAAAGAGCGCGACCATCAGGACCGCGATCCATGACAGCATCGGCAGGCCCAGCAGCGTGCTACGCGGGAAGGCGGTAAAATGCGCGCTCATCTCATGCGCGTTGACCCATTGGCCGTCGGAAATCAGGAAAATCGTTCCGCGGAAGATCGTCATCGTGCCGAGCGTCACGACGATGGGCGGGATCGAGAGTTTCCAGACGAGGATACCGTTGATCGCTCCCAAAAGCGCGCCCAGCACGATGGCAAGCACCAACGTCACGATGATCGGCAGGTCGGGAGCGACGGTGTTGAGCATCGCAACAACCATGCCGGTCAGCGCCAGGTTTGCGGCGACGGAAAGATCAATGCAGCGGGTCAGGATCACCGCCATCTGGCCGAGCGCCAGTATGATCAGCGGCGCGGTGTCGTTGAACACGTTGGCAAGGTTGCTCGGCGCTATGAAGCCCGGAAACCGTGTCGAAATAAGGGCCAGAAGCAGCAGGATCGCCCCCAGCAGTATTGCTTCGCGCGAGGTGAGCAAGCGCTTGAGCATCTATCCCCTCTCAATCCCGGCGGCGTATCTTACCAGTGTTTCCGGGCTCAGCGCGTCGCGCTGCAACTCTGCCACCATGCGGCCCTCTCGCATCACGATGACGCGGTCGGACATGCCAAGGATCTCGGGTATTTCCGAGCTGACCATGATGATCGACAACCCTTGCGCGGCTAGTTCCGCCATGAATTCGTGCACCGCGGCCTTTGAGCCAATATCGATCCCCTTGGTCGGTTCATCGAGGATGATGACCTTCGGCTGAGTGGCCAGCCATTTGGCGATGACAACCTTCTGCTGATTGCCGCCCGACAGGTTGCCGACATCCTGATCCAGTGACACGGCGCGAAGATCCAGCCGGGTGGTGTATTCGCGCGCCAGGGCAAATTCCTGCGCCATGCGCAGAAACCCCCGACGAGAGGTTTGCGACAGCGATGGCAGGGTGATGTTCTGCACAATGGGCAGGCCAATGACCGCGCCCTGCTTGCCGCGATCCTCTGGCACATAGACGATGCCGTGCGCGATGGCGTCAGCGGGCGAGCGGATCAGACATATCTGACCGTCGATTTTGGTGACGCCTTTCGAGGGCCTGGTAATGCCGAAAAGCGACTGCATGAATTCGGACCGGCCGGCGCCGACAAGACCATAAAAGCCTAGGATCTCGCCCTTGCGGAGCGTGAAATTGATGTCCTCGAACTCTGTCGGGTGGTCGTAGCCCGTAACTTGCAGGATCGGATCGCCCAGCGCGCGGTCATGTTTGGGGAAGATCTGATCGACGGAACGGCCGACCATCATCTGCACAAGGTCGTCCTCGGTGATGTCGTCAATATGGCCGGTGCCGACAAGCTGACCGTCGCGGTAAACGGTGTAGCGGTCGGCGATGCGGAATATCTCATCGAATTTATGGCTGATGAACAGGATCGCCTTGCCGTTGGCGCGAAGCTGATCGACGAGGTCGTAGAGCTCTGCGATTTCCTTGTGGCTGAGGGCGGCGGTGGGTTCGTCCATGATCACCACGCGGGCGTCGATGGAAAGCGCGCGGGAGATGGCCACAAGGTGCTTATTGGCGATGCCAAGGTCGCGAAGCCTCGTATTAGGATCGATTTCTGCGCCGATGCTGTGCAGCAGCTTTCGCGCCTCGGAAACCATTGCGGGCCTGTCGATCAGGCCGAACCGTCCGCGCGGGGCATGGCCGATAAAGATGTTCTCGGCCACCGTCAGTTCATCGAACAGCACGGTTTCCTGATGGATCGCGGTGATGCCTGCGTCAGCGGCATGATGGGCGGTGGGGAAGTGGACGGGGGTGCCGTCGATGCGGATGGTGCCGCCGTCGGGCTGATAAATGCCGGTCAGGATCTTGACCACGGTCGATTTGCCCGCGCCGTTTTCGCCGACCAGCGCCATCACCTGCCCGGGGTAGAGGTTCAGCGACACCTCGGATAGCGCGGTGACGCCCGGGAAGGTTTTGGTGATGCCGTCGAGGGCAAGAACAGGCTCTAACTTGGCGAGATTGACAGATGAATGGGCCTGTAATTGCATAGAGCCACCGATATTATCGTGCAGGAAAGCCCCCGGCGCGGGCGTGCCGCGCCGGGGAAGACATTTAGAAGATGCCTTTGAACTCCTCGATGTTCGAGGCGTCATAGACGAACGGATCGGCCATGGCGCCTTCGGTGTTCTCGTCCAGCGTCAGCGTGCCCATGCGACCCATCGGGATCTCGGCACCCGGTGCGGCCTCTGCGTTGCCCTTGGCCAAGTTGTAGGCCAGCATCGTGGCAGAATAGCCCAGATCGATCGGGTTCCAGATCGCAAAGGACTTCGACGCACCGCTTTCGATGGCGCCCGCCATTTCAGAGGGCAAACCCAGCCCCGTCACGTTGACCTGACCGATCTTTCCGGCATCGGCCACGGCCTGTGCTGCGGCCACGATGCCCACGGATGTCGGCGCGATGATCGCCTTGAGGTCGGGATAGGTCTGCATCAGGCCGTTCGCCTCGCGGTAGGATTTGTCGGCAAGGTCGTCGCCGTAAACCGTGGCGACCACATTGATGCCGGGATAGTTGCCCATCACCTTGTTCATCTCTTCGATCCAGACATTCTGGTTGGTCGAGGTGGTGGTGGCCGACAGAACCGCAACATCGCCGCCGTCGGGCAGATGATCGGCGGCCAGCTTGATGATCATGTTGCCGATCAGCGCGCTGGACGAGGGGTTCAGGTGCAGTTGGCGACCCTCGGGTGCGACTCCGCTGTCCCAGCTGATCACGGTGATGCCGCGATCCATTGCCTTTTTCAGGGTCGGGACCAGCGCGTCGGTGTCATTGGCAGAAACCGCAATGGCATCTACCTGTTGCGCAATCAGGGCGTTGATCACCTCGATCTGACCTTCCGCCGTGGTGTCGGTGGGGCCGGTATAGATGATATCGACATCGCCCAACTCTGCCGCGGCTTCCTCGGCGCCTTTGGCGGCAGCCTCGAAGAAGCCGATGCCAAGCGCCTTGACGACCAGCGCGATGCGGATGTTCTCGGCCTGAGCCGCACCGGCCATCAATGTCGCCGCGACGGCGACGGTAGACAGGATCTTTTTCATAGTGCTCATGATGTCCTCCCTTGAGCATATTTGCGTGTTTGGTCTCAGTTTTTGTGTCTTATCCGACCCTTGCGGCAGATGCGGCGCCCGGTGTTGCGATGATCAGTTTGACCTCTGCCGCTTCCAGCATCGCGGCGGCCTTGTCCGGGATGCCATCATCAGTGATGACGGTGTCGATGCGCGAGAGCGGACACAAAACAAGGCTGGAGCGGCTTTTGAATTTCGAGCTGTCGACCAGCACGACCAGTTCATCCGCCTGACCGATCAGTTTCTGTTCGGCCTGGATCAGCAGCGGGTCGGCCTCCATCAGGCCCAGCGGTCCAAGGCCCTGCGCGCCCATGAACATGCGACGGGCATAGAAATTGCGGGTCACATCATTGTCGAAGGGTGACAGGATGATGTTCTGCTCACGGTAGATCACGCCGCCAGACAGCATGATCGTGTTCTTCGAGTGTTTCAGAAGATGCTCGGCGATCGGGAAGGAATTGGTGAAAACCTGCATCCGGCGCGTGGCCAGCGGGTGCACCATCTGAAATGTCGTGGTGCCGCCGTTGATGATGATCGGCTCGCCATCCTCGCACATGTCCACCGCCGCGCGGGCAATCGCCTGTTTTTGGGCGACATGCTTGGTTTCGTTCAATGAAAACGGCCGACCGGCAAGGCCAACGAATTGCGGCGGATTGATCAATTCGGCCCCACCGCGCACGCGGCGGAGTTTCTTCTGCATGTGGAGCGCTGCGATGTCGCGGCGGATCGTCGCCTCTGACGCGCCGGTCAGGTTGCACAGGTCAATCACGGTCACGACCGGCCGGTCCTGCACGGCGGAAAGAATGATCCGGTGGCGTTCTGATTCATGCATGCGCAGCCTCCCCTGATCCAGAAGGCTGGTTACAAATCATTCATGTGTCAATCATTAAATGTCATTAGCAGTCATATCTTGCTCATCAACGACCGCTTATGACTGTAGCTGATTGACAATTCGTCGCAGAGCGGCCAGCCTGATGCGGAATCCTGACACGCCCGGACCCGAATTCTGGAGGACTACGATGCTGAAAACCGCGGCCCCTGTGCAGCTTGCCAACCTTTGGGATCCGGACAAGGCCAAGGAGATGAGCCAGCCTGAACTGCTGCTCTACCGCTCCAACCTTCTGGGATCGGACAAGCGCATTACCAATTTCGGCGGCGGCAACACCTCTGCCAAGGTGCCGGAGCGTGACCCGCTGAGCGGCGAGATGGTCGAGGTGCTGTGGGTCAAGGGATCGGGCGGCGACCTGGAATCTATCGGGATGGAGGGATTTTCGACCCTATACATGGATAAATTGCAGGCGCTGAAGGCGCTGTATCGCGGCGTCGCGCATGAGGATGAGATGGTCGGCTACCTGCCGCATTGCACCTTTAACCTTAATCCGCGCGCGGCCTCTATCGACACGCCGCTGCATGCTTATGTGCCCCGAAAGCATGTCGATCACATGCATCCCGATGCGATCATCGCGATTGCGGCGTCGAAAAACTCTCGGGAGTTGACGGCAGAGATTTTCGGCGAGGATATCGGTTGGCTGCCATGGAAACGACCTGGCTTTGAGTTGGGGTTGTGGCTGGAGAACTTTTGCGTTGAGAACCCGAATGCCAGGGGTGTCGTGCTGGAAAGCCACGGGCTGTTTACCTGGGCCGACGATGCGCGCGAGTGTTATGATCTGACGTTGGAGATCATTCAGAAGGCGATGGGCTGGTTTGCCGCCAAGACCGAACGCAAAGCGGCATTCGGCGGCATGAAGCATGAAAGTCTTGGCGCCGAAACGCGGCGCGAGGTGGCGGCGCGTCTGATGCCCGCGATCCGGGGCATGGTCTCGGGTCAGCACCACATGGTCGGGCATTTTGACGGATTCCGACCCGGTGCTGGAGTTCGTAAACGCGTTTGAGATGGAGCGGTTGGCTGCACTTGGCACCTCTTGCCCCGACCATTTCCTGCGCACCAAGATCCGGCCCTTGGTCGTGAATTTCGATCCGGCATTGCCAGATATAGAGACGACTTTGGCGGGTTTGGCTGATGCCGTCACCGCGTACCGTTCCGACTACACGGCGTATTATGAGCGTTGCAAACACCCCGATAGTCCCGCCCTGCGCGACCCGAATGCGGTGGTTTATCTGGTGCCGGGCGTCGGCATGATCACCTTTGCCAAGAACAAGGCGACGGCGCGGATCTCGGCCGAGTTCTACCTGAATGCGATCAACGTGATGCGCGGTGCCAGCGCGGTGTCCGAGTATTGCGGGCTGCCGGAACAAGAGGCGTTCGACATCGAATACTGGCTGCTCGAAGAGGCGAAACTGCAACGGATGCCGAAACCGAAATCGTTGGCGGGCCGGGTGGCATTGGTCACCGGAGGTGCCGGTGGGATCGGATCGGCCACCGCAGCGCGCTATCTGGCCGAGGGGGCTTGCGTCATGCTGGCCGATATCGACGACGTGGCGCTGGCTGAGACGGCGACGAACCTCTCGACGCGCTACTCGCACGATGTGGTGCGCACGGTTGCGATGAACGTAACCGACGAAGACGCAGTTATTAGTGCCTACAAAGCGGTTTCGGTCGAGTTCGGAGGTGTCGATATATTGGTGTCAAATGCCGGAATCGCCAGTTCCGCACCAGTCGAGGAGACCTCGCTGGAGCTGTGGAACATGAACATGGCCATCCTCTCGACAGGTTATTTCCTGGTCAGCCGCGAGACGTTCAAGGTGATGAAAGCGCAAAAATTAGGAGGCGCGATCGTGTTTGTTGCCTCGAAGAACGGGCTGGCCGCGTCGCCAAATGCTTCGGCCTATTGCACGGCCAAGGCGAGCGAAATTCATCTGGCCCGCTGCCTGGCGCTGGAAGGCGCACCAGAGGGGATACGGGTTAATGTGGTCAACCCCGACGCCGTTTTGCGCGGATCCAAGATCTGGTCTGGCGACTGGCTGGCCGAGCGCGCCGCGACCTACGGCAAGGACAAGGAAGGGCTGGAAGAACACTACCGCCAACGGTCGTTGCTGAAACGGTCGGTGTTGCCCGAGGACGTTGCAGAGGCGGCGTATTTTCTGGCGGCTGATGTGTCATCCAAATCGACCGGGAACATCATCAACGTGGATGCGGGAAATGTGCAGTCATTCACGCGATAACGCCTTATCAGAGACTATATTGGGGAAGGAACTGCGATGATCGGGCGAGATGTGATCGACAAGGCCAATTCAGGTCTGAATGCCGACTTGCGCGCGGATTACGCAGCTTTGGGCGCGCAATTGGCGCGGCGGGGCGTCGATATCGATGCGATCAAGGCGAAGGTCGCGTGTTACCGCGTGGCCGTGCCAAGCTGGGGCGTTGGCACCGGGGGCACACGGTTCGCGCGGTTTCCGGGGCCGGGCGAACCGCGGCATATCTTCGACAAACTCGACGATTGTGGCGTGATCCAGCGGCTGACGCGAGCAACGCCCTCGGTTTCGTTGCACATCCCCTGGGACAAGGCCGATCCGGCCGATCTGATCGCCAAGGCAGAAGAGGTGGGGTTGACGTTCGACGCGGTGAACTCGAACACCTTTCAGGACCATCCGCAGCAGCGGCAAAGCTACAAGTTCGGATCACTGTCGCATACCGATGCGGCAACGCGACGGCAGGCGGTCGAGCATAATCTGGAATGCATCGCGTTCGGTGCAGCGTTGGGATCAAAGGCCCTGACGATCTGGGTTGGCGACGGCTCGAACTTTCCCGGCCAGACGGATTTTACCAAGCAATTGGATCGCTATCTGGACTCGGTGAAGCAGATTTACGCCAGACTGCCCGGTGATTGGCGGCTCTTTACCGAGCACAAGATGTACGAACCGGCGTTCTACTCGACCGTCGTGCAGGATTGGGGCAGCAATTATCTGATTGCGCGGGAACTGGGGGATCAGGCGTTCTGTCTGGTCGATCTGGGCCATCATGCGCCGAATGTGAACATCGAAATGATCGTCGCGCGGTTGATCCGGTTCGGCAAGCTGGGCGGGTTCCATTTCAACGATTCGAAATACGGTGACGACGATCTGGATACCGGATCTATCGACCCTTACCGGCTGTTCCTGGTATTCAATGAGCTGGTTGCCGCAGAGGGCAAGGCGGGCTTCGACCCCGCGCATATGCTGGATCAGAGCCACAATGTGACCGATCCGATCGAAAGCCTGATGGTGTCGGCGATGGAAGTTCAGCGCGCCTATGCGCAGGCGCTTCTGGTGGACCGCGCAGCACTTGACGAGTATCAAGACGCGAATGACGCGCTGATGGCCACCGGCGCATTGAAATCAGCATTTCGTACTGATGTAGAGCCGGTCTTGGCGATGGCGCGTTTAGAGGCGGGTGGCGCGATTGACCCGGTTGCGGCCTATCGCGCCTCTGGTTATCGGGCTCGCGTCGCCGAAGTGCGCCCGGCGGTGTCAGGCGCTGGTGGTGGCATCGTCTAATCGTTGTCGGTGGTGCCTGCGCCAGCCCCTGCAATGCGGCTTTCGCTGGTGGCAGGGGCGTAGGTTCGCTGGGCGAAAGCATTGAGGATATCGGCTGTGTCCGGCGGCACCTCGCGACCGTTCGATTTCGTCAGCCGCGCGCCTTTGGGCTGCATTTCCACCTTGATAGAGACTGTTTCAGCCTCTGACATCTGCAATACAGCTTCGTCGCCGGAGACGAACATGCCTTCGGGTGTCAGGGTCAGTTGCATACCCTGCCAACTGACAGCGATGCCAAGGTTGCGGGGGCGGGCGACCGCATCGGCATAGGGTGCGAGCAGCAGGGGAAATGCGGTTCGGGAAAGCTGAATCGGCATGCCGCTCGCGATCTCGTTTGCGCAATCGCAGAGCGTAGCCCCGGCAATCAGCGGGCAAAGTGTGCCACCAGCGGCGGCCCACTCGCCGTTCACCTGGGTCGGAACCAGATCGGCATAGGCGGTGCGATCGTTGCGTTGCAACAGATGCGCAAGGATCGTCGGGCCGGGAAATCCACGTTCGGCAAGCCAGCGCGCGGCCTTTCCCGCCTCTTCCGCCAACCCCCAACTGAGGCCGGACCCTCTGGCGGATTTGCGGCAGAGGGTGTCGATTTCGTTCAGCGACCAGATCACTCTGCGACCCTTGCTGGCGCCGGGTAGGTCCAACCTGCGAAGTCTATGCTTTGCAATTCGTGCGGAAACGGCGCGTTGCGGAACATGTTGATCCGCACCCAGCGGTCCGACCGGGGATCGAAATGGCAGGCGCCGAAGAACGAGAGCTTGGCGCGCAAGAGGTCGATAGGCAGGATATCGGCGGCGATCGTGTTGTCGCGGATCTCGGCATAGGGGTGGCGTGCTGCGATCTGGGCGCGGCGTACGATGTGCCGGTGTTCGGGGTGACGTAGCAGGAACGCGGCGATGGAGGCGTCGTCGGGCTCGCCGGCCAGATCGCGGTAAAGGGCCGCCGCGTCGCGACCCGGAGAAAGCGGTTGTTCATAGGCCGCTATCGGTTCCTCGAAGCGGTTACCGAGGCGTGGTTCCAGCTTTTCCTCGGACGTGTACCACGCGCGGGCCTGAGACGCCGGGTCGGTCCAGTCGATTTCAAGCGCCCAGCCGTAGACATCCTGCAAGATGGCACGCAGGCCAGAGGCGGACATGGCGCCGTCGATGCGGAAGCCTTTGGTCTCATCGGCGCTCATCGTGGCGGACAGGTCATCGACGAGGGCACCGTAAGGTTCCATGATAAGGGCCGCCAGCAGTTCCTGACCTTCGAATGAAAGGACCGATTCGGCCCATAACCATAGTCTGTTCCAGGGATTTTCACTGGTCAGGTCGGCGTCGGCGAGGTGCGCCTCGAGGCAGTCGAGATCGGCGGTCAGATCCGCCAGCTTGCGTTTCTGCGCGGTATGTTCGGAATGCCAGTCGGCCACGTTCTGGCGGGCGCGGGCAAACATGTGGCGGAAGGCCGCAACCTCTGCGTTGGTGGCGGAGGGCAGGCCGCGAATGCGCGCCACGGCTTCTTCGCGGGCTGCGATCCAGTTGTTCAGAAGGATCGGGTGGTTCAGAAGGAACGGCGCCATGCCGAGGCCGGTGGAGTTGCCGATGCCGAAACTGCGGCGCAAGGTGGGGTCGAGCGGAACGGCGGCGTCTCCGCCACGCGCCCGCGCAAGGTGTTCGACGAGGTCCAGAACGAAGGCGCGGATCAGGAAGACTGTCAGCATCTCGGCCTGAAAGGGTGCGGCGAATTCCGGACGGTCGGCGATGGTTTCGCGGTCGGCGGCGCCCAGTTTGCCAGAACCATAGACCGCCGTTGTGCGCATCAGGTAGCCGACAGCGTCGATATCCTGTGCTTTCGGCTGATTTCCCTTTGATAGACACTCCACCACATGATCAAACAACCGCACAGAGCGGTTGGCGCGGGACACGGTAAGCTCGGTTGCCTGCACCCGCCCGGCCTCCTGTTTCGGGATGTTGCGCGACAGCCGGTCGATGTCATCGCTGGTGGGCGAACCATCGAAAAGCGCGAATGTCGCGTCCCACTCGGTTGCGATCACCCGATCAGAGCGTTTCTCTGGTGGCAGGTCATGCGCGAAAGCGACGAGGCTGTAGGCGCGCTGCGGCCCCTGAATGCGGTAGACGGCATGGCCAACCCCGCCCGAGTCGATTTGGAAGATGGGGCGGTCGAAGCGCCAGTTTTCCGATTTCATCCGGCGCAGAAGGACACGCATGAACGAAAGGCGGCATTGGTGGAACGACCCCATACGCGCAAGGCGCATGACGATCGCGGGGTCGCGCGGTGCGATCTGGCCGGGGGTGGTCTTTTGGTCCATCACGAGCCTCCCGCGCTTCATGCGATGGCAGTTTGCGAGGGGCCGAAGCCCTGCTCGAAGAAGCGGTGCCAGTTGTCGCCCATGATCCCTGCGACTTCGGCGGCGTCGAAGCCCACGGCGCCGAGGCCCGATTCGAGATTGTCGAAGTCGCGGTTGTCGCGGAACCATTCGGGCATATCGGGAAATCCTGGCGCGTCGGCGGAGCCTTCGCCATAGTCGATATCTTTGGTCCAGCGCCCGGTGCGCATCCATTCCACGACACTGTCGGGCTGGTCCTGGCAAAGGTCGGAGCCGATGCCAAGGTGTTGGGGGCCCACCATCTCGGCGGTGCGGGCGATCATCTCGCAGAACTCGGGCAGCGTGCAGCCGGACTTGCCGCGCAGGTGATGCGGATATAGCGAGAACCCCAGCATCCCGCCCGCCCCTGCCAGCGCCTTGATCACATCGTCTTTCTTGTTGCGCAAAGCGGGTGCCCAGGAATGCGGATTTGCGTGGGTGATAGCGATGGGTCGGGTTGAGACCTCGATAGCTTCCAGAGTGGAGCGATCGGCCGAGTGGCTCATATCCACCACCATGCCGACGCGGTTCATCTCGGCGATGACTTGACGGCCCATACGGGTGATGCCGGGGTCTTCGGCCTCGTAACAGCCGGTCGCGAGCAGGGACTGGTTGTTGTAGCTCAGTTGCATGAAGCGGGCGCCGAGGGTGTGAAGTATTTCGACAAGACCAATGTCATCCTCGATCGGGCTGGGGTTTTGAAAGCCGAAGAAGATCGCGGTGCGGTTGGTGGCGCGGGCGTGTGCAACATCGGCAGCGGTGCGGCCGGGCATGATCAGGCTGGGAAAACGCTCGAACCAGAGGTTCCATTTTTCGATGTTCAGCACGGTTTCGCGAAAGGTCTCGTGATAAGCGATCGTGACATGGACGGCATCCAGACCGCCCGCGCGCATCTGGCGGAAGATCTTTTCCGACCAGTTGGCATATTGCAGGGCGTCGATGCGGTAGGTCATCGGCCGAGCCCAGGGCGCGGGACTGGACCGCAGACGCGGTTGTGCAAGGACACGGTGATCACGCCCAGCCCCGGCACATCCCTGAACTTTTTATTGCCAATTCCGGTTCCTCACTAGCGGCGGACTGTTGGCCAAGTGTGTCTGAATGATCCGCACCTGTCCATGCTCAGGCATCAGGCTTGACCTTCCAGTGCCGGAACGGTCCAGAGTGCGGACAAAAGGAGTGATTCCATGATCAAACTCTCGGTTCCCGAAATGAGTTGCGGCCACTGCAAGGCCGCGATTGAAACGGCTGTGGCTGCGCTTGATTCAAGTGCGACGATAGAGTGCGACATGCCCGCCCGGACGGTCGCAATCGACAGTTCCGCTGATATGGCGTCGCTGATCGCCGCGATGAAGGATGCGGGTTACGAGGCTGCGCCGTTGCGCTGACGCGCTACTCTTTAGCCTTCAGATCGGCGATCAGGGCCTCCATCTGGGCAATTTCTCGTTCTTGCGCGGCGATAATCCCATCCGCCAGTTCGCGCACCCGCGGGTCGGTGATCCGAGCCCGTTTGCTGGTCAGGATGGCGATGGAATGGTGCGGGATCATCGCTTCCATATAGTCGACATCGTCGACGGTCACCTGGCTGCGCACCAATCCCAAAGCGGCAATGAACAGCACCGCAGCACCTGCATAGATGCCAATATTCAAGGCTTGGTTGCGATACATGTCCAGCATGAAAGTCAGCATCACCACAATCATCGTGGCAGCCATCAGAAGCGCCATATAGGCGCGGGTCTGGCTCCAGAACGCGTGGTCGATGATGCTGTAGCTGTTAAGATACATGACCCCGAACATCACGATGGTCGACGTCAGAATCATCAGGCCGAAACGAATGTAGCTGGTCATAAGGCGCGCCCCTCCATTTGATCGATACATGGGGTCAACCGCCGCGCGGCTTGTAAGGTTCCGAACCCCGAGACCGCGATTTTTCGCTGGCAGCACCGCCGGCAAGGGCTTCGGCGGCACTGGCTCAACAGCATCTGCGTGAGCGATGCCTTCGATGCGCGAACGACGCAATTTTTCCTTAAGACATTTGCACTACCAAGTACCGGACGCGGCGATCAGTCGGGTCATTCCTTGGTGTTTGACCACGCCGCCGTTCGGATCAGGTAGAGGGATCGCAATGTCCAACGTCTTCGAACTTGGCAGCAAACTCAACACGCAGGCGGCGAGCGCGCTGCTTGATGATTTCGGTTCGCGGCGCGGCCAGGATGTGACCCTTGACGGCGGGAATGTCAGCTTTCTGGGGGGCCAGTGTTTTCAGGTTCTTCTGGCGGCGCGCCGGCAATGGCAGGCAGATGGTCACAAGATCGATATCAGTAATCCCTCGATAGAGATGGCAGATGCGATGGCTCGGATGGGTTTGCCACCGGAAGAGTTCCTGAAGGGGTTCGACGCATGACACTAAGGGTTCTGGCAGTCGACGATTCCCGTACCATCCGTGAGATGCTGAGGGCGTGCCTGATCTCGGCGGGCTGCGACGTGGTCGTTGCCGAAGATGGGGTTGACGGTCTTGAACGTCTGCCCGAAGCCCGGGCCGATGTAGTGATCACCGACATCAACATGCCTCGCATGGACGGGTTCGCCTTCATCGACGCGCTGCGCAAGGGAGCCGTGAACAATACGGTGCCAATTCTGGTGCTGACCACTGAAAGTGCCGATGATCTGAAACAGCGGGCCCGCGACGCCGGGGCGACGGGCTGGATCGTCAAACCCTTTGACGAAAACAAACTTGTCGCGGCAATCCGCCGGGTTGCGGGCTAGGCGGGCAGACATGACAGCGCGCAACGAAATCCGTGAAACATTCTTTCAGGAATGCGACGAATTGCTGGAGGCTTTGGATGACGGCCTTCGCGAACTTGATCAGGGCGACCGCGATGCGCCCGACACCGAGACCGTCAATGCCGTCTTTCGCGCGGTCCATTCGATCAAGGGCGGCGCTGGTGCCTTTGCGCTGACCGATCTCGTGCAGTTCGCGCACCGGTTCGAAACCGCGTTGGATGGCTTGCGCGCGGGTGCTCTGACCGCCGATGCAACCGTGCTTCAGGTGTTTTTTCGCGCCAACGATCGGCTGGTCGATCTGGTTGCCGCGTCGCGCGACGGACAGGATATCGAAGCGGCCGAAGAGGCTGAAATTCTGGCCGAACTGGATGCGCTGATCACAGAGACCGGGAATGACGCGGAGCCGCCGGCCACCATCGCTTTCGTTCCCATGGGCATCGATCTGGGCATTGACCTTGAACCGGCCCCTGCCAGCTACCGCATTCGTTTCACACCCGAGGCTTCGCTTTACTCCAATGGCAACGATCCTTCGTTGCTGCTGCGCGCGCTTGCCGACCTTGGTCAGGTGGACGCAACGGTTGACGATAGCGCGCTGCCTGCCTTCGACGATCTCCGCCCTGGGCAGTCCCATCTGTCGTGGACACTTCGTCTGACCACAAGCGAACCGGAACATGTCATCCACGAGGTGTTCGAATTCGCCGAGGGTCACTGCACGTTGAAGATCCGCCCCGACCTGCCCGACGGCCCAAGCGACTTGCCGCTGCCCAGCGCTGCGCCGGCCGAGATTACCGCGTTCGCGTCTTCGCGCAGCCCGACCGCGCCCGCAAAATTACTGCCAGAGGCCAAGGCCGCCGCGACCCAGCGCGCCACCGTGCGGGTCGATCTGGACCGTGTTGATCGCCTGATAAACGTCGTTGGCGAACTGGTGATCAACCAGGCCATGCTGTCGCAATGCGCCCAAGACGCCGGCATCGCCGCCGGTGATGATTTCGCCACCGGGTTGGAAGAGTTCAAGCAACTGTCGCGCGAGATCCAGGAAAGCGTCATGGCGATCCGCGCGCAGCCGGTGAAATCGCTGTTCCAGCGGATGGCCCGCATCGTGCGCGAAGCGTCGGCCGCCACCGGCAAATCGGTTCGCCTTGTCACCGAAGGCGACACGACAGAGGTGGACAAGACCGTCGTCGAACGGCTGGCAGACCCGCTAACTCACATGGTCCGGAACGCGGTCGATCACGGCCTGGAGTCCGCCGCCGACCGCAAGGCGGCCGGCAAGCCCGAAACCGGAACCGTCACGCTGACGGCCGCGCATCGGTCCGGCCGCGTTCTGATCGAGATCACCGATGATGGCGCTGGCATCAACCGCGAAAAGGTACGCCAGATCGCTATCGACAAAGGCCTGATCTCTGCCGAGGCCGAGATGAGCGACGCCGAGATTGACAACCTTCTGTTCATGCCCGGCTTTTCCACCGCCGATCAGGTTTCGGATCTCTCGGGCCGCGGGGTCGGTATGGACGTGGCGAAAAGCTCGATCCAGGCGCTTGGCGGTCGGGTCTCTATCAGTTCGACGCCTGGCCGCGGGTCTGCGTTCTCGATCAGCCTGCCGCTCACGCTTGCTGTGCTGGAGGGCATGGTCGTCGATGTCGCCGGGCAGACCATGGTGGTGCCGCTGACCGCGATCCTTGAAACGCTGCGCCCGGCTGCATCAAGCATCCACAGCCTCGGGACCGGTGATCAGGTGGTCAGCATCCGCGGTGCATTCGTTCCGATCATCGACCTGGCTGCCGCCTTTGGCCATCGCCCGGCCGAAGACTATAACGCCACGCGCGTTCTGCTGCTGGTCGAGGTTGACCAGCGCCGCACCTGCGCACTGGTCGTTGACGCGATCCACGATCAGCGGCAGGTCGTCATCAAGGGGTTGCAGGACAATTATGGCCAGGTCCCCGGCGTCGCCGCGGCCACAATTCTTGGCGACGGCCAGATTGCGTTGATCATCGATCCCGACGCCATTTTCGAAACCGCAGCCCAGATACAGGCCGCGCCGCCCGACCGGCTGCGCGCTGCCGGAAGGTAACACGCATGACCACAGCCTTAGCAGAACCGCAAGCCGAGACGCAGCACGTGCAGAACCGGGAATTCGTGGCGTTTCGCACCGCGGATCAGGACTTTTGCGTTGATATTCAAACTGTGCGAGAGATCCGCGGTTGGACCAAGATCACCATCCTGCCGCATGCGCCGGATTACGTGTTGGGCGTGATCAACCTGCGCGGTTCGGTTGTGCCGATCCTGGATTTCTCGGCCCGCCTGGGGCTGCCAACGCTGGAACATGAAGCGCGCAATGTGATTATCATCGCGGTCGTCAACACGCAGGTCGTGGGTCTTCTGGTCGAAGCGGTTTCCGATATCATTGGCGTCGATCCCGACCATATCCAACCGACACCCGATGTGGCGTCGGACACCACCAAAGCGTTTGTGGCCGGCGTCATCGCGATCGAGGATCGGATGCTGCGGCTGATTGATCTGGAACGCGTTTTGCCCGGTCCGGACCGTGAGGATCGGTGACAAGATGATCGGCACCACCGGCAGCAGCGCCGAGTATCCTTTTACAGATCGCGACTTTCGGATCATCGCCGATATCGCGTATCGGGAATCCGGCATCAGCCTGCCGGAGGGCAAACTGCAATTGGTTTACTCGCGCCTTGTCAAAAGGGTGCGCAGCCTGCGTCTGAGCAGCTTTCACGAATATTGCGATATCGTCCGGAACAACGACGCCGTTGAGGAACGCCAACACCTGATATCGGCGTTGACCACCAATGTGACCCGATTTCGCCGCGAGGCGCACCACAACGAGCATTTGCGAAATAATGTGCTCCCAGAGGTCATCGACCGGGCGCTGCGCGGCGATCGCGTCCGGTTCTGGTCGGCAGCTTGTGCGACGGGGCAGGAAGCCTATGAAATTGCGTTTGAACTGTTGGCCACCTGCCCGAATGCCGCTGACCTAGACGTGCGAATTCTGGCAACCGACATTGATCCGGTCTCGTTGGCGACAGCGCAGGCCGGAACCTACGGCTCGGCCGCATTGACCGGCTTGCCAGAGTCAACGGTCCGGCAATTCTTCCGCCCGCTGGCGGATGCGACAGACCGTGTGACCGTAACAGAGGCCGCGCGCCGGCTGATCGCCTTTCGCAATCTGAACCTGGTGCGCCCGTGGCCGGTGAAAGGCCCGTTCGACGCGGTGTTTTGCCGTAACGTTGCGATCTATTTTGATGTCGGCACGCAAGAACAGCTGTGGTGCCGCTTCGCTGAGGTGATTGCACCAGGTGGGGCGTTGTATATCGGCCATTCCGAGCGTCTGTCGGGTGCCGCCGCCGGATCGTTCTCGGCCGATGGCGTCACCACGTTCAGACGGCGACTTGCGGGCACAGAAACAATTTTGTCGGCGATGGCCGGCACGAAAGGGACAAGCTGATGTCACTCAAGACCGACCTGCGCATCATGGTTGTCGACGATATGTCGACCAGCCGCGCCTTGATCACTCAGGCGCTCGAGGAAATGGCGATAGACCATGTCGCAACTTCGAATGACGGCGCCGCCGCCCTGCAAAAGCTTATCGCAAGCCCGGTGCATCTGGTGATCTCGGATTTCAATATGCCGGGACTTGATGGATTGGGGTTGTTGCAGGGATTGCGCCAGAATGCCCGGACCCAGAAGATCGGATTCATCCTGATCACCGGGCGCGCCGACAGCAACATGATCCAACGCGGTCAAAGCCTGGGGATGAATAACTTTATCGAAAAGCCGTTCACGACGACGCAACTGAAGGGTTGTATCGAGGCGGTCGTGGGGCGGCTGTGAAGAGTGCTGCAGAACCCCCAGCCTTGGAGCTTTCCCTGAAGGTGCTGCTGCGCAACACGGCGATTGCGCTTCGCGATACCCAGCACCTTGCGCTTGAACTTGAAGACGCGATCATCGACGCGCGGATCGGCGCGACTGATGCGCAGACGACGCCACATCAATCCGGCCAGGTGCTTGATCTTCTGGTGCAGCGAATTGCGGATCTTGCGCGATTTTCGGATGGTCTTGCAGACCTGATGGCAGCTGACATCAAGGTCAATCCGCAAGGCGCGTTCGACCGCACGCAATTGCGCGATCTTGTGTCAGTGCTGCGCTTCGGGACACCAGCGCCAACGTCGCGCTCGGCAGCGAATGTCGATCTGTTCTAAAATATGCGCCGGTGCTGGCCCGAGCCGGGAGGCCTCGCGCAAATTCTAGAAGAATGTGATGTCGTCGTCCACTGGTTTGGGTGGGATCAGCCGCTTAGTCGCACTCACAAGCGCCTGGTCGACATCTGGCAGAAACATTTGCTGCGCGCGCCCAGTTGTGGGCCAGAACCGTATCTTTCTGGCTGAGGTGCCACCAAGGCTTTCGCTCTGACAGGGGATGCCTTCGGCCTCCAGAAAGTTACGCGCGAACCGTGCATTGTCCTCGCCGATTGCGCCCAACCCGTCGAACATTCTGGCGCCGCCAAATAGCTTGGCGACCAATTGTTTGCGCTCTGCGCCGTATTTCAGGAGGCCGTTGATCAAAAGTTCCATCGAGTGCAAGCCATACCGGGAATTGGTCGGCCCACCGGTCTCTCCTTCGGCCAACAGGAAGTGATTGAGACCGCCAATCCTGCCGACGGGATCCCACATGCAAGTTGCGACGCATGACCCCAGAACCGTACAAATCATCTCGTCATGCCGCCGCGAAACCCGGAATTCGCCTTGAGACACATTGATTGCGACATATGTGAAGGTTTCCGCGTTCAAGAGTATGCGCCGTCCAAATTCTGCGATCCAACTTTTCCGATGGATCTGGGTTGAATGTGCGCGACAAGGCGGGCCTAGCGCCGCTATCTGCGCCTACAAGGCTACATGGCTTCGTAAAGTCAGAAGTCTTCCCACCCCTCTGGTGCTTCCTGTGTGCTGACCTGCAACGCCGCAGCACTTTTGGCGCCACTGCCAACTTGACGGCTCCTCGCAAACGCTGCCGCAGCGGGTTTGCGCATCAGCGCGACGCTTGGCCCGTCCTGCCCGCGACGGATCGTGAAGCGCGCGACCGTTTCTGCCAGCGCGGATGCGTCGTTGGTCAACGCATGGCTGGCCGCCGTCGTCTCTTCGAAACGTGCGGCGTTTTGCTGGGTTGATCGGTCCAGATTGGTGACCGCTGTGTTGATCTCGTCCAGACCAGAAGCCTGCTGGCGTGCGGATTCTGCGATGCTGGTGACATGCGATGAGATTTCGGTCACCGACTGAACGATGGCTTGAAGTGCCTCACCGGTCTGGTCAACCAGCGTGACGCCGTGCTTCACCTGTTTGCCGCTCTCGGCAATCAGTCCGTTGATCTCGCGGGCCGCATCCGAAGAGCGCTGTGCCAGCGCTCGAACCTCTGATGCCACCACGGCAAAACCGCGCCCCGCATCCCCGGCACGGGCCGCCTCGACGCCCGCGTTCAACGCAAGAAGGTTGGTCTGAAATGCGATGTCGTCGATCACGTTGATGATGCTGGTAATCTTGTCAGAGCTTTCCGCGATGCCGTCCATCGCCGCCACCGTGTTTTGCACAACCTTGCCGCCGTGTTCGGCGCGCACCTTGGCATCCTCGACGATCGCGTCAGCCTGAGCCGCGCCTTCGGCAGCGACCTTGACCGAGCGTGTCAGCTGATCCAGTGAAACCGCGGTTTCCTCGAGTGTGGCGGCGGTATCCTCGGTCTTGCGCGACAGCGTGTCGGCGGTGTTGCTGATCTCTGCTGCCTCGTTGCGAATGCTTTCAGCGTTTTCCACGACCTCTTGCATGGCCTTGGCCAAGCTTTCGACAGTTGCGTTGAAGTCGTGGCGCAAGCCCTCATAGTCCTGACTGAACGGTTCGTCTATCTGGGCCGTCAGATCCCCAAGGCTCAGCTGGTTCAGGCCGATCTGGATCGCCTCGACCACGGCCTTTTGTTCTTCCATCATGCGCCGGCGCTCGGTCTTGGCTGTCGCAAGCCGGTGCTCTGCTTCGGTCACATCCTGGCTGATCAGAACCATCCGGACCGGGGCGCCGTTCTGATCCTTTACGCAGGTGAAACCACCGTCAAGTATGGCGTCCTCACCCCGGCTGTTGACCAGCACGAACTTGCCGAACTCGGCGCCGCTTTTGCGCGCGGCATCCATCACCGCCCCGATGTCCTGACCACTGCCGGAGACCGGGCTGATATTGGAAGAAACATGGCTTCCCACAACGGTTGCGGCCGCCTTTCCGGCAAGCGAACAAAACCGTTCGTTCGCGGAAAGGCACCGTCCGTCAATATCGAATTCGGCCTTCACCTGATCGCGGTCAATTGCGTCGAGGATCGCTTTGCCCAGCCATTCCTGCGTAACATCATTCCACTCGATCACCGTGCCACCGTGCGATCCGTCGTCGCCCACGACCGCGCTGCAGGTCAGCGTCAGGCGCGTGTCGGCCACAGACATGCTTGTTGTGGAAGGAAAGCGATCACGCTGGTCAAGCATCGTGCGGATGGCGGGCAGGTTTGAATGGAACACATCGACCTTCTTGCCGATCACCTTGGCGAAACTGAACCCCGGATTGGTCTTTGACAGGTCTGGCGACAGTTGTTCCAGCAGTGCCTGCATCCCGGGATTCATGCGGCGGATCACAAGATCTTCGTCAACGATCATCATTGGCGCCGAAGAGCCTTCGAACGCCGCACCTTTGAAGTCACTGTCAGCCTTGGCCGCCGCCCCGCCGCGTAGGGCATCGCGATAGGATTTGAGCGCGTCCCAGACCACTCCGATTTCATCTCTGCGCCGGGTGACCGGCAGGTCGACCTCGTAGTCGCCCGCGCCCAGCCTGGCCATCGCATCGACGGATCGTTTCAAAGGCTGCGAAACAATCGCCCGAAAGATCATGCTTGTCAGACCCAGCGTCACCAGAAACACAGCCGCCGCGATCATGCTTTCACGCACCATCATGGCGCGCAGCTTGGCAAGTACGGGTTCTGCCGTCCATTCCATCGCGATGGCGCCGATAACCTGGTTCTCGCTGCCAAACATCGAAGGCGCGGCCACCAGCAATCCTTCGCGCGAGTGCTGCACCTGTCCGGTTCTCATCGCCTCGGCGGCAAGACTGCGCAAAGCTTCACCGAACTGGCCTTCGGGCAGGACACTTCCGACGACATCGCCGCCAGTGTTCACCGCCAACGCGCCCAAGACCTGCTTGTTGGCTGACCTCGATCGCCTTTTGGAAAAGGACCGAGTTGTTCTCCGCATTGCCGAACTTGATCGCCCCACCAGCCTGCGTCGCGATCAGGCCCGCAACCTCTGTTGCGCGGCCGTGCAGGTTTTCAAGGGCAAATTTCCGCGCTTCGATCTTGGACTCGATCATCATCGCGCCGATCGCTAGGGCCGAACAGATTGCAGCGATTACGGTGAGCGTCACGAACAACGAGCGGCCAAGGCCGATGCGAAAGAGAAACGACATTTGGGAGCCTTTCAGGATCAGGTGCGTCAACAGGCGGCCGCAGCCGCCGCCTGTGGAAAGTCAGAGTGCGGCGGCGTTGAGGCCGATGGTCATTGCACCGATCGGTGCGCCGGTAGCGGGATCGACGATCACGACTGATACCTGGCCCTGATAGGTCTGGCTGGACTCGTCGAGTTCGACCTCGCCGATATGAACAGCACCCGACCCCTTGGGATAGGTCTCGGTGAACTTTGCCTCGTCGCCTTGCCAGTAATCCGATGTAACATTGCTTGTAGCAACATTCAGGCCGCGAGAGTCCATCACGAACGCTTCTGTGATTTGTCCGCCGGCATCTGCGACGCGTTCACGCAGAAACTCTGCCGCCGGGTTCGACAGGACCGGCGCAATCGTCGGGGTTTCAACGGCCCCCACCTCTGCCCGCCAAGCGATATCCAAGGCGTCGATCTGGCTTTGCGGGATCGCGGCGGTTTTCGCGTTCTGCGCCCTGATCGCGGCAATAATGACGGGGTCATTCTGCCAAGCCGCAATCTCTGCCGTCAGATAGCTGCGCATGGCCGGTTCGAATTCGTTCGCCGATGCCGCGCTGGCAAGGCACAGAAGCGGAATGGCGAGGATTGTCGTTTTCATGAACTGGACTCCGTCTAGGGAATTGAAAATGGCTCTGCTCAAGCCGGTGATCCAGAAACTAGCGGCCAACCCGTTTCGAATTCGTGAATCGGTTTGGGATAAAACCGAAGCGCCTCGAAACACAGAATTCCGACGGAACCACAGTTCGCGCGTCGGCTGCGGGGTTTCCTTGCAGATGAGACGCTTGCTGAGAAATGGCGGCCCCGTCATGCGCCATACGTGGTTCCAGCAAATTCCGCTGCACTCCATATAAGCCTAACAAATAAAGGGATATTGGACACTCAAGAGCCGAAGGCGTCTTGCATGTTCCGGCTTGTTCCGCCATTTTGAGGGGGAACGATTGGGGGAATGCCAATGACCACCGCTACAACCTCAAGGTCCAAAGCGCTCTCAGCGGCTTTCGTGAACACCGCAAAGGAACCCGGCAAGTACCACGACGGCAACGGAACCGGCCTGTTCCTGCTGGTAAAACCCACGGGTGGCCGCTTCTGGGTGCAGCGCATCACCATTCGCGGCAAACGCCGCGAACTGGGGCTGGGCAGCCCGCCGGTCGTCACGCTGGCCGAAGCGCGCGAACAGGCTTTGCAGAACAAGCGGCTGGCGCGGGCGGGCGGCGACCCATTGGCCGCGAAGCGGAAAGCCCAGCGCATCCTGACATTCGAGGAAGCCGCGCGGAAAACCCATATCGAATTGTCGCCGACGTGGAAGAACCCGAAGGACCGGGCCGCCTTTCTGACCACGCTGGAAACCTACATCTTTCCCCGCTTCGGGCTCCCCTGCCCGACGTCACAAGCGCCGACGTTCGGCAGGCCATTCTGGCCGCGCGCGAGAAAGCCCCAGGCGTCGCCAGGAAGCTGATCTACCGAGTTCGTCCGTTTTCAAATGGGGCATCGCCGAAGGTATGTGCACCGACAATCCGGCGACCACCGACGCCCTTGCCCTGCCCCGCGACACCCGCACACCAAAGCACCGCAAGGCGCTGCATCATTCGAGGTCTCAGGCTGCATCGACGCCGTGCGGGCATCGAGCGCTTGGGACGCGACCAAGCTGGCGCTGGAATTTCTCATTCTCACGGCAAGCCGCTCTGGCGAAGTGCGGCTGGCCCGCTGGGATGAAATCGAGCTTGAGGCCACAACGGCGCGACATGGACCGTCCCGGCCGATCGCATGAAAATGAAACGCCCGCACCGTGTTCCGCTGTCAGGCCGCGCCGTCGAGATACTGCGAGAGGCCGAGAAGCTGGCCGACGGTTCCGGGCTGGTGTTTCCCGAGCGTCACCGGCAAGGCCGCTCTCCGACATGACGCTGTCCAAGCTGGTCAAGGAACTGGGCTTTGACGCCGACGTGCACGGCTTCCGCACGTCCTTCCGCACATGGGCGCAGGAACAGACCAACTTCCCGCGCGAAGTGGCCGAGGCGGCGCTGGCGCACAAGGTCGGCGATGCGGTGGAACAGGCTTACGCGCGGTCGGACGTGTTCGAGAAGCGGCGCAAGATGATGGAGAGGTGGTCAAAATATGCGTGTCAGACTGACCTTCCAACCAAAGTGGTGGTGCTTGAATGGATGACGAAACCGACATCGGCCGACAGCCCTTTAACAACTCCGAACTCGGTTTGGATTGGTTGTTCAAAATGGTTTTGGATTACAACGAAAGAAAGAATCCGAATGAACCCAACACCATCGACTTGGAAAAGATTCAGACTATTTCGAGAGGCTTCGCTTTTCGTACGAAAACTATCTTAGCGGCAATTGGTTGGCCCTACTGGATTGCATACAAATTTGCCGCGATGAGGGATTGCCACTTCCTGATTGGGCGGCGGCGGGCATCAGTACTTTTGTGATCGAAACCGTGCTGGGGACTTCGCATGGTGGAAAAGGTCGTGCAAATAGTCCAGCCGCAAGGGTCCGAGAGAGTTCAAGCGGGAAAAACGATATGAAACAGTTCGACGCCTACGCATTGCCCAAGACTTCCAAGACTCTGACAGCGCGACTCGATTCGATTTTCTGGCAATGCCGGAAGAAACAAAGCGGCTCATTAACAGCGGGAAAATTGAGAACATTGGGACCACTCTTGAAGATGCCTTCGCCGTTGCAGAACTGAGTTTGCGAGGAACTTTCGCACAAGCCAGTTCCAAAACAATTGAGCGCGCTTATCGCAATTTTGTCGAAGATCAATTTATGGTTTCCCATGAAACACAAAGTTGCTCTGGGTTTGGCCAACAATGATCTTCCGCAATTTTCATGCTTGCATTTCCACTTTGGCCCACTCGACCAGTTGGCCAAGGACAAAGCATCGCCAGACGAAAAATAGGCCATTTTACGTCGCTGGTTCCGCATCATCCTGAGGCCTACCGTTGCCATACGGATGATACCAAAAAGGGACCGACATGACAGACCGAAATCCAATGGCCGAAGTAATGGCCCAACTCGTCGCGGACAAGCACCTTCGCCGCCCCGCTGTTGAAGCCGTGACCGGCCTGAGCCGTTCCACGATTTACGACATGATGGATCGGGGAGAGTTCCCGCGCCCCGTCCGTATAGGCCGCCGGGCCGTTGCATGGCCGGAAAGCGTGGTGCGAGCCTGGCTAGCAGACCGTCCTCCCGCCAAAGGGATGTCTGGATAAGACAACGCCCACTCCATCAATCTGACGGCGCGGGCGCTGGGTAGTCTAGACAGCTAATTCCTACCGCCTTGCGCCTTTCAAAACAAGGACGCAGAAATGAATATCAACGCAACCCTTCCGGGCGGCGAATGCCCTCGCACGTTCGAACTCAATGGCCGTCTTGGCTGGACGATGTACCAGTTGGCCCAAGCTGGGCCGCGCGGGGTCACGCCGCTCGAACACCCCGCCCTGCGCTGGTCTGGATATATCCACGCCCTTCGCAAGATGGGCATCCCCATCGAAACCGAGATGGAGGAGCCACGGTGGCGAATATAAGGGCCGACATGCCCGCTATCGGCTGGCCTGTGATGCCACGGTAACGCTGGTTGCCTGCAGAGGCGGCCTAGAATGAGCTGTAGTCCCTTCCAGAACCGCCCAGCGCCCCGCACAATCCCTGTACGCCGCCTGATGGCCAAGCATGGCCTGCCGGAACCCTACGCCCGCCTTGTGGCGCTCCTGCACTACAGGGAGGGCAACAGTGGGTAGGAAGGACAGCAGAGGGAACGGCGAGGGGCAATATGTCCCTCTGCCCTACGGATTCCTGAAATCAACAGCATGGCGGTCCCTATCGGGGCCCGCCGTCAAGGTCTGGTTCGAACTGCACACCCGCTTCAATGGCGGCAACAACGGCAGTCTGACACTGTCCCTGAATGAAGCCGCCCAAGCACTGGGCATCGGCAAGGGCACGGCAATGCGCGGCATTCCTGGAGCTTGAAGCAAAAGGCTTCATCGTCCTGGAGTTGCAAGGCAGCTGGTATAATCGCAAGGCCAGCGAATGGCGGCTGACAACCAAGCCGATGCAGACGGTCAAAGGAAAGGTCAGTGCAACAAATGACTGGCACAATTGGCGGCCCTCTAAAACAGAACACGGTGCTGATACGGACCCGTCAGCATCGTCGGTGGTTCCGTTTCAGCACCCAAAGCCCGCCACTGGGTCCAGATCAGCACCCGTCAGAGCCATTTCTCAACCGTCCTTGGGTGCTGAAATGGAACACTAATATAAACCACTCCCCTGTCAGGGAAACGACAGGGACAACATACGATTGGAACAGCACATGACTGAACATGCCCGAAGAGATAGGCAAGGAACTGATGCGTATCGGCACGAAGATGGTCAACAAGCGCAAGGTCGCGCCACCGGTCAAATACGAGGCGATTGAAGATGGCACCTATTCGATACGGACTGGCAAAGAAAGCGGAGCGGAAGATACCGCGCGCCTGATGGAAGCGCTGGGCCTCTTTGATCCTGCCATGCTGGGCGGGGTTGTGCCGATGACCGCTTCAGTCAGTCGCGCCCTTGAAACGGTCGATATCGCCGGTGCCGCGAACGGAGGATTCGAACGCCGCCTAAGCTCGCATATTTCGCCCGTCAGGCACTTCCTGACCGAAATCGCAGCATTCACCCCAATCCAAGAGCGCTAGGAGCAGTATGCCAGCAGCGGGTATCGCGACCACCGCCGCAGTGAATCTCGCCGACGGTAGGCCATCCCCCGGCACTACATCAGCCCGCAATTCAAATCTGCCGAGAAAATTTCGCCCCACGCCGAACAATTGCACTGCTCCCACGAGTCCCTCTCTTTTCTCTGTGAAGGGTGAACCCGACTGTGGGCGGTCGCCAAACACCATGCCGAATTGCAGTATGTCGACAGGATTAATAAATTCCAAAATCAGCCTTGTATTTGCATCTGCGAACAAAAGATCACCCTCGCTGAACACGGTGCCGTTTGTATCATATAATTCCTCCTCAAATGAACAGTTCCTAATGACTGAGAGTTCATCACACTCGAAACCAAATACCGAATTTCATACTGGGAAGAGCAGGATTGAGCCTCTCCCCACGGAACCTCGTGTTGCCGACGACTATACTTGATACGCAGCTTAGGCCGCTGAAGGAATTGCACGGGCTGAAGGGCTGATTTGATCGGATTCTCGTCAAACGATATGAACTGTAGTTCAGGTCCCAGAAACGTTAATTAGATTATCGAGTCCCCAGTCCCGAAAAAAAAGCTCACTTGCGTCCAACTCAATGACTGCTCGTGAAATTGGCCTCGAAACTTTGACATTGATTGTTGCAGCAGTCGCAGGCCCGCCTACAAACGCCGCCACACAGGCGACCACGCAAAGAAGAATCCTAGTCATCTTAGCTCCTCCCACGGTTCGTGCTTGTTACTCGTTGAAATGCCGAATTGCCGCTTGATTTTGGCCGACGCCACAAATGAAAGTTTGCACTCCCCCTAGCTTGTTTCATTGCCCGTCAGGCACTCCGTGGTCGAAATCGCAGCAATCTCCCCAATCCAAGAGCGCTGAGGAGCAGCATGCCAGCGGCGGGTACCTGGACCACCGCCGCTGTGAATTTCGCCGACGAGAATTCATCCCCCGGCTCAAAATCAGCCCGAAAATCAAATGCGCCGAGAAAATTTCGCCCCACGCCGAACAATTGCACGGTTCCCATTCTTGTCTCATCCCGCTGATTCGGCGCAAACACCATGCCAAATTGCAGTATGTCGACAGGATTAGTGAATTCCATTATCAGCCTTGTATTTGCATCCAAGAGCAGAAAAAGGGAGTCCGTGAACACTGTGTCTGCCACGGGACCCGGATCAAAACCGAAGACCGGACGATCATAATCAAGACTAGCATCATTGGGAGCAGCACTGAACCTCGTGTTGCCAATGCTTAAGTTGTCGAAGCTTTGGAGTGGAAGTTCGTCAAAGTTTAGGAACTGTAGATCAGTCCCAGAAACGTTGATTAGATTATCGAGTCCAACTTCTCCCAAACCAAAAGGAAACGGGCAAGCAAAGGGGGGAAGACTGCAGACATCGAACTCAATGACTGCTCGTGAAATTGGCCTCGAAACTTTGACATTGATTGTTGCAGCAGTCGCAGGCCCGCCTACAAACGCTGCCACACAGGCGACCACGCAAAGAAGAATCGTAGTCATCTTAGCTCCTCCCACGGTTCGTGCTTGTTACTCGATTTAGTGTCGATATGTCGTCTGACCTTGGCTACACATCAGCCGCACACGAAGTTGGTGGCGCCGACCAGAAATCACAGCCTAAAGTTGATCGTAAACTGTTCTCTACAGCCCGCGTTATCCTAGGTTAATGCGGGGGGCGACATAGCTCCCAGTCCCTTGCCAAGTTTTTTAAACGTGGCCGTTCGCGCCCGCATTTGCCCGCTTGCAGATCCTGCGCCATGGCCGCTATGACAAGGTCGCTTCTCGTGCATCAATTGTATCTTTCGGCTCGTGCGTCCTTACACGAGCCAAGTCAATCCACATTGAACGTATCCGACGACGGCGAACGTATCAACAACAGGGAATATACGCGAAATGAGCAATGCGAAAGGATTGCAAATGAAAACCTTAGTTATTGCTCGCTGCTATGCCGTCCCACCGACACGCTACTAGGATTTTGGATATCCAGTTTGGGTTTCTAGCCGCCGTTCGCTGCGGTACTCATGAATGACCGCTTCGTGCTGCTGCTGTCGCTCGGCCCATCCGACGCTCTGCAATTTGATCGGTGGCCCTCGTCCACATTGCTCTTGGAATTGACGTACGGTATCATAATACCGTCACATAGACTTCGGCGATAAGCAGGACTTCAAATGACCAAAACACCGGCCAAAGCCGACAACAAGTTGGGCTTATCCCTCAGCGGAACGCCAGAGAGTGGGCAGCAGGTGACCCTGGCCAATGAGCAAGCCCTGCGAACCATATTCGGAACCAAGCACCCGGAGATGGCAGACGCGCTTATGGCGCATTGCTTCAAGGTGCTCAAAGCGAATGAGGCCAGCGATGACCACCCAGGCAATGACGAGCGGACATTCATGCTCGCGGCAGTCGCTGAAATCAGACCACAGGATGCAATGGAAAGGATGCTTGCGGTTCAAATGGCCGCGACGCATGTAGCAACGATACGCTCTTGCCGATGGCTGGCGAACGCGGAGAGGGTTGATCAGGTTCAGGCCCACTATTCCGGGTTCAACAAGCTGGCACGCACCTATGCTGCCCAGATGGAAGCCCTTCGCAAGCATCGCAATGGCGGCAAACAGACCGTCACTGTGCAGCATGTAAATGTGGCTGACGGCGGACAGGCAATTGTAGGGAATGTGGGCACCGGGGGGAGGGTCAATGATGAAAAGTGACGCTAACCCCATAGACCCGACGCAACGCCTGAGAAAAGCTCCACGATGCCGCGCGACGGCCAAGAGTACAGGACGACGCTGCCAATGCCCAGCCAAGAAGGGTTGGAACGTCTGCCGCCTTCACGGCGCTGGAGGGGGAGCGCCTAGAGGCCAAGCACATCCAAACCATAGGCACGGAGGCCGGTCGCGGGAGGTCGTTGAGTTGCGGCGGCTGTCGGTGATGCTGGGGCGGCTTGGCATTGCCCCCTGATGGTAGTGAAAAGGTCCCGTCGGCGTATGACGATGAGTTCGAAGCACTTCAGTTGTGCGCCATTTGTGATTTTCCATTCCATTAATGAGTTATTTTCCTGAACAATTGCGGCATAATTGGTTTAGAAATTTGCTTTTTGATCGAAAAATCGTGACAGACAATCCTTTGCCCAATAGGCTTGTCAATACGCGATGTGGTGCTCTCCATTTACCGCCAAGACAATTTTTAAAAGAGAACTAGCGATGAAAATTACATTGGTGGCAGCGGCCACATTTTTTGCTCTAATCATGACACCAATCACGTCTCAAGCGAGCACCGTGAATCTTGTGGAAGGTTACAACGAGTTTGACGTGTCGATGTCTGGGACGTGCTATCGAGAAGATGGGGCCGGGCAGCCCTATGATTATGTGAATTGCTACGATAACAAAGAAATTCAAATCGTGCTCAGCCCTGATACGATTGCGCTTTCCGCAACAGCAACTCTATCACTAGTTGGCGCTTATGGCGGGAATGATTACGCACTTTGTTCAATTTATTATTGTGACGAGGGCGGCGGATCAAAATGGTTAACTCACTACTCTGATATGGGGCTTAGTGGGCCTGTAAACATATCGTTGTTCCCGGAATCATATGCCTTAGCGGGAAATTATTTCTACCTGTGGGCAGAGTCGAACAACCGCTACTGGGACGATTCTCAATTAGGACCGTTCACCCTCACTGCTACATTCAAGATTACAACCGCAGGACCACCACCAGGATGCAAAGCTAGCGATTTCAGGCCCAAAAAATGTGAGGCTTGGCGGCCCGATGGATATGCCTCGGTCGCTCTCCCGGCAGCCCTGCCACTACTCGTAGCTGGCCTAGGCGGTCTTGGCTTCATGGGCCGCCGTAAGAAGAAAACAGCCTGACCAACCTGCACTTGAGATTGAGGGGCGTTCCGTAAGGGCGCCCTTCTTTATTGGGATTCTACCTGCCGTGCAGAGGTCCACGCCGTTCGAGGATTTGAGCACCCTTACGCATCAGCAGCTCGGAGTCTGGGTAGGACTTCTGCAACGCTGCCCACGCCGCCTTCAAGGCAATGGCATCAGAAGAAAGCACGAGGGTGCGGTAGCTGCCGCCTTCTTCAGGCCATTCCTCAATTTGCCGGACTGAAATTGGCCCGAAGCGCTCGTAGTCCATGTAGATCAATCCTCCCCGAAGCAAGTTTGGAACATACAGGGAACAAGATTGATTCTGGAATACCTATTTCTCACCTAAATGCGGCGCGCTGGGAGCGCTCGATTTCTTCTTGGAAATTGAATGGGCCGGGAGGGGGTAGGTCAATCGCTGCGCCGCATCCAAAGGGACCGGCGCGGGTAGCCAGTTTATTACGCGGCCAAAATGGAGATAAGAATCCTCTAAGCTACAGGCATGGCGGGCGGTCGCGGGACGTGGTTAAGTTGCGGCGGTTGACCGGGTTTCTTTACCCAGTACACGGATTCGTCGAGGCGCTGCTGTACAAAAGAGCATCCGACACGTTACTTTAGCGAATTGTCAGGCTTTGCGCGTTCCCCCCAATGACTGGCCTTGCGAGTTGCGAGTCACCGGCACTAAGACAGCGAAAGGTGAAGTCGTGATGCCCAATGGGGTCACCGACCCAGTCAGGCCTCACTGTAGACTGGCTTTGCATTGCCACCATCTGCTGGCCACGGGCTGCGCAAAAGCTGCTTGCTTCTGTGATGGCAGCCCGCTTGGCTCCGACTACTCCGGAAATCTCGTCGCTCGTAGCAACACTGAAGGTATCCGGCCCCATTGCCATAACTCCAGTCGACTGTGTGCAAGCACCCACCATTAGCGCACCGCACAAACTCATGAGAGCCCGGCTCTTATCGTTCTTCATCTACTATCCAGTCTCGTTTGACCACTTTCCCCGACCGAACCATCAGAACTGGGCAGGAATGTGGCACTTACGCCCGGCGCGCACTTTCATTGTATAAGCAATTCGAATCCGAGGCAGGTGTCGCTGACCAAATCGGGAGAGCTCCTGATTTCGCAAGATGGGGGAACTTTAGGGGGGACGAATTCAAAACTAAACGCAAAAAGTGTTTTTAATCAATAATTTCCTGAATTGCAATGGCGGCCCCGTCAGGATTCGAACCTGAGACCTACCGCTTAGGAGGCGGTTGCTCTATCCCCTGAGCTACGAGGCCGCGCGCGTCCGTTTTCACCAGATTGATGCGGCTTGGCAACCATTCATTGGGGCAAAAGAAAAGGGGGGGGGGTGAATTTTGGCCCACCACTCCCCCTTCTGAATCCGGAGCGCTACGAGACTGAGAGCTTGCAGAACGACCGGATGTTCGTGTTAGCGATAACATCGTGCGCTCGGTTGGCTTGGACAAGCATCATGTTTGGCGCTAACAAGGGTACATTGGGGTACGAGCAGGGGTCCGAAATGGCAGCAAACTCTCCGTCCAGCCCGCCGCAGCGGCCGTTAACGCTGCGCGATGTGTCAGAGGCGTCGGGCGTAAGTGAAATGACGGTCAGCCGGGTCTTGCGCAATCGTGGCGACGTGTCCGAAGCGACCCGCGCCAAGGTGTTGGAGGCAGCCAAGGATCTTGGCTATGTCCCCAACAAGATCGCAGGGGCCCTGGCCAGCCAGCGGGTGAATCTGGTGGCGGTGATGATCCCGTCGCTGTCGAACATGGTGTTCCCCGAAGTGCTGACCGGCATTTCCGAGGTGCTGGACGAAACCCCGCTGCAACCGGTCTTTGGTGTCACCAATTACCAGCCGGAGCGCGAGGAAAAAGTGCTCTATGAAATGCTGTCGTGGCGGCCCTCGGGCGTGATCATTGCCGGGCTTGAACACTCCGAGCACTCAAAGGCGATGCTGAAGGCCGCCGGCATTCCGATCGTCGAGATCATGGATGTCGATGGCGAACCGATTGATGCAATGGTCGGCATCTCGCACCGCCGCGCCGGGCGCGAAATGGCGAATGCCATCGTCGAGGCGGGATATCAGCGGATCGGGTTTCTGGGCACCAAGATGCCACTGGACCACCGCGCGCGGAAGCGGTTTGAAGGCTTTACCGAGGCTTTGGCCAAGGCTGGGCTGGAGGTCGCGGACCAGGAATTCTATTCCGGCGGATCGGCCTTGGCCAAGGGCCGCGAGATGACCGAAACGATCCTGACGCGCACCCCGGATCTGGATTTCCTGTATTATTCCAACGACATGATCGGTGCGGGCGGCTTGCTTTACTGCCTGGACAAGGGCATCGATGTGCCGGGGCAGATTGGCTTGGCTGGGTTCAACGGGGTCGAGCTACTGGATGGTTTGCCGCGGCAACTGGCCACGATGGACGCCTGCCGGGCAGAGATCGGTCGTGCGGCAGCGCAGATCATCGCGCGGCGGGTCAGCGATCCGGACGCGGTTCCGGGCGAGAAAATCGTGTTGAAACCGCAGATCGACTTTGGCGACACACTGCGGCGGCGCTAGCGCCCATGCATCCCAATCCCGCTTTTCACACGGCCAGCGACCGCGACAATCTTGCCTTCGCCCGCGATCGCGCTTTCGGTGTGCTTTCGGTCAACGCCGACCCGGCACCGCTTGTGTCGCACATCCCTTATCGGCTGTCCGAGGATGGCGGCACAGTCACGCTGCATCTGGTCAGATCGAACCCGATCGTGCGATTGATTACAGAGCCTAAACCGGCGGTTTTGGCTGTTTCTGGGGCCGATAGCTATATCTCTCCGGATTGGTACGAAATACCTGATCAGGTGCCCACATGGAACTATGTCGCGGTGCATCTGCGCGGCATTCTGGAATTGCGACCACAACAAGAGATGCGCGCCGTGCTGGACAGCCTGACTGCGTTTTTCGAGGCGCGACTTGCCCCGAAACCAGCCTGGCATGCCGACAAGATGCCCGGTGAACTGATCGACCGGCTGATGCGGATGATCGTGCCGCTTCGGATGCAGGTGCACTCTGTCGATGGCACCTGGAAACTGGCCCAGAACAAACCCGACAACGCCCGCATGGCGGCCTCTGCCCATGTCAGGCGGCATGGCATCGGGCTGGAGGTGCAGGTGATCGCTGCGCTGATGGCCAATCCGCCAAAGTCTTGAATGGACTTGCATCGCGCGGCTTCCTACATAGAAGTCAGTACTACCTTGGAGGTCACCATGCCCCTGCCACTTGCCCCGATTGCCGGAATTGCGCTGCGCTACGGCGCAGTTGCAGTTGCAACCTATGCGTGACGCGGCGGATCAGTATTCAAAGGGGTCATTTCGACCAGCGCGGCGAATCCGCGATGGACGATGTCAGCGAAGGAATTTCGCTGCGGCGCGAGCCCGAGCAGGTCAATGGCGCAACCCGATTCCGACGGGTGGTGCGCGTCGGGCCGGACGGCCCCGGCCTTGAGATCGACATAACAGCGCTTGGGCGCATCCGCTTCCGAAAGGTCTGATATATGAAGCTTTATTCCGCCGAAACCTCGCCCTATGCGCGCAAGGTGAGAATTCTTCTGCATGAAACCGGGCAATTCGGCGATGTAGAGATTGTGCCTGCGTACGGCACGCCGCTGGACCCGCAGACCATGCCGCTGGCGCAGAACCCGCTGGGCAAGTTGCCAGCGCTGGAACGCGCCGATGGGCCGGCGATTTATGACAGCCGGGTGATCTGCCGCTATCTCGATGCCCGCGCCGGCGGCAAGCTGTATCCCGAGGGCAACCGGTTGTGGGAAACGCTGACGCTGGAGGCAACGGCGGACGGCATCACTCGATGCCGCGATCCTGATGGTCTACGAAGTCCGCGTGCGGCCCGAGGACAAGCGCATGCCGGAATGGGTGGATGGCCAATGGGCCAAGATCGCGCGGGCCGTCGAGGCGATCGAGTGGGCGGTGGATGAGCCATCTGAACGGCCCGCTGGATATGGGCCAGATCGCGGTGGCCTGCGCGCTGGGATATGTGGATTTCCGGCATCCGACGCGCGACTGGCGCACCGGCAACGAAGCCTTGGCCGACTTGGTACAAGCAGTTTGCAGAGCGCGAGAGCTTCAAGGCGACGGTGCCGCCCGCAGCCTAGAAGCCCAGACTGACACCGATATTGAACGCATTGGTGATGATATCGGTCTGCAAGGTGCCGCCGCTGCCAAGATCGGCGTCGTTCATCGAATAGGTGCCCTTGTACTCGCCAAAGACCGACCAGCGGTCATTGATCGAATAGCTCGCACCAGCGACCCACTGCACGGCAGGACCGGTGACCTGGTATTCAAAGACTTTGCCGCCGGGGCTTGTTACCTCGACATGCGGGATGGACAGGCCGACACCGGCGCCAACGTAGGGCGTGAAGGGCATGTTGGTGTCCGGAAAGCGCCGCCAAGCATTCAGCGTAACAATGTTCAGACCGTCGGAAAACTCGAAATGCGAAAATCCGCTTTCGGCAAGCGTTTCGTCATCGGCATAAACCTTGGTATGGTTCACATCGACGCCCCAGCCGAATGTATCGTTTTGCCAGCGGGTCCAGCGAAAGCCCCAATAGGGTGGCGTTTCGAACGAACGGCCTTCCCAGCCTGCGGTGAAATCGAACGCACCGACACCACCGGGATCGCGACCGGAAACACCGCTGTGCGGCGAACCCTGTACGCCGCCGTAAAAACTGAGCTGGTCTTCAGCCAACGCCAGGCCCGGGAATCATGGTGACCATGGCAGTGGCCAACAGCAATTTACGCATCGATTCCAAATCCTTCTTTGCCGTCATCCCCCGAATCCAGCAGATATACTGTTGTTATCAGAGTTCAATCCAAAATTGTAAATATTGCGTTAGCGGCGTGCGGTCTGCCGACACACCGTGACAGTCTGGCACCGCTGCGCCCGATTGTCCGCTGGACGCGGGCGGGATGCCTCGCTAAAAGCGCCATGCGAAGGCTGTGGGAAACCTCAGCCGCCGAACTATTGTGCCGGGGCAACCGGCCGGGAAATGGAGAACTGCTCGTGTCCCACGTTGAAGAACACGAAGGCACCCGCCGCGACTTTCTGTACTATGCCACGGCTGGTGCGGGCGCTGTCGCCACCGGGGCCGCGGTCTGGCCGCTGATCAATCAGATGAACCCCTCTGCCGATGTGCAGGCGCTATCCTCGATCCAGATTGACGTATCCGGCGTCGAGCCGAAGGCACCCAGCTGACCGTCAAGTACCTTGGCAAGCCGGTGTTCATCCGGCGCCGCACCCAAGCTGAAATTGACGCCGCAAGCGCTGTACCGATATCCGATCTGGTGGATAGCTGGATCGGAAAACGCCGAACAAGCCCAATACGGACGCAAGTGATATCAACCGGGTTCGTGGACGAAAAGGCAAACTGGCTGGTGATGATCGGTGTCTGCACCCACTTGGGCTGTGTTCCGATCGGCAATGGATCGGGCGATTTCGGCGGCTGGTTCTGCCCCTGCCACGGTTCGCACTACGACACCGCAGGACGCATCCGCAAGGGTCCTGCCCCCAAGAATTTGGCAATTCCGTCGCGACGTGGATCGACGATACCACCGTGAAACTCGGATAAGGAGCGCAGACATGGCTGGTATTCCACACGACCATTACGAACCCAAATCCGGGTTTGAGAAGTGGCTGCACACCCGGCTTCCGGTTGTGGGCCTGCTTGTATGACACGCTGTTCATCCCGACGCCGAAGAACCTGAACTGGTGGTGGATCTGGGGCATCGTCCTGGCGTTCTGCCTGGTGCTTGCAGATCGTCACCGGCATCGTTCTGGCGATGCACTACACGCCGCATGTCGACATGGCGATGGCCTCGATCGAGCATATCATGCGCGACGTGAATGGCGGCGCGATTGCTGCGTTACATCCACATGAACGGTGCCTCGCTGTTCTTCCTGGCGGTCTATATCCACATGTTCCGCGGCCTGTTCTACGGCTCTTACAAGGCGCCGCGCGAAGTGACCTGGATCATCGGCATGCTGATCTACCTTGCGATGATGGCGACCGGTTTCCTTGGCTACGTGCTGCCCTGGGGCCAGATGTCTTTCTGGGGCGCCACGGTGATCACCGGCCTCTTCGGCGCGATCCCGTTCATCGGCGAGCCGCTGCAAACCTGGCTTCTGGGCGGACCCGCCGTCGGCAACCCGACGCTGAACCGCTTCTTCAGCGCTGCATTACCTGTTGCCCTTCATCATCGCGGGCCTCGTGATCGTGCACATCTGGGCCTTCCACACCACCGGCAACAACAACCCCACCGGGGTCGAAGTGCGCCGTGGCTCGAAAGCCGAGGCCGAGAAGGACACGCTGCCGTTCTGGCCCTATTTCGTGATCAAGGACCTCTTCGCGCTGGTCGTGATCCTGGTGGTGTTCTTCGCCGTCGTCGGCTTCATGCCGAACTACTTCGGCCACCCCGACAACTACATCGAAGCGAACCCGCTGGTCGACGCCCGCCCATATCGTGCCGGAATGGTATTACCTGCCGTTCTACGCGATCCTGCGGGCCTTCACCTCTGACGTCTGGGTCGTCCAGATCGCCAGCTTCGTGACAGGTGGCATCGTCGACGCCAAGTTCTTCGGCGTTCTGGCGATGTTCGGCTCGATCTTCGTGATGGCGCTGGTGCCGTGGCTGGACACGTCCAGCGTGCGTTCGGGCCGCTATCGCCCGATGTTCCGCTGGTGGTTCTACCTGCTGATCATCGACTTCATCGTCCTGATGTGGTGCGGCGCGCATGCCCGCAGAACCGCCCTATTCGATCATCTCGCTGATCGGGGCCGCCTACTGGTTCGCATACTTCCTGATCATCCTGCCGATCCTTGGCGTGATCGAGAAACCGCTGCCACAGCCGGCCACGATCGAAGAAGATTTCAATGACCACTACGCGCACAACGCGTCGCCGGCCGAGTAAGAAAGGATCAAGACCCATGATCAGGAACCTTACCCTTTCTGCGCTTTCGGCTCTGGCCATCGCCACAGGCGGTGCGTTTGCCGCGGCAGGAAAGCGGACATATCGAGAACATCGCCTTCTCGTTCGACGGCCCGTTCGGCAAAGTACGACCAGAACCAACTTCAGCGCGGCCTTCAGGTCTATACCGAGGTCTGTTCGGCCTGCCACGGCCTGCAGTATGTGCCATTCCGTGACCTGACCGCCCTTGGCTACGACGACGCGCAGGTGCGGGCCTATGCCGCCCAGTTCGATGTATTCGACGCCGAGCTGGACGATACGCGCCCCGGCTACGCCAACCGACCACTTTCCCGAAATCCGCGCTGGAAAACGCGCCTGACCTGTCGCTGATCGCCAAGGCGCGCGCTGGCTTCCACGGTCCCTACGGGCTGGGGATCAACCAGCTCTTCAAGGGCATCGGCGGGCCGGAATACATCGTTGCCGTTCTGACCGGCTATACCGGCGAAGAAAAGGAACAAGCCGGAACGGTTCTTTATGAAAACAGCATCTTCCCCGGCGGCTGGATCGCGATGAACCCGCCGCTTTCGGACGGGATTGTCGAGTATGCCGACGGTCACGCGAATGACGCGCATCACGTGTCAGAGGACGTGGCGGCCTTCCTGATGTGGGCCGCAGAACCCAAGATGATGGCCCGCAAGCAGGTGGGCTTCATGGGCGTGTTCTTCCTCGGCATCCTCGCCGTGCTGCTCTACCTGACCAACAAGCGCATTTGGGCGCCGGTCAAGGGGCGCAAGCAGGCGTAAGCCCGCACCCTAAGCAATCAGCAAAGCGCGCCCTCCGGGGCGCGTTTTTGGTTTCAGGGCCTATCCCAGATAGTCGCGCAACGCTTGCGGAGGATTGTCGAACAGGGCCTTGGTCGAAACCGGAGCCTCGGCCACGCCCTCGGCCACTACTACCGTCTGATCGGCGATCCGCAAGGCATCCGCCGGGTGGTGCGTGACCATCAGCAGCGTTGCCCCCTCGGCCCGCACAAGTTCTGCCACCAGATCCAGCATCTCGACCCGCAGGGCAGGGCCAAGTGCCGCAAAGGGCTCATCCAGAAGGATCAACGGCCTGCTGCGCACCATTGCTCGCGCGAGCGTCACGCGGCTTTGCTGCCCGCCCGACAGAGCGGCGGGTTTGCGGCCTTCCATCCCTTGCAAGCCAACGCGCGCCAAGGCGTTGCGAACATGCTCGGACTCCGCGTCGGTCAACCGCAACGATGGCTTGACGCCCAGGGCGACATTCTGAAACGTCGTCAGATGCGGGAATAGGTTGTTGTCCTGAAACACGATCGACAATGGCCGATCGCCCGGCGCGGCATCGGAGATATCCGTACCGTTCCACAACACCCGGCCAGACACAGGCGCGAAAAACCCTGCAATCACGCTTAATAGGGTCGATTTCCCAGCCCCGGACGGCCCGACAACGGCAACCAGCGCCCCGGTTTCGACCGTGAAATCCGCAGTCAGGCGGAATGCATCTTGCCGGATATCCAGCGCTTCAAGTGTCAGCATTGATGCGTCCTCCGCGATCAAAAAGCCAGAAAAGCGCCAGCGACAAAGCCAGCAACAACAACCCCGCACCTGCCGCCTCTTGCATCCGGTAGGCTGCCATCAGGCGATACATTTGCAACGGCAGCGTCGCCGCATCCGGATCGGCAAACAGCGCGACCACCCCCAGGTCGCCCATGCTCAGCGCCGCCGCCAATCCGGCGGCAAAGCCTACCGGCCTACGCAGACGCGGCAGATAAAGATGCCGCATCCGCGCCCAGCCCGCCAGCGAAAGGCTGTCGGCCAACTGGCCGAACTGCCGGTCTACCTGTGCGACGGCAGGCACCAGTACCCGCATCGCGAACGGCAAGCTCATCAACGCATTGACCAGAGCGGTGATCGGCAAGTGCGACTGAAACAGGATCTAATAAAGGGAAAAGCAAGATAAACAGCCCCGTGCCCACAACCAGCGGCGACGCCGCAATCGCGAGATAACCGACACCTTCCAACAATCCCTTGCCCACCGCCCCGCGCACCGCCCGGATCGCAAAGGCAAGCGCCAATGCCAGTACAATCGTGGTCAGCGCAGCACACCAGTGCTACCGTAACCGAGCGAACTGCCGCCCATCCGACAGAAGCTGGCAATGCCGCCAATCCCGCCAAACCGTTAAGCACCACCATACCCAGCGGGACCAGCAGAAACACTGCCGCCGCCGCGATCAGCCCGGTATCCAGCCAGCGCAGACCCATCGCCCGCGCATCCCAACGCTCTACCGCCCGATCCAGCCCCGCGCCTCCGACCTCCGGCACACTGACCCAAAGCGCCACCCCTGCCGCCATGGCGCAGATCGCGAACTGCACCAGCGCCAGAAGCGCCGCTTTGCCCAAGTCGAACTCGAACCGAAACGCCTGATAGATCGCCAGTTCCACAGTCGTGGCCTTCGGCCCTCCGCCCAGCGTCAGCGCCACCGCAAAGCTGGTGGTGCAAATCACAAAGATCACCATGAACGCGCCCGGCAGCACCGCGCGCAGCATCGGCCGTTCCAATACCCGCGCCACATCGCTGGTGCCGAAGCCCAGCGATGCCGCAAGCCGGAATCGCTCTGCCGGGATCGAGAACCACCCTTGCAGGATCAGCCGGGTCGCGAGTGGCAGATTGAAGAACACATGCGCAAGCACCACACCGTGCAGGCCGTAAATCTGGATCGGAGGCCAACCGAACCACCCAAAAAAGATACTAACAAGGCCCTTCCGCCCAAACACCGCCAGCAATCCCAGCACCGCCACTATCACTGGCAGGATGAACGGCGCGCCCAGCAGTGTCACCAGCACCCCCCGGCCGCGAAACCGTCGCCGCGCCAACGCCCGCGCCACCGGCACGGCGAGCGCGATGCTGATCGCCGCTGACAGAACCGCCTGCAACAAGGTGAATCGCACTGCCGCCCAATCCGACGGCGACAGCCCGCTCCAGCCCTCGGCCCGCAACGCCACTGCCAGCAAAGTGCCCAGCGTCAGCGCAGCCACCAAGGCAGCGGCAGCAAGACCCGGCCAAATCCGGATCAGCGGCTGAGTGCGGTCAGCCATTCCTGCAACGCTTCCTCGCGAATCTTCGCGGCCTCATCCGCCGAGTAAAGCAGCGCAGTATCAGGCTTGATCAGAGTATCGAACCCCTCTGGCAATCCTGCGGCAGGCAACCGCGCCGGATACATCCAGTTGGTTTCCGGGATCACGCCCTGAAACGCGTCACTCAGGATGAACTTCATGAATTGATCCGCCAGTTCCGGCTGGTCGGTCGAGGCGACCTTGGCGGCAACCTCGATCTGCAGGTAATGACCTTCGATGAAGGCGGCTGCTGCCTTGCTGTCATCTGCTTCGGCGATCAGGTGATACGCGGGCGAGGTGGTGTACGACAACACCATGTCCGCCTCACCTTCCAGAAACATCCCATAGGACTCGGACCAACCCTTGGTGACGGTCAGGATATTGTCCGAAAGACCTGCCCAGATCTCTGGCGCACGGTCGCCGTAAGCCGCCTTGACCCACAATAGCAGCCCCAGTCCGGGGGTAGAGGACCGGGGATCCTGGATCACGATCTTCAGATCGCTGGCCGCCAGGTCTTCAAACGATTTCGGCGGATCAGAGACTGTTTTTGTATCATAAACGAACGCGAAGTAGCCCCAGTCATACGGAAGGAACACCTCATCCCGGTACTCGACCGGCATGTCGAACGGCGCCAGATCCAGCGCGTGCGGCGCGAAGATGCCGGTCTCGGCCGCCGCCGCTGTCAGGTTCGTATCCAGCCCCAGCACAACATCGGCGTCGGTCCTCGCACCTTCCAGCCGCACGCGCGCCAGCAGTGCGGCGCCATCACCAGCGCTGGTGAATTGCAGATCGCAGCCGCAAACGGCCTCGAACGCTGCCTCTACCTGCGGCCCCGGCCCCCATTCCGAAGCAAAGCTGTCATAGGTGTAAACGTTCAGGACGGGTTTCTCCTGCGCCAAGGCAGTGTTTGCCAAGGCCAGAAATCCCGTCGCTATCAGAGTGGTCTTCATCGCTCTCTCCATTCGCGAACGGGCGGGGTTCGGGTGGAGAAAGTCTCACCTTCCCTCCGCCGGTGTTAGCCGGTTCAGGTTCAACGGGTCCGCAATCACGCATCTCAGCTTGTTTCCAAGCACCCCGAGGTAGGGTGATATCTATGCCCCAATGCCCGGGTCGGCAAGCCGAAACCCCTTGAGGCAGGCCAAAGCCGCCGTTAGACCGCTTGCAAAAGGAACGCCGACAATGAGCCTCAACACCTTTGGCCACCTCTTCCGTGTCACCACCTGGGGTGAATCGCATGGCCCCGCCCTGGGCGCGACGGTCGACGGCTGCCCGCCTGGCGTGCCGCTGGAAGCGTCGATGATCCAGCACTGGCTCGACCTGCGCAAACCGGGCCAGAACAAGTACACCACGCAGCGGCGCGAAGCGGATGAGGTCGAGGTGCTGTCAGGTGTCTACCAAGGCCGAACCACCGGCACGCCAATTCAGCTGATGATCCGCAACACCGATCAACGCTCGAAGGATTATGGCGACATCGCGCAGAAATTTCGCCCCGGTCATGCCGACATCACCTATTGGCAGAAATACGGGATTCGCGATCCGCGCGGCGGCGGCCGATCCTCGGCCCGCGAAACGGCGGCTCGGGTAGCTGCCGGCGGCGTGGCGCGGGAAGCGATCAAGGCGCTGGTTCCCGATCTGCAGATCAAAGGCTACATGGTCCAGATGGGACCGCGCCAGATAGACCGCGACCGCTTTGACTGGGACCAGATCGACGCCAACCCGTTCTGGACCCCTGACGCCACGGCGGCGGCCGACTGGGCGATCTACCTCGACGGCCTGCGCAAGTCCGGCAGCTCTGTCGGCGCTGTAATCGAGATTGTCGCCAAAGGCGTTCCTGCCGGGCTGGGTGCACCGGTTTATGCCAAGTTAGATACTGATATAGCCGCCGCGATGATGTCAATCAACGCGGTCAAGGGTGTCGAGATCGGTGACGGCATGGCCGCGGCCACCCTGACGGGTGAGGCCAATGCCGATGAGATCTACATGGGCAATGACGGCGAACCCCGATTCTCGTCAAACCACGCCGGCGGCATTCTGGGCGGCATCTCGACCGGACAAGACATCGTCACCCGCTTCGCCGTCAAGCCGACCAGCTCGATCCTGACGCCGCGCAAGACCATCACCGTGTCGGGCGAGGAAACCGAGATCGTCACCAAAGGCCGCCACGACCCCTGCGTCGGCATCCGCGCCGTGCCGGTGGGCGAGGCGATGATGGCCTGTATCATCCTCGATCACATCCTGCTGGATCGCGCCCAAACCGGCGGCGTCCGCGGACTGATTGGCTGACCTCAGCCCTTCGCAGAAACGTCGCGCACCTGCGGCTGCGGTCGTTTGGCAATCTGCACCGCAAGGATGCCGGCCGCGATCACGATTACGCCCAGGATGTCGAGCGGCCGCAGCGCCTCGCCCAGTAACAGCGACGCGATAGCAACCCCGAAAAACGGGTTCAGAAAGTGGAACGTCGCCGCCCGCACCGCACCGATCCGGTTTATCAGGGTGAACCAGACCCAGGTTGCCAACAGGCCGGGAACCAGCGTGGTGTAGGTGAACGCCGCGATCAACTGCCAAGTCCAGTTGACCTGCCAGCTTTCGGTCAACACCGCCACGACCGCCAAAACCGCGCTGCCCACCAGCATCTGCAAACCGACGATCATCAGAACATTGCCACCCGAGGATGCGCCCCGCACCGACAATGTCGCGATAGCCAAAGCCAGCACCCCGATCAGGCAAAGGGTGACACCGTAAGGATCGGCGCCAGCGCCCATGCGCGTCCCCATGATGATGGCGACACCGACGAAGCCCGCGACCAGACCGGCCAATCCTAAGGGACGAACCTTGTCGCCAAATACGATCCAGCCCAGAAACGCCACCAACAGCGGCATCGTCGAGGCGATGATTGCGGCCAGCGAAGCCTCGACCGTCTGCATCGCCACGAAATAGGCACCCAGATAAATTGCGTTCTGGCATATGCCGAAGATCAGAGTCGATTTCCGCTGTGCCCGGTTCAGCCGCCACGTCTGCCCGATCGCACGCGCGATCCCCACGGCAAGAAGCCCCGAGATAAGAAACCGGATCGACAGCGCGGTCACGGGCGGCGCATCCACCACGATTATCCGGGCCGAGGTAAACGCCGAGGACCACATGAAGGCAAAGGCCAGCCCCATGCCGATAGCGCGAAAATCCATATCTGCCTCAACGTAAAAGGGCCGCCCTTGGGGCGACCCTTTCGCATATCGTAACCGAAGGCAACGTCAGTCGTTGACGCTGTCCTTCAGGGCCTTGGCGATGGTCATTTTGACCACCTTGTCGGCATCCTTGTGGATCTGCTCGCCCGTAGCGGGATTGCGCACCATGCGTGCCGGACGTGCGCGGCACATGATCTTGCCAACGCCCGGAAGGGTGACAGCACCACCGCTGGAAACTTCCTTGGTGATGATCGCGATGATCGCGTCCAGCGCGGCAGCGCCGGTTTTCTTGTCGCTTCCCATTTCGTCGGCCATTGCGGCAACAAGCTGGGTCTTGGTCATTGGTTTCGCCATGTATGGTCTCCTCGTCCTCCCCTGAATTTGGGGCTTATTCGCGGAATTTAACGGAATATAGGGACACGACACAACAATTTGTGTGCGCTTTGGGCGGAAAAACACGCATTTTGTGGGTAAATTGCCCCTAGGTCATAGGAATGCGGTCTCTTCGAAGCTCCTCAGCTTGCGGGAATGGATGCGTTCGAGCGGCATTTCGCGCAAGGTCTCCATCGCCTGAATCCCGATCAGAAGGTGCCGCGCGACCTGTGTCTTGTAGAAATCAGAGGCCATTCCTGGCAATTTCAGCTCTCCATGCAGCGGTTTGTCAGAGACGCAGAGCAGCGTTCCATAGGGCACCCGGAACCGGAAACCGTTGGCCGCGATGGTCGCGCTTTCCATGTCCAGCGCGATGGCGCGCGACTGGCTTAGCCGCTGGACGGGCCCGACTTTGGTCACGCAATTCCCAGTTACGGTTGTCAATCGTGGCAACGGTTCCAGTGCGCATGATCCGCTTCAGCTCGTAGCCTTCCAGCATCGTCACCGCCTCGACAGCATCTTCCAGCGCGATCTGGATCTCGGCCAGCGGCGGGATCGGCACCCAGACCGGCAGATCGTCATCCAGCACGTGATCCTCGCGCAGATAGGCATGGGCCAGCACGAAATCGCCCAGCCGCTGACTGTTGCGCAGCCCCGCGCAATGGCCGACCATCAGCCAGGCATGCGGCCGCAGCACCGCGATATGATCGGTCGCGGTCTTGGCGTTCGACGGCCCGACCCCGATATTGACCAGCGTGATCCCGGCACTGCCCTCTCGCTTGAGGTGATAGGTCGGCATCTGCGGCAGCTTCATCGGCACCGGCATGGGCTCGTCCGGTCCGGTGATCGTCACGTTCCCGGGCGCCGACGAACTCGGTATAGCCGCTGTCCGGATCGGCCAGCACCTTGCGGGCATAGGCCTCGAATTCCTCGACATAGAACTGGTAGTTGGTGAACAGCACATGGTTCTGGAAATGCTCGGCACTGGTCGCGGTATAATGCGACAGCCGCGCGAGCGAATAATCGACCCGCTGCGCCGTGAACGGCGCCAGCGCGGCAGAGCCGTCGGGATAGTGAAATCCGTAGCCATTCACGATATCGTCATGCGTGGTCGAAAGGTCCGGCACGTCGAAGACATCGCGCAGAGTGAATTCCATCACGCCTTCGTGCGGCACCGTCACCCCCGCATCGTTCGCCACCGCGAAATGCACCGGCATCGGCGTGTCCGACGCCCCGATCACCACCGGCACGCCGTGATTGCGGATCAAAAGGCTCGATCTGTTGGCCCAGGTAATTGGCGAAACAGATCCGGCCGCGTGACGGTGGTGGAATAGGTGCCGGGCACGGCGACATGGCCGAAGCTAAGCCGGCTGTCGGCGGCGGCATAGCTGGTCGTGGTGATCCGGATCTCGGGGTAAAAGGCACGGAACCGAGACGGCGGCTTTGCCCCGGTCACGGTTTCCGAGAACTGTCGCTCAGAAAACCGATGGCGATCTGATAAAGCTCGATCAGCCGCTCAACGGCTTCACCCGCGTCGAAGAACGCCTCGGGCGCCGGGGTCTTTCGGTGTCTCGATCGGCAGGTTCGGCTCTGTTCCGTCCATCAAACATCCTCGAAAAGCTCTGTGATCTCGAATTTGGTCACGTCGACCAGACCAAGATCGGAAATCCGTAACTCTGGTATGACAACCAGCGCCAGCAGCGAATGCTGCATATAGGCATTGTTCAGCGTACAGCCGCATTCGGCCATCGCGGCAACCATGCGGTCGGCCTTGGCGGCGACCTCTTTCGCCGGGCTGTCAGACATCAGCCCTGCGACCGGCAGCTCGACCAGCGCAATCTCGCGCCCGTCCTTCCAGACGGTGATGCCGCCGCCGACTTCGCCCAACCGGTTCGCGGCCAGCGCCATATCCTCGCGGCTGGTGCCGACGACGATCATGTGGTGGCTGTCATGCGCGACCGTGCTGGCCATCGCCATCCGGCCCTTGTAGCCGAAGCCCGAGACGAAGCCGTTGACAACATCGCCGGTCGCCCGGTGCCGCTCGACCAGCGCGATCTGGCAGACGTCCTTGGCCTCGTCGCCCTGCACAACAGTGTCTATCACAGGCAAATCGGCGGTCAGAGCCTTGGTCGGCGCCTGATTTTCGACGACTCCAATGACCTTGGCCGTGACTCGGTTCGCGCCCTCCGGTGCCTTCACCTCAAAATCCGTCCGCCGTCAGTTCCTTGCCCAGATGCACCGTCGCGCGCGACATCGGCGGGCCAGTCCAGATGCGGACATTCAACCGTGATCTGCCCATCAACCGCCACCGTCACACCACGCGCGATCACCCGGTTGATCGGCAAGCGTCCGCAGGTCGCTAGGTCAGGATCACATCCGCCCGCCGACCCGGGCGAAATAGACCCTAATTCGCGTTCCAGCCCGAAATGGGTCGCGGTATTCACCGTCGCCATCTGCAACGCGACCAACGGGTCGCAGCCACACTCGATCGCGTGCCGCACGACCCGGTTCATATGGCCCGTCATTCACCAGCGTGCCGGAATGCGAGTCGTCCGTGCAAAGAATGAAATTGCGCGGATCGAGTCCCTTTTCCGTCACCGCCGTAATCTGGCTTTCCACGTCATACCAGGCGCTACCCAGCCGCAGCATCGACCGCATCCCCTGCCGCACGCGCGCAATCGCATCAGCCTCGCACGTGCCCTCGTGATCATCCGCGGCACCGCCTGCGACATAGGCGCTGAAACGCAGGCCCCAGATCGGGCTGAGCATAATGCCCGCCCACGGTCTTGCCCGCCCGCATCGTCGCGGCCATCTCGGCCAGCATCTGCGGATCACCCTTCACCACGCCGGGGAAATTCATCATCTCGCCAAGTCCGATGATCCCCGGCCAGGCCATCGCCTCGGCCACATCCTCGGCGCTGATCTCAAAGCCAGTCGTCTCCAATCCGGGGGCAGAGGGCGCGCAGCTTGGCATTTGCGTGTAGATGCTGACCGGCTGCATCAGCGCCTCGTCATGCATCAGCTTGACGCCGCGCAGACCCAGCACATTGGCGATCTCATGCGGATCGGTGAACATCGTCGTGGTGCCATGCGGGATCACGGCGGCGGCGAATTCAGCGGGCGTCAGCATGCCGCTTTCGATATGCATATGCCCGTCGCAGAGGCCGGGGATCAGATATTGCCCGCCCGCTTCCAGAACCTTGGTGTCATCGCCGATACAATGCGACGCGTCCGGCCCGACATAGGCAAACCGGCCGTCGGCAATCGCAACCTGCCAGCCGTCCAGAACCTCCCGGCTTTGCACATTCACCAGCTTGCCGCCCCGGATCACCAGATCGGCAGCCTCACGTCCTGCCGCAACGGCCACCAGCCGGCGGCAGCACTTTCTTCCCATGATTTCAATGCAGGTTTTGCCATGAACCAATTGTCAGGAAATCGCAGCGCGGTGCAAGAGCCAAACCCGAAACAAGAACCGGGCCGCGAGCTTCCCCACGACCCGGCCCGTCAGCCTGCAAGCGGCCGTTGCCTACATCTCGATGATCTCGGCCACCTCGACGGTGCCGCCAGCTTCAGGATCGGGCAACCCTTAGCCATCTTGTCGGCCTCGGCATGATCCTTGGCACTGACAACCGTGAAATCCCGACAGCGGATTGGCCCCGCCATTTTGCGTACGCCCTTTGCTAGACACTGTAGAGGATTTTCCGACAGGCCCACCGCCATTCGTCACCTTGTCGCCCATAACCTGATACCAGGCATTCCACGCCGCCATTTCCTTGGCGCCCTCCTCGGGCGTATCGGGCATCTTGCCGCCGTGATAGGCGAATATGAAATTGGCCATCATCATCCTCCCTAGGTTTTGCTTAAGCATTCGCCATGCGTTCAAGTTTGCGCAGGGAAGAATTCCACCCCTGCTCGTGGTTCTCAGCCACCTCGTCGCTTGGCAGATCGACATGGCTGCAGTTCGAATTCAGTGCCGCCGTTCTTGCGCCGGGACCAGCCTGATCGTGACATGGCTCTCGACCCCGCGCCGGTCTTCTTCGTCATGCCAGGCCCAGGTGAACCCGACCGATGCGGCGGATCGACATGTGTGACCTGCCCCGACATCTTATAGCGATTGCCCTCCTCGGTCAGCATCGTGCTCATCCAGGGGCCAGGTTTGTCAAACGCCAGCTCGTGTTCGGGCAAGCGTCATCCCCTCTGGCCCCCACCATTTCAGCAAGTGCTCGGTCTGCGAGATGTAGGCAAAGACCTTTTCCGGCGGTGCGTCAAAGCTGCGGTTGATCGTCAGATCAGCCATCTCGCACTCCTCGTTTCCAAGGCGTCGGCCAAGCCGGTCCAGACTGGCGCCCCAAAATTCTTGTGGCTCATCGACCAGGTGCCGATTGCCCAATCGCGCTTGGTTCGACACTGTAAATTCGCCGCTGCGCGTCGATCCGCTGCCGTGATCAATCCCGCCTCCCGCAGCACCTTCAAATGCCGCGAAATCGCTGGAGCAGAGACGTCCGCGACATCCTGCAAATCCCCCGCGCTCTGCTCGCCGGTCGCTCAGCAGCCGCTCGACAATGGCGAAACGGTCGGGTCGCCCAGAGCGGCAAAATGTGCTAGTCAGGTCGGACATATTTATTTCCTATTCCGTTAATTAACCAACTCGCAATTAAAAACCTGTCAACTCCCCCTTGCGGCTCGGCGGCACCTCGGCCCATAACTCGACCGCATGACAAAGACCCTGCTTTCCTTTGGCCACGGCTATTCCGCGCGCGCCCTCGCGCGATTGCTCTTGCCGCAAGGCTGGCGGATCATCGGCACCACCCGCAGTCGCCGAAAACGCCGAAAGCTTGCGCGCCGAAGGGGTCGAGCCCGCTGATCTGGCCCGGCGACGACATGGGCACAGCCTTGTCCGAGGCAACACATCTGCTGACGTCCGTTGCCCCCGATAGCAATGGCGACCCGGTGCTGAATGCCCTTGCAGACGATATCGCCGCAGCCGCCCCGTTCGAATGGACAGGCTACCTCTCGACGACCGGAGTATACGGCGACCACAAGGTGGCTGGGTTGATGAATCCACGCCACTGACCCCCTCCACCAAACGCGGCCAGCACCGCGTCGTGGCCGAGGCCGCATGGCAAGGCACTTGCCGAAAAAAAGTCTCTAAACCTGCATATTTTTCGCCTTGCCGGTATCTACGGACCCGGCCGTGGCCCCTTTGCCAAGGTCCGAAACGGCACCGCGCGGCGCATCATAAAGCCCGGTCAGGTCTTTCAGCCGCATCCATGTCGACGATATCGCCCAGATCCTCGCCGCCTCATTCGGCAAACCCGATCCAGGCGCCATCTACAATCTCTGCGACGATAATCCTGCCCCTCCTGAAGACGTTATCGAACATGCCGCCAGGCTGCTCGGCTTGCCCATCCCGCCCGCCGAGGATTGGGACACGAGCCGAAATGACTCCGATGGCCCGCAGTTTCTATGCCGAATCCAAAAAGGTCCGGAATGATCGCATAAAGACCGATCTGGGCATAAAATTGAAATACCCCGACTATCGCACCGGCCTGCAGGCACTACTCGAAGAGCGGACTAGCCTCATCATTCCGGAAATATCCCCGCCGGAGACTCTAGCGTCTGATTTTCGCCAGGAAGATCGTGTCTCACGCCCGGCGGCTGGAAATATCCGCAACGCCCAGCACATCCAGAACCTTGGCCACGATATCCCCGGCATTCAGCGCCGGCAACGGCATACATGTCCTCGGGGCTGGCCTGATCGATAAAGATGTCGGGCAAAACCATCGACCGGAACTTCAGCCCGCGGTCAAAGACGCCATTTTCGGCAAGCAACTGCGCAACATGAGAGCCAAATCCGCCGACCGCACCTTCCTCGATGGTGATCAGTGCCTCGTGATCCGCAGCGAGTTGCATAATCAAATCGCGATCCAGCGGTTTGGCAAAACGCGCATCCACGATTGTAGGCGATATCCCCTTGCTAGAGAGTGTTTCTGCCGCCTGCCGCGCCGCGTCCAGCCGGGTTCCAAAGGATAGGATAGCGACACGCCCGCCCTCTTGGATAACCCGTCCCTTACCAATCTTCAGCACCTCGCCACGCTCTGGCATCTCGACGCCTACGCCTTCGCCGCGCGGATAGCGGAACGCGATCGGACCATCGTCATGCGCCGCAGCGGTGGCGACCATATGGACCAGTTCCGCCTCATCGGCCGCTGCCATTACCACCATCCCCGGAAGGTTGGACAGAAACGCGATGTCATAGGCTCCGGCATGGGTGGCGCCATCGGCGCCGACCAGCCCGGCCCGGTCAATGGCGAACCGAACCGGCAGCCGCTGAATTGCCACGTCATGTACGACCTGATCGTACCCGCGCTGCAAGAACGTCGAATAAATCGTGCAAAATGGCTTCATCCCGCCCGCCGCGAGCCCGGCTGAAAACGTCACGGCATGCTGCTCGGCAATGCCAACATCGAAACAGCGGCTCGGATAGCGCTCTGCAAACAGGTTCAGCCCGGTACCGTCCGGCATTGCCGCCGTCACCGCGACGATCTTGTCGTCCGCCGCCGCCTCACGCAGCAGCGCGTCCGCAAAAACCCGCGTATAGCTTGGCGCGTTCGACGGCGATTTCTTCTGCTTGCCTGTCACCACGTCGAACTTGGCCGTCGCATGGCCCCGATCCGCAGCCCCTTCGGCGGGCGCGTAACCCTTGCCCTTCTTGGTGATGGCATGGATCAGCACCGGCCCCGTGGCCCGCGCCTTGACCGTGCGCAGGATCGGACAAGAGTTGTTCCATGTCATGGCCATCGATTGGCCCGACATATGAAAACCCCAGTTCCTCGAACATCGTGCCGCCCACGGTCATGCCCTTCAGCATCTCCTTGGCCCGGCGCGCACCTTCCTGAAACGGCGGTGGCAAAAGGCTTAGCGCGCCTTTCGCGGCCGCCTTGAATTCCTGGTAGGGATCGCCCGCATAAAGCCGCGACAGATAGGTCGACATCGCCCCCACGGGCGGAGCAATGCTCATCTCGTTGTCGTTCAGGATCACGATCAGGCGCTTGCCCAGATGCCCCGCGTTGTTCATCGCCTCATAGGCCATGCCCGCACTCATCGCGCCATCGCCAATAACCGCGATGCAGTCGCCGATCCCGTGTTCCGTCGCGCCGCCCAGATCGCGCGCCACGGCAAAGCCCAAAGCCGCCGAAATAGAGGTCGAACTATGCGCCGCGCCAAACGGATCATATGGGCTTTCCGACCGCTTGGTGAAACCCGACAGCCCGCCCTTTTGCCGCAAGGTCCGGATCCGGTCGCGCCGCCCAGTCAAGATCTTGTGCGGATAGGTCTGATGGCTGACATCCCAGATGATCCGGTCTTTCGGCGCATCGAACACCGCGTGCAAAGCCACCGTCAGTTCGACAACCCCCAGCCCGGCCCCCAGATGGCCACCGGTTTCCGAAACCGCGCTGATCGTCTCGGCCCTCAACTCGTCGGACAGCCGCCGCAACTCGGCATCGCTCATGCCCTTCATGTCGGCGGGCACATGCACGCGGTCCAGCAACGGCGTTTTGGGTCGATCTGTCATGCGGCCCCCTTGGGCGCTTGTTACATCTCGCGCGAGATAACGAACCGCGCCGCTTCCCGCAAGGCTTCCGCCCGATCGCCGTAAAGCTCCAGCGCCGCCTCGGCCTCGGCCACCAGCGATTTCGCCCTCGCCCGCGCTCCCTCGAGCCCAAGCAAAGACACGAATGTTGCCTTACCCGCGCGCGCATCCTTGCCCACGCGCTTGCCGGTCTTGGCGGCATCGCCCGTCACATCCAAGATGTCGTCGGCGATCTGAAAGGCAAGCCCCAGCGCATCGGCATACTGACGCAGTGGTGCCGCGCTGGCCCCGGCCAGCACAGCGCCCGCTTCCGCCGACCAGCCGATCAGCGCGCCGGTCTTGAGTGACTGCAATTTCGTGATCTGATCCAGCGTCAATGGCACGGGCGCGGTTTCCGCCGCCACATCCTGTGCCTGCCCCAGCACCATGCCCTGCGCGCCAGAGGCCCGCGCCAGCGACGCCACCAGTGATAGCCGAACGTCAGCGTCAGGGTGCAATTCCGCCCGGGTCAGACACTCGAATGCCAGCGCTTGCAGCGCGTCACCAACCAGCACGGCGGTCGCCTCGTCCCATTTGACATGCACCGTCGGCTGGCCCCGCCGCAGATCGTCGTCATCCATGCAAGGCAGATCGTCGTGAACAAGACTGTAGGCGTGCAACGCCTCAACCGCCGCTGCCGCCCAGACACTTTGCGCATCGGAAATTCCGTGCAACGCAGCGCTTTCCATCACCAGAAACGCGCGCAACCGCTTGCCGCCATGGCTGGCATAACGCATCGCCTCGGCGACCCGCCCGGTGCCCAAGGGAATAAGCATCTCTGCCAGACAGGCCTCGACCTGTGCCGCGACCTCTGCCAGACGTTCGTGAAACATGGCCTACAGCCCTTCGACGGGTTCCGTTCCCGAAGCCACGCCATCGGCGTCCAGCGTGATCTTGGCGACCTTCTCTTCGGCCTCTTTCAGCTTGTCCTCGCAGCGCTTCTTCAGCGCGGCACCACGTTCGTAAAGCTTGATCGAATCCTCAAGCGGCACGTCGCCACGTTCCAGCTGCCCGACCACGCGCTCCAGCTCGGCCATCGCCTGCTCGAATGTCATCTCGGAAACCGCTGTCTCGCTCATCCGCCCCGCTCCATCAAAACTGTCACATGTGCGGCCACCGACTGGCCGAGTGCCGTCAGATCATATCCGCCTTCAAGTGTCGAGACCACGCGCCCGTCGCAGCGGGCATCGGCCACGTCGCACAGCTGATGCGTCAGCCATGCAAAATCCTCGGTCGACCAGTTCAAGTTCGCCAGCGGATCGGCCCTGTGGGCATCGAAACCTGCCGAGATCAGGATCAGTTCTGGCTTGAAATCCTCGAGTGCCGGAAACACCCGGCCCACATAAGCCCGCCGCATCTCGGTGCTGCCAGTGCCGGGGGCCAGCGGTATGTTGATCACATTGTCATGCGCACCACGCTCATCCGGCGCGCCGGTGCCGGGCCAAAGCGGCATCTGGTGGCTACTGATGAACAGCGTCCTGGCCTCATCCCACAACAGATCCTGCGTGCCGTTGCCGTGATGCACGTCGAAATCCACCACAGCGACACGGCTCAGACCGTGCCGTTCAAGCGCGTGTTTCGCCGCGATAGCGACGTTCCCGAACAGGCAAAACCCCATCGACGTCTCGGCTTCCGCATGATGACCTGGCGGCCGGCAACCGACAAACGCGTTCGCAACATCGCCCGCCAGCACCCCATCTACCGCCGCAACAACGCCGCCGGCGCCGCGCAGCGCCGCGCGCAGCGATCCGGGCGACACATAAGTGTCGGGGTCCAGCGCGACAGTCCCGGCCTCGGGCACAGCCGCCTTGATCCGGTCAATATAGCGTTGCGGATGGCACAACAGCAGATCCGCCTCGGCCCCCAACGGTGCCTCGACACGCTCCAGCCCATCGAATCGCGGATCCGACAATGCCGCCGCAATCGCCTCTAGCCGCGCAACCTGTTCGGGGTGACCGGGAGGCGTGACATGCCGCTCGCAGTCGGGGTGCGCTAAATATGCTGTGCTCATTCTCATACCCTAACGGAGCTTCCCTTACGTCAGCAAGTTGAAGAAATCGACGGCGGTTTGATATGCATCAAGTCGAATGTGATCACAGCGTGATAACTCACACCCATTACTGAAATTTCCACTGCTGGAGGATACTATGGTACTACTTTCCAATCTCAAATTGCCGACGCTGAAGCAAGCCGTTTCCACGCTTGCCGTCTGTTCGATGTTGGCCGTCGGTGTTGGCTATGCCACCAAGGGCAGCTTTGTTGGCGCAGCTTGGGCCGACGATGATGCGGAAGGTCCCAAGAAAGACGATGCCCCGGGCAATCAGGGCGGACAAGGCCAGGGCAGCAAGGGCAACCAAGGCGGTCAGGGCAATCAGGGCGGTCAAGGCTCTGGTCAGGGCGGTCCGGGCGAAGATTCTGACGGCAAAGGCCCGCAGGCTGGTGGCCCGTCGGCCGATGGCAGTGGCGGCGGCAAGCCGGCTTGGGCACAAGAAGGCATTCCGGAAGTCGAACTTGGCCGCCTGAGTGTTGCACGTTCCCCCGATCACGTGCTTCAGCGCGCTTTGGACGAAGCCGTGGCGAACCTGACCTCCGACATGGTGGCTTTCTACAATCTTCCGCTCGACGGGTCCGGCGGCATCATCGACGAGCTGTCCAACAACTGGGACAACATCACGATCTTCGATTCGCCATTGCAGAATCTGGCCCTGCTGGAAGAGTTGCTTGCTGGTGGCAGCACCTCGCTGACGGGCGTGACCAACGACAGCGACACGCTGATGGCGGTGTTCCTTGGGGTCGCCTCTGACAAGACCGTTCCGATTTCGACCGACACGGTTATCGCTTTGGCCACAATCTTTGGTGAGACGATTTCCGAGGCCGATGCGGCGGCTCTGGCAGCCGATGCCGAAGATGTCCGCATTGCGGTTCTTGCCGGCCACGGCTGATCATCACGACACGCCACTGGGTACGGGCCCCGTCTGAAGTCGCCCGAGCCACAGTCCCCTGCCCGCGGCAGGGGCACCTGAGGAGGTACAAGAGTTTTTGTGTAACAAGTGACCCTCATGACGGCAGCGCCTGTCGTCGACCGTCCTCCCAGGATCTATCGGCGGCAGGCGTCTTCAGCCTGAATATCAGGCCTCTTCACCACACAAGAAAGGGAACTCGGTCATGAAACTTGGAGTTTCAAAGAAGCCGTACGTTGGCATCCTCGGCGTCTCGGCGATTGCCCTGATGGCGCTGAGCCCGTCGCGCCCGTTGGCATCGGCGGCGGGCTGATCGCTGGCGCCGCCTATGCCGAAAGCCATGACAGGGCGACGACCACGGTGACGACCACGGCGGCGGCAGCAAAGGTGGCAAGGGTGGCAAAGGTGGCAGCGGCGATGACCACAGCCACGATGACAGCACGGCGGACGACCACGACCACTGACGACGGCGACCGGAGACCACGACCATACCGACGGCGGTTCCGGCAAGGGCGCCAAGGCGGAGGTGACCAGCGGACGGCGGGTAAGGTGCTGGTCAGGGCGCAAGGGTGGCAGCGGCGAAAAGGGCGGCTCTGGCAACCGGCCGGTCTGGGCGGGCGAGGGCCTGCCGGATGTAGAGCTTGGCCGTCTGAATGTCGTCCGCTCACCGACGCATGTGCTGGACCGCGCCTATGCCGAAAGCCTGTCAGAGTTCACCACCGAAATGGCCGCAGTTCTACAGCCTGCCGCTGCGCGATGCGCTGGACAAGCTGCGGACCGAGTTCCGGGACATCGAAATGATCAACTCGCCGTTGCAGAACCTGGCGCTGTTTCGCGACGCGCTGGGTGGCACGTCGGTTCTGATCACCAGCGGCGGTGTCAGAACTCCAACGACACCCTGATGGCGATGTTTCTGGGCACCGCGTCAGACAAGACCATCCCGGTCACGCCGGAAACCGCCTACTCGGTGGCCCTGATCCTTGGCTACGAGCTGTCGCAGGCCGCTGCACTCGCTGGCCGACGACGCTGAAGCGGTGCGCCAGGCGGTGCTGGAAGGTCACGGCTGAGCAAAAAGATCAGCCCGTTGCGCGGATCTCTTGGCTATCGTCCGCGCAACGGGCACACGCTATTGAAAAACATCACATATCTGAGGGGCAGAGCAATGACAAACTTGGTCGGGAAACATCTTGCAGCGGCGGTTCTCGCCGTCTGCCGCCTGTCTTGCATCCGGTCCGCACAAAGCGCGCAGGACGAGCCAAGCCTGTTCGGCGTAAACCTCGGCAAGTGTCACCTACGGACCCTACGCCAAGTTCGAACTCGGTGGCGCGCGGCAGGCCAATGACGAAGGCTTCTGGCATCCGCCCGGAGCCGCCGATCCGGACGTCTTCTTCGACCTGTCCAATGAGAACCGCGGCTATGGCAGCGCCGCCATCGGGTTTGACTGGATGAACGGCTTTCGGGGCGATGTATCGCTTTCGGTCTTCGGCGAGTCTCGGACGTCTCTGCAGACTGGTCCCGCACCGTTCCCGCGAGCCCGGTCCGCACGCCAGCGTCGAGACCAGCACCAAATCCACCGCGTTTATGGTGACCGGCCACTATTCGCCGCTTGAACATCAGGGCAAGAACGTTCTCGTTCAACCGTTCCTGTCAGCCGGGATCGGTGTTGCCCGCAACACGATGAGCGACTGGGTCAGAACCAACCCCGCGGCTCTCGCGCCCGGTGCGAGAGTTCGAGGGCGATACCTCGACCGAATTCGCCTGGTCGGTTGGCCTTCGGCGTTGCCTACGAACTGAAACGCGGCGCGGCAAAAGACCGATCCTCCTGGAGGCCGGCTACAAGTACTTCGATCTGGGAACCGTCACCGGCGGTGCCACAGCACTTGCCGGCAATGGCAGTTCTTCGCCAATCGAGCCGTTTCAATTCGACAACCAGCAGCATGTCGTCTCGATCGGCATTCGCATCCCGCTGAAGAAGTATTGAAAAAACCGGCAACGAAAGCCATGTTGCCGGTTATTTCTCAAGCGCCAGATGCGGTTCAGGACAGCCCGCGAATTCCAGTTGCGGTGGTGCCGGTCGCCAGTACACGTCGAGCGCGCACCGGGAATGTCGATCCGGCCACGACAAAGACGTCGCCTTCGGTGTCGTCGATCGTCAGAATGCGAACGACACCCGAGGTCGCGACGTTGATCGCGCGGGTTGCAATTTCCAGATCGGTGGTATCGCTCGGAATGATTTCCTGAATGATGGTGGCAGGGCTTTGCAGCCCAGTCTCTGCATCCGAAAATGGATCAAAAGCCATTGTGAACTCCTTGGATTATGGTGTGCCGCAGTGAAATCTGGGCTGATCCGGAACCTAGGCTCCTGCACTTCACAATTGGTGACCGCACCGTTCGGACCCCTACCCTGACCGGCAACGCCGCGCGCGGTGGGTTAGTCCGGCGCCAGCATGTACCCTTCGCCCCGCACCGTCTGCAGATAACGCGGTTGCTTGGGGTCGGCCTCGATCTTGCGCCGCAGCCGGGTGATCTGCACATCCACCGCGCGCTCTTGCGCCTGCCCGCCATCGCGACCCAGCTTTTCCACCAATTCGCCGCGGCTGACGGCTGCGGCGGGCGCGGCCGAGAATATCTTCATCAACTGGCTTTCGGTCGCGGTCAGCCGCACCGGATCGTCGCCCTGCCACATCTCTCCGCGTTCCACATCATAGCGGATAGCGCCCAGATGCAGCACTTTCGGAATTCCGCTGTCGGCAGGTTCCGGCGGCACCCTGCGCAGAATCGCATTGATCCGCAGCAGCAGTTCCTTCGGCTCGAACGGCTTTGGCAGATAGTCATCCGCGCCTGCCTCCAGCCCCGCGATGCGGTCCCCGGTCTCACCCTTGGCGGTCAGCAAAAGGATCGGCGTTTGCAGTGTCTCGCGCAGGGATTTTGTGAAGGAAACGCCATCCTCACCCGGCATCATCACATCCAGAACGATCATGTCGAAATCCAGCCCGGTCAGGATACGCCGTGCATGTTGCGCGTCGCGTGCGGCGGTCACGTAGAACCCGCTGCGGATCAGAAACTTCTGCAACAGCCCGCGAATACGCTCATCATCATCGACAATCAGCAGATGGGACTCGGCACCGTTCATGATCCGGCATCCTTCAGCGCATTGTATTGGCGCCGCATCTCGGCATCCATCATCGCCTCCAGCACTTGCCGGAACCCCGACACCGCCTCTGGTCCTGCTGCGCGAAACGCCGCCCGCATCCGGCTTCGCTGTGCCTCAGACAAGTCCTTCTCCAATGCCGCTCCCTTCGTCGTGAGGTACAGATGCCGCTCGCGCTTGTCGCGCCGCCCGATCCTGCTTTCGACCAGACCATCCTCGATCAGGGTGCGCAACACACGGTTCAGCGACTGCTTTGTAACGCCAAGGATCGACAACAGGTTGTTGACCGTCGTGCCCGGACTGCGATTGATGAAATGCAGCGCCCGGTGATGCGCGCGACCATAGGCATGGTTTTCCAGAATGCGGTCGGGATCGGCGGTAAACCCGCGATAGGCAAAGAACATTGCCTCGATGCCCTTCCTCAACTGCTCGTCGGTCAGAAATAGCAGGCTTTCGCCGCTCGGTCCGCGCAACCCACCGTGTTGACTCATGACGATCTCCGCTCACGGCAGTTCATTCGTGTTGATTTTATGTCAGCCTTGTTGACTTTCCAAGAATCAATTGCTAGCAATTCCAGATTTCGCGTAATTTAATGTCCGAAACGGACCTATTTTGCGCAACATTTGCAAATCGGCCCACGGCCGTGCTTGGAGGAAGCTGAAATGGCAGGCGCTTACGATGATCGTGACGGCAAGATCTGGATGGACGGCAAACTGGTCGATTGGCGCGATGCCAATGTCCACATCCTGACCCACGCGCTGCACTATGCCTCATCGGTGTTCGAGGGCGAGCGCTGCTACAACGGCAAGATCTTCAAGTCTCGCGAACATTCCGAGCGGCTGCACTATTCGGCCGGCTGCCTCGACTTCCAGATCCCCTACACCGTCGATGAGATCGAAGCGGCGAAGCAAGAGGTTCTTGCCGCCAACGGCTTCACTGACGCCTATGTTCGCGCCGTCGCGTGGCGCGGCGCGGGCGAGGACATGGGCGTCGCGGCCAAGCGCAACCCGGTCCGTCTGGCCGTCGCCGCGTGGGAATGGGGCAACTACTACGGCGACGCCAAGATGAAGGGCGCCAAGCTCGATATCGCCAAGTGGAAACGCCCCAGCCCCGAAACCGCCCCCAGCCACGCCAAGGCCGCCGGTCTTTACATGATCTGCACCATGTCCAAACACGCGGCTGAGGCCAAAGGTTGTTCCGACGCCATGATGTTCGACTATCGCGGCTATGTCGCCGAGGCGACCGGGGCCAACATCTTCTTCGTGAAAGACGGAGAGGTCCACACCCCCGACCCCGATTGCTTCCTGAACGGCCTGACCCGCCAAACCGTCATCGGCATGCTGAAAGACCGGCAGGTCAAGGTGCAACGTGCGCCACATCATGCCCGAAGAGCTGGAAAGCTTCGAGCAGTGCTGGCTGACCGGCACCGCCGCCGAGGTCACCCCCGTCGGCCAGATCGGCGACTATAACTTCGAGGTCGGCGCGCTGACACGGGATATCGCGCAAGGCTATGAGAAGCTGGTGCGCAGCTAGTCGCACCGCACGCTATTCCGGCCCGGTAATCTCCAGCTTCACCGCCGCAAACCAGTCGGCCACGGCACGGATCTCGTCGTCCGTGAGATCGGCGGCGATCGGCGACATCACGTCACTCGTGCGCTTGCCCAGTCGGAATGCCTTCAGTTGCGTATCGATATAGATGTTCGTCTCGCCTGCAAGGTTTGGCACGCCCGGCTGAACGGCGATGCCGTCAGTACCGTGGCAGGTCACGCAAAGCTCTGGCGCGTTCGACGGATCGGCGCCTTCGGGCAGGGTCGCAGTAGCCCGATGTGCCGCATACCACGCCGCGACATCGGTGATCTGGCTGTCGGTCAGTCCGGCGGCCACCACGCTCATCATCTCATTCACGCGGCTGCCATCCCGAAACGCCCTAAGCTGCAATTCCAGATAGTCGGCGGGTTCGCCACCGATATGCGGCGCGATCGGGATCTTGGCGTAGCCGTCAATGCCATGGCAGGTGCGGCACATGCCGGCCACCTTGCGGCCGGCCTCCACATCTTGCGCCAGGCTGCCCCCGGCAAGGATTACCCCGCCGAGAGCAAGTGCAACAAGCCGCATCAATTCCCCTCGTAGGAAATCCGGTAGAGCGCCCCGGCAAGATCGTCCGACACCAGAAGCGATCCGTCGCGCAGCTGCGCCACATCGACGGGCCGACCCAGATATTCGTCGTTCTCGTCGATCCAGCCTTCGGCGAACGGTTCGCTGGTGGCTTGGCCCTCATCGTCGATGAAGGTCACCATCACCCGCGCGCCGACCGGGGTGGTGCGGTTCCACGATCCATGCTGGGCCGAGAAGATGGCGTTCTGATACTTCTCCGGGAACATCTTGCCACTATAGAAGGTCATGCCAAGGTCGGCTGCGTGGGCCTGCATCTCGACTGCCGGGAACACCACGTCCGCAGGCGGCTCCTCGCCCTTGTATTCGTTGGTGCGTACGTCACCGCCGCCATACCACGGAAAGCCGAAATTCTGCCCGGCCGCGGTCTGGTGGTTGATCTCGCCCGGCGGGATGTCATCGCCCATGCCATCGACCTGATTGTCGGTGAACCACAGATCGCCCGTCTTAGGGTCGAAATCATGCCCGACAGAGTTGCGGATGCCGTGGGTATAGACCTCGCGCCCGGTGCCATCGGTGTTCATCCGGATGATCCCGCCCATGCCGACCTTGTTGTAAAGATCCAGCTTTTCCGGCGCAGGCACGTTGAACGGCTGGCCGAGCGAGATGTAGATTTTGCCGTCCGGACCGATCTTGCAGACCCGCGCGGTATGGTTGAAGGATTCCTCGGCCGGCGGGATCAGATCACCCTGCTTGACCAGGTTGAACGCTGCCACATCCGGGCTTTCGTAAAAGAACTCGGCCGCCGGGAACAGCAACACGCGGTTCTGCTCGGCGATATAAAGGAACCCGTCCTTGGAAAAACACACCCCGTTCGGGATCGCGAACTGCAGCGAAGGCGCGAAATCTTTCACCTCGTCGGCCACCCGGTCCTTGTTGCGGTCGGTGACCGACCAGACCTTGTCTTTGCGGGTGCCCACGAAGGTAACGATGCCCTGCGGGCCCACTGCGATGTGGCGCGCGTCGGGCACGATCGCGTAAAGCTCGATCTTGAAACCGGCGGGCAGGGTGATCCGCTCCAGCGTCCGCTTGATCCCCTCGGCAAAATCGCCGCCCTGCTCGACAACGGTGAATTCGGTGGTGCCGGTGGTCTGAAAATTCGACAGTCTGTCCAGATTGTCCGGAACTTCGGCGGATTGCGCCCAAAGCGGACCCGCCAAAGCGGTCGCGGCCAGCGCACACAGGAATGTACGTGTCATGTTATCCTCCCAGTTTTCAATAAAATTGGTTCAGAGTCTCGGCGGCAAAATGCCGAAACCCTGATTTCCTCTAACAGAATTCGGGGCCTTAAATACATTCAAGTCCCGGCGGCTGACTCGCCTTAGGCGTGATTCCGCCGGCCAAACTTCTTGTGCGTCGCACCCGAAAGACGATCTTTCCCCCGCCACAGCAGAATCATTTTTTCGGAATCGCTGCACCTGTTAATCTTGCCCAAACAGCAAGGAGCGCGCGCATGTCCACGATTATCCTCGTCGGCACCACCAAGGGTGCCTTCTTTCTCAATGAAACGCCTGACGGCTGGCGCGCCTCTGGCCCGCACTGTGACGGCGCGCCGATCAACCATGTGATCGGCGATCCCGCAACCGGCACGATCTGGGCCGGCGGCGGCGGCGACTGGCACGGCGCCGGGGTCTGGAAAACCGAGGACGGCGGCGAAACCTGGAACCATACGAAACTCACCAAGGGCATGATGGATGACTGGGCGGCGAATGACCCCGATTTCGCCGAAATGATCGGATGGCAGCCGAACACGCCGCCGTTCGGCGAGCAGTTTTCGCAACTCTGGTCGCTTGGGTTTGCGCACGGCAATCTTTACGCCGGCGCCAAACCGGCCACTCTGTTGAAAAGCACGGATGGCGGCGCGACCTTTGAAAGGCTTCAAAGCCTCAACGACCACCCCTCGGCCGAAAGCTGGAACCCCGGCGCCGCAGGGCTGACACTGCACACGATCATCCCCGACCCGTCCGATCCCGCGAAAATCTGGATCGGGATTTCCGCCGCCGGTGTCTTTGCCACCGAAGATGGCGGCAAGTCATGGGACCGGCGCAACCGCCTGTCGAATGCCGATGCCTGCGCCCATCACGATCACCCGGCGGCCCCCCGGGGCGGCGAAACCGGTCACTGCGTCCACAACATGGTCCGCGCCAGAAACACCGCTGGCGATCTGCTGTATCAGCAAAACCACCACGGCGTTTACCGCAGCCGTGACGGCGGCCGGAACTGGGATGACATCACCGAAGGTCTGCCCTCGACCTTCGGCTTCCCCATCGCCGTGGACCCTGACGACGCGAATACGATCTGGACGATTCCGCTGAACGGTGACAGCCAAGGCCGCTTTCCCCCCGGTGCCGCGGCAGCCGTCTGGCGATCTTCGCGACGGCGGCGAAAGCTGGCAGGCAAAGCGCAAGGGGCTGCCCCAGCAAGACTGCTTCTTCACCGTCCTCAGGCAAGCGATGACCGCCGGTGCCCCGGGAACAAACAGTGTCTATTTCGGTACGAACTCGGGGTCGGTCTTCGCAACACAGGACGGCGGCGAAAGCTGGAAAGAGATTGCCCGCCACCTGCCGACGATCACGTCGGTCGAAACGGTTTCCACCCCAAGTTAACGCTTCCTGAACCGTGCTGCGCATATGATAAGCCCGAGCCAACGCTCGGGGATCGGCCCATGCGCATCAATCTGCTTTTGCCTGCCATCATCGTCGCCGTGGCCCTGCCGGGCAGCGTCGCCTTTCTGTATTACAAGACCACGGGCGACCCGACTCTGCGCCCGCTTGGCATTACCCGCGAAGAATTGGCCGCAACGTTCAGTGACGAACATGTGCTGGACATCACCGTTCAGGTTGACTGGGGCGTCGATACGAAATTCACCACCCCCGGGCAGAGGTCCAGCGCGTGCTGTCCCGCGCCCTTCAGGCCGTGAATGTCGATCACCATTTCCGGTTCAAGGATGTGCCCGGCGACACGGTGCTGATCACCTATGTTGTCGGCTACAACCGCTTTGGCCCCTACCGGCCCGGCCTGGCGGCTGGGGGCATCCGCGCCGCTGTCGCGGCGCTGAACATGGAACGGCCACCGGAATTGCGCCGCTGAGCGCAAAACGCCCCCGACCAAAGGCGGGGGCAAAGCACTACACCACCACGACGATCTGAAGAACACCGGGCGCGCCCGGCACGCCGATAACAACGGCTTTCATGGCCATGTCTCCTGTCGTCCCGCCCCCACGCGGGACCACCCCAGCGCGTCCTGGCGCAGGACTGCTGGCACCATCCGGCACTCGGCGCCAAAACACCATTTCGCAAACGCAAAGGCCAATATGTGCGCATCTGCACAGCGTCGCGAAGAAAGGGGCGCCGCATCCGGCGCCCCAATCGTTACAGGCTCAGCTCCATATGCGGCACTCCGTCAGAGGTCCGCTCATGCGACCGGCCATTGCCATCGACCACCGACGACACCCGGCGCCGAAAGTTCGAGAAGCTGTCGAAGGTCACCACATCGACCGGTGTGTCGAACTCCAGAACAAGCTGATAGCGTCCGCCAGCAAGGCGCTGAACACCCTTGACCTCGGCCATGAACGGCTGTTTCAGATAGCGTCCTTCAACAACCTGCCCCACCGAAACAGGCGGGCGCGGTGCATTGCCGACAGCCGCAAAAGCCGTGTTCCAGTCGCGGAATCCAAGGCTTTTCGCCACAAGTTCCAGCGCATGGCTGTGGCTCACCTCGCGCCCCTCGGCGGTCAGCGATTTGCGCAAGGCTTTCGCCTGCGCCTTCAATTGATCGAGTGACGGAAGAATCCCGGTCATCTCGCACTCCTTTCCATCAGAAACGGTGTGTCAAAGCTGGTGCCCGCATTACCACCTGCCCGTCTCGAAAAGGTCGGCGGATGATTGTCAAAGGCTTCACCACGGATCTCTCCAGCGAGCGGCAGGGGCCTTCACCCTGAGCGGGCAGATAGGCGCGGCCCGACCCGGCGTCAACCCCCGCCGTCACCCCCCCGGCGTCATCGCGCGGCGCTGCTTCTCGCGCTCCAGCCCCAGTTGGTGTTCGCGCCAGATGATCATCACGCCCGCCAATATGACAAGCATCGCACCGCCCAGCATGGTCAGCGTCGGGCACCTCGTTGAAGATGAAATACCCCGACGCCGATCGCCAGCAGCATCGACGCATATTCGAACGGCGCGATCACCGAGACGTCGGCGAACCGGTAGGCCGAGGTCAGCAAGATCTGCCCGACACCGCCCAACAGCCCCGCCGCCACCAGCATCGCAAGAACCGGCACCGACGGGCATGACCCAGCCATAGGGGATCGTCAGCATCGACAGCACCGTGGCCGAGACCGAGAAGTAAAACACGATGGCCGCGGTCGTCTCGATCTGCACCAGCTTGCGCACGAACACCTGCGCCAGCGCCGCGAACATCGCCGAACCCAGAACCAGCACCGCGCCCAGCGTCTGCGCGCACATCGGTCGTCTCCAGCACTGTCATCCGTGGCGACAGCACGATCAGCACGCCGACCAGTCCCAAAGCCACAGCCGACAGCCGGTAGATCCGCACCTGCTCACCCAGAAACATCGCCGCCAGCACCACGACCAGCAGCGGCGCGGCATAGCCGATCGCCGTGACCTCGGGCAGCGGCAGCAGCCCCAGCCCGGCAAAGCCCAGACCCATCGCGCAAGTGCCGACCAGCCCGCGCCAGACATGCGACATCGGCTGCGTGGTCTTCAGCCCGTCATGCAGATGCCCCGTCACCGTCAGCCAGACCACGATCACCGGGATCGCGAAGAAAGACCGGAAGAACACCGCCTCACCGGGCGGCACGCCTTGGGCGGCGGATGCCTTGATCAGGCTCGCCATCGCCACGAAAATCGTGACAGAGGTCACCTTCAGCAAGAATGCCGCGCAGCGGATTCATCGGGTTGGTCCTAAGGTTTCGCATCGCCACCCTAGGCCGGGCGCGAGCCAAGGAAAACCGCGAAATTCGCCCGCGGCCTTGAGGCCAGCCCGCAACCCTCTATGCTGCGCCCCGAACCCAAGCCAAAGGTACGCATATGACCCATCCGCTTTTCGACCTCACCGGCAAGACCGCCCTGGTCACCGGATCTTCGCAAGGCATCGGCCAGTCCATCGCCACCGGTCTTGCCGCAGCGGGTGCCGCCATCGTGATGAATGGCCGCGACGCTGGCAAGCTCGCCCTTGCCGCACAAGCCCTGCGCGATACAGGCGCGACAGTTCATGAACTGCCCTTCGACGTCACCGATCATGCCGCCGTCCGCGACGCCGTGGACGGGTTCGAGGCTGAAACCGGCCCGCATCGACATTCTTGTGAACAACGCCGGCATGCAGCACCGCGCCCCGCTGGAAGATTTCCCGATCGACGCCTTCGAGCGGCTGATGAAAACCAACGTGACCTCGGTCTTCAACGTCGGTCAGGCCGTCGCGCGCCACATGATCCGGCGCGGCGAGGGCAAGATCATCAACATCGCCTCGATCCAGACGGCGCTCGCCCGTCCCGGCATCGCGCCCTACACGGCCTCCAAAGGCGCGGTGGCGAACCTGACCAAGGGCATGGCCACCGACTGGGCGCCGCAAGGGCCTGCAAGTCAACGCCATAGCCCCGGGGTATTTCGACACACCGCTGAACGCGGCCCTGGTCGCCGACAAGGACTTCACAGCATGGATCGGCAAACGCACCCCTACGGGCCGCTGGGGCCAGTTGCCGGAATTGCAGGGAGCGGCGATATTCCTTGCCTCCGACGCATCAAGCTATGTCAACGGCCAGACGATCTTCGTCGATGGCGGAATGTCGGCCTGTCTGTAAGGTTTTCTCAAAGCCGCAAACCATGGCCGCACAAGACAAACCCTCACGCCTGAAGCGTCCACTACACCCGATGCCACCCGACATCGCGCAAATGCTCGAAGTCCGCAACCTGACCGATGCCTACCGACGACCGCCCGCCTTATCAGCGCAACGATTACCTCGGCTGGATCGCCCGCGCCAAACGGCCCGACACCAGGGCCAAACGCATCGCGCAGATGCTGGACGAGTTGGCAAAAGGCACGTCCTACATGAACATGCCGTACAACGGCCCGACCGGCAGGACTGCCGACTAGGCCCGAGAGCCGCGCTCGATCTTCACATAAGCCTTCAGCCGCGCCGCCTCATCCCGCTCCTCCGGCCGCGTCTGCAGCGCCTTGGTCACCGGGTTCGGCACCGATTCGCGCTCGATCCGCGCATACTGCCGGATCCGGGCAGAGCCACGGCGCGAATGATCCTTGTCAGCGATATGACGTGTCATTTCTGACCTCCCCTACAGGTTGCAACTCAACCTTAGCATGTTCCCGATGCGTCCACCAAATCCACCCTCGTTTCGCAATGGACAAGACACCAAACGCCGCCCCTAGCGTCCGCCCATGACGACCGCACCTTTCCTTGACAGCCGCTATTCCTGGGTCCGCCTCGGCATCACCCTGCTGATCGCCACGGTCGGCAATGTCGGCATGTGGGCGATCATCGTGATCATGCCGGCGGTGCAGGCAGAATTCGGCATCGACCGGGCCGGGGCCTCGTTTCCCTACACGATGACGATGGTCGGCTTCGCGCTGGGCAATTTCGTGATCGGCCGCGCGGTCGACCGGTTCGGCATCACCGCTGGCGCTGATCGGCGCGGCGGTCATGATCGCTGCGGGCTACACGCTGGCCTCGTTCAGCCCCGACGGTGCAGATTCTGGCGCTGCTCCAACTGCTGATCGGCTTCGGCACCGCCGCCAGCTTCGGCCCGCTGATCGCCGACATCTCGCACTGGTTCCAGCGCAAACGCGGCATCGCCGTGGCCATCGCCGCCTCCGGCAACTACCTGTCCGGGCGCGATCTGGCCGATGCTTCTGGGCGGCCTGCTGGCCGATACCAGCTGGCGCATGGTCTACCTCGCGCTTGCGGCGATCACGCTGGCCGCCGTGATCCCGCTCTCGCTCCTGCTGCGCCGCCAGGTCCCGGAGGAGCCCGACCTGCCCACGACCACCGCCCGCATCACGCCCCGCGCGATCAGCTTTACGCCAGCGCAGCTGCAATGGCTGCTGGCGCTGGCCGGCGTCGGCTGTTGCGTCGCGATGTCGATGCCGCAGGTCCATATCGTCTCGTTCTGCGTCGACCTCGGCTACGGTCCCGCCGTCGGCGCGCAGAGATGCTGTCGCTGATGCTGATGGGCGGCGTCGTCTCGCGCCTGGTCTCGGGCCTGATCGCCGACCGGCTCGGCGGGCGTGAAGACGCTGCTGATCGGCTCGACCCTGCAATGCATCGCGCTGTTTCTCTACCTGCCGTTCGACGGCATGGTCTCGCTTTACGTCGTCAGTCTGATCTTCGGCCTGTCGCAGGGCGGCATCGTGCCCAGCTACGCGCTGATCGTGCGCGAATACCTGCCCGCGCGCGAGGCCGGCGCCCGTGTCGGCTTCGTGATCATGGCCACCATCGTCGGCATGGCGCTGGGCGGCTGGATGTCGGGCTGGATCTACGACATGACCGGCAGCTACCAGATGGCCTTCCTCAACGGCATCGGCTGGAATTTCCTCAATATCGGGATCATGGTGCTGATCCTGATGAAGGGCCACCGCAGGCGGGCGGCAACAGCCTAGCGCAACCCGGTCTCCTCCAGCAGCCCCTGGCGCTTGGCCTCGTAATAATAGCCGCGCGCATACCAGCCCACCGCCGCATCGTGATCGCCATCTGCCACAAGATATGCCCCGCGCAGATACTTCACCGCGTAATTCAGATTGGTATCGGCATCGAGCAGGCCGCCGGGCCTGCCCCGATACCCCATCGTCGCTGCCGTCTGCGGATGGATCTGCATCAGCCCGTAATAGGGCCCGTTCCGCGCCGCCGGGTTATAGCCGCTTTCGCGCTGCACCACCCGATGTACCAGCGAACGCGGCACGTCGTAAATACCCGAATACTTGTTGATCAGCCGCCGCACTTCCGGCGTCTCGCCGGGATGCAGCCCGCCGTCGCCTGTCTTCCGCTTGCGCTTCGCGCTCCGGGCCAAACGGCACATCCGGCCAACCCGCCCAGCATCAGCACCAGTGCGGCCCTGCGTCCATATCTCTCGCATACCTGCTCTCTTTCCGCCCCTCAGCCCGTTTCTATGCCGCGTTAGTCTCAACCGGGCAACCGCCCAGCGCGCCGCATCGGCCACAACCGGATCGGCATCCTCGCACAGATCCCTGCGCCACCTCGCGCAACCTCGGATCGGCGGAATTGCCGATCGCATAAAGCACATTTCGCACGAACCGGTCCCGCCCGATCCGCTTGATCGGACTGCCGGAGAACTTCGCCCGAAACGCGGCATCGTCCAGCACCGCCAGATCAGCCAGCCTCGGCGCTTTCAGATCGCCGCTGCCGGCATAGCGCAGCTCCTGCGCCGCCACTGCAAACTTGTTCCACGGACAGACCGCCAGACAATCGTCACAGCCATAAATCCGGTTGCCCATCTTGCCCGCGCAACTCCGGATCCACCGGCCCGTGATGCTCGATCGTCAGATAGGAAATGCAGCGCCGCGCATCCAGCCGGAACGGTGCCGGAAACGCATCCGTCGGGCAGATATCCAGACAGGCCCGGCAGGTCCCGCAATTCTCGGCCTCCGGCGCATCCACCGGCAATTCGATCGTGGTGAAGATCGCGCCGAGAAAGAACCAGTTGCCCAACTCCCGGCTCAGCAAATTGGTGTGCTTGCCCTGCCAGCCCAACCCCGCCGCCGCCGCCAGCGGCTTTTCCATCACCGGTGCCGTGTCGACGAACACCTTGATCTCGCCCCCCGCCTGATCCAGCAGCCAGCGCCCGACCCGCTTCAGCCGCTTCTTGACGATGTCATGATAATCCCGCCCCTGCGCATAGACCGAAATCGCCCCCCGATCGCGCTGCTCCAGCACCGTCCAGCGGATCATGCTCCGGCGTATAGGCCTCCGCCAGCATCACCACCGACCGCGCCTCGGGCCAAAGCGCCGCCGGATCGCCGCGCCAGCCCATCCGCTCGGCCATCCAGCCCATCTGCCCGTGATATCCCGGCCTCGACAAACGCCGCCAACCGCTCCGCCAGCCTCCGGCACCGCATCCGGCCGCGTCACACCGACGCGCGGAAAACCCCTCGGCCAGCGCCTGCTGCGACCAGCCGCTCCTTCAGCTCGTCCGTCCATGTCTTCATCTTGTCTCAGAAATATCCTCGGGGGTCCGGGGGCAGACAGCCCCCCGTGCCTGCCCGACACACTCAAAAATCCAGATCCGAGTAATGCGCCGGCGGCCGGAACCCCGACACCTGATCGGCCAGGATCGACCGGAACGCAGGCCGCGACTTGATCTTCGCGTACCAGTCCTTGACGTTGGCATTCCGGTGCCAGTCCACATCGCTGATGTAATCCAGCGACGACAGATGCGCCGCACCGGCGAAATCGGCCAGTGTCATCGCATCGCCCGCCAGCCAGCGCCGCTGATCCAGCAGCCAGCCCATATAATCCAGATGATACTTGATCGCCTTCGCCCCGGCCTTCACGTTCTTCGAATCCGGATAGCCCTGCCCCATCATCTTCTTGTTGACCCGCTCGTAAAGCAGCTTCGAGGTCACCTCCTGATGGAACTTGTCGTCGAACCAGCTGACGATCCGCCGCACCTCATAGCGCGCCTCGGGGCTACTCGGCATCAACGACCGGCTCGGGGTGGCGTTCTTCGATGTATTCGCAGATCGCGGCACTTTCGGCCATCATCCGCCCGTCCATCTTCAGAACCGGCACCTTGCCCGCCGGGTTGCGGCGCAGGAAATCGGCGTCCTGTTCCCAGTACTTCTCCTCGACCAGCTCCACCTCCAGCTTCTTCTCGGCCAGCGACAGGCGCACCTTGCGGCAGAACGGCGACAGCGGCACGTGGAACAGATCGGATCATCGGCAGATCAACCCTTGCGGGATTTTCACCCTCAATGCCGCGTTCGGGGCGCGATTTCAACTCTCGAAACAATCTGCGCGTCCATCCGCCGCGATCGTCGCGGCACCGTCGGCAATCGCCGCCGCGCGCCGTCGCACGAAAGCCGACGGGTCTTGCCGCCGAGCGTTTCTTGGGGCTGGGCAGCACCGCCGCCAGCCGCGCCGCCTGCGTCGCCGTCAACTCGCCGGGCCCGACCCGGAAATAGGTCCGCGCCGCCGCTTCCACGCCGAACACGCCCTCGCCGAACTCGGCGACGTTCAGATAGACCTCCAGGATCCGCCGCTTCGACCACGACCAGCTCGACCGCCGGCGTCATCACCGCCTCCAGCGCCTTGCGCGCCCAGGTGCGCCCCTGCCACAGATAGGCATTCTTGACCACCTGCTGAGAAATCGTCGATGCCCCGCGCCCAGAGCCATCTTCCAGTGCGTCCCGGATCGCGGCCATGTCAAAGCCCCAATGCAGACAGTAATTCGCATCCTCGCCCGGCCACGACCGAGCGCGCCATCACCGGCGCGATCTCTTCGATATCGACCCAGATGTGATCGACCCCGCCCAGCCGCCGCGCCTCGGCGGCCATGTAGGGCGTTGTCGGGCGGGTTGAACACCGCATAGCCCAGCACCGCCAGCAACAGCAGAAGCAACTGCCGCCAGCCCGCCGCGCAAGACCCATTTCAGCGACCAGCCGGGTCAGGCGCACCCGCACCTTGGCCGTCGCGGATGTCTCGCTCGGCTGCTCTTCTCTGCCGGTTTCTTCTTGCTTGCCTGTGCCACGGCGCCAATAGCCACGGCCGGGCGCGGTCCGGTCAAGACCCCGTATAGCCGCATCTTGCGCAGTTCACGCCGCGCGCAGCACAGCGCGCATCGCGACCATCCACCGTCCGCCGCGCGGTCTGCGAACAAACTGCCGCGTCACCATCGCCCTCGAACAGCTCTGGGAACAACGCCTCCAGCTCCTCCCGCACTTCGGCATCGCCTCCTCAGGATCTGCTCGCCGGGAAAGAAGCTTTCTGTCGGCGGCGCCTTCGGAAAAGATCACCTCGTGCTGGTCGAACAGAATGTGGAAATATTCGACCTCATCCTCCGGATCAATCACCACCTGATCGCCATCCACCAGATGCTTCGCCGGCACCAGCACCTCGGTATCGCCAAAATACAGCTCGGCCTGCCAGCCGCGCACCAGGATGCGGTGCATCGGCGAAACCACCAGATCGCGCACATTGCCCACCGCGCCCGGCCTTGAACCGGATCGGCGCGAAATCTCCTGTGCCGCGCATCGCACGGCCGCCCATCCAGCGGATCGGCTGCAGACCGCTGTCCATCGTCTGCACCAGATCGCCGACCCGCAGATCCTCAACCGCCACCTCGCCGCGCACGGTGGCGATCCGGGTTCCGGCGGCAAAACAGGGCGGTCCCAGCTGGCTGACCAGCAACGGCCCCTGCGAATTGACAAATGTCGACGTGACGAACGTGCCATCTTCAAGCGCCTGCCCGTCATTGGGCGTGAACACGACCTGCCCGCTGGCAAGATAGAACGTGATGCCGGTATAGGTCACATTGCCCACACCCGGCACATTCACCGTAACCGTGTCACCCGGATAGGACTGCCTGATATCCGACCCATTCACGCTGTCATTGTTGAACCGGTCGAAATCGTTGTCGTTATTCTGGTCGATCAGCGTGTACTTGACCACGGCCAGGCTCGTCCCGAACGCCGGCGGCGCCGAGGGATCCATGATGAAAAACTGATCTAGATAAGACGTTGGCATATCAGCGACCATTATTAACTGTTCGCTAACGAATTTAACGGGGAAAAATGGCTAAAAGTTTCGCAAACAAGGCTGTTTTCATGCGCAATTGCGTCAGAACCCGCCAGATTGCGGCGAGAACTCGCTCAACCTGCGGCTGAAATCCGGCTACTCGGCGGGCATCGCGCCCGCTTCCAGGGTCAGCGGGTGCGTCAGATGCACCAGCATCTCGTGCGGGCAAACCTGCAGAAAATAACGCTTCTCGGCCTGCCAGTCGTTCAGGATTTCACGTGCCTTGATACTGCCTGTCTCGACGGCATGACGCTCGATCAGGCCTTTCAGCTCGGCCTCCCAATGCGGCACGCTGACGGGGCAGGTTACCAGCGTTTCAAGGTTCAGATAATCCTGAACTATTCCTTTGGGATCATAGAGATAGGCCATCCCCCCGGTCATCCCGGCGCCGAAGTTCGCACCGATCTGCCCCAGGATCACGGCAACCCCGCCGGTCATGTATTCGCACCCGTTAGAGCCACAGCCCTCGATCACCACCTTCGCGCCCGAGTTGCGCACAGCAAACCGCTCTCCTGCACGACCAGCCGCGAACAAATGTCCATCAGTGGCACCATAAAGAACCGTATTTCCTATGATTGTATTCTCACTGGCAACAAGCGGAGAGTGCATCGGCGGCCGCACCACAATCGTGCCACCAGACAGCCCTTTTCCGACATAGTCGTTGGCGTCGCCCGAAACTTCCAGCTTCAGCCCCGGTGCGGCGAACGCGCCCAGCGACTGGCCGGCCGATCCCGTCAGCTTTACCGTCAGGTGATCGGGTTGCAGATTGTTCCGCATCCCGAATTTCTGCACGATATGGCTGGATGTGCGCGTGCCGATGGTCCGGTGCGTATTGCGCACCGCATAGGAAAGCTGCATCTTCTCGCCGTCCTGCAAGAACCGCGCGGCATCGGCCACGATCTCGGCATCCAGCGTGTCGGGCACCGCATTGCGCGGCTTCGAGCGGTCATAAACGATCCGGTCCGCGCCATCGACAGTGATCAAAAGCGGGTTCAGATCCAGATCGTCAAGATGCGCCGAGCCGCGTGAAACCTGCGTCAGCAGGTCGGCGCGCCCGATCACCTCATCCAAAGACCGCGCCCCGATGCTGGCCAGAATCTCACGCACTTCCTGCGCGTAGAACGTGATCAAGTTCACCACCTTCTCGGCACTGCCGGTGAATTTTTCACGCAGCTTCGGGTCTTGCGTGCAGACGCCCACCGGACAGGTGTTCGATTGGCACTGACGCACCATGATGCAGCCCATCGCAATCAGCGCCGCCGTGCCAATCCCGTATTCCTCGGCCCCCATCATCGCCGCCATCACTATATCGCGCCCGGTCCGCAAACCGCCATCGGTGCGCAGCGTGATGCGTTCGCGCAGGTTGTTCATCGCCAGAACCTGATGCGCTTCGGTCAGCCCCATTTCCCACGGTAGACCCGCATATTTGATGCTCGTCGCGGGGCTGGCCCCGGTGCCGCCGTTATGGCCAGAGATCAAAATAACATCTGCTTTGGCCTTCGCGACCCCGGCGGCGATCGTTCCAACACCGGATGCGGCCACCAGTTTGACCGTCACTTTGGCCCGCGGATTGATCTGCTTGAGGTCGTAGATCAGCTGCGCCAAATCCTCGATCGAATAGATATCGTGGTGCGGTGGCGGCGAGATCAGCATCACCCCCGGCGTCGAATGCCGCAGGCGCGCGATCAGTTCCGTAACCTTCATGCCAGGCAACTGCCCACCCTCGCCGGGCTTGGCACCCTGCGCAACCTTGATCTCCAGCTCTTCGCAATTGTTCAGATACTCGGCGGTCACGCCAAACCGGCCCGAAGCCACCTGCTTGATCTTCGCCGATGGATTGTCGCCATTTGGCTCTGGCGTGAAATGCGCCGGGTCCTCGCCGCCCTCGCCGCTATCAGACTTCGCGCCAATGCGGTTCATCGCAATGTTCAGCGTCTTGTGGGCTTCGGGCGACAGCGCACCAAGGCTCATCCCCGGCGTCACGAACCGCTTGCGGATTGAGGTGATGCTTTCCACCTCTTCGATCGGCACCGGATGGCCGATCGGCTTGATGTCCAGAAGGTCGCGCAGATGGATCGGCGGATTGCTTCGCATCTTCGCCGAATACTGCTTCCACATCTCGAAAGAGGCTCTATCGCAGGCCGATTGCAGCATATGCATGCTCTGCGCTTCCCAGGCATGGGTCTCGCCCTTGGCCCGCGCCTTGTAAAAGCCGCCAATGGGCAGCACATCCGTGCCAGACTTCCAGCCGCGCGCATGAACCTGCGCCGCCTTGCGCTGGATGCCGGAAACCCCGATGCCAGAGATCCGGCTGTGCATGCCGGGGAAATACTCGGCAACCATGGCGCGGCTCAGCCCCACGGCCTCAAAGTTCAGACCGCCGCGATAGCTGGAGATCACGCTGATCCCCATCTTCGACATGATTTTCAGCAAGCCCGCATCAATCGCATCGCGATAGCGCCGCATCGCGTCCAGCAAAGAGCCCTCGATCAGCCCGCGTTCGACGCGGTCGTTGATGGTGTCTTGTGCCAGGTAGGGGTTCACCGTCGTCGCCCCCGCGCCGATCAGCACCGCGAAGTAATGCGTGTCGATACACTCCGCCGCCCGCACGTTCAGGCTGCAAAACGTCCGCAACCCCTTGCTTGTCAGCCATGAATGCACCGCACTTGTCGCAAGGATCATCGGGATGGCAACCTTGGTCTCGTCCTGATGCTCATCCGTCAGCACCAGATGCCCCGCGCCCGAGCGCACCGCATCTTCGGCCTCGGCCCGGATCCGCTCCAGCGCCTGCCGCAACGCATCCGGCCCCTCATCGGCGAAGCTACAGTCGATCAGCGCCACGTTCTGCTCGAACTGCCGCACCATATCGTCAAACTCGCCATTCGCGATGAACGGGCTTTCCAGCACCAATATTTCGGTCTGGCTCGAATCCTCGTCCAGCACGTTCTTCAAGTTCCCGAACCGCGTTTTCAGGCTCATCACCCGCGCCTCGCGCAGGCTGTCAATCGGCGGGTTCGTCACCTGGCTGAAGTTCTGCCGGAAGAAATGGCTCAGCGGCCGGTACTGCACCGACAACACGGCACTCGGCGTATCGTCGCCCATACTCGCCAGCGCCTCTTTGCCGTCCTCCGCCATCGGCGCCAGAATCTGTTCGACCTCTTCCAGCGTATACCCGGCCGCGATCTGCCGCTTGCGCAGCTCCGCCCCCTTGAACAGAGCCTTTTCCGGCACATCGCGCAGCAATTCGTTCAGCGGCACCACCTTCTCGATCCACTCTGCATAGGGTTGCCCCGCCGCAAGCCGGTCCTTCATCTCGCGGTCGTGGTAAAGTCGGCCCTCGGCTATATCGACGGCAATCATCTGCCCGGGCCCCAGCGCGCCCTTCTCGACAACGTTGGCCTCGTGCACCGGCACCATCCCGGCCTCGGATCCGGCGATCAGCATCCCGTCGGCAGTCACCACATACCGCATCGGCCGCAGCCCGTTCCGATCCAGCCCGGCACACACCCAGCGCCCATCGGTCATCGCCAGCGCGGCGGGGCCGTCCCACGGCTCCATCACCGCGTTGCAATAGGAATACATGTCCTGCCACGCCTGTGGCATCTCGATCGCAGATTTCGACCACGCCTCTGGCACCAGCATCGTCTTGGCCATCGGCGCCGAGCGCCCCGCCCGCACCAGCACCTCGAAAACAGCGTCTAACGCGCCGGAATCGATGTTCCCTTCGGCACGATCGGCTTGATATCCTCAGCCATGTCCCCGAACGCGCCCGAGGCCATCCTGATCTCGTGGCTTCGCATCCAGTTCAGGTTGCCCTTCAGCGTGTTGATCTCGCCGTTATGGGCCAGCATCCGGAACGGCTGCGCCAGCCACCACTGCGGGAAGGTGTTGGTCGAATAGCGCTGGTGATAGATCGCAAAGGCGCTCTCGAACCGCTCATCTTGCAGATCGGTGTAGAACTCGGCCACATCCTGCGCCAGCATCATGCCCTTGTAGATGATCGACCGGCACGACAGTGAACAGATATACATCCCCGCGATCTGCGCCGCCGCCGCCGCCTTCTCGATCCGCCGCCGGATCACGTACAGCTCGCGCTCGAACTGCTCTTCATCCACACCTTTCGCGTTCGAGATCAGGATCTGCTCGATCTCGGGCCGCGTCGCATTGGCCTTGTCGCCCAGACAGGCGGTGTTCACCGGCACATGCCGCCAGCCGTAGATGTAATGACCCATCCGCAGAACTTCGGTTTCCACGATGGTCCGGCAGGTTTCCTGAGCGCCGAAATCCGTGCGCGGCAAAAACACCTGACCCACGGCGATTAGCTCACCCATGCGGGGATTATGGCCCGTGCGCTCGACCTGACCGTAAAAGAACGGCACCGGAATCTGCACATGAATGCCGGCCCCGTCGCCGGTCTTGCCATCGGCGTCTACAGCACCCCGGTGCCAGACAGCTTTCAGCGCGTCGATCCCGTTTTCCACGACCTTGCGGCTTTTCTTGCCGTCGATCGACACCACCAGTCCGACCCCGCAAGAGGAATGCTCGGAATCCTCGGTATAGAGGCTGTTTTCCGCCATCCACTTGCGCTTGGCCTCTTCGGCGGCGGCCCAGGCTTCATCATAAGTGGTCATGGGTTGTCTCCTTCGACAAAGGGGTTGCCTGCCTCGTATTCAGCGCGGGTGCTGCGGCGATGATTTCCGGCCAACTGCGCAGAGATCAAGGCCCGATCAATGTAGATTTCCGATCTCAGCGGCCAGTCGCGCGCCTCGTCGAATAGGCCGGGCATCAGCTCATAGACTGCATCATCCCGGTCCGTATCCCGAAGCCAGAGCGGCGAGCCGCATTGCGGGCAAAAGGCACGCTCCGCAAACTCGGACGAGGCATAGCGCGTAACGTCGCCGGTCACGGTGACGGCATTGGGCTGCGCATCGAACGCCAAAAACAGACCACCCGACGACCGCTGGCACATGCGACAGTGACAGGCACCGACCGTCTTGTCGTACTCACCGTCAAGTGTGATCGTGACTGCGCCGCACAGGCAATGGCCGCGGATGATGGTTTGGTCGGCCATGATCACGCTCCGCTTTCCGAGACGCCGTATAATGCGAACACTTCGGCTTCAGTCATCATCTTGTGCTCTCCTGCCAGATCGAAGCTGTCCGACTTGCGGTCTACGAAAATCTCGCGGACCAGTTTGAATCCGTCCGCGTCGTCAAACAGGCCAATCGGGATCTCGTAATCCCCTTCCTCTGGCCCCTTGGCGGTGATCCGGTACCAAAGACCCGATCCGCATTCATTGCACCAGCCGCGCTCGGCCCAGTCGCTGGACTGGATGCGCCCTACGTTTTCCAGCCCGGTCCAGTCGATGTCGGTCGCGGGCACAGTGACCGCAATCAGCGTCGACCCGGCCCAGCGCTGGCACATCTTGCAATGGCAGGCGCCGGTTTCAGACGTGACATTGCGTGCCGAAAAGCGCACCGCGCCGCACATGCATTGTCCTGTCCTGTCCGTCATCGTCTTAACCCTTCGTTCATCCTATGGGTCAGCGGTACTGTCTTGGTCGGCGATTTCGGCTCTGCCCCGGATTTCGGCGAATTCCGGTCGGGTCCGGGGGATTTCGCGGTAATGTTGTACAACTTCGCGTCAAACATTCTGCGATGTTTTAAGAAACGCATACAAGATCATGTACAACACGGCTATTCGGCCGCCATCGCAGCAGTTGAACTCAAGTACTCCAAAATCGCTTCAGCCGCCTCGCGCCCATCGCGGATCGCCCAAACCACAAGGCTGGCGCCGCGCTGAATATCGCCGCAGGCATACACACCGTCCATGCTGGTTTCATGGGTACGGAAGTCGGCCTTGATCGTCCCCCAGCGTGTCACTTCCAACTCTGGCACGCCCCATAGTTTCGGCAGGTCTTCAGGGCTGAATCCCAGCGCCTGAATGACCAGATCAGCCGCTTCGGTATAGTCGGAACCCTCAATGATTTCGGGGCTCTGCCGGCCGCTGGCATCGGGCGCTCCAAGGCGCATCTTCTGCACCATCACGCCGTCTACCTTGTCGCCGCCAGAAAACCCCTTGGGCGCGGAAAGCCAGACGAATTCCACCCCTTCTTCCTCGGCATTCGCCACCTCACGCTGGCTGCCCGGCATGTTTGCCCGGTCGCGGCGATACAGGCATTTGACGCTTGTCGCGCCCTGCCGGACGGCCGTGCGCACACAGTCCATCGCGGTGTCGCCGCCGCCGATCACGACAACGCGTTTCCCGTCGGCATTCAACTCTCCGGATGTCGAATTCCGGCACGTCGTCGCCAAAGCTCTTGCGGTTGCTGGCGGTCAGATAGTCGATCGCTCGCACGACGCCCTCGGCGCCCGACCCAGGAGCCTGCAAATCCGTTGATTTATAGACCCCCGTGGCGATCAGCACTGCATCGTGCTTGCCCCGGATAGCGTCGAACGACAGGTCCTCACCGACGTTGCAATTCATCACGAATTCAACCCCGCCATCGCGCAATTGCTCGATCCGCTTCATCACGATGTCCTTCTCCAGCTTGAAGCCGGGAATGCCGTAGGTCATCAGGCCGCCGGCCCGATCGTAACGGTCATAAACCGTCACCTGCACACCTGCGCGCCGCAGCATGTCCGCCGCCGCCAGCCCGCCCGGACCGGCCCCGATGATGCCCACGGATTCCGGGCGTTCGGTCGCGGCCGGATCGGCTGCACCCAGCCCTCCTCGAACGCGGTATCGGTGATGTACTTCTCGACCGCACCGATGGTGACCGTGCCATGGCCGGCCTGTTTCGATCACGCAATTGCCTTCGCAAAGCCGGTCCTGAGGGCAGATCCGTCCGCAGATCTCCGGGAAGGTATTGGTCGCCTGGCTGACGTCATAAGCCTCGCGCAACCTTCCCGTCGCGGTCAGCCGCAGCCAGTCCGGGATGTTGTTGTGCAAGCGGGCAATGGCTCTGGCAATACGGCACCCCGCACTGGCTGCACCGCCCCGCCTGCTCGGCGGCCTTCTGGTCGGCGTACTCGGCATAGATCTCCTTGAAATCCAACCGCCGCACAGTCGCCACCCGCTTCTCCGGCATGTCCCGTTCCACGGTCACGAATTTCAACATAACTTCTTTCGCCATGCCCAACCTCCCAAACTAGCCAGAACGCCCTAATAAATCGCATTGCGAGCGAATAAAAGGCAGCCATACTGACCTATAGCCGATTTTTTTTGGCCGTCTGGCAAAAATTCGGACGCAATCAATAAATTTTAGGTAACTGATTATGACCTATAGGTCAGTATCCCAGACTCAAAGCAATTGCTGCCGCCGCACCCGACGATAATTCGCCACCAGCCAAAAACCGAATAACCACGGCGACTTACGTAGGCCAACAGCCCCCGAACGACGAACATCGCCAGCCACAAATGCCGCCGCAAATCCAACGGCGATTTCCGTAACGGAGCTCAGGTCCAGAACGTCGCGATTCTTGAAAAGATCATAAGCAAATGCACCCGCCATTGTCGGCATCGACAGATAAAAGGAAAACTCCGCCGCCGATCGCTTATCGGCACCCATCAGCAATGCCCCGACAATCGTCGCCCCGCTGCGAGACACACCCGGGATCATTGCAAGGCATTGAATGACGCCAATCGCCAAGTGCCATCGGGATCGGGAAATGCATCGCATCGTTGTATTTCGGGTTGATCGCCATTCCGTCGACGAACAGCAGCACGATGCCGCCAAGGATCAGCATGACCGCGATCAGCATCGGCGTTTCGAAGAGCACGGTCTTGATAACGTCATGTGCCAGTACGCCGACCACGACAGCCGGCAGGAACGCGATCAGGACCGACAGGATGAACCGACGCGCCGTCGGATCGTGCGGCGCGGCCGCAAAGACCGAGAACAGTTTGCCAGCGTAGACAATCAGGATCGCAATTATCGCGCCCAAGCTGGATCACCACCTCAAAGGTCTTGCCCGCCGAATTGAAGTCCAAGGAAATGTCCGCCCAGCAGGATATGCCCGGTCGAGGATACCGGAATGAACTCTGTCAGCCCTTCCAGACAGCCCCAGAAACAGGGCAACGAACAGTGAATTTTCGGTCATCGTGACTTGCCGATCAGATCTTGCGCAGGTTCTTGGCGCTGTCCTTGATCGCGTCATATTGGCCCGACGGGCGATAGCGCCAAAGATAGTCCGGCAACACCGCTTCAAGTGCGACGGGCTTGATACCCAGATCGGCGAGACCTTTCGCGTCCTCGCTGACCACATTGTCGTGGCGCAGGCTGCGCACCTGATCGCGGGTCAGCACCGAATTCGTGAAACAGCCCAAGCGTGACCGCCTGCAGCATGTCGAACCCGGACCCGATAAGCGCGCCAATCCAGAACGGCAAGTTCACGATCAAACGCCGCCGCCGATCACGTCCAGCATCTGCTGCATCAGCTCTCGCAGCGTGCTGACATCGGGCCGCCGAGTTCGTAAACACCCGCAGGAGCCTCGCCCAGAACGCCCTTTACAGCGGCTTGTGCAACATCATCGACATAGACAGGCTGAAACCGGGTTTCGCCGCCGACCAGCGCCAGCACCGGACCTAGCCGGGACATGCTGGCAAACTTGTTGAAGAAAGCCGTCTTCCGGCCCAAAGATCACCGACGGTCGCAGAGATCATGGCCTTCGGGAAAATGCGCCAGCACGCCTTGCTTCGCCCATGGCCTTTGTCTGGGCATACATACTGTCGCTTTCGGCATCAGCACCCAAGGCGGAGATATGGACCATTGTCCGACGCCCTGTTCCGCAGCGATCCGCGCGATCCGTTCCGCGCCTTCATGCTGAACCGCATCGAAATTGTTCTTGCCGCCCTTGCTGAACGTGCCGACGCAGTTCACCACGGCATCCGCACCGATCATCACTGACGCACAGACGCATCGTCACGAATATTGCAGAATACCGGTTCGACCATCCCGACGGTGCCAAAGGGTTTAACGAACATCGCTTCGTTCGGGCGGCGGACCGCAACGCGCACGCGCCAGCCCTCTTTTGCCATGCGCCGCGCAATGTAACGACCGACAAAGCCCGAGCCGCCGTAGATGGTGACCAGTTTCGACATCTGCATCTCCATGTCTGTTGGCAGTTCAATAGCTTTCCGCAGCCAAGGGGACAAGACGCTATCCTGCCCAGGGAATCCGCCGAACCCCCGTTGACAGCCGCGGATCGCGTGTTTACATCGCGGCTTCACGACACCTGCCCAGGTGGCGGAATTGGTAGACGCGCTAGCTTCAGGTGCTAGTATTGGCAACGATGTGGAGGTTCGAGTCCTCTCCTGGGCACCATCCCCTCTGAATCAAGGGGCCACGAGTGGCGAATTTCCTCTACCAGAACGACCTTCCGGACCATCTCGACCTTGGCCCGATCGTTGCCATAGACTGCGAAACCATGGGCTTGAATCCGCAACCGCGATCGGCTTTGTGTCGTGCAAATGTCGGGCGGCGACGGCAACGCGCATCTAGTGCAGATCGAGAAGGGCCAGACCATAGCGCCCAACCTTTGCCGGATGCTGGCCGATCCCAATGTTCTGAAGCTGTTTCATTTCGGCCGCTTCGATATTGCCGCATTGCTGAACGCGTTCGGCACGCTGACGGCTCCGGTCTATTGCACCAAGATCGCCTCGAAGCTGATCCGCACCTATACCGATCGGCACGGGCTAAAATTTCTACTGGAGGAATTGCTGTCGGTCGATGTCTCGAAGCAGCAACAGATGAGTGACTGGGGGGCCGAAAGTCTGAGCAAGGCGCAACTGGACTACGCCGCCTCGGATGTGCTGCACCTGCACAAATTGAAAGAGCAGCTTGACGCGCGCCTTGCTCGCGAGGGTCGCACCGAGCTGGCACAGGCCTGCTTCGACTTCCTGCCCGCACGTGCGAAGCTAGATCTGGCCGGATGGCCTGAAATTGATATCTTCGCCCACTAGATAGGGCAGATGAGCAGCATGACCCATGATACCATCCTGGCAGCCGGTCGCCGTGTCATTCAGCGCGAAGCCGAGGCACTTGGATTGCTGACCGATGCGCTTGGCGACAGCTTCGCAGCGGCCGCGCAACTGATACTTGATGCGCCCGGCCGCGTGATCGTGTCTGGCATGGGGAAATCCGGCCATATCGCTCGCAAGATCGCCTCGACACTGGCCAGCACCGGAACGCCGGCGCATTTCGTCCATCCCGCCGAGGCAAGCCACGGCGACCTTGGCATGATGGCCAAGGGGGATGTGGCGCTGGTCCTGTCGAACTCGGGCGAAACACCGGAACTGGCCAACCTCGTGGCCTATACCCGCCGATTTCGGAATTCCGCTGATCGGGGTAGCAGGTCGCACCGACAGCACGTTGTTGCGGCAATCCGACGTGGCGATCGTGCTGCCCGCTGCCGAAGAGGCGTGCGACAAAGGCATCGTGCCGACCACCAGCACCACCATGACGCTGGCGCTTGGCGATGCGCTGGCAATTGCGCTGATGGAACATCGCCGCTTCACGCCCGAAGATTTCCGCGAATTTCACCCCGGCGGCAAGCTGGGCGCCCGCCTATCCCGTGTTCGCGACCTGATGCACCCGGATATGCCGCTTGTGCGTTCCGGCACGCCGATGACCGAGGCGCTTCTGGCGATCAGCCAAAAAGGCTTTGGCGTCGTCGGCGTGACCGCCGGCACTGGCGCACTCGTCGGCATTATCACCGACGGCGATTTGCGGCGTCACATGGATGGGCTGCTTTCCATGACTGCCGAGAAAGTGATGACCGCCAGTCCCACGACCATCCGGCCCGACGCGCTTGCCGAAGAGGCGGTGGCGCTGATGAACCAGCGCAAAATTACGTGCCTGTTTGTTGTCGACCCCACGCAAAACGGTGCGGCGCAAGGCATCTTGCACATCCATGATTGCCTACGCGCCGGCGTGGTTTAAGCATGGCGCTTTATGACAATGCCTATTCCCGTGTCGTCGCTTGGCTCAAGATCCTGCTGCCGCTTCTCGCGCTCGGCATTCTTTCCACGCTTTTTCTGCTATCAAGAACGATCGAGCCATCGCAAACACTGCCATATGCGAATGTCGATGCCCAGGAGTTCGCGCGAGAACAGCGGATTGGGGCGCCGAACTATTCCGGCGTCGCAGCGAATGGCGCTGCCATAACCCTGATTGCCGAAAGTGCGCGCCCGCAACTCGATCATCCCGAGATCATCAATGCCAACAAACTTGATGCCCAGATCAAGCAGACAGATGGAACTGTGCTGGATATCGCAGCCCTTGCCGGAACCTTCAATTCAGACAGGCAGGACGCACTGCTGACCGGCGGTGTCGTGATGACAAGCTCCACCGGCTACAAGATGACCACTGAAGAAATGCGGGCGCTGCTGGACGGCTCGGAAGTGGAAACCGAAACAGCAGTGATTGTGGACGGACCCGAGGGTAGGATCGAAGCGGGCAGGATGCACATGGAACTCAAATCACCCAAGGCTGGAAGCGGCGGTTACGTCGTTGTTTTCAACGATGGGGTGAAACTGATATACACACCGAAAGAAAAGGCTGCTGGATCGCCATGAAGCTTCGCATTCCCCTGTTCACCGCAATTCTTTTCGCCGTTATTTCGACTGTGGCATCGGCACAGGGAACCGATGTTGCCTTTGGCAGCGGACCACGCGACCCCTCGCTTCCCGTAGAGGTGACAGCGGATTCGCTGCGCGTGGATCAGACCGATGGCACCGCAATATTCACCGGAAGCGTTCTTGTCGGACAGGGTGAAATGCGATTGTCGGCGAATGAGGTCCGGGTCGAGTACGCGATGAAAGACGGGAAATCAACGGGAGAGGTCGCGCGGGTGCTGGCGACAGGGAACGTCACTTTCGTGAACGGTCCTGAAGCTGCGGAAGGTGAGAGCGCGGATTACTCGGTTCCCGATGGCACCATGCTGATGACCGGCAATGTGATCCTGACTCAGGGCCAGAACATTCTGTCTGGCGAGCGTCTTGTCGTGAACATGGACGACGGCACTGGCGTGATGGAAGGTCGCGTGAAGTCGATCCTTCAAACCGGCGGCAACTGATGGTCCCGCCTGCTGATCTGACCGTTTCGGCAGGTGGCGCTGGTCTGCATGTCGTCAATCTGCGCAAAAGCTATCGCAAGCGCCTGGTGATCCGCGATGTCAGCATGGAACTTGGCCGGGGCGAGGTTGTTGCGCTGCTGGGTCCGAACGGATCCGGAAAGACCACTTGTTTCTATGCAATCGCCGGGCTGGTCATGCCGGAAGGCGGTCAGGTCATGATCGACGGACGCGATGTAACCAATCTGCCGATGTATCGCCGGGCCAAGCTGGGCATCGGATACCTGCCACAGGAAGCGTCGATCTTTCGTGGTTTGACGGTCGAAGACAACATCCTTGCGATTCTTGAAATTGCCGCAAAGGATCGCTCGACCCGCAAAGAGCGGCTGGAAGAATTGCTGTCCGAATTCTCGATCACGCATCTGCGGCGCGCATCCGCACTGTCGCTCTCGGGCGGCGAGACGGCGCCGCGTCGAAATCGCCCGCTGCCTTGCGGCTGATCCCGAAATATGTGCTGCTGGACGAACCTTTCGCCGGCGTCGATCCGATTGCCGTGGGCGAAATTCGCGCGCTGGTCGCAGACCTGAAGACCCGCGGCATCGGCGTGCTGATCACTGATCACAATGTACGCGAGACGCTGGATATCGTCGATCGCGCCTACATCTTGCATGACGGCAAGGTTCTGATGAGCGGCACCGCCGAAGAGGTTGTGCGGGATGAAAATGTGCGCCGTGTTTACCTTGGACAAAGTTTCAGGATTGGCTAAGTCAGCCGCACGACCTTCGGATTCTATTGACAGCTAGGCCCCGGATGTCGCCAAATGAAACCAATGAAAATATGTTCTTTCATCGTTCGAGCGATGCCGCCAGTCTGCCTTGTTCAGAACGCGCCCGACTCAATCGGGCCGAAAAATTCCCACAGACCATTATTCCTTTGCAGCCAGTTCACGGATGCCCCGGAATGCCCGGTCGATATCACCTGAAGGAGAAATCATGCGTTACCAGATCAGCGGCAGGCAAATCGATATCGGTGAGGCGCTTCAGGCCCATGTCCAGTCCGAGATGGATCGAGGTTCTTGCCAAATATGCTGGCCGTCCGACCGACGCCAACGTGATTTTCTCGAAAAGTGCGCATGAATTCGTCTGCGAGGCGATCGTTCACCTGTCCACCGGCCTTACGACGCAAGCCAAGGCACATGCCACCGAAATCTACAGCGCCTTCGACAAGTGCAACGAGAAACTGGACAAGCAGTTACGTCGTTACAAGCGCCGCCTCAAGGATCACCACCGCGATCGCGTGGAACCTGTTGAACTCTCTGGCGCATCATCCTATATCCTCGCCGCATCGGAAGATGTAGACGACGCGGAACCGGATTCGCTTCAGCCCATGATCATCGCCGAGATGGAGACCAAGATCCCATCCATCTCTGTCGGCGAAGCGGTTATGCAGATGGAGTTGGTCGGTGCCCCCGTGCTCGTTTTCCGAAACGAAGGGAACAATGGGATCAATGTGGTCTACCGCCGCGAGGACGGGAACATCGGATGGATTGATCCCAAGAACATGACATGACCTCCCAATCCCTCTGGATTGGCCCAAAAGCAGCGAATAATGGAACTATCGAGCATATTGAAACCTTCGGCCGTCAAGGTTGCAGGCAAAGCGACCAGCAAGAAACGTCTTTTCCAGGATCTGGGAGAGATTGCCGCTGTCGCGTTCGGACTTGACCTCGACGATGTGGTCGATGCCTTGCTGGAGCGAGAAAGCCTTGGACCAACTGGCGTCGGACACGGCGTTGCCTTGCCACATGCCCGCATAGTCGGGCTTGATCATGTCGCTGGCGCCTTCCTGCGGCTGGAAAAACCGCTGGATTTCGATGCGGTCGACCGGCAACCGGTGGATCTGGTCTTTGCGCTGTTCGCGCCCGTCGATGCGGGTGTCGAGCATCTCAAGGCGCTGGCGCTTGTGTCTCGCACGATGCGCGATGCAGCAATATGCTCCAAATTGCGCGCAAATTCCGATCCCGCCACCCTGCATGCGATCCTGACCGCCGGACCTGTGATTCAGGCCGCGTGATCTTTGCGGTAGGGTCCAAAACCGAACAACATATAGTCTTTCTGGTAGGCCGCCTTCACAGCCTCTTCGACGCTATCGTCATAGATTGCCATCAACGAAACTGGCGCGCGCTCGATGGTCAGGCTGGTAGACCGGTGACGACATCCCTACCTTTTGGGCCAGATAGGCCAGATCAGCGTCGATCTCGTCTTCGCGGAACACATGGTCGGGGATCATGAACTGGCAAACGCCACGCAGAATTTCGGATTGCGACGCCCAAGCTCCATCAACGCGTATGCTGGTCTGACCGGAAAGATTGGCCTTAACAAAGGCAGCGAACTGCAGAAAGGCGGAGCGATGCGCAGCGGCATCATAGCCGTCATCGGGCGTCTTTTCCGGAATTGCCAATCCGTAGGTCTTGCGCAAGATCTCGCGAATCTCTCGATAGCACTCGGGCCCGGGCATCAGGATATGATTCACGAAAGCGCTGTGAAGCCGCGCCACCGGATGTCGGAGAACCGCAAAACTCTGATGCGCCTTGGCGCTGTCGCTTCCAGTGCCGCAGGGTCTTTTGGGTAAAGCCGTGTTCAAGGTCGGCCTCTGCCACGCCATCAAGATCGGCCATCCAAGCTGCAATGCTGCTGGAAGGGCCAGCCTTGATTGGAACGAAAAGCACTGGCGACCGTGCTGCGGCAATAAAATTCGGCACCACCGGGCCGCGCCGCGGTTCGAAGTTTGGCGTTCGCGACAAATTGAAGTGATCGACCGATTCGCAGTGCTTTGACCATCTCGTCGAAATTCTGAACCTTATCATTCAGGGGCTGAGGATTCTGCTTTTTGGTTTTCTGTGAAGCCGACTTTTTTCGCTCTTCAAGTCCTAGAAACCGCGCCAATCCGTTCAGAACGTCAACCTGGCCGATATCTTCGTAGTCGAGGTAAAACGCCGTCTGTCCGCTGGCCTGCAAGGCGCGCAACAGGTCCAGCTGGAATGCCTGCCTGCTCTGCAAGATGATCTTTGAACTCGGCCGGATCGAACCTGACCCGCGCGGTCTTCGCGCCCTTTGCGTCGCCAATGCGCCACTGTCCTGTTTGCCGCACGATCTCGCGCGAGACATAGCTTTCCACAGGATTGCGGGTCAGAATGATCTTGGCGCAGGCAGGATCGGCAAGGCAATGCGACTTGATACGCGGATCGTGATCATGAAAGAACCGAAACCCTGGCAGCCCGTCGGTTTGCTGTTTCATCCGGGCAAGCAGGCCAACGGGATCAGCCTCGCGATCCGCAAGTGATACCCCTAAAAGCTGGGTCTGGCCTGCATGGCCAATGAAGCTGTGGATTGTAGACTTCTCCGTAGCAGTGCAGATCCCCGACAGTCGTTCAGATTCTCCTCGAGGAAGTTTGATCCCGTCCGCATCTCCGCGAAAGATTATGAAATACTCGAACCTTCGGGTCATTTGCGCCTATCGCACCAGATAAGGGCGCCGCCGGTCTTTCGGGCGCTGCGGATCGTCGTTCTCCGACTGGAAACTCGCCCATCAGATGTGGCTGCATACCCTGGTTCTTGAGGTTTCGCAGGAACTGCCCAAAGCCCGACAAATCCGCCATCTTCGGCGCTTCGGTCAAGCGCCTTGCGCTGCGCACCCCGATCTCGTCGATTATCGTCTGCAGCGGCTCCATCGGAGCCTCGACAAACTCGGCCATTTTCCAGATCCGGACTCGCGCCTTCGTATACTGAGAGTTCAGGATTCGCGAGGTGCCCGCTTTCGATTTTCTGCAGGCGCGCTGCCTCGCGGCGAATTTCCGAGAAGTTCAGGTTCGAATGAAACAGCGGAACCGCCCAGGCCCCGAAATAACCGAGATCTGCGCATTCGGATCCGTTGCGATCAACCAGGTGATCTCCTGATTGTCCTTTGGGCCGAACTGGAAACACTGCCGTTCGCCACGCGTGTTCCAGATCAGGCTGGTCAGAAAACCCTTCGCATCATAATCGCGCAAAGCTGCGCTGTCGCAAAGCCCGCCGCTATACAGATTTTGCCCGCCGGTGAATTCGGCCCGATCGCGGCCGTAGAGATGCCCATGAACCCGCGCGCCGGTGACCTTGGCAAGCCAACTGTCGAAATCCTCGAACAGATCTCGAAAGCCCTCGAAGACCGAATATTCCGCGCAGGTCTTGCCGTTCTCGAAACCCTTCATTCGGGAACCGGCTTTGCATGTACAGTCCCGGGCGCCCTTGTGTTCTGCGCTCCACTGCCTTGGCAAAAATCCGGTCGATCTTGCCTGGATTGGGTTCGGTCGAAGACAGGCCAAGCTGTTCGTCGAACAGAAAGGTCTGATAAAGCTTTTCCGCATAAGGCCAGATCTTGCGCGCAACAAAACAATCCGAACGCCGAAGAAGCTGGAGGTGATCATCATAGAAAATATGCGGTTTCCCTTGGAAATCGAATTTGGAAAGGGTCAGGGAGCGGCTTTCGATATCGGATGAATAAAGCCTTGCGAGGGTCTGAAAGTAACTTTCATCAGGAATCCAAACCTTGGAAAAATAGGTGTCATAAGTCTTGCGGTCCGGATCCTCCAGATATGGCCGAAAGTGTTTGCCGCGTCAGGCACCACCACTGCGACCCAAGATGCGGCACGATACCGTCCGGAATCCGCCGCCTAAGACCGATACGGCGCTGCAATCTTACATAGCGATCAAAGAGCATACGCTGACGCTTCCAGGAAAACGGAAACCTCAACGTGAAGCGCTCTGCGTCCAGTCCACCGATGGTCCAATGCACTTCGTCCGTGGTCACCGATTCTATGAAGTCCGTGCGGGGGTGGCGGGCAAGATAGTCTTCCAGCTCTTTGATCGGTCGCAGCGGCAGGCAGGATCCGGATGCCAGATAGACATGTTGAACCTCGGGAAAAGCGGACAGCATCAATTCGCTTGCCGTTTGTGTGGCCGCAACAAGCGCCCACCGGCCCCATTCACACCGATGCCGCCCAGAGAAGCGGACATTGTCCAAGTCTGAAAGATCGTTCACGAACCGCGTGTAGACATTGCGCGCAACCTGCCGATCGACATGAATGACGACCGGACACCCCTCAACTGCCCAGTGCCGCGCAACCTGCTGGCGCCCGGTCTACGGCCTCGTGGACCAGCATTACGATGCCGACCGTCATGCCCAGTTTCCCTTCGACATCAGGCCAAGAATTTCAAGCTGCCGCCAGTTGATATACTTCTCGGACCATTTGCACCACAATTCAGGGTCTTCCTTGATGCGGCTGTGATAGGCCTGATATTCCTGACTGCTTGCAAAATGCTGTTTGCGTTTCAGTTCTTCTTCGGATTTTGCAAGGAACGTGTTCAGGAACTTGGCATGCAACAAGCATCCAGAGGCTTTCTCGCCGCCCCATTCATCAAAGACATGGTTCAAACCGCGCGGCAGCAGCATGTGGGTTGAGCTGACAAAAGCGAAATCGCGGTCCCATTTGACAAGCGGGATCTTGTTTAACGCGGGCGAGCGTTCTGGGTTGTCGGCAAAAAACGTCCGCGCCCTTGGGCCGCCCTGGATCCATAGGTTGCCATACTGCTCGTTGCGCGAAATCATGTAGTTTCCGCTGTCGAACCAAGCTGCAATCTCGAACGGATCGCGCCCCGCCGAGTATGGTTCATCCTGCAGCGATCCCTTTGGATACATGTCCAGCAGCATAGCCCCGAACGTGCGAATCGAGGATGCATCCAGCCAGTCGGTCAGCGCCCGCAGGGGCCGTGTATCGCAGAACGGGTAGATGAAAAACTCATCAACATCGACAACCAGGCACCAATGCTGGTGTGCATGGCGCATCTGAAGGTAGTTCAGCCAGTCGACACCAAATCGCGCGCGCTTGTAGCTGGCGCTGCTATGCCAGATCGACACATCCTCTTGCCCAAGCAGGGATTGCAGCGACCCGTCGTCAGAGTCGTTGTCGACAAAGAAGAAGTGATTTACGCCAAGCGCCCGATAATATTTCAGAAAGTACGGCAAGCGGATCCGTTCATTCCGCATCGTCACAAACAGAAGAATGTCGCATTTTCGAATTCGGTCGGTATTGTCCTGAACGGCATCAAGTTCGCGTCGCTTGCGGAATGCACGAATGCGCCAGCGCTTTCGTTCCAGTCGCAGCCGATATGATTGAAACGCGCCCAATGAAGCCTCTTGACCCTTTCAGCCGACATAGCATCAACAGACCGATATCACAGTACTTTTAAGACAAAGTTGAAGTGACTTTCCCACGTCGGCAATCCGTCAGGCAATGCGGCCGAGTGATCTGTTCTGCTCCTGTCGTCCTTACCGTTCGTAAGATTTCTTATTGTTGTCTCCCAAAGATACATGTCTGTGGCATTCAGGTAAACGGGGTAGTCCAGTAGGAACTCGCGGTATACCGGCAAGTCGGCACATACCACCGGGATACCCAGAGAGGCCGCCTCGGCGGGCGGCAGCCCGAAGCCCTCCGCATAGCTTGGAAACAGCAGCCCAGCCGCACCCTGCAACAACGCTGTGACCGCACCATCAGACAGATCGTTCAGTTCGACGACATGGGCGGGCATCGCATCAAGCCTTGCAAAAACGCGTTCGTTCCGCCATCCGCGTCGACCGACAACAACCAGTGTCGGCACCGCCGCGCGGCCACCCATGCGCTGCCAGACATCGAGCAGCAATTCGTGGTTCTTGCGCGGCTCAATTGTGCCAAGGGTCACGAAATAGGGCCGCGCCAGATTGAGGTTTGCAGGCAGATCCTGCGGCCGCGGCGGGGCGGTCTCGATACCCAGATGTGCGACCACTGATGGCGGAACACGGCCTGCGCGCGCAAGATGGCTTTCCGCCCTGCGCTGTCCGTCGGCGCTTGGATGGATGATAAAATCAGCCAAAGCACTGATCACATTGACCTTTCCTGCGAATTTCTCAACCGATCCCGGCCGCTGAAAGTGTGGAAAATCAAGAGGTATCACATCATGCAACAAGACCAGAATTCGCGCGCCGGGCACCGATCTGACGGCACCAAAGACGCATTTGTCGATGTTTGAATGGCCAACATTCAGATAGCACAGGCCCGGCCCACAGTTAGCTTGCAACGACGCTGCAAGCCCGCTGCGGCTGACCCGCTTGACGGCCAGTCGGCGAAGGTCCGACAAAGCCGCTTGTCGGTCAGCCGAATGACGACGGTAGAGCCTGGAACGAAAATCGCGCGCGCCCCATGGCAGCTGTCCAGTCAGGCGCGGCAGCATTTCGCTTGCTGCTGCCCGATCAAGCAGAAAGAAGTCGCTAGCAACCTTTGCCAAACCGAAAAACGCGCCCGGCATGGTACAAAATTTGCGCAGATACGCCAGTTCCACCCGGTCAATTCCGGTCATCGGGCCACGCCCGACACGCGAGAACAGACGGGTCAGATCCAGACAGACCGGTCGTGGATTATCTTTCGTAATTGCCATTCTGATGCCAGCGCCATGCATCGGCGATCATGATCTTGAGATCCGATCGCTTGGGCGACCAGCCAAGCTCCTCGATCGCGCGCGCACTGCCCGAAACCAGTTTTGAGCAATCGCCGGCCCGACGCTGGCCTTCCACCGTCGGAACCGGCAAGTTCGTGACCGTGCCGCTGTGCTGAATGACCTCCCTGACCGAAAATCCGTGGCCAGAGCCAAGGTTGAACACCCGACTTTTCTTACCGTCTTCCAGCCATTTCACACCGAGCACATGCGCATCGACTAGATCCATCACATGAACATAATCACGGATACAGGTGCCGTCCGGCGTGTCATAGTCTGTTCCATAGATTGTCAACGCCGGGCGCTTGCCCTGCACGACATCCAGCATAACCGGTATCAGATGCGTCTCGGGGCGGTGAAACTCTCCGACCTCGCCGTCCGGGTCCGCACCGGCAACATTGAAGTAGCGGAAGATCACATGCCGCAAGCCGTGGCTTTCGCCGAAGTTTCGCAGCATATCCTCGATAGCGCGCTTTGACGCACCATACGCATTGGTTGGGTTTTGCGGCGTTTCCTCATCCAGCACCACGTTGTCCTGTTCGCCATATGTGGCGCAGGTCGAGGAAAATACGAACTGCATGCAGCCAGCCGCAATTGCCGCTTCGATCAGACACAGCGAGCCGCACACATTGTTTTGCCAGTACTTCCCGGGTTTGTGCATCGCTTCGCCGACTTGGCTGAGGGCAGCGAAATGCATCACGGCGACTGGGCTATACGTCGCAAAAACCGCATCCAGACGATCGCGGTCCGTCAAGTCGCCTGGCTCGAACGGTCCGTATTTGACGGCGTCGCGCCAGCCGGTCGCCAGATTGTCATATGTAACCGGGATGTAGCCAGCGGCTTTCAAGACCTTGCAGGCATGCGAACCAATATAACCGGCGCCGCCGGTTACAATTACGTGCTGTACCGCTGTGCTGGTCACGCGCTATTGCGCGGCTTTTGGCAGAATGACCATTTCACGAAGGTATTGTGAAAATTCGTCACGCAGCTCTTCTCGCGCAAGACCGAATGAAACAGTCGCCTGCAGAAATCCGGCCTTCGACCCGCAATCGAACCGCTCGCCCCGAAAGCGGAAACCGAAGACGTCACGATTGTTCTTGATCTCTTCGGCAATCGCGTCGGTTAGCTGAATCTCACCGCCAGCACCACTGCGGATGCGGTTCAGATTCTGCAGAACGCGCGGTGTCAGAATATAGCGGCCGATGACAGCAAGGTTCGAAGGCGCGGTGCCGGGGGCCGGCTTTTCAACCATGCCCTTGATAGAGACCATCGAGCCCATATCCTGCTTGACATCCAGCACGCCGTAAGACGATGCCGCTTCTGGCGGAACCTCCATCGCAGCGACCATGCAACCACCGGTTTCCTGATAGGCTTCGACCATCTGCTGAAGGCAGGGAGTTTCGGCGGCAATCACGTCGTCAGGCAGAATGACGGCGAAGGGTTCGTTAGCGATCAGCCGACGCGCACACCAGACAGCGTGACCCAGACCTAGCGCGCGATGCTGGCGGATATAGGCGATCGCTCCGCTGTCCATGTTGGTGTTCTTGAGGACTTCAAGAAGGTCATCCTTGCCCTTCTTTCGCAGTGATGCCTCAAGTTCCGGCGCGTGGTCGAAGTAATCCTCCAACGCGCCTTTGCCTCGGGACGTGACAAAGATGAATTCTTTTATCCCGGCCGCTCGCGCCTCGTCGATCGCGTACTGGATCAGAGGGCGATCAACCAAGGTCATGATTTCTTTTGGAATCGACTTCGTGGCGGGCAGAAAGCGTGTGCCAAGACCGGCTACGGGAAAAATCGCCTTGGTCACTTTACGCTTCATACTCAAATCCCCCGATACTCAGTCTAATGTTAGAAACTGCACTCCGCTTTGCAGAGCAATTAGTGTTCTTTTGTGGCCAAATTGTAAAGATTGTAAGGTAATTTTGATGAGTTAAACAGTCTGATTGGCGGTATCCAGCGGATCACGCCGCGATGCAACACGCTGTGTTTCCTTTTCCAGCCTATGTTTCAATGAAGTGAAGCGAAAAAAGGGCTCGGTGCGCTCGGCCCTGCCGAACAGACCACCGGTTTGCTCCCAGTATCCGTCGCGATAGACCACTCGATGAAACAGCGCGGTGCGGCTGAAAAGGTACAACGATACATTGTGGCCCTGCCGAACGGCCTGGCTTGCGCGTTGTCGTAGCCGGGCAGAGTGGACACGAAATCCCGCAAAGATTTTGTGGTCCGGCAGCGCGTCGTTTTGTCGGAAAGCAAGGAAGGGATCGGCGGCTTGGGAAACGCGAGGTAATATCGCGATGTCGCGGCGGGCGCCATCCGCCAGCCCGGCCTGAAACGTCGCCATGACTGCATTTACGTCACTGGGCTCACAATTCCCTGCAACCATGTGGCGGATCAGGGCTGCCCGCTGAGCATTGCCGAATTCGGTAGTAGCCTTGTCGAACTGATCGGGCGGAGCGTGTTTCTTCAGAAATACCGCCTGGCTTGCGCCGATCTCAAAAAGCGAGATCGGCATGCGGCTTTGCCGTCGTATCTCGGATGCCTCATAACAATGGTGAACCTCGGCCTTCGGAACGATAGCGGTTCGCATACCCCGGGCCGCGAGACGCATGTTCACATCGGCTTCGTCCAGGTAATAACGGAAGGCCGGATCGAACCCGCCCATTTCCGCCAAAACTTCGCGCCGAAAGGCGCAATTGGTGCCCTCGGTTTTGATCGCTCTGCCCGGTCTGCCGGCAAAGATCTGCGCATCGTCCGATCGACAGGCGAGTTCTGTCGAATATCCGAACTCGTCGATCTCCTGGCCCTTCCATTGAAACGAAATGCCATTCCTGCCGCGCACAAAACCGCCTGCGGCCGCTACGTTAGGATCCGAAAACGGTTTCGTCAGGTGGTGCAGCCAACCCGGTTCTGGCACAGCATCATCATCAAGAAATGCAACGATCGGGCCTGCTGCCCGGGCCAGCCCCGCATTCCGGGCTTTAGAGATGTTGGCTTCGTCGAACTCCGGCAAGCTTGATGCGGTCCGCAAATGCGAGCCTGCCAGTAGCGGCTAAGCCCGCCTTGTCGGCAACCACGATGACCTCGAACGTATGATAGACAAGTTGGGACACCGCCGTCAGGCAGCGGCAAAGCGCGTCTGGCCGCCCGCGGCTGACGACAATGACGCTGACGGTCAAGTCGGTCATTCCACTCCCATCTCAGTCATCATGGTTTCGATTTTCACCACGTCTTCGGGGTTGTTCAGTTCCCAAAACTGGCGCCCTCGCGACTGTACCTGAACACAGAGAACGGGGCGTTCCTGTTCAAGGAAACGCAGCTGTTCCAGGCCCTCCAGTCGCTCCAATGGGCCAGTCGGCCAGCGCGGATAGGCGGCAAGGGCGGAAGGGCGGTAGGCGTAGACGCCAACATGATGGAAAACCGGTGTCTCTTCGGCATCAGCATAGCTGCCGCTGGTGTAAGGGATTACCTCTTTCGAAAAGTAGAGCGCCCGTTGTTCTTGACCGAACACGGCTGTGGTACCGCCGACACGGCCCGCCCGCCGATCCTCCAGAAATCCGTTCAGCGCGCGCCCGTCGCAGCGCAGGACCGGTGTCGCAACCTCGGCGGTTGGGTGCGCGACAAGGCCCACGATCAGGTCTTCGATGAACCAAGCCGGAGTGAGCGGCGCGTCGCCTTGCAGGTTCACTACGATATCATAGCCGCCGCCAAGATTGTCCAATGCCTCGGCGCAGCGTTCCGTCCCGTTGGCACAGTTCGGCGAAGTCATGACGACCTCTGCTCCAAAGTCCATCGCCGCGGCCTGAATCCGTTCGTCGTCGGTTGCCACGACGACTCGGTCGATGCCGCTGACCTGGCACGCCGCCTCCCAGGATCGTTGGACAAGGCTGCGCGCCGCGCCGCTGGCGCCGCGCAACTCGACCAGCGGCTTGCCTGGATAGCGGGTCGAAGCGAAGCGCGCAGGGATAACGATCAGCGTCTTCATCAGGCCGGCTGCAGCTCTACGCCCGGTGCATAGGCGATAAAGAACGGGTTCTCGTAGCCGGGCTTGCCATAGGTCAGCGGTGTGTGATCGTCGAACCGCGCCACCTGCCCGCCCGCGCCAGCCAGCACGGCATGGCCAGCCGCAGTGTCCCACTCCATCGTCCGCCCGACACGCGGATAAAGATCAGCCTCGCCGGTGGCAACAAGACAGAACTTCAGCGAGGATCCCGCGCTTTTCATGTCGGCTGTGGCATATTTCGAGATGTAGTTGTCGGTTGCCGCGTCGCGATGCGATTTCGATGCCACGACGTACAGGGCCGCATTGTTTGGTGTGGACACCCGGATTCGGCTGCAGCGAGCCAGCGCGGTCCTCGGCCAAGTCTCCGGTTTCCTCGAATGCCGCGCCAGACGCGTCGGTGTAGAACAATCGCTTCTTTGCGGGGGCAAAGACGACGCCGCGAATGGGTTTGCCATTCTCGACATAGGCGATGTTGACTGTGAAAGTCCCCGCGACGCTGCACGAATTCCTTGGTGCCGTCGAGCGGATCGACGATCAGAAACTTGTCGGCACGGCCAGAATGCGAGGCCGCCTGTTCCTCGGTCACCAGCATGATGTCAGGGAAGGCTTGGTCGCAGCCCGGCGGAAATCAGCGCATCCGCGGCTTCGTCAGCCTCTGTCACCGGGCTTTCGTCGGATTTGGTGCGCACTTCGAAGTCATCCGAATTGTATATCTCCATGATGCAATCCCCGGCTTCCAGCGCCAGCTTACGCATAACAGTTGTCAGTTTTTCGAAATCCAAGTCCATCTCCTTGCGCGCAGCCTGATTTGCCGTCATTGAATCCTTAAATCATTGCCCTTATGCTTTGGCCTCAAGGGAAACAGCAAGAATTCCCCAATCACAGGATCAAGGAACGCGCAGAGCATGTTTCAGGCGCCCGTCAGGAAAAACAATATCGGCACGGCGGTCAGTCTGGTCGAACTGATTTATCACGGCACGGTTCGCCAACTGCGCAAGTCGCATGGAAATGCTGTCGTCGGGCTTTTGATGAACATTGTTCAGTCGGTGATTTTCGTTGCTGGGTTTCTTATGTGATGTTCGTTGTTCTCGGCATCAGAGGCTGCCGCCTTGCGCGGCGATTTCGTGCTTTACCTGATGTCCGGCGTTTTCCTGTTCATGACCCACACCAAGGCGATGGGGGCTGTCGCAGGTTCGGAAGGTCCGGCCTCTGCGATGATGCAGCATAGTCCCGATGAACACCGCCATCGCCATCATGTCCGCTGCATTTGCATCGCTTTACATTCAGCTCTTGTCGGTCATCGTGATCCTTTTCGTCTATCACTCCTTATCGGACGCCGATTTACCATTGATGATCCTGTTGCTGCGCTGGGTATCCTGTTGCTTGCCTGGTTCACCGGAGTGTCGGTGGGTTTGGTCTTTTTGGCCGCTGAAGCCTTGGTATCCCGGTTTCGTTGGCATCGCGACAACTGTATATTCCCGCGCCAACATGATCGCCTCTGGCAAGATGTTCGTCGCAAATACTCTTCCGCCAGCAATGCTGGCCATGTTTGACTGGAATCCGCTATTTCACTGCATCGACCAGATGCGCGGAGTAGTTTTTATCAACTACTAGCCCGCACAACTCGTCGATCGAATATCCCATCTACGTCTGTCTGGCGCTGGTCATGATCGGACTGATGGGCGAATTCTATACACGCAAGAATGCCTCGGCCAGTTGGGGAGCGCGACGCTAGTCGACGACCCTCAGCGTCAGGTTGATACGACCGCCGCCTTGCAAGCAGTGAGTTCGATCCAAATCGTATGCGGTCGATGCCGTGATAAACCAGTCGCGCATCTCCCGCCAAACCGCGACATCGCCGGACTGCAGCCAAATACTTTCGGTCTTGCCGCCGCGTGTGACATTCCCGATCCGGAACAGCGCGTCGTCGCCCAGCGAAATGGAAACCACAGGCCAGGAAAAATCTGCCTCATCGCGATCCTGATGCAACCCCATACGGGTGTTTTCTCGGTAGTAGTTGATCAGACAGCAGTCCGGCTCGCGGTCCAGGCCAGTGGCATCGCGCCAGATATCCAGCACTTGGCCCGGGATATCGGGCCAAGGCACGCCAGACGGGTGCCGAGCTTCGTAACGATAGCCCATTCTGTCGGAAAACCAGCCATACTTCCCGGCCGAGGTCATCTGGACCGACATCGGCCTTCCAAACCGCGTCTCGGGCGAAAATAGCGGTGCCGCCCGCGCAATTCGCCGAAGAGCGTCACGCAACGACCCTTGCTCAGGCGGCGCAAGCCAGTTCTTGAATATTTTGACGCCCCGCACCGATATCGCGGATATCGCGCCGCTTCGTGCCTGAAATGCCTTCATATCCCGAAAAGACTCCATTTTTTGGGAAATGCGCGACGCCACACGACTTGCAGCGTCCGAACCCCCTCCTTATATACGCCCAGAACGCGGCTTGGGCACATCCCAAGCTGAAATATGGGATCGGAAGCGGGTGCCGCATCGGGCCCGAGTCCAGTAAATCGCCTAAGAAGAGGAAATCTGAGTATGGCTAAAGTCATCGGTATCGACCTTGGAACCACAAACTCCTGCGTTGCTATCATGGACGGCTCGCAGCCGCGGGTCATCGAAAACGCCGAAGGGGCGCGGACGACACCCTCGGTCGTCGGCTTCACTGAGAGTGAACGCCTTGTTGGCCAACCCGCAAAGCGGCAGGCTGTCACCAACCCTGAAAACACCGTTTTCGCCGTCAAGCGTCTGATCGGCCGCCGGACTGACGACGCCGAGGTAGAGAAGGACAAGAAGCTTGTCCCCTACAAGATCGTAGACGGCGGCAACGGCGATGCGTGGGTCGAAGTGCGCGGTGAGAAATATAGCCCCAGTCAGATCTCGGCCTTCATCCTGCAAAAGATGAAGGAAACGGCGGAAGTCGTATCTTGGTGAAAAGGTCGAGCAGGCGGTTATCACCGTTCCCGCCTATTTCAACGACGCACAGCGTCAGGCCACCAAGGATGCCGGCAAGATCGCCGGTCTCGAGGTCTTGCGGATCATCAACGAGCCGACAGCTGCCGCACTTGCTTATGGTCTCGACAAGAAAGAGACCAAGACAATTGCGGTCTACGACCTTGGCGGTGGTACATTTGACATCACCATTCTCGAAATCGACGACGGCCTGTTTGAGGTTAAGTCCACCAATGGTGACACCTTCCTGGGTGGCGAAGACTTCGACATGCGCATCGTCAATTACCTGGCTGATGAGTTCAAGAAAGAGAACGGTGTCGATCTGACGAAAGACAAGATGGCGTTGCAGCGGCTCAAGGAGGCTGCCGAAAAGGCCAAGATCGAACTTTCGTCCAGCCAACAGACCGAAATCAACCAGCCGTTCATCTCGATGGACAAAAACACCGGCCAGCCGCTGCATATGGTCATGAAGCTGACCCGCGCCAAGCTGGAAAGCCTGGTCAACGACCTGATCAAGAACTCGATTGCACCCTGCAAGGCCGCACTGAAAGATGCCGGGCTTTCGACGAGCGATATTGATGAGATCGTTCTGGTTGGCGGCATGACACGTATGCCCAAGGTCGTTGATGAGGTGACCAAGTTTTTCGGGAAAGAGCCGCACAAGGGCGTGAACCCGGATGAGGTTGTGGCCCTTGGCGCTGCCATTCAGGCCGGCGTGCTGCAAGGTGACGTCAAAGACGTGGTTCTGCTCGACGTGACGCCACTGTCGCTGGGGATCGAAACACTGGGTGGCGTGTTCACCCGTCTGATCGACCGCAATACGACGATCCCGACGAAGAAAAGCCAGATCTTCTCGACCGCCGAGGACAACCAGAACGCCGTGACGATCCGGGTGTTCCAGGGCGAGCGGGAAATGGCGTCGGACAACAAGATGCTCGGCCAGTTCAATCTGGAAGACATCCCGCCCGCGCCCCGCGGCATGCCGCAGATCGAGGTGACGTTTGACATCGACGCCAACGGCATCGTTTCTGTCAGCGCCAAGGACAAAGGCACCGGCAAGGAACAGAACATCACGATCCAAGCCTCGGGTGGTCTGTCGGACGATGAGATCGAGAAGATGGTCAAGGACGCGGAGGCCAATGCCGAAGCCGACAAGGAACGTCGTGAACTGGTCGAGGCTCGCAACCAGGCCGAAAGCCTTATTCATTCGACCGAAAAGTCGATGGAAGAGCACAAGGACAAGGTCGACCCGACCACGATCGAAGCTATCGAGTTGGCAATCGCCGCGCTCAACGACGAGTTGGAAAACGACAACGTCGGCAAGATCAAGTCCGGCATCCAGAACGTCACAGAAGCGGCGATGAAGCTGGGCGAAGCCATCTACAAGGCACAGCAGTCCGAAGGCGGCGACAAGGAAGATGCCGACGCGCCGCGCGGTGTGGATGACGACATCGTCGATGCTGATTTCGAAGATCTGGACGACAACAAGCGTTCGTAAGAAGCGACTAAGCATGTGGGCCAGCCCGGGATTAATCGGGCTGGCCCCTGCGTTCCCGGAAGGTGACATCGGATGGCAAAGCGCGACTACTACGAGGTTCTTGGCGTCGGCAAGGGTGCCTCGTCGGATGAGTTGAAGAAGGCCTATCGCCAAAAGGCGAAGGAACATCACCCTGACCGCAATTCCGACAACCCCAAAGCCGAAGAGCAGTTCAAGGAAATCAATGAGGCCTACGAAGCGCTGAAGGATCCCGACAAGAAGGCCGCTTATGACCGTTTTGGCCATGCCGCATTTGACGGCGGAATGGGCGCGACGGCACGGTGGCTTCGGCGGCGGCCAAGGGGATTTTGCCAGCGCATTTTCCGATGTTTTTGACGACTTGTTCGGTGATTTCATGGGTGGCGGCGGGCCGCGCGGCGGTCGGCAGCGCGCGATGCGAGGCTCTGATCTGCGCTACAACTTGCGTGTATCGCTTGAGGACGCCTATTCCGGCAGCCAGAAAACCATCAACGTCCCGACGGCGACGGCATGTGAAACCTGCCACGGTACCGGCGCTGAAAGCGGCGCTGAACCACAAACCTGCCCGACCTGCACCGGCATGGGCAAGGTTCGCGCGCAACAGGGTTTCTTCACGGTCGAGCGGACCTGTCCCACTTGCTCTGGCGCGGGGCAGATCATCAAGAATCCTTGCAAGAAATGCGGCGGTGCGGGCCGCATCGAGAAGGACCGTTCACTGTCGATTAATATCCCGGCTGGCGTCGAAACGGGAACCAAGATCCGGCTGGCCGGCGAGGGTGAGGCCGGGCTACGCGGCGGACCGACCGGCGACCTTTACATCTTCATGGAAGTGCAGGAACACCCTTTGTTCCAGCGCGAAGGCCCGCATCTGTTTTGCCGGGTTCCCGTCAGCATGGCCTCCGCGGCACTCGGCGGCGATATCGAGGTGCCAACGATCGACGGCGGCCGCAGCCGCGTGAAAATACCATCTGGCAGTCAATCGGGCCGGCAAATGCGCTTGCGCGGCAAAGGGATGCCGATGCTGCGCGGTGGCGGGCATGGCGACATGCTGATCGAAATCGCAGTGGAAACTCCGGTCAACCTGACGTCTCGCCAGAAAGAGATGCTGCGCGAGTTCGACAAGCTGAGCGAAGATAACAATCCAGAAAGCTCCAGCTTCTTCTCGAAAGTCCGTAATTTCTGGGACAGCATGAAAAGCTGATCGGGGCGCGGCCTCGTTAACGCTAAATTCAGCGATTTGGCGGAGCGTCGGATCATGAATCCGCCACGCCAGACCCATTTCGCCGAGATGCCGCAATCGTTGTTCGATGCTGACGAGGTTGTTGAACCCGTCGGCACAGGCAAGCATCCATCCTATATTCTGGATCACCGCAAGCGCCTGCGCGCCCGCTTCATGGAAGGTGGCGCACAGGCGATGCCGGACTATGAACTGCTGGAACTGGTGCTGTTCCGCGCCATCCCGCGGCAGGATGTTAAACCACTGGCACGCCGTTTGATGGATATGTTCGGCGATTTCAATCGTGTGATGTCAGCGCCGGCAGACCGACTGACCGCTGTTCAGGGCGTCGGCACCGCCGTGGTGCAGGAACTCAAGATTGTCGAAGCCGCGGCGCACCGCATGGCGCGGTCGCGGGTGCTGCAGAAACATGTGATCTCGTGCTGGGATGCGGTGCTGGACTACTGCCACACCACCATGGCACACCGCGAGACAGAGCAGTTCCGGATCCTGTTCCTGGACCGCAAGAATGTGCTTATCGCGGATGAAGAACAGGCGCGCGGCACAGTCGATCACGTACCGGTCTATCCGCGCGAAGTGGTCAAGCGCGCGCTGGAACTGAATGCCTCGGCGTTCATTCTGGTCCACAATCACCCGTCCGGCGACCCGACCCCGTCAGAGGCCGATATCAGTATGACCACGCAGATCAATGCTGCGGCCCAAGCCCTTGGCCTGACATTGCATGACCACCTTATTATCGGGAAGTCGCAAGAGTTGAGTTTCCGTTCGGAAGGGTATCTCTAGCTTTCAGCGCACCCACACCTCGACCCTGCGATTGATGCGACGACCCCAATCCGTATCGTCGCAGGCCATCGGCATCGCTTCGCCGTATCCCAGCGCATCTAGATTGGATCGCGAAAGATCAGCCATTATAGCCATTTTGACCACGTCATCCCTGACAGTTGTGGCGCGTTGCCGGGACAATCGGCGATTGGCTTCGGCATCGCCATCTCCGTCGCTGAACCCGACAAAGATCATGTCCCGTCCGTCATAGAGCCCGGTTTCAATGGCCTGTGCAAGCAGCCCCACATTTGACCTCGATTGCGCATCAAGAGCCGTCGAACCACCGTCGAATCGAAAACTGACTGAGAGGCGATTGAACCCGTCAAGCTTTTCCAGCATGTCCTGTACCGGGGTCAGTCCTGCCTCCGGTACGGCAGAGCGGATCGCATTTGACAACCGGTTTCCCTGTTGTCCGATCGGTGTCTCCGTCAGGGTTTGATCGGCAAAACCCGCGCGCCGGATCGCATGTTGCGCTGCCGCGGACCGTGTGAACCGCAGAAAGTCACGCCCGGCCGCTGGTATGCGGCGCTGCGGCAGATATAGAAACATCGGGGCGGTCAGCGGGTAATCTTCGGTTTTCAATGCCTCGATTGCGGCACGGGCCAAATAGCCACAGGCATCCGTCAGCGGCAACGGTTTGGCCCCGCCAAGTTCTGACAGCGTTGCGACGCCAAGCGCAAATGGATCGCGGGCAACGGCATCCACTAGATCGGCGGTGGTTTCATGCCGCAGAATTTCGCCCGGCAGAGGTGGTACTGCTCGGGTCACAAGTTGCCCGAAAACCGCCGACAGAGCGGATCCTTCGTGAGGCAGGTGCAGGATGACCGGGGCATCGGCCCCACCCAAATCTTGCCAGCTGGTGATCTCGCCAGAGAAAGCACGCGCCAGATCGTGCAGTGTAATTCGGGCAACCGGATTGCCGGAGGCCACCACCGGTACAAGCGCGTCCAGCGCCAGAACGCGGAACTGCTTGGCCGCGTCAAGCTGTCCGATCCCGGCATCCACCCCCAGCGCCACTTCATCCGCATCCGCTTCGCGCAGGGAAAAAGCGATGTCCGCCTCTTCTGCCAAGAGGTCGGCAAATGCTTCTTCGCTGGTTGTAGTTCGCAAGATGAATCGCGCCGATTCGCGGCCCGATGCCGTTTCGATCAGGGCGTAGGTATAATCGTCATCCCCTCGGACGCGGCGCAGCACGTCGTATCCCTGGAGTTCCGCAAAGGTCTCGATCAAGACTGGCATGAGGTGCTGCGTCACTGCGGCCTCGCCCGAGACGCGGATTTCGGCCACATAGGCCTTCAGGTCGGGACAGGCGGGGCCAGAACAAAGGACACCGCTGCCATCCAGCGTCAGCACACCATAGACCGAATCCACGCGATAGAATTCGCCGTCATAGCCGATCAGCGCGCCGCTGATCTCGACGGACCCGTCGCGCGAGGTCAGCGTCACATCCTGCGTGACCCCGGCAATCGGCTGCAAAAGAAAGAACAGCGCGGCCAGCAAGGCCGCGCGCCAGGTCAGCATGTTCACCCCTGTGCTTGTGGATCGGTCAGTTCTGGGCGATCTTCATGTCTTGCAGCAGGTTTTTCAACACCAGATATCCACCGGTTGCATCGCAATCCGGCATGACCAGTTGAAGGGCAACATCGCGCATCTCACCATCGACCCCAAGCTCGATCGTATAGCCATCAATTGCCTGCCCGCAAATCGTGCCGGCAACATCTGCCTCGACGATCATCCGGACCACTCCACTGCGCGCCATCCGGTTGGTGGGAAATGAGTAAACCTCGGCCAGTTCTGGGTTCAGGACGTCCGCGTTGCCAAGCAGTGTCAGGAACCCGCCCAACGCCCTCACCCCGTGATCAGGGGTGCGCGCAGCTTCTGCCCAGACATCACCTGTGTCGCCGTAGCCCGCTCCGAATTCCAAAGCGTGGATATGCAAACCGGTTTGCCCTCGCCATACGATTGCCGAACGTGAATAGCCATCAAGCGTTGACACAAGAGCACTGGCCTCGACTGTGCGGCCGTAATCGAAACTGACGGTCACTTTTGCCGCCTCCTGAAGCGCAGGAATTGAAACCGCAAAATTCCCGCTGACGTCCGTGACATCGGTAAAGGAAAGGGCGCCATGCCGTACCGTGATCCGGGCATTGCTGTCGCAAGGGGCGGACAGCTCGATGTCAACCATGGCGCCCGGCGCAGGGCTGGCCAGAAGCAGCGGCTTGCAAGCCAACTCGAATGGCGTCGGGGTCTGGGCGTCGGATAGCGTTGGCGCTTGAAAACCAGCATCAATGGCTGCCAATCGGCGCGAATGAATAACTTTGCCGGACGTGCCGAGATCCGGCACCGACACATCGGTTGGAAGGGCCGGCAGGGCTGCCTTGACCTCATCGGCGAGCGGCGCGGCAGGAATCGGAGGTACGGGTGCGGTCTTTTCGGGCGTGCCAGAGAACTTGGCGGCGACCGATCCCCCATTTTGCATCAAATATCCGGTTCCGAATGCCACGGCGAGCGTTACCGCTGCAGTTATTACTCTGCGTCTATCAATCATCCCAAAGTCCCCAGTCGAACTACAACATGGAAACAATCTGATAGAAAATTCGGTCTATCCTGTGACAATCCTGCGGAGAACGGACAGATCGCAGCGGCCCAAACCGCCACAGTATTTGGTGCACATCTAGGCCCATTTCGCCAGATTATGGTGGATCAACCAGAGAGGACGCGAATTAGGTCCAGTTGTGGCCATATTTGTTAACGAATCGTTAGTCCCGCAAATCCGAGAGGCGGCAGGTGTTCGGAAACGCGCCAGTCAGATCAGGCAATCCGCCCATGGCAGTGCTTGAATTTCTTGCCGGATCCACACGGGCAGGGATCGTTGCGGCCCGGGTCGCCCCAGGTGGTCTGGTCACTCTCGTCGAACCCGGGCAGAGCCGTCGCCGAATCAAGAACCGATGGGCCGTCAGGCTGCGCAGCTTGACGCACCGCCGCTTGTTGCGCTGCCAGCTGCTTCATCATAGCTTCCTGCTCCTCGGCCGAGAGCGGGCGCACTTGGGCGAGCTTCTGGGTTACATCCTCGCGCAGAGCATTCAACAGGCTCTCGAACAACTGGAAAGACTCGGTCTTGTATTCGTTCAGCGGATCGCGCTGTGCATAACCGCGGAACCCGACGACTGAACGCAGATGCTCCAAGGTCAGCAGATGTTCGCGCCACTTCGCGTCAATGGTCTGCAGCAGAACCTGCTTTTCGATGTTCCGCATGGTGTCGGGCCCGAATGCTGCGGTCTTTTCTTCCATCATCTTGTCCGAGGCCTTGTAGATGCGCTCTCGGATTTCTTCGGCGTCGACACCTTCTTCTTCGACCCATTCGGCCGCAGGGACGTCGATGCCAACCTTCTCGGCCAAAGCCTCTTTCAGACCGGCACCATCCCACTGGTCAGCATAGCTGCGGGGCGGGATATGGATATCCACCAGATCATCGATGACCTGATGGCGCATATCTTCGGCGATCTCGGATATGTCGGCGGATTCCATGATCTCGCGGCGCTGGCTGAAGATCACCTTGCGCTGTTCGTTCATGACATCGTCAAATTTCAGAAGCTGCTTGCGGATGTCAAAATTGCGCCCTTCAACCTTGGCCTGCGCTTTTTCGAGCGACTTGTTGACCCAAGGGTGAACGATGGCTTCGCCCTCTTTCATGCCAAGCGAGGACAGGACCCTGTCCAGACGCTCCGAGCCGAAGATACGCATCAGGTCGTCTTCGAGTGACAGGAAGAACGACGATTTGCCCGGGTCGCCCTGGCGACCGGAACGACCGCGCAACTGGTTGTCGATGCGGCGGCTTTCGTGCCGCTCGGTGGCCAGAACGAACAGGCCGCCCGCTGCAATCACCTTCTGCTTCTCTTCGGCATGCTCTGCCTCGATCCGGGCGCGCAATTCATCGGGGTGCGCCTCGGGGTCGGCAGCAAGCGCCTCCATCACCTTCATCTCGACGTTACCGCCAAGCTGAATGTCAGTCCCCCGACCAGCCATGTTGGTGGCGATCGTTACCGCACCCAGCTTACCTGCGTCAGCGACGATCTGCGCCTCTTTCTCGTGTTGGCGAGCGTTCAGAACGTTATGGGGAATGGAATGCTCTGTAAGCATTCTCGACAAGATTTTCGGATTTTTCGATCGAAGTCGTGCCGACCAGCACCGGCTGCCCTTTTTCGTGGGCTTTCTGGATCTCTTTTACGACAGCTTCGTATTTTTCCTTGGCGGTGCGATACACGGCATCATGTTCGTCCTGCCGCGCAATCGGCCGGTTGGTCGGAACTTCGACAACGCCCAAACCGTAGATTTCCGCGAATTCTTCGGCTTCGGTCGTGGCGGTGCCGGTCATGCCGGCCAGCTTGTCGTACAGGCGAAAATAGTTCTGGAATGTCACGGAAGCCAGCGTCACGTTTTCAGGCTGTATGTTTGCGCCTTCCTTGGCTTCGATTGCCTGATGCAGTCCGTCCGACAGCCGGCGCCCAGCCATCATTCGGCCGGTAAACTCGTCGATCAGCACAACTTCGCCGTCGCGGACAATGTAATCCTTGTCCTTCTGGAACAACTTGTGCGCGCGCAGACCCTGATTGACATGGTGCACGATGGTCGTGGATTTCGGGATCGTAAAGCGTCTGGTCCTCAGGAAGGATGCCGGTCTTGTGCAGCAGTTGTTCAAGAAACTCGTTGCCCTCTTCCGTGTAGGTCACGTTCCGGGTCTTTTCATCGAGCTTGAAATGTTCCTCGGTCAGGTCCGGGATCAGCTTGTCGATAGTGATGTAAAGTTCTGACCGGTCCTGCGCCGGGCCCGAAATAATCAGCGGCGTCCGCGCCTCGTCGATCAGGATCGAGTCCACCTCGTCAACGATCGCAAAGTTGTGGCCGCGCTGGTTCATGTCCTTCAGTTCGGACTTCATGTTGTCGCGCAGATAGTCGAAACCCAGCTCGTTGTTCGTGGCATAGGTTATATCAGCAGCATAGGCGGCCTTCTTCTCGGCTTCGGGCTGTTGCGGATAGACAACGCCCGTCGTGAGGCCCAATGCGCCATAGACCTTGCCCATCCATTCGGCGTCGCGTCGCGCGAGATAGTCGTTGACCGTGACGATATGCACGCCCTTGCCGCGTCAGAGCATTCAGATAGGCGGGAAAGTCGCGACAAGTGTCTTGCCTTCGCCGGTCTTCATCTCGGCGATGTTTCCCTGATGCAGAAAAATGCCACCCATCAGCTGCACGTCGAACGCGCGCAGACCCAGCGCGCGGCGGGCACCCTCGCGGCAATTGGCAAACGCCTCGGGCAGCAGATCATCCAGCGCCTCGCCGCCCATCGCGCGTTTGGCCAGGTCTTCGGTCTTCTGTTTGATACCCTCATCGCTCAACGTTCTCGAACTCGGGTTCCAGGGCGTTGATCTTCTCGATCAGCGGCAGGGTTGCCTTGACCTTGCGATCATTGGGCGTGCCAAAGACTTTCTTGGCGATTGTTCCGAGACCCAGCATGTTTTCTCCGCCTGGATGATTCTGACAGGTTTGTGTGAGAGGGAGGGATTGCCCGCAAGTGCTGCGCACCATAGAACGGCATGAAATCGCGGCCTCTCATAGACCTTGTGGCGATGTAAGGGTCCGCATCTGTAGTGTCAACGTCGCGGACCCCTGCGGCCGGATGGAAGGAACAATCGATGTCGAAACACACCATTCTTCTGGCGCCTGCGCCCTTGCTCTTGGCCTGTCGCAACCAGTCTTCGCACAGGACCGACCACGGACACGGTCGTGGCGACCGTGAATGGTGAAGAAATCACAATCGGTCACATGATAGTCCTGCGCGAAGGCCTGCCAGAGCAATATCAGGCGCTGCCCGATGACGTTCTGTTCGATGGCATATCTGGAACAACTGGTCCAGCAGACCGTGCTGGCCCAGAAAGGCCGAGAAGCCCGGAGCACTTGTCGAGCTGCGGCTGGAAAACGAACGCCGCACCTTGCTGGCTGGCACTGCGATGAAGGCGATGCTTGACGAAGCGCTGACGGACGAGGTGCTTCAGGCCGCCTACGACGAGAAGTTCGCCGATGCCGAGCCAACCAAAGAATTCAATGCCTCGCATATTCTTGTAGAAACCGAGGATGAGGCTAAGACGCTCGTGACCGAGCTGGAAGGTGGCGCGGATTTCGCCGAGCTCGCGAAAGAGAAATCCACCGGTCCCTCTGGCCCCAATGGCGGAGAGCTGGGCTGGTTCGGTGCGGGCATGATGGTCAAGGAATTCGAGGATGTCGTGATGGGCATGGAGGTCGGGGCGGTCTCTGCACCGGTGCAGACCCAGTTCGGCTGGCATGTGATCCGGCTGAACGAGACCCGCATGAAAGATGCTCCTCCGCTGGCCGATGTGCGCGAAGAGCTGGCCGACGAAGTGCAGCAGCAGATCATCGAGGAAACGTTGACCAACGCTGACGGATGAAGCAGAGATCACCCGCACCGACATATCGACCATTGACCGGTCAATCATCCGCAATCTGGATCTGGTTCTGCAATAGCACGATTGCTTCGGAGGACAGATTCATGGCGAGCAAGAAGCTGAAGAAGGCACTTCGCAAGGTCGAGAAGCTGAAGAAACGAAGCTGAAGTCTGCTTCCTGCACCGGCTCCGGCTGCCAAGACGGCTCTGGTATCACCGCTCGCCCCGAAGAACGGATTTCCTGCCTTGCCGGTGATTGCCGGCGTACGCTTTGCAACCGCACAGGCTGGCGTGCGCTATACAAGGACCGCACAGATGTCATGCTGGTGGAGCTGGCCGAAGGCACCACGTGGCCGGTGCGTTCACCCGATCCTCGACCCGCGCGCGGCGCCGGTTCTGGATTGTCAGAACAAGCTGGGACAGCCTGCAAAGGGCGGGCGCAGCAATACTGGTGAATGCCGGCAATGCCAATGCATTCACAGGACAGAGCGGTCAGAGTTTCTGTCCAGGCGATTTCATCCGAAGTCGCGCGGGTCATGGAGCTTGATCAGAACCGGGTCTTCACCTCATCGACCGGCGTAATCGGCCAGCCGCTGCCGCATGACCGGATCATCGCCAAGCTGGAAGAGCTGAAGTCGAAGCTTTCGCCGCGATGCCATCGCAGAGGCCGCCGCCGCGATCATGACGACCGATACGCTTCCCGAAGGGAGCAGGTGTCGAATACGAAGCCGGACGGTGGCACGATCCGCATTGCGGGTTTTGCGAAGGGGTCGGGCATGATCGCGCCGGATATGGCGACGATGCTGGTCTATATCTTCACCGATGCCGAAGTTGCCGCAAAAAACGCTGCAATCGATGGTCACCCAATCGGTTGATGCCACGTTCAACTGCATCACGGTCGACAGCGACACCTCGACCTCTGACAGCCTGCTGGTCGCGGCAACGGGCAGTCGGACGCGGCAGAGGTCGGCGATCTGCGGTCTGCGTCGGGCAAGGCGTTTCACGCCGCCTTGCAGGGCGTGATGCTGGATCTGGCGCATCAGGTCGTGCGGGATGGCGAAGGCGCGACAAAGTTCGTCGAGGTCAACGTGACCGGCGCCGATGGTGACGATGACGCCCGCAAGGTCGCAATGGCCATCGCAAACTCGCCGCTCGTCAAGACCGCGATTGCGGGCGAGGACCCGAACTGGGGCCGTATCGTGATGGCCGTTGGCAAATCCGGGGCGAAGGCTGATCGCGATCGCCTGTCGATCCGGTTCGGCGATATCCTGGTCGCCGAAAACGGCTGGGTTTCGCCCAACTACACCGAAGAGAACGGCGCCGCCTACATGAAGCAGGAAGATCTGGTGATCAATGTCGATCTTGGGTCTTGGCGACGGCACGGTCGGTTGTCTGGACCTGCGATCTGACCAACCGGTACATCGAAATCAACGCCGACTACCGTTCGTGAAGCTGCTGCTGGTCGCAGCCGTCGCGCTGATCGACAAGGACGGTCGGGTGCTGCTGGCGCAGCGTCCCGGCGGCAAGTCGATGGCCGGCATGTGGGAGTTTCCTGGCGGCAAGGTCGAGGACGGCGAAACCCCCGAAGCCGCTCTGATCCGCGAACTGCACGAAGAGCTTGGAATTGAAACCTGGTCTAGCTGTCTGGCCCCGCTGACCTTCGCCAGCCACAGCTATCCGAGATTTCCACCTGATCATGCCGCTTTTTGCCTGCCGCAAATGGGATGGCATCCCGCATGGCACGAGAGGGCCAGACCCTGGCCTGGGTCCGGCCCGAGCAAGTTGCGCGACTATCCGATGCCGCCTGCCGACATTCCTCTGATCCCGATCCTCCGCGACTGGCTTTAGGCCATCCACCCAGATGCGACTGGGCAGACAAACCGCCGACATCTAGCCTATGGCGCGAAATTCTGCGCATAGGTAGAACAGCTTGGCGAACGGCTGTTTATTTTTTCAGAAACTACCCTAAGGTATCGTTAGGAAACTTGAGGGGATAGAGTTTCATGATCAGAACGATTTTGCTTGGGAGTTGCGTATCCGTTCAGGGCGTATTCGTCCGAAATTGCCGAAAACGGAAAAATCGTCGTCCGTGTGGGCGACCGGATCTATCAGGGCGTGCCAGTTGCGGATCTGGTTGCCGCCTGAACCATCGGATCAAAAAGAAAAAGGGCGAATGGTGATCCATCGCGCCCTTTTTCGTTTCCTGACGTCCTGATCAGCTCAGCTTGCGCTCGACCTCTTCGCGCTCGAAGATCTCGATCACGTCGTCGGGCCGGATATCATCGTAGTTCTCGAACGCCATGCCGCATTCCTGACCGGACTGGACTTCTGCAACTTCATCCTTGAAGCGCTTCAGCGTTTTCAGCGTGCCTTCGTGGATAACCACATCGTCGCGCAGCAGACGAACGCCAGCGGAACGGCGGGCAACACCCTCGGTCACCAGACAACCGGCAACTTTGCCGACATTCGAGACCTTGAAGACCTCTTTGATCTTGGCGTAGCCGATAAAGGTCTCGCGAACCTCGGCCGACAGCAGGCCAGAGGCCGCGGCTTTCACATCGTCCACCAGATCGTAGATGACCGAGTAATAGCGGATCTCGACACCTTTCTGGTTCGCGACATTGCGGGCGGTCGCATTGGCGCGGACGTTGAAGCCCATGACCGGCGCACCCGAAGCCTCGGCCAGACCGATATCGGATTCGGTAATCGCACCGACGCCGTAATGCAGGACGCGCACGCGCACCTCGTCATTGCCGATCTTCTCCATCGCCTGAACGATGGCTTCGGCAGAACCCTGCACGTCGGCCTTCACGATAATCGGCATCTCGGCGACGGTCTCGATCCGCTTTGGCCTTGGCCATCATCTGTTCAAGCGTGGTTGCAGCACCCGCAGCAGCGCGGCGATCCTTGGCCGCCTGTTCGCGGTAGTTCGCAATCTCGCGCGCCTGCGCTTCGGTTTCGACGACGTTCAGAACGTCGCCAGCTTCCGGCGTACCGTTCAGGCCAAGAACCTCGACCGGAACCGACGGGCCGGCCTCTTCGATGCGTTCGCCCTGATCGTTGATCAGCGCACGAACCTTGCCCCACTGTTCGCCGACGACGAAGATGTCGCCCTGACGCAAGGTGCCGTTCTGCACCAGAACGGTGGCAACCGGGCCGCGACCCACATCAAGCTGTGCCTCGATCACTGCACCTTGCGCGGCGCGGTCGGGGTTGGCCTTGAGGTCCAGCAGTTCGGCCTGCAACGCGATGTTTTCCAGCAACTGGTCAATGCCCGGTGCCTTTGATCGCAGAAACCTCGACATCCAGAACATCGCCGGACATCTTTTCGACCACGACCTCGTGCTGCAGCAGATCGGTCCGCACCTTGTCGGGGTTGGCGGCGGGGCGGTCGATCTTGTTGATCGCCACGATCATCGGAACACCGGCAGCCTTCGCGTGATTGATCGCCTCGATCGTCTGCGGCATCACGGCATCATCGGCAGCCACCACCAGAACGACGATATCGGTCACCTGCGCACCACGTGCCCGCATCGAGGTAAAGGCGGCGTGGCCCGGCGTATCGAGGAACGTCATCATCGCGCCCTTGTCGGTTTTCACCTGGTAGGCACCGATATGCTGGGTGATCCCGCCTGCTTCGCCCGCCACGACCTTGGCATTGCGGATCGCATCCAGAAGCGAGGTCTTGCCGTGGTCGACATGGCCCATCACGGTAATGACCGGCGGGCGTGGTTTCAGATCCTTCGTCGTCATCCTCGACGCTGTCGATCACCTGTTCGACGTCCGAATCCGAAACCCGGACGATCTTGTGACCGAATTCTTCGATGATCAATTCGGCGGTATCGGCGTCGATCACCTGGTTCTGCGTCACCATCATGCCGTTGTTCATCAGCGCCTTGACGACATCGGCCACACGTTCGGCCATGCGGTTGGCAAGTTCCTGCACAACGATGGTTTCCGGAACCTGAACATCGCGCACGACCTTTTCGCGCGTCTCATGCCCGCCCAGCGCCTTTTGACGGGCACGTTCCTGCTTGCGCTTCATCGCGGCCATCGACCGCTGACGCCCGCCTTCGCCACCGGCCAAGGCCTGGTTCAGCGTCAGCTTGCCAGCCTTTCGGCCATCATCGCGGGCGGCCTTGGCGCCTTGTTGAATCGCGGCTGTCGTCGCGGTCACGGTCCGGCTTGCGCGGCCCGGGCGTCGGCTTGGAGGCGGCGCGTTGTGCGGGCGGCTCTGCCGAGTTTCGGCCACCTTGGCGTCCGCGGTCTTGCTGCGTCCGCGTCTTCGGCGTCGCGCTGCTTGCGCTCTTCTTCTTCGGCCTTGATGCGGGCGCGCTCTTCACGCTCCTGCTCTTCGCGTTCCTTGGCCTCGATCTCGGCACGCTTGCGCTCGCGCTCTTCCTCGCGCTGGCGTTCTTCTTCCTTGACGCGCCTGCTTCGTCATCGGCTTCGCGGGCCTTGGCGACCTGCAACGCCTTCAGGCGACGCTCCATCTCGGCATCGCTGATCCCTGCGGGACGCTTTGCGGGATCGCTGGCCTGAACGGCAGCCGCAGCCGCGCCCGACGGTTTGGCCGTGGCAGCGGCGCCCGGCTTGGGAACGACAACGCGCTTGCGTTTCGTCTCAACAACAACGCTCTTCGTCCGGCCGTGGCTGAAGCTTTGCTTCACCTGACCCGGTCGCGACCCGCCACGCAGGCCCAGAGGTTTTTTGCTGTCACTATCGCTCATTACGTCGTCTTACCCTTTCCGGTGGACTTTCCACCGCCATTTCCGCGAAGGCCCGAGAGCCGCGTGGCTTCCTCTACAACACGTGTTGCCGAGTCCGCCAGCCGCGAGCGCGCCATGTATCACACTTTCCCGCCCGAATGCCAAACCCATTTCCGACGAGGTCAAAACCCCGAACCAACGGCCACCTTCCGGGGTCCACAACTTGCCTTTTCCGCGCTCTGACCCATCAGAGGCCTGAAACAGCACCTTGGCCCTGCCTTCAGCCAGCCAGCCTTTGACCTTCTCGAACCCGGCAACCGCGCGGCCGCTCTTTCGGGTCAACGCGATCAGATCGACCACATGCCGCGCCAGCTGGCGCTCGACCTGATCGACCAAACCGTCCGGCACCGTGACCGGCTGCTTGGCGCTGCGGGCAAACAGCCCCTTGGTCACTGCCTTTTCCAAAGCGTCGCGATCCGCCGAAACCCAGATCCCACGGCCGGGCAGCTTTTCCAGCACGTCCGGCACGATCTGCGCCTCTGGCCCCACCACAAACCGGATCAGACCGGTCTTTGGCTGAACCTCGCCCGTGGCAATGCATTTGCGTTCGGGGTCGTCCCGATCCTTTGATTTGCCACCGCGCGTCATGTCGGTCCTCCGAAGCCTGAAATCAGGCTTCGGCCTCCTCTTCCGCGGCGTCCTCACCTTCGGCCTCTGCCTCGGCTTCCAGATCGGCGGGATCGACCCAGCCCAACTGAATTCGGGCGGTCATGACCAGATGCTGCGCCTCTTCGAGGCTGACGTCAAACTTCTCCAGAACGCCCTCGTCCTTCTTGCGCTCGCCATTTTCGGTGGTCCAGCCGCCGGCCAGTTCCCAGTCGGCGCAAGTGGCGAAATCTTCCAGCGTCTTCACGCCGTCTTCGGCCAGTGCCTCTAGCATTTGGGGTGTCAGACCCTCGAATTCAACCAGGCTGTCCTCGACGCCCAGTTCGCGGGCGTGATCCATGGCCTTCTTGTTCAAAGCTTCCAGATAGTCCTTGGCGCGCGCCTGCAATTCGGCGGCGGTGCCTTCGTCGACACCGTCGATAACCAGCAGTTCATCCTGCTCGACATAGGCGACTTCTTCCAGCGAAGTGAAGCCTTCCGAAACCAGCAGCTGCGCAAAGAACTCGTCGAGATCCAGCGTGTCCATGAACAGCTTGGTGCGCTCGGCGAATTCCGCCTGACGGCGTTCGCATTCCTCGGCTTCGGTCATGATGTCGATATCCAGACCGGTCAGCTGGCTGGCCAGACGCACGTTCTGACCGCGGCGACCGATGGCCAGCGACAGCTGTTCATCGGGCACCACCACCTCGATCCGGTTGGCCTCTTCGTCGATGCACGACCTTGCTGACCTCGGCGGGTTGCAGCGCGTTCACCAGGAACGTCGCCTGATCCTCGTTCCACGGGATGATGTCGATCTTCTCGCCCTGCAATTCGTTGACCACGGCCTGCACGCGGCTGCCGCGCATACCGACGCAGGCGCCGACCGGATCGATCGAGTTGTCATAGCTGATCACGGCGATCTTGGCGCGGCTGCCGGGATCGCGGGCGACGGCCTTGATCTCGATGATGCCATCGTAGATTTCCGGCACTTCCATCTTGAACAGCTCGGCCATGAACTCGGGCGCGGTGCGCGACAGGAAGATCTGCGGGCCACGGGGTTCGCGGCGTACATCCTTGATATAAGCAGCGAATTCTGTCATTCGGGCGATAGCTTTCGCGGCCGATCTTTTCATTGCGGCGCAGGATCGCTTCGCCACGGCCGATATCGACGATGACGTTGCCGTATTCCTCGCGCTTGACGACGCCGTTGATGATGGTGCCGGCGCGGTCCTGGAATTCTTCGAACTGGCGGTCACGCTCGGCTTCGCGGACCTTTTGCAGGATCACCTGCTTGGCCGATTGCGCGGCGATGCGGCCCATTTCAACCGGCGGAACCTCTTCGCTGAACGTGTCGCCGACCTTGGGATCAGTCAAGAAATTGCTTGGCCTGTTCGACGGTCATCTCGGCCTGGTAGTTCTCCAGCAAGTCATCCTCGACCACGGTGCGGACCCGGGTAAACGTGGCGCGGCCGGTCTTGCGGTCGATGGACACGCGGATGTCCATTTCCGAGCCGTAGCGCGACTTGGCGGCGCGGGCGAGCAACTCTTCCATCGCCTCGACCACAAGGTTCGGGTCGATCATCTTTTCCCGCGCGACGGCCTCGGCCGTTTGCAGCAGTTCAAGCTGGTTTGCACTGGTAATAGCCATCCTCAGTCCTCCTCGGAACCGGCATCGGTTTCGGTTTCAATCTCGTCGAATTGACTTTCGTCAATGATTCCAGAGGCTTTGCGCTGCCTCAGCATTTCCTTGATCAGCTCGTCCGTCAGCACCAGCTTTGCATCCGAAAGCCAGTCGAATTTCAGGCCGACCGTCCCTTGCGGGATGTTGATCAACACCTCGTCGCCTTCGACACCGGCCAGTTCGCCCTTGAAGCGGCGCTGGCCGTCGATCATCTCGGTCGTCTCGATCTTGGCCTCGTATCCCTGCCAGTCGTCGAAGTCTTTCAGGCGGGTCAGGGGTCGGTCGATGCCGGGGCTGGAAACCTCAAGCGTGTAGTTGTCGGCGATCGGATCCTCGACATCCAGCACGGCGGACACGGCAGTGGAAATTTGCGCGCATTCGTCCACGTCAATGCCGCCATCGGGGCGCTGAACCATGATCTGCAATGTCTTGTACTCGCCGCCCATCAGCCGAACGCGCACCAACTCGAACCCCATACCCTCGATCACGGGCTGGATGATCTCGGCGATGCGGCGATCTATCGCGGCTTTTGCGACAAGTTCGGTCATGCGGGTGGTTCACACATCCTTTAGCGACGTTCGTTAAACTTTCCCGGCGTCGTGGCCCGGCGTCCCAAGCACAAAAAAACGGGCGCGCGGCCCGTTACACTTTCCGGTGGAGCCTCGGGTTTGGAAGCCGAAGCGCCGCTGTTGAAAGGGGATATAGGGGAATGAGGTTGAGTCTGCAAGGGCTGGTTTTCGGTCCCCTCAATCAGACATGTTGTTGCGCCAAAGCCAAATGTTCAGCGCGGTCGCAAGCGAGACCCACAGCAAATACGGCACCATCATCAAACCAGCCCAGAGATCGTAGCTGAAGAAACTTCCCGCCACCGCGATCAGCGTCAGCCAGAGCGCCACAATGATGATCACCCCGGCCCCAAGGCGGTGGGCACCGAAAACGACCGGGGTCCAGAGGGTGTTCAGTGCGATCTGAAGCGACCAGAAGGCAAGCGCCTGGCCGCTGCCCGGCACAAGCGCCACGCGGGTCGCAGCAATGGCGCTGAGCAGGTAGAGAATCGTCCAGACAATCGGGAAGGCCCACTTTGGCGGGTTCCAGTCAGGCTTAACCAGCCCGTCATACCAAAGGCCGGGCTTGAAGATGCTGCCGGTTGCACCGGCGACGATGCAGGCGGCGAGGAATGTAAGGAACAGGATCGACATGATTTAGTCACCGAAAGCTATAAGCGGCGTGAGCGTATCGCTACGCAGTTGCAGGCGGAATTGCATAGTCTGATTGGCAATCAGTCGTCGCTTTTCCACCCCTTGTCCTTGTGCGTCCCGTCGCAATAGGGCTTGTTCCCCGACAGCCCGCAGCGGCAAAGGACGTATTTCTGCGGCGTCGCGCCTTCGCCGACACCGGGGGCGTCGATCTGCGGGCCAGTGATCCAGTAGGGGCCATCGCGCGCGACCTCGATCTCGGCGCGGTCGGGGATCCGGTGGGTCGGGCCAGCCAGTGTGAGCGCGCCGGACGGGCAGGCGGCAATCACCGCCTCGACCTCGGCCACGGTGCCGTTGTCGGGCTGGACCCAGGGGCGTTCGGCGGAATTGAACACCCTGGGAGCGATCCGCGCGCATTCGGCCGCATGTGAGCAAATGCGCGGATTGAAATTGACCGTCACCTCTTTGCCTTCGTATGTCAGCAGCCGGTCGCGGCCCGCCGGCTCGCCGGGACTTGAATCAAAGCCGTTGGTCCGGTGCGAGCCATCGCAGAACGGTTTGTTGTGGCTGCCCCCGCAACGGCAGAGGGCGATCACCGGCTTGACCTCCAACATCGTGCCGTCGGCGGCCCTGAGGGTTCTGAGGTTCTTCACGACGAAGGGGCCATTCTGGCGCGACTCGATGGTGGGGATGAGATCCTCGGTCATGTGTGGCCTTTCGAGTCAGATGCGATGCTGCCGGCTCAGCCGGTCAGTGATGCGCACAAGTTCGGCGCTGATCCCCGGTTCGGACAGGGCGTGGCCCGCATGCGGAATGATTCGAAGCTCTGACGCGGGCCAGAGGTCGTGCAGCTTTTGCGCCGAGTGCGGCGGGCAGATCATGTCAAAGCGGCCTTGCACGATGTTACCGGGGATTTGCGCGATGCGGGGCATGTCGCGCAGGATCTGGCCGTCTTCTTCAAGAAACCCGGCATGGGTGAAATAGTGATTTTCAAGCCGGGCGAAGGCGCGGGCATAGTCGGCCGGTGCATCGCCGCCCTGCCCATCGGTGTCGATTGAGGCCAGCGCGTTTTCCCACAGCGCCCATGCGCGGGCGAAGCGGGTCTGATCAGCAGCATCACCGGAGAACAGCCGCCGGTGGTAGGCGCCGATCAGGTCGTCGCGTTCTTCTGCCGGAATGACGCTGGTGAATCGCGCCCAAATCTCGGGAAAGAATTTGCCGGCACCGCCCGCATAGAACCAGTCGAGTTCCGCCTGGGTCATCAGGAAGACGCCGCGCAGTACAAGGTGGCGGACGCGGTCGGGATGAGCCTGCGCATAAATCAGCGACAGGGTCGCGCCCCAGCTTCCACCAAACACCACCCAATCCGCGATTCCGAGGGTCTGCCGGATCAGCTCGATATCGGCGACAAGATGCCATGTCGTGTTGGCCTCGACGCTGGCGTGCGGACGCGATCGACCACAACCGCGCTGGTCGAACAGGATGATTCGGAACAGATCGGGATCGAAATAGCGCCGCATCGCCGGGCTGCATCCCCCGCCCGGCCCACCGTGCAGCACGACCACGGGCAATCCCTCGGGGTTGCCACATTGTTCGACGTACACCCGGTGACCATCGCCAACGTCCAGCATCCGCTGATCAAAAGGCGTGATCTGCGGATAAAGGAACTGAGCTGCGCTCTTATGACCTTCGACCCTGTCCATTTCGGTCTATATAGACCTGAAACAGGTTCCCCGCGAGGGGGAAGAAAGGAAAAGGCCGCCATGACAGCCGCAACGAACACCGTCGACCCCGCCGAAGTCGCCAAGTTTCAGGCGATGGCGGCCGAATGGTGGGACCCGGACGGCAAGTTCAAGCCGCTGCACATGCTGAACCCCTGCCGGCTGGATTATATCTGCGCGCAGATCGCCGCCGAGTTTGGCCGGGATCTGACTGGGAATGCGCCGTTCAAGGGGTTGCGGATCCTCGATATCGGTTGCGGCGGCGGGCTGTTGTCGGAACCGATGGCGCGGCTGGGGGCAACGGTCGTGGGCGCCGACGCGGCCGAGCGGAATATTCCGGTGGCAGAGTTGCACGCGGAACAATCCGGACTTGAGATCGACTATCGCTGCACCACCGCCGAGGCTTTGGCTGCGGCGGGCGAAGTGTTCGACGTGGTGCTGAACATGGAGGTGGTCGAGCATGTGTCCGACCCCTTGGCCTATCTGACCGCTTGTCGGCAATTGCTGAAGCCGGGCGGGCTGATGATTTGTTCGACGATCAACCGGAATCCGAAAAGCTTCATGATGGCGATTGTCGGGGCGGAATTTGTCATGCGCTGGTTGCCCAAGGGCACACATCAATGGAACAAGTTCATCACGCCGGATGAATTGTTCGAACTCTTGAAAAACGCCGGGCTGGAGCCTGTTGACCGCAAGGGTTTCGTGTTCAACCCGATCTTGTGGAGCTGGTCTTTGTCAGATCGCGACCTGTCGGTGAACTATGTCACGACCAGCTTGAAGCCTGCCTAGCTTTCTTCTGACAGCCGCGCGCGTAGCGCCCGCAGGACCGGCAGCGCGGCGCGGACCTTGTCAGCGCCGATGGCCTCGACCGCCTCACCGATCAACGGCGCAATCGCCTCGATCGCGGCATCTCGGGCCTTGATGCCCGACGGGCTGATCGCCACGAACTTGCGGCGCGCATCGTCCCAGTCGGGGCGGATATGCACCTGGCCCGCCCATTCCAGTTTGTTCAACGTGTTGGTCATGGCGCCGCGCGTGACGTTGAAGGTGCGGGCCAGTTGCGCCGGGCTGCGCTCTTCTTGCGCGCGGGCAAGGTGGTTCAGGACCGAGAAATGGCTGATCTCCATGCCTTTGGGCAGCGCTTTTGACAGGCGCGCACGGGCCAGTTGATCGACCATGAAAATTTCGCTGAATAGCGAAACGGCAAGAGGATCGCTGCTGTCGCTCATCACGGCCCTTCGAAGGGGCGGTCGTGGGTGAGGGCCGGAACCCGATTTCGGGCGGTTTCCACCTGCCCCAGGTCCAGATCGATGAGCGTCACACCGGGCTCGGTGCCCGCGTCCGCGATGACCTCTCCCCACGGGCCGACAACCATGGAGTGGCCGTGAGGTCTTGCGGATCTTGCCGTCATGCTGCGGATGAGTGCCGGTTTGCGCGGGGGCCAGCACGAAGCAGCCGGTTTCGATGGCGCGGGCGCGCAGCAAGGTCTCCCAGTGAGCCTTGCCGGTGATTTGCGAAAAGGCGGCGGGCACGGTCAGGATGCGGGCACCGTTCTGTGCAAGAGCGCGGTAAAGGTGCGGGAATCGGACATCGTAACAGATTGTCAGACCAATCGTGGCAAAGTCGGTTTGCGCCACCACAGCGCGCTTACCGGGGCGGTAGCCTGCAGATTCGCGGTAGGTCTCGGCTTCGGACACGTCCACGTCGAACATGTGAATTTTGTCGTAGCGGGCGGTGATCTCACCGCGGGGCGAGATCAGGAACGAGCGATTGGCTAGACGGCCATCGGGATCGTAGGTTTTGAGCCCGAGCGAGCCGATCAAGAGCCAGATTTGCAGCGCTTTGGCATCAGCGCGCAGGGCGGTGAGGGTGATGTCATTCTCCTCGTGCTGCAGCACCGCATTCTGATGCGCACGGTTGGAGGAAACGCAGTTGGTGACCTCGGGCGTCAGAACGAACTGCGCACCCGCCTTCGCAGCCTCGCGGACATAGCCCAGCGTAACTGGCAGGTTCGTCGCCGGATCATCCGACACGTTCAGCTGGATGAGGGCGACACGAAGCATTTACCCGGCCAAAAGCGGGTCTAGCTTGCCCGCGCGGTCAAGCGCATTCATCTCATCGAAGCCACCCACATGGGTCTTGCCGATGAAGATCTGCGGCACGGTGCGACTGCCGGGCGCGCGCTGTGTCATCTCGGCCCGCTTGGCAGGGTCGCGGGAGACATCGATTTCGCTAAAGGCGGCGCCCTTCGCAGAGAGCAGCCGCTTGGCGGCATGGCAATAACCACAGAGCGGGGTGGTGTAGATGTCGATATGCGGCATGGCCCGAGTTCCCTTGTCTGGCGTGACTATAGGGATTTAAGCATCCTTCGCAACGCGTGCCAGTGATAGAACGGAAACCCGCGATGCACCCGCGGCATGGCAGGTTTCGGTGGCCGCCGCGAAGGTGGCGCCAGACGTCATCACGTCATCGACCAAAAGGACCGAGCGACCCTTGAGAAGTGCGCCGCGCTTGGGGTGCGGAGCGAAGGCACCCGAGACGTTGCGAAAGCGGTCGTCGCGGGTCATGCTGTCTTGGACTTGCGTGCTTTTGTTGCGGATCAAGGCGTCGGGTGCGACTTGCAGCAAAAGGGTCTTGCCCAATCGATTGGCGAGGAGTGCGGCCTGATTGTAGCGCCGCCGCAAAAGCCGAAGCCAGTGCAACGGGATCGGGACGATCAGCATATCGGGCTCCAGGATGGGCTTTGCAGCGGCGGCCATCCAGCCCGCGGCGGGATGGGCAAGATCCTGACGGTCACCGTGTTTCAGCGACAGAACCAGCCGTTTCGCACCATCTCGGTAAAGCAGCGCAGCACGGCCACGGTCCCAGGGTCGCGCGATGGCCAGACAATCGTCGCAGGTTTCGGCATGGCCCGCATCATCGCCCGGCAGCGGGGTGCCGCAAGTATCGCAGACAAGGCCCGAGATGAATGGCGTCGCCCGCCAGCAAGCCCCGCATAGCTGAAACGACTCGTCGACAATCGCATCGCACATCACGCATTGCGGCGGGTAGATCAGGCCGAGCGCCGTTTGCATTTTTGCCTGAACCTCCTTACCTCCGGTGCCAGCCGAAGGAGTGCCGATGCAGACGCCGCCCGACCTGACAGACCGCGACGCGCTTGCCCGATTTCGCGCCCGTGTGGCGCGGATGGCGAACCCGGCGCTGTTTCTGCATCAAGAGGTCGCCTTCGAGATTCAGGAAAGACTGAGCCTGGTTAACAGGCGGTTTACGGACCCTGCCGTGGTGACAGGCTTTCCGCAGGTCTGGCAGGGATTTGAAGCTGCGCGGATCGTGCCGGACGATGATGTGCTGGACTTGCGCGAGGGTACGCATGATCTTGTGATTCATGCACTGGGCTTGCACTGGGCGAATGATCCGGTTGGCCAGATGGTGCAGGCGCGGCGCGCGCTGAAACCCGATGGGCTGTTCATGGCGGTTCTCTTTGGCGGGCAGACCCTAACGGAATTACGAGCCGTTTTGGCCGAGGCGGAAGTCGCGGTGACCGGAGGGCTGAGCCCTCGCGTGGCCCCGATGGCCGAAATTCGGGATGCCGGGGCATTATTGCAGCGGGCCGGATTTGCGTTGCCGGTCGCGGACTCGGTGACGCAGGTGGTCACATACGCTTCTGCCCTGCATCTGATGCGCGATCTGCGTGCAATGGGAGAGGTCAATGCGCTGGCGGCGCGGAACCGTCAACCGTTGCGGCGCGGGGTGCTGGCCGAGGCGATGAGGCTCTATGAAAGGGAATTTGGCGATGGCGGGCGTGTTCGCGCGACGTTCGAGATGATCTTTCTGACCGGCTGGGCGCCCGCCGCAGACCAACCGCAGCCGCTGCGCCCCGGTTCGGCCACCGCGCGCCTGGCCGATGCGCTGGGCACCAAAGAAACACCGGCCGGTGATCCCGCGGGTCCGGATCGGGTTTGACCGCCCGCCATTATCGGCTATCTGGCGAACACTACGAACTGACAGGACGCCCCATGCTGGACAAGACCACCGACACGACAACTACGGCCACCCGGCCAAACCACGCGCCCGCGGATCATCCGAAACTGCCGAAGCCGAAGATCGGCGTGCTGCTGGCCAATCTGGGCACACCGGATGCGACCGATTACTGGTCAATGCGACGCTATCTGAGCCAGTTCCTGTCGGATCGCAGGGTCATCGACTATTCGCCGTGGCTCTGGCAGCCGCTGTTGCAGGGAATAATCCTGTCGCGGCGGCCGTTCAAATCGGGGGCCGCCTATCGGTCGATCTGGAACAACGAGGCGAACGAGAGCCCGCTGATGACGATCACCAAGGCACAGACGGCGGCGATCGCCAAAGCGTTGGGCAAGATCTACGGCGCGGAGGTCGAAGTGGATTTCTGTATGCGCTACGGCAACCCCTCGACCCGGTCGAAGGTAGAGGCGATGGTCGCACGGGGATGCCGAAAGATAGTGTTCTTCCCGCTTTATCCGCAATATGCCGGGGCCACGACCGCCACCGCGAATGATGAGTTCTTCCGCGTGCTGATGGGTCTGAAATGGCAGCCCCCGGTGCGCACGGTGCCCGCCTATTTCGACGATGCGGCTTATATCGACGCATTGGCCGGATCGGTTGAACGCGCTTACGCGGCAGCAAAGCACAAGCCGCATATTCTTGTAGTGTCCTACCACGGCGTGCCGCAGCGTTATCTGACCGAGGGCGATCCCTATCACTGCCAATGCCAGAAAACGACGCGTCTGCTTAAGGAACGGCTGGGCTGGTCGGATGACAAGATCACCACGACGTTCCAGTCGAAATTCGGACCGGAGGAGTGGTTGCAGCCCTATACGGTGGAAGAGGTGGCACGGCTGGCCGAGGCCGGGAAAAAACGTATCGCCGTGATTGCGCCGGCGTTTTCAGCCGATTGCATCGAAACGCTGGAAGAGATCAACGAGGAAATCCGCGAAAGCTTCGAACATGCGGGGGGCGAAAGTTTTACCTACATCCCCTGCCTGAACGACGAACCTGCCCATATTGCGGCGCTGGTCGGCATCATCCGTGCGAACCTTGCGGGCTGGATGGATTAGGCAACGAAAAAGGCCAGGGAAAACCCTGGCCCGATCCGTTCGATTTGAAATCGATTAGTTGCTTGCTGCAACAGCGCCGGCAACAAGAACCAGCAGCAGCAGCGGAACGAGATAGCCACCAGCGGAAGAACCGTTGGATTCTTCAACCATGACCGGAACTTCCATGACAGGTGCGTCCATGCCGCCTGCGAAAGCAGAAGTTGCAGCGACAGAGAGAGCGGCAGCGAGTACAAGTTTCTTCATTTTATCCTCCAGAAAAGCCGACTATTTGTTAAACAAACGTCAGCCATTAACGGTGCGTTGTGCTTTCCGTATAGGCAGTTAACCGAGGCAGAATCCAGCAAAATTTTGTCAACAGTCGGTTGGATTCCGCCTGTTGTCGTCAAATTAGCAACACCTGCGTGCCAACCTTCGTTATTTCGAACAGTTGTGCGATGTGCTGATTGTAAAGCCCGATGCAACCGTTCGACGATCGGCGCCCGATCTTGCGGGTGTCGTGGGTGCCGTGAATACGGTAATATGTGCCAAGACAGGTACAGCGCATGGGTGCCCAGCGGATTGTCGGGCCCGGGTGGAACGTAGTCGGGCCATTCGGGGTTGCGTTTCTGCATTGCCGGGGTCGGGCGCCACTCCGGACCTTCGACCTTGCGCACCACCGAAGTACGACCGCGCCGCGTCAGATCCTCTGACAACGGGACACTGGTGGGATAAAGCCGGTAGCCTTGGCCATCCTCGGGCCAATAGTGCAAGGCCCGCGACGTTGTATCTACAAGAATCGCACCGTTCTTCAGCGAGCCGAAGTAGGGCCGCCAATCCAGCATACGGAAGCTGGAGATGTTGTGCCGGACGGTGCCGGAAATATCCGATTCTATCTCAACCGTATTGCCGCCAGTCTGGGCAAGGGCCGGGGCCGCCATCACGCTGGCAGCGGCGGCAGTGCCGGCCAGAAACCCGCGACGATCCAGGGTGAACTTGTTGTTCGAGGACATCCGATTACTCCGAAATTACCGTGGTTTCTGCCTGAACAGGCCCGATCACGCCCAGTCAGGATAGTGCTTCAAAGACGCAGTCGCAATTCAAACAAGCGTCAGCAGGCCGATCACCAACTCTTGCGTTTGTATAACCTGACGTGTCGATATAGAGCATGTCGGAATAAATCAAAACTGGTGTCTTCATGGCTCGTCTTTTCGCCTTCGCACTGTCCACCCTGATCTTTCTGGCCAGTTGTGCCCCAGCACCGGTGACGACGCTGGGGCCGGACGGCAAGCCCTTGCCGCGGGTCTACCGCATCTCGGCCCGTGACGAAGGGCCGATCCAGTTCCGCGTACTTGATTCAGTAAATCAGTTGCGCGCCGCTGCGGGTGCCCCGCCGTTGCAACTGAACGCGCAGTTGAACGCAGCCGCCGCCACTCATTCGCGCGACATGTCGATCCAGAACCGGCCGTGGCATTTCGGGTCGGATGGATCCTCTCCGCTGGATCGCGCGCGCCGGGTCGGCTATCCGGGGCAGCTGCTGGGCGAGAACATCTCGGAAACCTACGAAACCGAGCTGGAAACGTTGGCCGCGTGGATGGACCAGCCCGACACCCGCGTCATCATCATGGACCGGCGCGCAACCCAGCTGGGCTTTGCGTGGTTCCAAGAGCCGAACGGCAAAATCTGGTGGACGCTGATCACCGGCAGCTAAGCCGCTGACTTTACGGAAAAATATCTATCTGGGTACCGTCGCGCACCATGGCGTAGATTTCCTCTACGTCACGGTTGCTGACAGAAATGCAGCCATAGGTCCAGTCCGGCCCCTGGCGATCTTTCTTGCGCGGACCGCCGTGGATAAAGATATCGCCTCCGGGTCTCATTCCGAAACTCTCGGCGCGGGCGACATCAACTTGATTCGGATATGAAATACCAAGCGACAGGTGGAAATCACTGCGCGGATTGCGGCGATCGATAAGGTACGAGCCCTCGGGTGTCCGGCCATCGCCCTCGACAAGCTTGTGGCCCGTGGGGGCGAAACCGAGGTCGATCTTGTAGGACTTGAGGATCGTCTGACCATGCAAGAGATACATCCGTCGCTCGCCCTTGTTGACGACGACGCGGGTCACTTCGGGCCCGTTGTAACTGCGGAACTTCGAGGCACAGGAGGCGAGAAACGCCATCGCCGCGCCAGAGAGAAAAAATCTGCGATTCATTGTGTACACTGCCCACTCGTTTCTTTTTTGAAAACTATACAGCAGCGGGTTTTTGCACGGAACCCATTTTGAACGGAGTTGGTCACGGTTTCGTGATGCGTTGCTATAGCTGATTCAGATCTTAACGGGCAAAGCCAGCGACAAGTTCGACATGCGGTGACCAGCGGAACTGATCGACCACCTCGATCCCGGTCAGCACAAAGCCCGCCGCAACCAGAATCCTGGCGTCGCGGGCAAAGGTCACCGGATTGCACGACACCGCGGCAATGCGATTGACCGTGGATGCGGCCAACTCGGTTATCTGGGCCTCCGCCCCGGCACGGGGTGGGTCGATGACAACGGCGTCGAAACGTTTCAGCTCATCCGGCAACAGCGGACGGCGGAAAAGATCGCGCGTTTCAGTCGTGATGCGTTTCAGGCCGATCGCATGACGCCAGCCTCGATCAAGGGCGGCAAGCATCGCGGCTTCGCCTTCGACCGCGTGCACTTCGGCTTTCTCCGACAGCGGCAGGGCGAAGGTACCGCAACCGGCGAAAAGGTCGGCAATGTGTTTTGCCGGACCGATCGCATGCTGGACAGCCTGCAACAGAGCTGCTTCGCCCTCTGCCGTAGCCTGCAGGAACGCGCCAGGCGGCGGCAGGACATGGGCGGCGCCAAAACGTTGCAGGGGCGGCTGGCGTTCGGCGACCTGCTCGCCCTCCCACGTCAGACGGGAAAGCGCATGCTGTTCGACAAGACCGGCTAGCGTAACGCGCAAGGGTCCGTCCAGCGGTTTGCCTCCGATGGCCAGAACATCAATCCCGGCGGAAGAGCGCGTGATGGTATACGCAATCTCTCCTTTCCGGGAGCCGCCAGCGACGGTCAATTCAGCCAGAACTGGAAGTGCGGCCATCAGATCAGGATGCAGCAGGTGGCAATTCGGGATCTCGATGATCGTGTCAGAAGCGCGGGCATGGAAACCGACAATCGCGCCCTTCTTGCTGCGCCGGGCCGAGAGTGTGGCGCGGCGGCGCGAATAGGGCGGTGAGGTATGTATGTCGGTAATTTCGACAGAAAGCCCCTGCGCAGAGGCTGCTTTTCGCACCACGTCGGCCTTCCATTCCGACACGAATTCATCAGAAGCGTGCTGCAGACTGCACCCACCGCAGGATTTAGAATGCGGACAGGGCGGTTTGACGCGGATCTGCGACGGGGTGACGATTTTTGGCGCAAGCATGCGGCCACCGATGACCTCGCCCTCGACGACCTCGCCGGGCAGGACCGTGGGAACATAAATCGGTCCGGGCGCGATGCCCTCACCCAAGTGACCCAAGCGCTGGATCGTCAGGATCATTCGGCAGCCTCGGCTTCCACGATGCCGATGAATCCACCCGACTGGCGGCTCCAGAAACGGGCGTAGATGCCGCCTTTCTCCAACAATTCCTGATGGGTTCCTTCCTCGACGATGCGGCCTTCATCCAGCACGACGATACGGTCCATTCGCGCGATGGTGGACAGGCGGTGGGCGATGGCCAGCACGGTCTTGCCCTCCATCACCTTGGCCAGAGCCTTTTCAATCTCAGCCTCAACTTCCGAATCGAGCGCGCTGGTGGCTTCGTCCAGAACCAGAATCGGCGCGTTCTTGAGGATCGCGCGGGCCAGGGCGATGCGTTGCCGCTGACCGCCCGAAAGCTTTACGCCGCGTTCACCAAGATGCGCCTCGTAACCTTTGCGACCCATATGAGTCCTGCAAACCAAGAATGAAGCTGTGCGCCTCTGCCCGCTTGGCGGCACCGATCATCTCTTCTTCGGTGGCGTCAGGGCGGCCGTAAAGGATATTGTCACGCGCCGAGCGGTTGAACATCGCGGTCTCCTGCGTGACCATCCCGATCTGGCGGCGCAGGCTTTCCTGCGTCACCTCGCGGATATCAGTTCCGCCGATGCAGACCCTGCCCTGTTCGGGATCGTAAAGACGCAGCAACAGCGCAACCAGCGTCGATTTTCCGGCACCCGACGCACCCACTATGCCGATCTTCTGCGCCCGGCTCTATCCGCAGTGAAACAGTGTCTATTCCGCCGGTACCGCGACCGTAGGCAAAGCTGACGCGATCAAATTCGATTGCACCTCCGGCTGGCAGTTCGGTGGCGCCTTCTGCGTCCGTCAAGGTGTGCGGCGGCGTCAGGGTCAACATGCCGTCTTCGACCTCGCCAAGGCTGGAGTAGATACCCATCAGCGCAAAGCTGACCCAGCCCGTCATCTGCGCGATACGGATCGCGACCGCCCCGGCGGCCGCGATGTTGCCCGCAGTGGCCTGACCTTGCGTCCAAAGGAACAGCGCGCCGCCGATGAGCAGGACGGGCAGCGCGCCTCCGATGGTCATTAGCACCAATCGGAACCACGCGGCGACATTGCCAAATTCTAGCGCGCGTTCGCGAAAAAGACCCATTGCAGAGAGGGCGGCGCGATCTTCGTGATCGGCATGGGCAAAGAGTTTTACGGTTTTGATGTTGGTGATCGTGTCGACCACCTGCCCCGACACCATCGCCCGCGCCCCGGCCCTTGCGCCAGACCGCAGCCGGACGCGCGGCATGAACCAGCGGATCATCGCAAGGTAGACGATCAGCCAGACCATCAGCGCCAACGCAATGCGCCAGTCGATGGTAAGCAGGAGGAGGCCCGAGCCAACCAGCGACGCGAGCGCGAAGGCCACGACGTTTATCGATTCGACCGTGACGTCCGTCAACGCTCGGGCGGTCTGCATTTGCTTTTGTGCAATGCGTCCGGCAAAATCGTCGTCGAAGAAAGTGACGGCTTGGCCAAGCGTCCAGCGGTGCAAGCGCGACAGGACCAGCGGGTTGATATTGGGGCCGACCACAATGCTGTTCGCGGCGGCGCTGAAGCCGAAAACGACAGGGCGGATGACGAGGAAAAACGCCACAAATCCTAGTATCAGAGCCGCATTCTTGGAAAAGAACTGGTCAGGCCCTGTATTAAGTGCTGTGTCGATGACGGTGCCCAACAGCATCGCCGTAACCACCTCGAGCGTACCTGCCAGGCACGATGCCAGCGCTGCCACGATCAGAACCGGCATCGAGCCGCCCAGCGCCCACAAGAAGAACCGTCCAAGCGTTTGCGGCGGCGGACCTTCGGCCTCGGCGAACGGGTCTATGAGGTCTCCAATCCTCATTCCGCCGCCTCCTCGGTGCGGATGAAACCGCCCGACTGCCGCCCCCAGAACCCGGCGTAAAGCCCGCCCAGCGCCAAAAGTTCGGCATGGCTGCCCTCTTCGACGATGCGGCCGTCATCCATGACCAAAATGCGATCCATACGCGCAATGGTAGAGAGCCGGTGCGCGATGGCAATGACCGTCTTGCCCTCCATCACGCCGTAAAGCGTGTTCTGGATCGCCGCCTCGACCTCCGAATCGAGCGCCGAGGTTGCCTCGTCCAGCACCAGGATCGGGGCATCCTTGAGGATCATCCGGGCAATCGCGATGCGCTGGCGCTGACCGCCTGACAGCTTGACGCCACGCTCGCCGACATGGGCGTCATAGCCCTTGCGGTGCTTCGGGTCTTCCAGTTGCAGGATGAACTCATGCGCCTCTGCCCGCTTGGCGGCGGCAACGACCTCTTCCTCAGTAGCGGAAGGGCGGCCGTAAAGGATGTTCGCCCGGATCGAACGGTGCAGTAACGAGCTGTCCTGCGTCACCACGCCGATCGCCTTGCGCAGGCTCGATTGTGCGACACCCGCGATATCCTGCCCGTCGATCAGGATCTGGCCCTGCTCGGCGTCCCGAAAGCGCAACAAGAGGTTCACCAGCGAGGATTTACCCGCGCCGGATCGCCCGATCAGCCCAACCTTCCCGCCGGGTTCGATCACCAGGCTGATGTCGTTCAGCCCGCCCTTGTCCTTGCCGTAATGATGGCTGAGGTGGCGGAATTCGATCCGACCCTTCTTGACCGCCAGTTCATCGTCGGACCGATCCACCACCGTATGCGGCACCGCGATAGACCGCAGCCCTTCACGGATCACTCCGGCGTGTTCGAAAAGCCGGATCGTGACCCAGAGGATCCAGCCGCTCATCCCATTGAGCCGCACGGTCAGGGCAGACACGGCGGCAACCTCACCGACCGTGACCTGACCGTGAATCCAGTAGTAGACAGCGGCGCCGTTGACGCCGACAAACAGGATGCCGTTGATCAAGTTCAGCCCAAGGCTGAGCTCGGTCATGATCCGCAGGAACCGCTGAAACCGCAGCCGCAACCGCCGCATCGCCGACAGCACGTAAGCCTCTTCCGCGCTTTCGTCGGAAAACAGTTTTACAGTCTCTATATTGGCGTATGCATCGACAACGCGCCCCGTGACCATCGACCGGGCGTCCGACCATTTTTCGGAAGCCGAGGCCACGCGCACGGCCGTCCAGCGAGTATAGGCAAGGTAGGCCGTCAGCCAGACCAGAAGTGGGATCGAGATACGCCAGTCGATCTCTGCCAATACCAGCAGCGCACCGATGATGTAGATCATCGAATACCAGATGCCTTCGAACATCATGTAGCTTGCATCCTCGATTGCCGGACCCATCTGCATGACCCGGTTCGACAGCCGGCCGGCATAGTCGTTCTGGAAGAAGTTCATCGACTGGCCCAGAAGATGCCGGTGCGCGCGCCAGCGCACCTGTTCCTGCATGTTGCCCGCCAATGTTTGTTCAAGGAACAAGTGGTTGGCGAAGATCAGCGCAGGGCGCAGGAACATCACCAGCGCGGCCACGATAATGAGTTCCAGCGCATGAGACGCCCAAAAGGTGGCCGGTCCAGCGGTGGTCATGATGTCGATCAGCCGGCCTGCGTAAAAGATCATCCACGCCTCGAAGAGCGCGACCAAAAGGCCGGTCAGCGCCATCCATGGGACCAGCCGCCGGAACGGGTGCATCTGGGTCATCACATAAGCCCAGAGGGTTTTCGGGGGCGTCGCTGCTTCATGGTCCTGAAACGGATCGACGAGGTTCTCAAACAGCCGGTACATGCCGTTCACCTTTGAAAAATATAGCGATGGAAAAAGGGATTAGGGTCGGGGGGCGGAGTTCAGGCGGTATACATGAAACCAGCCGGAAAGCGCGACGTGAGTGCCCCATACACAAGGCGGACTCCGCCCTTGCAGGGCGTGGGACTATCGCCACGACAACCGTGAGCCTCCCGATATGTCCGAATGTTGCTAACCATGCGCGAAGTGTACCGAAACTTTCCGTAAAGACAATTGCCGAGTTCGTGCGGGCGGGAATCAGCTAGTTCAGCAGCTGTGCGCGGGTCAGCGTGAAGTCCGAGGCGATCCAGCGCGCCTCGATTTCTTTCAGCCGGGCACCCAGCGCCGCACCTTGCAGCGTTGGCATAAGGTCTGCCGCCTTTACCGGCAGAGTGGCGGATGCGCCTTTGTTTGCCTGAAGCTGTGCGTTGGGATCCATGGGTGTACCGAAGCTGGCTGCGCGAAGCAGCGCAATGTCGATGGCGGTTTCGGCGCCATACCGGTAGGCGAGCACCGAAATCCGTTTGTCAGAGCCTATTTCCTGCTGCAAAACAGCCAGGCGGCGGGCATCGGAATTCGAAAGGCGCAGGTGACTCTCGACGTCATGACCGCCAAGCACGGCGAGGCGGCGGATTGGATCGGGTTTGTGCCGATCCTCAAGATGCACCAAGGGGGCGAGGGCGCGGCAATCCGCACCGGGCAGAATACGGGTCAGCACACCGGTCTGCGCCATCGCGGCGACGGCTGGCCCGGGATCCGGGGCGGCAAGCAGCTTGAGCGTTTCGGCGGCGACGCGTTCACGGGAAAGCGTGTCTAAACCGTCAAGATTCGCCGCAATTGCTGCGATTGCTGTAGTGTCCATGCCTTCCGCCGGATCGCCGTACCAAGCGTGGAAGCGGAAGAAACGAAGGATGCGCAGGTAGTCTTCGCGGATGCGCGCATCGGCATCGTCGATAAAGCGCACCCGCCGCGCCGTCAGGTCAGCCAATCCCCCCAAAGGGTCGATCACAGTTCCGTCGGCGCGGGCGTAGAGCGCGTTCATCGTCAGATCCCGACGGTGCGCGTCGTCGGCGACATCCGTGGCGAAGGCTACCACGGCGTGGCGGCCATCGGTTTCCACATCCTTGCGGAAGGTGGTCACCTCGTGGACAGCGCCACCCGAGACCACGGTGACCGTGCCGTGATCAATGCCAGTAGCGATCGGTTTCATCTTGGCGGCCTTGGCCAGTGCCATGACGCGGGTCGGCTTTGCATCCGTCGCTATATCGACATCGGCAACCGGCACATCCAGCAGCGCGTTGCGGACACAACCGCCGACGAAAAATGCCTGGTGTCCGGCGTCTTCAAGCGCCTTCATAAGCGATTGCGTGCCCTTGCGGGTGATCCAGTCACCGGAGATGCGCATCACGATGCCATCCGTTCGGCCAGGGCCCGAAGCATTCGCGCCGTTGCGCCCCAGATGTAATAGGGACCGTAGGGCACCACGAAATAGCGCCGTGGACCGCCGCGCCACAGGCGCGACTGGATCTGGTATCGGTCCAGATCCATGACATGCGCGAACGGGATGGCGAACACCTCATCGACTTCGCCGGCCTCCCGAACCGGGGTGAAATCGGCCAGTACGCGTCCTAGGACCGGTGTAACGCTGAAGCCGGTGACGGTTTCATGTGCAGGCAACGTGCCCATTACCTGCACATTGGCCGCCTCAAGGCCGATCTCCTCATGCGACTCGCGCAGCGCAGCCCCTATTGGGCCGTCATCACCGGGGTCTACCTTGCCGCCGGGAAAGGCGATTTGGCCGGGATGGTGTTTCAGGGCCGAGTTGCGCTTGGTCAAGATCAGGTACAGGCCGTCAGTCGTGTCCTGAAGCGCAATCAGCACCGCGGCATCGCGCAGTTTGCGACTCTGGGGCAAAATAACTTCGGGGTTGAGGTCGAAATCCGACGACCGGCTGCTATTCCGGCCCAGCGCACGGACAACCTCGGCGAAGGGATCAGATTTCGCCACCGGACCCCGCCTCTGCCTCGGACCCAAGTGTATCCGGATCGAATTCGTAGTGCGCGCCGCAGAACTGGCAATCAGCGGTAACGATGCCGCTGTCGGTGGTCATTTCCCAGATATCCTCTGCCGAATAGATCGATAGGCTTTGGCGCACTTTATCCGCGGAACAACTGCAGCCGAATGCGATGGGTTGTGGATCGAAAACGCGGGGGGCTTCCTCATGGAAGAGACGGACCAACAATTCGGTTGGCTGAACCGAGGGGCCGACCAGTTCGATTTCTTCGACTGTATCCAAAAGCGCATTGGCGCGGATCCAGTTCTCACCCTCTTCGCCAGAGATGATGTCTGTGGCATTCAGCAAGCCGCCTTCGCCCGTGCCGCCCTCTGTTGCGACAAAAGGAGAGGCTTTGGGCATGTGTTGCAGCATGACGCCGCCGGCGCGCCACGAGCTGGCGCCGCCCGGGGTTTGCGATTTACCGAACGCGAGGGCGAAGCGTGTCGGAAGTTGCTCGGACTGCGCGAAATAGGTCTCGGCGCAATTCGAAAGCGTGCTGCCAGCGATAGGCGTAATGCCCTGATAAGGCACCATGCCTTCGCCCTGGTCGATCAGGATCGCCAGATAGCCCTCGCCGATCTGTGGAAAGGCGGGGCCGTTCGGGTCGACCTCGTGCGCATCATAGCTTGCATAGGCACGCACTCTGGCCGGTTCGCCAGCATCGGTCGGGCCATAGTAATCGGTCGCGATCAGTCGGGCGGGGCCGTTGCCGCGCACCTGAAGCGAAAGCTTCCAGCGCAGTTTGATCATCTGGCCGATGAGCGCGGTCAGCAGGGTCGCCTCTGCCACCAGCGCTTCGATCGCCGGGGGATAATCGTGCTGCGCCAACACGTTGTCCAACACACCATCCAGCCTCACCACTCGGCCACGGATATCCGATCGGTCTAGTTGGAAGGGCAGGACGGTATCGTCCCATGCGATTTGCGATCCAAGCGACATGAAGTTTCCTTGGGGGGGTTTCCTTGGGTGCCAAGGGTTGGCATACCGCGTCTATATGGGGCCTTCAACCGGCAGACCAACAACAGGCACGGTAAAATGATCCGACGATTTGGCGAGGCCGTTCGGCCAGATCAGCGCTATGAGTTGCGGCCCGGCGCCTACGCGATCCTGATCCGTGACGGCAAGCTGCTGCTGACACATCAGGCAGAGCCGCAATCCGAGGTGCAGCTGCCCGGTGGCGGCATTGACGCCGGCGAGTCACCACTTCAGGCACTGCACCGCGAAGTATTTGAGGAAACCGGCTGGCAGATCGCCTATCCGCGTCGGCTGGGGGCGTTTCGGCGGTTCACCTTCATGCCGGAATATGACCGCTGGGCCGAGAAGCTGTGCCATATCTACAGCGCCCGACCGGTTCTAAGCCGGGGCGAGCCGCCCGAGGAACATCACACCGCCATCTGGTCACCGCCAATGGTCGCTGCGCAGATCCTGGCCAACGACGGCGACCGGATGTTCGTCAGGCGTCTGTTCAGGCTTCCGGCCCGTTGAAATCCAGCAAGACCGCTGACACGTCATCGGGAAAATCGGCGTCGCTCGCAAAGACGTTCAGATCCCAGATCAGGGTCTCGAAAAATGCCGGCCCGGTCAGGTCGCGGTTGCGGCGCAGAAGCTCTGACAGCCCGTTCTCTTCCAGCATTTGGCCGGTAGCGTCAGGCAATTCGGTAATCCCGTCGGACGGCAACAACATCCGGTCGCCCGGCTCCAGCTGCACCTCAAAATCCTGCCACAACGCATCCGGCAGAAGACCTATTGGCAAACCGCCGCCGCCGGCGTTCTCGATCCGGCCACTGGCGCGCTGAATTGTTGGGTGCGGATGGCCGCACTGCGCCATCACCGCACGCCCAGTGGACAGGTCAAGATGGCCAAGCAGCATGGTGAAGTAATGGTCCGTCTCCATTTCGTGCAACATGAGGGTGTTAAGATGCTGCGCCACGGCGGCAGGGCTACGCGCAGTAAAGCCACCGCTCTTCAGCAATTTTAGCGCCAGATTCTGACGGGTGGAGTTGCCGGAAAAGTGCCCCGCCAGCCGTGCGGTCAGCAGCGCGGCAGCGATGCCGTGGCCAGAAACATCAATGGAATAGAAGCCAAAGCCAGTGTCGTTGATCGGGAAGAACCCGACCAGATCGCCACCAACCCGCCCGCTGGGGCGCAGCAAAAGCGTGATCTCGGCCGCCCCGAAATCGTGGTGCCGCTCACGAACCAGCGATTGCTGCAGGCGCCGTGCCTCTAACAAGTCGCGGTCTAGCACCTCATATAATGTGCTGATCTGGTCGAGCGCGCCGGTGATGATGCGGTTCTTCTCGGTCAGTTCGCGTTGCATCCGCAAGATACGCTCGCCGGCTCGGATTCTGGCGCGGAATTCAGTTGCTGTAACCGGCTTGGTCAGGAAGTCGTCAGCACCAACATCAAGCCCGCGCGCGATTTCCACCTTTTCCGATTTCGAGGTCAGCAGGATGAAGTAGCCATAGCGCCCACCTTCGCGCGCCTTGACGATTTCGCAGAATTCAAGGCCAGTCATGCCCGGCATCATCCAGTCGCTCACAATCAGGTCGATGTGATGCGCTTTGCAAAGCTCGAGTGCTTCGGCGCCGGAACCGGCCTCATGAACCGCGTAACCCCAGCGCGTCAGGTAGGATGACAGAATCCGGCGCTGCGCGCGGCTGTCATCAACAACCAGCACCGCCTCTGCCCCCCGAACCGCTACAGGCGGTTCCGGGAGTGATTTCGCCACACTCGCATTGGCCACAAGCTGTCCTTCCCGCTTTCGGGCAGTCTCTGGCGCTACGGCTACCAGCGATCTGGTTTCCAATGGGTTAAGGTTAAAATTCTCGGCGTTTTTCAGGTACCAGTTACAGCACGTTAAGCTTGCCACTATAAACCAGACCGGTGCGTGGGGCACCTCCCGAAAGGGTTAAGGAGGGGACATGATTAGTTGGCAACGAGTAAACGAGTTGCGGGACGAAGTGGGTGCCGAAGACTTCAAGGAAGTGGTAGAACTTTTTCTCGAAGAAGTGGAAGAAGTCATTGAGAGATTGCGTAACAAACCGGATCCCGCGCGGCTTGGGGAAGATTTTCATTTCCTAAAAGGCTGCGCGCTGAACCTTGGCTTCGCAGCACTGTGTGATCTTTGCCACAACGCAGAGAAGCAGCCGGGCGTTATTGATGTAGCGGCCATTATCATAGCCTACGAGAAGTCAAAGGCAGAGTTCACTTCCGATGCACGCGGTTACGGGTTCGCTGCGTAGCGACCGGCACGGCATTGCGGCCGGGACACGAGGTGTAATGCGCCTTGTCGGGCGGGACAAAACCCAATAGACCGCGCCGTTGAAAATACCTCAGACGGAGAGCCCCATGTCCGCGCCCAAGAAAGTCGTGCTTGCCTATTCGGGCGGCCTCGATACCTCAATCATCCTGAAATGGCTCCAAACCGAATATGGCTGCGAGGTGGTGACCTTTACCGCCGATCTGGGGCAGGGCGAAGAACTGGATCCGGCGCGCAAGAAGGCCGAGCTTCTGGGGATCAAGCCGGAGAACATCTACATCGAGGATGTGCGCGAAGAATTCGTGCGCGACTTCGTGTTCCCGATGTTCCGCGCGAATGCCCTTTATGAGGGTCTGTATTTGCTCGGCACCTCAATCGCCCGCCCACTGATTTCCAAGCACCTGGTCGATATCGCCGCCAGAACCGGTGCCGATGCCGTGGCGCATGGCGCGACCGGTAAGGGCAACGATCAGGTGCGGTTCGAGCTTGCGGCCTACGCGCTGAACCCCGATATCAAGGTCATCGCGCCGTGGCGGGAATGGGATCTGTCCAGCCGCAGCAAGCTGCTGGAATTCGCGGAAGCCAACCAGATTCCGATCGCCAAGGACAAGCGCGGTGAAGCGCCGTTCAGTGTCGATGCAAACCTTCTGCACACCTCGTCAGAGGGCAAGGTGCTGGAAGACCCCGCCGCTGAGGCGCCCGATTACGTCTATCAGCGCACGGTCGCGCCCGAGGATGCGCCCGACACGCCCGAACACGTCGAGATCGGGTTCGAGCGCGGCGATGCAGTGTCTATCAATGGCGAAATGCTGTCACCCGCCACTATCCTGACCCGGCTGAACGAGCTGGGCGGCAAGCACGGCATCGGGCGTCTGGACCTTGTTGAGGGCCGCTTTGTCGGTATGAAATCCCGCGGCATTTACGAAACGCCCGGCGGCACCCTGCTACTGGAAGCGCATCGCGGGATCGAGCAGATCACGTTGGACCGGGGGGCGGCGCATCTGAAAGATGAACTGATGCCGAAATACGCCGAGCTGATCTACAACGGCTTTTGGTACAGCCCGGAACGCGAGATGTTGCAGGCGCTGATCGACAAGAGCCAGGAACATGTGACGGGCACCGTCCGGCTGAAACTGTACAAGGGCCTGGCCCGCACCGTGGGCCGCTGGTCAGAGCATTCGCTCTATTCCGAAGCGCATGTCACGTTTGAGGAAGACGCCGGCGCCTATGACCAGAAAGACGCGGCCGGGTTCATCAAGCTGAACGCGTTGCGGCTGAAACTGATCGCGATGCGGAACCGAAGGCTGGGGTAGCGATGGCTGAACCAGACGAGTTCCAGCACTTCGTGTCGGCACAGAGCGGTTGCAGCGAAGCAGTTGCCGCGGAAATCCTGGCCGGCCGCAAACAATCCCACTGGATGTGGTTCGTGTTTCCGCAGCTTTCGGGGCTTGGGTCGTCGCCAACGGCACGACGGTTCAGCATAGAGGGGTTGGATCAGGCGAGGCGCTATCTGGCGCATCCTGTTCTGGGCAAACGGTTGGTCGAGATGGCGCAACTTCTGCTAAGCCATTCGGGACAGCGCCCGCAAGACATACTCGGAGATGTGGATGCGATGAAGCTGCGGTCCTCGGTGACGCTGTTCTCTCGGGTTCCTGCCGCACCTGCGGTTTTCCGACAGGTTCTGGATGAATTCTATGACGGCAGGGAGTGCGAAAAGACGCTGTGCTTGCTTGGTCTGGAATCCTAGGCTGGCGCTAGCCGCTTGCACGCCAACTTCTCATAAAACGGCAGCGCGGCCTCGGCCAGCGCCGCATAGTCACCGTTCAATTCCGGTAGCGCCCCCTCTGGCCCGGCAAACCCGGTGCTCCGATGCACCGCGCCATACCAGTGGGCGGCCCAGATGCCGTCATCGGGGTGGCCACCTTCTGGCCAAGACAGCATCGCAGGGTCATATTCCAGCCCTATCGCCTTACATAACAATTCAAGCATGAAACCAGGATTGTCCCTGATATCAGAACTATCCACGACGACGCCGCCGATCCGGTCGTAGAGTTCGGCCTGTTGTCGGAACCCCAGATCATCCAGCGTCACCGACTCACGTTTCGCGCCGTAACTGGCGACGACCCGCGCCGGGTGGCGGATCAGGTGGACGTTGACGCAACTTCGCGTCCAGTCCATTGGGAAATCGCCCAACATCTGATGCGGCATGACCTTGAGGTAGAAATGCGGCTTTTCGCCTGGAATAGAGCCTATTATCCGCGCCGTGACGCTGCGCGCGTCGGCGTCATGCGCGGCGATGATCTGGTCGCGCATCGGATGGTCGATGCCGGTCTCTTTCAAATAGGCGGCGTAAAATGGTTCGTCCCAGACAGCACAATCACCTCGCGCTGCGAACGAATACATCATCGCCGTCGAAAGATTGCGCGGGCCGGACCACATCGCGATGCGCATCACGCCGTTTCCCGCTCCACAAGCTGCTTGTAAAGCTGGCGCAAGGCGCCGGTAACCGGCCCCATCGTGCCATCACCGATTTTGCGCCCGTCGACCTCGGAAACAGGCGTTTGCGCGCCGAAAGTGCCGGTCAGGAACGCCTCGTCTGCACCGTAGGTCTCGACGAGGCTGAAATTACGCTCGAACACTGGGATGTCATTGGCGCGGCACAGGTTGATGACGTTCTGACGGGTGATCCCGTTCATGCAGTAGTCGCCGGTCGAGGTCCAAACCTCGCCCTTGCGCACGATGAAGAAATTGCAGGCGTTCGTGGTGTTCACGAAGCCATGGATGTCCAGCATCAGCGCCTCATCCGCGCCCGCCTTTTCGGCGGCGATGCAGGCCAGGATGCAGTTCAGCTTGGAATGGGAATTCAGCTTGGGATCCTGCGTCATCGGCAGGCCGCGGATATGCGGCACCGTCGCCAGCCTGATCGGGCGCGGCAGCGACGGGCGGGAATGTTCCATGATGATGACCATCGTCGGCCCCGAACGCGATAGCGAGGGATGCTGGAATGGCCTGATCTTGACGCCGCGCGTCAACATCAGCCGGGCATGCACGTCATGTTTCATTTTATTGGCCGCGCGGGTCGCTTCCATCGCCGCGATAACGCCCGCCTTGTCCATGCCGATATCAAGGTCGATGGCTTTCGCCGCCTCGAACAGCCGTTCGATGTGTTGATCGAGAAACGCCCATTTGCCGTTATAAAGACGCAACCCCTCCCAGACGCCATCACCAAGCATGAAACCGCTGTCATAGACACTGATTTGCGCCTCGGCCCGCGGCACGATGCGGCCGTTCACATAGATCAGAATCGCCTCGTTCCGGGCGTCCTGCTCGGCCTGGTGTGTGGTTACATGTTCGGTCATCTCGGCCTCCCTTCGCGGACGCTAGCGGGGGCCGCGATCCGCGCCAAGGGGTAAATTCCGTTCACCGTGCCGTGACATGACGCGCCCGTGAGTTGGCGACCGAGCAGAGAGGTTCCATGGTTGCCAAAAGAGGAGTGACCCTATGCCGAGATCCACGACCACAACCCTGCTGCTCGCCGTTGCTGTGATGTTCGGCCTGACGGCCCTTGCCACGCGGTCGCACGCCGAGACCGCCATTGTGGCTGGCGGTTGCTTTTGGTGCGTTGAATCAGATTTCGAGAAAGTTAAGGGCGTGACGGAGGTAGTGAGCGGTTACACCGGCGGCACAACCTCGAGCCCAACCTACAAAGAGGTCAGCAAAGGCGGTACCGGGCATTACGAGGCCGTCAAGATCACCTACAACCCGTCGCAGATCAGCTATGACCAGATTCTGCATCTGTTCTTGCGCTCCGTCGATCCGACCGATGCGGGTGGCCAGTTCTGTGACCGGGGCGATAGTTATCGAACCGCGATTTTTGTGTCTAACGAAGCCGAAAAGGTCGCTGCGCAAAAGGCGATTGCGGAAGCAGGGGCCGAGTTGGGCCGCAAGATTGTGACACCGGTCCTGCCCGCCTCCAAATTCACCGAAGCAGAGAGCTACCATCAGGATTACTACAAGAAATCCGACATCGTAATCACTCGGCGCGGGCCCAAATCGAAGAAAGAGGCTTACAAGTTCTACCGCGCGGGTTGCGGCCGCGATGCCAAGGTAAAGTCACTTTGGGGTGCCGACGCACCATTCCTTGGCCACTGATCCGACCGGGCCTTATTTGGTCTGCCCCAAATCGCAGGCCGCGATGACGGCCATATTCAGGATGTCGTTGACCGTCGAGACAGCCGAGCAGATCTGAATTGGCTTGTCGACGCCTGTAAGAATCGGGCCAATCACCGTCGCACCGGCCATTTCCTGCAGCAGCTTGACGGAAATCGAGGCCGAATGCCGCGCGGGCACGACCAGCACATTTGCCGGGCCGGTCAGGCGGCTGAACGGATACTTTGCTGCGGCCTTCCGGTTCAGCGCGACATCAACGGTCATTTCGCCCTCATATTCAAAGTCAACTCCGCGCGCATCAAGCACCTTGGCGGCCTGGTACATTTTCGTGGCGCGCTCGCTGACGGGGTAACCGAAGGTCGAGAATGACAGGAAGGCGATACGCGGCTCTATCCCCATTCCGCGCGCGACGGCGGCGGCGCGTTCCGCGATATCTGCCAGGTCTTCTTCGTCGGGCCACTCATGTACCAGCGTATCGGCGATGAACACGATCCGTCCTTTATGCAGGACGGCAGTGACACCAACCGCGCCATCCTCGGCGGTGGCATCGAAGACGTGGTTGATCAGCCCCAGCACATACGCGGACTTGCGAGTCGCGCCGGTGATCAGCGCGTCGCCCTCACCATGCGCCAGCATCAGTGCGGAAAATACGTGCCGGTCGCGGGCAGCAAGGCGGTGGACATCTTGCATATCATGGCCACGGCGATGCAGGCGCTGGTAGAGAAACTCTTTGTAAGCCTCAAGGTGCGGGGTGTTTGCGGCATTGACAACTTCCAACTCTTCAAAGGCATCTGCCAAGCCTTCGGCGGTCAGCTTTTCCTTCACGTCGGGCAACCGCCCGACAACCAGCGCCTTTCCGAAACCGCCGCGTTGATAGGCCACTGCAGCCCGCAGGACACGGGGATCGTCGCCCTCAGCAAAGATCATCCGGGCTTGCGCCGCGCGGGCGCGGGCGTTGATGCCTTGCAGGATCGAGGCGGTCGGATCCATCCGTGCCTTCAGCGACAAGGTATAGGCCTCCATGTCAACAATCGGGCGGCGGGCGACGCCGGTATCCATCCCGGCCTTGGCGACGGCGGGCGGTATGCGGTGGATAAGGCGCGGGTCGAAGGGTGTAGGGATGATGTAATCGCGCCCGAAGCTGAGTTTGCTGCCATAGGCGACGGCGACCTCATCGGGCACTTCCTCTCGGGCAAGAGCGGCAAGCGCCTCGGCGCAGGCGATCTTCATCTCGTCGTTGATTGCACGAGCGTGGATATCCAGCGCGCCGCGAAACAGGTATGGAAACCCGAGCACGTTGTTGACCTGATTGGGATAATCCGAGCGCCCGGTGGCGACGATGGCGTCATCCCGGACCGCCTGCGCCTCTTCGGGCGTGATCTCGGGGTCGGGGTTGGCCATGGCGAAGATAACGGGATTGTCCGCCATGCTGGCAACCATTTCCGGCGTAACCGCACCTTTGACCGAGACGCCCAGAAACACGTCGGCGCCCTGCATCGCCTCTTTGAGGGTACGGGCATCGGTCTTGGCGGCATGGGCGGATTTCCATTGGTTCATGCCCTCGGTCCGGCCCTGCCAGATCACGCCCTTGGTGTCGCACATGATGCAGTTGCCGTGTTTCGCGCCCATCGCCTTGAGCAACTCCAGACAGGCGATGCCGGCCGCGCCGGCGCCATTCAGAACAATCCGGCAATCCACTAGCTTCTTGCCCGAGATATGCAGCGCGTTGATCAGGCCGGCGGCGCAGATCACGGCCGTGCCGTGCTGATCGTCATGGAAGACGGGGATATCCATCACTTCCTTCAGTTGCTGCTCGATGATGAAGCATTCGGGCGCCTTGATGTCTTCCAGATTGATGCCGCCAAAACTTGGGCCCATCAGGCGAACCGCGTTGATGAAGGCTTCGGGGTCTTCCGTATCCAGTTCGATGTCGATGGAGTTCACATCGGCAAAACGCTTAAACAGCACCGCCTTGCCTTCCATCACCGGTTTCGAAGCCAGTGCGCCAAGATTGCCAAGGCCCAGAACAGCCGTACCGTTTGAAATGACCGCAACCAGATTGCCCTTGTTTGTGTAGTCATAGGCAGTTTCTGGATTTGCCGCGATCTCTTCGCATGGGACAGCGACGCCCGGGCTGTAGGCCAGCGACAGATCACGTTGGGTCGCCATCGGGACAGAAGCAACCACGTCGAATTTGCCCGGTCGCGGCAACAGGTGAAATGCAAGCGCCTCTTCGCGAGTATACTTGGCTCTGGCCATTCGCTGATTCCCCCCGGTTGCGTTCAATAGTGATAGCGGTCGGGTCGGAGAGCCTCAACAAAAGATGGAATTGCTGCTTTCCCCGCGAATCGAGGCTTTGTATGGTCGCCCGACAAGCGCCCGGGGGATATGTTGACCATCGCGAATGCAGCCGTGACGCCGATGATGGCGCAGTTTCTGGAGATCAAGCACGCGCACAAGGATGCGCTGCTGTTCTACCGGATGGGCGATTTCTACGAGATGTTCTTTGACGATGCCGTTGCAGCGGCCGAAGCGCTGGACATCGCGCTGACGAAACGGGGCAAGCATCTGGGCGAGGATATTCCGATGTGCGGCGTGCCGGTGCATTCTGCGGAAGGATATCTGCTGACGCTGATCCGCAAGGGGTTCCGCGTGGCCGTCTGCGAACAGATGGAGGATCCGGCCGAGGCAAGGAAGCGCGGATCGAAATCCGTCGTGCATCGTGAGGTTGTGCGGTTGGTAACACCGGGGACGCTGACTGAGGAAAGCCTGCTGGAGGCGCGGCGGCACAACTTTCTGGCGGCATTTGCAGAAGTGCGGGAGGATGCGGCGTTGGCTTGGGTCGACATTTCCACTGGCGAGTTCCGGGTGATGCCTTGTCCACTGGCGCGCCTGGGTCCGGAACTGGCGCGGCTCGCCCCGCAAGAGGTTGTCGTTTCAGAGGCCAAAGAAGTAGAATTGGCCCTGTTAGTGACGGAATCTGGCGCTGCGTTGACGCCACTGGCGCGCGCCAGCTTTGACAGCGATGCCGCAGTTTCCAGACTTTGCGCGCTGTTCAAGGTTGGATCTCTGGATGCTTATGGCAGTTTCGGGCGGGCCGAACAGGCAGCGATGGGTGCGATTGTCGATTACCTCGACATTACGCAGAAAGGTAAACTGCCGCTGCTGCGTCCGCCGGTACATGAAAGTCCGCGCGGCTTTGTGCAGATCGACGCGGCAACGCGGCGGAACCTCGAGCTTACGCGTAGCCTGTCAGGCAGCCGGGATGGATCGCTTATAGCGGCAATTGATCGCACGGTCACGGCGGGCGGCGCGCGCCTGCTGGAACGGCGGCTGTCCAGTCCGTCGCGCGATCTGGCGGCGATTCATGAGCGCCTTGATGCATTGGAGCATATGGTCGGGCATTCCCGGTTGCGCACTGCGCTGCGCGACGATCTGCGCAAAGTGCCGGATATTGACAGGGCACTCTCCCGGTTGGCGCTAGAGCGGGGCGGACCACGCGATCTGGCGGGTATCCGCAATGGTTTGACGCAGGGTGGAGAGATCGCGGCGCGGCTCGCCGGGTCCGATGTGACGGATCTGTTGGCGGCCGCGATCGCCGATCTTGGCGAACATTACGAACTGCTGGACCTGTTCGGCGTCGCGCTTGTTGCCGAACCGCCTTTGCTGGCGCGCGATGGCGGATTTATTGCCAAGGGATATGATGCCGATCTGGACGAAGCGCGCAAGCTGCGCGATGAAGGGCGCAGCGTGATCGCTGAAATGCAGGCGGAGTACGCGCGCCATACAGGAATTGCGTCACTGAAGATAAAGCACAACAACGTGCTGGGCTATTTCATCGAAACAACGACGACGCACGCGGAAAAAATGCTGTCGCAACCGCTGTCAGAAACATTCATCCACCGCCAGACGACTGCCAATCAGGTACGCTTTACAACGGTACCTTTGTCCGAGATGGAGACCAAGATCCTGAATGCCGGGAATCAGGCGCTGGAAATTGAAAAGCGGCTCTATGAAAGGCTAAGGGGCGAAATTCTGGGCCGCTCGGGTGCGATTGCGGCCACCGCGCGGGCGCTGGCAGAGATCGACCTTGCCTGCGCCTTGGCCGATCTTGCAGCGGGGGAATGCTGGGCGCGGCCGGTCGTAGACGACAGTCGGGCTTTCGAGATCAAAGCTGGGCGGCATCCGGTGGTCGAGCAAGCGTTGCGCAAGCAAGGCGGTGCGCCCTTTGTCGCCAATGATTGCGATCTTACCGACGGTTCGGACGGGGCAGCGATCTGGCTGCTGACTGGTCCCAACATGGCCGGAAAATCTACGTTTCTAAGGCAAAACGCGTTGATCGCGCTGCTGGCGCAAATGGGATCGTTCGTGCCCGCCGATGCGGCACATATCGGGTTGATCTCGCAGCTTTTCAGCCGGGTGGGCGCGTCCGACGATCTGGCGAGAGGCCGCTCGACGTTCATGGTCGAAATGGTAGAGACCGCTGCGATTCTCAATCAGGCGGATGATCGCGCTTTGGTCATTCTAGACGAGATCGGACGCGGAACCGCGACCTACGACGGGTTGTCGATTGCCTGGGCAACGCTGGAACATCTGCATGACGCCAACCGCTGCCGGGCACTTTTTGCGACGCATTATCATGAGCTTACCGCTCTGGCCGACAAATTAGGCGGCGTCGAGAACGCGACGGTCGCGGTCAAGGAGTGGGGCGGCGATGTGGTTTTCTTGCACGAAGTTCGGAAAGGCGCTGCCGACCGATCCTATGGCGTGCAGGTCGCGAAACTGGCTGGATTGCCCGCCGCCGTGGTCGAACGGGCGCGCGTGGTGCTGGATGCACTGGAGAAGGGCGAGCGAGAGGGTGGATCGAAGCAAAAGGCGCTGATCGACGATCTGCCGCTTTTTTCAATGGCGGCAACCGCTGAGTCCCGGTCAAAGCGCGGCCCGTCTGTAGCCGAAGACAGGCTCGCCGGGATTCACCCCGACGAGTTGACGCCACTTGAGGCGCTACGGCTGATTTACGAACTGAAGGCGCTTACGACGCCGGGGTCGAACTAACGCCGACCTGTGCGGGCCGCAACAACCGGTCGTGCAGCAGGAAACCTTCGGTCATCACCTGAATGATCTCTCCGGCTCTGGTGCCGGGGACGGGGGCTTCGAACATCGCCTGATGCATCTGCGGATCGAATTTGTCGCCGATCTCGGGCGCGACGCGCTCGATGCCATGCTTCTGAAATACGTTCAGCAATTCACGCATGGTCAATTCGATGCCCTCAATCAGCGCCTTCGACGCCTCGCGCTGTTCATCATTGATCACATCAAGCGCGCGTTTGAGGTTGTCATAGACCGGCAGAATATCTCGCGACAACTTCGAGCCGCCATATTGCTCTGCCTCGCGCCGGTCACGCTCGCCGCGCTTGCGGGTATTTTCGGCATCCGCCAGCGCCCGCATGAACCGGTCGCGGAATTCATCGCGCTCTGCGCGCAAGGTTTCAATCTCTTCGTGATCATACTCCAGCTCATGCAGCGCATGTTCCAGATCAATGTCCTCGATCGGCTCCTCGATCGCTGCGATGATGTCTTTCTTTGCCTCGGCCATAGTCTTGTCCTTCAACCCCGGTCAGACAGCAATTTGCCCACCAGCTGCGCCGTATAGTCCACAATCGGCACGATTCGCCCGTAGTTCAGACGAGTTGGCCCGATCACACCCACGGCGCCGATAATTTTTCGATCAGCGTTCATATATGGACTCACGACCAAAGAGGAACCCGAAAGTGAGAAAAGTTTATTCTCTGAACCTATAAAGATGCGCACACCTTCGCCTTCTTCGGTCAATTCAAGGAAATCGGCAATGTCACGCTTGCGCTCAAGGTCATCAAAGAGGGTCTTGATGCGGTCGAGGTCCCCGGCCGGACTATCCTCTCCCAACAAATTCGCGCGGCCCCGGACGATCAGGCGTTCGTAGGATTCGCCCTCATTCTCCCAAACAGCCAGTCCACTTTTGACCAGGTCCTGCGCCAGCACATCCAATTCACGACGACGCTTGCCGATCTCGGCTTCGATCGCGCCTCGCAGGTCAGTCAGGGTCTTGCCTTCGGCAAGCGCGTTCAGGAAATTGGCGGCCTCGCGCATCGAGGACGGGGTTTGCCCCGCCGGAGGGGTGAACACCCGGTTCTCGACATGGCCGTCGGCATGAACCAGCACCACCAATGCGCGGTCATGGCCGAGACTGACGAACTCGATGTGCTTGATCGGTGCTTCATGTTTCGGTGCAAGCACAAGGCTGGCGCCCTGGGTCAGGCCCGAAAGCGCAGAGCCGACGCGATCAAGCAACGTGCCGACATCGCGTTCATTTGCGCCAAGGGTCGCGTCGATCTTTTCACGGTCGTCAGAATTCAGGCTGCTGACCTCCAAAAGGCCATCGACGAACATCCTCAAGCCAAGCTGGGTCGGGATGCGACCAGCCGACACGTGCGGGCTTCCCAGCAATCCCAGATATTCCAAATCCTGCATCACGTTGCGGATCGTCGCGGCGCTAACCTTTTCCTCCATCGTCCGGGTCAGCGTCCGAGAGCCAACGGGATCACCGCTTTCGAGATAGCTTTCCACGACCCGCCGAAACACCTCGCGGCTGCGGTCGTTCATCTCTGCCAGCAATTTGCTTCCGTCGTTCATTTGAATTCCGGTTCCGGTTTGGCCTATCAATTAGAGGCGTTGTTGTCCGGGCGTCAATCGGGGTTGCGCCCCGGGGTCGGGGTTGAGTATGTCAGCGCATCATACGGAAGGATATATCATGCGACCCTCAGGCAGAAATGTAAGTGAATTGCGCCCGGTTTCAATCGAGGTGAACGTCACGAAGCACGCTGAGGGGTCTTGCCTGATCAAGATCGGCGACACGCACGTTCTGTGCACCGCCTCGCTGGAAGAGCGGGTGCCGCCGTTTTTGAAGAATACCGGGCTGGGCTGGGTAACGGCCGAATATGGAATGCTGCCGCGTTCCACCGGTAGCCGGATGCGGCGCGAGGCGGCGACCGGCAAGCAGGGCGGGCGGACGGTCGAAATACAGCGGCTGATCGGGCGCAGCTTGCGCGCAGGCGTGGATCGGGTTGCGCTGGGCGAGCGCCAGATCACGGTGGATTGCGATGTCATCCAGGCTGATGGTGGCACGCGCTGCGCGGCGATCACTGGCGGCTGGGTGGCTTTGCGGCTGGCCGTAAACAAGCTGATGAAGGCGGGTGATGTGATTTCCGATCCGCTCGTCGATCCTGTCGCGGCGGTCAGCTGTGGGATGTACGCCGGTCAGGCCGTGTTGGATCTGGATTACCCCGAGGACAGTGAGGCCGGGGTAGACGGCAATTTCGTGATGACCGGCAGCGGCCGGCTGATCGAGGTGCAGATGTCCGCCGAGGGGTCGACGTTTTCGCGCGACCAGATGGCAGAACTCCTTGATCTGGCGGACAAAGGGGTCGCCGAACTGGTCGCCGCGCAACAGGCTGCGGTGGCCTGAAGTGCGCAGGTTTCATGGTGATCGACTGCTGGTGGCGACCCACAACAAGGGCAAGCTGGAAGAGATCCAGCACCTTCTGAAGCCCTACGGCATAACTGCGGTTTCCGCCGCTGAACTTGGCCTGCCAGAACCCGAAGAGACCGAAGGCACTTTCGTCGGCAATGCCCGAATCAAGGCCCATGCCGCGGCTAAGGCCGCGAACCTGCCCGCGCTGGCGGATGATTCCGGTATCGAGATTGATGCATTGGGCGGTGCACCGGGGGTTCACACGGCGGATTGGGCCGAAACCCCGACAGGTCGTGATTTCAACAAGGCGATGACCGACACTTGGAACAAACTGGAAGCCATCGACGCTCCGTTTCCCCGCACCGCGCGATTTTGCTGCACATTCGTTCTGGCCTGGCCAGACGGGCACGACGAGGTGTTCGAGGGCCAGATGCCCGGTCAGATCGTCTGGCCGATGCGCGGCGATCAGGGACATGGCTATGATCCGATCTTCCAGCCTGACGGCTTTGACGTGACCTTTGGCCAGATGGACCGCTGGCAGAAGAACAAGATCAGCCATCGCGCCAAGGCGTTCGAGAAACTGGTATCTGTCTTTGAAGACTGAAGACTGGCAGGCTGGTGGATTCGGGCTTTACCTGCATTGGCCGTTCTGCCAGGCGAAATGCCCTTATTGCGATTTCAACTCTCACGTTGCCGCGTCGATTGACCAGGCGCGGTGGCAACGCGCCTATCTGTCCGAGATCGAACGGGCTGGCGCAGAAACTCGTGGTCGTATCCTGGACACTGTGTACTTCGGCGGCGGCACTCCCAGCTTGATGGAGCCCAAACTTGTGGCGGCGGTGCTGGAAAAGGTGCGAGCGACATGGAGGACCTCGAATTCCTTTGAGGTGACGCTGGAGGCGAACCCTACATCTGTCGAGGCGGGGCGGTTCAGGGGATATCGGGATGCAGGGGTGAACCGCGTATCGATGGGCATTCAGGCGCTCAACGATTTCGATTTGCGGGCCTTGGGGCGGTTGCACACGGCGGCCGAAGCGCGGGTGGCGTTCGATTTGGCGCGAAATACATTTGATCGGATCAGCTTTGATCTGATCTACGCGAGGCAGAATCAGGCATTGGCAGGATGGCGGACCGAGTTGCGCGAGGCGCTCTCGATGGCCGCGGATCACTTATCGCTGTATCAACTGACGATAGAGGACGGCACCGCCTTCGGAGACCGCTTCGCGCGTGGGCGCCTGCCCGGATTGCCGGTTGAGGACAGTGCTGCGGATATGTATTTCGTCACGCAGGAAATTTGCGAGGCCGCTGGTCTTCCAGGCTACGAGATTTCGAACCATGCGCGCCCCGGTTTTGAATCGCGGCACAACCTGATCTACTGGAATTGCGGCGACTATGTCGGCATCGGCCCCGGCGCTCACGGCCGACTGACTTTGGCGGGGCGGCGCCGGGCCACGGACACGCCGAGGCAGCCGGGAAAATGGTTGCAGCAGGTCGAGGACAACACGGCGAAGGGGTGGGTTCGCGAGGAGATTGGCCAGCAGGATCAGGCAATGGAATTTCTGATGATGGGCCTTCGGTTGCGCGAAGGTGTTGCACTCGAGAGGTTGAAGAAGTTTAGCGTTTTCGGCGAGTTATATAATAAAATCAATATGTTAGATGAAATTGAAATGGTCGAGATCGTTAGCGGCCAGCTGCGCGCAACGGCGCAAGGTCGTCCGGTTCTGAATGCGGTTCTGGCCGAGCTTTTTGCCGCATTCACCTGAAGACGTTTCGATCGGCGGCCGAAAGAATTCTGCAGACTTCATCCAGCTCGTCCATATTTTGTAACTGATCGTCACCTGCCCGCTTTCCTTACCGACCGCGTGATTGATCTGCACCTTCATTTTTAGGTTTGCTGACAGATCCTGTTCTATGGCAATGGTATCGGCGTCCTTGGTGCGCGGAGTCTTGGGCAGACTTGGCCGTCGCAGGTTTCGGCCCCTTGGCGAGTTGCTCGGTTTCGCGCACGGACAGCCCTTTGGCAACAACCCGTTTTGCCAGCTCCGACGGATTTTCAGTCGTGATCAGTGCCCGTGCATGGCCGGCGCTCAAATCGCCATTCCGAACCATCTCCAGAACATCGTCCGGTAGTTGCAGCAACCGCATCAGATTGGCGATATGGCTGCGGCTTTTTGATAAAGCCTCTGCAAGTTTTTCCTGAGTGTGGCCGAACCGGTCCATAAGCTGCCGATAGCCTGTTGCCTCTTCGACCGGGTTCAGATCGGCGCGCTGAACATTCTCGATGATCGCGATTTCAAGCACTTCGGTATCGGTATAATCGCGAATCAGAACGGGCAGCTGATGCAACTGCGCCATTTGCGCGGCTCGCCAGCGGCGTTCGCCGGCGACAATCTCGTAATGCTCTGGTTTCTTTGGATTTTTTCGAACGATCAGGGGCTGCAGAACGCCTTTTTCGCGGATCGACGCGGCCAGTTCCTCCAGATCCTCGGGACGGAACAGGCGGCGCGGCTGATCCGGGTTGGCATCGATTTGCTCGATCGGAACGAACATGTCGCCGCGCTGCGGCGCGTTGGCTCGTCGACTTGGCTGCTGCGCCGGGGCGACATCCGCCATAAGCGCGCTCAACCCGCGCCCCAGCCCGCGTCGCGATTGTGATTTGTCTGCCATCTTCTGCCCCCTTCAGGTTCAGGCCGCGTGGCCGTGCCGAACGATCATCTCCGTCGCCAGATCGCGGTAGGCGGTGCTGCCCTTGGACAACGTGTCATATTCAAGCACCGGCAGCGCAAAGGATGGCGCCTCGCTGATCCGCACGTTGCGCGGCACCACGGTCCGGAACACCAGATCGCCAAGGTTGTCTGCTTGCATCCGCCTCGACCTGCAGCGACAGGTTGTTGCGCTTGTCATACATGGTCAGCACAACACCTTCGATCCGCAGCCCGGGGTTGGCGGATTGGCGGACCTCGCGGATCGTCAGCATCAGCTGCGACAGGCCTTCGAGCGCATAGAATTCGCTTTGCAGCGGCACCAGCACGGAATGCGCCGCCACCATCGCGTTGACGGTCAGCAGGCTTAGCGACGGCGGGCAATCGATCAGCACGTAATCCAGTTCAAACTTGTCGATGGCGGGCTGCCGCAGTGCGTCGTGCAGCAGGTAGCTGCGCTTTTCATTGGCTACCAGTTCAATATCGGCAGAGCTGAGATCGGTGGTTGCCGGGGCAATCCACAGCCCATCAACGCTGGTCGTCTGCACCACATCTTGCAAGCGGCGCATCGTCCAGCAACAAGTCATAGGTTGTCAGCCCGCGCTTCGCCGCATCCAGGCCAAGACCGGTGGAGGCGTTTCCCTGCGGATCAAGATCGACCAGCAAGCACATTGAACCCCTGTTCGGCCAGCGCCGCGCCCAGATTGATGGTGGTCGTGGTCTTGCCCACGCCGCCCTTCTGGTTGGCGACGGCGATGATTTTGGGGCCGGGTGGCCGGGTAGGGTCAGACACGCCTGATATCTCCAAGGCTAAGGACAACGCCAGCGCCATCGGTACTGCTAGGATATTCATCGCGCCGAAACGTCCATGATTCAAGCGCTTCTTCGACTTCCCGACGGAAAGATGAACCTTTGTGGAACAGCGCCTGACCATTCGGGGCCAGGTGCCGGTCTGCATGTTCCAGCAATGTTTTCAGCGGCGCAAGGGCCCGGGCCGAAAGGACATCGGCGCCTGAACGGCGCGATATTCTCAATCCGGTCAGACAACACCGTCGACCGGCACATTGGTTTCACGCGAAACCGTGCGCAGGAAGGTCGCCTTGCGTAAATCGCTTTCGACGAACGTGAAGCGTAGGTCCGGCGCGCGTCTCTTGCGCCAGGATCGCACAAATCATTCCGGGAAAGCCGCCGCCGGTGCCGAGATCCACCCAATGGCCGATTGCGGCCTTGGCAGAGTCGAAGATCTGCGCCGAATCGCGAAAATGGCGATCCCACAAATCCGGTAAGGCTGGACCTTTGAGACACAGGTTGATCGCGGGATTCCACTTCTCCAGAAGCGCGGCATAGGCATCGAGTCGCGCCATTGTTTCACGTGAAACACTCGGTTTCCGCCAGAAACCTGTTGCCCGACCGGCAGCGATCTCTGCCATCAGGCGCTGCGCTTTCGTTCGGTCTGGCGCAGCTTGGCCAGCAGCAGAACGTCAGTGCGGCCGGAGTCATCCCCTCGACCCGGCCAGCGGCTGCGAGCGTCGCGGGCCGCGACCTGGCTCAGTTTGACCGACAGCTCATTCGACAGGCCTTGCAAGCGCGGCATAGTCGAAATCCGTCCGGAATACACATGCGCCTCATCGCGCTTGATCGCCTCGACATCGCGATCTTGTCGGTCGATGTAGTTCGCATAGAGCGCGTCGCACCAAACCTGATGACGAATCTCGGGCGATACATCGACAAGATCCGGCTGATCGCGATCAAGTCGTCGAAACGCACGTCCTGGAAAGCCAGCAGTTGCAATCCGTTCCGGCGAACGCCGTCCGCGCTGGCCTTGAATCCCATGCTGTTGCTACTCTCCGGTGGCAAGGCTCATCCGCGACAGCCGCGACCTTGGCGCCCTCCAGCGCCCGCATCTTCCTTCAAATGATCGACGCCGAACGTTCTCGACGCATCCAAGCTCGATCTCCGATTGGTGTCAGTCGTTGATCGGCATTGTCCGCCCGCAGCGACAGCCGAAACTCGGCGCGCGACGTGAACATGCGGTATGGCTCGGTCACGCCGCGGGTGATCAGGTCGTCGATCATCACGCCGATATAAGAGGACGCGCGACTGAAAATTGCGGGATCGCGCCCCTCGCACACGTAAAGGCCGCGTTCAGACCCGCCACGAGCCCCTGCGCCGCAGCCTCTTCATAGCCCGTCGTGCCGTTGATCTGGCCGGCAAGGTAAAGCCCCGGCACATCGCGAAGCTGAAGTGTTGGCATCAGACGCGCGGGGATCTACATAATCGTACTCGATCGCGTAGCCCGGTTGCAGAATCTTCAGCATGCTCAAGGCCTCGGATGGAATGCACATAGTCGCGCTGCACATCCTCCGGCAGCGAGGTCGAGATGCCATTGGGATAGATCGTATCGTCATCCAGCCCTTCCGGTTCCAGGAAAATCTGGTGCGAGGTCTTGTCGGCAAACGCACAACCTTGTCCTCGATAGACGGGCAATAGCGCGGACCGACACCATCGATATGACCGCCATACATCGCAGACCGCGAGCAGGTTTTGTCCGGATGATATCATGCGTCTGTTCATTCGTATGGGTGATTCCGCAGCTGATCTGGCGTAGCCAACGGAGCCTTGCGACAGGAACGAAAACATCACCGGATCATCATCTCCGGGCTGATCCTGCAGTGCGCCCAGTTGATCGTCTTGCCATCGAGGCGCGGCGGCGTGCCGGTTTTCAGACGGCCAAGGGGTAAGCCGAAACTGTCAATACGCTCTGCCAGCTTGACCGACGGCTTGTCACCGATTCGGCCGCCGGGGCGCGACGTGTCGCCGATATGAGATGACGCCGCGCAGAAATGTGCCCGTGGTCAGGACGACTGCGCCCGCACGAACCTCGGACCCATCCGCCAAACACAAGCCTCCGACGGCGCTCGCCGTCCATGATGAAATCAACAGCCTCGCCCTCAATGACAGTCAAATTGGGCTGGCTTGCGCATTTCAGCCTGCATCGCCAGCCGGTAAAGCTTCCGGTCGGCTTGGGCGCGTGGCCCCTGAACGGCCGGGCCCTTGCGACGGTTGAGCAGGCGGAACTGTATACCCGCACTAGTCCGCAACGCGCGCCCATCACGCCGTCCAGCGCATCGATTTCGCGCACCAGGTGGCCCTTTGCCCAGTCCACCAATGGCCGGATTGCAGGACATCACACCAATACCGTCAAAGCTTCAACGTTACCAGCGCCGTCCGCGCGCCAAGACGCGCCGCGCGTGGGCGGCCTCGCCCCCGCATGGCCACCGCCAACGACAATGACATCGAAATCACGTTGTTTCACGTGAAACACTCCTTACTTGCCGATGCAGAAGCTTGAGAAGATCTCGTCCAACAAGTCCTCGACATCGACACGGCCGACCAGCGAATCAAGTGCGCGAATCGCCATGTCGCAACTCTTCAGCGGCCAATTCAGACATGGTCTAGGCCGCGTTCTATCTGATTCCGCGCCGATTCCAAATAGGCAGAGGCCCGAAGCATCGCAGTTCTGTGGCGTTCCCGTGTCGCGATGCCGGCACCGCTGACGCGGGCGGCTAGGGTGTCCGCAATCCGGTCGACCAAGTCCGAAACGCCGGCACCTGTCTTGCCTGACACCGACAGCCCCGTGCCTGGATGGAGATCGGCCTTGGCCTGAACCACTAGATCGTCGTCCTGCACCTGCCAGGTCACGCGGGCAGGGCTCCGCCTTCGATCAGGAAGACCCGCAGGTCCGCCTGTTCCGCCCGTTCCTTCGCGCGGCGGATACCGATGACTTCGACGGCATCCTCGCTTTCCCGCAATCCGGCTGTATCAAGCACCGTGACCGGCAGACCCCTGCAGGTCCATACGAACCTCGATGACATCACGCGTCGTGCCAGCGATCTCTGAGGTAATTGCCGCTTCGCGCCCCGCCAAGGCATTCAGAAGGGTGGATTTTCCGACATTGGGCGCCCCGATGATGGCAACCTCGAAACCCTCGCGAATCCGTTCAGCGGTACGCGTAGCTTCCACCTCTGCCGTTAGGTCCGCCGCCGACCGCACCGATAAGCGCCTGCACTTCTGGTGTGACGTCGACCGGCACGTCTTCGTCAGCGAAATCGATCGTGGCCTCAAGCAGGGCGGCGGCGCGGATCAGCTGGCTGCGCCAGGTTTCGGCGCGTCGCCCAAGCGCGCCGGAGAACACCCGCAGGGCCTGCTTGCGCTGCGCCTCGGTCTCGGCGTCGATGAGGTCAGCAAGCCCTTCGATCTGCGCGAGATCGAGGCGTCCGTTTTCAAGCGCGCGGCGCGTGAACTCGCCGGCTTCAGCAAGGCGCAGGTCCGGCATTTCGCCCAAAACCCGAAGAACGGCCGCGATGGTGGCGGAGCTTCCGTGAAGGTGGAACTCGACGACCTCTTCGCCAGTGAAGCTGTGGCCGGCGGCGAAAGCAGATCACCAACCCCTCATCCAGGCGTTCGCCCGCTGCATCGCGCAAGATGCGCAAAGCCGTTTTCCGCAGCTCTGGCAGATCGCCAACCATCTTGACCCCAGCCGAAAACGCTGACGGCCCGGAAATCCGGACCACCGCCACGCCAGCCTTGCCGCGTGCCGATGCTAGGGCGAAAATCGTGTCCATATCATGATAACTAATTGTATTATAAAAATAAATTAGGTGTTCATTGAATCGAAGAAATCAGAGTTGGACTTGGTCTGCTTTAGCTTTGAAATCAAGAACTCGATCGCATCCGTGGTGCCCATCGGGTTCAGAATCCGGCGCAGGACATAGGTCTTTTGCAGGTCCACCTTGTCGACCAGCAGCTCTTCCTTGCGCGTGCCGGATTTCAGGATGTCGATGGCCGGGAAGACACGCTTGTCGGCGATCTTGCGATCCAGAACGATTTCAGAGTTACCGGTGCCCTTGAACTCCTCGAAGATGACCTCGTCCATCCGGCTACCGGTATCGATCAGCGCGGTCGCGATGATGGTCAGCGAGCCGCCTTCCTCGATGTTCCGGGCGGCACCAAAGAACCGCTTGGGCCGTTGCAGGGCGTTGGCGTCCACACCGCCGGTCAGCACCTTGCCCGACGACGGGCACAACCGTGTTGAAGGCGCGGCCGAGGCGGGTGATCGAATTCGAGCAGGATCACGACGTCGCGCTTGTGCTCGACCAGCCGCTTGGCCTTCTCGATGACCATTTCGGCGACCGCAACGTGACGGGTGGCGGGTTCGTCGAAGGTCGAGGACACGACCTCGCCCTTCACGCTGACCGCTGCATGTCGGTCACTTCCTCCGGCCGTTCGTCGATCAACAGAACGATCAGGTAGCATTCCGGGTGGTTCTTCTCGATCGAGTTGGCGATGTTCTGCAGGATCACCGTCTTACCGGTCCGCGGCGGCGCCACGATCAGCGAGCGCTGGCCCTTGCCGATGGGTGCGACCAGATCGATAATCCGCGCAGTGCGGTCCTTGATCGTCGGATCTTCGATTTCCAGCTTGAAACGTTCATCGGGATAAAGCGGCGTCAGGTTGTCGAAGTTGATCTTGTGGCGCGCCTTTTCGGGATCCTCGAAGTTGATCTGGCTGACCTTGGTGATCGCGAAATAGCGCTCGTTCTCGCCCGGCGCCTGGATCACGCCGTCGACGGTATCGCCGGTGCGCAAGCTGAATGCTGTCGGATCATTTCAGGCGAAACATAAATGTCATCCGGACCGGGCAGGTAGTTCGCCTCGGGCGAGCGCAGAAAACCAAAGCCGTCCTGAAGTACTTCCAGCACACCGTCGCCAGAGATTTCCCAGCCTTCCTCGGCGCGCTCCTTGAGAATGGCGAACATCATGTCGCCCTTGCGCATCGTCGAGGCATTCTCGATCTCAAGCTCTTCGGCCATCGACAGCAGGTCTTTCGGCGTATGCGCTTTCAGATCGGCAAGGTTCAGGCGTTCTTGTGTCATGGGGTATATCCGAAGACCGGCACCTAGCGTGCGGATCTGAGCAAAATGGGAATTCAACGCAGTCGGACGACCGCTGCGCGCTAGATAGGCGCGCTAGGTCCGCGAGTCAACGTTCAGAACGGACGGGCGATCACCGAGACGACGATAATGATCAGAAGCACCGTCGGCACCTCGTTCATCATCCGATACTGCGGCCAGTCACGGTGTTGGTCCCGGCCATGAAATCCTTGCGACGTTTTGCCAACCAATGGTGGAACCACGTCAGCGATCAGCACCGCCGCTGCCTTGGTCCAGGGCCAGACCTCCGACCAATCCACGATACCGGGCGTGAACACCAGCATCAGCCCGAAGACCCAAGTTGCGATCATCGCGGGGTTCATGATCGCACGCAGCAACCGACGTTCCATGATCTGGAACAGCGCAGTCCGTCGTACTGCCGGCATCGATCGCCTCGACATGATAGACGAAAAGCCGGGGCAGGTAGAAAATCCCCGCCATCCAAGCAATGACCGAGATCACATGCAATGATTTCGTCCAGGGATAGGCGGCGATCAGAAAGTCGGTCATTGCGTGTTTGTCCCTGCCAGCTGGCTGACCCCCTTAAATAAAAATAAGTATGAAAAGAAAAGATGATGTTGTTTGTAGGGGCAGTGGATAATGTGGATTAACAGATCATCAACGGGTTTACTCACAGGTTGTTAACTCTGTTGAGAACGTTCGGGGAAGAATTCCGATTACGCAGAAAACAATATTTAATCTTTCTATATCAATCTATTAGAAAAATCATGCTGTGGATAGATGCGGTATGTTATCAGAAAAGTCGCATGTCGGCTTACTTGTCCCATAGCCGCGACCAGGTCTTCCACCGTGGAGAGAATGACCCCGAAGATTGACAAGCCGGGCGAGATTGGCCGACATCGGGCGAACCCTAGCGGTTACGCACAATTCACCCCCTGACCATCAGGCACATACTGTCAACAAGGTTGTCTACATGAGCCGACCGCATCATCCTTGCTTCCGGCTCTGACATCCGCGCGGCCTTGTTGCGCAATGCAGGCGTGACGTTCGATGTGGAAGTGCCGCGAATTGACGAGACCTGCGATTCGTGCTTCGATGCATGGCCGAGGGCGCATCGCCCCGAGATATTGCCGACGCACTGGCGGAACACAAGGCGCGCAAGATCGGGCTGAAGCATTCCGACGCGCTCGTGATCGGATGCGATCAGATGCTGGATTTCAGTAGCCGGACCTTGGCGAAACCCGTCGACCCGGATGATGCGAAGGCCCAGCTGCGCGCCATGTCGGGCCAGCGGCACAGCTCTGCTGTCCGCCGCGGTGATCTGGAACGAGGGCGCACCGGTCTGGCGGCATGTCGGGCAGGTGCGGTTGCAGATGCGTCCGGTCAGCGATGACTACATTGACGATTATGTCAGCCGCAACTGGGACAGCATCCGCCACGCTGTCGGCTGCTATAAGCTGGAGGAAGAGGGCGTGCGGTTGTTTTCGCACATCGACGGCGACTATTTCACCGTTCTGGGCTTGCCGCTGGTGGAACTGCTTGGCTATCTGACGCAACGGGGGGTGCTTGCAGGGATGAGTGATCGCAAGATACCGCTGGCTGGCGTGATCGGATCGCCGATTGCACACAGTCGATCGCCTGCACTGCATATGTATTGGCTGCGACGCTATGGCATTCAGGGACACTACGTTCCGATGGACGTAGCGCAGAATGATCTGGCCGATGTGATCCAGGCAATGCCGAAGATGGGGTTTGTGGGGGTCAATGTCACGATTCCGCACAAGGAAAAGGTGCTGGCGCTGGCCGATCTGGTGACCGATCGCGCAGCGCTGATCGGGGCGGCGAACACGCTGATCTTCCGCAAGGACGGCAAGATTCATGCCGACAACACCGATGGTTACGGCTTCATCGAAAACCTGCGCAGCGGGGCCGCCGACTGGGCGCCGAAATCCGGGCCGGCGGCGGTGTTTCGGTGCAGGTGGTGCTGCGCGTGCCGTATTGGCCTCACTGATCGACGTCGGCGTGCCCGAGATCCGGCTGTCGAACCGGACCCGCGCCCGGGCCGATGCCTTGCAAAGCGAATTTGGCGCCAAGGTGAAGGTGTTCGACTGGGTGCAGGCCGGCAACATGCTGGACGGCGCGCTGACGGTGGTCAACGCAAGCTCCCTCGGTATGATCGGCAAGCCGGAATTCCGGGTGCCCCTGGATGCGCTTGTCGCCAAAGGCGGTGGTCACCGATCTGGTCTATACGCCGCTTGAAACCGCATTTCTGGCACATGCCGCGGACATCGGGCTGCACGGTTGTCGATGGCTTGGGGATGCTGATCTATCAAGCTGTACCCGCCTTCGAGCGCTGGTTCGGGATCCGTCCCGAAGTGGACGATGACGTGCGCCGAGTCGTGCTCGGCGTATGACCCGTAAGCCGCCAGTGGTGATCGGGCTGACCGGGTCGATCGGGATGGGCAAATCCACAACTGCAGCGATGTTCGCCGAAGAGGGCATTCCGGTATGGGATGCCGACAGCGCGGTGCATCGGCTCTATTCCAAGGCGGCGCCGCAGTTGCAGCGATTGCCGCGCTGCGGCCAGAGGCGATCATCGACGGACAGCGTCAGCCGCGATGCGCTGAAACGAGTGGATTGCCGCAAGATCCCGCTGCACTTGCGCGGATCGAGGCAATCGTGCATCCGCTGGTCGCCGCAGACCGGGCGGCGTTTCTGGCCAATGCGAAGTGCGACATCGCGCTTGTCGATGTACCGCTTGCTGTTCGAAACCGGCGGCGACAAGCAGGTCGATCTGACCGTCGTGGTGTCAGCTCCCGGCAGAGGTGCAACGGGCTCGGGTGCTGGAGCGACCCGGAATGACCGAAAAGCAGTTCGAAAGTCGATGGTCGCGAAGCAGATGCCGGATGCCGAGAAGCGCTCGCGTGCCGATGTCGTGATTCGAAACGACCTCGCTTGAAGCGGCCCGCGCCGCCGTGCGACAATTGATCCAGACGATAAGGGGGCAGCAGGCAGATGCGTGAAATCGTACTCGACACCGAAACCACCGGCTTTGATCCGGAAACCGGCGACCGGATCGTCGAGATCGGCGCAGTCGAGCTTTTCAACCACCTGCCGACAGGCAAGACCTATCACCAGTACATCAACCCCGAACGAGCGATGCCGCAAGAGGCGTTCGAGGTGCACGGGCTGGGCGACGATTTTCTGCGCGACAAGCCGGTTTTTGCGTCAATCGGGCAGGCGTTTCTGGAATTCATTGCCGATGCGAAGCTGGTCATCCACAACGCCGCGTTCGACATCAAGTTTCTGAATGCCGAGCTGAAGTGGATGAACCTGCCGCCGATCCCATGGGAGCGTGCGGTCGATACCCTGGCAATTGCGCGGTCGAAATATCCCCGGCTCTCCGGCATCGCTGGATGCGCTTTGCCGCCGGTTTCGGCATCGACAATTCTGCCCGCACCCTGCACGGCGCGCTGCTGGACAGCGAAATTCTGGCCGAGGTGTATCTGGAACTGATCGGTGGACGGCAACCTGATCTTGTGTCTGGCGCCAAGCCGATGTCGGCGATGACGCGGCAGCGCGCCGATGGCGCGAATGGCGCGCCCGCCCGCGCGACAAGGCGCTGCCGCCACGGCTGACCGACGAAGAAGCCGCCGCCCATGCCGCCTTTGTGGACGGCTTGGGCGACGGCGCGTTCTGGAAAAAGCTGGTCTAGGTTGCCTTCGCAGTCTTGCTGGCTTCGGCCTGACGCGCCAGATTCTGGCGATACAGGCTGACCCAGTCGATGCTGTCGAGGTTCAGCGGCGGGAAGCCACCATCGCGGATCACGTTGTGCACGATCTGGCGCGCAAACGGGAACAGCAGGCGCGGGCATTCGATCATCAGGAACGGATGCAGCTGTTCGTCCGGCACATTCTCGATATGGAAAATACCGCCATAGTCCAGCTCCATCAGGAACAAGCGTGTCGCTCTGTGCCCTTGTTCTTGGCAGTCACCTTGTACTTCGATGACGACTTCGTACTGGTGATCGGTCGGGCGCTTCTTGGCGTCCAGGCTGACGGCGACATTCACATCCGGCGTCGCGTCGCCACCGATGCCTTTTTGGGCCACGATGTTCTCGAACGACATGTCGCGAATGAACTGGCCCAGGATCTGCATCTTGACCTGTGGCGCTCTGCGGCGGCGGCGCCGTTGCCTTCGGTTTTTTCGGCCATGATTACTCTCCTGCCAAAATCTGTCGCACCGTCGTATCAGGTTGGCTCAGCGGCCTCAATGCCTGGTCCAGCCGGAATCGCCAGGCTTTTTCGGCGTTTCGGGGTCGACTTCTTCATATTCGACATCGGTGATCGTATCCGGTATCCGGCCCGGTTCTGCTGGCGCCGGCCGTGCACCGTGAAGCTTTGCACCTTAACGCGGGATCGCAGATAGGAATAGACCGCCGAGCCGCACCGGCGGGATCAGCAGCAACAGCCCGACCGCATCGGTGAAAAACCCCGGCGTCAGCAGCAACGCACCGGCGAACAGGATCATCGCGCCATGGGCCAGCGGTTCGGTGGGGTCGCGCAGCTCGTTCAGCGAGCGTCGCAGATCCTGCAAGCGCGCGAAGCCCCTGCTGCTCGCATCAGCCAGGTGCCCAAGACGCGGTCAGAATAACGATGCCAAGCGTCGGCCAAAGACCGATCCATCCGCCGACCTGAATGAACAGCGCGATCTCGATGATGGGGATTGTCACGAAGAGGACGAACAACCACATATGAACCTCATGTCAATGTTGCGGGGTCGCGGTGGACTTGACCCTGACGCTGCCTTACATAAGTGCGGAAATGGCCCGTTACCACCCGATTGCCGTCTGAGAGGTAAAGATGAGTTCTGCCGTCATCCAGCTGCTGGTGCTTGCCGGCATCGCCGTGTTCCTGATTCTGCGCCTGAAAAATGTGTTGGGAACCCGCGACGGTTTTGAAAAGCCGCCGGTCGCCGATTTCGTCCTCGGCGCGCAAGCGCGGTGACTTCGAGGTGATCGAAGGCGGACCTGACCGCGACATCACCGACCATGTCGCCGAAGGTACGGCCGCCGCCAAGGCGCTGGCAGCGATGAAGGCGGCAGAGCCGTCTTTCATGGTTGGCGAATTTCTGTCAGGCGCCACGCGGTGCCTACGAGATGATCCTGATGGCGTTCGAAAATGGCGACATGGAGCAGATCCGCCCGTTCCTCGGCGATGACGTGTTCGAGTCGTTTTCCGAGGTCGTCAAGATCCGCGCGAAGAGCAGGGCCTGACCATCGACGCGCATTTTGTCGGAGTGCGCGAGACGACGCTGGCAGATGCCGAGTTCGACGAGACAGACCCGTGAGGGCGAGATCACCGTCCGCTTTGTCGGCGAACTGACCTCGGTGGTGCGCGACAAGGACGGCCAGATCGTCGAAGGCAATCCGAACGAGATCAAGCGCCAGAAAGATGTGTGGACCTTTGCCAGGCCAATGGGCACCGAAGATCCGAACTGGCAACTGGTCGCCACCGGGGGATGAGGCTTGTTCTGCTGGCGCTGTCGGTTCTGGCCGCTTTGACCATGACCGGTGCGGCAGCACAGGGTGACGTCACCCATACCGTTCTGAATTTCGACGAGCTTGAAGGCTGGGCGGACGATGACCACGACGCGGCGCTGGACGTATTTCGTTCGACCTGCCGCGACATGCGTGCGCCGGACTGGGTGCCGATTTGCGCCTTGGCGGAAACCCAGACCAACGCCCGCACGTTCTTTGAGCTATTCTTTCGCCCGGTCCTGATCGAGGACGGCGCACCTGCGCTTTTCACCGGATATTTCGAGCCGGAACTGAACGGCTCGCGCAGCCGCTCGGGTCGCTTTCGGTTATCCGCTCTACCGCCTGCCGCCAGAGGCAAAGGATGGCCAATGGTATTCCCGCGCGGATATCGAAGATCAGGCGCTCTTGTCGGGGCGGGGCCTGGAGATCGCCTGGGTCGATGATCCGGTCGATGTGTTCTTTCTGCAGATTCAGGGATCGGGGCGCATCCGGTTGACCGATGGGTCGGTGATCCGGGTCGGCTATGCGGGCGCAAACGGGCATGAATACCGCTCGATCGGGCAGGAGCTGGTGCGGCGCGGTGTGTTTCAGCCACATCAGGTATCCGCGCAGGTGATCAGCAACTGGGTCAAGTCGAACCCCGTCGAGGGCGAAGACCTGCTGCGCCACAATCCATCATTCGTGTTCTTTCGTGTGGTGCGAAAAGTTCCGGCAGAGCGGGGGCCGTTGGGTGCGATGAATCGATCCGTCACCGAAATGCGGACTGTTGCCGTTGATCCGGCCTACGTGCCGCTGGGCGCGCCGGTCTGGGTGGAAAAGCGCGGCCGCCGGGCATTCAACCGGCTGATGATTGCACAGGATACCGGATCGGCGATCAAGGGCGCGCAGCGCGCCGACATCTTCTTTGGCACCGGCGACAAGGCGGGCCGCCGCGCCGGACAGGTGCGTGATCCCGGCCGCATGGTGGTGCTGATGCCGATCCAGGAGGCCTATCGCCAAGGCCGAGGGCATAGATCCATGACGTCGGCGAAAGCCGACGGGATTGCGCCCGGACGAAGAAGACCTTTGGGACAAGGTGCGGCACAGCGCAGTCCCGCTGCATCCCGACAAGAAAACCATTCTGCGCGATGCTGTCGAGCGGCATGAAGCCGGCGCCGCCAGACGCGCACGACCGCCTGCCCGCTTCACCGTCGGCGGAGTCGGCCCGAGCAAACCGACCACATCACGATCTGTCGCCGGCGCTTGTCTGATCATCTGGCCGGGTCGCCGGTTACAGATGGATCGCAAGCGGTTTGGCCGGATGCAGAAGGGCAAGCTGAAGCCCGAGCGCCGGATCGACCTGCATGGCATGACCATCGCCCGGGCGCATCCCGACGCTGCTGCGGTTCATTCTGGATGCCCATGCCGATGGGTTGCGGCTGGTTCTGGTGATTACCGGCAAGGGCCGCGACTGGACGACGCATGGCGGTCCGATTCCGGTCAGGCGTGGTGTCCTGAAACATCAGGTGCCGCACTGGCTGCATTCGATGCCCCGTTGAAGCCGCTGGTGCTGCAAGTGTCCGAAGCGCATCTGAAACACGGCGGCTCAGGCGCGTATTATGTCTATCTTCGCCGCGCTCGGTAACATGCCGCGCGCCTTGCGGACGCCGATCCGTGCGCAAGGACCGGCCGCAAGCACGAAGTAGGCCGCGATACCGATCATCTGATCGGGAAACGCGATGCCGAGGTCGATCAGCCAGCCGGTGATGCCGGGGCCGATGGCAGAGCCCAAGACCATGACCGCCGCAGCCATCGCCTTGATGCTGCCGAGGTTGCGGGTGCCGAAATGCTCGGCCCAGAATGCCCCCGGCAGAGTTGCACCTGCGCCGACGCCCGAGGCCCAGAACCATCATCGCAATCCCCGCAGCGAACAGGCTTTCGGCCTGCGACAGCATCAGGAAGGCGAGCGACGAACGGCAGCAGGTAGAACGGCATCAGCCGATTGGTGCCCACCTTGTCGAGCGCCCAGCCCGAAGCGAAGGTCGAGGCAATGGAGACGGCCGTGAAGAGCGGAAACAGCGCCACGAATTCTACATGGGTCCAGCCTTTGACCTCGGCCAAATGCACCTGCTGAAAGAACAGCGCCGTGCCCCAGGCTGCGGGGCCAAGCAGCGTCGGAACCATCAGCCAGAACAGCCAGTGCCGCAGCAACTCGCGCCGCGCAGCCAATGACGCCCGTTCATGCCGACGGCATGAGAAACCTCGGCCACCGATTGCGGCGTGCGTTCGCTGCGCAGCAACAAGCATATGGCGGGGACGACGACAACGCCAGAGCCGGCAGCAATAACCCAAAGCGAGCGCCACGGCATCACCGCCAGAAGTGCCACGAAGACAACCGGCAGAATCGCCTGCCCGACCGCAAATCCCATGCTGACGACCGACAAGCGCGCGGCCGCGGGTCGCCACGAACCACCGCGCCGTGCCGACGATGGCCAGATGGCTGATCATGCCCTGCCCGGTGAAACGCAACGCGAAGATCACGAAGATCAGCATCAGCGGGCCCGGGAACGGCCGACATGAAAAGACAGGACAGTGCAAGAAGCCCCAGCACCACGGCGCCCAGCTGGCGGACGCGGAACCGGTCGGTCAGAACGCCGGCCCAGACCATCGCGATGGCCGAGGCGGCGGTGCCCAGCGTATAGATGCCGCCCCATGCGCCATGCGACAGCGAGAACTCTGCCTGGATGACGCCCGCGAAGATCGAGATGAAGAAGGTCTGCCCAAAGCTTGACGTCAGCGACAGCACGAACCCGGCCGTCAGCCACGGCGCATTGTCGTGCAGGAACCGGAGATAACCCATGCCCCGGTGTCGCCGAGAATTGCCGAGAATGGGAAGGGCCGCTACAGCATATACCGCCCGATATCCGTCGGCCTTGGCGATGTCGCCAAGGTTTTTTTCGACAAAGTCTGCATCGACTACGACCTCTCTCGCCAGCGCGATCGGGGGCGGTGAATGACAGCTCCTCGAACACCCGCTCCATCACCGTGTAAAGCCGCCGGGCGCCGATATTCTCGACGCTCTGGTTCACCTCGGCCGCGATATGGGCAAGGGCGGCGATGCCGTCCTCGGTGAACTCGACCGTCACCTCTTCGGTGCCCAGAAGCGCGGTGTATTGCAGCGTCAGCGCATTGTCGGTTTCGGTCAGGATACGCACGAAATCCTCTTCGGTCAGCGCGCGCAATTCGACCCGGATCGGCAGACGACCCTGAAGTTCCGGCAACAGATCCGAGGGTTTGGCAATATGGAACGCGCCGCTGGCGATGAACAGCACGTGGTCGGTCTTGACCGGCCCGTATTTGGTGGAAACGGTCGTGCCTTCGATCAGCGGCAGCAGATCGCGCTGCACGCCTTCGCGGCTGACATCGGCGCCTCGCGTGTCCGACCGGGCGCAAACCTTGTCGATCTCATCCAGAAACACGATGCCGTTCTGTTCGACCGCCTCGATCGCGGCGCGGTGTGACGGTTTCGTCGTCCAGCAGCTTGTCGGCCTCTTCCCCGATCAGGATGTCAAAGCTGTCAGCGACGGTCATCTTGCGGCGCACGGTGCGGCCCTGAAACGCCTTGCCGAACATATCGCCAAGGTTCATCGCGCCGCCCATCTGGCCGGGCTGGCCGGGAATCTCGAACATCGACATCGGGTTCGAGGTGTCGGCGAGATCCAGTTCGATCTCGGTATCGTCCAGCTCGCCGCGTTTCAGCTTGCCGCGGAACATCTCCAGCGTCTGCTCGCGGGCATTCTCACCGGCGATCGCGGCGATCACCCGATCCTCGGCGGCCTGCCTTGCGTTGGCCTTGACCTCTTCGCGCATGTGTTCGCGGGTCATGGTGATGGCGGTTTCGACCAGATCGCGGATGATCTGTTCTACATCGCGGCCGACATAGCCGACTTCGGTGAACTTGGTTGCCTCGACCTTCAGGAACGGCGCGCGGGCCAGTTTCGCCAGACGGCGGCTGATCTCGGTCTTGCCGACGCCGGTCGGGCCGATCATCAGGATGTTCTTGGGATAGACCTCGTCGCGCAGATCGTCGGGCAATTGCTTGCGCCGCCAGCGATTGCGCAGGGCGACGGCAACGGCGCGCTTGGCGTCGTTCTGGCCGATGATGAAACGGTCAAGTTCCGAGACGATTTCGCGCGGGGTCAGGTCGGTCATTTCGCAGATCCTCTCAACCGTCAGGTTGCCGTTGGTGTAGACGCAGATATCGGCGGCGATGGCCATGGCGCGGCGGGCGATGTCCTCGGCGATCAGTCGCTTTCCATCAGCGCGCGGGCGGCGGCCAGCGCATAGTTGCCGCCTGAACCGATCGCGGTCACGTCATGTTCAGGCTCCAGCACGTCGCCCGCGCCGGTGATGACCAGCAGGTCCGTGCCGTCGGTGACGATCAGCATCGCTTCCAGCTTTTGCAGGTATTTGTCGGTGCGCCAGTCCTTGGCCAGCTCGACTGCGGCGCGCTGCAATTGGCCCGGCGTTGCCTCCAGCTTGGATTCGAGGCGTTCCAGCAGGGTGAAGGCATCCGCGGTCGACCCGGCGAAACCCGCGACGACATCCTGCCCGCCGCTGGTCAGCCGCCGCACCTTGCGCGCGGTGCCCTTGATCACGGTCTGGCCCAGGCTGACCTGACCGTCGCCAGCAATCACCACTTCGCCGCCTTTGCGGACGCCGATGATCGTGGTGCCGTGCCAGCCGGGAAACTTGTCTTTTGCCATGCTGCCTCTCTGTGTTTGCGTTCAGGGCTATATGGACATCGCGATGTGCAGCGGCACAAGCGCTTTCCCTTGTTGCATCGCGGTTGCGGGCGCTAGCGTCCTCGGCGATGAGTGCTGCAGAAGACCCTGATCTTCTATCTTGAACCCGCCTTTCGCGAACGTGCCGAGGCGGGCAAGGTCAATTTCATCAACAAGATCGTTTCGGCGCCTTCGCATCGCGCGGGTTTTGCGACAGAGTTCAAGGGCAACAGCGATGCCGAGATCGCTGAGTTCCGTCGCTGCATCCGGGATATGCGCTTTATCTGATGGAAAATCCCGTCAGTCCGCGCGGACTGACCATGCGGCTGGCCTATTTCTATCCGTTCTGGCGGATCGAGAAGACCGGCCAAGCGGTGGGAATGGCAGGTCGCCGAACGACGCGTTCGATCCGAGATCGTGTCGACGGGCAGAGGCTGCCGAGTTCGTCCGGCAATGGCGCAAGCGGCTGTTCGGCGATGCAGCCGGCTCCGGCCCGCGGACGGACATGTCTATATTCCGTTGCAGGGTCGGCTGACCGAGCATCGGTCGTTTCAGACAATGCAGCCCGCTCGACATGATCACGGCGACGCTTGCCGCAGAGCCGAACCGCAGAGATTGTGGTCGGGCCTGCATCCCGAAGGAAACCTATGCCGTCGGACGAACTGCGGGCGCTTGGCACGATCTGGTTGCGCAGCTCACCCGCGACCTGTCACTGTCAGATGCTCCGGCTCGGTCGACTGGTCGAGGGGCCGACTACATCGTGACGCAGAATTCTGCGGTCGCGATGACGGGCTATTTCTTTCACAAACCGTCGGTTCTGTTCGGGCGGATCGACTTTCACCACATCGCGGCCAATGTGCATGAGCTTGGCGTGGACGAGGCCTTTCGGCAAGTCGCGGGACATGGCGCCGGACTATGACGCGCTACCTGTTCTGGTTCCTGCAGAAGATGTCGATCAATGCCGGACGAGAGGATGCCGAAGCAGCAGATTCTCGCGACGCCGTCCGGTCGCGCGGCTGGCAGGTCTGAACAGAAAGGGGCGCCGAAGCGCCCCTCGATAATCTGGCGGTAACGGGCTCAGATCGCTTCTTCGATCCAGCTTTGCAGCGCCGCCTTGGGGGCCGCACCGACCTTGTTCGAAACAACCTCGCCGTCCTTGAACATGAACAGGGCCGGAATGCCGCGCACGCCCATCTGGGCGGGCGAATTTGGGTTCTCGTCAACGTTCACTTTGACGATCTTGACCTTGCCGTCGAACTGGTCGGACAATTCTTCCAGAGCCGGGCCGATCTGCTTGCACGGGCCGCACCATTCGGCCCAGAAATCCACGACCACGGGAATATCGGACTGTTTGACTTCGGCGTCGAACGTGGCGTCGGTGACGGGGACGGTGGCCATGAATTCTCTCCAATGAATAACGTGGGTCGGTCGGAACCTATGGACCGCGGTCCGGAACGTCAAGATGTGGCGGTGAGCGATAGCGCCTGCCTCACGATGTCGTGCGGCAGAGGCATGAGAGTGGCCGTGCGTGTCCAGAGAATTGCGGTGTCGATACGCCTGTCGGGGTAGACTCTGACCAAGCGCGGCCGCATAGGCGCCAAGCTGGCGCAGCAAGCCCGCCGGAACCTGCTGCGGGGTGTCGGGAACCAGAGCGTTTGATTTGAAATCGACGGCCAGAACGCTGTCTGGCCGGATCACAAGCCGGTCGATCGCACCATTGATCCGCGCGCCGCCAAGTTCTGGCAATGTGGCGGTGATCCGACCTCGGCCATGGAGTTTTCGGCGAACAGAAACGTCAGCTCCGGATTTTCAAGAACCAGTTGCGCCTCGGCCAGGATCTGATCGGCAAGATCGGGCGAACGGCAGTTTCACCGACCACAAGAGGCTGTGCACCAGATCAGGCCAGCGTCTCCGGCGCGAGCCAGGCAGATGTTCCAGCAGCAGGTGCAGAAGGCTGCCGCGCTGCAGCTTGCCGCTTCCAAATCCAAGGTCTCGCCTCACCCGGCAACACCTTCGCACCACCCAGATCCGGAAGGCGACAGCGTGGCTTGCCGTCTCAACCGGCATCGTCGCGCGCGTCGTCAACCAATCGGGCAGCGGCGTGTGCCGTTGATGCGCGGCCTTTTGCGAAACGCCGCTCGGCTTCGCGCCCAATCGCCGTGCTGCAGACGCAAACCCTCACCAGTCGGGCGTGTCATAGGGGATTGCCCCGGCTTCGCATCAAGCCGGCCTCGACCAGCCCGTGCCAATTGCCGGCATCTTTGCCGGTCTCGCCGCAGCCGCAGACGATCAGCCATTTCTCGGCGCGGGTCAGCGCCACGTAGAGCAATCGCATACGCTCCTCGTCCTGAGCTGATTTCGCCTGAGCCAGAGCGTCGGCCATCGCTTCGGGCAGCTGATCGGACCGGGCTTTCCACATCGGCAGAGAACCATCGGGCCGGATGATCTCATCGCGGTGCCGAAGGCTGCGATCGGCGGTGTCGGGCAAGATTACAATAGGTGCCTCCAGCCCCTTGGCGCCATGCGTCGTCATCACCCGGATCCGATCGCCTGCGGCATCTGACTGGCGCTTGATCTCGACCTCGTCGGTTTCCATCCACGTCAGGAACCCGGTCAGGCTGGGCGTCTCGGTGGCCTCATAGGCGATGGCGAGCGAAAGCATCGCGTCAATTCCGTCCTCGGCCTCGTTGCCCAGCCGCGCCAATAGCCGGAGCCGACCGCTGAAACGCGTCAGAATCCGTTCGATCAGTTCGTAGGGCGCCAAAAAGTCCGCCTGATTGCGCAACTGGAACAGGGTTTCATGTGCTCCGGGGAAGTCGTCCTTGCGCCGACGCAGCGCGGGCCAAAGCCGGATTTCGGAACGGCCATGCGCAAGGCCATATAGTTGCGCCTCTGTAAGGCCGATAAGCGGCGAACGCAGAACAGCGGCCAATGACAGGTCATCGTCGGGCGTGGCAAGAAAGGTAAGCAGCGCCGTCAGATCGCGAACTGCAAGTTCCGCTCCGACTTTCAGCCGGTCGGCACCCGCCACATCCAGGCCGCGCGCTTTGCAGGCTCGAATGATTTCGTGGAACAGCCGCGACCGGCGCTGCACCAGGATCAGGAAATCGCCGGGAGTGATTTGCCGAAAACCGCCGTTCTCTGCCGGAACAGAGCCGCTTTCGATCATCTTCGCAATTTCATCCGCGATCCGGTTCGCCAACACGATTCGGCAATCGTTCTGCGCCACCTTGTCAGTCGGATCGTACCACTCCCGTTCCTCGGGGTCGTCGGCGTTTGGCACGATCGGGCCAAAGATCGACGCGGCCCGGCAAGCCACCGTGAAAGGCAAGATGCTGCGGCGCGGCGCCAAGACCGTTTCCGCCAGTGGCTTCGAACGTCGCATCGACAAGACCAAGAATCGCCGTGGAGGAGCGGAACGAATAGTCCAGAGATTGCCGGCAAAGCCTCTGATCCACTGCCTGTAAACGGGCCTCGAACATGTTGGCGCATACGGTCGAATGCACGCGGATCGGCGCCCTGGAACGAATAGATCGATTGTTTCAGGTCGCCGACCACGAAGATCGTGCGCTCAACGCCGTCGCGCGCGCCCTCGTCCGGCGGTGAATTCCTGGGCCAGAAGTTCGATCACGCGCCATTGTTCGGGGCTGGTGTCCTGCGCCTCGTCAACAAGGATATGGTCGATGCCGCCATCGAGCCGGTAAAGCACCCACTGCGCGACGACCGGATCGGTCAACAGGCTCGCGGGCACCGACGATCAGATCGTCGAAATCCAGCCAGCCGCGCTGTTGCTTGCGTGCGGCATACTCGGGCAGGAAAAAGTCCGGCGAAATCGTAGAGGGCCAAGGTGCGTTCCGCGCTCCGCATCCGATTGCAACAACGGTCGAGCGACCTCGACGCGCTGCATGAAGGTATCGAGCTGCTCGATGAAGTCAGACAATGCGATTCGCGCAGATCCTTTGTCGGGAAACTGCCGATCTTGGCGGAATAGGGCTCCTTCGCGCCTGGAACCAGTGAGAAAAACCGAGGACAGAACGTCAAAATCCGCCAATGTCGGGCCATCCGGTCCAACGCTTGAAAGGGTCTTTGCCGCGCGTTGATCGGTGACCTTGTCACTTCTGATGTCAGTGCGGCAATGAGCTCGTTGCAGCAGCCGCGCCTCATCTCCCTGAAACAGGTTTGCGCGATAAATTTCTGCCGGAAAAGCCGGGTGGCAGGTCGAAAGCAGCCCAGATCGGCTGCCGCATCCGCGGGCTGCATCAGCGCTTCGCGGTGCCGCACGATCTCTGCCGTCAAGCTGTCGAAATCCTCGCCGGTGAAGTGCCGCGCCAGTGCTTCGACCACGTGCATATGCGGGCCGGCGGCCAGATCCTCCACCACCTCTGCGCGCAGCAGCTTGGCAGAGCGGTCCTCGATCTCTCGGAAGAAGGGTGAAACCCCGGCCTCCATCGGAAACCGCCTTAGCAAAGACGCACAGAAGGAATGGATCGTCTGGATTTTCAACCCGCCCGGCGTTTCAATGGCGCGGGCAAAGAGCGTTCGCGCGTGGGCCAGATCGGAGGCCTGCAACTGCTCTTCGATGCCAAGTTCTTGCAAGTCGTGGCGCAGGTCGGCATCGTTTTTCATCGCCCATTCGCCAAGCCGCCGGAACAGGCGGTTCTGCATCTCGGTCGCCGCCGCCTTGGTGTAGGTCAGGCACAGGATATGTCTGCGGCGAGACCCGGCGCAGCAACAGCCGCGCTACTCGGTCGGTCAGCACGCGGGTCTTGCCCGATCCTGCATTGGCCGAAAGCCAAGTCGAGACCTGCGGATCGGCAGCCGAGATTTGCCGCGCGTCGCGTCGTCCACTATCATGGGCCGACCCAGACACCAGCTGCATCCTGCGATTCGTCCCATTCTCCATAGCGCGCGAGATGGTCGAAATCGCCGCTGTGGCGCAGTTCGGCCATGGCGCGGCGCGAAGTATAGCCTTGATCGCGCTGCAGGTACTCGCGGATCAACTGGACGAACTGCTCGCGCACTTCTGCGGTTTGTCCGCGTTCCAGTTCGATCGGATCGAAGACTGGTTTGGCGCCCAGCCCAATATGCGCCACCGCGGATACCGGCGCAGCCCCGATGCTGCGAAAAGCGCCGGCTTCGGCCATCATCGGCCTCTAGCAGCAACTGCTTGTCGAAATGATCCAGCTGTCTTTCTGGTCGGCGGCGTGCCGGTTTTGTAGTCATAGATGATAAACGTCTCTTCGGGCGTCTGGTCGATCCGGTCGACCTTGGCCTTCAGCGTGAAATCGACCTCTGGAAAGTGCAGCGCGTCCTGTTCTTCCAGCAACACGACGCTGCGCTTTCGACTGTCGAACCACCTCATCCGCCAGAAACCTGTCTGCCACACGCTCCAGCTTTGATTTCCACAGGACGCGGGCGGCGGGCCAAGGCGCCTCGGTCTTCAGCACATCGTCGGCGATCAGCATCAGCCGCATTCTGCGCGGCGTCAAGGCCTTGCGCTCAGGTCAAGGCCGCCGATGAAGTCGCTCCATTACCTTGTGCAGGACAGTACCGCGCAACGGGGCATCCGGCGACTGGTGCAGCGGGTCGAGCGCGCCGCAGGCGCAGGACATTTTCGGCATAGATCGCGTAGGGGTCGCGGATCAGACGGGTAATGGCGGTGACCGACAGCGACTTCGGGCGCGCGCCTCGACCGGTGGTCGCGGCGATGGGCGGGGCTCGGGATTCACCATGGTGGCTGGCGTTTCCAAGCCGGTCAACCAGATCCAGCCAGACGTCGCCGCGATCCCTCATCGCGGTGATAGGCTGCCTTGCCCGCGTCCGACATGCCCGCATCAGGTTGCTCAAGCCGGTTCAGCCAGCGCGACGCAACGGTTTCCGCCTCGTCGCTGCGGACCGACGCGGGTAAGCACCACTTCTGTTGCCGCAATGGCCTGCTGGAAATCATGGGCCGACAGCCCGACCCGTCGTTCCGGCAGCAAAAGCCCAGCCTGCCAGCCGCATTTCTCGATTCAACCAGGGATCTGGGGCGGGCAGTTCCGGCCAGATGCCGTCATTCAGCCCGCCGAGCACGATCAGATCGGCACCCTGAACCCGCGCTTCCAGCGTACCCCAGATCATGATGCCGGGATGCGGGCGCACCGGATCGCGGACCTCGCCCTGCGCCAGAACGGTCATGACCAATTGGCGGTAATCGGCGGGCGTCAGATCTCCGGCATGATCGGCTACGGCCTGCAAATTCCTGAAACAGACGCTGTGCGACGCGACCATTTTCAGTCGCCCAGAGCGTGCCGGTATCGGCGCCCGAGGGGCCTTCGACAAGGCATGCGCCAATGCCAGATGCCGCGACAGATGCTGCGAAGCCGGTTGGGCTCCGATTTCATCCAAGCCAGTCAGTACGTCCGCGAGCCATGCTGCCCAAACCACGCGGCCGTCGTCTGGCAGATGCCGCGCGGCCCAACTAAGCAGGTCGGCAGGCGCCGGAAAGGGTGGGCCGTACCGACGCAAGCGCAGTTCCAGATCGAAGGTCCAAAGCAGGTGCTGGCCACGATCGGCGCCTGCCGAATTGACCATCGGATGTTTCAGGAGAACCAGCAGCCTTTCCGCCGTCAGCTTCTGCCCGAACAAATCGGAGATGTGCCGCAGCAACCGCCCGACAGCGGTTTGCGGCAGGGGATCGCCGACGCTGACATCCGGTTCGATACCCCAGCGGTCCAGAGCGGCCGTGACCTGTCGGGTCAGACGTGCGGTCGGGGGTGACAAGTGCCGCGGTGCGCCCATCTTCCGCGGCCTTGCGCAGAATCGCGGCGATGGCCACTGCCTCGATCCGTGAGGACGGCGCTTCGATCAGCGTCATCCCACGCGTCGCAACATCGACGCCGACAAAGGCCGGGCCTTCGGTCATCCACTGGTCGGTGACGGGCGCGGGGCGCAAAGCAAGCGACACCAACCGATTGCGCTCGGGCGCCGGGCCGATCGCGTCTTTTCGCCACCGACCGACCTCTGCCGGCGGTATATCCAAACCGCGCAGAAATTTGGCAAACCGGTACTGCGGATGATCTTCGGCGGTCAGCGCATCGTCGAGCCGGTCCCAGACCGTCGCCGGCAGATCAAAGTCGAAACCGGGCAGCACAATTGCACCTTGCGGCAGCCGCGCGACCGCCTGCATCAGCAGGGCGGTGGTTCCGCGCGATCCGGTCGATCCGGCAACAAGTACCGGATGTTGCGGTGGCGCATCGCGCCAACGATCCACCATCCGCTCGACCACCTGCCGGTTGCGCGCAACAGCATCTGGTGACTCCTGCGAGGCGCTGCCGAAATAGCGCGCCACTGCATCCAGAAACATCAGGCTGCGCTGCCAATAGCCGGACCTGTCCGCAACGTTCAGATTGCGGATCACCTCTGGAAGTACGCCCTCGTCCTGCATCTCGGCCATCAGCTGCGCGAGGCTGTCAGCAAGATCGAAGAGTGCCACGCGGGGCGCGAGATCGGGCTGCGCTTCAAGCAGCTGACGGATCAGCTGGCTAAGTTCCAGCCTTCGCTGAAGGTTTGAAACCGCAGGCAGAAGATCGGCCCCGGCCGGATCCTGCGCCAGATCGGCAACCAATCGTATGCGCGGCAACAGCAGCGCCGGACCTTCGTCGAAAAGCTGCACGATCCGGCGCTGCATCCGCCGGGTGTTCACGAATATCTCGACCCGCGCCATTTCCTCTGGTGGTTTGGCCGACATCCGCTCGCTCAGACCGTGGACCAAGTGGCGAGGGAAATCGGCGCCAGGCGGGCAACCAAAGACACGCGGAGCTGCGCCGGTTTCAAACATTGCCTGCTGCTTTCAGCATCGCTTCGGCCTCTTGCATGCCATCCGGGCTGCCAACGTCGCACCAGCTGCCGTGATGTACAATGCCGAACAGGCGGTTACGGTTCTGCATCAGATCCCAGACGCGGTTCAAGGAAAAAGCCTGATCGGGAATTTTGGCCAACAGATCTGTGGCCAGAATCTGTGCCCCGGTATAAACCAGATCGGGCCCGCGCATCAGCCTGCCATCCGGTGCTTGAATGAAGTCGCCAGCGCCCTTGTGACCATGCGCCGCGCCGGCACCGACCAATAGCAGCAGCGCGTCCATCTGATCCGGGTTCCACGCAGCCTGCAATTGGATCAACGGGTTCGCACCCGTCCAGACGGCATCAGAGTTCAGCGTAAAAACCGGGCCGGCTCCCAGCAACGGCAACGCTCGCCGCAGCCCGCCGCCCGTTTCCAGCAGCGCGTCGGTTTCGTTGGAAATCCGTACGCGCGTGGCTTGCAGATGTCCGGCGATCAAGTGCGGCAGATAGTGCACGTTCGCCACTACATGCGAGATCTGCGCTTCGTTGACCAAGGTAAGCGCGTGGTCGATCAGCGCCGTCCCGGCCACTCGGATCAGCGGCTTGGGCATGTTGGCGGTCAGGGCGCCCATTCGGACGCCCTTTCCGGCAGCGAACAGCATCAGGGATGTGGGGTAGTTGCGCATTTGGCTTTCAAAGTGTTCAGGAATTCATTGGTCGGTTCGGGCAGATCGGCCAGCACGATGCGGCGGAGGTCTTCAAGGTCGGGATGCGCGAGATCGGTCAGAAGATGCCGCCAGACCCTGGGGATCAGGTCGACGTAATGCGGCTTGCCTTGCATCCGGCAAAGCCGCGCGAAAACACCGAGGATGCGCAGATTACGCTGGGCACCATAGACTGCGACGGCAAGATGCAGATCAGCGGAATCGCATCCGCTTACCTGCACGTAACGGTCGATCAACGGTTGCGCGAGACCTGGCGACAGGTCGCGTCGCGCGTCGCGCAGCAGCGACACCAGATCATAGGCCGGATGGCACAGGAACGCGTCCTGAAAATCGAGCAGACCGACGCGGCGCATACCGGTGCGTTCTGGCAACCAGATCAAGTTCTCGGAGTGGAAATCGCGCAGGGCCAGGACGGGCTGGTTGGTCGCGACCATAGAAAGTAGTCTGGTCAATTCAGCAACACACAACTCCTCTGATCCGGAATGCGGATCGGGATCGTACCATTCGTAGGCAATTGCAGCAAACTCTGCCATTTGCCTGGGCCGAAATTCTGAGACCCGGTCAGGCAGTGGTGCCCGATGGAGATGTACGAGAAGATCAATCGCCTCTTCGTATAGCGCACGCTCTATTGCCGGATCGGACAGCATCAAGACGGCGAAGAGGTTGTCGCCGAAATCCTCGAGCAACAGAAAACCGTTTCTGAGGTCTGTTGCCCGGATTTCCGGCGCGCTTAGGCCGATCCGCTTGAGGTGATCAGCAATTTTGATGAAAGGCCGCAGGCTGTCACCGCCGATGGGGCCGACGTCCATCAATACGGCGCTTTCGCCGTTGTCTTTCAGGATGCGCTCGTACCGGCGATCGGAGGCGTCACCGGCCAAAGGACTGCGTTTGGCCCCAGCCCAACCGGCGCGGGCCAGGAATGCCGATGACAGCGCCGTGCGATTCGTCATGTCACAGGGCTTCCTTTGTCGGAATCGCTAACGCTGTCAGCAGATCGTCCCACCTTGGCGCATCCGCTTCGAAGGTGAGAACGCGCTGGTTATCCTCTTTTCCCGGCGCGAAGGTCAATCGCAGGGCGCTACTGGGTGCGCTGACTCCCAGCCGATCAGGCCATTCCACCAGACAGATCGCATGATCGAACGCCTCGCTCAGACCAAGCTCGTGTGTCTCTTGCGGATCGGTCAGACGGTAAAGATCAGCATGCCAGATCTCTGCGACGCCATCATCATATGTCTGAACGATCGTGAAAGTGGGTGAGGGCACATCCTCGAATCTTCCCGCAGCCGTCAATCTGGCTTGGATCAGGGCGCGCGCAAAATGGGTTTTCCCGGCGCCGATCGGCCCGTCCAGCAGTAACGTATCACCTGGCCGCAACTGGGGCGCCAGCGCTCGGGCCAGCGCGGCAGTATCCTCGGGTGATGAGAGGTGATGGCGAGTGGAAAGGCGCGCGGGCATGACTGTGTTTTACAGCCGCGCCGCGCCTTCGCAAGTTCGATCAGGCAGAAATCGTGCTCTGATCGCTCCGGATTTCCGATGACGCGCTTGTGCTGTCGTCGCTGCGGAGCCGGCTTGGCGCCTGAAATCCGACAAGCGTGGCGCCACCCGAAAGCGGGGCAAATCGGCAAGCAAGCTGGCGTCCATCGCGCAACCGGACATCTGCGGTCCATTCTGCCCGGTCGCCGAAACTGGTGACAAATTCGCGAAGATCGCCCCAGACAGGTGTGGGCGCACATTTCTCGTTCCACGCCCTTGTCGCGTCGGTGATGCCGAAATTGTCGATCGTGGTTGAGGGATCGACGCCCCAAAGGCGGGCATAGGCCGAGTTTGACAGTGTCAATGATCCGTTCGCGGAAAATACCGCAATTGCCTCGTCAAGGCTATCTATGACGGCCTGGCCAGTTTCCAGTTCTGCTCTGAACCGGCGGGTCAGCGAAATCTCGGCACTGATATCCTCGAAAAGGAACGCGACGGCTCCGTCGGGATGTGGCCGCCCAGTCACCCGGTATGTCTGCCCCGAAGCCAGCGACCAGGTTTCCTCATAAGTGCCGTTGGAGGCCGCCGTTTCAAGCTCGTACATCCGCTGCCGCCAGGATTTGTAGTCCTTGGGCTCGGGGATAATCCTTTTCTCACGCAGCCGGTCCAGCACGGATTGCAGGGATGGTCGACCAATCAGGAACTCCGGCGGCAGATGCGTCAGGTCCGCAAGCGCGGGATTGAACAGCGTCAGCTTGCGCGTTTTGTCGAAAATCGCCAACCCGACCGTTAGATGCGCGAAAGTTTTTGTCAGCGTCTGAACGAAATCCCGAGCGAGGTTTCGGCCCGAACGGTTTTGTCTGCGGTAACCGCCATGAACAGGCATTCCTCGGCTACTGGAGTCCGACAGCAATCGAACCAGCGCGGTTCCGGCTCGTTCGGAAGTTTGGTCGAAAGTCGCACGGTCGTGGTTTCATCCGTTCTTTTGCCAAATCGAGACTCGTCGAAAAGCGATACCGGCGGCCAGCTTGGCGTCAGCCTGTCCGGCTGTTTCTTTTCTGCGAGGTCAAGATAGGCGGAATTTGCCCATGTGATCGTGCCATCCGGGCGCTGGCGCCACATCAGGAACGGCGCATGGTCGGCGGTCTGACGCAGAGTTTCCAGTTCACGCTCCATGGCGCCAAGGCTGTGGCGATCCAAGTCAACGCGCATGTCGGCGGTTTCGCTGTCGACGAGGCACAGCCGCGCCAAGCCGTCGCGCCATTCCGCGTGAAGTTGGGAAATGCCGTCTTTCGAGATCAGCCGCGCGCGGCCCTGTTCGGCAAGTTGCTCTAGCCCTTGCAGCAAGTCCGGGAACCTCGGCAGTAACAAAGCGACCAGCCGCACCCAGTCCGATCTTCCGTCCGGCGCCCCGGAAAGGATTTGCTTTGCCGGCTCGGTGGCATTCACCAGTTGTTCGTCATCAAACAGAAAAGCGACTGAATGGTCAGGCTCCATCATGAACCCGGCGGAACGTCGTCGTGATCGCGCTTCAACCAGCGCCATAAGCGAAAATGCCGCGAAAGCGACAAGGAAAGAGCTGATAAGCAAGGCGCTGATCTGCACCAGGAAGGAATAGTTCATTCTGGACTGTCCCCGAGTTGGAAATACCGCCCGAACCTGCCCTTTGATAGTTAAATGCCAGTTAACCGTGACTTCAGCCGGTGATCAGCTTGTTCTCGCCCAGCCCCCGACCGGCTGCGGCGGCAATGCGGTGAAGGGGCCAGGATACTTCGACGATCGCACCGGTTCTGGTCCCGGCTTCTGCGCGGCCCGAGAACGGATCGCTGCCATTGGCAAAGGTCAACTCTGCGCCTGACCGTTCCAGCAGGGTCTTGGCAATGAACAGGCCCAATCCCATTCCCTGATAGCCTGGTCTCTCCTTTTGCAGGTGGTCGGCGCGCCGTCGGCGGACGAAGGGATCACCAATTCGCCCGATCACTTGAGGCGGGAAGCCCTTGCCGTCATCGACGATCCGGATCAGGATCTGGTCGGCAGACCAGTTTGCATCCACCCAAACCCGCGTTTCCGCGAAATCCACGGCATTCTGGATAAGGTTCCGAAGTCCATGAATGATTTCCGGCCGCCGCTGGATGATCGGTTGCCGATCATTTCCGCCGGTCTCTGGATTGGAAAGGATCTCGATCACCTTGCCACGACCCATATGCGGCTCCGCGGCTTCTCGTATCGCTTCGGTCAAGGGCACGTTGTGCAGATGCGCGTCGTCCTTGCCGGCCCGCCCCATCGAGCGCAAAATATCTCGGCAACGGTCGACCTGATCTCGGATCAGTTGCGCATCTTCCAGCAGGTCCGGGCTGCCCGACAGCTCTTCGATCAACTCGCTGCTGGTCAGCTTGATCGTGGCGAGGGGGGTGCCAAGTTCATGCGCGGCGGCGGCGACGACTCCGGCAAGATCGGTCAGCTTCTGCTCACGGGCCAAAGCCATCTGTGTTGCCAGCAGCGCCTCTGACATGGAGTTGATCTCGGATGTAACGCGGCGAGCATATGCGCCCAGAAAGATCACGCCGATGACAATGGCGACCCAGAATCCGAAGACGAAATCCGTGGGCAGGCGCATTACGAAGCCCATATCGGTGCGCAGTTCGATATGGAACCGCATCACCAGCGTCGTCAGAGCAATCGCAATGCCACCGACAATCAGCGTGGCTCCGGTACGCAAAGTGGTGGCGGAAATCGTCACAGGTGCCAGAATCAGCAATGCGAAAGGGTTGTTCAGCCCACCGGTCAGATAGAGCAGCGCAGAAAGTTGGGTGATGTCGAAAATCAGCATCCACATCACTTCGTGTTCCGATAGCCGTTTGCTTTCGGGGTAAACGAAGATCGCAATCAGGTTGGCAACGACCGATGCGCCGACGGCAAGGAAGCAAAGGCCAAGGTCGAGGTTCAGGTTGAACCACTGCCGCGCCACCAGAATTGCCGCAAGCTGGCCGACGATCGCAATCCAGCGCAACACGATAAGGGTCCGCAACCGCACCCAGTTGCTGCGCCGTTCTTCATCCAGCAAAGTGGTGGGTGGAGTTGTCATCGTCGGTTCAGGACCTAGTTGCGTCAAGGTTACCCCTTGTTAGTGGCGGCTGTTGCTGGGATCAATGCGCCGGCATCAGGCAGGAGGTTGGACATGGCGAAAACACAAACCTACGCAACAGTTGCCGCAGTTGCGGTCGTCGGCCTTTTGGGCGCGACGATGTATTACGCCACCCGCCCGGCAACGGACGATCCCTTTGCGCCCTGCCGCGAATCTGCCATTGCGGGCGGCGCCGGCAGCATCGGCGGGCCGTTCACGCTGGTCGATGAGACCGGCAAAACAGTGACCGACAAGGACGTTTTCACCAAACCGTCGCTGGTCTATTTCGGCTACACCTTCTGCCCCGATGTCTGCCCCGCCGATACCGCGCGCAACGCCGAGGCCGTCGATGCGGCGGCGGCGCTGGGCTATGACGTGCAGCCGGTGTTCATCTCGATCGATCCGGAACGCGACACGCCCGAGGTGGTGGCCGATTTCACCGATTACCTGCACGAAGACATGCTGGGCCTGACCGGAACGCCGAGCAGGTCAAGGCGGCGTCGCAGGCCTACAAGACCTATTACCGCAAACAGGATGGCGATCCGGAATACTACCTGGTCGACCACTCGACATTCTCCTATCTCGTGCTGCCCGAGATCGGCTTTGTCGATTTCTTCCGACGCGACGAGACTGCCGAAGACCTTGCGAATAAAATGGCCTGCTTTATCTGGATATTGCCGGCTACGGAAATTGACCTCGGTACCACCCCGCAATAATGTTGCGCAGGTTTTGTGAAGGAAATCCGATGTCAGAGGCTGAACGGACTGGATCTTGGCGACGACAAATCGCTGCTGCTGGTCGATGACGACGAGCCGTTTCTGCGCCGTCTGGCGCGCGCGATGGAGAAGCGCGGATTCGAGGTGGAGACGGCCGGATCTGTCGCCGCGGGCAACGCCATCGCGACCGCGCGCCCGCCCGCCTATGCGGTGGTCGATCTGCGGCTGGAGGACGGCAACGGCCTCGATGTGGTTGAGACCATGCGCGAAAAGCGCCCCGATAGCCGCATCGTCGTGCTGACGGGCTACGGCGCGATTGCCACCGCGGTGGCGGCGGTCAAGATCGGCGCGACGGACTATCTGTCCAAACCTGCCGACGCCAATGACATCACCAACGCCTTGCTGGCGACGGGGCGAGACTTGCCGCCGCCGCCGGAAAACCCGATGTCCGCCGACCGCGTGCGGTGGGAACATATCCAGCGTGTCTACGAGCTGTGTGACCGCAATGTCAGCGAAACGGCGCGGCGCCTGAACATGCACCGACGGACGTTGCAGCGGATCCTCGCCAAGCGCAGCCCGCGCTAACGCCGTATCTAGCCAGGTCAAAGCGCTTTCTGATCCGGTCGACGGGTGTGCCATCGCGCAACGGGACGCTGGTCAGCCGGTCATAGTCCCGAAAACCCATCTTCGCGTAATACCGCAGCCCACCGGTATTGTCGGCGCGGATCGTAGCGTCGATGGTCCGGACACCGGCACGTGCCGCCATCGCCTTCGTGGCAGCGAAAAGCGCGGTGCCGATCCCGCTGCCAGTCATTCCGACCTGCGCGAAAGTGGCGATGATCGCCCAGCTTCGGGAAACGGATCTTCTTCGTCGTTTGGCCAAACGAGGCATTGAAACCCCACGATCTTGCCGGCCGTCTCTGCGACCATGCATACGACCAGCCCTTCCGGCTCGATGTAGTGGCGCAGCATCCGGGCTGCGTTCAAATGGGCGCTGATGTGCGGTGGTTCCGCCTGCGGCGATGACCTCGTTCAGCAGGGCGGACATCGCGAGGGCATCAGACGGCAGCGCGGCGCGGACGGATGTCATTCACAACCTCTAGATCTGAGCCAGCAACGCATTGTGACGGCCCGTAAATTCGGCTCGCACCTCCAGCGGTGGGCGCAGCTTGATCGAAAAAACCTTGATCAGACTATGATTTTGAACCCCAAAAAACCTGTCGGCCTCGGCCTTGCTAAACCCTGCGATCTGCGTCGCTTCCAGCCATGCGCTAATCTTGTCGGCTTTTTTGATCTCTTTCTTGATCAGCGACGGGTATCTGTGCGGGCAGGCCAAACCGAAGATGGATGGCGGCGGTCAACCGGTCGTCCAGTGCACCGTAGCCGGGCCCGACGGCCGCCTTGACCGGGCTGATCATGTCGCCGATCACGTATTCCGGTGCGTCGTGCAGCAAGGCCGCCAGCCGCCACTTGACCAGCGCAGCAGGATTGGTGCGGGCGAAAATCTCTTCAACCAGTAAGGAATGCTCGGCCACCGAATAGGCAAAGTCGCCCCGCGTCTGCCCGTTCCAGCGTGCCACGAAGGCAAGGCCGTGCGCGATATCCTCGATCTCGATATCGACCGGCGTCGGGTCCAGCAGGTCCAGCCTGCGGCCAGAAAGCATCCTTTGCCAAGCGCGGGGTTGTTTCATGGAAAGCCTCTTTTTCAGCCTGCGGACTTTAGCCACCCGGCCCGGCCATTGTCGAGATGCTGTGGGGGTGCTATCTGACCCGCGAAACGAGAGCGTGAAGGAGTGCGGCGGGATGCCGAAGGATTACATCGTCAAGGATATTTCGCTGGCGGACTATGGTCGCAAAGAGCTTGATATCGCCGAAACCGAAATGCCGGGCCTGATGGCATTGCGCGAGGAATTCGGGGAAAAGAAACCCCTGAAAGGCGCGCGCATTGCCGGATCGCTGCACATGACGATCCAGACCGCCGTTCTGATCGAAACGCTGACTGCGCTCGGCGCCGATGTGCGCTGGGCCTCGTGCAACATCTTCTCGACCCAGGATCACGCGGCCGCGGCGATTGCCGCTGGCGGCACGCCGGTGTTTGCGATCAAGGGCGAAACGCTGGAGGATTACTGGTCCTACACCGACAAGATCTTCCAGTTCTCCGAAGGCACCTGCAACATGATCCTGGACGATGGCGGCGACGCGTACGATGTATGTCCTGCTGGGCGCTCGGGTCGAGGCGGGTGAAACCGATCTGATCGAAGTGCCCACCAGCGAGGAAGAGACCTTCCTGTTCGCGCAGATCAAGAAGCGCATGAAGGAAAGCCCCGGCTGGTTCACCAAACAGCGCGATGCGATCAAAGGCGTTTCCGAGGAAACCACGACCGGCGTTCACCGCCTCTACGACCTGCACAAGAAGGGCCTGCTGCCGTTCCCGGCGATCAACGTGAACGACAGCGTCACCAAGTCGAAGTTCGACAACAAGTACGGCTGCAAGGAATCGTTGGTCGACGGCATCCGCCGCGCGACCGACACGATGATGGCCGGCAAGGTGGCAGTCGTCTGCGGCTATGGCGACGTCGGCAAGGGTTCTGCCGCGTCGTTGCGCGGTGCCGGTGCACGGGTCAAGGTGACCGAAATAGACCCTATTTGCGCGCTTCAGGCCGCGATGGACGGATTCGAGGTTGTGGTGCTGGAAGACGTGGTCGATAGCGCCGACATCTTTATCACCACAACCGGCAACAAAGACGTTATCCGCATCGAGCATATCCGCGAAATGAAGGACATGGCGATCGTCGGAAATATCGGCCATTTCGACAATGAAATTCAGGTGGCCGCCCTGAAGAACCACAAATGGACCAACATCAAGGATCAGGTGGACATGATCGAGATGCCCTCGGGCAATCGAATCATCCTGCTGTCAGAGGGGCGCTTGCTGAACTTGGGCAATGCCACCGGGCATCCAAGTTTCGTGATGTCCGCAAGCTTTACCAATCAAGTTCTGGCGCAGATCGAGCTCTGGACCAAGGGCAACGAATACCAGCCTGGCGTCTACATCCTGCCCAAGGCGCTTGATGAAAAAGCAATACGTC
>CAVQOV010000002.1:0-16708 GCA_963714615.1 uncultured Alphaproteobacteria bacterium | reverse complement strand
CAGCGGGTCGGTGACGCGGGACAGTGCCCGAAAACAGGTGGGAGTTAACTTATGGGAAAACGCGACGATCTTATCGCGCTTTATGCAAATGATTTGAAAACCAAGTGCGGGATGACGCCCGACATGGCTCTTCTTACGAAGGTAACCATTGGCTGCGGCCCGGCAATCTACAATGCCGACGCATCGACAGTTGCCGGATCGCAGGCGAGCGAGTTGGAAACGGTCAAGGATAATTTCCTGATCAAGAAGCTGGGCCTGAAGGACGGGCCAGACCTGACGGCGGCGATCAACAAGGCGATCGAAACGTACGGCAAATCCGAGCGCAACAAATATCGCGCCGTGGTCTACTACATGCTGACCAAGCATTTTGGAAAAGAGGCCGTTTACCGGTAAGACCGGTCGACCAGACAAGACGCCCGCCCGTTTCGGCGGGCGTTTTTCGTTAACGGCCCCTACTAATCGCTTAAGAAAACACATGGCTTTCTAGATAGTTGCGGTTTGATTTCGGCGGCAGTCTGGCGTAGGGTCATTCTTGTCGGACCAGTATGGTCGGAACCTAATTCGAACACGTGGGTGCCTGAGGGAGCACGTGGGGTGGTGGAGGGTTCCGAGGGGTCGGGACCCTCCATTTTTTTTGGCAGTAAGCTTTCAGAATAGCGTCAGGATCATTCCGATGATCGTGCAGCCGATAACCGCATACGCACCGTCGATCAGGGTCAGCGCCAAAGGGCGCATCGAATACGCGTAATTCGTGACGATCCAGGGCGCGACGATGAACAAGCCCAGGCCGCCGCCGCCCATAAAGCCTTCGCCAAGCGTGTCAATTCCGGCCATGATGAAGATATGGCGCATCATCCCGGCGACCACGATGACCATTACGGCGCTGATAACGAACGGTGCCGCACTCGATCCGCCAGCGGGCTTGCCCTCGGCGTCTTGCGGGATACCAGCGGCAGCTATCCAGGCCTTGGAATTTAACATGTACCAAAACGCTCCGAACGCATAAGCTCCCGCAGCCGCCACCAGAACTGCCAAGTATTGCATAGAATCCTCCCACATATTGTTGTTGTAGGAGGAATATGCGGAAGTCCCGCCGAAACGCAAAATCTTTTCAGAGACCGCCAAGTTCGCAAACGACCTTCCACTCCGCCTCGCTGACCGGCTGCACCGAAAGTCGAGTGTTGTTGACCAGAACCATATCTGCCAATCGAGGCTCCGCCTTGCACATGGCAAGTGTAACGGGCTTAGGCATCGGCTTCACTGCCTTGATGTCAACGCACTCCCATCGCGGGTCGTCGGTGGTGCTGTCGGGATGGGCCTCGGCGCAGACTTCGACGATGCCGACGACGGCCTTCTCATCCTGCGAATGATAAAAGAACCCAAGGTCTCCCGGCTTCATCTCTCGCATGTTGTTGCGGGCCTGATAGTTGCGCACGCCGTCCCATTGCTCTCCAGTCTCGCCGCGGGCGACCTGTTGCTCCCAACTCCATGTGGCTGCCTCGGATTTGAATAGCCAGTATCGCATCTCTCATTCCTCTTTCAGGGGGCGGGACAACAAAAGGTCGATGGCTTGGCCGACGGACAGTTTTTCATCGACCAAGGCAGTTACCATGTAGGTCAGCGGCATATCCAGTTTGCGCAATCGCGCCAAGTTAGAAACTGCCTTCGCGGTTGAGGCGCCCTCGACGGTGACGCCTTGTGGCCGGGGCAGGCCGCGACCGATAGCAAGGCCGTAGACGTAGTTTCGCGACTTTTCGGACGTGCAGGTCAGAACCAGATCACCAAAGCCCGACAGGCCCGACAGGGTATCGGGTACGGCACCCATCAAGCCGGCAAAGCGCCGCATTTCGGCATATCCGCGGGTGATCACAGAGGCGCGGGCGCTTTCTCCCAAGCCGGCGCCAATGGCGACCCCGGAGGCGATCGCCACGATGTTCTTTAGTGCTCCGCCAAGTTCGACACCTGTCACGTCGGACGTTCGGTAGAGCCTTAGATTGGCGGTCGACAGCACTGTCTGCAACGTCTCGGCAGTTGCCGGATCAGCGGCAATTGTAAGCGCGGTCGGCAACCCGGCGGCGATGTCCACAGCAAAACTTGGGCCGGAAAGAATTGCAGGCTTCGCATCCGGCACGCCAAGCTGGATGACGCGGGTCGGTCCATAGCCCGAGGTGATATCAATGCCCTTGCAGCAGGCAACCAGATTGCGCGCGGCAAGTGCTGTCGCGTGGTCCGCGATGAACCCGGCAAGCATCTGAGTCGGCACGGCAATCAGGCAGATTGCGGCGGCATCACTGAAGCTGGCCGTTGGGTGCAGGCTATTGGGAAAGGCAAACCCCGGTAGGCGCGCTGCGTTTTCGCGGGCCTCTGCCATATCGGCGGCATGGGTGCGGTCGCGGGACACCAGCGACACCTCTCGACCATCGCGGGCCAAAGAAATCGCCAGTGCGGTGCCAAAGGCGCCCGCGCCAAAGACCGATATCTCTGTCATGCCTTTGCCCCTTTCCTGCCTGACCCCAGCAGCGCGGGGCTGCTCGTGTCAAGTGGCCAGCGGGGCCGGGCGGACAATGTCATGTCGTCGACGAGTCCAAGGCGAAAGCGCTCGAGCCCCGCCCAAGCGATCATGGCGGCATTGTCGGTACAAAGCGATAGCGGCGGAGCCACGAAATCTGCCCCGGCCGTAGCAGAGATAGTCTCTAACTCAGCCCTTATCGTCATATTTGCGGCAACCCCTCCGGCGACGGCGAAGGCCGGCTGGAGAGGACCAAGCGCAAGATAGTCCGCCAGTGCGCGGCGTGACTTCTCGGCCAGAACATCGGCAATGGCGGCCTGAAACCCGGCGCAAAGGTCAGCGCGGTCCTTCACGCGCAGTCCGCCATGTTCGGCGAGCAGCCGGTCGCGTTCGCGCAAGAGTGCCGTCTTGAGGCCGGAAAAAGACATGTCGCAGCCGGCGCGGTCCAGCAGCGGTCTGGGGAAAGCGAAGCGTGCCGCAACGCCTGACGCCGCCTCGGCCTCGACCGAGGGGCCCCCAGGTTGTGAAAGGCCGAGCAGCTTGGCGGTCTTGTCAAAGGCTTCGCCGGGCGCATCGTCTATCGTACCCCCGAGGCGTTTGAAATCATTGGGCCCTTGCACGATCAGGAACTGACAATGACCGCCAGAGACCAGTAACATCAGATAGGGGAAGGCCAGATCATCCGTCAGACGCGGGGTCAGGGCGTGGCCAGCAAGATGGTTCACGCCGATGAACGGCAAGCCGGTGCCGGCGGCCAAACCCTTTGCGCACATGACTCCCGCCAAAACGCCGCCGATCAAACCAGGACCGGCGGTAACGGCGATAGCGTCGATAGCGTTCAGTGTAGTGCCAGCCCCCTGAAGCGCGGCTTCGACACAAATATCCAGCTTCTCCGTATGGGCACGGGCGGCAATTTCGGGAACGACACCGCCGAAATCGGCATGAAGGTCGGCTTGGCCGAAAACGATGCTGGAAAGAATCTCGGCCTTATGTCCGGGTACGTGGCGCACAATTGCGGCGGCGGTATCGTCGCAGCTGCTTTCAAGCCCCAGTATCGTCAGCGTTTCTGTCATGACACAGCCTGTTGCATGGGTGTTCTGCGGCAGGTAACACCGGGCTGCGCCCCGCACAACTGCCTGAGGTCCGCCTTGCCCGACGCCGCGCCAACCGTTCTGCTGACCCGGCCAGAGGCGCAATCGCAGAGGTTTGCCAAGGATCTGCGCGATGCAAGAGTGGTGATCTCGCCGATTCTCAAGGTGCAATATTTGAATTTGGCGGTCGATCCGCGCAAGTATGACCGCCTGATCTTCACATCCGAGAACGGTCTGCGCGCTGCGGCTTCATCCACCGACCTCCGCGGAATGCAGGGCTACGCGGTGGGAGAGCGGACGGCAGAGGTTGGAGCAGAACTGGGCCTTGATTTGCGCGCCGCCAAGGGAAACGCGGATGATCTTGTGTCCTTGATATTGCAGGATCGGCCAAAGGGGAAATTGCTGCATCTGCACGGCGTGAACAGTCGGGGCGAGATTACAAAAAGACTGAAAGGTGCCGGAATAGACACTGTATCAACCATTATTTATGACCAGATAGAGGTGCCATTGAGCGAGGAGGCGCTGGCGCTGCTTGGCACTGACAGGACAGTAGTGTTGCCAGTCTTCTCGCCACGCTCCGCTGCTCTGCTGGGTCGGATCTGTCGGGATGCGCGCGCGCGGCTGGTCCTGATCGGGATGAGTCAAGCCGTGCTGGATAGCTGGACCGGGCCGGAACCCGTGCAGCAGATCGCTTTGGCGACGCCGTCGGCCAGCGCGATGCGCCAAGAAATACTGCGACATACCAGCCGAGCGCCTTGAGGGCCGCGGTTCTGCCCTATAGGTTTGCACGACTGGTAAACGACCCTGCGCAGCATAGATTCGAAAGGTAGTGATTTCGTGGCCCGTGCGAAGAAATCCACAACGAAGCCCGATGAGTCGTCGGCTGAAAACAACCCGGTCACCGAACAAATGTCGGCGATATCGCCCGATGACGTTGAGGACGACGTGATTCTGGAAGAGGCCGATCAGGCCGGGGTGCCAGAGGTAGAGTCGTCGGATTCGACAGAACCGGTTGAGACAGGCGCGCGCTTAGAACCGATATCGTCAGAACCGAAAGCGGCCGACCCCACGGTGACCCGGCGCAGTTCTGGTGGCGGAGTCCTCGCTTTGTTGTTGGGCGGGATTGCCGCAGGGGCACTCGGGTTTGGCATCTCGCAATATCTTGGCAACGACTCCTGGCCGTTCTCGCAAGCACCTTCGGTCTCCGAACAGCTTGCCGAACGGATGGAAAGCCAGACGGCGCGGATGGATGCGCTGGCTGACGAGGTTAAAACCGTCCAGGGCAGGCTTTCCGAAGTGACGACCTCGCTGAGCGCACAAGATGACGTGCAACAAGCGATCGCTCGACTGACCGAAAGCGTTGACGCTTTCGAGCGGCGCTTGACCGATCTGGAAAACCGCCCAATTCCCGACGTCGGGGCAACGCGCGAAACTGTGGCGGCCTATCAGGACCAACTGGCCGGCATGCGCGCAATGTTTGAAAAAGAACTGGCTCGGATCGAAGCTGCGCAAACCAAGGCTGCTGAGCAAGAACAGACCGCCGCGCAACATTCCGAAACTGCGTTGGCAAGGGCGGCATTGACGGGACTTCAGGCGGCGATCGAAAGCGGTGCGCCGTTTGCGGATCTGCTCAACACCTTAAGCGGAGTCGGCGTCGAGGTTCCGGCGGACCTGGCGCTGAATGCGACGCAGGGCGTGCCGACGTTGGCCGCATTGCAGCAAAGCTATCCCGTCGCAGCACGCGAAGCGCTGAATGCCTCGATTCGGGCTCGGGCCGACAGCGGCGAGATTGACCGGTTCACGGCCTTCTTGCGCACGCAGCTTGGCAGCCGGTCGCTTGAACCCAAGGAAGGCGCCGATCCCGATGCGATCCTGTCCCGCGCCGAATCGGCCTTGCGGGATGGCAATCTGCCCCGCGCGATGAGCGAATTGAAGGCTCTGCCAGAGGCCGGTGCCTCCGCCATGGCTGGCTGGATTGCTACTGCGCAATCCCGTCTCGATGCTGTGGCCGCAGTTGCTGCCTTGTCCGAAAAACTGAACAACTGAGGACGCCCAACATGCTATGGTCGCTTATCAAGATCGTTCTCTTCATCGTTGTGATCGCGGGCCTGACCTTGGGCGCCGGTTACTTGGCCGAGACGACCGGCGGCGTGCGAATTGTGATCGCCAACACCGAGTTCAACCTTGGCCCGCTACAAGCGGTGATTGCAGCCATCGCGCTGGTCGTGGCGATCTGGGTGTTGCTGAAACTTTTGAGCCTGGGCGTTGCGATCCTGAAATTCCTCAACGGCGACGAGACGGCGATCTCGCGCTATTTTGACCGCAACCGCGAACGGCGCGGGTTTGAGGCTTTGTCAGATGGCATGATGGCCCTCGCTTCGGGCGAGGCGCGGTTGGCGATGTCTAAGGCCGCGAAGGCCGAAAAGTATCTGGGCCGCCCCGAGTTGACCAATCTGATCACAGCTCAGGCCGCCGAAATGTCGGGCGATGGCAAGAAGGCCGAGGAGGTTTACAAGCGACTGCTGACCGATGATCGCACCCGCTTTGTCGGGGTGCGCGGTATCATGAAACAGAAGCTTGCCGATGGTGATGTCGAGACCGCGATGAAGCTGGCCGAACGCGCTTTTGCGCTGAAACCCAAGCATGAAGAAACCGGCGATATCCTGCTAAGACTTCAAGCCGAGAACGAGGATTGGCGTGGTGCCCGCAAGACACTGGGCGAAAAGCTTCGGCAGGGCGTCTTGCCCCGCGACGTGCACAAGCGTCGCGATGCGGTTCTGGCGCTGTCCGAGGCGCGTGAGGTGTTTCGCGACGGCAGTACGGTCGAGGCGCGCGAAGCGGCCATCGAGGCGAACCGCCTTTCCCCCGATCTGATCCCGGCAGCCGTGATGGCCGCGCAGGGATACATCACTGAGGGCAAGCCAAAGTATGCCGCCCGCGTCCTGTCCAAGGCTTGGGCCGCGCGACCGCATCCCGATCTGGCCGCCGCATTCGCCAGCATCGATCCAAGCGAGGATCCTGCGGCGCGGATCAAGCGGTTCCGTGCGCTTACCAAACTCAACCCGGACCATCCCGAGACCCGAATGCTGCTGGCGGAACTCAACATTGCGGCCGAAGACTTCGTTACCGCCCGCGCTGCAATTGGCGACTTGGTTCAGAACGACCCGACCGCGCGCTCGCTGACCATAATGGCCGCGATCGAGCGTGGCGAAGGCAGCGAGGACAGCGTGGTTCGCGGTTGGCTGACGCGGGCGCTGACAGCTTCGCGCGGGCCGCAATGGATTTGCGACAACTGCCAGAGCGTCCATTCCAACTGGGGGCCGGTTTGTCATAATTGCGGTGGCTTCGACACAATGTCCTGGCGGGTACCGACAGAAGGCGAAGTGGCGATGCCAGCCTCGACCGAGATGCTACCGCTGATCGTCGGCAAGCATGCCAAACCCGAAGCAGAGGCAGCCGAAACCGACGACGAAGCTATCGACGCAGATGGCGACGTAATCGTTCTGCCAGCGTCAGAAAACGACGAAAAATAGGACTACACAGCCCGGTCTTTGGGTGCTAAAGACCCGCCACATTAGCCGCTGTAGCTCAGATGGTAGAGCACGTCATTCGTAATGATGGGGTCGTAGGTTCGAAGTCCTATCAGCGGCACCACAACTTAGGCCAAGCCATTGTATTCCTTGAGCTTTTCTTTGGATCAGCTAAGGCTTGGTACAAGATGGTATACAAATCAGCACCCCACGCTTTCGTGAAACAGGGCGTTTTCTGCTGCGTTTGACGAGTGCCGGTAGACCTCGGGCGGCACTAAACCGTTCCCTAAGCCTCCAGCTCGTTGCGCGCTCTGCCAGTATCTGGCGCTGCGTCGGGGCCAATTCGTGCAGCTGATGAGCCGGACGAGTGCTGGTTTCGCCTAGAAGTCCAGGGTGTGGAACGAGCGCCTGCGAATTTCTTAGTTTGGAAGTGTCTGCGATATTTGCGTGAACGCGTCGGACAGGCATCTGTTCGTCTTGCGAAGGGCCCGCGAGTCGGCAAACGACATCAAGTCGGCAAGGACATCCAATATCCACTGTGTGCCGTCGGTTTGAACGATCATGGGGCCAGAGGAACCGACCGCAGCCGCGCTTGCTTGCCTGACGCGGTGTTGTTCAGACATTCTTGCGGCTTCTGCGGCCACGCAATGCCGGTGTTGCGCCTGCCACCAGACCAGCCGGGCGCCTGCCTCGGACGCCGTCGGATCATCCGCAAGATGCAACAGGTCTGACGCGGCATAAAGGCGATCCACAATCGCGCGCCGGTTTTCGAGCTCTTCGTGCCTCGCCGTGGTGTCTGGTGCAGATTGCTTTTGAATTCTCAAATACTCGTCTCCCTAGTGCGCCCGCTTCGCCGCGCTATTGTAATGCGCGCTTTTCTTTACGCGAAGCGTCGAGGCCTTCGCGATATGGAGCGACAGATCCCCGGGCTTGATGGGAGTTTGGATGCAGAGGTCTGCCCCCGAAAATAAGGCGCGTTCAGCAAGTGGTTGATGGTCTTCGTCCAGGCACGCAATGATCGTTGCTGTCTGGCTTTCGGTGGTGCGTAGCAGTTGAACTGCATCACACCCCGCGAATTCGGGGGTGGATACGTCCATGAAAATCACGTTGAACCGGTGCAACCTGCACATCTCGATTGCCGTTTTCGAATCGGTGAGGTGAACCGTTTCCCAGTTCAGTTCCTCCAACGAATTGGCGACAACTCTTGCTCGATGTTCAAGGCTGTCGACCACCAGGACCGTTGGCTTCCTACTGTTCATCAATCTCTGTAGCGGCATTGGTATCAACTAACGATCATTACATTGCTATCAGCGAATATATCTACCCGGTATAATTGCTAATAGCAACTTAAATTAAAGCGGGCGCTTACTTCCGCGGCGATTCTAGTCATTGCCCAACGATTTCGAGAGTTCCTTAACGATCTGCGACAAGGCGTCCTGCCGGGGGACGTCAAGTTCGCCAAGTGCCTTGACCAAGCGAATTAGCGGATCTTCCCGCAGTCGCGCGGCACCGTCTGGCGTCAAGGTAAAAATGACGCTACGTGCATCATCTGGGTTTCGTTCCGACACCAGCAAACCATTTCGCTCCAGTGCTCTGGCCGCCCTGCTTGCGGGACCCATAGTGACCCCAAGATAGGCGGCAAGACCAGAGACCGTTCGCGCACCCGTGCCGGCGCGTTGAAAAAACCGGAGCGCCGACCATTGCGCGGGCTGAAGCTCTGACGGCCCGCGCTTGTCATAGGTCGAACGAACAACCTGCTCGTACAAAGTTGCCAGACCGATCAACCTGCGTTCGTCGTCGCTCATCCGCACGGGTTCCAATTTTCCTGCTAGTAGCAACTACAGTCACACGTGCTGACGCTAACGTCAATTCCTCCGCTCCCCTTCACCGGCTTGCGCGGCCAATTGCTGCTGTTCAACCAGAGGGGGCATGTGTTACATGAAGAAAACTCGCTTTTTGCGATGGAAATTTGTAGGTAAGGTCAATTGGGATGGCGCTTGTTTATGTCCTGGATGATGATCAGGATCTCGGCAGCACCATCAAGGGGATGGTCAATTCCCTCGGGCACGAATGCGCAGTTTTTTGCAATGGCGACTCGTTTGTTGATGCTGTCCGATCGAACGCCCCTCAAATATATCTGATCGATATGTGGCTGGGTAGAACCACTGCTTTGGAAGTGGTGGCGAAGTTTCCCGAACTGCTTCGCGACATACCGGCGATTATGATGTCTGGCGGCGGTGGCCCAGCATCGCTGGAAACTGTGTCTGCCATCGCCGACATGGAAGGGTTCGCGAAGGTGCTGTACAAACCCTTTCAACGTGCCGAGCTTAAAGCCGCATTGGACGAACACCTGCATAACACGCGGCCCTGAATGCGGGTCTTAAATATTCATCTCCTTCTGGTTGGTATCATGGCTGTCGTAGCCCTGTTCGGATCGGGTGCTACCTTGGCGCAATCCGCGAACCCACCGCTTGTTCTGTCCAACGCCACGCTGCCGCCCGTCACCAACCAATCCGGCGACGGTTACCTCAACCTGGTTCTGAACGAAATGTTCGCGCGGGCCGGTCTTGCCTACGCGTTAGAGGCTGCCCCGCCAGAACGCGGCCTGTCTTATGTAGCCGCAGGACAGTTTGACGGCGAAGCGGCCCGCGCCGAAATCGTTTCTGACTCGTTTCCTGACCTGATCAAGCTTTCCGAGCCGATCATCAATGTAGCATTTGCGGGATTGATGAAACATGAGCGATATCGCATTTCGTCCTGGCAGGATTTATCGGATCTTCGCGTAGGCTATATTCGTGGATGGAAGATTTTCGATTCCATCCTTGAGAATCATCGTGATGTCGCCAGGGTCCGGAATGCCGACATCCTGCTGAACATGCTGAAGCAGGATCGAATTGACGTTGCCTTGATTACGGTCGTTCCCGGACGGCAATTGGCGCAGGAAAACGGAATGGGCCATCTTTTTGCCACCGAGGCGAGGCTGACCGCGAATCTGTTCATGTATCTCAACAAAAAGCATGCGGACAAAGCCGGGAAACTGAACAATGCGTTGATAGCGATGAAGGCCGATGGCCGCTACGACGAAATAATGGCTGGTTACGTTTTGGCGAGCGAGTAGCGTTGACCCGTTTCGTACAGCGATCACGGCTTGCCGCGAAAACGGCTAGATCGATTTTTCTTCCAATGTTGGTGATAATGGTTGTCGCAAGCGCGGCCAGCGTCGCGGTGACATACAAACTTGCCGACGAAGAACTGAATGCCCGCGTTGAACGATTGGGTGAAGAGCATGTGTTTGACCTTCAAAATCACCTTTGGCAGCTCGATCTGGAAACGGTTCAGGCGCAACTGGACAGCTATGTGGACCTTGGCAAGATTGTAGAGGCCGTCGTAACAGATACGACCGGCCTCAGGCTTATATCTGGCCACGCTGCACCTGACAGCTATCCGATTGTGAAGTCTTTTCCGCTGGTCCACCCGCAGCGAGAGGGCCTGCTGAACATCGGTACCTTGACGCTTACGGCCTCGCGCGACGGTATCTACGAACTCGCCCGAACGCGCGTTATGGCGCTTTTTATCATTGCCGGGTTGGCCCTTCTGATCGGTAGCCTTCTTATTTTCCGGCAGTTCAATCAGAATGTCCTGAAGCCGATTCACAAAATTGCGGATGAGTTGCGCAGTCGGCCTAAAGACTGGCAAGCGTTCAAGATTGATCTGGCCCGGTTTGCTCATGCCGACGAGTTGGACGAATTGGTCGAATCAATTCACGAAATGCGCGACCAAATCCTCGCTTCCCAAGCCGAAATCCTTGTCGGGCAAAGCCGCCAGGCGCAAGCGGCAAAACTGGCGGGACTGGGCTATAGCACTTCCGATCAAAATCGCAACCGTATCATCGAGTGCGATGAAACCTATGCGGCCTTGCACGGAAGAAGCGTGGCAGAGATGATGGCCATGGATATTGAGAAAGACGTTGTCCAGAGGCTCTATCATGAGGATGAAATAAAGCAGGCTGAAGAACTCAAACAGCGTCTTATGCTTGGCGAAAGCCTGGAGCAGACCAATCGGATCGTTCTGGAGAACGACGAGGTTCGCTATATCCACAAGATTTTCCAGGCCAAGGCGGATGCTGAGGTCGGCATCGTGGATATCGTGGCACAGGACCTGACGGAACTTTACACGATGCGCGAAAGCCTGCTGCAAGCGCAGAAGATGCAGGCAATTGGTAAGCTGACCGGCGGCGTCGCCCACGACTTCAACAATATTCTGGCGATAATCTCCGGGAATCTGGAACTGCTGCGCGACAACCCCAAACATGCGGTGCGGGACGGATACGTATTGGCAGCCCTTGAAGCCGTCCGGCGCGGCGCAACCGTGACGCAGCGCTTACTGGCATTTGCGCGCAAGCAACCGCTGGCGCCAGCAGTTATCGACGTGTCGCGCTTGCTTCGTGAATCAGCCGCCTTGCTGCGAACATCTGCGGGTGCGGCGATCAATCTGGAAATCGTGAACGCGGGCGGGTTATGGAGGACGTTGGTGGATCCGGCGCAACTGGAAGCGGTCGTGCTGAACCTGGTGGTGAATGCTCGGGATGCGATGCCGCAGGGTGGAAAGCTGACAATCGAAACCAGCAATGCAAGCCTGGACCGCAGCTATGCTGCCAGAAATTCAGAGGTTGTTCCGGGGCAATATGTTTGTCTCTCGGTCACCGATAACGGTGAGGGCATGCAGCCGGAAGTAGTTAGACAAGCTATGGAACCGTTCTTCACCACCAAGGAAGTCGGCAAAGGCACTGGGCTCGGTCTTTCGATGGCTTTTGGATTTGCCAAACAATCAGGGGGCCACTTGAATATCTATACCGAGGTTGGGGTTGGCACGACCGTGAAGCTGTACCTACCTCGTGTGGATGCCGAAGCGATACCCGAACCGTCCGAAGAAATGCCAGAAAAGGCGCGGACGCTCGAGAAACTCAAGATATTTGTGGTTGAAGACGAAGACGGTCTTCGCGAAACCATAACCGCGCAGATCCGATCTTTGGGTTGCGAGGTTCATGCCGCAGCAGATGGTGCGTCCGCCTTGAAGCTGGCCAAGACGCTACCGCAGATCGACATTCTGTTGTCGGACGTCGTTCTGCCCGGCGCAATGGACGGTTCGCAGGTGGCCAAGAATCTTTGCGCGATGTTTCCAGATTGCGCGATCATTTTCATGTCCGGCTTCGCAGCGAATTCAGCGATTCACAACGGGATGCTGCACCTTGCGGATGTTGTGCTTCAGAAGCCGTTCTCACTGTCCGACCTGACAATTGCGTTCGAAAGTTCAATCTCGCGAAAGCGCGGCTGAAGCCACCTGTGAAGGTGCTCAGGGTCTTGCCGTCAGCGCCCGGTCAAGATGGGTATAGCCGCCATCAACGAACAGCCATTGGCCGGTGGTGTGCCCGGCCTTGTCGGACAGCAAGAAGATAACTGTCGCAGCAATCTCTTTCGGTTCCGTCATGCGCTGACCAAGCGGGATGCTCTGGATGATCCGCCGCAACTGGGCGTTGGGATCATCGAAGGTCTCGAGATAGCGGCGGTAATGTGGGGTCATGACCTCGGCCGGGATCACCGCGTTGACGCGGACGCCGTCAGCGGCAAGCGCTGCCGCCCATTCGCGGGTCAGCGCCAGTTGCGCACCCTTGGCGGCAACATAGCCCGAGGTCCTGCCCTGCCCGGTCACCGCGGTTTTCGAAGAGATGTTCACGATTCCGCCGCGGTGGCGTTTCAGCTCTGCCAGGCAGTGGTGGGCCAATGTGTAATAGTGGATCAGGTTGCTGTTGAGTGAGCCGCGAAACCGCGCCGGGCCTGCGTCTAGCCCCACCCCGTCGTTGTCGCCGGCATTGTTAACCAGCCCATCGATCCGCCCCCAACGGGAAACGGTATCCTGTACCGCGCGGGCACATTGTGTGTCGTCCGACAGATCAAGTTCGATCCAGTCGCTCTTGGGCTGCAATTTCTGCAACCGGGCGAGTGCGCGCGGTTCCGGTGGGTTCCTGTCAAACACAACCGGGATTGCGCCTTCCTCGGCGAGCGCCTCGGCAATGGCCGCGCCGATGCCCGAGGAGCCTCCGGTGACAATTACCAGTTTATCATGAAGTCCCAGATCCACGCGGTTCCTCCGATTGGCTTTCGACCAGCTTTAGGCACGACCCGCGCGACAGTCCACCTGATCAGTGCAGGTGGTCCGCGAATTCCTTGACGACAGAGGCGTAGACCTGCTGCTTGAACGGGACGATGCCGGCAACAAGATCTGCTGCGTCAAGCCAGCGCCATTCCGAAAATTCAGGATGGTCCGTATCGATCCTGATTTGATCGTCCCTGCCCAGAAACCGCATCAGGAACCAGCGCTGTTTCTGGCCCTTGTAGCGGCCGTGCCAGATCTTCGGCACAAGCTCGTGCGGCAGATCGTATGTCACCCAATCGTCGGTTTCTGCCTCGACTTTCACCAATTCGGCGTCGACACCAGTCTCTTCCCATAGCTCGCGCAATGCGGCTTGGCGCGGTGTTTCACCTGGGTCAATTCCGCCTTGCGGCATCTGCCACGCTGCGGCACCGGTATCAATGCGCTGGCCGACGAAGACGCGGCCCTCTGCGATTGACCAGCATCACGCCGACGCACGGGCGATAGGGCAGGTTCTGGATCTCTTTTGGGGTCATGAAACAATCGGGCCGGCGCTGCCGCCGACCCCGCTCCTCTTAATTCTTCGGTTCGATCGCAGCCAGACCCTTGAGGATGTCGATGGCATAGGCCAACTGATAATCCTCTTCCCGCAGCTTGGCGGCCTGTTCGGCCGGCGGCCTGTTCCTCGATGATCTGGTTACGTTCATCCTCGGTCAGGCTGTCATTGTTCAGGCTGCCACGCAGATCGGCCTCTGAGCGGCTAAAGCGCGAGTTGCTAGCGGGTGTCTTCCTCTTCGGTCTCGGGCTTGCGTGGTGGCTGCTGCACGACGATGTCGGGCGATACGCCCAAGGCCTGGATCGAGCGACCGGACGGTGTGTAGTATCGCGCCGTGGTCAGCCGCATCGCGCCGTCCGAGCGCAGCGGCATCACAGTCTGGACCGATCCCTTGCCGAAGCTCTTGGTCCCCACCACGATCGCGCGGCGGTGATCCTGCAACGCACCGGCCACGATTTCCGATGCAGATGCAGAGCCGCCATTGATCAGAACCACCACCGGCTTGCCATCGGCCAGATCGCCGGCCACCGCGTTGTAGCGTTCGCTGTCCTGAACGTCGCGGCCGCGAGTCGAGACGATTTCCCCTTTTTCGAGAAAGGCGTCGGACACCTTGATCGCCTGGGTCAGCAGCCCGCCGGGATTGTTGCGCAAATCCAGAACGAAGCCGTCGACCTTGTCCATACCGCCCAATTCCTCGACCGACTTCTTCAGCCCTTCCTCGCAGGTTCGGGATAGGTCTGGTCGTTGAAAGTCGAAACGCGCATGACCACCGCGTGCCCTTCGGCGCGCGCGCGTACAGCGGTCAGCTTGATGGTGTCGCGAATGATCGAGACGTCGAAGGGTTCATCGATCCCCTCGCGCACCACGGTGACGATGATTTCTGATCCGACCGGACCTTTCATCATCTCGACAGCCTCGTTCAAGGTCAGGCCCAGAAGGCTTTCGCCATCGACATGCGTGATGAAGTCGCCGGATTCGATGCCGGCGTCGAAGGCCGGGGTGCCGTCCATCGGAGTGACAACCTTGACCCATCCCTCTTCTTGCGTGACCTCGATACCAAGACCGCCGAACTCACCGCGAGTCTGCTCTCGCATGTCGGCGGCATCGTCTGGCGCGAGGTAGCTGGAATGCGGGTCAAGCGACGTCAGCATGCCATTGATCGCCGCCTCGATCAGCTTTTGGCTGTCTACTTCCTCGACGTATTGTGCACGGATACGTTCGAAAATGTCGCCGAACAGATCCAGCTGCTCATAGACCGAGCTGGATTTCTGGCTTTCCTGCGCGATCAGCGGCCCGGCCACCTGGGTCGTCAATATTGCGCCAGCCAATGTGCCGCCCAGTGCGGCCATCACGAATTGTTTCATCGCATCCTATTCCTTTGTCTCTGCGAACCACTCCGCCGGATCCACGGGCTCTGCGCCCAGTCTCAACTCTATATAAAGCGTTTCTGTCTGTTCGGAACCAGCCCCATTCATGGCATTCAGCAAAAACGCGTCCTTATCGGGCTCTGCCCCGCCCATCAGTCCAAGCGCGGCTCCGGCCGGGACAACCTGGCCAAGCGCACCATAGACCTCATCGAGTCCAGCCAAAACCATAAGAGTGCCGGCGTCGGGCTCAAGGATGATCACGTTTCCGTAGTCCAGCAGCGGCCCCAGATAGCGGATCGTTGCTGGCCAGGGCGCGGTGACAAGCGCAAGCGGTCGGGTTGCCAGCAATAGGCCGGGGCGCTTGATGCCGGCGGCATCCACCTCGCCGGCGCGGCGCAGCACCGTTCCCGAAACCGGCAACCGAAGCGTGCCTTTCGCGGCCGAAAAATCGCGAACCGCATCGGTGGGATCCGAGCCGATCTGCATCCCGGCAAGACCCGAAGCGAAGCCCTCCAGTGTTTCGGCGCTATCGATCAGGCGTTGCAGTTCGGCCGGGTCGGACAGAAAGCGCACCGGAAGGTCGGTGCGGTTCGAAACCGCTTGGCTAAGGTCTGTGCGCGCCTGCTGAACCCCGCGCAGCCCTTCCTGCAACGTATCGGCGGCACTTTCCTGCAAGGCGCGAAGCATCGCAACCTCTTCCAGCTTGCGCCGCAGGTCTTCGGCCTGGCGCTGCAGGGCCGGCGTTATTTCCGACACGATCATCCCGGAGCGCGCCGTGCCAACCGCGCCGGCAGGATGCAGCAGAATGATTGGCCCGGACGTAGACTGGATGTTCAAAAGCACTCCCAGCAGCCGCGAGACCTTTTCACTTTCCACCTCGAATTCGGCGCGGATCGCGAACTCTCGGATAGTGGCGCGGCGCAGGCCTTCGCGCAGGGCCTCTAGTCCATCCTCGTAGGCCCGGATGGTCTGGGTCAGGGCGGCGACGCGGTCGGTCGCACCCTCTGCCGCGTTCAGTGCAGCATGTGCGGCATCCAGTTGGGCGGCAGCGTCACGGGCAAGTTCCGGTGGATTGGACTGTGCCAGCCCGGCCAGTGGCAAAGCGCACATCGCCACGACAAGGCCGAAGGTGCGGATCATGTTTCGATCAGGCTTGTGCCGGTCATTTCTGGCGGGATTGGCAGATCCATCAGTTGCAGCAAAGTTGGTGCCAAATCCGACAACCTCCCTTCGTGCAGACGCGCGCCCTTGGGCCCGCCAACCAAGATTACTGGAACCGGGTTGGTCGTATGGGCTGTATGCGGCCCGCCGGTGATTGGGTCCACCATGGTTTCGCAATTGCCGTGGTCAGCGGTGACGATCATCGCACCGCCGGCTTTCTCCAACGCTGCCAGAACACGTGCAAGGCCGTGATCGACAGCCTCACAGGCCTTGATCGCCGCAGCCAGATCGCCGGTATGTCCGACCATATCGGGGTTCGCGTTATCCGCCACGATCAGGTCATA
>CAVQOV010000001.1:0-45188 GCA_963714615.1 uncultured Alphaproteobacteria bacterium | reverse complement strand
CCTTCACATAGGTCAGTATTCGGCCACGGGGCGCTTGTCTTCGATCATCTTGACGATGGCCGACCCCACGACCGCGCCGTCCGCAATCGCCGCGATGTCGCGCGCCGTGTCCGGCGTCTTGATGCCAAAGCCGACGATCACCGGCAGATCGGTCTGCGAGTGTGTATCCGGGCAACCTCGGGGGCGACGGCCACGGCCTCGGCACTGGCCGCCCCGGTGATGCCGGTGATCGAGACGTAGTAGACAAAGCCGGACGTGTTCTGCAGCACCTTCGGCAGGCGTTTGTCATCGGTGGTGGGCGTGGCCAGCCGGATGAAGTTCAGCCCCGCCTTCTGCGCCGGAATGCACAATTCGTCGTCTTCCTCGGGCGGCAGGTCGACGACGATAAGCCCGTCGATACCGGCAGCCTTGGCGTCCGCCAGAAACCGGTCGACGCCACGCGAATAGATCGGGTTGTAGTAGCCCATCATCACGATCGGCGTCACCGCGTCGCCCTTGCGAAACTCCGCCGCCATATCCAGCGTCTTTTGCAGCGTCTGCCCTGCCGCCAGCGCCCGTTGACCCGCAAGCTGGATCGTCGGGCCATCGGCCATCGGATCGGTGAAGGGCATGCCAAGCTCGATCACATCGACACCCGCGCCGGGCAGTCCCCTGATGATCTGCATCGAGGTTTCCCGGTCGGGATCGCCCGCCATCACATAGGCCACGAACGCCTTGCGCCCCGCACGCGCCAGGTCGGCAAACTTGTCATCAATCCGGGTCATGCGCGGTCATCCTGTTGTGATCTTCGGGCCGGTTGGGCGGCCGTTTCGTCGGTGTGCAGAAAACGGCGGCGAAAATCAATGGGCTGGGCGTGGAAATCGCCGCCCTTGCCCCTGCTGCACAGGGCGGCGCTTGCCTCGCCCCCGCCGCTCGCCTATTAGCGGGCCGGTATCGCAAGGGGGAACGCGCGTCATGGGTTTCAAGATGGGGATCGTCGGGTTGCCGAACGTCGGCAAATCCACGCTGTTCAACGCGCTGACGCGCACCGCCGCCGCGCAGGCCGCGAATCTTTCCCTTCTGCACGATCGAACCCAACGTGGGCGAGGTGGGCGTGCCTGACAAGCGGCTGGATATCCTGGCGGAAATTGCCGGATCGCGGCAGATCATCCCGACGCGGATCACCTTCGTCGATATCGCGGGCCTGGTGAAGGGCGCGTCCAAGGGCGAAGGTCTGGGCAACCAGTTCCTGGCAAATATCCGCGAGGTGGACGCCATAGCCCACGTCCTGCGCTGTTTCGAGGACGGCGACATCACCCATGTCGAGGGCCGCGTTGATCCGATCGAGGATGCGGCGACGATCGAGACGGAGCTGATGCTGGCGGACCTGGAGTTGCTGGACCGTCGCCTGGCCAATCTTGCGCGCAAGGTGAAGGGTGGCGACAAGGAGGCGCTGGCGCAGGAACGCCTCCTGAAGGATGCGCAGGCGGTTCTGGAAAAGGGCCAGCCCGCGCGGACAGTAAAGGTCGACCCCGACGACGCCAAGGCCTGGGGAATGCTGCAACTGCTGACCGCGAAGCCAGTGCTTTATGTCTGCAACGTCGAGGAATCGGCAGCGGGCAAAGGCAACGCGCTGTCGGACAAGGTGGCGGCAATGGCCGCGGCGCAAGGCGCGGGCCAGGTGGTGATTTCCGCCCGGATCGAGGAAGAGATCAGCCAGCTTGACCGCGATGAGGCCGAGATGTTCCTGACCGAAATGGGCCTGGAAGAGCCGGGTCTGGACCGGCTTATCCGCGCGGGCTACGAATTGCTGGGCCTGCAGACCTATTTCACCGTCGGCCCCAAGGAGGCGCGCGCCTGGACGATCCGCAAGGGCACGCTGGCCCCGCAGGCGGCGGGCGAAATTCATGGCGATTTCGAACGCGGCTTCATCCGGGCCGAAACCATCGCCTATGCCGATTATGTCGCCTTGAAGGGCGAGGCGGGCGCACGGGACGCAGGCAAGCTGCGGATCGAGGGCAAGAGCTATGAGGTCAAGGACGGCGACGTGCTGCATTTCCTGTTCAACACCTGATCTGAGCCCCGCCCCCGTCGACCTTGCCCCCGATCCACGGCGCTTTCCCTCTTGCCCAGCCGGTCCCGGCCCACTAAATGGGACCCGTCGGAGGCGTGGCTGAGAGGCCGAAAGCACTCGGTTGCTAACTGAGCAAGGGGGAAACCCCTTCGTGGGTTCGAATCCCACCGCCTCCGCCACCTCACCATTTTGCTTGATTTGAATGGATCGCCTTGGGCGGTCTTTTTCTTTTGTTTTACTAGATTTATCTGCCTTCGATGATGGCGCTGGCTTTCTTTCGATTTCGCTCGTATGCTTTCCTCGCGTGGTATGGAATGTGGTACTTCTAGATGGCCCTTGCCGGTAAGCTGACCAAGAAGCTGGTGGAGAATCTGGGCGCTGGGCGCCATGGCGATGGCGGCGGGTTGTATCTGGTTGTCGACCCGTCGGGCGCGCGGCGCTGGATCGTGCGGGTTGTGGTAAAGGGCCAGAGGAATGCCAGGGGCGCACCGCTGCGCACGGACTTCGGGTTGGGCGGCGCGGATGTGGTGACGCTGAACCAAGCCCGGGACAGGGCGCTGGAGTATCGGCGGATGGCCAAGCAGGGTTTGAACCCGCGGTTCAATGCCAGGCGTGAAACCCCCAGCTTTGAAGAAATCGCCCAACAAGTTCGTATCGATCGGATGCCGACTTGGAAGAACGCCAAGCACGGCGCGCAATGGATCAATACTTTGCGCGACTATGCGTTCCCCAAGATCGGGCGGATGCCGGTTGATAGCATTGGCCAGCCGGAGGTTTTGATGTGCCTGTCGCCGATCTGGACCGAGAAGCACGAAACCGCGAGGCGACTATCGCAAAGGATCAAGGTCGTTCTGGATGTGGCCAAGTCCAAGGGTTTTCGGTCGGGCGAGAACCCGGTGACGGCAATCCATGATGCGCAAGTTCTGCCGAAGGTGAAGGCCAGGCCCAAACATCACAAGGCGATGCGGTGGCAGGATGTGCCGGCCTTCTACGCTGACCTGAAGGCCCGCGATGCTATGGCGGCAAAGGCGCTGATGTTCACCTGCCTTACGGGCTCTCGCACCGGCGAGGTATTGGGAATGCGCTGGGACGAGGTTGATCTTGAGGCAAAGCTCTGGTCCTGCCCTGCAGATCGAATGAAGGGCGGCGAACTGCACCGGGTACCGCTGACCGAGGAGATGTTGGCGATCATCGAGCCATTGAAGGCGATGAAGTCGGACTACGTGTTTGAAGGCCAAAAGCGGCATAGGCCTTTGTCAAACATGGCCATGCTGATGCTCTTGCGACGGATGCAGGTCGAGGATGTCACCGTACATGGCTTTCGCTCGACCTTCCGCGACTGGGCGTCTGAGGTTGCCAACGCGCCACGCGAGGTTGCGGAAATGAGCTTGGCGCATAAGGTTGGATCAGATGTTGAGCGGGCCTACGCACGTTCGGATCTGTTGGAAAAACGGAGGGTACTGATGGAACAGTGGTCGGCATACGTGTCTGCGAGCGAAGAAACGGTTGCTGAAGTCGCCAAGAGGAGTGACGTAGCAAACTAAACGCAATGTCAAAAGCACTGACCAATGATGCTCTGGGGATTGCGCGGGACTTAGACAGACAAGTGGCAGATTTGCGAATACTGGCTGTAGTCCAGAACCCTCCGCGCACTAGGAACGCGAAAAAATCTCTCGCTTGGGCGGGTTCCATCCAACAGAAGGGACAACTCTACCTCAGGTCCATTTGTGCAACAGTGCCCCGACGATCCAATCGTCTTGATAAAGTGTCCCACTATTCCAGACCCAGGCACTTAATGGAGATGTTCGACGCGTAGCGACAGTTTATCTTTTATCTTCCCACAAAATCTTCAATAATTCCATCATACAACGCGATCTTTTGCTCATCAGTCAAAGAGCCTCGACCACTGGTCTTATTTTCCCGCAGTTCCTCAAATATCTCAGCACGCCGTTCTTCCGATATCTTACCGTAGTGCCTCTCGGTAGTCTGTTCATTCTCGTGCCCCATATTTCTGGACCATTCTTTGCGTTGCTGATGTGTCAAAGGACGTGAGTCACGTTTCAGCCCCAATCGTGTGTTTGGCGGAGTGTGGGGTGTATTTTACACTGCTGTTCCGACAGGCGATAGCAAACGCGTCGGTCGCGGCATGTATTGTCGACATCGGTTCAATCGGGCCGCGATTTGGATTGCCGAGGATCCTCCTTGATTTGAGCAATGCATCACTGGGGAACAAGGCATCTTGCCCTCCGAAGCCCGCCTGCTCCAAAAAAGCAATCCACGCTACCACCACATCGCTGAAGATAGCCGGAACTGGAAACCAATAGATGCTCAAACTCTTACCGTTCTTCGCTCGAACGGTGGTTGCATCTTGAACAATTAGTCTATTTATTACGTCGACGCTGCAAATTCTCAAAGATACTAGCGTGTCTGCCCTTAGCGCTGCGAGGAATGCGATCCCAAATATGGCACGACGCCGCAGATCCATTGGTGTTTTAGAGGGCATCTCTAGCAATAAGGCAGCGGCTTCTTGGAGCGTAGGATATTCCTTTGCCTTTCGAGGCAGTGAGGTCGCATATACGGAATTTGGCATTCTCAAATAGCTTGGCAGGTCCTGGGGAAGTCGTTTGAAGCCATCCTGCTTGAGAAACCATTCAAAGAAGGCGATCAAGTGCGAAGCTATATGCGCAACAGTCGATTTTGATCTTCTATGTTCATCTTTGGCTGTCAGAGACTGCTTTAGCGTGTCACGAATCAGGCTGACATCTTTGATCGTAAACTCGTGGAACGGCTTGCCCTCAGTCACATCCTCACAAAACCGGATAGCCGACAGATGCCGAGCGATCGTCTTTTCGTCGTAGCGGCCCGCATAGGTTTGCCACTTATGGATGAGTTTATCGTTCGCCGGCCAGAAGATCTGATCATCCTTCTCCCGCCCCTTACAAATACCACCGGCGTCTTCAGGTTTCCCTTCGTGTAGTGACTCCACGGTCGTATTTGGATTTCGTCGTCTCTCGATAGCCTCTCGATCAGCCTGTGATATGAACTTTGTGACGTGCGCGCCGCACTCTGAGCACCGGCCAACGTGCATGTGCGCCCCATTTCCTACGACCATTTCTCGGACCGAGCTAATGTCGGCAAAAACAGCGGACTTACAGCCCGTGCATTTAAACTCGCCCGGTTTGAGTTCTAGCTTTGTGCGCTTCCGTCGCTCATCAAGAAAGGCACTTATGACCCCACCCCTGAACACGTAAGGCTTTTTCCCATCAGACGGCTGCAACCCTGCCACCACCCAGTTTGAGACTGTATTCGCCGTGACGCTGGCAGTACGCTGTATATCCTCAACGGAGTACACTTGGTTCTTTTTAAAGCGTGTGCCTTTGTAGGACCGGCTCATTTCGCACAACCGCATACAATAAGCCTTGGCCCGCGGGCCCGGCATGAAGCGACAATCCCGATTTCCAGCAAGCGGTGCATTAGCTTGATCCGGACTTGCTCGGATCAGTTTTGTTGGCTTCGGCCCATGCGTTCAGGTCACTGCCACGATAGATGATCTTTCGACCCAATCTATAGTAGGCAGGGCCAAGCCCTTTGTGCCGCCATTGGGCCAGTTTGTCTCGATCGCCAATAATGGTGAGTTCGAGGTCGCCCAGAACATAGCTACGGTCGTTCTCGAAGAGGCTGGACATTGCAGGTGTTCCTTACGTTGCGTTGAATTGCAACGACTGGATGCACCTAACCTATATCGTAGGGCAAACCCCGATCTTGAAATCGGGGACCCCAAATCCTTGATAAATAAGCAAAAGAGATCTGGTTGTCAGGATCAACATATGGTTTGGATCTGCTTTTCGGGGCGTTTTCACTTAGGCATCGACGAAACTGCTCGGCTATTTGCAGAACATTCATGTCCGGATTTGGATTCTCATCACAAAAATCTATGGCCATGCCCAAGTGGACGACACCACGGTACATTTTCCAAATTTTCCTAAGCGTGTCGGTATCTCTAGCTCCACTTGCTCCGAGCTCTTTGGCTTGATCGCTTACTTGTTCCAGTATTCCACCTATCGTTTGAACACCCTGATATTTCTTTTCTCTGATTGAGAGGTGGATCATCTTTCCAATTTGTTCGGCAGTATTGAGCTTCCGCTCCCACTTGTCTTCGTAGCGTCGTCCAGTTTGGGCCAGTTCATAGATAGATTCATGTCTCTGAGGCGAAGACTGCACTACCCAATTGACGAATTCGCTATTTTTTGGATCTGAGGTCCAATTAGGACCTAGTTTGCGGGACAGCACGTCGAGTCGCGTCGCCACGACGTCATGCTTTACATTTATGATCGCCCGTTCCCTTGCCTCGAGACTCTCCTCGCTTAAGGCGATGCGAATGAGTTCGATGTGCTGGAGCTCGGGCTCATTGATGGATATTGTTAGCATTTAAGAGCTGCCAGAATGCGGGTACTAACTGCGTATTGATGACTTTTATCTATCAATGCTCTCCGTTTCTCTAACATATATGAACGCGCCCGAACCCTTATCGCTTCAATGCCGACTTAGCGCATGAAGTCAATTTCTGCGACCTCCCGCGACGCGATTTTAACATCTGAGACCCTACCACGAAATGTCGATCTGGATCTATGTGCTGTCACACGTTTTTTCACTCATCCAGCGCAACAGCACTCTTGATATGTGACCCCGGTCGGCTGGAGCGCCCCTGTCTAGCCTCCAAGCTCTGGGCCATTTCTGGTTAGAGTTTCTGGGACGGGCGGCAGCGTGTTGAGGGCCTGATATGGTCGGGTGTGGTCGTACTGTCTGAGCGAGTGATTGATGACGATCTGCGCCTGCTTCGCTGCTATGAACCATTCCGCATTGAGAACCTCGCAGCGACGTGTTCCGTTGAAGCGTTCGTTGTATCCGTTCTCCCAACCTTGAGCGCGCCGGTGAGAGGGTCACGACGAGGAAAGTTAGGGGTGGAGACGCCGATATAGCGTGATTTTGGGGTGTCGCACAAACCAAGGCCCTGCGCGGGTCGGACCACCAGCATGGGGCGCCGCCTCACACTTGTCTGCGGAACACGAGCTCGGGCAGGATCGTCTCCCATTCGTCGCGTTTGATGTAGGCCTGGAACTGCTCATCATTGTCGGATTTGCGCCAGCGCACGACTGCGCCGACCTTGCCTGACACGAGAGTAGTTCCCTCGGGCGGCGCCCAGTTGCCGGCCATGCGGCCAAGCGCACGGCAGTTGCGATCAAGGATCATCCATTTCCCGTCACGCCGTTCAAGCGTCACGGGGTCATCGACCTTTGCCGCGACGATGGCGGCATTGGTCGGGTTTGCATCCCCCAACCGGCCCGCATAGGACAGATCGACCGAGGTCAGGTCTGGCAACTGATATTGATCGGGAGCTGGAAGATCGAGCCGCCGGGGCATCTCGACCTTCCGCAGCAGTTCACATTCGGAATCCGCCAGCACGAAAGCATGGGTCCCGCTCGTCACAACTGCGAGGCTGCGGCGGGCGCGCGTCATCGCAACGTAGAACAGACGGCGCGGGGCTTCGCCGTCCTCGCCCTGCGAGAGTCCCTTCCAGCCACCATCGAGGATCACCACATGGTCGAACTCGAGCCCCTTGGCGCGATGCGCCGTGAGCAGCAAAAGCCCTCGCTGCGCGCCCCGGATCTCCTGCGCCCATTCGGCAAGCCACTCGATCGTGTCGGGAACGGGAATGGTCTTGTTGCCCAACTCGCGCGCGAGGTCCGCGACACCTTCGGCGATAAGATCGACCCAGCGGTTTGACGGTTGCTCGTTCAGCACATCGAGAATGTCCTGAATTGTCAGCATCGCCGCCGGGCGTCTGCGCAGCCCAGCCATGAGGCGCTGCATCTCACGCAGACGCCAGACGCTCGGCAGCTTCTCGTTGGCCATCTCGACGGGCAGGCCGAGCTTTTCCGCGTAGGCGCGCACAGGGCCCAACCGACGCCAGTCGCGCGAGATGATCGCAGTGCGCGCCCAGGCAAAATCTGGGTCGAGCCGCGAGAGCCGCACCAGTTCATCCACCGCCGCTACAGCCTGCGCAACCTCGTCTTGCGCCACATCAAGAAACTGCACCCGCCCCTGACCGACCGGATCAAGACGTGCCATCACGCCGCCGCCGGGATCAAGGCTGCGCATCTTGTCCACCGTGATCGCGTGTCCCGCCTTCATCCGGCCCAGGGCGGGCTCGATGACCTGGTTGGCGGCGTCGATGATATGCCGGGTCGAGCGGTAGTTCTCGGTCAGGAACTTGGGCTTGGCGCGGTAATCCTCCTCGAACCGGCGAATGAACGAAATCGAGGCCCCTGCGAAGGCGTAGATGTTCTGGTCATCGTCACCCACGGCGAAAAGGCTCAGCCGCTGGTCGGGATCGTCGAGCGAGCGTCCGGCCACGGCGGCGATCAGCGCGTATTCTTCGGGGCCGATGTCCTGGTATTCGTCGACAAGGATCCAGCGATAGCCCTGGATGAGCGCCTCGCGTTGCGCCTCGGCCTCGGATGCGGCTCAGGCCCTCGCCGTTGATCTGGCGCACCGCCTCCATCAGGATCTCGTCGAAGTCGCGCGTCTCGGTCGCGTCGCCGGCGAAGCTCGCCCCCACCAGCCGCATCGCCAGCGCGTGACAGGTCGAAACGGTGACGCGCGCCGCATCTTCGCCGACCAGATGGCGCAGACGGGCGCGGATCTCGGCGGCGGCGTGGCGGTTGTAGGTCAGCACGAGGATACCGCGCGGGTCTTCGCGCTTCACGCGCATCAGATAGGCGATCCGGTGCACGAGAACCCGCGTCTTGCCCGAACCGGGCCCCGCGAGCACCAGCACATTGGTCTCTTCGCGGTCATCCGCGACGATCTCTTGCTGCACCGGATTTCCCAGATCCTCGACGATCTGCTTCCAGGCCTTGCCGGTGGTCTGGCGGCGGATCTCGACGCTGCGACCCGGCATCCAGCGCTGCAAGAAGCGATCCTGATCGAGCGCGAAGTAATCCTCGGACAGGCGCACGGCCTCGTCGATATGATCCAGCCCCTTTTCGGCGTAGGCGTTCATCACATGGGTCTGAAGGGTCTGTTCGCGGTAGTGCTCCTCGAGCGGCAGGAAATCCTTCTTGGTAAAGCCTGCGCGCCCCGGTTTCAGGTGGATGGTCATGGCAGAGCGGAACACCGTCAGCCCCTTGCCCAGCGTCACCACCTGCTGTTCGTGCAGCCACAAGAGCGCGCGTTCCATAAGCTTGGTCATGTCCTTCACGCCAGACGCCTTGACCAGCGCGTCCCCGCTCAGCGCCGCCAGCAGATCGCCGACGGTCGTGTCGACCTGAACATCCTTGCCCCTCGTGCCCGTGGGCACCTTGCCGATCAGGAAATCGAGCAGTTTCTCCGCGGCGATCCAGCGCACAGAGGCCGTCTGATCCACGACCCGCCACGAGCGCTGCAACACGACTTGAAGCGTCTTGCTCGACAGTTTGCGCAGGCGGATGTTGCCCAGCCCGCCATCGCTGTCACGCCCGTCACGCTCGATGCTCCGCAAGAGGCGCTCAAGAACATGGGGGCTGGTGTCTTCATGCCCCTCGCCGCGCAAAAGCTGGCTGGCCGCCGCCAGATCGAGCGGCGCTCCGTCGCCCACACCCGCGTCGGGCGCAAGTTCGCGCATCCGGGCGATGAGGGCCTTTTCCAGCCGCATCACGCGCGTCATGCGCTGGCGCGACTGGTTCTCGACCCCGACATGCACCGAGACCGTGATCGCGATGTCGTTGCGGGCAATACCAAGGGTTTCCAGGTCCGCCATCGCCTTGCTCAGCGCCGCGGTGCGATAGCCCGCTGACACTGGTCAATTCGTCGGTCGAAATGCCCTGATCGCGGGGCGTATTCATTACATGGCGCACGATGGTCAAAAGCTTCTCTCGCCGAGCCTGAGTGATCTCGGCCCCAGTCAGGCGGGCCTCGGCTTCGGCCAACGTGCGGACCAATAGCGAGGACGGAAACACCTGCACCCGGTTTTCCTCGCGCGACACCAACGTCGCCTCTTCCAGCCATGAGACCGCTGTCTTGACGCGCGTGTCGTCGGTGGCGCTGTCGCGCACGAACTCTCGGTCCTTCTCCTCGCGCACGATCTCGCCCGGCGTCGCCACGACCTTGCCGCTGTTGCGGGTATGCTCGTCCATGCGGCGCAGCGCCTTGAGAATGGCGCCGATCTCGTGGCGTTCGAGACGCGATCGCGCTGTCAGGGTGAACTGCCGCTCGACGTCGTCGGAGTGGTAGAGGAGAACGCAATCGGCCGGCGCCCGGTCGCGACCAGCGCGGCCCGCCTCCTGCAAGTAGTTTTCAAGCGACCCGGGAATGTCGGCATGGACCACCAGCCGGATGTCAGGCTTGTCGATCCCCATGCCAAAGGCGTTGGTGGCCGCGATCACCCGCAAATCGCCCACGCGGAAGCGTTCCTGCACCAGCTGCTTGTCGTCCGGCGGTCAACCCGGCGTGGAAATGCTCGGCTGCCAGTTCTTGGCCCTTCAGGAATTCCGCAACGCGCTCGGTCTCCTTTCGGGTCGCACAATAGACCACGGCACCGGATCTTTCCCCCGTCGGCAAGTGCTTCTTGATGACGGCCAGAAGATCGCCGAGCTTGCCTTCCTTGGTCGTCGCCTGCACCGAGAACGTGAGGTTCGTTCGGGTGGCCCCGCCATCGAACAGGTCAAGCTCGACGCCCAGACGTTCGCGGAAATGCTCGGTGATGTCGCGCACGACCTCGGGTTTGGCCGTGGCCGTCAGGCACAGCACCGGCGCGGGGCCGGCATCGCCCGAGAACTCGCGGATGAACCGCCCGATGTAGCGGTAGTCGGGCCGAAAATCATGCCCCCACTTCGAGACGCAATGCGCCTCGTCCAGCACCCAAAGCCCCACCTCGCGCTGCGCCAGCACCGAACGGACCGACACGCTGCGCAACTGCTCGGGCGAGATCAACAGGATCGCCGCCTGTCCCAGCCTCACCCGGTCGAGCGCGTCCTGCCGTTCGGGCATCGACAACATCCCGTTGATGGTCACCGCGGACGAGATCCCTGCACGCTCCATCCCCTGCACCTGGTCCGCCATCAGCGCCACCAGCGGCGAGATCACCACCGTCAGCGCCCCGGTCTTGTCATAGAGGCCAAGCGCCGGAACCTGGTAGCAGACCGATTTGCCCGTGCCTGTGGGCAGGATGCCAAGCACATTGCCATGGCCCATGACCTCGGACACGATGACCTCTTGCAGGGGCCTACCACTGCTGTCCGCCGGCTGGGGACGGAAGCCTTCAAAACCGAACCACTTCCTGCAGCGCACGGACGGGGTCGTTCATCTCTGAACACCAGTCGCAGGCGCTATCGCCGCAACTGGTATCACGCAGATCACGCACGATCAGGGCGGCTTGCGGAAAGCTCGCCCGCACCCAGGGCGGCATCACGGATTCCCCGCCCGAGACCGAGATCCAGGCCAGGGCATAGGCAATAGGCCAACCCATTCGAGGGTCCGACAGCGCATCAAGAACCGGCCCCACCCGTGCGCCACAGGCCTTGCCGACGAGCAGTTTAGTGATTGCGGCAAGTGCCGAGGCGCGATGAGGCTGCGGGCCATTGCGGATGTAACCGAAGACCGCATCAAACCCCCCGGCATGGTCCATGCGGGTAGTAAGGTAATGATAGGCAAGCAGCGTTTCAGGCGACTGCGCCCCGAGCTCGGTCAGCGCCTTGATCTGGTTGTCCAGCACATTGAAGACGAGCCGCGCATCAAGCTCTGGGTCGTTCACATGCCCCGCCTGCAAGCGTCCGTCGTGGTAATGCTTCACGAGGTGGTGGTAGGGATTGCGCGGAAACGCCAGCGGATTGAGCCAGAGCGTATCGATCGGCGCGGCCATCTTTGCGGCCAGCCGCGGTCGCGCCGCCAGAAGATGCTCGATATCGTGGCGCAGGATATTGTGGCCGATCACATACGGCACTTTTGCCAGCACTTTTTCGAGCTGATCGAGGCCCTTCTGAATATTGCCTTTCGGCGCCACGACCGCAGGTCCGTCGCCGAACCGCACCGCAGCCATATCGAAGATCTCGGCGGTCTTCGGATTGACCTCGAGATCAACCGACAGACACCGCTCGGGCAGAGGCCTTTCATCCTCGGTCTTCGATCTTAAGAACTTCAGAAAAGCCATATAGTCCGAGCATTTGTATTTTGCGGTGCGAGCTTAAGACGCCCCAACCGGCGCCACAATAGAGCAAGTCTGGCCGATGAATTGCAGTAAGGCAGCAAACGCGGTTTCTCAGTTTAACAGCCCGACAAGCGCCATACTTCCCGATGATCGCGGCCATTTCGTGACGATTTCTGCCTATTCGAGGAAGGTCGACCCGCCACCGTTTGGTATTCGCGAAGCCCGCAGTGCTACGATGGACCGAACGTCCCTGTGATGCTGTATGCTGCCAAGTCGGCTTACGGCCCCTTGCTGCCGTTGGCTGGTCGATCGGGTGCTGCGGTGCAGCTTTCGCATTGCTGCCATTCGAGCATCGCGCAGCATTTTCGTCGGTCGCTGTCGGCTGAGCGGACAGAGCGGACCTTTGGAAGGTGGTCAGTTTACTGCGGCATGAAGTGACCATAATGCTTGACGGGGGCCCAACCGCCGGCCAGCGTCAACGTATGAAATGGCTTGATCACGAAAATCTGGTCCGCTCAAGCGTTCAGCTCGCGTCAGACGGTCGTTGGGAGGATGCTGTTCCGATCGAGAGCACCGATACCCACGCGCTGCGTCGCTGGCTCGCGGAAAGCGGGTCCAACGTCGCGATCGAAAGCGTCTATCGTAATGCGTCCGGCGGCCTTCAAGGCTTTTTCGGTTTTCGGCGTATTTTCAAGGATGCGGAAGAGCGGGCATCCTTCTGGGAAGGCGTCGTCAAGGCTGCTGAGGCCTATCAATCGCTGGCTCCAGGACAGCAACTTGCGGCGTGGCTCGGTCTATTGGGCGTGCCGTCCATGCTCAAGGCGAAACCCTCTGGAACGCAGCTCGGAGTGTTCAACCAATGGCTATCGGCTGGGCCAGTCACATTGCGTGGAACAAGGTTGAACGAAGCTGATATCGTCTCAGGTCCGGACTGGCTTCGAATTGGAGCGACGGCGCCGATTTGCCGGGAGCATTACTGGATGACGCCGGAACGGGTTTGGGTTGCAGAAACGCTAAGCGTCCGTGAAGAGGGCCGCTATCGGGTCGACCCGTCTATTTTTCCGGTTTGATGTTACACGAGCCAGCCTGACAGAACGTCGGGCGCGACAGGTATCTGAAAGAACTGACGCAGTCCAAAAGTCCGCAACACGCGGAACGTTTGTCAATTAAACCCAAGAAGAGATGTCCTCTCTGGGTTCAGATTGTTCATCGCAAATTGATCGAACCTCAGATTTACTGACGAACCAGAAAAAAGGGCTGTCTTATCATCATCTCTTTAACCGGAAGTCCGACTTACGGTCAGTCGAGTTCAAAGCGTGCGATTCCTGCCGCGGCGAGTTCATCGTCGAGATCGTGGCCGGTGAGGATCTCGATCACAGTAGCCGCAGCGTCGGGTGATGTAACGCTCCGAAAAACCGACATCTGGATATGTGTCCCGAGGTGCTCAGGGAAAACGGCTGCGGGAATCACCCCGGGGCGTGGCGAGCACAGTTGTGAGAGGGGCGATCGCAAGCTCGTATTCGCCAGTCGCCACAGATACCGCCGGTACGCCGCCAGCCATCGCGTGACTTCTGGGTAAGACGGAGTCAGTCAGACCCATACGCTCGATCGCGTCCATATAGGTGCGTCCACTCGTCCCTGCGCCAGTGTAAACTATGCTTTTCGCGATGCTGAGAAGCGCCTCGATGCCCTTTGAATCAGCGACAATTTGGCCTTTCGCTTCGCCTCTTCGAGCGACAGCAAGCGGGACACGCCCGAATGCACGGTGGCTGCCGGCATCTGCAAATCCATCTTTGATAAGGGTCCTTGCATAGGGTGGATTCGTCAAGCCGATGTCGTACGGCTCTCCGGCTCTGATCCGCTCGGGTATCAGCGGGTTAAGCTCAACCTCCTGTATAAGCCGTACCTCTGTCGCGGCTTCGATACGCGGCGCGAGGCGGTCCATGACAGCCCTGATCGCGGCAGGCACGAAAAGGCGCAACGTATTTGGCATAATGCGGCTATCCCTTGGCCCGCGCCCGCGATGTGCTCCCTCTACTAGATACGATGGTTTGGCGCCGTGCAAGCGGGCTTGCGGCGCTGTCCGCTCCGGGCTCAGACCTGCCATTCTCCGCTACGCAGCATCATGGCGGATCAGCCTAGACGGCGTCGTCACGGACGGCCCAAAGCGGGCGTTCAACCGCCGGGATTCTATAGGCACGACCGCCACGAGAATGGCTGCCATTCACCCTCTCATGCTGAGATCGGGCCGCCGTCGGCCTGCTGGAAGATCAGGGCGATCTCGTTCCTCGCTCAGCAGCCTCCACTGACCGGGCGCCATGCCGTCAGGCAGCGACAGACCGCCCAGACGTTCGCGGTGCAGTTCCTCGACATGGTTGCCGATGGCCGCAAACATGCGGCGCACCTGATGGTATCGGCCCTCGGTCACACTCAGCAGGGCTTCGGTTTCTGAGACCATTTCCAGTTCGGCAGGACGTCAGCGGTTTGTCCTCGCCCTCCAGCATCAGCTGGCCCGAGGCAAACAGCGCGGCTTCGGTGCCGTTGAGCGGGCGGGCCAGCTTGGCGCGATAGGTCTTTTTGACGTGGCGCTTGGGGCTGATGACACGGTGCAGCAGGTCGCCATCATCGGTCAGCAACAAAAGACCGGACGTCTGCTTGTCCAGGCGGCCGATGGTCGAGATCGCCGGATCACGCCGTCTCCAGCGATCGGGCAGGATGTCATAGACCAATGCGCCGTCTTCCTTGTGCGAACAGGTCATGCCCAAAGGCTTGTTCAAAAGAATGACCAGGCCCGCGACGGGATCGAGCGCCTCGCCGTCGATCTGCATGCGGGTCGGCAAATCTGGCGTGACAGGGATGCGTTTGGTAACATCCAAAAGATCGGCCCCGTCCAGAGTAATGCCGCCAGCCTTGGCCATTCGCGCCATTTCCTTGCGCGAGCCATAGCCCATGGAGGACAGGAGTTTGTCGACGCGGGAGGTTGGTGTCTTAGCCACTACTTTTGGTTTCTCAAGGAAAGGTCTGATACCGGAACGCGGAGCGACATTCGCAGCTTTTGGGTCATCGCTTTCGTCACCTGTGATGAGGATGTGGGTCCATCCGAGGGGGCTGCGTGGGTCAGAAGGATTGAGGGACATTGGATAGGGCACAGGCCAAACTTAAAGAGCTTTGTGTTCTTTTTGAAGCAGACATCTATGCACTCCGCAGCATTCGTCATAATGGGCTCGCAGCGGTCATTCGGTGACGCAGCGCACGAACTTGACGCAGCACGCGCCTGGTCGACATGGACGGCCCATTGCGGACCTTCACTGCCGGAACAACATGCAACGGTGCGGCCCGTCATTGCCGCCATTCGGGCATCGCGCAGCATTTTCGTCCGTCGCAGGACAGCTGCGCCGGACGAAAATGCCATTGATCGGATGATCCTTTTCACGACCAAGCAAACCGATCACACCGGCCAGATTGCCTGGCCAAATGCGTCTATCGCAGCAATTCGGAAATCTCCGCGAACCCGCGCGCTGTGGCATGGGCCAAAGGCGTCACCCCATCGCGATCCGGTATCGCCTTGTCCGCGCCTGCGGCGACCAGCGCCCGGACGGTCTCGACGTGATCGGGGCCACCATCCCCTAGAACCACGGCCTCGATCAATGCGGTCCATCCGAGATTGTTGACGTGGTCGAGCGGGGCGCCCCCGGCGATCAGGCGGCGGACGACCTCTTGATGGCCAAGATGCGCCGCGGCGATCAAGGCGGTGCCGTCATAGGGGCTGGTGATCAGATCGGCGCGGTTTCCAAGATCCAGCGCGAGTTGCACCAGGTCCGGATCATTGGCGACTGCGGCGATGGTCAGCACGTCATAGGCGCGGTTCTCCAGCGCATTCATGTCTGCCCCGGCCTCAGCCAAGGCGCGCAGGGCATCGTCATTCGAGGCGAATGCCGCGACATGGATGGGGGTGCGGCCAGAACCGTCCCGCGCATCAAGATCGGCACCCTCTGCGACAAGCCGGCGGATGGTCTGCACATCGCCTTCATGGGCTGCTTGATGCAGACCGTCGTAACCCGCGATGTCGGTTGTCGATGGCGCGGTCTGCGCCTGTACGCCGGTTCCGAGAACCAGCAACAGAATGGAAAGTATGCGTTCCATGTTCAAATCTCCCATGAACAAACGCGGCCCGCCCTGACAGGCGGGCCGGCTCACCCGGTCAAGGTCTACTCGGCACCAATGGCGTCCAGACCGGCGCGGGCGCAGGCAGCGTCGATATCGCCCGAGGGCGCGCCACCGACGCCGATACCGGCCACCAGCGCGCCGCCGATTTTCACCGGCAGACCGCCTGCCTGGATGACCAGACGCGCATCCATATCGCGCAACCCGTCATTGGCCGGGTTTTCCGCGATGAACCCGGCAAGACCGGCGGTGTCGCGGCCAAGGCTGGCCGAGGTGAAGGCCTTGCCGGTGCTGCTGCCGGCGGTGTGAGGACCGGAATTGTCGGCCTTCAGCAGCACCTTGGTAGCGCCGCTGCGTTCAACCACGGCGACGCTGACGTTGTGACCTTCGGCCGCGCAGGCATCCAGTGCGGCCTGTGCGGCGGTCTGCGCCATGTCGAGCGGCAGATAGGGGGCGGTCGGAAGATCCTGGGCTGCGACGGCAGCGGGGGCCAGCAGGGCCGCGACGATTGCGATGGAACGGGTCATGAGTTTCCTCCATTGATAAGATACCCGGACCCTATCCCCGCGTGAACGCACCCTCCATTCGTAGTCCTGACACCCGCATCCGTAGTGCTACGGAGACTTGTCGCTTTCCAGCCAGAGCCGCGTCATTTCCGCGGTCGAGGTCGTGCCGATCTTGGCGCCGATTGCGGCGCGGTGACTTTCGACGGTGCGCGGCGACAGATCGAGCGTAGCGGCGATCTGGCGTGTGGTCAGGCCCTTGGCGATCAGCGTCAGAACCTGATGTTCGCGCGAGGTGAGCGCCCCGATCAGCGCCAGCGTCTCGGCCCGCTCCGCCGCCTGCCACTCGGCCCGCTCAAGAATCGCATGGCCCTTCTGGATCGCGTCAATCAGGTCCTGTTCGTCCACCGGCTTGCTCAGGAAATCGATCGCGCCGTTGCGGAACGCGCGGCGGCAGGCCTCGATATCGCCATGACCGCTGATGATCACCGTGGGCCAGTCCACGCCGCGCTCGGCCAGACGTTCCTGTACCTTCAGCCCCGAGATCATCGGCATCCGGATGTCGATGATCAGGCAGCCGGGCTTCAAATCATCAAGCCTGGCCAGAAATGTCTCGGGCGAGGCGAAGGCCCGAACCTCCATCCCCACGGTTTCCAGCAGCAGCGACAGCGCCTTGCGCACCGCCTCGTCGTCGTCGACCAGATGGACACGCAGGCTCATTCGGCGGCCCTTTGCGCAGTCTCAGTCGCAAGCGGCAGGGTGACCAGGAAGGTTGTGCGCGGCGCGTCGGGTTGCAACACGATCGCGCCGCCCATCCGCTCCACCAGCCGCAGGCACAGTGCAAGGCCCAGTCCGGTGCCATCGGTCCGGCCGGTCACGAAGGGCTCGAACAGACGTTCGCGCAGGGCGTCGGGCACACCCGGCCCGGTGTCGGAAACCGCCAGCACGGCCCGGCCGTCTTCCTGCCGTGTGGTCAGCAGGACGTCCCGATGCGACGCTTCGGTGATCGCGTCGAGCGCGTTGCGCACCAGGTTGAAGATCACCTGTTCCAGCTCGACCGGGTCGGCCAGCACAGGCAGCGGGTCAGGGGACAAGTCGAGCGTCAGGGTGGCGCCAAGCTGCGCGCCCTCGGACCTCAACAGCGCCTCGACCGATCTTGCCGCACCGCTCAGCGAACTGGCGCGGCTTGGGTTCTGGGCCGGCCGTGTCCAGCGCCGGAGCCGGTCGAGGATTGCGCCCGCGCGCTTGGTCTGGGCGGCGGCATCGTCCAGCACGCCGCCAAGTCGCGCCGTGTCGCCGCGCTTCAGCAAGCGCTGCCCGGCCTGAACCTGGCTGAGGATCGCGGTCAGCGGCTGGGTCAGTTCATGCGCCATGCCGCTTGCCATTTCGCCAAGCGCGTTGACCCGCGATGCATGGGCCAGCCGCGCTTCCTGCGCGCTCAGCCGGACTTGCTGTTCCGCCCGCCGCGTCCGTCGGATCTGACCAAGCGCCAGCATGGCCCCGAGATAGAGCGCGGTCATCGCCCCCACGACCGACAGGATGCGGCCCGGCGGAAACAGACCCGCCAGACCCGGTGTGATCGCGGTATCGAGCAACAACGGTTGCGAGAGGCTTCCGAGCGGCTTCGAGACGTCAGGCGCTGTGCCGATGCCATCGCCGGCCAGCACTGAACCACCGGGCATGCGAAGTGTCTTGGTCACCGACGGTCGCAACCAGAATGCGTTGTCAGACGCAATCAGCGCCGCCGCGTCGACTTCGAGCGCCAAGCCATAGAGCGCGGCGTCGGAATTGGGGCTGCGCTTGACCAACAGATAGGCGCCGGGCGTTTCCGGCACCGCCCTGATCTCCAGCGGCCCCTTTGACGCGCGCGCGGCGGCGCGAATGGTTTCACGAGTGTCCGCAGACAGGGTGCCTCGGGTGCTGGCGCCGCCCTGCTGTTCGGACAGGGGCACAAGGTCGATCGCAATGATCCGGGGATAAAAGCGGATGATCGTGGTGGCCACGTCGAGGAAAAGATCGAACCGTTCCTCTCCGCCCGCGACGGCCACCGCCGACAGCGAGGTCAGGTGCGCATCGTGCTGATCGGCGCGCTGGGATGCCAGACGATGAAGAATGGCGCTTTCGGTATCCAGCTCCGCCGACAGGCGGCGCTGTTCGATGATCGAGGTGGCCAGGGCCGCGACGACCGCCAGCACAAGCCAACCGAAAAACCGGCGCATTCTGCCCCGGGTCACCAAAGCGCGCATCGGCTTTTCGCCATAGGCTGCACCGTGCGGCCACAACCGCCCGTTAGGCGGTGGTCATGGCCGCGGGACGCGCTTTTCATCAATGACACTCCGGGGTTTGACACGGCCAATGCAGTGTCGTTCACATCGCCCGTTCGTGTCAAAGACCTCCTGCCCGACAGGTCCAGGGCAGTGATCCGTTCAGCCCATGGTCTGACAGACTGCCCGACCCTCGTCTGCGGTGCCGCCGTGGCGAATGTGACAGTTCTGCAAAGAATACATGACGTGGCCCTCGGGTGACGTCGGACAGTTGCAAAGGAACGGACATGAACACGATCAACTGGAACGATCCGGTCTGGGAACTGGGTGCGCGGTTCGCAATCGATGTACTGGCGATGACCATCCTGATGTTCGGGATGTTTTATCGGCGGTATCGCGACAAGGAGCTGGCCACCACGGCATCGATGTTCAACATCTTTGCCTTTGCCGTTCTCACCATCCTTTCCAGCGTCGAGTTCAGCATCGCTGCGGGCTTCGGTCTGTTCGCCATCCTCGCCCTCTTCAGCCTTCGTTCGGAACAGATATCCAAGATCGAGATCAGCTACTTCTTCGGCTCGATCGCCATTGCGGTCATCTGCTCGGTCCTTGGGACGGGGCTCTTTCTTGTCATCAGCATCGTGGCGTTCGTGTTGATCGGGGCGTGGATCCTCGACCATCCACGCGTTCTGTCCACGGCGGCGAGCGCCAAGCTGACGCTCGACAAGATCGAGGCGCATGTCCTGTCCGATCACGACCGGATGCGCGCCGATCTTTCGGTGCGTCTGGGGGTCGAGGTGATGACCTTTCAGGTGCTGGAACTGAACTATATCAACGACATGGCGCGCATCAACGTCTTTTACAACACATCAGGAGCACGGAAATGACCCATCATGATCCGAACCTCGATCTCGACTGGCTGACCGGCGGCTTTGATCCGATCTCACTGTCGGATCTTAACGAAAAGGCCGAGATGCTGAGCCGGATCGACAACAAGTATGTGCTGCGCCGCCGCCAACTGTCCGCAATGATTCCCGATCTGGCCGAACGTTTCGATGTTCTGGCGATCGATGATCTGCGGGTCTTCACCTATGACACCCGCTATTTCGATGACGCAGAGCGCAGCGCCTATTACGAACACCACCAAGGTGTGCGGAAGGGGTTCAAGGTTCGGGTGCGCCGCTACACGGATTCAGGCCTGTGCTTTCTTGAAGTCAAGGTCAAAGGGCGGCGCGGCATGACTGAGAAATTCCGGCAGCCCTATGACCCGACTGCGCTGGATAATCTGCCACCGGAAGCCCGCGCATATGCATCTGCGACCTATGCCGAACAATACGGCAAGCCGTTCCGCTACCAGCTTTCCCCGGCGCTGGACGTGCGCTACCGGAGGATCACTCTGGTCGCCAGAACAGGCGGAGAGCGGATGACCATTGATACCGACATGCGCTTTGCGACCCCGACAGCGACCCTGGCGACCGGCACCGGTGTGTTCATTGTCGAGACGAAGTCTGCCAATGGCAGGGGCTTTGCCGATCTGTCGTTGCGCGCGGCGCACGAAAGACCCACCAAGCGCTGTTCGAAATACTGCATCGGCATGGCCGCTTTGGGCGAGGTCAGCCGCTACAACCACTTTCTGCCGACGATGCGCAAGCTGGGGATGATCGCCCCCAATCCGTCGATCGGACGTTGGTCCGAAATTCGCCCGGACCTATGCCGCAATTTCGCTACACCTAGGTTGATGTCGCTTCCGCAGGCTGCGTGACACAGTGATTGCACGAGCACTTCAACCAGGAGTTAAGATTATGAAACTGCAACAGATACTGGGCGCTTCAACCTTTGCGCTGATGGGGCTGTCCGCACCCCATGCCGCCGTCGCCGCCATTGGTCCCGAACTTGGGCTTGGCCAGACGTCGATCAGCAGCGCAGACGCGGCTTTACCGGATGACGGCACATTCAAGCTGTCTCGCCGTGGCGGTGATGACCGAAACGACGATCGCGGACGCGACGATAATGACAGGGACGATAATCGCGGGCGCGGTCGTGGCGGTGATGACGACAACGGTCATCATGGCCGTGGCCATGATCGAAAGGGCGATGACGGCAATGGCAGCGGTCGCGGTCGCCCCCGCGTTCCGGGCGGCTCCGGTTGCGACGATCCCGGTGACATCCTTGAACATCCGGAATGCCGGGGGTGAAGTTTGGCTCTGATGCTTGCCGCCTCGGCAATCACCAGACCAAGGTCAGATGGCGGCCCGAACAAAGTCGGCTATATGCCCTTTCGGGAAGATGCCAATCGCCGCCAGCAACAATAGGTCAATGATCGTGTCGAAATCCTGCAAACCCTGGTCACTGGCGCTGTTGCTTGGTCTGTTGGTTGCGTCAACACCGATCAGACTTTGCAGTACTGGCGAAAGCGGTCTTACGATCGCTTTCGCTTTTGCGCATGCCAAAGGCGACAATTCTGGCTCCGGCGGCGGTGGAGGTGACAACTCCGGCTCTGGCAGCAGCGGCTCTGGCAGCAGCGGATCGGGCAGCAGTGGCTCTGACAGCAGCGGATCGGGCAGCGGCGGATCGGGCAGCGATGACGATGACAACTCCGGATCCGGCAGCGGAAGTTCCGGCTCCGGCAGCGGCGGCGACGATGACCGCGGTCAGCGCGGCGGATCCGACGACGACATGGATCTGCGCTACATCAACGGATGGCGGGAGAGGATACAGAACGGTCGCTACCGGTTGACCGACCCCAAAGGAAGGGTTGTTTCCGACCGGCGGGCACGACCGGACGATCTGCTACGGATGCGCGGCGCGTTGGGGCAGTAGCTACTTCTTGCGCCAGGCCTCCTGGGCCATCAACGCCGCTTCGACCCGGTTTCGGGCCTGCAATTTGCTCAGGATGATCGTCATGTAGTGTTTGACGGTCTTTTCCTGAATGTTCAGCTCCTCGCCGATTTCCCGGTTGCTGTGGCCGGCCGCCACACCTTTCAGGATGTCTTCCTCGCGCTTGGTCAGATCATCGATCGGCGTCGATACCTCCGGCTTCTTGTCTTGCATGATCCGAAGAACCTGCGCGGCAAGGCCCGGCGATACGTGCGCCTCACCATTGGCGATGCGGAGCAGGATGTCGCGCAGTTCAGCCGCGGAGACGCCCTTGAGCACATAGCCCGTCGCCCCGGCCTGAAGCGCGGCCGTCACGTCGGCACTGTCCTCCGAGACCGTCAGCATGGCGATGGCCTTTGCCGTTCCGGCCTGCGCAATGCGTGCCGCGGCTGTGATCCCGTTGCCCGGCATGGAAAGGTCCAGAAGGGCGATGTCGGGCTTGTGCTCTGCTGCCAGGGCGACGGCGTCGTCTGCAGAGCCGCCGAAACCGACAACCGAGAACTGCCCCGTCTCTTCGATGCTGTGGATCAATCCATCGCGGAAAATCGGGTGATCGTCGGCGAGAATGATGCGAATGGTCATGGCTGGGCCTCTTCCGTTGGAAGTAGAAGCGTTACTGTGGTGCCTTTGCCGGGCGCGGATGCAATTTGCACCTGGCCACCGATGCTTTCCGCGCGATCCACCAGACCGAACAGCCCCTGTCCGCCGTCTGGCCGGACAGAGCGCTTGTCGGTCGGGTCAAATCCCTCGCCCATGTCTTTGACTATCACCGAGATTGCACCGGCGTCATGGCGAACGGTGACCAGCGCCTTCGCGACGTTTGCGTGTCGCGTGGTGTTTGAGAGCGTCTCTTGCAGAAACCGGAAGACACACAGTTTCTGCGTGTAGTTCAAAGCGACACCGCGATCGTCCGGCAGGTCCAACTCGATGTCGAGGCCGGTCTGCCTTGTGTGTTCCTGCGCCGCCCTCTCGATCAACGCCATGAGGTCCAGCGCATCCAGATCCGGCAGCGCGAGACCGCGCGAAATTATTCGCAGCTCATCCAGCGCCTTGGCGAGCGAGTTGCGGACAAGTTCCACATTGGACGGCGAGGGCTTTGCATCAGCCAAAGCTGCATCCAGCCGCAATGAGGCCAGCGATAGATACTGAGCCGGGCCATCATGCAGATCAAATCCGATACGGCGAATGGCCCGTTCCGTCTGCGCCGTTGCCCGCGACGACGCGCCGACGACCCGGTGCCGCAGCAGGACGTTCTGTTGCGATATCGTTTCGGTTCGTTCCAGCTGCTCCGTCAGCGCCTGCCGTTGCCGTCGGATTGTTCGCCCGCCAGCCTGGACAATTCCGAACAGAAGCAGCCCACTTGCCAGAAAGACGCTGCCCACGACCAGCCAACTGGTCCAGCGCGCGTTCCTGATTTCTGCATCAAGCTCGTCGGCGCGCTCATAGAATTCGGCAACCGCGATGATCTCTCCGGTCCAAGCCTCGCGGATCGGACTGTAAACCTCCAGAAGCGGAACACCCAGTTCAGCCTCAGCCTCGTCTTCAAGATCGTTCAGATCCTCAAAGGACGAGGCCAAAACGCCGGTCCAGGCCAGCTTCAGATCATCCGAAGGTTCAAATACCTGCCCGACAAGCGATGGGTCGGATGAGTGGACGACGCGCCCGCCGGTAAGCCATATCTTGTATGACACAACACGCGCACCCAGGGCCGTCCCTTCGAATATCTCGGCCAACGCCTGTCTTGCGGGCGGAGACAGCGTATCGGTATCGGCCAATTCCTGGCTGAGCGGCGAAATGAAGCTTTCCATGAACAGTGCGGCGGACGTTGCAGAATTCTGCACGACGGCATCTTCGATGCGCCGGGAAATCCAGTTGCCCACGATGAACATGGCGACGATCATCACGACCGCGCCGGCCAACAGAAATTGACCCGGCAGGGTCAGGTCGCGCCATTGGAACGCTTTGGCAAATGAGTTCATTGGCATTTTCTAGCACCAGGGTGGTTCATCGCCTACGGACCTTGGTCTGAACGCGCATATCGTACCGTTGGACGCGCCAATATCTTGGATGCCGATCGGGTTCCGTCGCAAGTCTTGCATCGAGAGCAACTCTCGTTGGGCGATGTTCACGGTCGCAGCGCTGCTCGTCGCCGAGGGTCCGCCGGCTTTGGTACTTACGGCCCTTACCGGACTTTGGCCTGCTCGCCCATCGCTGCATTGCGGCTTCTCCAGACCGGCCATTCGCGCGACACTCAACATTTGATGACCTGAAACGTTGGTCTGCGGACATTCATGCGCCATGCAGCTTGTGACTGGCGTGCGAAATCGGGCAAAGCGCCCAAGCGTACGGAGATGGGGCGCCAGTGTTCCGGCCCTATCGGGTTGTATGGGCCGGGTTGCGCCCTATGTTTCCGGGCATAGACACGGAGCATGCCATGATCAGAAAATTCATCACGACGGTCGCTGCCGTGCTTTGTTCGAGCGCCATTGCCACCGCCCAGACCCCGCTTGCGTTTGAGCCAATTGCGACATTGGATCAGCCTTGGGCCATGGCGGTCTTGCCGCAAGGTGGATTTCTTGGTGACGGAAAAGGCCGGGCGTCTGGCCTATGTTTCAACCTCAGGCGAGGTGCAGACGGTTGCAGGCGCGCCAAGCGTGACCAACGACGGGCAAGTGGGCTTGCATGATGTAGCCCTGGCGCCGGATTTCGAGACATCGGGTCTGGTGTATCTGACGTGGGTCGATGGCGCCAACGGGGGCGCGTTGCACCTTGGGCGCGGGCGGCTGGATCTGGCCGGGCTGCAACTGGCCGATCTGGAGGTGATTTGGCGCGCCGCGCCCGAGGGCGGCAACGGCCATCCTGGCGCGATGATCGCCTTTGGCCCCGACGAGCATCTGTATTTGACCAGCGGTGACCGTCAGTTGGGAGATCCGGCTCAGGTGTTGGGTGACGGCCGAGGCAAGATCCTGCGCCTGACGGCGGATGGCACGCCCGCCAGCGGCAATCCCTTTCCCGATGCCCCCGATGTCTGGACCTATGGACACCGAAACCCCTACGGCCTTGTTTTTGACGGGACCGGCAGGCTTTGGTCGCACGAGATGGGTCCGCGTGGCGGCGATGAGTTGAACGTGATCGTGGCGGGCCAGAATTACGGCTGGCCGCTGGTGTCAGAGGGGCTGCAATACAGCGGTGAGGCGATCCCCGCTCATGCTACGCGGCCCGAGTTTTCCCCACCTTTGATCGAATGGACGCCGATCATCGCTCCGTCGGGGATGATACAGTACAATGGCGAGGTCTTTCCCGAATGGCAGGGCTCGTTGCTGTTGGGGGGGCTTGCATCGCAAGCGCTGGTCCGGGTTGAGATCGGCAGCGGCACCGCGCAGGAGGTTGACCGTTGGGATATCGGCAACCGTATTCGCGATGTGGCTGCCGATGCCGATGGTCAGGTCTACTTGCTTGAAGACGGCGGTGAAGCGCGCCTGCTGCGGCTGACCCGAAGCAACTAGGGCCAAACTGGATGGGTGTTGCAGGGCGCCAGTATCCGTTCTCCTGGGAACTCAGCCATGAAATCAACGCGATGTGGAAGTCTCTCGTTCGGGCCTGAGATTGCCATCAATACGGTAGCAAATGAGATTATAATACTGCGTTGCAAGCCGATTTGAGCGGCCCAAACCGGACTTTGGCCGCGAGATAGAGATGCTGCGATGCGGTCCGTCATTGCGGCCATTCGCGCTTGGCGCAGCATTCTGGTGCCTCAGATGACTACATGGCGGGACAAACGGATCATTCGCTGCGGCTGCCCTAATGGCAGGACACTGCGCATCGCGACTGTCTGGATTTTCGGTCGAGCATCCGGAAGTTTCGATTGGAGCAGCCGTTCACTCAGGAAGCAGGAGTTGGTCGCATTCCCGGCAGGAAGCGCTACAAGTCCGACAACTGGCCTTACTCATGAACACCGCAGGGAATACTTCGCCGTTTGAAAGGGAAATGGAAGTTGGCCGTTCGATCATGTAGCCAAGTTTCTCATAGAACGACAATCCGGAGAGTGTGGCTGTGAGCTTGATCTTCGTGGCGTTGCCATCAATTGTCGCTCTGCTTTCGACGTGTTCCATGATTTTCCTCGCCAGGCCGCGCCGCGCGTGGCTTGGGGCTGTGAAGACCGCACGGATCGTGGCGATCGCCGGTTCCGATTGGGATTGCAGTGGAACGGCTTGATCGCTGAGGGCAAGTTGCGCGCGCGTTGTCCAGCCGCCCGAAGCCACGAGGTGCCCCGCATCTTCGATGACGTAGTATGTGCCATCTCCGATCAAATGCGGATCGACAGTTTCAATCTCGGCCATGATGCCTGCGATCTGCTTCGGAGTATAGTGAACTCCGCCCAATTCCCGCCAGGAGCTGGCGTGAAGTCGGCGAAGCGCCGGGATGTCAGAGGGCTTGGCAGGGCGCAGTTCAAACGTAAATTCCGTAGTCATTTCTGGATTGTCCTGATCAGATTACATGACTTGCCGGAAATCCGGCTGCTGGAGGATGAATGCTGGCATCGCGGGCGTGTCCGTACGCGATGCGTCCAGTCGCCGGACCGACGCGAAGTCGGTCCAGCGTTGCTTGGTCAAGAGCAAGGTTTGATGCCGGAACTTCGTATGATTAGTTGCCGATTTCGAGCCGCGCGTGGTCGTCGGCCGCCTCGATCTGGAACTGGGCGCGCACGCCGAAGCCCTCGCTCATGCCGAGATTGGTCTGATACATCACGCCGTCGATCCCGGAATATTCCCCAAGACCGCCCGCGATGACGCGCGCCATGGCGACGCCGTAGTCCGCAATTTCGGCACCCTGAGTGATGATGACGCTGTCATCTTTGAACTGGAATACCTGACGGCTGATGATGATCGTGCCGGTGGTGGAATGCGCTCCATCCCCGACATACCAGCCATCGCAGGTCCAGACGCCGATCACCCTGTCGGGATAGGCGGGCGAGCCGTCGGGGTTCACGCCTTCGCCACCGCCGTCGAGCGTGCCGGCCTCGTAGATGTAGCCCTGGGTAACGAACGGGTTGCCGTAGGCAGGCAGGCCATCGTCGTGCACCGGCGCGGGCGCGAAGACGAAGCGGGTGTGATCCTCGGCGACGTCGAAGCGGACGAGCGGGTCGGCCAAAGCGGCGGTTCCAAGAAGGATGGTGGCGGTCGTCATCGAAAGATATTTCAACATGTTGGTTTTCCTGTCTGTGGCAGCCCGCGCGTTTCAAGCGATCGCGCAACCCGGGCTGCCGGAATGTCGCGCAATCGATCTCGTTGCCCCGTCAAAGCGGCTTAGAGTGTCTGAGAGGCAGTCGGCCGCCATCAGGACGGCGGCCTGTGAAGCAGTGAGGACATACGATCTCGGCTATCCGGCTCGATCCCGATATCGCGGAGCAAGTGGTCCGACAGCTCACCGAGAGAGCGGTGGGCCAGCATCGCACGCCGACGATCGCGGCGCCTTGCGACGCCATCCAGGAAATGGCGGATTATGGCAACCAGTCCGAGCGCGGGTTTGCGTCGGAAAACTCCGCTCGATCTGCTTGTTGGATGGGCGGACGGGACCGCCCCGGTGTCAATCTGGTACATCACTCTCTCCTTCATGCCGCTGTCGCGAGGGCATCTGCCCGGCGCAGGAACAGCTGGCTCAGTGGACTGTCATGCCTGCGGTCCGACCGCTCAGCCGTGAGCGCTCGCGCAAGGTTTTGGTTGCCTGCGCGCAGTGCTGCCTCGATCAGCGTCAGTTCGATGACGTCGCGTTGCGCGTGGCTGCCGCCGAAGCGGTTGGAAATCGAACGCACCGGGCGCAGCAGCCGAACTGTCGCTTCAAAATCGCCATCTCCGAACGCCAGGATCGCCCTCGCAACGGCATGACCGACATCCGAAGTGAACCCGGCATTGTCGTTCGGCCTCGCCATCGCTTCGGTCTGCGCCGAGATCAGCGCGAGCGCGGCGTCGCGCCGGCCGGCGCCGACAAAAGCCATGACCGCGTGGGCATCGTTGAATGCATAGAAGCCCGACGTGACTGTGGCCCAGCTTTCGGCCAGCGACTGCCAGCGATCGCCGACATCGACGCCGTGCAACATCAGCCGCCACAAAAGCGCCGTCGCATCGACCATATCCATCACCACGCCCGACTTCGCGCCATAGATCTCGTTGTCGAACAGCGCGAGGACCGCCGGCGTATCGCCAATTTCAAGATGATAGAGCGCCAGATGCCACCAATTGTGCACCTGGAAGAAACTGTCACCCGTCCAGCCATCGGCATTGCCGCGCATCCAGGCGATGCCGTCCGATTGGCGGCACTGCATTTCCATCACATGGGCAACCGCATGTTGTGACCACCCATCCCGCGGCTGTAGCTCGACGCCCTGCCGCCCTGCGGCTTCGGCACGACCGTAGTCGCCGGTTTCTTCCAATCCAAAGGCGTGCATTCCCAGAATCGAGTGGTAGCCCGGCACGTTCTTGTCCCAGGCGGGCAGCGCTCGGGCGATGCGGTCGCGCAGCATGCGCGAATGTCCGGTGAAAAAGTCGATCTGGTGACCGGCCAGCAGCCCCAACGCATCGCGCGGATGTGCGATGGTGACGTCCTCGAGCACCCGCCCGGCCGCGTGCCAGCGGCCCTCGACGAGATGGCCGATGGCGGCGACGTGGCCGCGTTCACGGTCCGTCGTGGCGGTGCGTGCCGCAGCAATGCTCTCTTTACGAGCGACTGACAGGCTGCCTGGCTCGGTCCCGAGCAGGTGCAGCCAGGCCTTGAGCACATGGGCCATGGCGAAATCAGGCGCCTCTGCCAGCGCGGCATCGACACTTGCGACCGGGTCGGCGCGGTAGCACTGCAACTCGGCAACGGCGGTTTCGTAATGCGGCAAGGCCGTCTCGCCCGCGCCTGTCAGGATGTGTCCGGTAATGTCTTTCGTTGTCATCTGTGTTTCGGGCGTTCTGCCCGCCTCCTGGTTTGCTTCTCAACCAACAAGGCGTGAGGTCCGCCCTCACATCGTGAGGTCGCTTCCCTTGCAACCCGGCAAAGCGTATAATTCCAGCCGGAAGCGCGTGTTTGCCGCATTTGGAAGGCGCTCAAATCGCACGGACCATCGAGCCAGTCCTGGCCGTTCTGCCATTCGTGGATCGGACGCCGGTTCAGGACGACAGCCTGGTCGGGCTTGGCCTGCACGAGGATGTTTGCGCTGCACTTGCAAGGTTCCCGACGCTGAAGGTAATTTCTGCCTTGTCAGCGGCTGCGGTCGCCGAGTTGACCGACGCCGAAATCGGAGCGCGGCTTGGCGCTAGCCATGTCTTGCGCGGCAGGCTTGCATCCCGTGACGACAGGCTGCGGCTCGACACGAGTCTGATCGAGACGCAGGGCGCGACGCATGTCTGGAGCGAACGGCTCGAAGTTGCGCGCGAGGATGTCTTTGATATGGAGACCAGCATGGTGGCCCGGGTCGCCGGAACGCTGGTCAAGCGCCTGGAGGACGCGACGCTCGCGCAGGCGGCCCGCAAGCCCGCCGAGACCTTCGCGGCGCATGAAGCAACGCTGCGAGGTCTGCTTTGCTTGCGCGACGGGACGCTCGATAGCGATGCAGCGGCGAGGCAACTGTTCGAGCAGGCGCTTGGGACCGATCCACATTATGCGCGGGCGCATGCCGGGCTGGCGCTTTCGTATTTCAACGAGTGGAGCTGCATGTTCTGGGATTGCTTCGAGGCGAACGGAGCGGCTGCCTATCGCCATGCGCACCGTGCGCTGGAGCTCGATGAACGCGATGCGCTGCCGCATGTGATCATCGGCAAGGTCCTTCTTTACCGTCGAGAGTTCGAGAAAGCGGGCTGGTACTATGACCGCGCGCTGACGCTGAGCCCGCATGATCCCCAGATCCTGACCGAGGCCGTCAACGGTGACGTCTTTCTGGGTCGACCCGAACTGGCTGTCAGCCATGTCGAGCTCGCCATGCAATTGAACCCCTACCACCCGAACGATTATCATGCGGCGGCGCTTTACGCCTATCTCTTCGCGCGCGACTTCGATCGGGCGCTCGAAAGCTTTCGGCGCCTGCACTCGTTACCGATCATCGACATCCCTGCCTGCGCCGCGGTTGCCTGCGCCCATCTCGGTCGCCTGGATGAGGGTCGCGTGCATCTGGCGGCGTTCGACAGGCTCTACAGCGAAAAGATCCTGTCGGGCGGAACACCGAAAACCGGTGAAACGCTGGAGTGGCTCTTGAAAGTCAGCCCTTTCCGCAGAGCGGAGGATCGCGCACTGGTGGTGGACGGCTTTGCCCGGTTGGGCACGAAGATGACAGCCACCACGCCGCCACAACCCGATCCTGTCGCCCGCGCGGCTCTGCGCCGTTCCGGCACCGGATGGCAGGTCGAGTTTCTCGGAACCACGACCCTTCTGCCGGACCTCAAGGGAATAGAAGACATCCAGCGGCTGGTGGCGCAACCGGAGATCGAGATCCATTGTCTCGACCTCGCCCGGCGCGAACCCGAAGGAGATCTGGGCGCAATTCTAGATGACAAGGCCCGTGCCGCGCTAAAATCCCGCATCCGTGACCTCCAGGAGGACCTGGCGGAAGCGGAGGACCATAACGACATCGGTCGGGCCGAGCGGCTGCGCGGGGAACTCGACGCCCTTATCGCGGCGATGGCGCAAGCAGTCGGCCTTGGCGGACGCAGCAGGCGGCTTGGCGATCTCGCGGAAAGGACGCGCAGCACCGTGACCTGGCGGGTTCGTCACGCGATCCGCCGGATCGAGGTCGCCCATCCCGCCCTTGGCCGGCATCTCGCCAACAGTCTGCGCACCGGTACGTTCTGCGTCTACCGCCCGGAAAGCCACGCTGCAATGGGACCTTTCGGATTGACGGCATCGCGATGCGGAGAGGATACCACAGCATCGGCGCTGATATCCCGCCACACCGGCCGGCGACAGCACGCAGGATCAATCAAGCCCCAATTCCCTGGCCGCACGCCTGAAAATCGCCTCGGCGTCGGCGGGGAACTGGAATGCATGCAGGAACTCGTCGAACTTGTATCCCGGCCGCGCGCGCCGGACCGCCGCTCCGATCACCCGCGCCTCGTCGATGCGACCGGCGAGCGCCAGGCAAAACGCCGCGATCTGCTGGATCAGGATATGTGCGTTGGGGCGCGCGACGGCCTTCAGCGCCCAGTCCGCAGCCTCCTCGTATTGGCCGAGGCGCACAAAAGCCATCGCCTTGGCGCCAAGGATGCCGAACAGAAGCGGATCGAACGGACTGAGGTGTCGCGAGAGATCGGCCGAGCCAAGCGCCGCCGCAGGATCGCCGGACTGCGACTGCACGAAGGCCAGCGCATAGTGACCCATGGCGAAATTCGGGCTGAGATCCACCGCCTGCTGCAGTTCGTCAATCGCCTGACGCTCGTCGCGACGCAGCCAGAGCGCCCGGCCCATCGCCCAATGCGCGGCAGGGTCGTGGTCGTCCGCCATCAGCGCCCGGCCGGCTGCATCGAAGGCGAGGTCGGTTTCGCTTCGGCGGTCTTCCCAGTTCTGGAAGGCGTTCTGCCAGTGCGTGAAGGAGAGCCCCGAAAAGGCGCGGGAAAAGGTGGGATCGGCTTCGATCGATCTGCGGAAGAAGCGCTGCGCCTGCAGGTTGTCGTCCCTGGTGAAGCGGTGCATGTGCCAGAGGCCGCGGTGATGGGCTTCCCAGGCGTTCAGCGAGTTCCGGCGGCTTGAGGACCGCCCTGTTCTTCTCGGCCGTCTCGACTTCGCTGGCGATGGCGGAAACGATCCTGTCGCCGATCTGGTCCAGGATGTCGAAGGCTTCTGCCTCGTCCGCTTCGTAATTGTCGGACCAGATGATGCGGGCGGTGCGCGCCTCGGCGAGTTCCACACTCACGATAACATGTCCGCTGCGTCGCCGCACAGCGCCGCTGACAACGTAATCGACGTCGAGGCGCTGCGCCGCCTCCTCGGGACTCATCCCGCGCTCGGCCAGCGCGAAGACCGAGCCTTGCGCGATCACGAAGAGCGACCGCAGCTTTGCCAGCCGGGTGATGATGTCGCGGGTCAGTCCACCGCCGAGCCCCGAATGACCGGCGGAGATGTCAGATTCAGTGAACGGCGTCACGGCCAGCGACGTGCGGACCGGACGCTGTTCGGGCAGGGTCGGAAGACGAGATGCCGTGGCGAGTTCCGCCGTGCCTGACGGAGCGGCGTACAGCGTTTGCCACGTCAGACGCAACGATGATGGGTCCAGGTCTTCCGTTTCGAACAGACGCACTGCGGCAGCGAGATGGCGCTGCGCCTCTATTGGCCCGGACGCGGCCATCAATGCGCGGTGCGCGCGCGGCTCGAACGGCGCCAGGGCGACCCAGGTTTCCGCCAGTCGCCGCGCCTCGGGATGGTCCTGTGGAAGGCGTCCGATCAACTGGTCGAGAATTGCCGCATGGCAGGTACGAAAGTGGGCGCGCTGTGTCGTCAGCCAGTGGTCAAGCTGCGGGCTGCGGTGCAGGTCCAGCCCCTCGGCGAAATCCCCCACAAAAAGGTCGGCGATCCGGCGCAGCTCATCTGTTCCTGCCGCGTCAAGACCGGTTCGCATGGCGTTCTCGATCTGAATCGCATCGACCTCGGCATCGCTCAGATCAAGGCTGACCATGTCTTCGTTGGCCACGATCCGGCGACAATCGGGCCTGTCCAGGACTGTTCTCAGCTTGCTGAGATACCAGCGCAACTCGCTTCGTGGGTCGCTTGCGACGTCGCCAAGGAGCTCGCAGATGCGGCTACGACCGACCGGATGGGTGGCAAGCGCCAGGTAGACGAGCAGCGCCCGCAACTTGCGAGACTGTGGCAATCCCACCGGGCTACCGTAATGCGATACCTGCACCCGACCGATGATCCGGATTGTGAGCCGAGTACCGACGACGGTGACTGAGCCTGACGTTTCCATGCGGATTTCCACGACGGCTTCAACGGCCGTGCAAGCGAACGGTTTGTAGTGTTCCGACGAACCGGGAAATTCCGGTTTCCGCACCGCTCACGGGCAGGCAAATCTCGCCAAGCGGTACGGCCAGATCACACAAAAGGAAGATACAGATGAATCCCAATCCTTTCAATCCAATCGTGCCGCTGGCGGCGGCGGTCGGCCTGGCAATAGTTGTTGGCATGTCCGGTCCGATCAGCGCCCACAACGGAGAAATTCACCACAAGGCCGTGTCGGTCGACGAAGTCGTGTTCCAGCCAGGCCCCCCGACGCTGCCCGCCGGGGCCCAGTTCGCGGTGCTGCACGGCAGTCCGGCAGAGGAAGGGCCGTTCGTGATGCGCCTCAAACTACCCGCTGGATACATCATTCCTCCGCATTTCCACCCTGAGGAGGAACATGTCACCGTAATTTCAGGCGGCTTCGGTGTGGGGGCAGGCAAGGTTCATGACAAGTCCGCCGCCCCGATCCTGCCCGCCGGCAGCTTCGTTCAGCTTCCAACCGGCATGGCGCACTTCGCCTGGACCGAGGAGGAAACGGTGGTGCAGATCAACGCCATCGGACCGTTCGGCGTCACCTACGTCAACCCTGCCGACGACCCACGCGCCAAGACCAATTGACCCCGCAGTGCTGGCCCCTTCAGGGGCCAGCAACGCCAGAAATCAGGAAACATATCATGAAACCGACAAATACAATCCGCACCACAAACGGCCGGGGTCGCCTGTTCGACAGCGTCCTCGACACCATCGGCGACACGCCGACGATCCGGATCAACAATCTCGGCGCCGGAAAGTCGACGATCTACGTCAAGGCCGAATTCTTCAACCCTGCCGGTTCGGTCAAGGACCGGCTGGCGCTGAACATCATCGAGGACGCCGAGCGGCGCGGCCAGCTTAGCCCGGGTCAGACGGTGGTCGAGGCGACCAGCGGCAATACCGGCATCGGGTTGGCGATTGTCTGCGCGCAGAAGGGCTATCCGCTGGTGGTGACGATGGCCGACAGTTTCTCGGTCGAGCGCCGCAAGCTGATGCGTATGCTCGGCGCGAAGGTCGTGCTGACGCCGCGCGCCGAGAAGGGTTACGGGATGTATCGCAAGGCGGCCGAACTTGCCGAGACCAACGGCTGGTTCCTTGCCCGGCAATTCGAGACGGCGGCCAACGCCGATATCCATGCCGCCACGACGGCGCGCGAGATCCTCGGCGACTTCGACGGCCAGCGGCTGGACTATTTCGTGACCGGCTATGGCACCGGCGGCACCGTGACCGGCGTCGGCCGCGTGCTGCGCAAGGCAAGCCCCGAGACGCGGATCGTGTTGGCCGAGCCCGCCAATGCTGCGCTGCTCTCGAGCGGGATCGCACAGCCCCGCGACGGCGACGGCGCGCCTGCCGCAGGACATACGGCCTTCGAGCCACACCCGATCCAGGGCTGGACCCCCGACTTCATTCCCTTGGTGCTGCAAGAGGCGACCGATGCGCAACTATACGACGAGGTTGTCAAGGTTTCGGGGCCGGACGGGATCAAATGGGCCAGGGATCTCGCCAGCCGCGAAGGCATCTTCTGTGGCATCTCCTCCGGCGCCACCTTCGCCGTCGCCCGCCAGATCGCCGAAAGGGCACCGGCGGGATCGACGATACTCTGCATGTTGCCCGACACCGGCGAGCGCTATCTGTCGACGCCGCTCTTCGAGGGCATCGCAGAGGAGATGGACGACGAGGAATGGGCGCTGTCGCGTTCCACCCCCGGCGCCCGTTTCGCGGCCTGAGTCATGCACACTGCGGATTTCGTCGCCGTGGATGAAACGCTCGACCCCGACGATTGGGCCGGGGCCGAGCGCATCATCAGGTGCGCCATCTCGGACGCTCTCCGTGACTTGGCGGACCTGCGCGCGCGTGCCGTCTGGCACGAGATGCCGCCTTCCGTACGCCGCGGCTTCGAAAGTCCCGTGCCGGTCGATCCAACGCCGTTGGACGATGTGCTGCGCGAGGTGCGCGACAACATCGAGATCATGCTGCGGCTTCAGGAATGCGGAATCGCGGTGATCTTGGACACGACACTGAACGGGCAGCACAGCCTGCGCGTGGCGTTCTGCAACCATCGCACGCGGATTGAGGACCTGGATCTGCTGGTGGACGAAGTCGCGCGTATCGGCGACGAGATTCTGGCAGAAGAATAGGACCCGCCCGGAAACGGGCGGGTCCATCTTTCACGCAAGCGCGGGTCGCATCAACCGGGCCACCTGTTCTGCATGGGTCAGCGGGCCCATGTGGCCGACGCCGTGGAGCGTGATCAACTCTGCGCCGGGCATCCAGTGGGCCAGCCCCTCTGCCAGGACATGCGCAGGTCGCGGTGAATGTTCACCAACAAGAAGCCGTACCGGCACGCCTGACGCAGAATAGGCTTCCGGGGGCGTGGTCTCGGCGAACAGCGCCTCGTAGACGCGCGCGCCGTGCGGCAGTTGCCGGACCAGCGCGTCCTGCAATTCAGGTCGGAACCCGTACCATGCGCCGGTACCGTTCCAGTAGTCGGCGGTAAGGGCTGCGGCCTCCCGTAGCGCGCCAATGGCGACGTTGCCGCGAATAAGGCGCATCTCCTCCTCAAGTTCCCGTCGCGCCTTCGCACCCTCCTCGCCGAGCCGTTCCAGAAGATGGAGTGGTGTCGGTTCGTAGAGGGCCAGCGAGGCGATGCGCGCCCGCCGCCGTGCCGCGATCCACAGTGCGACCGCGCCGCCGAAGGAATGGCCGACCAGATGCACCGGCCCGGCATGAGTGTCGATTACGGACAGGATGGGCGTGGCGTCGTCGGAAAGTCGGAACGATCGTCCCGCCCGCCATGAAGGCCCGCCCGGTGCGCCGTGGAAACTTGGGGCGCAAAGGCGGGTTCTGGGTCCGAGCCGAGCCGAAAGCGATCTCCACTGCCCCGGCGTTCCGCCGGAGCAGTGCAGCGCGACAACCAGTTGCCCGGCGGATGCCACCGACCGGCCTCGCACGGCAGAACGCCGTTCGATCAGATCATCCATGACCGATCCGGTCGGCCCTTGCCGCTGCGCCGCAGTTCGGCGACCAGCCAGGGAATATTGCCGCGCGAAACACCGATGTCGCGCAGTATGTGGTCGGACAGTTCCTGTAGCTCCGTTCTGTTCCTCCGATCGGCACGCCGCTCGCGGCGACGGGCGACGAACGCCGCTAGAAATTCAGCTAACGCCCGCGTCCAGGACGCGCCTTTCGCAATTCGACCTGCGTTCAGTGTGGTAGACATTTACAATTCTCCAAATCATCCAGGCGCACCAGTCGTGCGCACCCACTTCATCGGCTCATGTCGTTGGAAGGATCATGGAAGGAAACGCGGAAACGAGTGACTGGAAACGTGGAATTGGGCCCTCGGCATCGCTCGGCAAGGTCACTTGGATCGCCCTCCCGTCCCCGCCCGAAATGACGTCCGTATCGGCGTCTGATGTAAGGTCACATGTCGAATGAGGTCAGCATCCAGACCTTGCAACGACCTGAACGAGGAGAGCATTGGCTGGGCCAGCGAAGAACCGTGACGGCCGTCACAAGAATTGACTCAACCCGGTTCTCTCATTCGCGCCGAATGCTGATTTTGGCGGCCGTGGGCCCGATGACACCCAACGAACCGACCAGCTTCGATGAATCCGTAGTGCCGCGGGCAACGGCAAATCCAAGGCCGACACGACCAACGATATATTGCACCACAGGCTTGGCTAGGCCTTTCGAAATGGGGAGGCGCGCCGGTCGCCCGGCGCGCCTCCATTGAACCTTTCTCTGACGGCATTTCGCCGGTCCGGAGCCGAAAATGCGCGCCTCAGGGCCGCGCTTCGAGCACCATGTTGAACGGTGTTTCGGTCGCCCGGCGCACCTTGCGAAAACCCGCGCCTTCGATCACCTTGCGCAGCCGCGCCTCGCCCGCCTGGGCGCCAAGGGCGGTGCCCACCTCCTGCGCCTTCGAGGTCGGCACGCAGATCATCGTCGAGGCCGAATAGAAGATCCGCCCGATCGGGTTCAGGTTGCCCGCCACCGTGTCCGCCGCCATCGGTTCGACGATCATCCAGGTGCCGTCGGGCTTCAGCGCCTTTTTTACCGACGCCGCGGCACCTGCGGGATCACCCATGTCGTGCAAGCAGTCGAATGAGGTGATCAGATCAAACCCCTCGCGCGGAAGCTTCTTGGCCATCGCGACTTCGAAGCTCAAATTGGCGGTCTTGCCGTGGATGCGCGTATGTTCGGACGCTTCGGCGATGGACCCTTCGTGGAAGTCATAGCCGATGAAGGTCGATTTCGGGAACGCCTCGGCCATCAGCAGGGTCGAATGCCCATGCCCGCAGCCGATATCGGCGACCAGCGCGCCGCGTTGCAGCTTCTCCACCACGCCGTCCAGCGCCGGCAGCCAGGCCTGCACGAGGTTGTTGAGATAGCCCGGTCGGAAGAATTTCGCTACCGAGCAGAACAGGCATTGCGCCTGATCGCCCCAGCCCACGCCATCGCCGGTCAGGAATGCGGCTTGCACGTCGGTCTGGTTGGCCTGCATCGCCGCCATCAGATCGAAGGCACCGACCAGATAGACCGGGCTGGTCTCGTCCGCAAACACCGCCGCCTGTTCGGGTGTCAGGTCATAGGTGCCCGCCTTGGCGTCATAGCGTATATAGTTGGAGGCCGCCTGCGCCGCGAGCCATTCGCGCAGGTAGCGCTCGTCGCAGCCGGTCGCATCCGCCAGTCCAGCGGGGGGCAGCGGCCCCTTCTCGTGCAGCGCCTGATAGAGGCCGAGCGCGTCGCCCATCCGCACCAGCGGCACGCTGGCCGCGCCGCCGAGATCGGCCAGAAGCTGGCCGATGAAGAGGTTGAGAGTGTCTGTGTTCGGAGCGTTCATGATCGTTTCCTTTCTGAATTGAAGTTGACGAGAACTATCCCGGCGAAAACGCAGAGCGCCCCGCCGAGATGCCGGGGAGTGATGGTCTCGCCCAGGAGCATCACCGCGAGGATGGGACCAAAGACCGGCATGAGATGGACGAACTGACCCGCCCGCGCCGGTCCGAGCCGTGACACGCCATGGGACCACAGCAGGAATGCCGCGAGCGAGGCGGGGAGCGCTATGTAGACCAGCGCGCCGATCAGGCGGGGCGAAAAGTCAAAGGTCGCATCGGGTGCCCGGATCAGGACAATTGGCAACAACATTGCCAGGGCTATCGCGATGCTTGCGGCCAGCGCCACGTCATGTGGCAGGTCGGCTGGTCGGCGACGCAGCAGCAGGCTGTAGGCGGCCCAGACCGGCACGGCGGCAAGCATCCAGAGATCGCCCGGGTTAGCCGTGAATCCAGCAGCTCCAACAGCACCCCCGCCAGCGATCAGAACACCCGCACCGGCGAGCGACAAGGCGGTGCCGGTCCAGTGGCGAGGGGTCGGTCGGGTCGCACCTTTCGCCGCCTCGAAGATCAGGATCGCCACCGGGACCAGCGTCAGGATCAGCAGCGCGTTGACAGCTGTCGTGGCGGTCAGCGCCTGATAGACCATGCTGTGGAAGCCCGCGACACCGGTGGCTGCCAAAAGCACGACCAGCCGCCACTCGCGGCGCAGGATTGCGCGGTATCGGACCAGTCTGCCGCCGACCAGCGGCAGGAACAGCAGACCCGCAAGCGCCCATCGGAGAAAATTCAGCTCGATTGGGCCGATATCATCGCGCAGTGCCCGACCAGCGATGAAATTGCCCGACCAGAACAACGCCGCAAGCGACAGTGCCGCCATCGCCCGGAATTCGGCAGAATGTATCGACAACCAGCTCCGTTCGAGGACTTCAGCAACAATGCGCATATCTGCGATACCTCCACATCACTGTTTCCAAGTGAATATGAGGTATGGGCGTCAGGCATGGGGCAGGTGTCCCGGCATGGCCGGAAATCGACGCGATCCGCTAGGACGGTTGTCCCACTATGGCTTGATCGCACGCACGATGGCCTCGGCGCGGCTGTGCACGCCCAGCTTGTCGAGGATCGCGGTCACCTGATTGCGAACGGTCTTTTCGCTCTTGCCGAGGCGCTCCGAGATCGTTCGGTTGTCCAACCCTTCGGCCAGTAGCGCAAAGACGGCGGTCTCGGCAGGCGAAAGATGCGCGCTGACAGCCGCTGCACAGGGCAGGTTCGCATCCGGTTCGCTCAGAAAATCATCCAGCTCGGCGACAAAGCGGCCCCAGGAAGGTTCGGTGGGCAACAGAACGTGGTTGTCGCTGTCGAGCGGCACGAACCGCGCATCCGGGATCAGTGAGGCAAGCCGGCGGCCCTCCTCGAACGGGATCCGCGCATCGCCACGGGAATGCATGACCAGAACCGGAAGCCGCAAAGACGCCGCGCCGTCAGAGACGTCAATTTCGAAAAGCTCTTCCAGCGTCCGTGCGGCGATCTCCGCGGTCGAGGTGATGCGCTCCAAATCGCTCCACCACCGGTGCTGCTCTGCGGTGCCGCCCGGAATGAACATATGCGTAAAGACCTGCCGGAACGCCGGGTTGTCGCGGCCCCATCCAAGGCGGATCATGTCGATCAGCAGCCGCGCCTCGGCCTGCTCGCGCTCAGTCCGTGCCCGCTTCAGCCCCCCGCGCCCATAGGCGCCGAGCAGGATCAGTTTAGATACGCGCTCGGGATGCCGTAGCGCGAAGTCAATGGCAAGCGCACCGCCCTGCGACATGCCCAGGATCGGGAATCGTGGTGCCTCAATCGTGGCGGCAACTGCATCAAGATCGTCGCGCCAGGCCGCAAACGAGATATCGGTCGGATTGCGGTCGGACAGACCGCAGCCGCGCTGGTCATAGCGGATATAGGAGTGGCGGGCCGAAAGCGCGCGCAGCCATGGCCGCCAGACAGGGCTTTCGGTGTCGTACTGAACATGGCTCAGCCAATGTGCGGTGCGTAGAAGCGGCGGCCCTTGACCGATGGCGGCCACCGCGATCCGGGTGCCGTCGCGAGAGGTAACGAATCGGAGGGCCTGCCGTATGGTCATGGCGCCGAGCATACAATCACCCCAACGTTCCGAAAAGCTGGGGTGATAGACGGCAGTGCAGATGAAGTGATGGATCGTCAGCTGACAGTATGAACTGGCCATAGCGTCGGCAGGTGATCGCAGTTGAGGCGGTAGCCAACGGCAGGACGCGGACCGATGAGAGAAGACTGGGTTCGTCGAATGTGGTCCGCTGATTTCAAATTGATCGGATGCGGGAGGTCGTATCCGCGTTTGTCAAAATAGTCTGTCCGAAAACGGTTCGTGGGTCGCGTCTCGGCACTCCACTCGGCAATGCACGTTGCAAACGCCAGAAACCGACCGTATTGCCTAAGTGCGACGGTTCATCCGCTCCATTGCTGTTTGAGGGCTATGTAGCCAAGGGGCGAATTGGGCTTGGCGTCTCATGGCGGGCTTGTCCGCGTCTTTCGTGTCAAAACGCCATGCAGCGAACGCGCGGTTTATTGGATCAGCCGTTCGACACCAGTAAGCAATGACCGCTTCCACGACATGGGCTGCCACGCGGCGAAAACCCCGCCGCATGTGCAAAGCGATGCTGCGTCAGCGAAGGGGAAAAATCCAAGGTCGGCTTTGTCCCGCATAGCAGCCACACCCTCATCGGCACCCCGGTAGGGCCCAAGATCGCGTCCTACCTTTTCACCCGTCCCGCAAAAGCCCGCGCCACCGTCACCGCCAGTACGATGCGGAACACATGGTGGGCGGTGACGTAGACGACGCTCATCTGCAGCGACAGCGCGATCAGCGCCATTTCGGCCAGACCGCCGGGCGCAAAGGCCAGGAACACCGCCGCCACCGGTTCATGCACCGGGCCTGACAGCACCACCGCCACGCCTGCCGCCGCTCCTATGGTCAGCGTCACGTTCAGCGCGGCAAGCCGCAGCGCCACCACGAACTGCGAGGGCGGCATTCCCGCAAACCGCACCCCCAGCGTGGTGCCGATCACCACCTGGGTGAGCGACAGCAACCAGACCGGCGGCACCGTTTCGGTCAGCCCGGCCAGATGCGCCACCCCGGAAAACAGGATCGGCCCGGTGATCAGCCCCGCCGGCATCCGCGACTTGAACCCGGCCCAGGCCCCGACCACCGCGCAAATCGCCAGAATGCCAACATCGGCCAGGCCCAGCGGCACATCGCCGCCGGTCATCACCACCCCGCCGCCCGATCCCACGGCACGCCCCGTCATCCAGGTAAAGGCAAGCGGCACCAGGATGATCGTCAGGATCAGCCGCAGGAATTGCAGCATCGTCAGCATCCGGGGATCGGCGCCCATCTCCTCTCCCATCTGCACCGCTTCGATCAGGCCGCCCGGCGCCGTGCCGAAGAACGCGGTCAGCGGATCCAGCCGCCCGGTCGCACGCAGGGCGCGGTAGCCTGCGAAATGCACGACGGGGATGAACAGGCACAAAGCCACCAGCGAGGGCCACCACTGGCCCGCCTCGGCCAGGATATCGGGGCGGAACGCGCCGCCGATCGACACGCCGATGATGGGAATGAAGATCTGCCGCATCCGCTGCGGTGCTTGCGGCAACTGCCCGAAAGGCCGCAGCCCCGCGACCGCCGCCGCCCCCACCGCCAGCAGCGACCCCAGCAGCATCGGTAGCGGCAGATGCACGGTCTTCGCCACGAAACCGCCAGCGGCCCCAAGGGCATAGCTGAACAGGACCGTGGGCAGGTGCAGGCCACCAATATCGCGGCGGATCGGGAAACGCATGGGAAAGCTCGCGCGCGGGAAATGTCGCGCGACCTTTTCAGTATTTCCGAAGGGCTACAAGATCGTCACGCCGCCACGTCGAACTTCGCGGGCAGATCGCCCAGCCGCTTTGCCTCGTCGATCATCGCGCCCAGGTCCACGTCCAGCGCGTCCGAAAGGGCTGCAAAGCTGTCGATGACGAAATAGACGGGCTGCACGATGTCGATCCGGTAGGGGGTGCGCAGGACGGTCATCAGGTCAAAGTCCGCCATCTCGGCGGTGCCGCCCATCGCATGTGCGGCCTCCGACGGCGAGGACACTATTCCCGCGCCATAGGCCCGCAACCCGTCCGCCGTGCGGATCATCCCAAACTCGACCGTAAACCAGAACAGCCGGAACAGCCGCCAGGAATAGCTTTTGCCCAGCGCCTTCGCCAGCGTGCCGAAGCGTTCGACAAAGGCGGCATAATCGGGATCGCTCAGCAGCGGGCAATGGCCGAACACCTCGTGGAAGATGTCGGGTTCCTCGATATAGTCGATATCCTCGCGCCGGCGCAGGAAGGTCGCGACCGGAAAGCGCTTGCGCGACAACAGGTCGAAGAACTGCGAGGGCGGGATGATCGCGGGCACACCTTCGACGCCCGCGCCGGTCAGGCGGGCCAGCGTTGCGTCGATATCGGCGATCTGCGGCACGGACGCGTCGGTCAGGCCAAGGCGCGCCACGCCGTCCAGATAGGCGGGCACCACCTTGCCCGGCAGGAACCGCATCTGACGGCGGAACAGCTCCCCCCAGACCGCGTCTTCGTCCGCTGTGTAGCGGTAGCGGCCTTCGGCATCGGGCAACTTGCTGTCATATCCGGGCACGGCGCATCGATCCTCGCAAATCTTCGGTGCGATATTATGCGCCAAACCGCGCGGGAATTTCTTTCAGAAATGCCGGGGATATGGGATTATGAGGGAAAGATAACCGGAAACGGCAGGAATATGGAATTTTCAGATCAAGAAAAGCGGTTATTGTGGGAAGTTCAGCGTGACGCGTCGCTGTCGCTGGCAGAGATGACGCAGCGCGTCGGCATGGCCCAAAGCACCCTGTGGCGCAAGATGCAGGAACTGGAGGCAGCAGGCGTGATCCGGGCGCGCGTGGCGCTTCTGGACCCGGCACAGGTGGGGGCAAAGCTGTGCGTGTTGGCCGCGATCAGCCTGCACGACCATTCCGAAACGGCGGTCGAGGGGTTCTGCGCCCTGGTGCGGCGCCTGCCCGAGATCCTCGAATGCCACGCGGTATCGGGGACGGCGGACTATGTGCTGAAGGTGCGGGTTGCGGATGTCGAAGCCTATGAGGCGTTCATGTCGCACCACCTGCTGCGCAGCGGTTTCGTGCGCGCCGTGGTGTCCAGTTTCGTGCTGAAGGAGATCAAGGCGACGACGGCGCTGCCGGTCGCCTGACGCCTACCAGTGCGGCGGCTTCTGGTCGGCCAGCGGGATCGTCCCTCCCTGGTCGACCTCGCGTGCGGCCTCGCGTTCTGCCAGCATCCCCAGCCTGCGCGACATCGCAGCGATGTCCCGCGCCTGCCGCGCCACCACGTCCGACAGATCGTCCAGCCCGCGCGTCAGATGCGCGATCTGTTCCTCCATCGCCTTCATTGCGTCGCTCATTCGAACCCGTCCCATGCCTCGGGCCGCATCATCCGTCGCAACCGCCCCCTTGCCCAGCCCTATTTCGCGCCGCTTGTCCCTTTGTTTCCCATCCGCTACACCCGCGCCGACACTGGTAAAGGCATATGGCGATGGCAAAAGACAAAGGCCCCCGCAGACCGCGCGCGGAGACGCCCAAGGGGTTTCGCGACTATTTCGGCGCCGAGGTGGGCGCGCGCAACGCGATGCTGGCGGCGATCGCCGGGGTCTATCACCGCTATGGCTTTGACGCGCTGGAAACATCGGCCGTGGAAACGGTCGAGGCTTTGGGCAAGTTCCTTCCCGATGTGGACCGCCCCAATGCCGGCGTTTTCGCCTGGCAAGAGGATGAAGAGGGCGCCAGCCGCGCGGGCGACTGGATGGCGCTGCGCTATGACCTGACAGCACCCCTGGCGCGCGTGGCGGCCCAGTATCGCAACGATCTGCCCTCTCCCTACCGGCGCTACGCGATGGGGCCGGTGTGGCGGAATGAGAAACCGGGGCCGGGGCGGTTCCGGCAGTTCTATCAGTGCGACGCGGATACGGTCGGGTCGGCGAGCGTGGCCGCGGATGCAGAGATCTGCGCCATGCTGGCCGACACGCTGGAGGCGGTGGGGATCGAGCGCGGCGACTACATCGTGCGGGTGAATAACCGGAAGGTCTTGAACGGGGTGATGGAGGTGGCCGGCGTGCTGGACCCGTCCGATCCCACCCGGTTCGAGGATGAACGCGGCATAGTCATGCGCGCCATCGACAAGCTGGACCGGCTGGGCGAGGCGGGCGTGCGCGCGCTGTTGGGCGAGGGGCGCGAGGATGCGTCGGGCGACTTCACCAGGGGTGCGGGGCTGAGCGCAGCACAGCTACAGGTCATGATGGCTTTCGTGAGGGCCGATGACACGATCCGGCAGCGGCTCTGGGATGACTCTATGGCCATTAATGAGGCCGACTATCGTTTAGCGAATAAGATGCGCTTTGCGATGGAAGGCACAACTTATCAGGGTCGCAAAGGCATCGGTCTCGACCCGGGAGATGTGGCGCTCTGGAACCAGAGAACCACCCATTACTTAAGAGAACTTGTTCGAGATTCTCGGGTCGGTCTAGAAGGTGTGGACGAACTGGAAGAGATCGCTGCACTGTTGGCGACCCAGGGCTATGGCCCCGACCGTATCGTCATCGACCCCTCCGTCGTGCGCGGCCTTGGCTACTACACCGGCCCGGTATTCGAGGCCGAACTGACGTTCGAGATCCTCGACGACAAGGGCCGCCCCCGGCAGTTCGGCTCGGTCGCGGGCGGCGGGCGCTATGACGATCTGGTCAAGCGCTTTACCGGGCAATCCGTGCCAGCCACCGGCATCTCGATCGGCGTTGACCGCCTTCTGGCCGCGCTGCGCGAAAAGGGGCGGCTGGAGTTGGTTGACCGTGGCCCTGTCGTGGTCACCGTGATGGACCGTGACCGGATGGCCGACTATCAGGCGATGGCGGGCGAATTGCGCCGGGCGGGTATCCGCGCCGAGGTCTATCTGGGCAACCCGAAGAACTTCGGCAATCAGCTCAAGTATGCCGACAAGCGCAACTCCCCCATAGCGATCATCCAGGGCGGGGATGAGGCGGCGCGGGGCGTGGTGCAGATCAAGGACCTGTATCTGGGCGCGCGCATCGCAGCCGAGGCCAGCCATGAGGAATGGAAGGCCCAGCCTGCCCAGACCGAAGTGCCGCTGGCCGACATGGTGGCCGAAGTGAACCGCATCCTCGGGGGCCAGTGATGCAGCCCAAGGCCGCCGCCCGCGCGCAGGCGCACCGGATAT